>CAWJZR010000026.1:0-412554 GCA_963847435.1 uncultured Alphaproteobacteria bacterium | reverse complement strand
GAAGGAGATCGCGTCGCTGACCTGGGACATGGTCACGGATGCGGAGGGAGAATCGGATCAGCCCTGCAGCTGCGAGACGAAGCCAGCAAGGTCGCTCTGGCCGGGTGATCCCCCTGAATAGGGACCTCAAAGCAGCGCTGGTGGAGCTCCAGGCGAGCGCAGCGCGTCGCCGTATGTGATCACGACCGACGATCCCAGTGACATCGGCAGCCCTCATCGTGAATCTCTTCGCCAGTGGTTTCGAGCGCTGGTCTGCCAGGTTGTTCCAGCCATTCTGGGAGCCGAACCTTCATCACCAACGCCGCGCGCAAGATCTCGACCGTGGAGGATCGCTTCACGACGTCCAGATGCTGGCGGGACACAGGGCGCTCAGCATGACCCAGCGCTACATCGAGGCTGACGCCGCGGCGCAGAAGCGAGTTGTCGACCTGGTTTAACCGCGAGCCCACGAACTCACAACGGCGGCTCCTTGCGAAGCCGCCGTCTTCAAATGGAGCTTAGCTGGGGTAACGCGAGACTTCCAGCCAGCGCCAGATTCATGGCTTTACTCTGTAAACTTTGGTGAAGACGTCCTTGCAATCGCTTGCGTTGGCTAAGCCCTAGGGCGGGTACATGACGACACGGGCAAAGGCGAAGCGGCAGCTGCTAAGCGGAGACCATCAGGACGAGTGTGGAGCAGATCGAGCGCTTCTACGCCAAACACCTTCCGTTCTCACGCGAGATGGCAAAAAACCTGCAGAGCTTCGGCGGGGACTAGAACGCAGGTCAGGTTAGGCAGATGCGACCCACTTGCCTGCCATGTAGCCAAACGCCACGGCATCGGGATTTTTCGACGCGGACAGCCAGAGTTGCTCTGGAGCCTCGATCTTGAGGGCGGCATTGGCACCCCGAGCACGGTCGGTATGCGGCGTTCTCTGGTATCCGCTGAGAAGGATGACCGTCTTTCCCATGACGTTGACAGTTGGATGAACCATGACGTCCTCAGGACTACGAAGGGACTTCAACTGACCCCAGGCAACCCTACGCAAGCTGTGGTTCAGCACCAATGCGCCGAGCCCGCTTATCCACTTGTGGATAATTCGCAATGCAACACAATCACGACGCTGCGCTGCGGTAAATCGGAAGCAATCTCAAATTTTTTTGTTAGCGCGCAAAGTGGAGTTGCCGTGTGCAGCGCACGCGTTGCCTCGCCGTGCCTCAGCTGCGACAAATTGTCCGCAAGGCATGCACAGCCCCATTTCATCACGTGCTGTTCGGGTCAGGAATGTTGGGGGAGTCGTTGCGTCGATGCATGGGACCGAAACAGGAGGCTCGTAGCCTCCATACGCGGGGGAGGACCGGCACATGTGGCTTCGACATGAGGCGAGGACGAAGACGCCGCCGTCGAGCGAGTTTGATCGAAGGCTTGCCGCGCTACGCGCGGAAATTCGCGAGGCGATGGGCTGCCCCGCAACCGATGATGACGGCGCTGGCTTGGACATTTGCGATATCGACCGGCTGGAGTGGGACACGCTATCGCAAGATGGCACCGACCCCGGCGTGGCGCATTAGGGCTCGCTGGCTGCCACGACAAACAGGAACCTAGCAATGAGGGGGTGAGCCCTGAGGCGGCTCGGGGGGCGAGGGATGCCTCAGGGCTCATGAGCTGCTCTTGCAGGGCACGGGGGTGTGCCATAGGCATGGGGGGAGTGCCTGGACGCACGAGCAGCTATTCACCTGTATACATTCAAAAAGCAAATGGATCACGAACGCTCCGTGCGACTTAGCAATAGCGCCCTGCTGCGAGGAGAAACCGGCTCGACCAGCCAAAGGACAAAGTAATTAGGCTGCAGGGATCCATCTTCCGGCCAAGTAGCCGAACGCCACTGCGTCCGGATTGTCGCTCGCAGACTTCCGTAGCTTCTCCACTGCCTGGATCTGGATCGACCTGGACTTGTTGCTCTCGCCACAAGCCTGCGGGAACCTCTGATAGCCGCTCAATAGAAATACCTTCTTCCCGGCGATTTCGACGGCAGGGCAAACCATTGCATCCTCCCTCTGCCGATGCGCTGCTGGCGGTTCGTCTGTCGGCGCTGACCCAATGTTCTTTTGCTTGGACTGGAACTTGACATCCAGCTGACACAGCGTCAAGTTTATCGTTATTTTTAATTGCAATGACTTGACACAGTTAATTTTTTGTTGCAGCGGGGTCGAGTTCGCCGCGCGCCAGGGCTGTCAGGGCTGTTTGTCGACACGCAGTCCGATCACACGAAATCGTTCGCGATGGCGACGCGTTGCTACATGCTGTCCGGCAGAGCGACCCCGATGAGCAAGGGTCTCAAAGCAGCTCTTCAGAAGCTCCGCGATGACGCGCGCAACCCCCTACATCATGCCGACAGAACGAGCCCAGCGCACATCGGCAGCCGTCATCGTGAACCTTTTCGCTCAGTGGTATCGAGCTGCGGATCTGCAAGGCTGCTCAAGCCACTCGGGACGACGCACGTTCATCACCAATGCCGCGCGCACGATCTCCACGGTCGGTGGCTCTCTTCGAGACGTTCAAATGATGGCCGGACACAAAGCGCTGAGCACCACCAGCGCTACATCGAAGCCGACGTGGAAGCGCAAAGAAGGGTCGTCGATCTTGTTTAGCCGACCGAAACGCAAGACGCCCTGGTGCGAGTATGGCGGCTTTTCTACTACGCCACTCCTGGGGTTCGTTGTGTGCTATTCGGGGTGTACACTTGAGGTGCACAAGGAACGCTTGTGGAATTAGTATGCGAGTTTATAGATGTTTATAGTTTTTATCGTGTGTGCGTTGTAATTGGTTATTACATATAACGTGCTGATTTTGTTTGATTTTTGGTGGGTGATGCAGGATTCGAACCTGCGACCCGCTGATTAAGAGTCAGCTGCTCTACCAACTGAGCTAATCACCCGTACCGGTCAAACAGCTGCAGACGAGCTGCTCTCACGGCAAAGGGGCCCGCGGGCCCCAGTTCGGCTCGTCTAGCATCGTGCCCGCGGTCTGTCCAGTACCCTTTCGATATTGGCTGAGATTGCCGCGGCGAGGGCTGAGATTGCCGCGCCAGGCACTTCGTCTGCGTCGACGGGCTCGAACGGGCTCAGGCCAGCGCCGGCCCCTTTGCGACGTAGAAATCGCAATGATTGTTGTAGAGGTCATACATGGAGGCTTCAAAACGCACCGCCGGGTCGGAGCCAGAATAGGCTGAGCCCCAGGGATTATAGAGCCGGAACGCGCCGGTCGCCGCGTCGTAAATTTTGAATTCCGGATTCACGGCTTTCGTCGCAGCTGAGATCGACAGGACGAATCGCTGCATATCAGCCCGCGCCTGATCGACGCCGCCATCGGCCGCCGCCACACTAGCGACGGCGTAAGCATCCACCACATCGAGCATCAGGCCGTTATAACCCGCCTGCGCCAGCGCGACCGCCTGGCTGATCACGATCTGCTGCCAAGCAGGATCCCAGAATTTGACATTGTACGAGCCGGGCCAATCGGGATCTGCACCAAGGAGGAAAGTTGGCGGACTGGTGTTCCAGTTCGACTGCCAATAGCTGCGGTAAGTCTCGGCCTCGCCAACGCTCAAATATGCCAACAGTGTCTTGCCGGCGCCCTGCAGGCTGTCGATCTGAGTGGGGGTCAGGCCCGAGTTGTCGGGATCGACGACGCCGACTGCGAAATCAGTTGCGGAGAGGCTTGTATAGGTTGCGCCCTGAAGCTCGTCGATGAACGCGAGAGATGAGCCTGCCATACCTGAGACTTTCGCTTTCGCGTCAACGAGAAATCGCCAAACAGCTACTGGCGGAGCCTGTGTGCCCGCGCTCTCAAAGGCTCTCGTTACGCTTACCCCTGCATTCCCCCGTCCAACGCCGTCGCGCGATGGACCGTGCTCTTATGGTGGTCACCATCATATCCGGCTTCTCGTCGCACAACCTGACAGCTCACCCATCAGCCAAGCGTCAAGAGCCCAAATGCACTACCTAAGTTGCGAATTCGTACCATTTCGTGAACGGCCCGAACTTGCCGGACACATCATCCAGGGCAATCGGCCCGCGATGCCGACTTTTCTGCATCACTGGCGCCGGTTGGCCCAGACCCCCGAGGCAGCGAGGAGCAGTGCGACGGAGGCGAGGGCCAATACGATCGCGGCCCAGATATCCGCACCCGCGGCGCGAAATACGCTGATCACGATAGTGAAGAAAACCCCCGCTGCCGCGGCGATCACGGTGTTGATGACACGATCACTCAGCATTCGATCCCCCAAGAAAGCAGCCTCGTCTAGCGGGCCGCACGCTATTCAGCTCCGCGTGAGGGGGAAACCCGACTTCCGGCTAAACATTTCGAACCCTGAGCAATGGCCTCCGTGCGAAAACGCGGTCCATCCTCCGACGAAAAATTTTGCTGAGCTGAAGAATGTCGTTCAACCCACTCTTGCCATGAAGTGGTGCTGTGGTCGTTCAAAGCCTGAGGAATTCCAAGGGCTTTCAGATTGCGACTCGATTACGAGACCACGCCCCCCACACAATCTCTGCGAGGGACGAGATCGCGGCGGTTAAACGTTCGTTAACTACGCTCGGTGCCTTTTGAGAGCGTGTACCTGTCGGAGAGCGTCTTTGCGTACCATCATCTCCCCTGCCCGCTTCACCAGTCATGGCCTGCGCGCCGCAGCACCCGGCACGCCATCATCGATGCGGGCTTCGATAGCCCTGTTCGCCACCATGTCAGGACTATCTGCCGCGCTGGCAGACGCACCATCCTTGTCGGGCGAGGTTTTGAAGAAGGCGGTCGCCGGCACGACCGTGCATCTCGATACGCCGCTCGGCACCAAGCTGCCGCTTTCATTCGGCGCCGACGGCCGCGTCACGGGGACCGCCGGCCCCATTCTGGCGGCGTATCTCGGCGCATCCACGGATCGCGGCCGCTGGTGGGTCGAGAACAACAAGCTTTGCCACAAGTGGCTGAAGTGGTTCGACACCGACACGAGCTGCATGCAGATCTGGCAAGAGGGCAACAGGGTCCGCTGGTACGGCGACGATGGCCGCAGCGGCACCGCGACGATCGTCACCGATACGGTCGTGGCCGCTGCTCCGGCATTGCCGACGCCTTCGGCACTCGGTGGGCCGGCGACGCAACCGGTTGCGGCTCCGGCCGCTCCAGTTACCGCTGAGGCAGTCACAGCCGAACCGGTTCAGGCCGCATCGGCAAAGCCGGATGAAGCCAAGACAGCGCAAGTCAAACCGGCAGCCAAGAAGCGAACGACGACACAGCATCGCGCGACAATGGCGACGGTCGTGCCGTTGAGGCAGCTCGTTCCGCCGCCAGCCCCAGGCCAAGCCGCGCCCGCCTCAGCTGCGGCCCAAGCTTCCGCCGTAACCCCGACGCCAGTGCCGCCGGCACCGGTCCAGGCGGTCTCCGCCGAGGCGCCGTCCGTCGTGCCAGCTACGAGCCAGTTCACGGCATCGGCGCAGCCGCTTCCGCCACCAGCCGCATACGGCGCGCCGACCTATCGAGCAGCGATGATGCAGGCTCCCGAACGGTATGGCCGCCCGATGAGCGGCCTCGCCTTCCGGGTAAAACACGTGGCAAGCGATGACGTGTTGAACATTCGCAACGCGCCCTCCAGCGAAGCGGCTGTGGTGGGTGAGATCCCGCCGCATGGCCGCGGCATCCGCATGGTCGGCACATGCGTCGCCGAATGGTGCCAGGTCCGCTTCGAGCGGGTCAGCGGCTGGGTCAACAAGTTGTATCTCGCAGTGGACACGGCTTCGGCCGACCGCCGCTAACGAGCTTCGATCGTCAGGACATCACGTCCGTGGCGCCGCCTCGGCTTCGGCTGTGGACGTCACTGCGGACGTTACTGGCACCCATGCCTCGAGTAGGGCGCCGCCCCCAGGCGCATCACGAACCTCGATCGCCCCGCCGAGCGCCCAGACGCGCTCACTCATCCCTGTCAGTCCGTGGCCGTGCTTCAATGGCTTGGCGATGCCCTGCCCGTCATCGCGCACGCTGATGTGGAGAAGGTCGCGATCCGCTAGCGCCGCAGGCCGCGCCGGGCGCGGAACATGATCGATGCCGACCTCGACCGCCGTGGCGCCAGCGTGCCGGAAGGCGTTCGTCAGCCCCTCCTGCACAACGCGGTAGACGGTGAGCGCGCTGGTATCGTCCAAGCTCGAAAGATCCTTCGGGCAGGACAGCGAAACTTCGATGTGAGGCGCATCCTTCCGCAGGATCCCGATCACGCCTTTCAGCGTGGCTTCGAGGCCGAGTTCGCTAAGTCCTACCGGGCGAAGCCTCTGCAGCACGCGGCGGTTCGTCTGCTGCAGGCTGTCGATCTGCTCCAGCATGGTCGCGGCGAGACTTATCACCTTGGCGGGGTCCATGGCCGGCTTCTCGACTTCCCGTTTCAGCGATGTGCCGCCGGCCCGCACGGCAAAAAGATAAGGCCCGAGCTCGTCATGCAGTTCGCGAGCAAGATCGCGTCGCTCGTCGTCCTCGACGCGAATGAGTTTTTGTGAGAGCCAGCGATTTTCCGAACGCGATCGCCGCAGGGCACCGGCTAGATCGTTAAGACGGGAGGAAATGACGGCTATCTCCGGCGGACCGCCCACGGGCACGCTGATATCGTAGTCACCAGCTTCCATCGTTCGCATCGCACTCGCCAAACGATCGACCGGCTGCAGCGCGCGATTGATCACGAAGCTGGTCAGGGCGAACAGTGCCAGCACGAGCAGCAGCCCGCGTTGGGCAAGCTCGATGATTTCATCGGAGACTTCGTTGATCTCGTCCCCCGGCTGCGACGCCACGACGATCGTTCCGAGGCTCTTTCCGCGCACGTCGACGGGCACGCGCAATTCGTCCGGCTCCGTCCGCATCAGGCGCGCCAACCATTTGCGTAAGCCGGTCCGCTTGGCCTCCGCCACCGTCCGCCCGGCCTGGGCGGGAGCCGCGCGGCCGTCGAGATAGATGCGGACATGCCGCAAATCCTTCAATCCATCCAGCAGCGTGACGAGGCCAGCGGCCGGGTCGCTCATATCACCAAGCGAGGATATCGAAGTCTCGACGAACTCCCGAGACAGCCGCATGATGCTGCGGTTCTCGGCGGTAATGCGCGGCCCAGCCTCGATGATCATGGTGACGATGATCGACAGCAGAGCCGCCACGAGCAGCCCGCCGATCAGGGCGTTCAAGCGGAATTGAATGGACATCCGGCGACCCGTCAATTGTCGAGTAACGTGCCACGTCACACTCTTGCGGGCTCCTGCCGGCACGTGCGCCGCATTCGTCCGGATCGCTTGCGCAGTGTCAAGCCGCGCGAATGAGCGCAAAGCCAGAGGCTGACTTTGAAAGTTCTGATCGTCGACGATCATCCAATCGTCATTTCGGGGTGCCGCGCGCTGCTCGCTGAAGACGGCGCGTGCGAAATCCTATCTGCCCAGGATGCCGCAGAGGCCAAGCGCCTCTATGTGGAGCACAAGCCCGATGTTGCGATCATCGACATCAACCTGCCGGACACGTCCGGTTTCGAGTTGACGCGGCAATTGTTGGCTGAGGAACCGGAGGCCCGCATCCTCATCTTCAGCATGAACGACGACGCAATGTATGCGGCGCAGGCACTCGAATGCGGCGCCAAGGGCTACGTGAGCAAGAACGACGATCCCGAGCAATTCCGCAAGGCAATCGAGATCGTTGCCGCGGGTGGCACGACGATTCCGGCGGGAATGGCAGAGAGGGTGGCGTTCCTGCAGACCTCCGAAGCCGAGTCCGCACGCGCAGCCGACCGGCTCTCGCCCCGTGACACCGAAATTCTGCGGCTGCTCACCAAAGGACGTAGCATGTCGGAAATCGCCGGCCTCATCAACGTCTCGTACAAAACGGTGGCCAGCCTCTGCGCGGCGATGCGCGTCAAGCTCAATGCACGCACCCAGGCCGAATTGGTACGGATCGCGGTGGAGCGGAAGATCGTCTGACCCTGCAGCATGGTCGACCGTATGGTCCGAAAGATCATCGCCTTCCGACCCGCGGCGCCGCAATGCAGCCATGTTTCAACGGCGGCATGGATGCCTCGCTGGGATGGGGGAATGCAAAGCATGAAGTTGAAGTTGGCTGCGTTGGCGATCGGTTTGATCGCAGCGCCTTGGATGGCTGTGGCCGCGACGTTGGAGCAGTCGCTGGCGAAGCTGGCACCGGAAGAACGTGCGCACGAGGCCTGCGCGCTGAAAGGGCTCGAGATGATGCGGAAGGACGCGGGCCTGCGCAAAGCCGACCGCGTCAAGTCCTCGACGTTGCGGCGGGCAGCCTCAAGGGCACGATGTTGGTGGCCAAAGAGGGTGCCGTGCGGGCGGGCAAGCATTGGTATGCGCTGAGCTTCACCTGCCAGCTCAGCCCCGACTTCATGAAGGCGCAGTCGTTTACCTTCCAGCTCGGGGCCGAGATTCCGAAGGAGCAATGGGAGAAGCTCGAGCTGTGGGGCTGATGACCGTGAATGCGCTCTGACGCAATAAAACAAACGCCGGCGGCCTTTGCGAGCCGCCGGCGTGATGTTTTCTCGAAAGACCGCGGTCAGAAACCCGCCTGTCAGCGGAATCGCCGCTTCATTGGAAGCGCTGCCAAGTCACAGTCACGCGAGTCCCCAGCGGCACCCGCGGATAGAGGTCGAGCACATCCTCGTTGTACATGCGAATGCAGCCTTTCGAGGCCGCGGTGCCGATGGTCCACGGCGCATCGGTGCCATGGATGCGATACATCGTACCGCCTAGATAGAGCGCGCGCACGCCAAGTGGGTTCAGAGGATGGCCGCCGGGCATGGACACCGGCAGTTTCGGGTTCTCCCGGCGCATCTCCTCCGTCGGCGTCCATGCCGGATTGACCCTCTTGTCGGAGATCGTCGCCACGCCTTGCCAGCGGCTCTTCTCGCGCGGAACGGCGATCGGATAGGAGATCGCCTGGCCGCGTTGGTGGATCCAGTAGAGCTTGCGATCGCCAAAGCTGACGATGACTTGGCGCGGCTGGTAGCTCGCCGGGAAGCTCACGACCTCACGCGAGCCGCCGCTCCAGAGGAAGTCGAAGAAGCCTTGAGCACGGGCGCCGCTGGACGCCATGGAAACGAAAGCAAGCGCAACGCACAACGGCGCAAGGCGCTTGGCGAACGAAGACACGAGGCGCATCCGGGTAGACCCCCTTGGTTGTGCGGTCGAAGAACTTTGAAACAGGGTACGCAACCCTCGCCATGACGGCGGCCGTCGATCGCGGCGCAAAATCATGGCCTCTTGAGAATCGTGCCCGACTTCGAGGGCGGACTGCAAGACGGAGGACCTATAGTTTTCTAGTCCTCCACCCTTTTTCCGCCAGACAGTTGCCGCGGCGCGCCATTTTCCCGCGGACTGGTTACCAGCACCATTAAGGGCCGCCAACACCATACGAATACGCTCGTTTCTATGCTGCATCTGAGACCAATGGCTCCGGGTTGGACGGCCGCTCCGCCTGCCGCAGCCATTTTCTCGACGATTTTGGCGGCAAGATGGGGCTCCAGGTACACAGTCGACGGCTCGCTTGTTGCTGAACCTGCTTTTCGTGAAGCAGTCACGTCTCGACATAACGGCCATCGATTGAAAGACGAACCGGCGCCCATCGCCGGAGGGGGCTTCTCGGGGGAGCCACAAAACACAGTTGCGTTGCCAAGGCCGGCTCGATGCCGCCGCGGGTCGTGCCAACTTCGCTTGGCAAGGCCTGATGGCGGATGATCCGGTCCGAGGGGGAAATTTTGCGTGGAGTTCGCGTCATGAACGGATGCCGTCACAGCTTCTGGGTGCCAGCCCTGAGCGCCATGGTCGCGATCTTCGGAGCCGGATCCGTGTCGGCACAAACAGCACCTGCAGCCGATGGCAAATCGCTGCCGTCCTTCCTAGGGTCCGACCGCCTGCCCGACTTGATGGCCGCCCGCGACGCCGTCATCGCCCGCCACAAGGCCGCGTTGGCCGCCAGAGAAGCCACCAAGGAAGCCGAGATACGACTGCTGGCCGCCTCCGACGACGTCAACCGCCGTGCGGAGGCTGAACGCGTTCTCGCTGCCGACATCCGCCTGCGAGCAGAGGCCCTGAGCGTCAAGTTCGCCTCCGAGTTGCCGGCCGAAGCCGAGCCGGCCAAGCTGACGTTCGTCACCCCTGAAGCGCCCGAGATCGCCCGAGCGGTTACAGCGCAAGCGCAGCCGGCCGTAGTGAAAACCCCTGCCGCCACCGCCAGTGGCACCGCAGGGATCAAGCCGCAGCAGGTCGTTGCGGCGATCGAAACTTCGGCCGTGGATACGGCCACCACCCTCGCCATGCAGCGCGCAACCGATGCGCTGACTCGCGCCAATCGCGATCTCGAAGAGATCAACCGTCGCGCCGCGGCAGCCAAAGCGCAGTCGCCTGCAGCCAAGGGGGCCTGGACCACCGCCATTCACGAAATCGAAGAAGCCCGCCGCGAAGCCACCGATGCGGTCGCTCAAGCTCTGCGCGCGCTCGACGACAAACAGCGCGCCCTGCTGGGAAGCACTGTCGTCGCCGGCAGCGAACCGGTCACCTCAGGCACGACTGCAACTCCCGAAAAGAAAGAGCGCATGATTCCGCCGTACGCGCTCGGCGCCGGGGTCCGCTAACCCTTCCCAATTCGACGAATTCAAAACGCCGCCGACGGGACCGTACAGGTCTCGTCTTTTTTGTGCGCTGCAATATGGAGGGCGTAGAGGGGCGTTGTCCCTCTGCGAGCAAAACCGACCGTCGCAATCGACAATTGTCGGATTAAAAGTCAAGTGATTGAGGAGATTGCGACGAAGGTCGGAGATACCCCTGCACCTCCCGCATACCAGATTTGCAACGCAGCAAAATCCGTTGCCGACCGCCGTGGCATACCATACACCAGTTATCACGAGACACGGACAACACGTAAAAAACGGAGAAGAACATGAGCACCGCAACTCTTACCCACGCCGCTGGTCACTCAGTGTCCTTGCAGCAGATCCTCAAGGCCCTCTCGGCAAAGTTCGGCAAGTGGCTGACGGAAGTCGCCGCCGCGTCCAACGACGCCGCTTCCAACGGCGCCCGCGGCCTCTAAGACCAGCGACTACCCGGAATGCAAAAACGGCGACGAACTCTGATGAGTTCGCCGCCGTTTTGCGTTGTAAGTCTCGATCGCTAGGGCCCGCTCCGTGCTGCGGGCCTCCTGCTTCCATCTCAATTCCCGAACAGCCCCGACAGAATGCCCATGGGGCCTTCCTGCTTCGATGCCTTGGTCTTGATTCGAGCCTGCCGCGCGATGGCTGGCGTGTCCGCGATGTCGACCGGATCGATGAACTCCGTCTGTTTGCCGGACAGTGCCAGCGTCAGACGGCCGTCGTGCCCATAGATGTCGGGAAACGTCTCGAGCTTGCCGCTCGCATCGGCCACCGCCGTGAAGTAGCCGACGTGTACGGGAAACTGGTTCTTGAGCGTAATCTCGGTCTTGGTGCCGCCTTTGATCAGGTTTGCGACCTGATCCGGGGTCATGCCTTGATCTTCGCCGAGCAGAACCTCGGCCAGTCGCTGAGGATTATGCACACGCACGCAGCCGTGACTGTAGGTCCGCGTCTTGGTCGCGAACAGCTCGCGTTGCGGCGTATCGTGCATGTAGACGTCGTGGCGATTGGGGAAGCGGAACTTCACGACGCCGAGCACATTGCTTCCACCCGGCGGCTGGGTGAACTGGAACTGCCGGATATCAACGCTCGACCAGTCGACCTGGCTAGCGTCGACCGAGCGTCCATTCATCGTCACTTTGAGGTTATGACGCTGCAGCACGCGCGTATCCGCACCGCCGCCGCCAAATCCGAAGAAGCTGTCCTGCGCTGGACGCCGCAGATAAGGCAGGATCTCTTTGACCTTGATCGAGTCCGGGACGCCCCAGTCTGGATGGAAGATGATGAACTGCATGCGGGCCGAGAAGATCGGCGTCTGCGTGTTGGTCTTGCCGACGATGATCTTTTCCTGGTGAATGACCTGGCCGTTTTTGATCACGCGGGTCATGTACTCGGGGATATTGTCCCAGACGTACGTGCTGCCGAGATCCTGCGGCATCCACCGCCAGCGTTCCATGCTGAGAATGATGCGCTCGACATCCTTCTTAGGGTCGGGCTTGGCGGCAACCTCGGCAGATCCGTTCAGCGCAACGCGCAGCTTGGGCGTGATCACGCCGTCATTGCCGAGCTTGCGCTCTTTCTGGAATGCCTTCACGGCATCGAGCAAGGCGCTGTCGTAATGCTCCTCGCTGCCCTTCTGCACCGTCACGCCGAGCCGCTTGCGGAGTGCCACCACGTCGGGATGGTCTACGCCCGGCTTCAGCAGCGGGCCGGTCACCGGCAGCTTCCCGGTATCGGCTTCGGCCGGCTTCTCCTCCGTCTTCGCGGGACCGCGCGAACTCGAGCAGCGCTTTGCGTAACAACTGGAATTGCTCATGCTGGGGATGGTAGCCGCGCAGCACTGCATCGGCGTCACTACCCGCCGCCAGAGCGGCGATCACCGTCTTGGGCTCCGGCAATGTTGGCTTCATGTCCATGTACTTGCCGAGCTTGGTCGGATCGACCCGGCCACCTTTCGCAAAGCGGGCGTACTTCAGCGCGGCAAGACCCAGCTTCACTTCCGCGTCGGCCAAGGCCGCTATCGGCTTCTCGCCATCGGCCAACGACGGCAACGCAAATGCCTTTGCCTCGAGTCCCCAATCGTCGGCTTGGCGGATTTCCGCCATCGCCTTCTCCGCCCGCGGCGTGAACCCGAGCGCGGTGACCCACAGCGGCTCCCCGCCACCACCGTAATAGGCGTTGAGGGCGTTCATTTCGTCGCGCTCTGGCGCGCTGACGGAGGTTTGTGAGAGCTTTTGCCGGATCGCGGAATTGAGCGGGCTGACCGGAACCGCCGCGGCTTCGGCCTTGGGGGGCTCCGCGGGCGAAGGCTCGGCCGTCGCCATCGAGCAAGTCAGGGCTACGATCCCCGCGCTGCCCATCATGATCGCGGCCATGGCCGCGATTCCCCCGCGTCTCGACATACGTACACTCCCCCATCCACGCACTTGGTATCGGCGTCCAGCAACTATGAATTGCATTCGGCTGGCGACAATATCAAGGCAAGCGCCTTCGGACAGGCAGAGTGCGATTTATTTGGGCTGTGGTCGTCCGGTCACCACGCAGCGGGACGAAATGCCGGAATGTCTCACGAAGCGCTGGAAATGCCGGCCCGCGATCGACCGCTATCCGAAAGTAGCGTGTCACTGTCGTCCTTAAGACCGACACCGGTCACTCCGCGGCTCAAGGCTTGGCCTATCAACCAAGCCAGCTTGAGCGCCGCGATGTCGTAGCTCAATCCCTCGGCGCGGACGTTGGAGATGCAGTTGCGCTCGGCATCGGTGCGACCGGGTTGTGGGTCATACGTGAGATAGATGCCCAGACTGTCCGGTGACGACAGCCCTGGACGCTCGCCGAGTAAAACCGCCACCGCGCGTGCGCGCAGCATTTGCCCAATCTCGTCGCCTAACGCGACACGGGCGCCGCGCGCGATCGCGATCGGGCCGAGCTTCAGTCCCTGCTTCTCGATGTGGGGGAGCAGCGCTCGCATTAGAGGAACGGCATGGGCCTCGACAGCCGCAGCCGATAGTCCATCGCCGATGACGACAGCCAAGTCGCAATCGTCTCTATTCGTTGCGTACATCTCTTCGCGAGACGATGCCGCCAGCCGCCGCCCGTAGTCGGGCCGGCAAAGGTAGAGTGCGCGATCCACGGCGTCGCTTTCGACAATGAGGGTGCCGAGCCCCATCGCGTTGAGGCCGGCAGCGATGGCGTCGGCATCGATTGCAGCATGGACGGCGTCCCGAGCCCGCGCGTGGGCCAACGCGAACGCCAACACCTCACGGGTGGGCAAAGATGAGCCGGTCCGCCCCAAAGCGATGCGAGCCGGAGTGCGAGCGTTCAATCCGAACCAGGGATCTCGCGGTGACCCGCTCATGCTGCCCCCTTCGTCAAATGGGTGAGCAACGAATTGGAACGCGGCGGCGTCAGCTGCCCATCCGCTCCTGTGATGCCCATTCGCACGAGCCACGCCTCGAACTCGGGCGCGCGCTTCAAGCCGAACACTTCGCGCACATAAAGCGCGTCGTGGAACGAGGTCGACTGGTAGTTCAGCATCACGTCGTCGGCGCCCGGCACGCCCATGACGTAGTTGACGCCCGCCGCTGCCAGCAGCGTGAGCAGCGGTGTCCATGTCGTCCTGGTCGGCTTCGGCGTGGTTGGTGTAGCAGACATCCACGCCCATCGGCAGACCCATCAGCTTGCCGCAGAAATGGTCCTCGAGGCCGGCGCGGATGATCTCGCTTGCCGTCGTAGAGGTATTCGGGGCCGATGAAGCCGACGACGGTGTTGACGAGCAGCGGCTGGAACGCTCGAGCCACAGCATAGGCGCGAGCTTCGCAGGTCTGCTGATCGACGCCGTGGTGAGCGCCCGCCGACAGCGCCGAGCCCTGTCCGGTCTCGAAGTACATGACGTTGTTGCCGACGGTGCCGCGTTTCAGTGCGTGCGCCGCCTGCTGCGCTTCCTCCAGGATATCGAGCGTTACGCCGAACGAGCGGTTCACCGCCTCCGTGCCGCCGACCGATTGGAATACGAGATCGACCGGAACGCCCTTGCCCATCAGCTCCAACGAGGTCGTCACGTGGGTCAGCACGCAGCCCTGCGTCGGGATCGCAAAGCGCTGGATCAAATCATCGACCAACCGGATCAGATCGGCGATGCGCTGGGGAGCATCCGTCGCCGGATTGATGCCGATCACCGCATCCCCGCAGCCGTACATCAGGCCATCCAGGATCGCCGCCGAGATGCCGTCGGGGTCGTCGGTCGGGTGATTGGGTTGCAGCCGCACGGCGAAAGTGCCCGGTAGGCCGATGGTGTTGCGGAAGCGCGTGACGACCCGGCATTTCCTGGCCGCCAGGATGAGGTCCTGATTGCGCATGAGCTTGCAGACCGCCGCCGCCATCTCCGGTGTGATCGCGGGTGCAAGCTTTGTAAGCGCATCGTGCGTCACTGTCTCCGACAGCAGGAAATCGCGGAACTCTCCGACCGTCAGATGCGAAATCGGCTGCAAACGCAGGTCGCGTCGTGCGTGTCGACGATGAGGCGCGTAACGTCATCGGACTCGTAGGGAACGACCGGATCGGCGAGGATTTGCTTCAGCGATACATCGGCGAGCGCAATCTTGGCCGCGACATTCTCTTCGGCCGTCGCAGCCGCCACCCCTGCCAGCCGATCGCCGGAGCGCGGCGGCGTCGCCTTTGCCAAGAGATCCTTGAGATCAGCGAACGCGTAAGTGGTCGATCCGACCGTGGTGCGAAACGCCATGCCGTCCGCTCTCCCGCTGCATCGCAGGCCAGATTACAAGCAGATCCTTCTCCGGCGCCACCCCAAGGCGCGTGTTCCCACCGTGACAGTAGTTTGCAAAGAAATGCCGCTATAGGCTCCGCGCGGACAGGCCACGGGAACGGTGACATGGCGGCACGCGAAAATTCGGCCGGCAGTTATTGGCACCGCGAGGCAGGCGGCGGCGCCTCCGTCGCGTCCAACCCGCCCCGCACGGCGGAAATCGCAATCATCGGAGCCGGTTTTGCCGGCCTCTCGACCGCCATCGCGATCAAGGAGGCGCGCCCGGCGGCCGAGGTGGTTGTTCTGGAATTCGAGCTTCGCCGGCTTCGGTGCCAGCGGACGCAATGGCGGACTGATGTCGCCGCTCGCTGCGCCGATCTGGCTCATCACCGCCGATACGAACCCCGAGCACGCCTGGGCGCTCACCAAACTCAACGCCGCGACTGCCAAACTCGCCCGCCGCATTGCCACAGAGATGCCCGAAGCCGAAGCCAAGGCCGTTCCACTGAGGCTGGAAGCAGCGGGCCATCTGACGAGCGCCGCCCTCGACCGCATTGGCCGCACGCTCGGCGGCTTGAAGATCGAGAATGCCCTGGGCCGCCATCCCCGTTCCGCCAAATTGCGCACGCTCGAACTAACCGGTCACACTGTACAGCCCTACCGCCTGGTCCAGGGCCTCGCGCGGACCGCTCGGGCCCTCGGCGTGTACATCCAAGAGGGCGTGCGCGTAACGCGGATCGATGAAACCGCGCGAGGCGTCGAGATCGGGATCGACGGCGGCACAACCATGACTGCCGCCAAAGCCGTTCTCTGCACCAACGCCTACACGCGCTCGCTCACGCTCGCCTCGCAGCCCCGTGCGCGCACACTCTTCAACTACATGATCGCGACCGAGCAACTATCTCCCGATAGCCTTGCTCGCCTTCACTCGCGCGATGATTTCACGGTCGAGCTGAACACAGCCTACGTCTTCTACCGCGTGCACAATGGCCGCGTCGTGCTCGGCGGCATCGACCGGATGAAGCACAAAGTCGATGAGTTTGACGTCCCCTCCGATATTGAGCAGAAACTCGGCAAGCTGCTCGCGGCCAGCCTCGCCGGCCTTCCCGCACCCAAAATTGCTGAAGCCTGGGCCGGCCGCTACCACGCCACGCACACCGAGCTGCCCATCGTCAAATACGCCCCAGGCTCGAAGCGGATCGTCCACAATGTCGGATACGGCGGCACCGGGGTCGCGCTCACGCAAGTCTTGGCCCCCGTCGCGGCAGCACTGGCACTCGGCCAGCCCGTAGCCGACCCGGATATTGCCCGCTTGCTCGCGGCGATGGAAGCAACGCGACTGCCGATCGTCGCCGGTGCGAGAACGGGCACCGCCATCGCCTGGGCGGCCGCGCGAAACCTGATCCGCCGCTAGAGAAGATCGCTTCCCGCCCGCCTTGTGACGGCGGTAACAGCGCGCAGATCTCGCCCCCCTCAATGTGGACTGAGCTGCGGCAGGCATCAACGCCACGGACGCACGAAGCAGCCCATTCCCCTGCGTTGCGTTTGCAGCAAAGCGCAACCCCAATCGAGAGGCCACCGCCGATGTCTCACATTCGCAATCTCGCCAAGGTCGCCGCGGCAGCAGCAGCCCTGATCGTCACCGCCACCGCCTCTTATGCAGCCTCCAGCCCGATCGGCGTCTGGTATGACGAGACCGGCCGCGGCGCTGTCGAAATCGCCGATTGCGGCGGCAATCTCTGCGGAAAGGTCGTCTGGATCAAGGATGCCGACAACGACAAGGCCTGCGGCATGCAGATTCTCGGCGGCATCCGGTCGACCGGCGGCTCGGTATGGGAGGGCGGCTGGGTCTACGATCCCGACCGCGAGCGCAAGTTCGACGTCGAGCTGACCTTGAAGGGCGATAAGCTCGTCGTGCTGGGCTACGCCGGCATGAAGATGTTCGGCGAGACGGTCGTGTGGAAGCGTGCGCCCGCCAATCTGCCGCGCTGTCGCGCCTGAAATCGAAACACTTGAACCCTACGCGCCGTCAGCCTCCGCGGCTGGCGGCGTCTCGTTTGCTGGCGCTCATTTCAATTTCGCGAGCAAGACAACATTGATGACAACGAGGATTAAGCAAAGAACTTTCCAGAACAGCAGCGGATTGCGATCAATGAGCGGTGTCGTGCGAATGTCGAGGAATTTGGAGTTTGGATTGCGCAGGTCATGCAGAAATTCCGACAGCACCTCATAGCGCTCATCGGGATCGATACGGACAGCCTTCCTCAACGCGCCATCGACCCAGGCGGGAACGTCACGGTCACCCTCGAGCGCAGAGACATAAGCGATCCTGTTCATCTGCTTCTTGGTGCGCGCTCTTGCGATCTGGGCTCCGTACGGCAAACGCCCCGTCAGCAACTGATAAGCGATCACGCCAAGTGAGAAGAGATCGGATCGAGTTCGAACCGTTTTCTCCTACAAAATACTCGGGCGCCGTGTACTGCACGGTACCTAGTATGGCATCGCCATCAGTCGCCGGCCGCGCCTCGGCGACGCCGGCCACACGCGTCGATCCGAAGTCGATGAGCTTCACCGTTCCCGTCTTGTCGATCATGACGTTGTCGGGTCTCAAATCCTGGTGCAGCATTTCCTTGCGGTGAAATGCGCGCAGACCTTTGGCGATCTGCTCCACTATTTTGCGAACCGTTTCCAGATCGGGCGCAGGGTTATCGATCATCCACTGCGTCAGAGTTTGCCCTTCCAGAAACTCGGTGACGACATAAAGGAAGTTCTTCTTTCGCGGCTGTGGGAGCGCCTTCAGGACGTAGGCGCTGTCGATCCGGCGGGCTACCCATTCCTCCATCATGAAGCGCTTCAGATATGCGGGGTCGTCCCGTAAATCGATGGATGGGATCTTGAGCGCAACGAGCTTTTCGTCGGTGGTGTCGACGGCCAGATAGATGTGGCTGCGGCTGCTGGCATGAAGCTGGCGAACGATGCGATAGCCGTCGAAAAGCATTCGGGGCTCGAGCAGCGGCGGCAACGGCAGCTCAGAGACGAGGCTCGCGGCGTCTCCGGCCTCCGCATCCGGCAGGCCGTCGATGCGCACGATCTGCACAGTGAGGTTGTCGCCGCTGCCCTTGTTGTAGGCCTCAGTGACCACAGCGCGCGCAGCACCGTCCAGGTCGGCTGCGTGTTGCTTTATTGCGTTGGTAATGAACCGCGCCGCGACGTACTCGTAGACGCCGTCTGTTGCCAGCACGAACACGTCCCCACGCTCGAGCGGAACCATCCGATAATCAATCTCGACCTCGCCATTCACGCCCAAGGCTCGGCTCAGATAGCTCTGAACGGATGAGACGGCGATGCGATGATCGTTGGTCAACTGCTCGAGAGTGTTTCCGGATACGCGATAAACGCGCAAGTCACCGATGTGGAAAATATGCGCGGAGGCGGCTTTCAGGACCAGAACGCTCAAGGTGCAGACATAGCCCCTGTCCTTGTCGTAGGCGTATTGGCTGCGGGTCTGCGAATGGAGCCAAGCGTTCGTGGCGGCAATGACACGCTGCGCCGACGACTTCACGGACCAGGAGTCCGAGGTGCAATAGTAGTCTGTCAGGAAGCCCTTGATTGCGGACTTCGCTGGCGATGCGACTGACGCTACTGGTACTGATGCCGTCGGCCAGCGCAATCGCGATCCCCTTCAGGCCAAGTGCGGGCTGCTCGGGGATGAGAGCGCCGTGGAAGTCCTGGTTCGTTTCCTTGCGGCCCGGGTCGGAATGCTGCCCGATCGAAATCGCCAAATCGCGCCGCATATCTTCCCCAAACAGTTCCCCGCAAAGTCCAGGAGCCCCGCCGTGTAAGGCGGAGCCCCAATTTACACTGTTACTCGCCGACTGCGAGCCGAGCCGAAGGCTTGACGGCATTACGCTTGGCCCCGGTACGCACATGCGTCGAGTAGAGCGTCAGGCCGACGAATGTGATGCCGCCGATGAGATTGCCGACAACAGTCGGAATCTCGTTCCAGAGCATGTAGTCCATCAGCGAGAATTTGCCGCCCAGCATCAGGCCCGAAGGGAACAGGTACATGTTCACGATGGAATGCTCGAAGCCCATGTAGAAGAACAGCATGATCGGCATCCACATGGCGATGACCTTGCCGGAAACGGACGTCGACAGGATCGCCGCGACCACGCCGGTCGAAACCATCCAGTTGCACAGGACGCCGCGGATGAACAGCGTCAGCATCCCGGCTGCTCCATGCGCCGCATAACCGATCGTGCGGCTTTCGCCGATCGTACCGATTTTCTGGCCCACGAGGTTGGGCGCTTCTGTGAAACCGAACGTGAAGGTGATCGCCATCATCACTGCCACGGTGAGGGCACCGGCAAAATTACCAACGAAAACGAGCCACCAATTGCGCAAGACGCCGCCCATTGTCACGCCCGGGCGCTTGTCGATGAGCGCGAGCGGAACAAGCGTGAAAACGCCCGTCAAGAGATCGAAGCCGAGCAGATAGAGCAGGCAAAATCCAACGGGAAACAGCACAGCGCCCGCCAGCGGTTGGCCCGTCTGCACGTTGATCGTCACGGCGAAGGCGGCGGCAAGCGCAAGGATTGCACCCGCCATATAAGCGCGAATCAAGGTGTCCCGCGTCGACATGAAGACTTTTGATTCACCCGCGTCGATCATTTTGGTGACGAATTCGGTCGGCGCTAGATAAGCCATTCAGGCTCTCCCTGTTTTCGATGAAAATTTGACTTGATTGATCAGACGGCGGGGATTGACGACAAATTCTGCGCCTCGCTAGCCGCAATTGCTGTCACATCGATCCACACCGCGCCCTCCTCTACTTTCGCGGGGAAGGTTGCGACGTGGCCCACGTCGGGTGAAACCGCTGTTCCGGACGCTAGCTCGATCACCATGCTGTGGAGTGGGCAAGTGACGCGGCATCCGTGCACGATGCCCTGGCTCAGTGGGCCGCCCTTGTGCGGACACTTGTCCTGAAGCGCGAACACGCGGTCGTCCTCGGTGCGGAACAGCGCGATCTTCAAGTCGCCCTTCTTGACGATGCGCGAGCCGAGAGGGGGAATGTCGGCCAAAGCCGCCACTTTGATGAAGCCGCTCATGATTAGACCTCCTGCAGTTCTTTGGCCGCCTTGAATTCGGCGGCGTTCTCGCGGCCGGCGACGCGCTCGGCCCATGGATCGATTTGTGCGAACCGTTGCGAATAGAGGAAGCGTTCGTGCGCCGCCTTGCGGCCCGCTGCATCATCGACGATGCGGGATTTCTTCAATCGTGCGGATACCGGCCATGCCGTTGCCGATTACCACCAGCTTCTGGCGCGTCACCTTGTCGAGCATATCGATCAGCAGGCTCCGCAGAGCCAGCTCTCCCTTGAAGTTGCGAATGAGATTTGCCGGCGAACCCGAACTCGGGATCCAGGCCGGTCAGCTCGGGCTCGAGGGATCGCGAACGCCGAGATTGGCCAAGTGAGGCCGAGCAAGCGGGCGGTCGCCACCGTCAATGGTGGGAGTCCCCACGCGAGCTAGCACGGCGTCTAAGGGATTTCCTGAAACCTCGGCCCTTCGTTGGGCCAGTGCGCCCTTGGCAAGCTACGTGCCAGCGTTGCGAAGAATCGGAAGTCGCGACTAAGACGCTGAAGACACGTCATTTTATCGATGACCGAATATTTTGCGAAGTGCCCTGAATATCATCAAATGCGAATACTTTAGGCGGTCTGCCTCGCCACTTGCCCAACCACCGGGCACTACAGAGCACTACTACAGAGCACCAAGAGAGTTGGGTTTTCGATAGGCCGATCGAGCCACCAAACCCGAAAGCACCGAACCTCTCAAAACAGGAACGAACCGCTGATCCAATCGTTGGGGCAGAAATCATCAAACTTTGCTGGAGAAGCCAATGGGTCAGAGGATTAAGCCGCTAGCGGTTGTGACTGGCGCCTCCACTGGGATCGGCTACGAACTTGCCAAATGCTGCGCGAGGGAGGGTTTTGATCTCGTTGTCGCTGCTGACGAACCTCGTATCAACACCGCAGCCAAGGATTTCGAAGCTCTCGGTGCTCGCGTAACCGCAATCGAAGCTGACTTGGCGGTGCCGGAAGGGGTCGAAAAGCTTTACGAGGCCGTCAGGGGCCGCGAAGTTGATTTTCTTCTTGCCAACGCAGGCCGAGGTCTCGGAAGGGCATTTCTCGACCAGAATTTCGGCGACGTGCTCCGCGTCGTGAATACCAATATCTGCGGCACCCTTTGCCTCATTCATAATGTCGGGCGCGACATGCGCGCGAGGGGGAATGGGCGCATTCTCATCACAGGCTCGATCGCCGGCTTCATTCCAGGCACTTATCAGGCCGTCTACAACGCCAGCAAGGCGTTCCTCGATTCATTCTCCTTCGCACTCCGCGCCGAACTGAAGGAGTCCGGCGTAACCGTGACTTGCCTGATGCCGGGAGCAACCGAAACCGACTTCTTCGAGCGCGCCGGGCTCGAGGACACCAAGATCGGCGCGTCCAAAAAGGATGATGCGGCCGAGGTTGCCAAGATCGGCTTCAAGGCGATGATGAATGGCGAGGGCGACGTGGTCAGCGGCTGGCACAACAAGCTCCAATCGGCGATCGCCAACGTCACACCCGCGTCAATCCTGGCAGAGCAGCATCGCAAATCGGCGGCGCCCGGCTCGGCGCAAAACTGAGCGGCAAAGGAGCGTCTCATGAAGGCCCTGTGCTGGCACGGCAAAAGCGACATGCGCTATGAGACCGTGCCCGACCCGAAGATTCTCGATGGGCGCGACGCCATCATCAAAGTGACGGCTTGCGCCATCTGCGGGTCCGATCTCCACATCTACGACGGCGTCATTCCGGAAATGCAGATGGGTGACGTCATCGGCCACGAAACCATGGGCGAGGTCGTCGAAGTCGGCCGCGACAACAAAAAGCTGAAGGTCGGAGATCGCGTCGTCGTACCGTTCACGATCTCCTGCGGCGAATGCTTTTTCTGCCAACGCGGATATTATTCGGCTTGCGAGCGCTCCAACCCGAATAAAGCCAAAGCCGAGAAACTTTGGGGTCACTCTCCCGCTGGGTTGTTTGGCTATTCGCATCTCTTGGGTGGGTTTCCCGGCGGCCAGGCCGAATATCTGCGCGTACCGTTCGCCGATGTCGGACCGCTGAAAATTCCAGACGGCTTCACGGACGAGCAGGTGCTGTTTCTTTCGGATATTTTCCCGACCGGCTACATGGCCGCCGAATTTTGCAACATCAAGGATGGCGACACGATTGCCATCTGGGGCTGCGGCCCGGTGGGGCAGTTCGCAATCCGCAGCGCCCTCTTGCTGGGAGCCGCGCGCGTCATCGCCATCGACACAGTTCCAGAGCGAATGGACATGGCGCGGGCGGCAGGCGCGCATGTCCTCGATTTCATGAAGGACGACATTTACGAGAGCATCCAGGAGTTGACGCACGGACGCGGTGCCGACGCATGCATCGACGCGGTCGGCACGGAGGCGCACACAACTGCGAGCTTCGATTCCCTGCTCGACAGGGCAAAGGTCGCCGCCTATCTCGGCACCGACCGCCCACACGTTTTGCGCCAGGCAATCCACTGCTGCCGAAACTTCGGCACTGTCTCGATCGTCGGCGTCTATGGCGGCTTCGTGGACAAGATCCCTATGGGCTCGGCTATCAATCGCGGCCTCACGTTCAGGATGGCGCAGACGCCGGTGCAGCACTACCTGCCCAATTCTCATGAAACATATCGAGGACGGTAAGATCGATCCATCCTTCGTCATCACGGATCGGGCCGATCTGAAAGAAGGGCCCGAACTTTACAAAAAGTTCCGCGACAAGAAGGACGGATGCATCAAAGTCGTCCTGAGGCCTTGAATGAAGGAAGTCCGGCTCGGCTATCGACGGCTGAGCCGGACCAACATCGGTTTGAAAGTTCTAGAGCTTCGAAATGTTGTCAGGGCTTTGAAATCTGCGGTCGGCTCTTGTCGTCAGTCTCGATCGGCGTCTCGTTAGGAGCATCTTCAAACTTGTATGGCGGTTTGGCCTTCCGCTTGTCCTTCTTTTCCGGGGGCAGAGGGCTGTTGGCGCCCCTGCCGTAATCGAGCTCCTGCTTTTTGTCGGGCATCGCAGCCTCCTTGCGAAGGAACGTCCTTATTGGACGAATGTTTGGCGGCCTATTCGGTTCCAGCCAGGGGTGCTGAGTTCGATCATGAGCCCGACGTCTGAAAACCCGCGAGAGAACCCGGGAATGCGCGCTCGGCTTCGGCGATGAGACGTTCCTCGTTGCGCTTGAAATAGACGACGGCCGCAGCGGCGCCAGCCGCACCCGCCACCAGGAGCAAGACGGAGAGCGGACCGTGAAGGTGGCGCAACCCTTCTCCCATCCAGTACGCGAGCACCGAAACGACCGTCGCCCAGAGCACGCCACCCAGCGCATTGGCAACGAGAAACTTCGGCCACGGCAGCAGAATTCGCTCCGGCCAGAAATGCGGACAGGACCCGTAGGACCGCGACGAACCTGCCGAAAAAGACAACGAGCGCCCCATACTCCCGAAACAGATATTGCCCGAGTTTTAAGTGTGAGGGGGTCAAGCCAGCGCGAGAGCCGTAGCGTAGCAGCAGCCGATGACCGAACTGGCGCCCAAGGACGTAGCCGATATTATCGCCCACGATGGCTCCGGCCGAGGCGGCGGCTATGATGAGGGCGAGGTCACCGCCCTGGGTGCTGGCGAACGTCGCGGCTACGATCACGACGAGCTCACCCGGCAGCGGCACGCCGATGCTCTCCAGCCCGACGATCACGAAGATAGCCCAGTAGCCATATGTATTCAGCAGATGGGCGAGGGCGTCATGGGACATCATCGGCGTCATTGCTCCGTTGAGATCGGCCGCCATTGAGGCAAGCTAACCGCAAACGAGCTCCGCCGTCGAATGATGTCTGAGGATTGCTTCTACTGCCCGCAGGCCACGTAGAGATTGCCGATCACCTCATCGACGCGCTCGCTGTCCTTGCCGTTCACGTCCGCGTCTTCTGGGCTCGACCATGCAGCGCGGAATTCCGGCCCGAGCTTCTCGAGGTAGCCCTCCATTTTGGCCGCATCAGCCTCCTCGCTCATGGCAGGAAGGGCAATCATCTCGCAAAAGATCTTGAGCCTGGCGGGATCTGCGGCGACGGCCTCATAGGTTTGTATGGTCGTGGTTGCGGCTGGGCTTGCGGCATTCGCCGGCGAAACGAAAAGTGCGGCCGCCGACAGGATGGCTGCTCGTCTCATGTCATCCCCCTCTTCGCGTAGACACCTTCATTTCGTACCACGCGCACCCCCTGGACGACAAACCGCCCGAGTGACCCAGCGCTCCGTCGGCGAACGCTCATGCACCCCAAATTTCAGCGTTGCGGGCAGCGTCCAAAGAAGCCCCCGCGTGAGCGTGCTCGCGCCACAGTCAGGCTTCAGCACTTGCTTCGGGGAGGCCATTTGAACCGCATGAGGGGGAAATCATGCTCAAACTGGCTACGACGGCCGTATTCGTTTCTTTCGCGACCCACGCTTCTTTGGCACCTGCAGCCTACAGTGAGACGGCGGCAACCGCAGCCGCACCCACGACCTACGTGGCACCGGCGGCGGCGGTGACGAAGACAGTCGTGGTGACGAAAACGGTAAAGACAGTGCCCGCGGTGCAGCGGCTGCCGGAATTTGAAACGATCCGGGCTGCTCTACTGAGCCCACGCCCGGTCCAGAAAGAAGCGCTCTACAAAGTAGTGCGCGTCGAGGCCTCGGACGTTTTGAACGTGCGCGGCGGTCCATCCGCGGATACGCCGCGCGTCGGCACGCTTGACGCCAGCGCGACGCATGTCCGCATCACGGGCCTCTGCGAAGGCCGATGGTGTCCGGTCGCGCGGGAGCAACTGACAGGCTGGGTCAACCGCGGCTATCTAGAGACCGAGGAGGATGCGCCACCGGCACAGCCGGCCGCCGCGCACGTGCATACGGCCGCCGTAACGCAGGAGGCTCCAAAAATTGCCAAGACTCCGCCGAAGGACCCGCGCGATGCACCGCGTTCGTGCCTGACGAAGCCGGCGCGAGCGCTGCTGGTGACGATCGAGGCGAAATTCGGCCGCGTGCAACTGGTCTCGACGTGCAGGCCGGGCGCTACGATCTCGGGCTCCGGGCGGCCGTCACGTCACGCCAGCGGCAACGCGGTCGATTTCAAAGCCGGCGGCAACAAAGCCGCGATCGTCACGTGGCTGATCGCCAACCACAAGTCCGGCGGCACCATGACTTACGCGGACATGGACCACATCCATGTCGATATCGGCCCGCACTTCGTCTCGCTCGCCGGCCGACGCATGCAGTCCGCGCGCGCCAGCAGCACCTCGCGCGATTGGAGCTCCAGCCGCATGAGCCTGCGCGGCCGCTCATGATGCGACTAGGCCAGGCGGCGAATGGCTCCGCCCGGCCTATTTCCCGCCCTCGACCGGGCCTCCACTGTCCTTCCAGGCCTTGAAGCCGCCGACGATATGGGCCACGGGCTTCAATCCCATGTCCTGCGCGGTTTTCGACGCGAGCGCGGAGCGCCAGCCGCCGCCGCAGAAGAAGACGAACTTCTTGTCTTCTGCAAAGACCGGCTTGTGGTAGGGGCTTTCGGGATCAATCCAGAACTCGAGCATTCCGCGTGGGCAATGGAACGCACTCGGGATGCGCCCCTCGCGTTCAAGCTCGCGCGGGTCGCGCAAATCGACCAGCACTACATCCGGCTGACCGGCAAGAGCGTGCGCGGCTGGTGCCGGGATCTCCTCGATTTCGCGGCAAGCCGCCTCGACAAGCGTCTTGTACCCCGTTTTGATCTGCTGCGGCATTGCGGCCTCCTGGCTGTTCTGTGTTTTCCTCAAGAATACCCGACACGATCGCGACGACCAAATGAAGCGTTGCCGGTTGCGCCGTTCCACCCGCCCCTACCAACCATCACGGGTTGATGCCATATAGCGCGCTCCGGCGAGCTCGGCCGGTCCGCCCGGAGTTTTGAGATGCTGCCCAAACTGCCGCCTGACATTCGCACGCCAGCCTACGTCCTCGACGTCGCTGCGTTGAAGCACAACCTGAAAACCGCGGCGCGGATCAAGCACGAGACCGGGTGCCGAATACTGTTGGCGACCAAGTCGTGGGCCATGCCGGCAGCCTTCCCGCTGATGCGCGACACGCTCGACGGCACCACGGCGTCGGGCGAGTACGAGGCGCGCATGGGCCGGGAGGAGTTCGGCAAGGAAGTGCACGTCTATGCGCCCGCCTACGGTCCCGGCGAGGTCGAGCGGTTGACCGAGCTTGCCGACCACATCTATCTGAACTCTCCCAGCCAAGTGGCGCGCTATCTGCCCTTCGTCAAGGCGGCAAGGCGTAAAGCCGGCGTGCGCATCAATCCTGGCTTTTCTAATGCCACACTCGGCGGCGCCCTCTACGACCCTTGCGCTGCCGGCTCTCGCTTCGGCACCACGCGCGATCAGATCGACCAGATCCCGTGGGATGAGATCGACATCCTGCATGCGCATGCGCTGTGCGAGAGCCTCGCCGACGGCTCGGTTGGGTTGATCCAGCACGTCGCGCGCGAGTTCGCGCCACAGATCCGGCGCGTCAAAGCAGTGAATTTCGGTGGCGGGCACTTCATCAACAAGCCCGGCTATGACGTCAGCAAGTTGATTGCGGCGATCAAGGCGTTTCGCGCCGAGTTCGACGTCGAGGTGATCCTGGAGCCCGGCGCCGGTCTTGTCGTCGACACCGGTTACCTTGTCGCCTCAGTGCTCGACCTGCATCGAAACGGCAAGGACATCGCCATCCTCGACGCGTCCGCATCTACGCACATGCCGGACGTGCTCGAAGTACCTTACACGCCGCCGCTGTTCAGCGCGCAAGAGCCTGGAAAGCTGCCCCACACCTACTTGCTCGGCGGCAAGACCTGCATGACCGGCGACATCATCGGCGAGTACTCGTTCGCTGAGCCGTTGAAGGTCGGCGACCGGCTCGTCTTCGGCGACATGATGCAATATTCGTTCGTGAAGAACACAACTTTCAACGGCACGCCGCTGCCGGACCTCGCCATGCTCGGCGAGGACGGCAGCTATCGCGTCCTGCAATCATTCGGGTATGAGGATTTCCGGCGGCGATTGGGGTGAGAGAGCGGGAACCGCAAACGGGCCGGTCCTCGAACGTCGAGGATGGCAAACGTGCTGCAGGATCGTTTCAGTTCTTCTCGCCGTGCGGCTCCGTGATGGGCGCGACCAGCGTCTCCACCTGCTCGTTCATGATCGCAAGCTCGCCGCGAAGAGCGCCGAGGGCGGTCGCGAGATCTCCAAGCGTCGCACCGGCGGGATGCTCGACGCATTGACGAAGCGCGGCAACCAGTTCGCGGATGTTGCCGAACGTGCCTTCCAGAGCGCTCTCGTCGAGCGCAGCCAATTCTGTCGTTGGATCGTCCATGTCGAGACCCCAGGAATTAGCCTCGCCGAGGGCAGCGGGCAGATCCCGCGCGCGCTCGTAGTGGGCGTCACCCTGCCCCGCTTGAGGGCCGAGGTACCGATTGGACATGGCTCATCTCCCGCATAACACCTGTTCAGTGCCACAATGCGGGACATTTCTGAAGGAACCCTTAAATCCTTCAGCCTTCGATCTGTTCTAGATGACGGCCGCCGTCACGGTCTGCGCCGCGCCAGATGTCGCGCCCTTGGCGTCGGCCACGACGACATTGAAGCTCGCTCTTTTCGCATCGCTGCCGTCGTGGACGAACATCACGCGGCCCTGCTGCAGATCGGCCTGCGTGAAGCTCGGGGTGGCTGACGCCGGCGCGGTTGCGAACGCGACGTGGCCGGCTTGAGCGCCCGAGACCGTGAAGGTGAGCTTGTCGGCGGAATCATCGGGATCGAATGCTGTGAGGTCCACGGTGGTGATGCGGACCGAGCCACCGCGCTTCACGACGAGGTTGAGGTCGCCGGCAAGCTCGGGCGGCACGTTGCGCATATCGGCGGCCAACTCGCCGCCATGCTCCATCGAGATGCGGCCGTATCGGACGTTGCCGTTGACGGCACCCGTCGAGCCGATTGAGATCAACTGCTTGACCGAGATGTCGCCCTGCAGATTTCCATGCACCTCGGCGCTGCCGACCCGAACGGTACCGTAGACTCGCCCGCCCCTGTGTACGATCAGCCGATCAGCGGAGATCTTGCCCTCGACGTAACCGTAAACGTCGACTTGCCGTCCCCTGCGGATCTCGCCCTTGAGAGCCGTGCCTTCGGAAATCACTGCAACGCCTGCAAGCTGGCTCACTGGAGTGTTCTCGCTCTTTTTAGCGTGCGGCCAAAGGTTAGCGCCGCAGCAGGGTTGATGCCGGTATCGATGAGGCGGACTTGCGGCGCCCGGCTTACCCGACGCGCCGACAAGCTATCGGGGCACGGCCGTCGGGACAAGGAGGTTGCAAATGGGCGGGTCTATCGATCGCTTGCGGATAGGCTCCGGGGCCGGACATGGTGCCGCACCGCCGTCAATTCGCGTCTTCGACTGGCGGGACTTTGACCTAGCGCAATCGACACATTCAGTTCCTGGCATATTTGGACCTTGCACCGGGCCCGCTGCCAAGGCCGCGTCCCAGATCGCATTTATCTACCTTTCTACCTGCCGAGGCCGCACATGCACGGGTCCGTTGCCGTCCAACCGCGCAAGAAATCGGATCTGAACAACGAGGAAACCATCCTCGAAGTCCGGCATTGGACCGACAAACTGTTCAGCTTCCGCACCACGCGGGACCGCGGCTTCCGCTTTGCCAGCGGCCAGTTCGCAATGATCGGCCTGCAAGTGGATGGGCGGCCGTTACTGCGCGCCTACTCGATGGCAAGCGCCCCCTATGACGACTATCTCGAGTTCTACAGCATCAAGGTGCCGGATGGGCCTCTGACATCGCGTCTGCAGCACATCAAGAAAGGCGATAGGCTGCTCGTCAGCCGCAAACCGGTCGGCACACTCGTTTTGTCGAGCCTCAGTCCCGGCAAGCGCCTCTACCTTTTGTCCACCGGCACGGGGCTCGCGCCGTTCGCCAGCATCATCAAGGACCCGGAAGTCTACGACCAGTTCGAAACGGTGGTGCTGGTGCACGGCTGCCGCAACGTCACGGAGCTCGAGTACGGCACGCAGCGCGTCATTGCGTTGCGTGAGGACGAGTTCATGGGCGAGATGGCGACCGAGCAACTGCGCTACTACGCGGCCGTGACGCGCGAGCCGTTCTGGCACCAGGGCCGCGTAACCGATCTCATCGCGTCCGGTCAGCTGTTTTCGGACCTTGGCCTGCCGCCGTTCGATCCCGAGAACGACCGCGCTATGATCTGCGGCAGCCCCGGAATGCTCGCCGATACCAAGAAGCTGCTGGAAGACCGCGGATTCCACGAAGGCAGCGCCAACACCCCCGGCCAATACGTCTACGAACGCGCCTTCGTCGAACGGTAAGACGCCTCTGCCGGCAGCGCCCTCCGTTCAAGGCGAATCCCGTCGCGGAACTGCGCGCCATTGGCTAGACTTCTCTCAACGATCAAGCGCAACGTAGAGCGCACGGGGGCTGTTGGGGGCGTATCACCATGGCTGAAGCACGGATGGTGTTCGATGAGGCGACAAGACCGTCGCTCGTCGCCAGGACGGTCGATTACTTGTTCGGCCGCAATACGCTGATCGGCGTCGCGGAGTTGATGCTGCTGCTGATCGCCGGCTACGCCACCTGGCACGGAATGCGCGACTTCATCGTCGGCGTTTCGACGACCCCGACCAAGCCCGGCGGCAGCTTCTCGCTGTCGAACGACCTCCTTGTCGTCATGGTCGTCGTGACCCTCACGTTCCTGATGTGGCTGATGCTGCGCGAAACATTCGCGTCCAAACGGCTGCTGCGCTATCGGCTCGTGACCTTTCCGCTCTACGCATTCCTCGCGCTGTGGTCGATCGGCTTCGGCTACGGTTTCTGGTGGAGCCTGATCTCGGGCGAGGAAGCCACGCGGACGGGCCTTTCCGGGCTGCAGGAGGACGCACGCGATGCCGCCGCCATCGTCTCTGCCCGGCTATCCGCGGTCCGTGGCGATCTCGACAGCGTCGTGATCTGGTCCGACGGGCAGATGGCTCGCGAGGAGACCTCCGGCGGCAGTTGCGGGGTCTCTTCCGGTGCCGGGCGCGGGCCGCTCTACAATGCGCGCCGCAGCGTGCGCGACAGCGTGACCGCCCTGCGCGACGGCATGACGAAGAACTGGCTGGAGCCGGTGCAAGCGGACATCGAGCAGCTTCGGGTCGCGGCGGCTGGACTCGAGGGCGGCACGGTAGAGGACCGCCAGCGGGCCTTCGAAGCAAAGGCATCGGAAATTCGCAGCCGGTCGAGGAGTATCGCCGCGCGGTCCAATGAGCTCGGCAAGTCCACCGCGGCTGAGATGCGTGCTCTCGCCGCCGGCGTCTCGGTCCAGCCCGGTGCGCAAGGCTTCACCTGCTACGATCCGACGCTCGCCCAGCGCCTCACCCAGGCGGCCGAGCAGGCCAATCAACCCGCGGTCGTGCAACTCCGCGAGGCGACCTTCAACGAAGGCCCGGCCGGCGTCGCCAACGCGGTCAAGAACCTATGGAAGAACATCGGCACCTACGGATCGGCGCTGGTGCGGTATGTCTTCGGCGGCGACGTGAAGGCGACGACCGCCGGCGGCGAGCCGATCACCGGCCGTGATATGATCGCGCTGCTGGCGACGATCGGCATCGACCTCGGACTATTGGCTCTGACGATGGTCAATCCGCCGCGCGAACCACCGCCGGTGCGGCCGTCCGGCTCGCTCGTTCGCCAGATCAACGACGCCATCCAAACAGCTATCGCGCGCGCCCCCAACGCCAATCTTGAATGGGTGCGCAGCCATTTCATCCATCACAATAACGCTTCATACCTCGCAATCCCGAATCTCTACAGTTGCGATCCCACCAACAAGGAGGAGGCGCAGCGGGCGTTGGCCATGAACCAACTCGCCGGCGTGCTGAGCGACCTCGACCTCGTGCGGTGGCCGAGAAGCGAACGCAAGTGGCTGGGGACCAAGAGTGAATTGCAAAAGTTGAAGGCCGAGGAGTTGCTCGCCAGTGATACCGACCTCACGTCGATCCGCAAGAAATGGGCAGAAGAGCAGGGCGTGAAGTCGAAGGAGGCCGAAGATGTGGCCGCCAGGCCTCTAACGCGCAACCACGGCCTGTTTTCGAAGGCTGAGCGCGCGCTTCAGATCGCTGGATGGAGCGAGAAGGCGCGCTCGGACATCGAGATCTTCGTGATCGAGGCGTCGGACGGGCTGACGCCTTTGCTGATGGTGCTGTCGGACTCGCATGCGCCGGCGTCCAGGGTGGCCGCCGCGGAGACACCAGCGTCGCGGCCATTGACAGGGCCGCCGCCAGCGCATTTGCCGCCGCCCGCAGGAGCCTAGATCCGCGGAATTGGGTCGATCGCAGAAGACGCGAAGAAGCATCGGGATCAAGGTGGAGGCCTGCGCGAGAGTTAAGCTATCGGGCGGCCGCGTTCGAGTGCGGGGGCGCCGATAGTTGAGCGGGTGAAGCCATGCGGATTGCGACCTTCAACCTTGAAAACCTTGACCTGCCGCCCAAGGCCGCGCTGCCACTCGAGACGCGCGCGGAAGTATTGCGACCCGAGTTGCAGCGACTGCGCGCCGACGTGCTTTGCCTGCAGGAGGTCAACGGTCAGCATATCCATGGCCAGCCCGGGCGGCATCTGGTGGCGCTCGACGCGCTGCTGGAGGGGACCGAGTACGCCGGCTTCAATCGCGCCGTCTCGCATGTCCAGCCGCAAGGTCGCGAAGGCACTGCACAAATCGAGCAATCGGCGCCGATTTCCGACGTCCATAACCTGGTGACGCTGTCGCGGTATCCCATCGTTTCGGTGCGGGAAATCCGTCACGACTTTGTGCCCCCGATCGCCGTGCCGTCACTGACCGCCGATCCCGCCCCGGCCGGTCCGCTGCCTTTGCGCTTTGAGCGGACGCTCCTCGTGACCGACCTCGATATCGGAGCCGGTAAGACCCTGACTGTTGTCAATCTGCATTTGCGGGCGCCGCTCGCCGCCGCGGTGCCGGGGCAGAAACTGAAACCGTTTGTTTGGAAAAGCGTCAGCGGCTGGGCCGAGGGCTATCTCGTGTCCGGTATCAAGCGCTCTGCACAAGCGTTCGAACTGCGGCTCGCCCTCGATGCGATGCTGGACGATGATCCGCACCGGCTGATCGCAGTGGCCGGCGACTTCAACGCCGAGGATCATGAAACGCCGCTGAAGATCATCGTCGGCGCTGCCGAGGATACTGGTAACGGCGCGTTGGAGCCGCGTTCGCTCGTCGTGCTCGACCGTTCTCTCGCCGCAGACCGTCGCTGGAGCGTGTTGCACCATGGCCGTCCGCAGATGCTGGATCACATATTGGCAAGCCGCTCGCTCGTCGCCTATTTCCGCGACATCGAGGTCCACAACGAAGCGGTACCCGACGAAGCCGTGGGATATGCCCGAATTGATCGGCCGCCCGGTTCGATGCACGCCGCCGTCGTAGCCGAGTTCACGCTGTAGAGTAGAGCTGCCTCCGTGCTGACCGCGTGGGCAATCGCACCCTGAATGGGCAGGGCGTTGCCCAATCCGCGAACAGCGCCAGGAAGTGACCCATCCGCGCACGTTAATTTCATAACCGGCCGCGACCGGAAACTGCACCAGTGCCCTTGCAAATGGCCGTCCCGCCGCCGACTGTGCATCTGGCGAATGGCCCGGAGATGCGCACGATGGTGACAAGGCCCGCAGACGACACCGAACCCGGCGGCGGCAGCGGCGGATTTAGCGTTGCCTACGGTCGCGACGAGACGCCGTTTCCGGTCTATTTGACCGGCTTTCTTTCCGCCGTCTTCTTTGCGGGTGCCATTGCTACAGGCAGCCCCATCATGGTCGGTCTCGGCCTCGCGGCGGGGGCATTCGCCTACTACAATTTCCCCCTCACCGAGACGGGCCGCCGTGTGATCGGCGCCAACCAATACGGAATCTTCATCGCGGGTTTCGGCATCGTGCGCTGGCGGGCGATCCGGCAGATCGAACTCGTCGCCATCGCCGTCCGGGCCGACACCTTTCACGAGGTGCAGATCGGCCTGTCGCAACCGCTGACCAGCGCGCTGATCGCGGACTGGCGCAAGGTTCCATGGTGGCGACGCGGCATGCGGCTGCCGTGGAAGATGAGTTACGACAACGTGGTTCGGGTGAAGGTCGACCCTCTCGACCGCACCCCGGACGACATCCATCGCACCTTGGTGCGGATGTGGCGCTTCTACCGAAGCTAACGGGCACGCGTCCTCTGCTCCACACCGCGCCCCCCTTTTTTGCCATAAACGATCACCATCTCCATCGCCGGGTCGAACGGCACTATGATCCGGCCGGCCCGGGAGGAGCCCCGACATGAACGCCAACGCAGTCATTTCCATCTGGGGCATCGCCGCGATCAGCGGTCTGGTGCTGGGCGGGTTCGTGGCCGCGTTCAAGAACCGCGATTACTCGTTCTGGATGGCGTGGTGCTTCCTGGTGCCGCCGGCACTTTTGGTGCTCCTCGCGCTGCCCAAGTTGCAGGGACCACGCCCGCGCCGGCCGCCGCTGGACGCCGAGGATGCCCACGACAACTGACGCGGATCACCCAGCGCCCCATCATCTCCATGAAACGGTTGGGGAAACCGATCCCTGAACGATTGTCATCCGGTCGACTCGCGTTAAGCATCCCCAATTCACCCGGCTTCCTTGGGAGGGATGATGTCGAGCGACCGGATTACGCGCCTGAAGGCGCTGCAGGCTGCGGCCGGCGGCAAGACCATTGCCGCCCGTGATGCCGTGGCCTGATCCGCTCCGGCGACACCGTCGCCACCGGCGGCTTCGTCGGCATCGGCTTTCCCGAGGCGATCGCCGTCGCGCTGGAAGAGCGCTTTCTCGCCAGCCGCGACGATGGCGCGCTCGAAAACGCCGAACCGCGCGACCTGACGCTCGTCTACGCGGCGGGCCAGGGCGACGGCAAGGAGCGCGGCCTCAACCACCTCGGCGCACCGCGGGCTGGTAGCGCCGCGTCATCGGCGGCCACTGGGGCCTCGTGCCGAAGCTGCAGGAGCTGGCCGTCGGCGGGCGAGATCGAGGCCTACAACCTGCCGCAGGGCGTCATCATCGCACCTCTACCGCGACATCGCCGCCGGCAAGCCCGGGCACCTCACGCGCGTCGGCCTCGGCACCTTCGTCGATCCGCGCCACGGCGGCGGCAAGCTCAACGACGCGCACCACCGACGACCTCGTCAGCGTGATGGCAGATCGACGGCGAGGAGTACCTCTTCTACCGCGCCTTCCCGATCGACGTCGCGCATCGTGCGCGGCACCACCGCCGACCCCGACGGCAACATCACCATGGAGCGCGAGGCGCTGACGCTGGAGGCGCTGTCCATCGCGATGGCCGCGCACAACTCGCGGCGGCCTCGTCATCGTGCAGGTCGAGCGCATCGCCGAGCGCGGCACCCTCAACCCGCGGCAGGTGAAGATCCCCGGCATCCTGGTCGATTGCGTGGTCGTCGCCGAGCAGCCCGAATACCACATGCAGACCTTCGCCGAGCCCTACAGCGCGGCCTTCGCCGGCGAGATCCGCGTGCCGATGACGGCACGCTGCAGCCGATGGAGATGGGCGAGCGCAAGATCATCGCGCGCCGCGCGGCGCTGGAGCTGAAGGCCAACGCGGTCGTCAACCTCGGCATCGGCATGCCGGAAGGCATCGCCGCCGTGGCCGCCGAGGAGGGCGTCATCGACCTCCTGACGCTGACCGCCGAGCCCGGCGTGATCGGCGGCGTGCCGGCCTCGGGCCTGAACTTCGGCGCCGCCACCAACGCGCAGGCGATCATCGACCAGCCCTACCAGTTCGACTTCTACGACGGCGGCGGCCTCGACCTCGCCTTCCTCGGCCTCGCCCAGGCCGACCGGCACGGCAACCTCAACGTCTCGAGATTCGGCCCGCGCCTGGCCGGCGCCGGCGGCTTCATCAACATCAGCCAGAACGCCAAGGCGGTGGTGTTCGTCGGCACGTTCACGGCGGGCGGCCTCGAAGTGGCAGGTCGAGGACGGCGCGCCTCGCGCATCGTCCGCGAAGGCAACGTCGCGCAAGTTCGTCGCCGAGGTCGAGCACCGCACCTTCTCGGGCGACTACGCGCTGAAGCGCGGCCAGCCCGTGCTCTACGTCACCGAGCGCTGCGTGTTCCGGCTGACGCAGCCGCGGCCTGGAGCTGATCGAGGTCGCCCCCGGCATCGACATCGAGCGCGACATCCTCGCGCACATGGACTTCCGGCCCATCATCGAGAACCCAGCCCTCATGCCGGCGGCCGTATTCGCCCCGGATGCAATGAGGTTGCGCGAGCGTATGCGTGAGCTGCCTTTCTCTGCACCGCTTCAGTTACGATCCGGTGTTCAACATGCTGTTCATCGACTTCGAGCAGCTCGCCATCACATCGGACGCCGATCTCGCCCGCATCCGCGCCGAAGTCGAACGCCAGGTCGGTCCGCTGGGACGCCGCGTGTTCGCCATCGTCAACTACACCGGCAGCACGATCTCGCCCGCCATAGCACCTCGGTTCGCCGCGATGGTCGAGGAACTTGCTGCCAAGCACTACCTGGAAGTGACGCGCTACGGCCTCAAGGGGGAGCTCGCTGACCGGCTCGGCGTCGCCAAGGATGATCGCGATCCGCTGCCGGACCTGAACCCGAGGGTGCCTGCTTTCGTCTCGGACGGCCGTTAACGCTCTCGGCTCGCTCGCCATCAGCGCGGCAACTGCCGCGGATGCGATACTTGACAGTACGAATTTGTTTTGCGCAGTAGTCCGGATTGACGCGCCTGTAGCCTTGCGGCTCTATGGCTCGTGGCTCTCGAGCCATCGTGCAGGGCACCGCACTCGCGCGGTTGGCTCACCAGTACCCGACGCGCAAGAGGTTTCCGCGCCCACATGAGTTCCGGTCGCCAGCCCATTGTCGACGTGCTGACCTTAAGGGCCGTGCTGCAATCGGCGGCGGCAGGCATCATCACCATAACTAGCCGCGGCCTGATCGAAACCGCCAATCCCTTCGCCCAGCGCCTCTTCGGCTACTCCGAGCTAGAACTGGCCGGACGAAACGTGTCGATGCTGATGCCGGAACCCTATCGCCAGCATCACGACAACTATATCGCCGGATATTTGCACACCGGCCGCGCCAGCATCATTGGCGTCGGCCGCGAAGTCGTCGGGATGAGGCGTGACGGCACCACGTTCCCGATGCACCTCTCGGTCGGCCAGTTCGAGGCCGACGGCGAGCGTTATTTCACAGGCGTTATCATCGACATCACTAAGCAGCGCAGCGCCGAGGCGAGCCTCGACCACCAGCGGGCAATGTTTCAGTCCATGTTTGCCTCAATGCCGGACCCGATCGTGCTGAGCGACATGTCCCGCAAGGTGCAGCTCATCAACCCGGCATTCACGCGGGTATTCGGCTTCGGCCCCAATGAAGTGATGGGCAAGCCCACGACGCCGTTCTATGCCAACGAGAGCGAATGGGAGCGGCACGGGCGAGCTGGCGGCGATCCCGAAGCCGAGACGGAACTGAAGTCATTGGTTTTGAAGTTCCGCCGGCGTGACGGCGAGATCTTTCCCGGCGCCACCATGCGGACCGTGATCAATGACGTGAATGGCCGTAAGCTCGGCTTCCTCGAAGTGGTGCGCGACGTCTCGGACGAGTTGCGCCGCGAGGCCGCCCTCATGCAGGCCAGCCGGATGGAGGCGATTGGCCAACTGACCGGCGGAATAGCTCATGATTTCAACAATATCCTGACGGTCATCCTCGGCAATCTCGAGCTTCTCGACATGAAGCTGGAAGACGAGAGCCAGCGTGCCCTGGCGCGCGAGGCGCAGGAAGCCTCGGAAATGGGAGCGCGGCTGACCGACCGTCTGCTCACCTTCGGGCGCCGTCAACACCTGGAGACCGAGAAAATCAACCTCAACGAGTTCGTGCTCGGCATTACCGACCTGTTGAACCGCGCCATCGGCGAGGACATCGACCTGTCCACTTCGCTCGCCAGCGATCTGTGGCTGACCGAGGTCGATCCCGGCCAGGTCGAGAATGCCGTGCTGAACCTTGCCATCAATGCACGCGATGCCATGCCCGGCGGCGGGCGCCTCTACATCGAAACGCGAAACGTGAAGCTCGACAGTGACGCAGTGGCCCTGACGCCGGAGCTCCAGCCCGGCGAATACGTCGCACTGTCGGTCTCCGACACCGGTCACGGCATGCCGCCGGACGTGCGCTCGCGAGCGTTCGAGCCGTTTTTCAGCACCAAGGGCGCCGGCAAGGGCAGCGGGCTGGGGCTTGCGACAATCTACGGTTTCGCAAAGCAATCCGGCGGCCATGCCACCATCTACAGCGAGATCGGCAAGGGCACGGTCGTCAACCTTTACCTGCCGCGCAGCCAAGTTCCCGAAGCGACTTCGGCGGCGACTGTGCCGGAAGACCAGGTCCATGCCGAGCAGGCTCAGGCCGAATTGATCCTCGTCGTCGAGGACGACGACCGGCTACGCAAGCTCACCCTCACCCGGCTGGAAAGCCTGGGATACCGGGTCTGCGAGGCCCGCAACGGCGTCGAAGCTCTCGATGTGCTGCGAGGGAACGTCGGCATCGATCTCGTGTTCACTGACCTGGTCATGCCCGGAGGGATGTCGGGCATCGATCTGTTGCGCGAGGTGCAGACCAATTATCCGAAATCGCGCGTGCTACTGACCTCCGGCTATGCCGAGGAACTCGTCAGCTCGGCAGGGATCGAAGACAATTTTGTGCGGTTGTTGCGCAAACCCTATCGTCAGTCCGACCTCGCGACCGCGATACGCAAATCGCTCGATTGAACAGACCGAACCTTCGCTCCGTCTCAGTGGCGGACGTCGACGGTGAACGTGTATCCGACACCGCGCACCGTTTTAAGCAGCGCCGGCTGGTCGGGATCGGCCTCGATCTTTTTCCGGACCTTCGCCACGAGATTGTCGATCGAACGATCGAACGGGCTCCATTCGTGCCCCTTCAGCATGTCCATGATCTGGTCGCGGCTGAGCACCCGGTTGGGATGTCGCACCAAAACCTCCAACAAGCTGAATTCGGCCGTGGTGAGCGGGACGACGCCGCCATCCTTCAGCTTCAGCTCGCGCTTGGGAAGGTTGATGAGCCAGCGATCGAAGGCATAGAGGCCGTCCTGCTTGGGCTCGGACGCGGCAGCGACGGTCTCGGTCCGGCGCAGGACGGCGCGCACTCTTGCTAGCACCTCACGCAGGTGGAAGGGCTTCGTGATGTAGTCATCCGCACCGAGCTCGAGGCCAACGACACGGTCGATCATCTCGCCTTTGCCGGTCACCATGATGATCGGCACCCGGGAACGGCTGCGAATGGCGCGCGCGACCGAGAATCCGTCGGCGTCGGGAAGCCCCAGATCAAGCGTAATCAGGTCCAACTGCTCGCTACCGGCCACGTTCTCGGCGTCGCTGCCACTGCCGGCCTCGCTCACGCGGAAGCCTTCGCCCTCAAACAGACGGCGAAGGAGCAGGCGTATTTTGGGATCGTCATCCACGACCAGAATGTGGACCCCGTGCCGGTTCGTCATGAATCTTCCGTGTTACCGCAGGTTCCGAGCGGTCCCCATGCATCCAGAAACCCGCCAACCCTAGTGTCCCGAGTGGAAAATTACAAACCGTTACAAACGGTGACAGCTGACGTAAACCGCCACGACGTTCGGCTGTTCATATGACGCAAGTCAAATGAACAACTTGGAGGACCGAACGATGCTCGCGCTCATGGCTGGCTATGATGCCCCAATCGAGATCGGTCGCGCCTCCGTGCCGGCTGCCCCGTTCACGCCGACCGTCTCGCCGGCCAGCTGCGACGGCGTCTCCACCTGCTCCTACAAGGCGCGCGAGGACATGTTCCTCGAGGGTGACGAAGCCACCCACGTCCTCGAGGTTCTCGACGGCGTCGTCTGCGCTTATCGCCTTCTGCCCGACGGCCAGCGCCATATCGCCTCTTTCTACTATCCCGGCGACCTGATCGGGTACTGCTGCCTCGGCAAGTACCCCTACAGCGCGCAGGCACTGACCACTCTGCGGGTGCGCCGCATCCCGCGCGCCTCCATGGACCGCATGGTCGAGCATCGTCCCGAGTTTGCCCGCAAGCTGCTGAAAATCGCCGCCTGCGAGCTGACCGCCACGCGCGATCACCTGCTCTGCCTCGCCTCGAAGTCCGCCGAGGCCAAGATGGCCTCCTTCCTCATGGCGCTTGCGCGCCGCAATCAGATGGTGGGCGAGGATCCAATGCGGATCGTGCTGCCGATGACCCGCGTCGACATCGGCGACTACCTGGGCCTCACAATCGAGACGGTGAGCCGCACACTTAGCAAACTCAAACGTGCGGGCATCATTTCACTGCCGCGGACGTCGCTGGTTGTCATACGTCAATTGGCCGAACTCGAAGCCATTGCACAATAGGATGATCAACGTGTCGGCAACCCTCGACCTCCCAATTCGCGGGATGAGGATCATTCCCGGACTGCGCACGGTGGCACCTGCGGCGACTGCCAAATACAAATTCGCTTTTGGGTTGTTCTCGGATCCGTCCGAGATGCTGCTTGCTGCCAACGATCTGTCAGGATGGGGTGTTCCGCGTGATCGGCTCAGCCTCGTCATCTGTCCTGAGCACTTGAACTCCGACCTGCGGGCAGCGGCCAACTGCAACAGCTCAAGTCCTCTCGCACGAGTTATCGCAAGCCGTCCGGCGGCGACGCCCTACGCCTGGGTGGTCCGATTGCTCGACGCCGCCTCAGGCGAATCTTTCAGCGTTTCGGACATCGAAGCCCTCGATCATCGCGAGCCCCTCGACGAACAGGTGGGACAGTGGGCGCAGGAGCGGCCAGCTCTGCAACTTCATGATTTCGTTTGCAATGGTGGCGGCTTGGTAGTCGTCCGTCTGACCAGCGACAACGAGCAGCACGTGGTCTGCTCAACTCTACTGCATCATGCGAGCCAGGGTGTGCAGACGCACGAAATCCGCCGCCGAGCCGGCTCCGCGAACATCGTCTGAAAAGACAGCGACGGCACTAGGAACTCGAGATCCGCCTCGATGCCGCGACGACCGTGCGGCAGAGCGATCACGCGTACCGGCCGTCATCGTCATTTGATTCAGCAAGTCCTTCCCGGGCACGGCCAATAGCGGGTCCTCCGAATGTCCATTGGTCGCAAGTTGACCTACGTCAAGGCTCCGCAGGAACCAAAGGCGCGAACTGCGGACGGGCTCTTGGGAAAGCTTCATCCCGTGGGCTGGGGCACCTTTTAACAATATCCAGAGGCATCAACATGACAGAAACGACGGACAAGGGGTATGCGTTGTCAAACGCTGCCGCAGTCGTCGGGTCAGGGCTGCTCGCGCTAGTTGGCGCGCTCATTTTCCTGAAGACGACGGACCCCGCATTCGCCTTCCACGGCGTTCTTTTCGCCCTCGGAGGGATACTCGCCGCCATCGCAGTGATGGCGAATTGGAACAAGTCGTTTGCCGGCGACAACGGCTACATGGACGGACCTATCCGCGTTGCGGTGGTGTTCGCCATCTTCTGGGGCTTCGCTGGCGTCGTCGTTGGCGACCTCATTGCATGGCAGCTCGCCTTCCCGGCGTTGAACTTCGACCTGCCGTGGACGAGTTTCGGCCGTCTGCGGCCGTTGCACACCTCGGCGGTGATCTTCGCCTTCGGCGGCAACGTACTATTCGCAACCTCGTTCTATATCGTCCAGCGCACTTGCCACGTTCGCTTGGCGGGCCGCTGGGCGCCATGGGCAGTGGTTTGGGGCTGGCAACTGCTGATCGCGGTAGCCGGTACAGGCTACCTTCTCGGCGTTACGCAAAGTAAGGAATATGCCGAACCCGAGTGGTACTCGGACCTTTGGATCACCGTCCTCTGGGTCACTTACCTGTTGGTGTTCCTCGGCACGCTCATCAAGCGCAAGGAACCGCACATCTACGTGGCGAACTGGTTCTTCCTCGCGTTCATCCTGACGATCGCGATGCTGCACCTCGTCAACAACGCGGCGGTGCCGATCTCGCCCTTCAGCCCGAAGAGCTACATCGCTATGTCGGGCGTGCAGGATGCCATGACGCAGTGGTGGTACGGCCATAACGCGGTCGGCTTCTTCCTGACGGCCGGGTTCCTCGGCATCATGTACTACTTCGTGCCGAAGCGGGTCGAGCGCCCGGTGTATTCCTACCGTCTGTCGATCGTGCACTTCTGGACCCTGATCTTCCTCTACATCTGGGCCGGTCCGCACCACCTGCACTACACGGCTCTGCCAGATTGGGCGCAGACCCTCGGCATGACGTTCTCGATCATGCTCTGGATGCCTTCGTGGGGCGGCATGATCAACGGCCTCATGACGCTGTCGGGCGCCTGGGACAAGCTCAGAACCGACCCCGTCGTGCGTCTGCTCGTCGTCTCCGTCGCCTTCTACGGCATGTCGACCTTCGAGGGTCCGCTCATGTCGATCAAGGCGGTCAACTCGCTCTCGCACTACACCGACTGGACCATCGGCCATGTGCACTCCGGTGCTCTCGGCTGGGTCGCCATGGTGTCGTTCGGCGCCATCTACTGCCTCGTTCCGTGGCTGTGGCAGCGCAAGGCGCTCTACTCGATCAAGCTGGTGGAGTGGCACTTCTGGACCTCGACGCTGGGCATCCTGCTCTACATCACCTCGATGTGGGTTTCGGGCATCCTGCAGGGTCTGATGTGGCGCGCATACGATAAGCTGGGCTTCCTGACCTACTCGTTCGTCGAGACGGTCGAGGCGATGCATCCCTTCTACATCATCCGTGCCACGGGCGGTCTGCTGTTCGTCCTCGGCTGGGTGATCATGGTCTACAACGTCTGGCGCACCATCCGCGGCGACGAGCCGTTAGATGCAAAGGACCAGCCGCGCGTTGCGGCGGCTCCTGAACTGCGCCCTCTGGCCGCTGAATAAGGGGGCACCAATGAAACACGAAATCTTCGAGAAAAACTCCATCATTATGTTGATCGGCATCCTCGTCATGGTGTCGATCGGCGGTCTCGTACAGATCGCCCCGCTCTTCTTCGTCGAGAGCACGATCGAAAAGGTGCAGGGCATGCGGCCCTACACCCCGCTCGAGCAGGCCGGGCGCGACATCTACATCCGCGAAGGCTGTTATCTCTGCCACAGCCAGATGATCCGCACGTTGCGCGACGAAGTCGAGCGCTACGGTCACTACAGCCTCGCTGCCGAGTCCATGTACGATCACCCCTTCCAGTGGGGCTCCAAGCGTACCGGACCTGACCTTGCTCGCGTCGGCGGCCGTTACTCCGACCAGTGGCACACCGAGCACATGACTAATCCGCGCAAGGTGGTTCCCGAAAGCATCATGCCGTCCTATCCCTGGCTCGGACAGACCCCGCTCAACTATGCGGACATCACTGATAAAATGAAGACGCTGCGGCTAGTCGGCGTGCCCTACACCGAAGAAATGATCGCTAAGGCCAAGACTGATCTGGAAGCTCAGATCAATCCGGACAGTAAGGCAGCAAAAGAACTTGTTGCTCGCTATCCCAAGGCAAAAATCGGCGTGTTCGACGGACGGAGCGCGGACAAGGTGACGGAACTCGATGCAGTGATCGCCTACCTTCAGATGCTGGGTACGCTGGTCGACTTCGCGAGCTTCGACAAGGACGCCGCTGCGACTGGCGCAGGACAGAGATGAGGAGCCGCGAAATCAGATGACTTACGAAACAGTCGCGACCTTCAGCCAAGTCAGCTCGCTGATCCTCTTCATCGCAATGTTTATTGGTGCGGTTGCTTACGCCCTGTGGCCGAGCAACCAGCCGAAGTTCGATGAAATCCAGCGGCAGTCATTGGATCTCGGGTCTGACACCAACAGAATTGGGGGCCGCTAATGGCACATAAGGAAATCGATCACGCCACAGGCGTCGAAACCACGGGACACGTGTGGGATGGCGACCTGAAAGAGCTCAACAAGCCGCTGCCGCGGTGGTGGCTCTACACCTTCTACGTCTGCATCCTGTGGGCTATCGGCTATTGGGTCTTATACCCAACATGGCCGGTGCCGGGCGGCTACACCAAGGGCATCTGGAACTGGAGCGCCCGCGACACGGTCACTCGTGACGTCGCCAATGCCAAGCTGGTACGCGGCGACCTTCGCGAGAAGCTGGCCAAGACACCGCTCGCCGACGTCCGCAAGGACGCCGACCTGCTGCGTTACGCGACCGCTGGCGGTCAAGCCGCGTTCGCCAACAACTGCGCGCCCTGCCACGGCCGTGGCGCCCAGGGAGCCGCTGGCTATCCGAACCTGCAGGATGACGACTGGCTGTGGGGCGGCAAGATCACGGATATCGAGCAGACGATCCTGCACGGCATCCGCGCCGCGGACGACAAGAAGACGCGTGACAGCGCCATGCCGAAGTTCGGCGCGGATAAGCTGCTTGAACCCAAGCAGATCGCTGACACGGCCGAGTACGTGCTCTCTCTCAGCAAGAAGAGCACAGACGCGGCGGCGGCCGAGCGCGGCGGCAAGGTGTTTGCCGAGCAGTGCGTGGCCTGCCACGGTGCCGACGGCAAGGGCAACCTCGACATGGGCGCGCCCAACCTGACGGACGGCATCTGGCTCTACGGCGGCACCAAGGAAGCTGTCATCGAGAGCATCTCGACCGGCCGAGGCGGCTCCATGCCTGCATGGGGTACGAAGCTCGACGACAACACGATCAAGTCGCTCGCCGTCTACGTCCACTCGCTGGGCGGTGGCAAGTAGTCTAGAGCGTTGATCTAGGTCATTGGGGCCGGGCTTGGGATAGGACATCAATCCCGAGACCGGCCCTCAACATGAGCGGCTGGCCTACGCTCCAGAAGGACGTCCCGAAAGTCAGAAATTGGCGCGTTCAGAAGCGCCCAAATCCCAAACGGATAACTATGTCGGTCTCGGACCTCCCCAAATCAGCTCCCAGCGAGGCAGCCGCCGGCGTCGAGCAAATCGACGTCCGCGCCGTCAACAGGAAGACCGAACGCCTTCAGTACGCCAGCCGGCAGAAAATCTATCCCAAGCTCACAAGCGGGTTTTTCCGCAATGTAAAGTGGCTCGTGATGCTCGTCTGCATGGGCATCTATTATGCGGCTCCGTGGATTTGGTGGGATCGCGGAACTGGGCTTCCGGATCAGGCGATCCTGATCGACATGGCCAATGGCCGCCTGTTCTTCTTCGGCCTCGAGATCTGGCCTCAGGAACTCTATCTCGTCACCGGCCTCCTGGTTATCGCCGCGCTTGGCCTCTTCCTCGTCAGCTCGGTCGCCGGGCGCGTCTGGTGCGGCTATTTCTGTTGGCAGACCGTGTGGACGGACCTCATGGTTGCCGTGGAGCGGCTCTGGCAGGGCGACCGCAACGCCCGCATCCGGCTCGATAAGGAGCCGTGGGGTGTCTCCAAGATCTTCAAGAAGACGATGACGCACATATCGTGGCTGCTGATCTCGGCGGCTACCGGCGGCGCCTTCATCCTGTACTTCGATAATGCGCCGACGATGTTCTTCGATTTCTTCCGCGGCGCGGCGGCACCCGTCACGTATCTCTTCTTCGCACTGCTTCACCGGATCCACTTACCTTTTCGGCGGCCTCGCCCGCGAGCAGGTTTGCATCTACATGTGCCCGTGGCCGCGCATCCAGGGCGCCATGTTCGATGCCGAATTCGCTGCTTGTCACCTATCGCGACTTCCGCGGCGAGCCCCGCGGCGCGCTACGCAAGCAACAGGGCTGGGAAGGACGCGGCGACTGCATCGACTGCAAGGCCTGCGTCGCCGTGTGCCCCATGGGCATCGACATCCGCGACGGCGCTCAGCTCGAATGCATCACTTGCGCGCTGTGCATCGACGCTTGCGACGAAATCATGGACAAGGTGGGCAAGCCCCGCGGGCTCATCGCCTACGACACCTTCCGCAGCATCGAATTGGAGAAGAAGGGCGGCGGCATCAAGCTCAATCTGCTGCGGCCGCGCACGCTGCTCTATCTCGGCCTCATCACAGCCGTGGCGCGCTGATGCTCGCCGCCATCGGTATGCGCTCGGTGCTCGACCTCAACGCCGTTGCCGACCGCAATCCCACTTTACGTCACGCTGTCGGACGGCGGCATCCGCAACACCTTCACGCGTAAGATTCTGAACAAGCTCTACGGCACACGCACCTACACCCTTGCCATCGAGGGCCTGGATGGTGCCAAGCTGACGATCCTGGGCATGGAGAAGGACCCCGAGCCGAAGATCGACGTCGTGCCGGACGATCTGCGCGAGATCCGCGCCTGGGTCAGCATTCCGCCGGCGGCGCTCGCCAAGCTGCCGCCAGGTGAGACGATTGGCTTCAACTTCGTGGCCCGTGACGAGGCTGACGGAAAGATCACCAAACGGTCTGCAACCTTCAGGAAACCCAACTGATGACGGTAGCAACAGTGACGAAGCAAGGCCCTCGCACCGAGAGTTCCGGCCTCACCGGCCGCCACGTGCTGTGGAGCCTCATCGCGTTCTTCGGTCTGATCTTTGCCGTGAACGGGTACTTCCTCTACGCGGCAATCTCCACCTACTCGGGCGTCGTCGCCAACGAGCCTTACCGCAAGGGCCTCGAATACAATCAGCGCATCGCCGCCGACGCGCGCCAGCACGAACTCGGCTGGACGGAAAGCCTCGACATCGCCGCCACCCGCGATACTCTCATGCTCGACCTCAAAGACAAGAACGGGCTACCCGTGGTCGGCCTCAAGAGCGTCAGGGCGGCAGTCGGCCGCCCGTCGACCAACAAGCAGGACGTCATCGTAGACTTGGACGAGACTGCGCCCGGCCATTACACCGCGACCATCCCGAAGCTCGGCGATGGTGAGTGGCTGCTCAGCGTCAACGCAACGCCGCCCGCCAATGCCGCCATCGACGTCTACCGTCTCCGGAAGCGCATAGGTTTGAAGCCGTGAACCAGTCGCCCCAGCTTGCCGTTTCGCTGCCCACTCCGGATCCGCTTCCGCCCGGCAACGACAACACGCCGCTGGTGGAAACCGTTACTCTGATCGCGGACACCATGCACTGCGGCCTGTGCATGGTGACGACTGAGGACGCGCTGAAGAAGCTTCCCGGCGTTCGCGAGGCGCGCGCCAACCTGTCGATGAGACGCATCCGGGTCGTCCTCGATCGCTCCCGCAACCGGGTCGAGGATCTGCTTGCGGCGCTAGAGAGTGTTGGCTACCCGGCCGCCGAATTGATCGACGGCCGAGATGCCGAAGCGCAGGCGCGCGACCTCGATTTCCTGAAGCGGCTCGGCGTCGCCGGCTTTGCAGCCGCCAATATCATGCTGCTGTCGGTTTCCGTCTGGTCGGGCACGGGAGCGGACATGGGCGCCGGCATCCAGGCGCATGTTCCACTGGATCTCCGCTTTGATCGCGCTGCCGGCCGTCCTCTATGCCGGCCAGCCGTTTTTCCGATCCGCCGGTAACGCGCTTCGTCATGGCCACCTGAACATGGACGTGCCGATCTCGCTCGGCGTCACGCTCGCCACCGCGATGAGCCTGTTCCAAACGACGCGCGGCAGCGAGCAGGTCTATTTCGACGCCGCCGTTACGCTGCTTTTCTTCCTGCTGATCGGACGCTATCTCGACCAGCGGATGCGCACGCGCGCCGCTGGCGCCGCTGCGAATCTCATCGGCCTCAAGGCGACGACCGCAACCCTCATAAAACCCGACGGCAGCAACGAGCGCGTCTCCTGCACGCAGCTTGAAACGCGGCGACCGTATCCTGGCCGGCAGCGGGCGAGCGCATTGCCGCGACGGCCGTGTCGCCACCGGCATCAGCGAGGTCGAGGAAAGCCTGATCACCGGCGAGATCCGTGCCGCGCGCAATCCGACCCGGCGCTACCGTCTATGCCGGCACCGTCAACGCTCTCCGGACCCATCGTCGTCGAAGCGTCGGCCACGGACCAGAATACGCTGCTCTCCGAGATCGGCCGGCTCATGGAGTCCGCCGAGCAGGGACGCGGCCGCTACGTGCGTCTCGCCGACCGTGCAGCACGGCTCTACGCGCCGTGCGTTCACGTGCTTGGCCTCGCCACCTTCCTCGGCTGGTTGGCCATGGGCTCCGGTTGGGAAGCCGCACTGACCGCGGCCATCGCCGTGTTGATCATTACGTGTCCCTGCGCCCTCGCACTTGCGGTTCCGGCGGTGCAAGTCGCCGCCTCGAGCCGGCTGTTCTCCAAAGGCGTCATCGTCAAAGCGGCAGACGGCCTCGAGCGCCTATCGGAGGTCGATACCGTCGTACTCGACAAAACCGGCACGCTGACTCTGGGCGAACCACGCCTCGTCTCCATCGAGGTCGGCGGCAATACGCTGCTCGCCGCAGCCGCACGCCTCGCCTCGGTGAGCCGTCACCCCTACGCTCGCGCCGTGGTCCGCGCTGCGGCTGAGCGGCATCTGGCCGTCGCCGCTGCGGACCACGTCACTGAGGTTCCCGGCTGCGGCTTGTCGCGCGTCACCGGGTCGGGTGAGGAACGCCTCGGTTCCGGCGCCTGGTCGGTGTAGAAGGCTCGGCCCAGGACGAAGCCACGCTGTGGTATCGACCGGCCAACGGCCAGGCGGTCGCGTTGCGCTTCGAGGATGAGCTGCGATCCGACGCCGCGGACGTGGTCGCCAAGCTGAAGGCCAAGGGCCTCGCCGTCGAGCTGTTGTCCGGCGACAGCCCGCGCGCAGTTGAAGCGGCCGCCAAAGCCGTCAACATCACCGAATTCCGCGCCCGCGCCAACCCAGCCGCAAAGATCGCGCGCATCGAGGAGCTGAAGGCTCAGGGCCGCAAAGTCCTGATGATCGGCGACGGACTCAACGACGCGCCGGCGCTAGCCGCGGGTCACGCCTCGCTGTCGCCTGCCTCCGCCGCGGACATCAGCCAGACCGCAGCCGACGCCATCTTCCAGGGCGCCCGGCTTTCGCCCATCCTGGAGTCGCTCGGAGTGGGCAAAGCGGCCCAGCGCATGGCAGTGCAGAATTTTGGCATAGCGCTCGCCTACAACGTGGTGTTTGTGCCGCTGGCGGTTGCTGGTATCGTGACGCCGTTGCTCGCGGCTGTCGCAATGTCCGGCTCGTCCATCGCCGTGACCGCGAACGCCATCCGCCTGCGCAACTTGCGCGTTTGAGAAACGGCATTCGCGTTTGAGAAGACGGCAACTTGCGCGTCTGTGGAGATCACCGATGACTTCGCTCGCCTGGCTCATTCCATGCGCTCTCGCACTCGGCGGCCTTGGGCTCGCGGCTTTCATGTGGTCGTTGAGAAACGGGCAATTCGAGGATCTCGAAGGCGCCGGGTGGCGCGCGCTCGAGGACAAACCGCTGGACGAGAAGAAGACGAGCTGAGGACCGGAATACCGAAAGCGATTGCGTCTTCTCGCCTGCCTCTGTCGCGACGCCCCAGTTACCGATTTTTCCCCGTCCATGCCGGTTGCTTCCTGAAGTTGGCTACCTCCCTAGGCTCAACTTGCGCTTAGTGGCGATATGGACCGCAGGACGTTTCTCACATCGCTGGGTATCGCCGGCACATCGGCCGTCGCTATCACATCTATCCCGCACATCAATGCCCTTGCGCAGCTCGGGCAGGCGCCCGTAACGGGAGCGCCCGCGCCAGTCCTCGGCGTGCCCGGGCCTTGGGCCGCGAAGCTGATCGCTGCTGCCGAAAGCCAGATTGGCGTCACAGTTACCTACGATCCCGCCTACGTGAAATTGCCCTATCCGGGCGGCGACGTGCCGCGCGACCGTGGTGTCTGCACGGATGTGGTGGTGCGAGCCTACCGAGACGGCCTCGGCGTCGACCTGCAGCAGCTGGTGCATGTCGACATGGCTGCGCATTTCAGGGCCTACCCTACCAAGTGGGGCTTGAAGCAGCCGGATCATCACATCGACCACCGGCGCGTTGCGAATCTGCAGACGTTCTTTGCGCGACATGGCGCAAAGCTTGCGGTCAGCCAAAGCGCGAACGATTACGCCCCCGGCGATCTGGTGACGATGATGGTCTCGGGCACGCTGCCGCACATCGCCATCATCGCCAATCGGCCTAGCTTGGACGGCGCACGCCCGCTCATCATCCACAACATCGGCGCCGGTACGCTCCTGGAGGACCGCCTGTTCGAGTTTCCCCTCACGGGGCACTACCGCTTCAAACCGGCGGGGGTGTGAAAGGCACCTGCACCCTTGATCAGCGGCATAGGGCTAGGGTGAAGGGCAGCAACGGGCAGCAGCGCCTTGCGGCTGCCCCTCACCCAACCCTCTCCCCATCGCGTGCAGTGATGGGGAGAGGGGGCGTGACCGGCTTCGCCGCTAAATTCGTGGTCGGCTCCGCCTCAGATCTACTTCGTCGCCTTGGCCTCCGGCGGCGGTTCGTTCTTCGGGCGCTTCGGGTAGGGGCCGTCTGAGAAGCTGTTGAACACCATGTCGGGCGAGGTCGTGTTGTGCTGGCTGGGGAACAGCCGGCCCGCCCAGACGTCCGTCGCGTTGGCGCGATCGAACTTCATGATGTTGTCCTCGCGCCAGCTCTTGGCGCCCTTCTCGCGGACGGCGATGCGCGCCACGTCGTTGTTGAACTCGGTGACGTACATCGAGCGCATCATCGCGAATGGGCCAGTGCCCATGCTTTTGTCGAAAGTGACGTCGATGGCCAGGCGGTTCTGGTCGATCTTGGCCAGCGTAAGCACGGCCTTGCCGCCCTTCTCATAGTCGAGGGTAAACGTCTTGGCCTTGGGGTCGAACACAACTTCCTTGATCTTGACTATCGGACGCCCTTCGACCTCGATGGGCCCAACCAGGAACGAGCTGCCATACGACGTGTTGCGCATACCTGGCGGCGCCATCGGGCGCGCGCGCCAGTAGCCGTCTTGCGGATAGAGGACGAGAACTTCCTCGCTGCCGTCAGTCCGCAGCACCCACACCTGGATCAGATGCAGGCCCTTCTCCACCCTGTCGCCAATTCGGAAGTTCGCCGTAGCCGGACGCCAGAACGTCGGGAACGTGTAGCCCACGATCCACATCTCGATCTCCTCGTAGATCGTGATGCGGCGCGGCGGCACCGGCGCCTCATAGGCCGGATCGGCGGCCATGTCGCAGGCGGTCCAGTCGGCTTCCCAGTTGTTGCGCCCATCGGACGACAGATAGACGGGATGCGCGGCCTCGATGCGGAACGAACGCACGTCCGGATTCGCCATCGACAACGCGACGTTGTCTTTCTCGGCACATAGCACCGGCTCGCTTTCGTTCTTCACATCGACGGCGAGCCCGTCGAGAGAGGCGGCAGCCGCGGCGCCTGTCAACAACGCGAAACCTATCAGAGCGGCGGCAGAGCCGGACACGAAACGGCGCATCAATCGAACTTCCTCTGTCGGGAATAGTCGGGACCGCGAGCCAGATACCCCGTCATCGTGGCTATGGAAAGGGCGGACGGCGCCAGGACAACGCTTAAGGTCGTGAAAGGATCGCATAGACGTCGCCGGAATTCGCCTCATGAGGCAGCGCTGCAATGTGGGCGGCCATTTCGTTGGCAGTGACGAGCTTGGCAAAGGCCATCTGCTGGCTCTCACCCAGCGCGACGTTGAACCGGTAGTCGGGCGATAGCTTCGCAAGCCGGCCGAGGCAGCGATAGGCAACGTCGCGACCTATCGTGGTGAACTCGAACGACAGCGCCGTGACTGGATGGTTCAAGCCCCCGAGCACCTGATCCTCGAAGCCTTCGACGTCGATCTTGATGAACGCGGGCGCGCCATGAGCCGCGATCAGCGCATCGAGCGTCGTCACCGGCACCTCAATCTCGCGGTCCCACGTCTGCCCCTCCCAGCCGCCAGCCCCGTCCGCCGCTTTGATGAACTCGGGGCTCGCCGTGGTGACAGTCGGGTTGTTGGAATTGATGTGGAGCTTGAGGCGGCCGGGCTCGAGACCGCAGGCGGATTCGACGAGCGTGACGCCCGCATCCTCGCCATAGATCGACCGGATCACCCGGGCGCAATCGGGCTGCGGCTCCAGAGCGACCACGCGCGCGCCACAGCGACGGAAGGAGCCGATGCGGTCGCCGACGTGGCTGCCGACGTCGAACGCCAGATCCCCCGGTTTGACGAACCGCGCGTAGAGCTTATCCATGGCCGCATCGCGCTGCGCGTCACCATAATAGACATCGAGCGACCGCTGGAGCGAGGCGAGCGCCGGGTCGGCCTTCAAGCCGTTGAGCAAGTCATCGCGGCGCACATGCACTTGGACTACCTCGAGTTCGAAGTCTACCGAGTAAGGCTCGGGGTGGGCCTAGTCTGGTAGGCCGCAGATAAAATCGCCATCGATGCTGACCTCCGCGGCAAGAGTTACAGCGTTTCGTCGCTCGAGAGCACCGCTATCACCTCCGGCGGCGCATGGAAATCCTCCGGGATGCCGGCAATGCCCCACCGCTGAAAGAACGCACCCAACTCAGGGTTGGCGGTGACGACGACGAAGGGCACGGCCAGCAGATATCCGGCCGTCAACGGCAGGCTCCAGACGAGCACCGTCGGCGAAATGAACCACAAAGCGCCGCAGACAATCGACCCAAAGACGAGCTGAGGCCACAGCGCCTCGATTGCAGAGCGCCACGAGATGCCGTGCGCATCGCGCGCCTGCCCGCTCCACATCACGGACTTGCCGAAGATGAGCCCAATCATGAACATCGACGTGCGAATGGTCGAGACGGCGCCTTGAAGGAACGAGAACACCAGTTCCATCGCCGCTGAACCAGCGAACCGCAACGGCCCGCCGAAGCTTGCCATGCCGCCCTTGGTCAGCACTGCGTCCACGAGACCTGCGATCTTCGGCATCAGATACATCGTGAAAAACATCACATAGAGGAACGCCGCCAGACCGGATGGGAAATCCGGTACCGACTTCGCCTCGATCGCCGCCACCGGCAGCAGCGCGATTCCGAGCGTCCACGCCGGGATGCCGAGGAACATCAAGATCGCCCACACGAGCTGGAACCGGCTCATGGCATAAAGGCCCGGCAGGTTCAGCAGCTTCAGATACTGCATGTTGCCCTGGCACCACCGCACATCACGGCGAATGAACTCGAGCGCCGTCGGCGGATTCTCCTCCCACGAGCCGCCCTCCACAGGGTGAACGCGCACCTCGTAGCCGGCCTTGCGCATCAACGTCGCCTCGACCTGATCGTGGCTGAGCACGTGACCGCCGAGCGGCGGTTTGCCGGGCAAGATCGGCAATTCGCATTGTTCGTAGAATGGCTTGATGCGCACGACTGCGTTATGTCCCCAGAACGGACCGCAATCGCCGACCCACCACGCTTGACCCATGGTGTAGGAGCGCATGCCGTGCCGCATGCCGAACTGGAAAATTCGCGCGAACGCACTCGTCGACGGCATGCCGACGACAAGGCTTTGGAGGATGCCGATCTTGGGGTGCGCCTGCATCATGCGCACGAGCTTCACGATCTGGTCGCCGGCCATCAGGCTGTCGGCATCGAGCGGCAGCATCAGTTCGAAGTCGCGGCCCCATTGCTCGCAGAATTCACGAACGTTGCCGGCCTTGTAGCCGGTGTTGACGGTGCGGCGGCGGTAGACGATGCGCGAGCCGTCCGGATCGGCGGCTTTCCATGCGGATACCGCGGCTTCCTCGGCGGCGGCGACGTCGTCCTTGTTGGTATCCGACAGCAGGAAATAGCTGAACGCGGCACCCTGGCCGGTAGCGTCCACGCTCTTTTTCACCGTCTGCAGACGCAGGATCGCGCGCGCCGGGTCCTCGTTGCGCAGTGTCATCAGGATCGCAGTCTTGATCGTCAGCGGCGTCGGCTTGTCGCCTGCGGCCGCATACGGGGCCACGGCCGCGATCGGGTTCTTGTGGCCGTGCAGCAGCCACAGGCCGATCAAAGCATTCCAGAAGCCGAGCACGGTCCAAGGAGTGCCGAACATGAAACAGACGAACAGGATCACGTCCGTCAGCGTCCAGCCGCCCGCGCCCAGCACCCGCGCGGCGATCGCTAGCAGCAACAGATAGGTCACGACATTGAGCCGCAGCACTAGCATGCGCCGCCACGACAGCTCGGCGTTTGCCTGCAAGCCCGTGGGTGTCGTAAGGCTCGCATCGGCTCGGGTAAGCGGAGCGACGAGGGTATCGGTTCGGTCAGTCATCGGTTCACAACATCAGAGTTCGGCTTTGTACATGGGGTACTCCGCTACGTCATTCTCGTTGGAGCGGCGCCTTGCACTGGCGGCGCGAGCGCGCTTGATCGAGGATGACGAGATGAGGGAATCCACGCGTCAACGCGGCGCGGTTGCAAGTGGCCAACTGAAGCGCCAGCAAGAGAGTAGCGCACCATGACGATACGGCGTTCGGCAGGCAAGATGCAGGTTGCGCGCGCGCTCTGGTATACGAAGCCGGGCGCGGTCGAGCTGCGCCCCGTGACACTTGGTCCGCCGCAGCCGGGTGAGGCGCGGGTTCGGATGCTGTATTCGGGGGTAAGCCGGGGCACGGAGCGCCTCGTGTTGCAGGGGCTGGTGCCCCAATCCGAATGGGAGCGCATGCGCGCGCCTCTTCAGCAGGGCGCGTTTCCTTATCCCGTCAAATATGGCTATTGCGCGGTGGGTACCGTCGAGGACGGGCCGTCCGAGCTGATGGGTCGCACCGTATTCTGCTTACATCCGCACCAGGACGTCTTCACAGCACCGGTCGCCATGCTGACACCGCTACCGGAAGGGCTCTCTCCCCGGCGGGCGACGCTTGCCGCCAACATGGAGACTGCCCTCAACGCGCATTGGGATGCCGGCACCGGCCCCGGGGATCACATCGTCATCGTGGGCGCCGGCATCGTCGGGTTGCTGGTCGCACACCTCGCGGCCCGGTTGCCGGGCACCGAAGTGACCGTGGTCGATGTCGCGCAGGCCCGGCAACCGCTGGCGGAAGCGCTCGGCTGCCGCTTCGCGCTCCCGGACGCGGCGCCGAAGGATGTCGATGTCGCCTTCCACGCCAGCGCGCATCCGGCGGGACTGGCCACCGCACTCAAATGCGCGGGTATGGAAGCGACGGTTGTCGAGCTGTCATGGTATGGCGACAAGCCGGTCGATGTGCCCCTGGGCGACGCTTTCCACAGCCGCCGTCTGCATCTGGTGTCGTCGCAGGTCGGGCAGGTTTCGCCCTCCCGCCGCCCGCGCTGGAGCTACCGCCGCCGACTGGAGGCCGCGTTGTCCCTGCTCGACAATCCCACGCTGGATCAGTTGGTTTCCGCCGAGATCCGCTTCGAGGACGCTCCAAAAGAATTGCCTAAACTGCTTGCGGTGGAGAATCCGGCGTTGGCACCGGTAATCAAGTACTGAGCGCCGTTGCCCGGAGCAAGGGAGCTAGTTGCCAGGCCAGTATTTGTCCGATGAATATTCTGGTAGGCTCGATCGTGACGGGGGCACATTTGTTGAGTGGGAGGCTCGCCGTGGCTAATAGGAAAATTGCAGTCTGCTTTGGTTTCGCATTCCTCGCCTTACTCATTTCCGGCACCACGGCTACCAGCGTCGCCGCTGATACCAAAACAGCCCCTGCCGAAACAGGCGCTGCCCAGATCACCATTCTCTACGACGCCTTCGGCAAACCCTCCGCGATGCGAAAGGATTGGGGCTTTTCCGCTTATGTCGAGTATGGCGGCAAGCAAATCCTTTTCGACACCGGGAATAATTCAGAAATCTTCGCCCACAACGTCAAGGCAAAAGGCATCGACCTGACGAACCTGGACTTCGCCATCGTTTCTCACCGGCATGGCGATCACACCAGCGGCCTAAATCATCTGCTCTCGGTCAACCCAAAGGTCAAGATCTACGTTCCGCAAGAAAACTTCGGCGTTTTCGGCGCGGCGTTGCCGGGGACGTTCTACAAAGGCAACGACGCATTGCCCGCCGAGATGCGCTATTTCGACGGAAAGCCGCAGGAGCGGCTGCGTTTCGGTACGCCGTGGACTGGTGGTGATTTCGTGTGGGTCACTCAGACGACCGAAGTGGCGCCCGGCTTCCATCTCATTCTGCTCAGCGGCAAATGGGGAGCCGATCTCGAAGTCAGAGAGATATCGTTGGCGATCGACACGCCGGACGGCATCGTGCTCATCGTCGGGTGCAGCCATCCGACCATCGAGAAAATCGTCGAGACCGCCAAAACCACTCTCAACAAGCCTATCCACCTCGTCGTCGGGGGCACCCATCTGCTTCCCGCCAAAGATGACCAACTCAAGTCCATCGTGATGTCGCTGCACGACACTTGGAAAGTGAACTACATCGCGCCGGCTCATTGCACCGGCGAAACTGCATTTGCCGCCTTGAAGGAAACTTTCGGCGACAAATACGTCTACGCGGGATTGGGCACGACGATTCTTGTTGGTCCGCAAGTCACGCTGAAGGCGGAAGCGGGCGAACCCGTTCGGCGGGCATTGGACGATGCCGACCGGCGCAGCATTCGCGAAGCAGTCTATCAGGGTCCATTCCTGGGGGCATTTCGGCGCTTGGCGAAGGCAAACTGAAGACGGAACGCGGCGTGAGATAGATGCGATGGCGCATTGATTTGCGCACCACCTTATCTTGCGCCGAAGTTCAGAAAATTCTTCTATCCTCTAGATGACTATACTTTGCTCACCAAATAACGTCTTTCGCGCAACTTCAAAATAGCCTTCATTCCGCTCAATTCACTTCACCGCCTTAACCGCTCATTCAATACGTTATCCATACTGTCCCGCCAAGAGATTGCGGGGGTCGTATAATGTTTCGCGTCATTTCGTGCCTGACGACACAGCACGATTTTCGGTTGGTCGTGCTGGCCGCCGCGATTTGTATCACTGCCAGTCTGGCCGCCTTTAGCGTCTACGGCCAAGCCGTCCGCCGCAGCGGCGTGAAGCAGCTCTGCTGGATCATATTTGCAGCCCTGTCCGCAGGGTCCGGCATTTGGGCGACCCATTTCGTAGCGATGCTCGCCTACAATGTCGGCCCTCCGACCGGTTTCGCTCCGTTCTGGACCTCGATATCGCTGCTACTGGCGGTGCTCATTTCGTTTTTCGGGTTCCTGATAGCCGCTGCGGGCAAGACCCGCTGGGACTATGTTACTGGCGGCGCGACCCTCGGCCTCGGTATCGGGGCGATGCATTATTCGGGCATGGCCGCCCTGCTCGTTGCCGGCAGCTTGAGGTGGAACGTTTTACTCATCGCCGTCTCCATCTTCAGCGGCGCAGGTTTGTCGTCGGCAGCAATGCTGGCTTTCAACAAAGGAGACGGCCCGCGGGCACTCCTGAAAGGCGCTGCGTTGTTAACGCTGGCGACATGCTCGCTGCACTTCGTCGGCATGGGCGCCGCAGAGTTCGTGCCCGATCCGAGGATTGCGGTGCCGCCTTCGGTGATGGATCATACTTTCATGGCCATTTCCGTGGCCGTAGCCACAGCACTCGCCATGATGGTCGGCTTCGTCGCGGTATTCCTCGACAATCATTGGATGCGTAACTCATCCGCTGGGTTGAGCCAACTCGCCGAGGCCGCTATCGAAGGAATCGTCATCGCGTCCGGCGGTCGCATTCTCAACGCCAACTCGCGGCTGGCGGAAATGAGCGGCCACCCCCTCGAAGCGCTTGTCGGTTCGAAGGTCGTCGGCGGCCTGATCACCCTGGAAAGCGGTTCCGCGATAAGTCTCCCTGAGGGCGACGCCGTGGAAGCATCCTTGATGGCCGCCGATGGCGGTCTCGTTCCGGTCGAGGTGTTGAAGCGGCCGATATCGGTCGGCGCTGCACCGGCCGAGGTCTATGCCATTCGCGACCTCCGCGAGCGCAAGGCGGCGGCCGTCGAGTTGAAAGGCAAGAATGACGAGCTCGACGAGGCGCTGCAGCATAGCCGGCACCAGAACATGCGCTTCGCCGCCGCTCTCCAGCACATGTCGCAAGGACTGTGCATGTTCGACGCGGATTGGCGCATCGTAGTGTGCAACGAGCGCTACGCCAGCATGTACGAGCTGTCCGCTCCACAAACCGCCCCCGGTACGCACCTGCGCGAAGTGATCGCTGCCCGTGTCGCTAACGGCTTTTATTCAGGCGACAGCGGCAAGGAGTATCTGCGCACGCGCCTCATCACCCCGGCTGCGGCCGTGGATACGATCGAAGAGCTGAACGACGGCCGCATCATCGCCATCTCCCGCCGACCGATGCCGGACGGCGGTTGGGTCACGACGCACGAGGATATCAGCGAGCGCCGGCGCATCGAGGATCGCGTCGCGTACCTGGCGCATCACGATGCCCTCACCGATCTGCCCAACCGCGTTCTCTTCCGCGAGCGCCTGGAGGAGAGCCTGCGCGAATGCCAAGCTCTCGCCGTTCTCGTGCTCGACCTTGATCGCTTCAAGGAGGTCAACGACACGCTGGGGCACGCCATCGGCGATGCCCTGCTCCGAAGCGTCGCAGCGCGCCTGCGCACATGCGTCAGGTCGACGGATACGGTCGCTCGGACCGGCGGCGACGAGTTCGCCATCATTGAAACGAGCGTGACCTCGCCCGCAGCCGCTGCTGCTTTGGCAAAGCGCATCCATGCTGCGCTCACCGCGCCCTTCGACCTCGAAGGTCACAGCGTCGTCGTGGGCACGAGCATTGGCATCGCGCTCGCCCCGCAGGATGCCATCGAGCCTCTCCTGCTCATGAAGAATGCCGATCTCGCCCTCTACCGGGCCAAGTCCGAATCGCGCGGCGTCTATCGCTTTTTCGAGCCCGGCATGGATCAGCGGATGCAGGCGCGCCGAGATCTCGAACGCGACTTGCGCTTCGGGCTGCTGCGCAACGAGTTCGAACTGTACTATCAGCCCCTGGTCAATCTCGAGACGAACGCCATCGCCGGCTTTGAGGCGCTGATGCGCTGGAACCAGCCAGAGCGTGGACGCGTGTCGCCAGGCGATTTCATTCCGCTCGCCGAGGAGACCGGCCTCATTATCCCGATGGGGGAGTGGGCGTTGCGCCAAGCGTGCATCGAGGCTGCCACATGGCCGAACGGCATGAAGGTCGCTGTCAACGTGTCGGTCGCCCAATTCAAGAGCCGAAACCTCGTGTCGGCGGTTATCGGCGCGTTGGCGGCCTCGGGCCTCTCACCCCACCGGCTGGAAATGGAGATCACCGAATCCGTGATGCTGCATGGCAGTGACTCCGCGCTCGCCACCTTGCGCCAGTTGCACCAGCTCGGCGTGCGCATCTCGCTCGACGATTTCGGCACAGGCTATTCCTCGCTGAGCTACCTGCGCAGCTTCCCGTTCGACAAGATCAAGATCGACCGCAGCTTCGTCAGCGACATGACCAGCGAAGAGGGCTCGTTCGCCATCGTGCGCGCCATATCCCGGCTCGGGTTGAGCCTCGGCATCGAGACGACGGCGGAAGGCGTCGAGACCAAGGAGCAGCTCGATCGAGTGAAAGCCGAAGGCTGCACCGAAATGCAGGGCTATTATTTCAGCCCGCCGAAGCCCGCTTTCGAAATCCGCAAGCTGTTCGAAGCCGCGCTGGAAGCGAAAGCGGCCTGATCGTCCTCATTCGCTTTCGCGTGTCGTGGGTATCGGCGTCCGGTGGGGCACTAAAGCCGTCGTACCGGAAAGGCACAATTCAGCGAAAAAGCGCCAACCTCGCGCAACTCGAAACGGGTTGTTTACCGATGTCGGGCACTCTTTCCGAAGTTAAGTCGAGTTGCCGGTGCGAAATGTCCCGTCCTGGGGCGTTGCTCAGTCTCGTTGACCGGCATCGTATTCTAGTCGAGTTGAGTAAGTGCCCATGGCCAAGCGCGTTCTGATCGTCGATGACGATCCTGCCCAGCGTCGCATTCTCGAAGAAACGATCAAGCGTCTCGGTTTCGAGACCAAGACCGCGCATCGGGCGAGCAGGCCCTGCAGATCCTCGACGGTCCGGAGCGCGCCGCCATCGCCCTCGTGCTGCTCGATCTCGTCATGCCCGGCATCGACGGCATGGGGTCCTGGCGCGGCTCGCCGGCAAGCCTGGCACTCCGCCCGATCATCGTGCAGACGGCGCAACGGCTCGATCGACGCCGCCATCAACGCCATGCGCGCCGGCGCCGTCGACTTCGTGGTGAAGCCCGCTTCGCCCGAGCGGCTCGAGGTCTCGATCAAAAGCGCGCTGAAGATCGAAGCGCTGGCGGGCGAGATCACGCGCATCAAGAAGAAGGCGGAAGGCACGCTGACCTTCGACGACCTCGTCATGCGCGGCGACGCCATGGCGCGCGTCATCGCGCTCGGCCGCCGCGCCGCCGCCTCCAACATCCCCGTGCTGATCGAGGGCGAGAGCGGGCGTCGGCAAGGAGCTGATCGCGCGCGCCATCCAGGGCGAGAGCGAGCGCGCGCGCGAAGCCGTTCGTCACCGTCAACTGCGGCGCCATCCCGGAAAACCTCGTCGAGAGCATCCTGTTCGGCCACGAGAAGGGCTCGTTCACCGGCGCCGTCGACAAGCGCATCGGCAAGTTCCAGGAGGCCGACGGCGGCACGCTGTTCCTCGACGAGGTCGGCGAGCTGCCGCTCGACGCGCAGGTGAAGCTGCTGCGCGCGCTGCAGGAAGGCGAGATCGATCCGGTCGGCGCCAAGAAGCCGGTCAAGGTCGACTTCCGGCTGATCTCGGCCACCAACCGCGACATGATCCAGCTGGTGAAAGACGGCAAGTTCCGCGAGGACCTCTACTACCGCCTGAACGTTTTCCCGATCTGGGTGCCGCCGCTGCGCGAGCGGCTGGAGGACGTGCCGGAGCTGGCGCCGCACTTCGTTGCTCGCTTCGCCGCCGAGGAAGGCAAGCGCATTCGGCGCCATTCGCGAAGACGCGCTACGCGGCTGCTGACGACCTACTCGTGGCCCGGCAACGTGCGCCAGCTCGAGAACGCCGTGTTCCGCGCCGTCGTGCTGGCCGACGGCCCGGAGCTGACAGTCGCCGAGTTCCCGCAGATCGCCGCCCATGTCGAAGGCTTCTCGGCGCAGATCCCGGCCGCCCCGGCGCCGGTTCGCCGCGCAGCGCCGGCCTTCACCGGCCCGGCGATGCTCGGCGCCGAAGACACCATCCCGCAGACCGTCGAGATCCGCGGCACCGCCGGCGTCGGCGCTCGCTCGGCATCCCGGCCATCACCGACGTCGGCGAGATCCGCTCGCTCGAAGCGATCGAGGCCGACATGATCCGCCTGGCGCTCGGCCGCTACCGCGGACACATGACCGAGGTCGCCAAGCGGCTTGAAGATCGGCCGCTCGACGCTCTACCGCAAGATGCAGGAATACGGCCTCGAGCCGCGCACGAGCTGAGTTTCCAAAGGCCCGCCCGAAAGCGGGCCTTTCGCCGTTCCGTTCCATTCAGAACGCTCGAGATGCTCAGCGCACGCTGTTCAGCCACTACCCGGCACCGAGATCAAACAGATTTGCTGCCATCGAGGTTTACTACCTTCCTAATCCGTCTTGGATTTCCGGTCACAACGCATTAAATCTTGGTCTCCGCCTCGAGGAGATGAGTATGCGTATCCTGAGCCGTATTGCGTCGGGTGCCGTGGCAACAGCAATGCTGACCGCAACCGCTAGCGCCGAAGGCGCTGCTCCGCAGACCACGGCCTTGCTCAAGTTCATGCCAGAAGAGATTTCGACGGTACGCTTGTTGCTGGCTCGACCGGTGACTGTCCCGGCGGCCGATGATCGCGAGGATCGCGCCGCTCTCATCACCTTCTATGGCTGCTCCGCCGCCGGGCCACTGTGGATCGGCCGAGCGGGATTGCTGCCCAAGGCACAGACCGCGATGGCGGAACTAAAAAGGGCGGCAGATTGGGGACTGAATGCCGCCGATTTCAAGCTGCCGGAGCCGCCGCCCGCTGGTTCCCCAGCGATGACGACAGAGCAACTGGCGGACGCTGAACAGAAGCTTTCTCTCGCGGTCCTGAAGTACACGCGATATGCGCACGGCGGACGTATTCCGGACCCCGCCACCCAGCTCAGCTCCTACCTCGATCGCAAACCAGTGTTGCCGGATGCCGGGGGCGTGCTCAAGGCGCTTTCAGTGACCGGGCGTCCGGATGCGTTCCTGATCAAGCAGCATCCCCAGCAGTCGCAATTCGAGAAACTGCGGCAGGAGTACCTTCGCCTGCGTGACGCCTCGTCGCTCGCCACGGCTTATAAGATCCCGGCCGGTCGCACCCTGAAGCCCGGTGTCTCCCACGAGCAGATCGCGCTGATCCGGAAGCGCCTCGAGGTGCCTGTGCCGATCGTCGATGGCGTGCCCGATGACGAACTCTATGATCCGGTGCTTGTCGCCAAGGTCAAGGATTTCCAGCTCAAGAACGACATCGACCCGGCCAACGGCGTCATCTCCGACCGGACGCGCAAGGTCCTCAACGCCGTGGACAACAAGGAGAACATGCGCCGCCTGCTGGCCGCCATGGAAGAGTGGCGCTGGATGCCCGCGAATTTCGGCGACACCTACGTCTGGGTCAACGTGCCGGAATTTACCGTGCGAGTAATGAAGGACGGCAAGGCGATCCATACCGAAAGGGTCGTCACCGGCAAGGCCAACACCCAGACCCCGATTTTTTCGGACCTGATGAAGACCGTCGTGTTCCAGCCGCAGTGGGGCCTACCGGACTCCATCAAGGTCAATGAAATTTTGCCGCGTCTGCGCAACGGCGGCGGCCTGCGCTCGGACCTGCGCATGCAGCGCAACGGTCGTGATGTCGACCCCTACAACGTCAATTGGGAACGGGCCAACATCCTCGAGTATCACGTCTTCCAGCCGTCCGGAGACGACAACGCCCTGGGCCAGGTGAAGTTTTTGTTTCCCAACAAACACCAGGTCTACATGCACGATACGCCTTCGAAGGGCCTGTTCCGGGAGTCGACTCGGACGTACAGCCATGGCTGCGTGCGCGTGCGCAACCCGGTGAAGTTGGCCGAGCTGCTGCTGGCCGAGGACAAGGGCTGGGAGTTGGCGAAGGTCAAGGCCCTGGTCGACGATGGCCCGGAGAACAACAAGATCGCACTCGATCACAAGATCCCCGTCCACATCACCTACTTCACCGCGGTGATCGGCGACGACGGCAAGCCGCAGTATTTCAAGGACGTCTACGGTCACGAAAACCGCATCGTGCTGGCCACCGAGGGCCGCTGGAAAGAAATCGTCAAGACGCCTAACCACCTCTCGCCTATCGTGTCACCGAAGGGTTCGCGTGAGGAAGTGGCAGACTCTCCTCGCCAGAGACGCAAGCGGACGTGGGCCTCCGACGATGCCGCTGGGTACGACCGCCGCGGCTATTACCCGCCGGTGGAACGCCGTGGACCGCCTCAATACTCCGGTTCGAGGTACGGCCTGACCCGGTCGCCACCGCCCCAGCCGAGCTTCTTCGGCAAGATCTTCGGGCAGTTCTGAGAATCGGAAAGACTTCGCTCTGTGGAGCATCCGACGGTCGCGGTCGTCGCGGTCGTCGGGCATTATTCCGTAACCAAGCCTCTATTTTTTCACTACTTTCTCGGTCTTTTCCCATCTTCGGCCGCAAAAATGCCGCGGCCGAGCCCTTTCATGCCCCCAATCGAAACTTACGGTTCGTTAATGGGTGCCGCGTTAACCCTATTGAATTGAACCTTCCGCTGACCATTCCGTTGCCGGCGCAATAAACCCGCGAACAAGCCGGGTGATGCATCGACGACAAGGCCAGCGGCTCTGAGACGGGGATCAATATCGTGATGTTGCGTGCACGGGGCCTCTGCGCAGGCCTGGCGGCGGCGGGGCTGTTTGTTACCGCTGATACGGATCGCATCACGGCTGCGAGCGAGCAGTCGCGCACAATCGCCTTCAAACACATTCACACCAACGAAACGCTTTCGATCGTCTACAAAAAGGACGGGAAGTACGTTCCCGAGGCGCTCGAGAAGATCAACTGGATCATGCGCGACTGGCGCAAGAACCAGGTCCAGAAGATGGACCCGCAGACGATCGACCTGCTGTGGGAGATGCATACCGAGTTGGGTTCGCACGAGCCGATCAACATCATCTGCGGCTATCGCAGCCACGAGACCAACGAAATGCTCCGCCGCACAGTCGGCGGGCAGGCTAGCCAGAGCCAGCACATCACCGGCAAGGCTATCGACGCCACCTTCCCCGACGTTCCCCTGAAGCGCATGCGCTACTCGGCCCTCGTCCGCGAGCGCGGCGGCGTCGGCTACTATCCGACCTCCGGGATTCCATTCGTGCACGTCGACACGGCGAACGTTCGCCATTGGCCGCGGCTGCCGCGCTATGAGCTGGCGCTGCTGTTCCCGTCCGGGCACACCAAGTATCAGTCAGCCGAGGGCGGCTCGATCTCGAAGGACGACGTGCGAGCGGCGCAGGCGAAGCATCCTGAGCTTGCCACCCAGATCGCCGACTTCCTGGACTATCGAACCAAGCCGCACATGCCGATGCTGGTCGCCGATGCCTCCGGCAACATCCGCTCAACGGTCGGCGGCTCGACGCAGGTGGCCTCCGCGACTCCCGAGCCCGCTCCTGCACCCGAGCAGCCGAAGTCGAAGCCGTTCGCGGTCGCATCGGCAATCGTGCCGCCGGCGCCCGCGCCGAAGCCGTCGCCCATGCTCGTGTCCGCACCTCGGATGGTCGAGCGTTCGTCAAAGCTGACGCCCGGTCCTGTTGCCAATGGCCCGTCGAATGCCGACCGCAAGAAACTCGATGCGCTCATGACTCTCGCCTCGTTCGATCCGGCCTCCGAGCCCAAGCTGGTCAGCGCACCCAAGCCCGCCCTGCGCCCCGCCGCTCCCAGCGTGGCGGCCGAGCAGCCGCCGCCTGCACCGCCTGCTGTCGCGCCGCGAGCCGAGGCCGCTCCCGGCCCGCGCGTCGCTGCCATCGACCCTGCGCTTGCCGCATCGGGCAACCCATCGAGCCTGACGGATGCGGGCGCGACGAGTTGGATTCCGGCTCCTGCTTATGATGAGGAGCATCCGGAGGAGCTCTCTTATCGACCGTTCCCGGTTGCGCCCCTGCTGACCGCGTCGGCGTCACCGGATGATCCAGTGCTCGTCCGCATGACGCATCCCGACGTTGCCCGCACCGTCGACTACATCGACGACGGCGGCCAGGTCCCGCCCATGCGCTTCCGTCCCGGCGCACAGGTCGCCCAGCTCATGTGGGCTCAGCAATTCAAAGGCGAGACGGTCGGCTTCCACGGGCTCGATGATGATGGCGGCGCCGGCAAGCAGCCGTCACCCGGCCTCGCCGACCGCAAGGTTCGCACCGCCGCCCATTGAGGGGACGAGGAAGGCATCCGCGCGTGGCTGGCGGGCTAACTTCAGCCGCGGCTCACTCCTTGCCGGGCTCGCACTTGGGGTCGAGCGGGACCGGTTCAGCCGGCTCGGCTTTGCGCTCCCAATCGCGCCAGCCATCGATGCCGTCGGGATACCAATAGAGGCGCGTGTAGCCGTAGCCGGCCGCGCGCCTCACGGCGTTCCAGGCCATCCAGCAGTCCGACTGACAGTAGAGCACAATGGGTTTGGCCTTATCGCCACCGGTGAGCCGGACGAGGTTCTGTCGAAAATAGCACTCGAGCGCTGGCGTGACGCGGCCGCGGCCGACGTCAGGCAACCACGTGGAGCCCGGAATGTGGTCGTGTTTTTTCGGAATGCTCCACTGCCCCGTCGCCGGATCGGCGCCCGGCCCTTCCGATGGCATGACGTCGAGCAGCAGCGGCTTCTCTTTCGCCATCACCTCGTCGAGTTCGTCGATGTCGATGCGTTTGCCGCCCTTCACGTCCGGTGGCACCGCCGCGCGATAATGCGAGATGCGCATCCCCGTCGCGGGATCGAACAGCTCACTCTCCTCGGCGCGAAGGCCGGACGCGGAAACGAGCGCCACCAGCAGCATCAGCGGAAGAGACTTCATCCAGCACCCTGCTTCGAACGGTAGGCGCCTCGCTGCTCAAGGCGTCGGCCGAATGGCGACGCCCCAGGGATAGCGGCCGACCTTGATCGACTTTACCGCCTTCAACGCTTTCACGTCGATGGCGGTTACATCGTTGGAGACGCCATTGGTGGTGAACAGGAGTTGCTCGTCGGGCGTGAGCCGCAAGTGCCACACGCGCTGCCCGACCAGGATGTACTTGATGACATTGCCCGTCCGCACGTTGATCACTGCGACGCGGTTCGCTGGCCCAAGCGCCACGAACGCGGTCGCCCCGTCGCGGGTAAGTTCTAGTCCGACCGGCTGAATCGCGTCGCGGCCGACACCCGCGATCTCGAACTGCACCGTCTTCTCGACCGCCTGCGTCGCCAGATCGATGATCGACACAGTGCCGCCGATCTCCGACGACACCCACAATTTCTTCCCGTCAGGCGTGAAGGCCGCAAAACGCGGCCGCTGGCCGACTGGGACGTTACCGACGACGGCGTAGCTGCCCGTGTCGATCAGATGCGCCATGTTCGTCGTTTCCGACGTCGTCACGGCGATCCTGTCGTCGGGCGATACGGCCATGCCTTCCGGCTCGACACCGACGTCGACCTGACCGGTGACCTGGCGCTTGTCGAGATCGAGGACGGTCGTCACCGCATCGTCCTCGTTGGCGATGAACATGCGCTTGCCGTCGCGCGAGACCACGAACTGCTCGGGGTCGCGCCCGGATGGCAAGTTGTAGAGGAATTTGTCGCCGGCAGCCTCGTAAACCTGCACTGCGTCGCTATCGCTGGCACAGACGTAGAAATGCTTGAAGTCGCGGCTGAACGCGATCCCGCGCGGACGCTTGCCCACGGCGAACGTGCGCGTTACCTCCATCGAACGGCTGTCGATCACCGAGATGGTATTGTCTTTTTCGTTGGAAACATAGACCTCGTGCGCGCCAACCGTCGTCGCGGTCCAGCTCAGCACGACGGCCACCAGCATCACGAGCCGCATGGTCGCGCGTTGCCTTCCTCGGTTTACGGGTCTCGGTTTAAGGGAGTCCGCGTCCGCACACGCCTCATAACGGGCGCACGGCCCCGACGCTAGTAGGCGGGCGGCGCGCTTGCGTATTGTACAATCGTACAGGATCGCTGTCAGAACTGTGGAGCGGCGCAAAACTTTGCACTAATTGGCAATTCCGAGGACGGGGGATTGCCACATAAAGTCGCGCGCAATCTTCCTAACAAAGAAAAACATTCGGCGGGAACGCGAGGAGTCTCGGACACATGAAATTTTCTCGTTTGGCGACGTTAGCACTCGTGCTCGGCGCCGTGCTTGCGGCTGGCATCACGCAGAGCTTTGCGCACGGCGACGTGCAGCCGCAGCCGGTGGACACCACCGGCCTCGATGCACTGAAGGAAGGCGATTGGCTGACCGCCAATCCGTATTCCGGCAATCCCGTCGCAATCAAGATCGGAACGTCAGGCTACACTCAGAATTGCGCGCGCTGCCACGGCTTGGAGGTCATTTCCGGCGGCCTCGCCCCTGACCTTCGCTTCCTCGAGACGGGCAAGACCGGCGACGAGTGGTTCATCCAGCGCATCCGTCATGGCGCGCAGATCAGCGGCGTCACCAAGATGCCGGCCTTTGAAGGCATCTTGAGCCAGGAAGCGATGTGGGCTATCCGTTCGTTCATCGAATCCAAGCACGAAGATTGATGTGTCTTAGCGGGGGCTGCCGCCGATGACGACCCCCACCTCCCTCATAGCCCGAATCCTGCTTCCGGCCGTCGCGCTCGCGCTGACGGCCTTTGGCGTTTCTGGCCGCCCGCTCGACGAGGTGGTGGCGAGCAAGCTGTTGCGTGTCGCCGTCTACGAGGACAACAGCCCATTCTCGTTCCGCGCCAACGGGACGATGACCGGCATCGACGTCGACATCGCGACGGCTCTCGCCAATGCGCTCGGCGTCGAGGTCGAACTCATTCCCCGCATGCAGGGCGAGGACGTCGACACCGATCTGCGCGCCAACGTCTGGAAGGGCCCGTTGCTGGGCGGGCCAGTCGGCGACGTCATGATGCATGTGCCGCTCGACCGCGAGTTGGCACTGCGCAACCGCGAGGCCGTCCTTGCAAACCCGTATTTCGAGCAGCGCATCGCCCTCGGCTACGATCCGGCAAAGATCGGCCCCGAGATCTCATTCGACGTCTTCAAGCGCGAAAAGGTCGGCGTGCGCCTCGGCTCGGTCGCCGACTATTTCGTGATGTTCGCAGACGGCGGGGCCCTGCGGAACAACGTGCTTCACTTCATCAAGCCATCTGACGGCGTGAAGCGGTTCCTGGACAAGGAGATGGCCGCCATCCTCGGCGTGCGCTCCGAACTCGAAGGCCTGCTGCACGAGGCCGGAGCCAAAGCTCCGTTCGCAGAGCCACCGATGCCCGGCATCATCCGGTCGCGCTGGATCCTCGGCCTTGCCGTCAAGGACAACAGCCGCGATCTGGGGTATGCGCTCGGGGCTGCGCTCGACAAGATGAAACAGTCCGGCGCGCTCGCTGCAATCTGCTCTAGATACGGAGTGACTTATGCGCCGCCTCCGCTGCAGTGACGTGACGCTGGGCCTGATAGCAGCGTGCGGCCTGCTTTTCGCAGCGCCAGCATCGGCGTTAGCCGACATTCCCGCTGATCCTCTTAAATCGGGCCGATGGAAGGATCTGGTCGCGCGGCTGCTCGATAATGGCCCCGTTGTACTCGACGAGCGCGTCAAGGTGATCGTCCCTTCCATCGTTGAGAACCAAGCCCAGGTGCCAGTGGCGGCCGACGCGCGCGCGCTACCCGGCGTCACCCGGCTCGTCGTATTCGCCGATTACAATCCGATCGAGCACGTGCTGACCCTGCTGCCGGGGAAAGCCCAGGCCTACATCTCGTTTCGCATGAAGGCTGAGCAGGGTACGCCCGTTCGCGCTGCCGCCCTGACCTCCGATGGCGTCTGGCACGTCGGCTCGGTCTATCTCGACGCAGCCGGAGGCGGCTGTTCACAGCCGGCCCTCGCACGCCGCGATGCCGACTGGACGACCACGGTCGGTATGGCGCAGGCACGGACGTGGCGCGAAGCGGATGGTCAGACGCGGCTCCGGATGCGGCTCCGGCATCCGATGGACACTGGGCTCGCCAAGGACAATACACCTGCGTTCCATATCGAACGCTTTGATGCGCGAGGTTCAGGGGGCGAAATGCTGGCGACGGTGCTGATGAATGAGCCGGTGTCGGAGGATCCGACGGTGACACTGCTGCTGCGGCCGGCTGCCGGCGACGCCACCATCGAAACCGAGGCTCGCGACAACAACGGCGGCGTCTACCGCTCGACGATTCCGGCAGCGCTGACCGAATGAGCCAGGACCGCCTTTCGCGCCGGCAGGCACTGACACTCGCCGGCGGGTTTGCGGCCTCGAATTGGCTTGCCGCCGCTTTCGACGCAACCGCCGCCCCTCTGGTCTACGCCCTGCAGCCGATCCCGCTCGCCGACGGCGTGTGGATGATCGCCGGCGCGCAGGAAGCCATCTCGATGTCGAATGGCGGCGCCATCGCCAACGTCGCGATTCTCGACAGCCGCGACGGCGCCATCGTCATCGATACCGGGCCGTCGAAGCGTTACGGCGAGGCACTCGAATCGCTGGCCCGCAAGCTCACCGGCAAGCCCGTCGTGCGCGCCTTCATCACCCATTTCCATCCCGATCATGCGCTCGGCAACCAGGCTTTCACTGCGGACGCTCTTGCCACGACAGCGGACGTGCGCAAGGGCCTCGAACAGATGGGGGACGATTTCGCATCCGCCATGTATCGCACGGCCGGCGATTGGATGCGCGGCACCGAAGTCGTACTGCCGAAGACAACAGTTGCGAAAGGCGTGGAGGAGATCGGCGGCCGCCGGCTGCATCTCATTCCGTTATCCGGACACACCGACTCCGATCTAGTTATTCTCGACGAGAAATCAGGCTTGGTATTCTCGGGCGATATCGTGTTTCTCGATCGCGCGCCGACGACGCCGCACGCGGATCTTCCGCACTGGCGGACGAGCCTCGACGCGCTTTCGCAAATCCCGCACGCCAAGCTGATGCCGGGGCACGGACCGGCTGAGAACGGCGCTCGCGGCATTGCCCAGACACGCGATTGGCTGGCCGCGATCGAGGAGGTGATCCTGCGGTCTTTCGACCGCGGTCTCGACATCACCGAAGCCGCCGCCGAGCCCCTGCCCGCGTGGACGCAAAACATCGCTCTCGCACGCTACGAATTCGAGCGATCGGTGATGCACCTCTACCCCAAACTCGAAGCCGTCTCATGGCCGCGAGTTGATCGCAAAAGCTGATCATCGGCACGCAATTTGATTTTTCGCATTGCAGCCCGAAAAAGCCGTCTGGCATCGATTGCATTCAAATTTTCCGTGTCGAACAAAGCACTTAACAACCAGCAAGCGGAACTTTGTACTATTTGGCAATAAGGCATCACGGTCGCGTGAGCTAACGTCCCTGCGGCAAAACTTCCTATGCGCGGTTTTCTCGCGCTCCTCAAGGGAAGACGCCTGGAAACTGAACCAAGGGGAATGCCCGAATGAATCTCCGGAATTGGTATGCGACTGCGAGCGCGCTCGCGGTCACGGCGATGCTCGCCCTGCCAGTCAACGCCGAAGTCAAGATCGAAGACATCGTCAACGACGCCGCCACTCCGGGTGACGTTGTGACCAACGGCCTCGGCCCGCAGGGCCAGCGCTTCTCTACGCTGAAGGCTGTCAATGCCGAAACCGTCGGCAATCTCGTTCCCGTGTGGGCGTTCTCGCTCGGCGGCGAGAAGCAGCGCGGTCAGGAAACGCAGCCGCTCGTCAAGGACGGCGTGATGTACCTGACCGGCTCGTACAGCCGCATGTGGGCCATCGACACCAAGACCGGCCACAAGATCTGGGAATACAACCACCGTCTGCCTGAGGGCATTCTCCCCTGCTGCGACGTCGTCAACCGTGGCGCCGCCCTGTACGGCGACAACGTGTATCTTCGGCACCCTCGACGCCAAGCTCGTCGCGCTCAACGCGAAGACCGGCAAGGTCGTTTGGACGAAGGAGATCGAGGACTTCAAGGGCGGCTACTCGTACACCGCCGCTCCGCTCATCGTTCCGTCCAAGGCGCACGGCCCGATCCTCGTCACCGGCGTGTCGGGCGGCGAGTTCGGCATCGTCGGCCGCGTCGAGGCCCGCAAGGTCTCCGACGGTGAGCTGGTCTGGTCGCGTCCGACCATCGAAGGCCACGTCGGCAAACTCGCCGGCAAGGACTCCACGATGACCGGCAAAACCAACGAGTCGCTGGCCGGGCGACCTGTGGAAGACCGGCGGCGGCGCCACCTGGCTCGGCGGCACGTACGATCCCGACACCAACCTCATTTTCTTCGGCACCGGCAACCCGGCTCCGTGGAACAGCCACATGCGTCCGGGCGACAACAAGTGGTCGTGCTCTCGCATTGCTCTCGACCCGGAGACCGGCGAGATCAAGTGGGGCTATCAGACGCACCCCGAACGACGGCTGGGACTTCGACGGCGTCAACGAGCTGATCTCCTTCGACGCTGACGGCAAGAAGCTCGCCGCCACCGCCGACCGTAACGGCTTCTTCTACGTTCTCGACCGCACCAACGGTAAGTTCGTCTCCGCCGTGCCGTTCGTCTCCAAGATCTCTTGGGCGAAGGAAATCGGCAAGGACGGCCGTCCGGTCTACGTACCTGAGAACCGTCCGGGCGATCCGACCAAGTCCGGCGATGGCAAGAAGGGCACTGCGAATCTTCGCCGTGCCGAGCTTCCTCGGCGGCAAGAACTGGATGCCGATGGCGTTCAGCAAGGACACCGGCCTCTTCTACGTTCCCTCGAACGAGTGGGGCATGGACATCTGGAACGAGCCCGTCGCCTACAAGCGCGGCGCGGCCTACCTCGGCGCCGGCTTCACCATCAAGCCCGTATTCGAGGATCACATCGGCTCGCTGAAGGCGATCGACCCGATCTCGGGCAAGACCGCCTGGGAAGTACAAGAACAAGGCCCCGCTGTGGGGTGGCGTTCTGACGACGGCTGGCGGCTTGGTGTTCTTCGGCACGCCCGAGGGCGACCTGAAGGCGCTCGACGCCAAGACCGGCAAGGAGCTTTGGAAGTTCAACACCGGCTCGGGCATCGTCGGCTCGCCGGTCACCTGGGAAGAGGGCGGCGAGCAGTTCGTCTCCGTTGTCTCGGGTTGGGGCGGCGCAGTCCCGCTGTGGGGCGGCGAGGTTGCCAAGTCCGTCGCCGGCCTGAATCAGGGCGGCATGGTCTGGACCTTCAAGATCAAGAAGTAATCCCAAAAGCGATACCGCTGTTCGTCTTGGAATGGCAGAACTCGAGCGAGCGGAGCAATCCGCTCGCTTTTTGTTTGCGTACAAGCCCTTACAGCGACGAATGGCCGGCCACACCCGAAGCCTCGATTGCTTGCTCTTGGTGATCGTTTTCGACGCCATGACTCTTGACGAATTTTTGAATTGGATACTAGTCTGCCCACGCGCATTTCACCGTTGTGCTTCAGAGATGAGAGGCGGGGACCGGGAGCCAATCGGCGTGCAGAGGCGTGTTCCTAATTTTCAGCGCCGGCTGGTCACGATCGTCTCCGCCGACGTCGCGGGGTTCAGTCGCCTAACGGCCGGTGACGAGGTGGAGACGCTGACGACTTGGCGCGCCTATTTCAGGATCGCCCACAATATGGCGGGGGCCCACGACGGCCGCATCTTTGGTTCGGCCGGCGACAGCTTCATGATCGAGTTCGAGCGGCCTTTCGACGCCGTGCAGTTTGCCGTTGCATTCCAGTCGAGGCTCGCACGCGAGAACGCAAGCCTTCCAATTGACCGCCGGATGGCATTCCAACTCGGCATCAACATCGGCGACGTGCTGATCGAGGAAGACCGGCTATTCGGCGACGAGGTGAACATCGCCGCGCGTCTTCAGGAACGGGCGGACCCCGGCGGCATCGTCGTTGCCGACGTCGTGCGTTCGCACGTTGCAAGTCGCGTTGCCTACGAATTCCAGGACCTTGGGGAACTTGAACTCTACAACATCCCGCAGCGCGTCCGGGCCTACAAGATCTCGATGGTCGCCGATGCCACTGCGAAGCGCCAGCAATGGCGCCCCACCAACGCCATGGTCGATATGTCAGGCCCGGTCCCTGCGATTCGCCGGCCGTCCCGCTCTCGCCGTGCTGCCGTTTGCCTTTCTCGGCTCCGACCGCTTGCTGGAATACGCAGCCGACAGTCTTGCCGCAGAGCTGATCGACGGGCTGGGCCGGTTGCGCTGGTTTCCATCATCGACCGTTTCTCGAGCTTCGCATTCAGAGTGGACGACCACCCGCCTGCACACATCGGCAAGGCGCTCGGCGCCCGCTACCTGGTCGCCGGGAAGATTCTCGTCGATGGCAACCGCGCCCGCGTCACCGCCGAGTTGCGCGACGCCGAGAACGACAGGCTGATCTGGAGCGAGGGCTACGACCGGGAGACGTCCGAATTTTTGGACGTTCAGGCCGACATCGCGCGCAGCATCGTCAGCACGCTCGACAGCCGGATCGACATAACAGAGCAGCGACGCGTCCTCCGACGTCCCGTCGCCGACCTCAACACGGGTGAGCTGGTGCGCCGCGGCGTCTTGTATCAGCGCAGCCTTCGGCGCGAGGACGCCGAGCAGGCGCGGCGCTTCTTCAACATGGCGCTCGATCGCGATCCGGACAATCTGGACGCGCTGATCCAGCTTTCCTGGTGGCACTTCTGGCACAACTGGACACAGCGCGGCCCGCGGGAAGATCACGACGAGGTCGCCCGACTAGCAAGACGCGCGCTCGACATCGACGGGGACGATGCCCGTGCGCACATGCTGATCGGCATCGCCGAAATGATGTCGGGCCGGCCCGAGGCCTGCAAGGCGCCGATGATCGAAGCGATCCGTTTAAATCCAAGCCTGTCGGTGCCCCGCGCCGTGATCGGCAGCGCCCACATCCTGTCCGGTGAGCCGGAGCTGGGCATTGCGCCGCTGCTCACCGCAGTCCGTTTGAACCCGCACGACCTCTATCTCTTCCATTTGCTCGGCGAGTTGGCGGTCGCCCACTACATGCTTGGATGCTGGGACGAGGCAATCGGTTGGTGCAACAGCTCGCTCTGCCTCAGGCCGGGCTACTGGTACCCGCGTGCAATCATGATTGGCGCGCTGGCCCGAGGCGGGCAATTGCCGCGCGCCCAGGCCGCGCTAGCCGAATTCGCCACTCGATGCCCCAGTTTCCGCCCAGAGTACGTCCGTTGGATTCCGTTCGTCGACCGCACGTGGCACGACTACCTGCTCAACGGCATGAAGATGGCCGGATATGCGGTCTAGTCTGCTCCACATCATTCGATAGCCCGATTTTCCGATACTCAGCCTTCGAAGCTGGGTCCACACCGGCCAAAATCCCCCTGTGCCGAAAGTGCGTTTTCAAGATCAGTCGAGCGCACCTATAGTGCATGTCTGATCGTCGAGCGGGGAGGAGTGACACAATGAAACCCACGGGCAATTGCGTCACGCTGGAACCCACGCTGGCTGGCATCTTCGCCTTCCAGGGACTGCGGGCCGACGTCGTCGAGAACATCAACCGCCACTGTCAGTGGCGGACATTTGCCCCCGACACCATCGTGATCGACTACCGCGAGCCATCGACTGACGTGTTCTTCATCGTTCGCGGCCACGTCCGCGCGGCCATCATGTCGGTCGCCGGCAAGACGATCGCATTCCGCGAGCTCGGCCCCGGTGAAATGTTCGGCGAACTCGCCGCGATCGATGGGAAGCCGCGGTCAGCCAGCATCGAGACGCTCGAAACCTGCGTCATCGCTCAAATGACGGCGCAACTGTTCTCCGAAGTGATCAAGGCCGAGCCCGAAGTCATGCACGCGGTGATGCGCCACCTCGCGGAACTCGTCCGTTCGCTCTCCGAACGCTACTACGAGTTGAGCGCGTTGGGTGTCTGCAGCCGCCTCCATTCCGAATTGCTGCGGCTTGCATTGGACGGGAAGGTGTTCGGCAACAGCGCCAATATCGCGCGACTGCCAACCCACACCGAGCTGGCAAGCCGTATCGGCACTCATCGCGAGGCGGTGACGCGCGAACTCAACAAACTCGAGCGCGAAAAAGTCATCGTGCGCGATGGCTCTGCGGCCCACATTAACCTGAACGCGATGTACGCCCTGGTCCACACCGCGAAGGGAGACGCGGAAAGCTGAAATTTTAGGCAAAAGCCGACCAAAGCGATCTGATTTTGTTCGAGAAATTTTTAGCTTTTGTGCGTTTTGCCACAAGATTCGAGGAGCCTATGGGTCCATAGTCATAAGCATCGAAGGCACGGGACGGATACGCCTCGTGGTTCGATCGGAAACCAATTAGCGGACGTGCTGTCCGCAGGTGACCGTATCCGCCGAGGCTTTCGTGCTTCGCGGCACTAGTTCTGGACTAGCATCTACTTGCTTTCTTGCTCTTTCCCCCCACTGCCCCGTGGCGCCACATGCATTTAGTGGAGCCACGGGGCTTTTGTCTTCCAGTACGACCTCGCCGGCGCGGTTAGATCCGCTGCAGGCGCCCAACTCGCTCCAGTTCCGCGAGACCGTAGGCATAGGCTTCAGCCCGCAGTTCGGCGTGGCGATGCCAATCGAGATGTGAGATCCCCTCCGGTATCGCGGGTTCCAGCAAGAGGTCCCCCGGCCTCAAGCGACCCTTCAGTCCCTGGTTGTTCAGCATGAGCGATCGCATCAGCACCATCTGCGGTGATGGTCCTGGCGGCAGTCCCCGCCGCAGGCTGCGGGTTAGGCTGCGCCGGAAGATCTCAATCCGCGACAGTGCCGGCAGGGTATCCTGGCAGCGTTCCAGCGCCGGCACCTGGAAGTCGACCACGACGTTCGGCCCTGACTTGATGGCGTGCATGGTTTCGACGGGCACGTTTTCGAGCAGGCAACCGTCGACCAGCATGTCGCCGTCGCGGCTGATGACCGGTGGCAGCAGCGCGGGAATGGCGCTGCTCGCTCGCACGGCATGCCATAAAGGGCCACTGCGGATGCATACGGGCTCATTGCGGGTGAGGTTGGTCGCCACGGCAAAATAGGGCAGCGGCAAATCCTCGATATCCAGGGACGTGAAGTGCTGTTCGAGGCAGGCGTCGAGCACACTCGGATCGAGCAGGCTGTAGCGCGGCCAGGTCCACCGTCGCATGGCCCTCCTGCGCACGAAGATGTCGTGCACGGCGCGCTCGATCTCGTCAGGCCCGACGCCGCGCACGAAAGCAGCCGTCATCGCCGCGCCGCCGCTGGTGCCGCCCATGATGTCGAACTCGAGCCCGCCTTCACACAACGCCTGATACATGCCGATGTGCGCCGCCGAGAATGCCCCGCCCCCGCAGGCAACGAGCCCAATGGCCGTGTCATTCAGGAACCGCACCAGACGAGCGGTATCGCCGGCTCGGGAAAGGCGGACATGATGGTGTGCGTGAAGCCACGGGCGCGGCGACAGCCAATGTCGGGTTCCAGAAAACGGCGGCGCCGTATCATGCAACAGCACGAGGCGGGTGTTGCGCGGCTTGTGCAGGCGAGCGGCAAACGCCTCGACCTCGTTGACCTGCCGGTTGGCCATCGGCTGGCGTGCCTGCGCGACTGCAACCACGACATCCGCCTGCCGGATGGCCTTCTGCGACCACGGCGTCAAGTTCGCGTCCGCCACGTAGACGACCGTCTCGAACCGGCTCTCCAGGTCGTTGAACCATTGGGTGTCGTCATCGTCGCCAGGCGGGCGTGAGGCACTCCGACCCGCCTCCCCGGTCACTCCCCCGGCATCGAGGAACAAGGTGGGCGACTGAGCAAAGGCCGCTTCGAGTTGCTTCAGAAACTGTTCGGGGACGGGGGCGGCGCCGGCGCGCAAGATACAAATCGTATGCGGGCGGCTCGTTCGAATCGGCTGGTGCGAGGACGCCGCCGTGGTCGCGGCCAACCGCTGCGCCAATGTCGCGGTGATTGCCGCCCAAACTCCTGGCGACCGGCGCGCGAGATCTTCGAATTCCTCACGGCCGAGCTTCAATACCACGCTGTCGCGCAACGCCCTGACCGTGGCTGTTCGCCGGCCCCCGGCGAAAAAAGCGATTTCCCCGATCGGACTTCCGGCCCCGATCTCGGCCACAGGGTCGGCCCGTCCGTCGAGCAGCACCTCGAACCGCCCTGTCACCACGAGATAAAGCGCATCCGCCTCCTCGCCCTGGAGCACGAGCGTTTCGCCGCGCCGAACAGGAACCGGCAGCAGCCTGTCCTCCAGCTCCCGGCTAGCCTCGGGCGGCAGATCGCGAAAAACGCCGATCCCCGCCAATCTGGTCGTGCGCGCAGCCATCGGGCCTCAGCCCCTCCCAGCAAAGAGTGAGGCTCATCCTACGAGAGCGCGCCTTCCCGCCATAGGGGCAAGCCGTGCAGTGCGTAAACGAGGGATCGCTGTGCGCCCGGCATAAGCTGCGGACAAGGTGAATGTGTCGGTTCTGTTAGGCGAGCGCGGCCCGCGCGGTCGAAAAGACGCCCAGCAGAACCTGAGACGACGCCCATATGCGACTGCCCAGCCTTCCACGAACGATCACGGCGCGCCTCTACCTCGCTGGCGCGCTTGCGTTCCTGTCCGTGCTCATCATGGCAGTCGCTTCCATCTACCACGCCCAGCGAACCGGCGCGGCAGCACGCCAACTCTATGAACAGGCGTTTGCGCGGGCAGTCGACGCGGCTGAACTCGAACTGCTGGCCGAGCGGCACCGTCGCATCGCAGAGACGGCCAGCCTCGAACCCAATGTGCCGAAAGAACAGCGCGAGGCCGTCGCGATCATTGATGCGCGCGTCAAGCTCCTCCTCGCCGGGCACGATAATCCCGGCGGAGAGCGCCTCCACCGCGCGTTCGCTGAGACCCAACGATTAGCCGCCGACGTGCTCGCCGCTGCGGACCCAGGCTCTTCATCCGCTCGCGGCGGTTTGAAAAACGCAATCAGCCGGTACAGCCATTCAGCGGACGCACTGCAGGACCTGATCGCCGGCTATCGGGCCGAACGGCTGACGGCGGCCCGCGCCATCAGCCGCAATCTGTTCGAAGACAGCCTGAACTTGGTGTTCGGGGTGCTTGCGGCTGCGTTCATCACGCTGGCGGCGGTTGGTCCCCTTAGCTTCCTGATCGTGCGAAGCATTGCACATCGCCTGCGTGCAGTCACCGACGCCATGACACGTCTCGCCCGCAATGACACCGGGGTCGAGATCCGCGGCCTGGACGATCTCGACGAGATCGGCGACATGGCCCGCGCCGTGGGCGTTTTCAAATTGGATGCCATCGCGCTCCTCGACCAGCAGCAGCGGCTCCTGCAGCTCAACACATGGTTCGACATCGCGCTCAACAACATGAACCGGGGACTGTCCATGTTCGACAGTTCTCGGCGCCTGCTCGTCTGCAATCAGCTCTATCGCGACATCTACGAACTCCCCGGGAAGTTGACTGAACCAGGGACGTCGATTGAGGACATCATCCGTTTCCATATCTCGCGCCATGAGGGCGCCCCAGAAGCCGAGGACGCACCCACTCTCCAGGAATGGAGTGAGGCCCACCAAGAAAGCCTGCAGCGGGTAACGCCACGCACGACAACGCGAACGCTTCCCAATGGCCGCGTCATCAGCGTCGCCTGCCAGCCGCTGCCGGGTGGCGGCTGGGTCGACACGCACACCGACGTTACTGAGAAACGATCGTCGGAGCAGAAGATCGCGCGACTGGCTCGCCACGATACGCTCACCGACATCGGCAATCGCTTCAGTTTCCGTGAGCGGCTCGAGCTGGCGTTTCAGGATCCGGCCGGCTTCGCCGTGCATTGGATCGACCTCGACCGCTTCAAGGAGGTCAACGACAGCCTCGGCCATCCAGCGGGTGATGCGCTCCTCAAGTCGGTTGCAGAGCGGCTACGAAAGACAGTTCGGCAGGGGGACTTCGTCGCGAGACTGGGTGGCGACGAGTTCGCGATCATCCAGACGGGTGCCGAGAGCGAGGACCAGGCCATGAGCCTCGCCGGCCGCGTCCTGCGCAGCCTCACTGAGCCTTACGACCTGCCCACTCATTCCCTGACCGTGGGTGCCAGCATCGGCACCGCGCTCGCGCCCGGTCACGGCACCTCGCCCGATGATCTCTTAAAGAACGCCGACATCGCCCTTTATCGCGCGAAGTCGTGCGGCCGCGGAAATGCGGTATTTTTCCGAGCCGAGCACGAGCAGGAACTGCTGGAGCGGCGCAGTCTCGAGGCCGATTTGCGACTCGCTCTTCAGAACGACGAATTTCACCTCGTCTACCAACCGATCATCGATCTGCAATGCGGCCGCGTCTCCGCCTGCGAAGCGTTGATCCGGTGGCGGCATCCGAGGCGGGGCCTCGTGTCGCCGGCGAACTTCATTCCCATTGCCGAGGAAACGGGTCTGATTTCACCGATCGGAGAATGGGCCTTGCGGCGCGCATGCCGTGACGCGGCAGCGTGGCCGGGCCATATTCGCGTTGCCGTCAATTTGTCTGCCGTGCAATTCACCTCGAGCGACCTTTACGCCATTGCCGCCGCCGCGCTCGAAGATGGGGGCCTGCCAGCGGATCGGCTCGAGTTGGAAGTCACGGAGACACTGCTTCTGCAGAACGATGCGGCGACGCTAGAAGTGCTGCATAAGCTGCGTGCGCTCGGCGTTTCGATCGCTCTCGATGATTTCGGCACAGGGTTCGCGTCATTGAGTTATTTGCGCAACTTCCATTTCGATAAAATCAAGATCGATCAGACGTTCGTTCGCGATCTTCCGGTGCGCGAGGACTGCGCCGCTATCGTGAGCGCTGTGTGCGGGTTGTCGCGGCTTCTCGATATGCGGACTGTCGCCGAGGGCGTCGAAACCCAGCTGCACCTCGAACGCGTTGCGGCCGCCGGCTGCAACGAGGCACAAGGCTATCACTTCAGTCGGCCCGTTTCTGGCGGCGAAGTTGCGACGGCCATCACCGCCAGCGAGAAGATACTCGCAAAAGCGAGGCTTGCTTCAGGCGGCGCCAGATTATCGGTGGCTTGAACGCTGTCTCGGTGTGTTCGATTTGCGACAGCAACTCCCAAAAAGAAACCTATGCTGATTTGGCACGACTGATTCAACGACGCGACGGCCATCCAGCTTGCTACCCAAGCGACGCTGAAAAGCGTGGCAAACCGGGCTCATATCAGGCTTTCGTCCGATCCCGCGCTGATCCGACGCCGCTTCCAATGGTGAATGCGCTTGTCTATAGTGCAGGCGATTTTATGCCGTGATGTGGGGGACACATCCGCTGAATCCGGCGTCATCGTCCGATTTTCCGATCGGGATAGTCGTCTTGGAGAGTTCCTGCTTGCTGACGCGGCGCAGGGCGTGACTGAGTTTGGGGAGCAGTTCCGTATGAGATGTAATCCGTTGCGTTGGTTGTGGGGCTTGCTTCCCCTCGCGGTATGGCTCTGGATCACGGCGCTGAGCGAGCGCTCGCACATCGAGACGGATCTCACCAAGCGGACACAAGACGCATTGAATGCTGCGGGCCTATCGTGGGCCTCGCCGAGCTTCAATGGTCGCGACGGCGCAATCCTCGGGCGCGCACATGACGACGCCGAGCCCGGCAAGGCACTCGAGGTCGCCAAGGGCGTTTGGGGCGTTCGCATCGCAAACGCTCAAACAGAGCTCATCGAAAAGGTCGAGACCTACCTGTGGTCGGCCGCGACGCGCGACGGCAGCGCCGTCCGCCTGTCTGGCTATGTCCCGAATGAAGCCACGCGCAAAACCATCCTGGGCGTCATCAAGGCCAACTTCCCCAAGAGCGAGATCGACGACCGCATGAAGCTTGCGCGCGGCGCACCTTCGCAAGACACGTGGCTGGGCGGCATCAGCTTCGCTGCCAAACAGCTTGCCTCTCTGAAGAAGGGTCATGTCGAGCTCAGCGGTACGGATCTTACCGTCGCTGGCGAGACCGAGACCGTCGACACATACCACCAGGTCGTGTCCGCAATCCGCGGTAAGCTGCCGCAGGGCGTGAAGCTGGTCAGCGAGAAGATCACGCCGCCGGTAGTCAGTCCCTACGCTTGGTCAGCTGTGCACGATGGCAAGGAAGTCGTGCTTTCCGGCTATATTCCGAGCGATAAGGCGCGTGAGGAGGTCGTCGGGCTTGCCAAGAAGACGTTCGGCAAAGTCGTCGACAAGATGCAGCTCGCCGAAGGCGCCCCCGATCAATTGGTGCGCGGCACGACCACCACGTTGCAGCAGCTCGCCCGGTTGAAGAGCGGCCACGCTGAACTCAAGGGCAATCAGTTGACGCTGTCGGGAGATGCCGGAGACGAGGCTTCGGCCGATAGCATCCGTAAGGCCTGGAAGTCGGGCCTGCCGGGTTCGATCAAGACCTCCGACGCGCTGATGTATACGAAGGCACCTGAGCCGCCCGCCATCGACCTCACGGCGAAGAAGGCCGAAGAAGAAGCCGAAGCTCGTAAGGCTGCTGAAGCCAAGCGCGCCGCCGAAGAAGCTGAAGCTCGCAAGGCCGCCGATGCCAAGCATGCCGCAGCGGAAGCCGATGCTCGCAAGGCCGCGGACGCCAAGCGTGCAGCCGAAGAAGCAGAAGCTCGCAAGGCCGCAGACGCCAAGCGTGCAGCCGAGGAAGCAGAAGCTCGCAAGGCCGCGGACGCCAAGCGTGCAGCCGACGAGGCTGCAGCCAAGGACCGCCAGAAGGTCGCTGTGGTGACTGAGCAGCGCAAGGCCGAAGCCGCCAAGTGCCAGGATACTCTGCGCAGCGTTGCCAAGGAGGGCATCATCCGCTTTGAGCGCGCGAGCGCCGACCTGCACTCGGACAGCTCCAGCACGCTGAACAAGCTCGCATCGTCGGCCAACGCCTGTCCCGGCTTCGCTATCGAGATCGAGGGCCACACCGACGCCGAGGGGACGCCTGAACGCAACCTCCGCCTGTCCGAGCGCCGCGCCCAGTCCGTCGTCTCGTACCTCACGAAGGCCGGCGTTCCCGCGGACCGGCTGCGCGCCATCGGCTACGGCGAGACGCGTCCGGTTGCACCCAACGACACGCCCGAGAACCGGTCCAAGAACCGGCGCATCGAGTTCGGCGTGAAGGCCGAGTAGCCCGGCACACGGCCAAGCAATGGAACGGCGGCTGGCTCGCGAAAAGCGGCCAGCCGCTTGGAATACGAAGGGACCGCTGCGAGCGCCGGCTTTGACCCGCGCAAAGCGTCCCGGTTGTCGTCGAATGGAGTGCGCGTGCAATGGACTATCTGATCGCCAAGCTGTTTTGGTACCTGGTCGTAGCCTTCGTGATCGGGCTGCTCGTCGGCTGGATTTCCTGCGGTCGCGTCGAGGAATAGACGAGACCTGCACGGTTTCGGTTCGCGTTGGGGAGACGTAGAGTATGACGTATTTTCTGCTGCAGACGGCGCTGCTTATGCTCGCCGCTTTTCTGCTGGGCGCCTTAGTGGCTTGCCTGTTCCGCCGCATGTTCTTCGCAGATCGCGTCGAGCACACAGTTACCGAAACCGCCATGACGCCGGCCATTGCGACCGCTGCCGCGGCGGCACCCGCCGCTGTTGCGGCTGCACGGGTTGCAGGAGCGCCAGCCGCTCCTGAGCGTCCGGCTCCGCGTATCGAGCCGTCGCCGCGTCCTGCTCCCCCAGCCCCGGCGGCTCAGCCCACGACGCGTTTCGACCGCGCGCTGGAGGCGAAGCCGGTTGCCGCAGCCCCTGCCCCGGCTGCTGCGAAGCCGGCGACCCCGGCTCCCGACGCTCCTATAACGCCGGTTGCAGCAACGCCGGCCCCGGCGGCGCGTCCCGCTCCCCCGCCTCCGGTTGCACCGGTGATCGCTGCCCCGGCCGCTGTTGCGCCGAAGCCCGCTACCTCTCCCGTGGCTCCCGTCGCGCCTGTCGTCGCAAAGCCGGCCATCCCGGTTGCACCTCCGGCCGCCCCTGTCGTGGCAGCGAAACCGGGCGTCACGCCAGCGGCGCCAGCCGCGCCGCTGCCGCCGAAGCCTGCAGTTCCAGCAGCGGCGCCCGTCGCAGTCGCGCCGACGGCTCCGCGCCCGATCGTAACCCCGGCGGCGCCCATTGCCCCGGTCGCGCCGAGGCCGGCCCCGCCTGTAGCTCCGCCCGCGCCTGCCGCCGCCGCACCAAAGCCCGTCGCCACGCATGCCACAGCCGTGGTAATGCCGCCGTCATCGACCGCGCCGCAGGCTCCCAAGCCCGCTGCTCCGGCGCCGTTCTCGCCCGTCTCGACGGCTGCGGCTGCGGCCGCCGCTGCTGCCGCTGCAGCGACCGCGTCGGCTGCTGCCGCCACCAGGACCGTGGGCACCACCGAGCAACCACGCGTCATCATGCCTGCGGCCGCCAGCTCCGGCGGTCCAGCAGTCGCCTCGGCCCCGATCGCGGCTTCGAAGCCGGCCGCACCCGCGGCTGTCGTCCCGGCTGCGACGACCGCTCCGGCGCCGGCCGCCGCCAAACCCGCCGCACCGCCGGTGGCGGCGGCGCCTGCGCCGGATGACGATCTGACACGCATTCGCGGCATCGACCGCGATCTGGGCGCCAAGCTCATCGGTCTCGGCGTCCGCCGGTATGCCGATATCGCCAACTGGAAGCGTAATGACATCCAGCTCATCGCCGACAGGCTCGGCATGAACGGCCGCGTCGAACGCGAAAACTGGATCGAGCAGGCGCAGGTTCTCGCCAAGGGCGGCGAGACCGACTACTCGCGGCGCCTGGCACAAGCTACGATGACGCTCGCCAAGCCGACCGCAAATGAGGGCGAGAAGCTCGCCATCTCCATCCCGCCGCCGGCCGTCAAAGCCGCGTCAGCGCCGACACCTGCCGCACCCGGTAGCGCTGTGCCAGCAGCGATACCAGCGATCAGCGATGCCGCGAAGGTGGCAGCCGCCGCCGCGACTGCAGCAGCGACCGCCGCCGCCGCGGTGGTGAAGGCCACCACGGCACCGCCTGTTCAGCCAGCTCCAGCACCTGTCGCTGCCAAGGCAGCAGCACCGGTTGCACCTGCTTCCGCTGGGTCTCCTCCCGCTCCGCCTCCTCCGGCTGCGGCGGTAGCCCCCGCGATCAAGCCAGTGGTCCCTGTGCCCCCGGTCGTTCCTGCTGCCCCGATTGCGGCCCCGTTCGCGAAGCCTGCGGTGGCGGCCGCGCCTGCTTCCGCGGCAACTCCGGCGGCAGCCGCCAGCGGCATCGACGACCTCACGCGCATTCGCGGCATCGATGCCAGCATGCAAAAGAAGCTGCAGGTGCTCGGCGTGACTCGCTTCGCAGACGTCGCCAAATGGGGTGGCAGCGACGTTGCGCGCGTCAATGATGCGCTCGGCGCCACCAAGCGGGTCGAACAAGAGAATTGGATCGAGCAGGCTCAGGTGCTCGCCAAGGGCGGTGATACGGACTACTCACGCCGCCTCGGCCGCGCCTCTGCGGCGGCTCCTGGAACCACCGCCGCCGCCGCGGCAGCAACCGCTGCTGTCGAAGCACGTCCAGCCAAGCTCGCCGATGCCATTCGCGGCAATACTGCCGAGCCCGCCAAGGCCGCGCCCCGCACCGACCTTTCAGGGCTGCGCTCGGTGCGTTCGGAAGCGCTACGCGGCGACGCAGCCGAGGGTGGCCGTGGGCTCGCGGGTCTGAAGCCGGCAGCCGGCCTCGATGACCTGAAGCGCATCCGCGGCGTCGGCGTGCTGATTGAAAAGAAGCTGAATTCGCTCGGCGTCACCGCTTACGAGCAGGTGGCCAACTGGACGAGCCAGGATATCGACCGCATCAGCAACGTCCTCGATTTCAAGGGTCGCATCGAGCGGGAGAACTGGGTCGAGCAGGCTCGTATCCTGGCGTCCGGCGGGCAGACCGAGTTCTCGCGCGAGTTGACAAAGGCGAAGTCGAGACCAGCCGTCCGAAAAGCTGACGGGGAAGTGAAGGTTAGCGCACCTCAAACAAAAAAAGCCCGGTGGCATTTGCCGCCGGGCTTTTTCAATGTGGTGTCGCGTAGACGAACTCGTGGTCGCGAAAGCTGAGAGTCAAAGACGGCCGCAAATCCTGGCGTCTCATTGATCCCTCAGGCGACGGCCAGCCCGCCCACGCGCTGACCGGCGTCGGTCGCGTCGAGGAATCGCCCTACGGTCTCGATCGACAGCTTGTCCTTGAGGAGTGGGGCGTGCCCCTGCCCCGGGACCGTCAGCGTGGCGAACGCCGGATGCCGGCGATTCATCTCGTCGACGGTCGCCTGCGAAAGAATGTCGGAATTCTCACCGCGCAGCACCATGACCGGGACACGCTTCAACGCGTCGAACTGTGCCCACAGCGGCGGGATCGGCCCATCCAAGACGGAGAACGAGCGAGCGAGCTTCGAGTTGTAGCCCGGTGAGGGCTTACCATCGCGTTCGTTGAAGAGCTGGCGCGCGATGTCCTCCCATTGGGCCTCGGGCACGGACGGGAAATGCCGCTTGCTCAAGTCCCGGATCATTCGCGCGGCATCCGCCCACGAGTGCGGCAGCGGTGCGCGCCCCACGTAACCCGAAATCCGCGCGAGCCCCTCGCGCTCGATGACCGGACCGATATCGTTCAGGATCACCGCGCCGATGATGGTCGGTTGCACCGCAGCGAGGATCATCGAGATCAGGCCCCCGCGAGACGTGCCGAGAATAGCGCAGTCATGCAGCCCGGCCATCGTCGTGAAGTCGATGACGTCCTGCATTTCGACCGGCACCACGTAGTTTCGCCAATCGGGATCGTGCTCGGAAAGACCGCGGCCGCGCGTGTCGAGCGTGTAGACAGTGCGCGGGTGCTGACCGTTGGCCAGCGCCACGGCGATGTCGTGAAAGTCGCGGCCATTGCGCGTGAGGCCGGCGAGGCATAGCAGCGGCCTGGTGCTGCCGTGGTCCGCACTGCCGTAGCGGCGGGCATGCAGCCGCAGGCCGTCGCGTGCGGTGAAGAAGATGTCCTGGAAAGGCGCCGTCGCCGTCATCCTGTCAATCCCCATGCCGGAAGCCCTCCGCCAAAGCCCGAGCCGAACGTCGTCGCGAGGACCCAATTCATCGGGTTAGCGCGCCCTTTAACCCTATTGCTGCGATAGCTTGTTCGCAGGCGCGGCGCTAGTCCGCAGAGCCGTGCCGCGCGGCAGACGCTGCTTCGAAATGCGATATCAACCGTCATCCGGGGTTGTTGCGTCCGGCGCGGCATCGGGCGAGGACGGCATGACCGTCGAACCCCTGGCGCGCGCCAGGTCCTCATCCAATCGCAATGCCTTGGCCCCCTCGCCCAGCCGGGCACGGTACATCTGCACGTTGGCCAGCACCTTGCTCACGTACTCTCGCGTCTCCTGGATCGGAATGCGCTCGATCCAATCAACCGGGTCGATCTTGGGATCACGCGGGTCGCCGAACTGCCTGATCCATTGGCGCGCGCGTCCAGGGCCCGCGTTATAGCCGACGAGGGTCAGCACGTAGGAGCCGCCGAATTCGGCCATGCGGTCCCCGATGTAGGCCGAAGCAATCATGGTGTTGTACGACGTGTCGGTGAGCAGTCGCGGTATCTCACACTTGACCCGATAGTCGCGGCAGATGTGCTCCGCAGTCACCGTCATCACCTGCAGCAGGCCTTTGGCCCCGGCGCCGGACACGGTCAACTTGTTGAACTCTGTCTCCTGACGCGCGATGCCCAGCAGAAATGCGGGCTCGGGCGGCACGCGCAGAGGCGTGTAGGCGGGGAATGGATGGATTGGGTAGGAGTAATAGAGAAGGTTCTGACGTTTTGCGATGGCCGTCTTGGCGATGCGCAGTCCCGTCTGCGTCTCGCCCAGCGCATCCGCCAAATGCGCAATCAGTGCGCCCTGGGAACTCGTTCTCCTTCACGTTGCGGAGTTGATAGAGGAACGCGCGAACCACTGGTGTGTCGAGGCTCGAGCGCCGCGCGATGACGGTAGCCCGCACGGCGTCGAGCTTGTTGAAGGCGTCGATCTCTTCGCGAGTCGGTGGCTGCGGCGGCTTGATGACGATGGTGCGGTTGGAAGGGTCGATCTTCAGGCGCGCGAGCAAGCCATGGAAGGTGTCGCCGTCGATGGCGGCTTCCTTGTAATACTCTCTTGCCCGCGCCTGCTCACCCCGGGACTCGGCAATGCGAGCGAGCCAGTAAAGCGCCTTGGCCCGGCTCAGGGGGCCATCCGCCGCCTTGCGCATGGCGTTGAAGTGGGCCTCGGCGGCCTTCGGATCCTTGAGCAGGCGCAGCGCAATCCAGCCCGCCATGAACGCCTGCTCCTTGGCGGGATTGACGCTGAGCGGGCCGGCATCCTTGATCAGATCGTAGGCCAGTTTCGTCTTGCCGGCGTTGAGCGCGATGTAGGCGTTGGCCCGACGCTCGAACCACCAGCCGTCGGGACTCACGGTCTTGGCCGGGTCGGTCGGCGCCGTCAGCATCAGCTTCGCAGCATCGTCGGTGCGCTTTGACAAGCGCAGTTGCTGGATGCGGTGAAACAGGAACCCCCAATCAGACGCCGCGTCGCCAGCAGCGGCCTCCATCAGAGCCTGGGCGCCCGACGACTTCTGGAATACCGCTAGCCGGGCATTCGCCTTCTTGTGGTCGGCCTCCGGCAGCAACGCGATGACGCGGCGCGCCACGGACGCCCGATCACCCCGCTCGTTCTTGTAACGCAGGTCGTCCAACAGCAGCCGGTCGAGCCGCCATTTATGGTCCGCCGCCGTCAACAGCGGCTTGAAGCGGTCGAGAAACCCCGTCTCCAAGCTTGAGGGGATGGATTCCTCCCGCCACGCCTTCGCGGCGAGTTTTCTCGCGCTCTCGGTGTCGCCCTCGGCCAGTAAAGCGGAGGCCAGCGCGGCCATCCCGATACCGGTTCTGGGCGGATTGTCCTTGAACGCTGCCTTGATCGCAGCCGCAGAGCCGCCTTGCGTGAAGAGTGCCTCCTCAAGCCGCTGGGTCATGAGGTTGCGGTCGGGCCAAGCCGGATTCTGGTCGAGGAAGGCGCGGTATTCAGGCGCATCGCCATAGCCTGACCGCAGCCGATACCATTCGACGAGCTTGCGGCCGATCGGATCGGAAATTTCGCTCTTGAGCGACTGACCGTCCGGCACCTTGCCAGCCCCGATCGCGCGGATGGCGTCGCGAATCCGGGTCGCATCGTCAGCCGAAAGCGGAGCATCGCGGACGGGCGCGATCGCCTCGTCCAGCAGTTTGACGTGAGCGATCTCCTCGGGCGTCGCCGCGGCGGGCTTCGGAATCGGCGCGAGCGCGGACTTGGGCGGCGCAGCCATCGCCGCCGCCTCCGCCGGCTTCGTGGCCGACAATTGTTTGGCTGCGGCGATAGAATCAGCGCTGACGAGAGCGAGCATCGCGAGAGCAACTGTGCCGGTGAACCGTGTTCCATCAACACGCATGTCCGGACCTGCCGTGCGCCGTTCAGAAGTACCGAACAGCGGCAGCCTGTCGAATTTTGATCTGAGCAACGGATCACCTTCCAGAGGCTAACAGCGCCAGTCGGCTTGCGAGCCGTCAATCAAGAGCCTAATGTCCGGCGAATGTGCGACGGCACTTCGCTTTTCGCGCGCGCGATTTGATGCGCGCGAAGGTAGCAACTGCCCCTCCGGCGTTCAAGGCGGGCGAAACCAGCCGTCGTCTGGGCGCGCTGCGGGACCGCTTCGCGGCATCGCGCGCACGGGGATAATCGGAAACGAACGGTGCGGGGTCACAGCCTGCGCCCATCGAGGAACGGAACGCATGTTCAAGGGGTCGTTCACGGCGCTTATCACGCCGTTCAAGGGGGATGCTCTCGACGAGGACGCGCTGCGCCACATCGTCGAATGGCAGATCGCAGAAGGCACGCACGGCCTCGTCCCGGTCGGCACGACGGGCGAGAGCCCGACGCTGTCCCACGAGGAGCACAAGCGCGTCGTCGAGATCACGATCGAGACGGCCCGCAAGCGCGTGCCTGTGATCGCGGGCGCCGGCTCCAACTCGACGGCCGAAGCGATCGAGCTTTCACAGCATGCGCAGGAAGCCGGTGCGGACGCCGTGCTCGTTGTAACGCCCTACTACAACAAGCCGACGCAGGAAGGCCTCTACCAGCACTTCAAGGCGATCAACGACGCCGTCGACATCCCGATCTTCATCTACAATATCCCTGGCCGCTCCGTGGTCGACATGAGTGTCGCCACCATGGCTCGGCTGTTCGAACTGAAGAACATCGCCGGCGTCAAGGATGCCACCGCCAACCTCGCGCGGCCCTCGCAGCAGCGGCTGGCCTGCCGGATGCCCGGCAAGGAGTTCATCCAACTCTCCGGCGAGGACGCCACCGCGCTCGGCTTCATGGCGCATGGCGGCAAAGGGTGCATCTCGGTTGCCTCGAACGTCGCGCCGCGTCTCTGCTCGCAGTTCCAGAACGCGTGCCTCAAGGGCGATTACAAGACCGCGCTCGACCTGCAGGATCGCCTGATGCCGCTGCACGACGTGCTATTCATCGAGACCAATCCGAGCCCGGTGAAGTATGCCGCCTCGCGTCTGGGGTTGTGCTCCGCGGAGGCGCGTCTGCCGCTTGTGCCGTTGACGGACGCCAGCAAGAAGGCGATCGACGCCGTTCTGGCGCAACTCGGCCTGCTGCAGGCGAAAGCCGCGGAATAATCGCGACATCGAAAACGGCCGTCCTCATCATCGGGGCGGCTACCCCGCCCTCGACGTCATCCGATGAAGGTCGGGTCCACCGAAGGTTGGCCCCACGAACGTTGGGCCACACGACACCGGATGGTGGATGACTGGTCCTGGTCGTCTATCCGAGGCGTGGCTTCGAAAATGACCGCTGGGATGGCGACTTGAAAAGGAACGGCATCTCATGGCCGCCAAGAAAGACGACGGCCGCAAGACGGTGGCGGAGAACCGCAAGGCGCGCCACGAGTACTTCATCACCGAGGACTACGAGGCCGGCATCATGCTGACCGGCACGGAGGTGAAGTCGCTGCGCAAGGGCCAGGCCAACATCGCCGAGAGCTATGCCTCCTACGAGGACGGCGGCGTGTGGCTGATCAACTCCTACATTCCGGAATATCCCGCCGCCGGGCCGTTCTTCCAGCATGCCCCGCGCCGCAAGCGCAAACTGCTGCTGCACCTCAAGGAAATGGCCAAGCTCACCCTGGCCATCGAGCGCAAGGGCATGACGATCATCCCGCTCGAGCTCTATTTCAACGCGCGCGGCAAGGCCAAGCTGAAGCTGGGCGTGGCCGAGGGCAAGAAGCTGCACGACAAGCGCGAGGACGCCAAGAAGCGCGATTGGAACCGAGAAAAAGCACGGCTGATGCGGGAGAAGGGCTGATGCAGGGGACTTCGCAACCGAACCTGTTGGCCGTCGACTGGTCGAGGATTCCGGCACCCGAGGATGACGGCGCCGCACGGCACTTAGCGGGCATGTCCCTTCCCGATATTGCATTGCCGGCCACCGATGGCAGCACGGTCAACCTGTCCGCCCTGCGAGGACGCACCGTCGTCTACGCTTACCCACGCACCGGACAGCCAGGGGCCGCGCTGCCCACCGGCTGGGACGACATTCCCGGCGCGCGTGGCTGCACGCCGCAATCTTGCGCCTTCCGCGATCACTTCGCGGATCTGAAGTCCGCGGACGTGAGCCACGTCTTCGGCCTCTCGACCCAGGACACCGCCTACCAGACGGAGGCGGCCGAACGCCTGCATCTGCCTTTCCCCCTGCTCTCCGACGACAAGCTCGCGCTTGCCACGGCACTGAAGCTGCCGACGATGCAGGTCGAGGACATGACGCTGTTGAAGCGCATGGCGCTCGTGATCGACGACGCTCGCATCACGCATGTGTTCTATCCGGTGTTTCCGCCGGATCGGAACGCGAGCGACGTGCTGGCGTGGCTGCAGGCGCATCCGCGATGACTGCGAGCGATTGGCCCTGGCCCGCGCCCAACGACGACGGCGCCGCGGACCACCTGCAGCCCGGCACGCGGTTGCCCGACCTTGAACTCGACGCAACGCCGGGCGAACCCGTCAACCTCGCCCGCCGGCCGGGGCGCACGATCGTCTTCGTCTATCCCTGGACCGGACGCGCCGGCCTCGCCAATCCGCCGGACTGGGACCACATTCCAGGCGCCCATGGCTCGACGCCGCAGACGGAGGGCTTTGCCCGCGCTTACGACCAGTTCCGCGCAATCGGTTGCGAAGTTTACGGCCTCAGCGGCCAGGACAGCACTCATCATCGCGAGTTGAGCGAGCGCCTTGCGCTGCCATTCGCGTTGCTCAGTGACGACGATCTTTCTTTCGCGCGCGCGCTTCGCCTGCCAACCTTCGAAACGGGCGGCGTCACCTATCTGAAGCGCCTGACGCTGCTCATCCGCGACGGCGCGATCGAAGCGGTGATCTACCCCGTGCATCCGCCTGATCGCAGCGCAGATGCCACACTACGTTTTACTGTGCTTGCAACGACGCGGCAGACGATTGAATTTATTTATCTGACAACGTACACTCCGTAGCGAATGTTTTAGTTCACTAAGCGGAATATTGCGGATGGATGAAGTCGTCAAAAAGTTAGTGGCGTTGGGCACTCCTGCGTTGATACTGATCGCGATAATGGCAGCGACAGGCTTACCTGGAGCGGCCGCCGTGACTGCTGCTCTTGCAATATTAGGCGGCCCCGGAGGTATGTTTGGAGGTGTGATTGTACTCGGCATTTTAGGCCTTCTTGCCGATGCGATTGCAAAGTACGGCGTTGAGGAAATTTTCAAGCGTGTGGTCGATGGCCTCCGAGCAAACGGGAAGAGTTGTGCTGAGATTCGCAATCAAATCGAAGGGTATCCAATCACCTCTGACTTAAAGCGGCGATTACTGGATTGGCTTGGAAAAGTGTGTCCAAACGAGGAAGCCAGCGGCCCGAATTGAGGCTCGACAGGCCATCACTCACTCTTGGGCCTACGTCCGAACCGAAACCCGAGCCAGGCCCAGACAAGGCCGAACAGGAATTGCAGCACGAAAATGCCAGCGGCGGCTCGGGCCGGCTTGGCGATGAACTCGAAGCGCAGCTCGGCCAGCAACCAAATCAACGCTACACCCGCCGCAGCCCCCGCGAAGGCCGCGATGACGATCTTCTGCACTTCGTCGGCCTTGGAACCCATCCAGGCGGCGACGGCGATGGCCACGGGATTCAGCGCCGCGATCAACACGACGAGTTTCGGATCGACAGGAATCGTGCTCATGGCGACGCTTCCGGAACGAAGGCGTTCATTGCGCACCTGCCACGACAGGCCGAGCGAGCACGTCGGCGCCTTTGCGCAGCGGCAAACCGGCCCTGAGCCAGCCCGATCCGTTGCGGCCTCCCGCGACGCCTTCCGCGACATCAAAAATGTTCGTGAACCCGGCCTTGCGTAGTTCGGCAGCCAGATGCGCCGAGCGATTGCCCGTTCGGCAGATCAGCGCAATGGGCTTGGATTTGTCGGTGCCCGCGACGGTGGCCAGGGCGTTGAGGAATGCTGTCGGCTGCTGGTTCATGGTGATGGCATGAGCGCTCGCCGGGACGCCGGTCTCGCGCCATTCCTCGGGCGTGCGGATATCGACCAGCACGATCTCGCCGGTCTCGGCCTTGACGTGCGCGGTCTTGGGATCGAGCACGGCCCTCGACGCCTCCTGAGCGCCGGCAAACGAGCCGCCGACGGTCAATGCGGCGGCGATCAGCGCCGCGAGTCCCGCAGTCATCGGCGCCAGCCGCATCATCGCACCCTCCTCCGTCACATGCCGTCGGCGGAGCCGCCATCGGCCTCGCCGCCCAGCGCCGACCGCAGCTTCTCCTCTTCGTACTGGACGAACCAGCCGATCATGTTGCGCCACTGTGCGCCGACCATGTCCACCATCTCAGGCGGCAGGTCGCGTGCGCGGGCGCGGGCCTTCACCTTGTCGATCACCTGCTGGATGCGCCACGGCACCGTCGCGCCTTCCGGCGTGTACTGCTTCAATTGCCAGGCGCGGTCGACGTAACCGAACCGCTCGGCGATGAGGTCCACAAGGGTCTCATCGATGCGGTCGATCTCGGCGCGCACCTGCGTCATGTCTGCGCATTCCCAGGGGCGTTTCGGGTCCATGGCTATCGTCCTCGCGAGGGCTAGATCCGTTGGCGCTTAGCACGGGTCGGGGGCGTGAGGCCATCCGGATAAAGGGCGCGGACCGCAATGCGTGCTAAGCCGTGGGCTCGCCAGCTCCTACTTTTTGGACTTGCTAGCCGCCTTGCCCTTTGGGGCCGACTTGGCGGACACCGTCTTCGCGGCGGCAGCTCCCTCACCCACCAGCCACCACGCATCGGGAGCCGTGAATCGGCCCGCTGCGTCCTCGATGGCCTGGGCGGCGCGGAACAGGGTGCCTTCGTCGAACGGCTTGCCGATGAGCTGCAGACCAAGCGGCGTTCCCTCGCACGACAGCCCCGCCGGCACCGGAGATGCCCGGCAATCCCGCCATGTTCACCGTCACCGTGAAGATGTCCTCGAGGTACATCGCGAGCGGATCGCCGGACTTTTCGCCGAATGCGAAGGCGGGAGACGGCGTCGTCGGCGTCAGCACCACGTCCACCTTGCTCCACGCCTCGTCGAAGTCGCGCTTGATGAGCGTGCGCACCTTCTGCGCCTTGAAGATAATAGGCGTCGTAATAGCCGGCGGACAGCACGTAGGTGCCGATCAGGATGCGCCGGCGCACCTCCTTGCCGAAGCCCGCGGCGCGCGTGTTCTCGTAGGTGTCGATCAGATCCTTGCCGGGCACGCGCAAGCCGTAGCGCACGCCGTCATAGCGCGCGAGGTTCGACGAGCACTCTGCGGGCGCGACGATGTAGTAGGCCGGAAGCGCGTACTTCGTGTGCGGCAGGGAGATGTCGTGGATCGTCGGCGCCGGCGGCCTTGAGCCAATCGATGCCCTTGTTGCCAGAGCGTCCTCGATCTCCTGCGGCATGCCGTCGACGCGATACTCCTTCGGCACGCCGACCCTCAGGCCCTTGACGCCTTTGGTCGAGCGACAGCCTCGTAGTCCGGCACCGGCGCATCGACCGAGGTCGAGTCCTTGGGGTCGTGGCTCGCCATCGATTTCAGCATGATTGCCGCATCGCGCACTGTCTTGGCGATCGGCCCGGCCTGGTCGAGCGAGGAGGCGAACGCCACGATGCCCCAGCGCGAGCAGCGGCCGTAGGTCGGCTTGATGCCGACAGTGCCGGTGAGCGCGGCGGGCTGGCGGATCGAGCCGCCGGTGTCGGTGGCGGTGGCGCCGAGGCAAAGGTCGGCGGCAACCGCCGCAGGACGAGCCGCCCGAGGAGCCGCCGGGCACCAGCTTGGCGTCGTTCGGCTTCCCGCCTTGTCTGGCGCCGCCAGGGCGAGACGACCGGGCCGAAGCGCTGGTCTCGTTCGACGAGCCCATGGCGAACTCGTCGTTGTTGAGCTTGCCGAGCATCACCGCGCCGGCATCCCACAGGTTCTGCGCCGACGGTCGACTCGTAGGTCGGCTTGAAATCGTCGAGGATGTTGGAGCAGGCGGTCGTGCGCATGCCCTTGGTGCAGAAGAGGTCCTTGTTGCCGAGCGGCAGGCCTTCGAGCGGGCGCGCGTCGCCCTTGGCCAGACGCTCGTCGCTTTCGGCGCCTGGGCGAGCGCGTGCTCCGGCGTCGGCAGCACGTAGGCATTGAGTGCCGGGTTGGCCTTGTCGATCGCGTCAAGGAAAGCCTTCGTCAGCTCGGTCGCCGTGAACTCTTTCTTGGCTAGTCCGTCGCGCGCTTCAGCAATGGTGAGCTTCGTCAGATCCGTCACGCTCACTTCCCCTTCCCGGCATCACATTTCTTGAAAACGGTGGTCTTCTTCGTGCGGCCCTCGGCGACGGTCACCGTCACCGTTCGGGCCTTGAGATCGAGCTCGAAACTGTTCTTCTCCAGCCAGCGATCTGGGCCTTCGAAGCAGGTCATCCGCGAGACATAAAGCTTGTGCCGCCTGCGCTCCTGGATTGAGCCGAATGCGCAGCCGCCTTCCCAGCTCTTGAAGCCTTGCGAGGTGAGCGTCTCCGGCACCGTGCCGACGTTCTTAGGCTCGCCCGCGGCGAGCGCCTTCAGCTTTACGCAGCCTTCGTCAGTCGCGTAGACGGAGGTCCCGAGAAAGTACGCGCTGGCACCCGCCTCGGCGGAAGCGCATGCCCCGACCGACAGGGCGGCCACGACAAGCCGGCGCATGACGCTCACTCCACGACCTTGGGGACCACGTAGAAGTTGTCCTCGGTGAACGGCGCGTTTCGCGTCACGTCGGCGGCGATTTCGCCGTCGGTCACCTTGTCCTGGCGCTTCTTCAACTCGATGGGGACGACGCGCGTCATCGGCTCGACAGCGGAGGTATCGACCTCCCTCAGCTGCTCGACCCAGTCGAGAATACCCGTCAGCTCCTTTTCGAGCCCCTTGGCCTCCTCGTCGGTGATCTTGATGCGCGCAAGGCGCGCGATGCGCCGGACGGTGCCCTCGTCGACTTGCATATAGCCCTTCCCGATTGGCTCTTGGCACCGAAGCTTGGGCGCCAGAATACAGTCCGGCTCTCATAACGGCCAAAGAGCGGCGGCGCAACCGCGGGGGTCAGCCGCGCTTGCGCCACTTGGACAGGAACGGCCCAAGCACGTCGGAGTAATCATCGGTCCAAGGCTTGAGGTGGGGGGCGCCCAGGTCCTCGGCTCCTTCGAGGCCGCGGAAGGTCTCGAGCGCCTTCTCGTCCTTGGAGACCACGACGATGGTGGACGTGGTCGAGGCATAGCTGCCGTCGGAGGTGTCATCCGATACGACGACGCCCTTCAGGCCCGGAACCTGCGGCACGGTGGCGGCCAGCACCTGCTCGAGGTCGAGATAGCGGTTGGAGACGTGCAGCACCGCGATGCCGTCATCCTTCAGCTTGTCGGCGTAGATCTGCAGGGCCTCGGCCGTCATCAAATGCATCGGAATGGCATCCGACGTGAAGGCATCGACGATGATGAGGTCGAGGCTCTTGGACGCTTCCTTGGCCATCGTCAGGCGCGCATCGCCCAGGACGATGTCGGCGTTGGGCTGGCAGTTGGCCAGGAAAGTGAAGAGCCCGCTGTCGCGCGAAATACCGACGACGACGGGATCGATCTCGAAAAAGCGCCAAGATTCGCCAACTTCCGAGTGGCAGGCGAGCGAGCCGGAGCCGAGGCCTATGATGCCATAGCGGCCCTTGCGGCCCTGAGCTTCCAACGCTTCTCGGCGAATGGCGATCGCCTGCGCCATCGGGCTTTTGGGGTAATAGTACGTGCCGGGCGTCGTATCGACGACGAGATTGCCCTCTTTATCGCGGATGCGCTGTGCGCCGTGCAGAGTGGTGCCGTGGGTCAGCACGTTGAACTCGCCGTCGTCCGATTGCGAGACCCGATAAACGCCGAAGTAGCTGCGCTCGGCCGATCCTTTGTGGACGCTGGAAGGGAGTGTCGTCAGAGCGAGAAACGCGCACAGGGCAAACGCAAGCTGCCGTCCCGCCCGAAACCAGAACAGCACCATTCCGGCTGCGTACATCGCCACCAGCGCCGGCGTCAGGCCATATCCTCCGAAAGTGAGCTCGAGGCGGCCCGCCCCCCAGGGCACCCAATACAGCATGATGAGACCGAATACGGCGACCACCAGCACCCACATCCGCTCGGAACGGTCGCGCAGGAACGTCATCGCGCCCGGCCGGCAAGCGATCGACGCGGCCACAAGCAACGGGTACTCGAAAACCTCGGAGAAGATCTTGGGCGCGATCAACGCCGCAAACAGGCCGCCTAAAACACCGCCGAACGACATCCAAAGATAGAACTCGGTCAGATTCCGCGCATCCGGCCGTTGCTCGTAGAGGGTGCGATGCGCGACGAGGCAAGCGGAGAGAAACGCCGCAACGCCGGCCGCGCTCGAGATAAACCAGGTGTCGTGCCGGGTCTGCGCCATCTGAAAAAGGGCATAGGCGACGGCGGCGAGGTGAAGCGCCAGCAGCAGCCGGACAGGGCTCACCATTTTGCGCGCGTAGACGACCGCCAGGATTGCAACCGCTACGGCCACCGCAACCCAGACCGACCATTTCGGCAGTGCCCACGCGCTATCGGAGCCCAGCGTCGCGTTGATGGATGTCAGCCATTTGCGCCCCAGGCCAAACGCCCCGCCGGCCACGAGCAAGGCCGACGGCACGAACAGCCACGGCCGCTCGCGGAACACGATGACGAAGGTCAGCAGGTAGATCGACAGCGGAAGCACCCAGATTAGTGGCGCCGACGCGATGTCGGTCGAGATGTGGGTCGTGAATGCGGTCAGCAGCGCGGCCGGCACGAAGGCGAGGCCGATCCAACCCAACCGGTCTGAGAGCGTGACCGGCACGTCCGGTGCGTCCGCCAGCGCTGGCGTCAGCGCGTCGGCGGGCTTTGGCGCCGTTTCGAACACCGTCAGCGGCAACTCGCCCGGCGGCAGTTCGTTCGCGGCCGGTTCCACTGCTGTTGGAAGAGGTCGACCGCGGCGAACGAAATAGAAGCAAATCGCGATCGCAAGCCACAGAAGTGCAAAAACAACCGTCCACAGCTGGCTCAGCAGCGTCATCCCGAACGCTGGCTCGAGCACCAGCGGATAGGACAGCAGTGCCAGCAGGCTGCCAACGTTGGAGGCGGCATAGAGGAAGTACGGATCCTTGCCCTGGGGATGACCAGTCGCCGCGAACCACGCCTGCAGCAACGGCGCATTCGCCGCGACCGCCACGAACGGCAAGCCCACGGCGACCGAGAACAAGCTGAGCTGCCATACATAAGGCTCGCCCGGCGGCGGATCGCCGAGACCTTCCGGCAGGCCGATCGGCAGCAGGACTGCCGCCAGCACGAACAGCGTCAGATGGACGAGGCCTGAATTACGGGGCCCAAGGAAACGAATGAGAAGGTGCGCGTAGCAGTAGCCGATCAGCAGCGCGCCTTGGAAAAACAGCAGCGCCACCGCCCACACCGACGGCGAGCCGCCGAGCTTCGGCAACACCATTTTGGCGAACATCGGTTGCACCGAGAACAACAGCGTCGCCGACAAAAAAGTGGTGGCCGTGAAAGCGGCGAGGACCAGCGCGAAATGCGTTCGGTCGCCGCCGCTGAGCTGGAACGCGGGCGCGGCAACGATGTCGACCTTATTCGGCTCCGGCGCCTCGGCCGTCATCGGCTCGGCCATGCTCGGCTCCCTCTTGCTCTCATGACCGCCGGGCGGCACGCGATTGTTTATCGACGCGCATTCAATACGATTACTCAACCGCTTACAAGCAGTTGCTCACAACACGTCGCAGCAATCGCAAGCGTCCGGCCGGACTTGGCCTGGGGGTGGTTAGACCGCAACGCTCTGCCCGGCTTGCGGCACCACCACGTTCATTCCCTTGGCCTCAGCAACGAACTTGTCGGCCGTTTGGTCGATAATGTCGAACGTGCCGTAGTGCGCCGGGAAGATGGTGTTGAACGAGAAGAACCTTCGGCACGCCAACGCCGCCGTGTGCGCGCCCATCGTGAAGCGGTCGCCGATCGGCACGATGCCAACGCTCGGGGCGTAGATTTCGTTGATCAATCCCATATCGGAGAAAATGTCCGTGTCGCCCATGTGCAAGAGCGTCGGGCCTGATCTCGGAGTGACGACGATGCCGTTTGCGCTTCCGAGCGGGAAGTTGACGTCCATCTCGACGAGGCCGGCCGAGTGGTCGGCTCGCACCAACGTGACTTTGAAGTCACCCTGGTCGATGGTGCCGCCGGTATTCATCGGGTCGAACGCCGTAACCCCCTGCTTTGCAAGGTACATGCAGAGGTCGTAGTTGGTGACGACCTTGGCGCCGGTCGATTTCGCCAGCGCCACTGTGTCGCCGACATGGTCGCCGTGGCCGTGGGTGACGAGAATGTGGGTTGCTCCCTGTGACGCCGCCCCGACGCCGATCTTTGCCGCCTCGAACGTGCGGTTGCCGGTCAGGAAGGGGTCGATCAGGATGACCGACTTGCCGGTTTCGATGCGGAAGGCGGAATGCCCGAGCCACGTGACTTTCATGCGCGCTGCTTCTCCCTGGCGACAGTCGGCGCAGTATAGGGATGCGACTCCAGCCGACAATGGGTTAGGCGCGCGACCTTCCAGCGGCGCGCCTTGGCGCTGAAAAACCGCGAGCCGAGAGAAAACATGAGCGCGCCGCACGGTTTGCCCTTATGACGGCCGCATGACCGAGCCGACGCCCAAAACCGCCCGCGCAGCCCCGCCGCCCGAACTCACCACCGAGGCGTTCGCGGCACTGTTGCCGGCGCGCGGCGCACTGCTGGGGCTGGATCTCGGCAGCAAAACCATCGGACTTGCGCTCTCCGACATCGGACGCATGATCGCCAGCGGCCTCGTGACCATCGAGCGAACCAAGTTCAAGATCGACGCTGCCGAACTCATGTCGCTCGTGGAACGGCACCGCGTTTGTGAACTCGTCATCGGCCTGCCGTTGAACCTCGATGGCTCGAGCGGCCCACGCGTGCAGTCGACCCGGTCATTCGTGCGCAACCTCGCCGGCTTGACTCCGATTCCGGTTCTGCTGTGGGACGAGAGGCTGTCGACGGTCGCCGCCGAACGGATGCTGATTGAAGCCGACGCCAGCCGCCGGCGCCGCGGTCAGGTGATCGACAAGGTCGCTGCGACGATCATCCTGCAAGGCGCCCTCGACCGGATGCGCGCGATGGCTGCGAGGCCCTTGGCCGACTGAGAAGCGGACTAAAGCCCGCGCGTTAGGGCGCGGCAATTGCGCGCAATTACCTGCATCACAGTCGAGTTGATGATGCACTGCGGAACTATATTGCCATAATAGAGTTGGTCGCGTGCACGCCCCAACTCTGACTAGGCGGTTTCATGTCAAATCCGATTCTGTTTCGTCCGCGCCAAGGCGGTCAACCGTCGCTGCGCCGGGACTTCCCCATTCGTCTTGTAGTCCTTCCGTCGTCAGGAGACCTTTCGCATATTTTCCGGCTTCGCTACCGGGCCTACTTCGATGCCGGCTACATCCCGGCCGATCCTTCCGGACAATACAGCGACACCGCCGATACTGCTCCGACGACCATCCATCTCGCGGCTTATCTAAAGGACGAGTGCGTGGGTGCAATGCGGGTCACTTTCAGTCAGGGCGGTTCGGGCGCCCCTCTGCCTTGCTCACCCTATTATCCCGAGGTTGCGCGCATGGCACGCGAGCCTCACCGCCGGCTCGTCGAGATCTCGCGGCTCGCCGTGGAGCCTGCCCTCACGAACCTGTCGTTACGCACTACGATGTACGCATGCCTCGTACGGTCGGCGCTGATGGCCGCGGAGACGGGCGGCGCCACCGACATTCTGATTGCCACGAAGCCGGAATGGGTCCGCTTCTACAGGCTCATGCTCGGCTGTCATCAAGTGGGGCAGCCCGCGAACTATCCGCCTGGCGACTTCAAGATCACGCTGCTTACTCTCACGATGGAGGAGGCGCGTCGCCGCCAGCGGCTGCAGAACCGCTTTTTCAAGCTCGCGTCAGTCGAACTGCAGAGCATGCGCGAAGCTTTTTCAAGCATGCTGAGCGGGGGTGAAATTGCCGCAAACGACGCCGGCGTAGAGATTGCGCTCAACTGAAAGAGCGCTTTCAACTGGTTTTTTCCAAGCAACGGAAAGCGCACTTTCCGCTGATCCGGCTCATCCTACGAATTGACACCTTGACGCGAAGCAGGGCATTCACGGGCTCCAGCTGTTTGCGTCGGAAAATCAAAGTCGACCGAGGATGTTCGACATGAATGCAAATTACGCCGTCGTTGCGCAACCATCCGGCCAATTCGCTGTCGTCCAGACCATTACGGAAACTGCCAATATGAGCCCGTTTCTTGGGCCTCTCACGATCCAGGCACTCGAAAGCGTTTTCGACACGCGCGTTGCCGCCGAAGAACGTCTGCGCCAACTCGCAAAACTCCGATTGAGCGAACTCTGATTTGCCGCGATGATAAAACCACGAATTAAGCCGCCGCAAACCAATTCCCGGCAGAATTGAGCTCAGGTCCGCGCCTAGGCTGGTTAATGATTCGTTAGCGAATCTCGCGCGGGCCAAAACGAGCGAACAACGGCGGCTTATTCATGGGCGTTACCGCAGTCCGGAATTACGAGGTCCCGATGTGGGCCTTGGAGCGCGAGCGTGGCGTCGTCGGCCCGTATACGCTCAGGCTCGGCCGGCGGCGTGTTTATTTGGACGAAGTCGCAGGCTTCCAGGCGGCAACGCATATCGATCGCGACCGCCACGGACGATTCTTGGCGTTCATGGTATTTGCGCTGCTGGCCGGCATCTACGTCATCGGCGTCGTGGAATTTGGCTGGCGTACCCGCTTTCTTCTGGCTGCCGTCGTCCTGTTCGCACTCTCGGCCATGAGCTTCGGCGAGGTGTGGTTCCAGACCGCGAAGCGGTATACCGTGTTCAACGTCCATCTTCGTAGCGGCGAGACGATCGTGTTCACCACAGCCGATGCCAACGACGCCGCCGCTCTCAACGCCGTGCTGTCGCGACACGCCTGAAGCGCTCGACTTGATTTCTGAGTCTTGAGTTCTCAGGCTCAAGCGCTACTTTGCGCGCCATGAGCAAGACATCCGCGAACCCCGCACCACCGCCGATCGTCCGTTTCGCACCCGCACCGACGGGTCGGCTGCACGTCGGCAACATCCGGCCGGCCATCCTTAATTGGCTGTTTGCCAGGAAAAACGGCGGCACCTTCATCCTGCGAATGGATGACACCGACGTCGCGCGCTCGAAGGAAGAATACATCGAGGCGATTCGCGCCGATCTTACATGGCTGGGCCTGACCTGGGACCGCGAGGAGCGCCAGTCCGCCCGCACGACACGCTACGAAGAGATGGCGGCTAAGCTGCGCGAAGCGGGCCGGCTCTATCCTTGCTACGAGACCGAGGACGAGCTCGACCGCCGCCGCAAGCGCCAGCTCGCGCGTGGGCTGCCGCCGATCTACGACCGCGCTGCGCTGAAACTCACGGACGAGGAGCGCGCAAAACTCGAAGCCGAGGGTCGCAAGCCGCATTGGCGCTTCCGCCTTGCCAACACGAGTTCCGAGTCGGGTCTCATTCCGCAGCCGACGCTCAAATCCTGGAACGACCTCATTCGCGGCGACCAGTTGGTCGACATCGGCTCGCTGTCGGACCCGGTGCTGATTCGCGAAGACGGTTCGTTCCTCTATATGTTCCCGAGCGTGGTCGACGACATCGATTTCGGCATCACGCATGTGATCCGCGGCGACGACCACGTCACCAACTCGGGCGTGCAGATCGACCTGTTCGAGGCGTTGGGCGCCGTGCCGCCCGCGTTCGCCCACCACAGCCTGCTGATTGGCTCGGATGGGCAGGCGCTGTCGAAGCGGTTGGATTCGCTTTCCATCGGCGGCATGCGTGAGGGCGGCCTCGAGGCGCTCGCCATCGCCTGTCACGCCGCTCTCGTCGGCACGTCGGACGCCATCGAGCCGAAGCCGAGCTTGGTCGCCCTGGCCGAGGGCTTCGACTTCGCCAAGATCTCGACCGCGCCCGGCCGCTTCGACGAAGGCGAACTCGCAACGCTCAACGCCAAGATCGTGCACCAGAAAAGCTTTGCCGAGGTCGCTCCGCGCTTGAACGCGCTCGGCGTCGGCGGCGGCGAAGCATTCTGGCTCGCCATACGCGGCAACCTGACGAAGCTCGCGGATGCGATCGGCTGGTGGCAGGTCGTCGCCGGCGAGATCACGCCTGTGATCGAGAACGCGACGTTCACGACTGCCGCCGCCGGCCTGCTGCCGCCCGAACCGTGGGATCAGACGACGTGGAGCACCTTCACCAACGCCGTGAAAGCTGCCACCGGCGCGAAAGGCCGTGCGCTGTTCCACCCGCTACGGCTGGCATTGACCGGCCGCGAAGACGGCCCGGAGCTAAAAGCCCTGCTGCCGCTGATCGGACGGGACCGGGCGGAGCGCAGGCTGACGGGGCGAGTGGGTTGACGGGCGAGGCGGCAGTCGGTCGTCACGTCGACCGGCCGACCTCCGCTGCTGACCCCGAGCGGACCACAAATTCCGCGTGTCCGTTATCGCATCTGGATAACGACCTTACCCTTCGCCCGGCCCTGATCTAGATATGCCAGCGCGTCCTTAGCTTGGTCGAACGCGAAAACCCTGTCGATCACCGGCCGGATGCGACCCGACTTGAAGCAGTTCACCGATCGCCGCGAGTTGCTCACCGTCGGGGTGCACGAATAGGAACGAATACGCGATACCGCGCTTGCCGGCACGGCGATCGGATCTTGCGGCTCATCAAGTTCATCAGCGCCACCATGAAGAAATTCATACCCTCTGCCACGAGCGAATGCCGCGTCAGGTGGTCCGATCAGCGAGACGACCGTGCTTCCAGGCTTCAGAATCCGAAGCGCCTTTTCGAGCGCATCGCCTCTGACGGTTCCGAGCACGGCGTCGTAGCCCTGCAGCACGTCTTCGAATTCTTGCGTTTTGTAGTCGATCACCTCATCGGCCCCGAGGCTACGCACCAGATCCATGTTTCCGCTACTGGTCGTCGTGCCTACCGTTGCCCCGAGATACCTTCGCGAGCTGGATCGCGAACGTGCCAATCCCGCCGGAACCAGCCGGAATGAACACCTTCTGGCCGGGCTTGAGGCTGTGCACGCTCCTTGAGCGCTTGCCACGACGTCAGCCCGACCATCGGGATCGAGGCCGCCTGCACAAAGTCGAGATTTGCAGGCTTGAGCGCGGCGGCCGTCTCGGGCACGAGCTGCAAACTCGGCGAGACGCGCCCGCACCCAGGTCGAAGATACTGGCGAACACGGCATCGCCCGGCTTGAAGCGAGTCACGCGACTGCCGACCTCCACCACGACCCCGCCAGATCGCTGCCGAGCGTGGCCGGAAGCTGAAGCCGGAGAAAGGGCTTGAATGCTCCTTTCGGAATAATGTTGTCGACCGGGTTCAAGCCAGCCGCGTGCACCTGAACGAGAATTTCATCCGGACCCGGCACGGGCCGCGGGATGTCGATGAACCCGATATGTTGCGGTCCGCCATAACGTTTGAGAACGAGCGCTTTCATGATTTTCCAATGCGGGTTTTCGAGTGCTTGCTGATGCAGCGGCCGGCGCTGCCGGTGACCTGTTCTTCTCCAGCCTGAACGCCAAGTCGGGCACGAGCGCGTGGATGTCCGCTTTGATTACGATCGTAATTCTAACAATGGCATTAAATGACGATCGTAACCATTGATGTCAAGCCCTGATGGGGAGACTGGAACTGCGACATGCGTTTCGAAAGAACAAGCCGCCGAGAATCGCCAACGGCTGCTCGATGCCGCATCGCGGCTACTGCGAGAGGGCGGCATTCGTCGCGAGTGGGCAAGCGTTGGATAAGCATCAGCCGCTGACCAAGGGCCACGGGATCCGTCGGGCGTCGAATTCCGCAAATGGCCCAAAGCCGACACGGCATTGCCGCTGATTTGGATGTTTCCGGCGGGTGCGGGTGCCTGCCCTACTGCTTCTCGATCGGGAGCGGTGCGGTCACGGAGGGGCCTTCGGTGGCGGACGCTGGTTCTTTGCGTTTCAATTCGGCTTCTATGACGATTTGGATCTCGTCGGACACGTAGGGAATAGTGCGCGTAATTCCCCAGTCGCTGCGCCGGATTTGCGTCTGCGCAGAAAAGCCCGAATAATAAAGGTCCGAATAAACAGGATTGATTTTCGACAGCGGGTGCTCGCCCGAGAAATTCCACACCACATCGAGCGTCACCGGCTTGGTCTGGCCGTTGAGCGTGAGATCGCCAGTCACCTGCGCCGTCTTATCGCTCAGACGTTTCACGTCGGTGGAACGGAACGTTGCCAACGGATTGCTCGCCGTATCAAAGAACTCCTTGCCCTTCAGGACCGTGTCGAGTTCCTTGATGCCGGTCCACAGGCTCGGGACCTTGATGGTCACCTCCACGGTCGAGGTTTCGGGCTTGTCGGGGTCGAGCATCAGCGAGCCGCTGACATCCATGAACCGGCCGGACTGGCGCGACAACCCGAGGTGGTCCCAGCTGAAGCGGACCTCGGTGTGCTGCTTGTCGAACGAATAGCTCTCGGGCGCGGCGAGCGCAGACCCACTCAACGCCATCACGGCAATCACAGAAGCCGCTCGCCAAGTCAGCCAGTTCGAGCCCATGCCCAACACCCTCCAAGTCTTAATTCGTTAAAGCGCCGCAGCCATGCCGCCATCGACCGGAATTTCCGCGCCGGTGATGAATGCCGACTCCGATGACGCGAAGAACAATGCGGCACGCGCCACGTCTTCGCCGGTTCCGAAGCGCCCCAGTGGCGTCTTGTCGAGCAGCGCCTTGGAGAACTGCGGGACCTTCAGCACCCGCTCCGTCAACGCAGTCTCGATGAAGCCGGGCGCCAGGGCATTCACCCGGATACCGAACGGCGCGTACTCGACCGCGAGCGTGCGGGTCAATGCCGAGACGGCCCCCTTCGTCGCCGAGTACGCGGCGAGTTGGCGCAAGCCACGGTGGCCCATGATGGATGCGATGTTCACCAGCGAGCCGGCGCCCGACGCTCTCAGCAGCGCGAAACCATCGCGCGCGATGCGCACCACGCCATCGAGGTTGACCTCGCGGATCTTCACCCAGTCGGCATCGGAAAGGTGGCGAAAATCGGCGCGAACGTTGAGGCCAGCGTTGTTGACCAGCACATCGATCCGCCCGTGCGCCGCGGCGACGTCGCGAAACAGCGCCGTCACATCCTGACCGCGGGAAACGTCCACCGCCCGGTGCGAGGCCTGCAAGCCTTGCTCGCGCAGAGCGTTCGCCCCCGCCGCGGCCGTCTCTCCGTTGATGTCGGTCAGCCAGACGTGCGCGCCCTCGGCGGCAAACACGTTCGCGGTGGCGAGGCCGATGCCAGCGCCGGCTCCCGTCACGACCGCGATTTTCCCTTGAAGCCGCTGCATGACCGCAAAAACTCCCTTTCGACTGGCACTGTTTAGGTTCTCACGCAGACCACATCAACGGCCAAGTGCCTATGCGGCATGGAGTTCGCAAAGCCGGCACGCGCCTTTCGCGTCGCAGGTCGCTTTTACAGCTGCTATGTCTCACACGGAACTTCGCCAACGCGAGCGTTGCGGCATGCTCTCTCCATCGAACGAAAACAGGAGAGAGACGATCATGATCAAGAAGACCCTCCTCGGCGCCGCTGTCGCGGCCCTGAGTCTCGCCAGCTTCGACGCCTCGGCCTTTGCCAAAGGCGGAGGAGGTGGCGGGCACGGCGGCGGCCATCACCACTTCCGCGGCGGCGTCCTATTCGTGCCGGTGACGCCGGACTATAGCTGCGGCTACTACACCAGGTCCGGGCATTGGGTACCCAGGCTCTGCAATTGATCCGATCCCCCTCTCCCCTGTCCCGGCAAATGACAGGGGAGAGGAGGATCAGGCCGGCGGCCTCCATTTTTCGCGCAGGGTCACGAGTTCCTCCGCGACGCTCGGATGCAGCGGCATCGTCCGGTCGAAATCGGCCTTCGTCGCGCCCATGCGCATCGCAATGGCGGCCACTTGCACGATCTCGGCAGCATCGGGACCAAGAATGTGACAACCGAGAACGCGGCCCGTGCCGCTATCGACGACGAGCTTCATCAACATCCGTTCGTCGCGGCCGGAAAGTGTCGCCTTCATGGTGCGGAAACGCGCTTTGTAGATGTCGACCGCCCCGCCGAGGCCCGCAAGACTTGGAAACTTGGCCGCGACCAACTTGGGATCGCGCGCCGTGACTTCATCGAGTCCGACGGTGCCGATTTCGGGCGTGGAGAAGACGGCGCTCGGGATGAAGTCGTATTCCGCGCTCCATGGTTTATTGCCGTAAACGGTGTCAGCGAACGCGTGTCCCTCGCGGATGGCGACGGGCGTGAGGTTGACGCGGTCGGTGACGTCGCCAACAGCGTAGACACTCGGCACGTTGGTTCGCGAGTTGCCATCTACGATGATCGCGCCGTTCTTGCGCGTCTCGATGTCAGCCACTGGCAGCTTTAGTCCCGCTGTGTTTGGCGAGCGGCCGACGGCATACATCACCTGATCGGCCTCGATGATTTGGCCGTCATCGAGCCGGGCAGCGTAGCCCTCCGTCGAAGCCTCGATCGATGCGATGGTCCGCCCCGTGACGACGCGAATGCCTTTGTTGGCGTAGGCCTCCATCAGCCCATCGCGCATGTCCTCCTCGAATCCACGCAGGATCTTGTTGCGGCGGTAGACCAGCGTGGTTTCAGCGCCAAGGCCGTGGAAGATCCCGGCGAACTCGACTGCGATGTAGCCGCCGCCCTGAATGAGGATGCGGCGTCGGCATCTGCGGAAGGTGAAATGCCTCGTTCGAAGTGATCACGAACTCGTCGCCCGGAATGGCATCGCCCAGGTTCGGAGATCCGCCGGTGGCGATCAGAATGCGCTCCGCCGTCACGACCTGCGACGGAGTGCCGGCGACGGTGACGCTATTGGGCCCGGCGAATTCGGCACGCGCAGCGAATACGGTGACGCCGGCCTTTTCGAGGTTGCTCCTATAGATCCCCTCGAGGCGCGCGATCTCCTTGTCCTTGGCGGCGATCAGGCTCGGCCAATCGAACACAGGTTGCGGCACTCTCCAACCGAAGCCGCCTGCGTCCTCGAACTCATCGCGAAAGCGGCTGGCGTAGACGAGCAGCTTTTTGGGCACGCAGCCACGGATGACGCAGGTTCCGCCGAAGCGATCGGCCTCCGCAATGGCGACGCGGGCGCCGTGCCCGGCTGCGATGCGGGCGGCGCGCACACCGCCCGAACCGGCGCCGATGACGAAAAGATCGAAATCGTATTGGGTCATGCGATCCGTACTGCTTGAGATGGCGATGTCAGAGGTCGACGCCGCGCTTTTTCAGCTCTTGGCGCACTTCGGCCTCGATCTCTTGACCGATGCGTTGCCCCCAACGCTGCCCGATGACCATGCTGCGCTGAATCAGCTCGGGCTGCGCAGCGATGAACTTGGCGCCGACGCCCGTCTTGAAGAAGGCCGTGATCTGCTTCAAATCGTCGGTTGAGAGCTTTTCGGCGTAGAGCACGGCGATCTCGTCGAACACTTCCTGCTTGCGGGCCGAGAAGCGGGTTCCAATCATCGCGAAGACCTCACGGATCTCCTTCTCGTTGCCCGGACGCATCTTGAGGAAGATGTCCTGGATCTGCCCTAGCATCATCGGCATGGCTGCCTCGAAGCTCTTGGTCGAGCCCGAGACTTCCAACAGCTCTTTTGCAGCGGCCAGCCGGTCCGGATCGGGAGGCGGAGTCTTCTGCGCGTACGCCGCGTCTGCGAGCAACCAGGCGACAGCGAAAGCCGCGGCCACCAGCCGCAACAGCAGCCGTGTATGCAGCAGGGGTCGGCTCGGCATGGCTTGCATCTCCGTGGAGTTGAACCCGCGCCTGACACTAGCCGATTGCCGTGCCGCCGTCGCCTGAGCGATTTTACTTCGGAACGGCGCCCTTCTCCTCTTGGCGTCCTGCGGTCAGGCCCTTCTGCATGTCCTCAATGAGACCCTGCTGGAACTTCGTTATGCGCGGGATCATGACGCTCATGAGTTGCGGCGTCTCGGTCTGAAACTTGCGGCCCGCCGGGGAGCGCTGAAAATCTGCGACCGCCTTCAATTCCTCGACGGTAAAGCGCTCGGCATAGAACGCGGCGGCGGCCTCTTCGACGTCGGCGAGATAAGTCTTCACGCGCGGGCGGTCCGGCTGAGTCTCGGAACGCAAGAACAGCGAGGCCGGCGCGGCCACGCTATCGTCTTTCTGACGGATCTCCAGGATCAGGGCTTCCACGAACTGTCCGATCGACGCGCGGGCCTGGTCGCCACCGCCCATCGCCTGTAGCAGGTCCTTGGCGGCTGCAATTCGCGCCGGATCGACCTTGGCAGGCGCGGCCGTCGCGGGCTCCTGAGCGAACGCCTGCGGGACGGCAAGGCCCATGCTCAAGCCTAGAGCCGCCGCGCCCAGCGTAATTTTCCATGTGCTCATGATTGTTTTCTCCCTGCGGTATTGTTGTTTTCGTCAGAAGTCAGAAACCGGACCTTCGATCACTTCGAGCCCGTCCGGACCGGCAATGACGGCCATATCGGCGATGCCGATGAAGAGGCCGCTCTCGACCACGCCGGGAATCAGCTTCAAGGCCTCGTCGAGAGCCTCCGGGTCCGCGATGCTGCCGAAGGCGCAGTCGAGAATGATGTTGCCGCCGTCGGTCAAGTACGGCTCGCCATTGGCCAATCGCCGGATTTCGATATTTCCCTGCAGCCGGCGTCCCCCGACAGCGTCTCGACCAGGTTGCGGGTAGCGGCGAGGCCGAAGCGGACGACCTCGATGGGCAGCGGAAAGAGACCGAGTGTGTCGACCCTCTTGGACGCATCGGCAATCACCAGCATGCGGTCCGAGGCGGTGGCCACGATCTTCTCGCGCAGCAACGCGCCCCCGCCGCCCTTGATCAGCCGCAGAGTCCGGTCGATCTCGTCGGCGCCGTCGATGGTGAGATCCAGGAACGGCTCGATATCGAGCGTCGTCAGCTTGATCCCGAGCTTTTCGGCCTGGATGCGCGTCGCCTCCGACGTCGGCACGCAGACCACGTCGAGGCCGGCGGCGACTCTTGCTCCGAGCAGATCGACGAATTTCGCCGCCGTCGATCCGGTGCCGAGGCCGAGCTTCATGCCGCTCTCGACAAACTCGAGCGCGCGCTGCGCCGCTTGCAGCTTGTAATCAGTCATGAGTCTCGCCCCCCACTATTCACGGCCTCACAGGCCGCCCATCATCATGTACTTGATCTCGAGGAATTCCTCGACGCCATGGTGCGAGCCCTCGCGGCCGATGCCGGACTCTTTGAAGCCGCCGAACGGCGCGACCTCGGTGGAGATGATGCCCTCGTTGATGCCGACGATGCCGCACTCCAACGCCTCGGCGACGCGCCAGACGCGGCCGACGTCGCGGGCGTAGAAGTAGGCGGCGAGCCCGAACGGCGTGTCGTTGGCCATCGCAATCACCTCGGCCTCGGTCTTGAACTTGAACAGCGGCGCAACCGGGCCGAACGTCTCCTCGCGCGCGACCATCATCTTGGGCGTGACGCCGGCGAGGATGGTCGGCTCGTAGAAGTTGCCGCCGAGCGCGTGACGCTTGCCCGCCAGTCAGGACTTTGGCACCGCTGGCAATGGCATCCGCGACGTGCTCCTCGACCTTCTTCACGGCGTCGGCGTTGATGAGCGGACCCGTGCGTCACACCCTCCTCGGTGCCGGCGCCGACCTTCAGCTTCTGCCACCTCGGCGGCGAGCTTGCCGGCAAACGCATCGTAGACGCCGTCCTGCACATAGATGCGATTGGCGCAGACGCAGGTTTGGCCGGCGTTGCGGAACTTGGATGCCATCGCGCCCACCACCGCCTTGTCGAGGTCGGCGTCGTCGAACACGATGAAGGGGGCATTGCCGCCAAGCTCGAGGCCCACGCGCTTCACGGTCGACGCCGCCTGCGCCATCAGGATCTTGCCCACCTCGGTAGAGCCGGTGAACGTGACCATGCGCACGCGCGGATCGGTCGTCAGCACCTTGCCGACGGCAGCCGGGTGGGCCGTCGTCACGACGTTGAAAACGCCGGCCGGGATGCCCGCCTGCTCAGCCAGCTCGGCCAGCGCCAACGCCGACAGCGGCGTGTCCTCGGCCGGCTTGACTACCACCGTGCAGCCAACGGCCAAAGCCGGTGACACCTTGCGCGTGATCATGGCGTTCGGGAAGTTCCACGGCGTGATGGCGGCGACGACGCCGATCGGCTGCTTGATGACGACGATGCGGGCGTCGGCCCTGGGGCTCGGGAGCGTCTCGCCGTCGATGCGCTTCGCCTCCTCGGCGAAGAACTCCACGAAGCCGGCGCCGTAAATGATCTCGCCCTTGGCTTCGGCGACCGGCTTGCCCTGCTCGCGCGACAGCAGCAGCGCCAGTTCGTCGGCATTCTCCATGATGAGGTCATACCAGCGGCGCAGGCGCGCCGAACGCTCCTTGGCCACGAGTTTGGACCAAGCCGGCAGCGCTGCATGCGCGGCGGCGATCGCCGCTTCCGTCTCGGCTTTGCCAAGATCGGGCACGCGGGCGATCTCCACGCCGGATGCCTTATCGATAACGGCCATGCGGGGCTCGCCGACCCACTTGCCCCCGATGTAAGCTTGGCGTTTGATCAGTGTATCGAGCTTTTTGTCCATAGCGACCTTGACGCGTTGAAGAGCGGCGGATGGGTCACACCGATTACATGCTGCCCCACGTGTTAGGTGCCGCGAGGCGCGCTTTCAAGCCGTCTGCGGTGACATGACAGGGCCGAGCCGCTAGGCTGACCAGCAAATCCTTGTGAAGGGCCCCATGCGCGACCTCACCCTCGTCTTTGACCTCGACGGCACTCTTGTCGACACCGCCCCGGACCTCATCCACGCCACCAACCACGCGCTTTTGACGCTGGGACATCCGCCGGTGCCAGGAGAGACCGTCCGGCCGTGGATCAGCTTCGGCGCCCGGCGCATGATCGAGGAAGCGCTCGTCTCCCTCGGCGACAGCCGCACCGATCCGGAGATCGATACCGCGCTGGAACGGTTCCTCGAGCACTACGCCGACAACATCGCCGTCGACAGCCGGCCATTTCCCGGCACGGTCGCGGCACTCGACCGCTTCGCTGCCCGCGGGGCAAGGCTGGCCGTCTGCACCAACAAGCGTGAATCGCTCAGTGTTTCGCTACTCGACCAGCTTCGGCTGACCGCCAAGTTCGCGGGTCTGGCCGGCCGGGACACGTTTCCCGTCTCCAAACCGCATCCCGACCACCTGCTCGGCGCGATCCAGCTCGCGGGCGGCGACGCCCGGCGCGCGATCATGATCGGCGACAGCGAGGTCGACATCGCGACCGCCAAGGCGGCGGGCGTGCCCGTTGTCGCGGTCACGTTCGGCTACACCAGCGTGCCTGTCGCCGACCTTGACCCCGATGCCATCATCGATCACTACGATGAACTGGACGCCGCAGTGGCACGCATACTCGGCGCGGCCTGAGGCTCGCACGCCCCCGGCGTCTGCCATCGTTTCACCTTGCTTTGGGCCCGGGGTTGCCATGGCTCGATGCTTCGTCAGGCCACAATCGGGGCCGACAAACAGCATCGATCGCAGAAATGCTCTGCCCATTCATTCGCTGCCGCGCCCCAGGCCGCTAGTCTCAATGATGAAAGGTGCCAGCCATGCTGAAGCAGTTCCGAGTTGCCCAGGCTTTGGCCCTCTCGCTCGGACTATCGTTGAGCGCGACGACTTGGGCGCAGTCCGCGCCTTCCGCGGGCGAACCTACCAGTTCCGACGATTGCCTGAAGATCGCCTTCGACCTCGCCCAGACGGCCGAGGAGAAGAAGCTGCCGGAGTTGAAACTCGACCCGCTCGAAGAGATGCTGACGAAGATGGAGACGCAGTGCGACGCCAAGCAGTTCAGCGAGGCTATGGCGTCCGCGCAGAGCATCAAGACCCTGATGGAGACCCAATAGGTTTGCCCCAAGCCAACACCCCGACACCCCGACACCCAACCGTTGGCAACTCTGGGCGGCTCGCAAGAGCCGCCCATTTTTTGTCCGCGGTCCGGGCTCAGGGTCCTTTTTTCGCGAACAGCCTGCGCCACACCACGATCGTGGCCGGCAGGAATACGAGATCGCCGATCAGCGACGCCATCAGCGTGATCGCGCAGACGGCACCGAACAGCCGCAGCGACGGCAGGCTCGAGAACGCCGTGACGCCCAGCCCGAACGCCAAAACGATCGTGGTCAGTATGATGGCAGGGCCGACCAGCACGCGAGCCCGGCGGATGGCAAGCGCCGGGTCCTCGCCCGCGTGCTCCTCCAGCCGCAATCGGTTCAAGAAGTGCACGAGTTCCATCGACGCCAAGGCCGAAGATGACGACGAGTGCGACCACGCTGGCGAACTCGATGCCGGTGCCGAATGCCCAAAGGACAGCGCCCGCGGAGACAATCGGGAACAGCGCCGGAAGCAAGGTCAGGACGCCTGTGAACAGCGAGCGGAACGCGAGGCCGACGAGGATGGCGACGAACGCGACCTCGACAGGCAGCCCGGCATTGAGCTGCTGAAATCATGCTGGCGCTATTACGGGCGGCGATCGCCGGCAATCCCGTCACCCAGATCTTGTAGTCGGGATTGGCCTTGCGGACCGGCTCGAGTGCCCGGTCGATGGTATCGACCTTGGGCAAAATCTGGCTGGCGTCGATGTCGGGCAACCGCGCCGTCACCAGAGCCGCGTGCTGGTCCTCGGAAATGAAGCGTCGCGTCAGGTGCTCCGGCAGCAGACCAACGTAGTGCTTCACCGTCTCGACGCTAGTGTCACCGGTCTCCGCCAGCCAGCGCCGCAAACTATCAAGCGACCACACGTTGCCAAGACCAGCCTGCTTTTCCAGCACCGTCTGTGCCTGCCTGATCACGTCGAGCGTCGACTGGTCGAACAAGTCGTGGCCGCCATTCCACTGGATCATGACGTGGACGGGGTTGGCACCGGTCAGCTTCTTGTCGAGCTTGCCGGTCGCGGCGAGCGCCTGCTCCCGATCCGGCACCTGATCGGCCAGCCTGTAGCGTGGTTGCAACGACAAATGCGCGGCGGCGAACAGCGCGAACAGCACGAAGCCGATGACCGTGTAAGTCCAGGGCCGCTGTACCACGCGGTCGACGATCCAGCCGACCAAGGCGCCGAGTGAGTCCATGGCGGTATCGACCGGCGCCCGTGCCAAGGCCTCCTCGTTGCGGATCAAGGCGAGTGCCAGGATCGGTAGTACCGCCAGCACGGCAACGTACGAGACGAGGGTAGCGAGCGCGCCTGCCGTGCCGAAGGTCCGGATAAGGCTCGAATCCGACATCAGCAGCGCCAGGAACGATACCAACGCCGTTCCGTGCGCGATGACGCACGCCGGTCCCACCACCTTCACCGCGAAGTAGACCGCCTCAGCCTTGCTGTCGCCGTGCCGGAGGCGATCCCGGATTGCGCACGTCATCTGCATGCTGTCGGCAAAGCCCATCACCATGATGAGCGGCGTCAAGACGTCGAGGAAGAGGTTGAGCTTGAAACCGAGCCAGCCGAGCAGACCGAGCGACCACGTCACGGCCAGGATGGGAGGCAACGCCGCGACCACCATCAGCGATACGCGCCGGAAGAAGATCATGGCGACGCCGGCACCGAACAGGACGCCGAGGCCGTTGTAGATCAACTGATCCCGTTCGTAGGCATTGCGGATCTCAAGTTGCATCACCGGCGCGCCGGTCAGCTTGGCGGTGAGGCCGGACCCCTCGAGATCCTGGTCGATGGACGCTTGAATACCGCCGATGACGCTCTTGGCGCCTCGCTCCTCCACCAGCTTGCGGTCAAGCGCGATTACGCCCAGGGCGAGCGTCCCGTCGTCCGAGAGGAACTTGCCCTTGACGATGTCGTTTGAGCGCAACCGCGCTATCATCTCGTCATAGGCCGGTCCTTCCGGCATGTCGTCCGGCACCAAGGGCGCCGCGTAGCCACTCTCGTCGGGCTTCGCTCGTGCGGAGAGCATGGAAACGAGGCCGTTGACGCCGTCCGCGAGTTGCAGATCGACGATCGCGCGGGAAAAGGCGGCGAGAGGCTCCCGTTTCAGGAGGTCGGCGCCCTCGACCACAACGAGGACGTCGTACTCGCTGGAAGGAAAGCGTCGATCGATCTCCTCATAGCGGCGGAAGTCTTCCGTGTTTGAACGGAAAAGCTCGGACAGCGAGTCATCGATCTTGAGCTTCAAGAATCCCATCACGGCCGCGCCCGTCAGCGCCGCGATCAGCAGGGCCGACAGCCACGGAGCCGCGAGCGCCGCGAACCCGAGCTTCTCCAGCCCGAGCGAGGACGGGTGCGGCGGTGGCGACGAACTCGGTACGTCCATGTTTTCCCCCGGCGGCTCGATCAATACCGACGGAGTCATGGGCGGTCGCGGTCCGCCCCCGAGTCCATTGGCCACGCCGGACGATCACCGCCGGAATCGGGCGCTCGGCGCGGATGCTTGCATTGCCGCGGCCCTCGACGCAAGGGCTTCGCCGCTCAGCCTCACCGCGATTGAGCGCGGGTGCCGAATACCTTAAAGGGATTTGGCCGACAACTTTTCGAGGACCCCATGGCCGACGTAACTCTCGACGTGAAGGGGCTGACCTGCCCGCTTCCCGTGCTCAAGACCAAGAAAGCCATGCGGGACGTCCCGAAGGGCGGCACGCTGGAGGTCCTCGCCACCGATCCTGGCTCCGTCGCGGATTTCGAGGCCTTCTGCGGCACCACCGGTTACGTGATGATCGAGCAGGGCGAGGCTGACGGCATCTACCGCTTTCTCATCCGCAATGGCGTCTGACGTTGCGGCTTGCAAACAACACCCTGACCGCTCCTTGCAAATAACGCGCGCCGCCTGCCGCAAATGCGCCGCATCGCGCCGCTTTGGTCGCGTCTGCCATCGGCACCTGCTACCGCGGCCTCAGGCTAGGTCACCCTCCTCGCCCCAAGTCGCACAGCCATGGCGCCACGACAGGGGTTGATCATGAAGTTGAAGAAGTTGGCCGCCGAACCCGGTAGCAGCGGGCGCAGTCGCGAGTTGGGTCGATTGCTTGAGGCGTCCCGGTCGGCCAAGGCCCTGATCGCGCCAATCGTGACGGCCGTGCTCCCGATGTTGGCTCTCGTCCTCGCCCTGGCACTCGCAGGAGTCGGGACCGCAAATGCCACCCCCCAGCAGGCGCCCAACAGCCGTGTGGTGCTCGATCTGCCCGCCGGCTACCAGCCCTCGGCGCTGTTTTCGGGCTTCCAGAATGATGAGCTGGGCGTTTCCTACGTGATCCTCGAGGTCCCGGCGAAAGCTTACGAGGAACTCGCCGCCGGCTTTGCCAGCGCAGAACTCGCCAAGCGCGGCCTTACCGACGCCGCGAAGGGCACGCTGCCGCGCAGCGACGATTACATCTACATGCGCGCACGCCAAAAATCGCCCGCTGGAACCTATGCCAAGTTCTTCGTACTGTTGCGGACGCACGACCAGACGGTGTTGATCTCGACCAACGTGCCGGCAGCCGCGATCAATTCCGGCACGGTCAGCGTCGACGACGTCGAACGTGTGCTCGCGACCGCACGCACCGTCGACGTCACGGCGGTCAAAACGCTCTACCGCCTCGGCTATCTCGGCCCCTTCCGCGAAGCTGGCAGCTTCATCGGCACGAGCCGCCTCTACACGCTCGACGGCCGCATGGAACCTGACCCCCAGAACACCACTCGCCCGACCTTGCTGGTCGCGCCTTCGCTCGACAAGCGTCCCGTCGATGACGACGAGGCTTTGGCCCGCAGGCTGGTGTTGTCGCTGTCCGGCTACAAGGATTTGCAACCCGGCCCGGTTCGCAGGCTTTCCATCGCGGGGATGCCCGCAGTCGAGGTGGCGACGGATGCGGTGGACGCCACGACCGGCGCTCCGGTACGGATCTATCAGACGCTGATTTGCCCAAACGACGGTGGCTATTTTCGCGTGCTCGGCTTTGCCAGCAGCAGCGATGCGGCAAACCTTGAGCCTGAGTTTCGCAAGATCGCGGAAGCGTTTCAGCTCAGCAACCCGTGAGTGCCTAGCGACGACGTCGCTGAGAGCGCCAGCGGCGACGTTGCTGACTGCGGCTGAGACTGCGGTATCGTGGCGGGTTTCGGCCGCTCCTATTCCGTATCAATTTCGTCGAACGCCGCCCCGATCGTGCCGAGCGCGATGACAGAAAGCACCGCGACGACCACGTACATCAACGCAATCAACATCAAGTCCCCCAACGCATACACATGCGCCGGCCGTTTCCCCCCGACCGGCGCCTGTTAACTGTATTGGGCGGGCAGCATAACGCAAGCACGTAAAACAGCCTGCGGATGCGAAAGAAACAGGCAGTTGCGGCATTGCTTGATTACCGCGCAGCGGCGGCATGCTGCGCTTGACACGCCCTGCTTCGGCTCGCATAAGAGGCGCCTCGCTTCGCTGGCACTCTTATCGTAGAGCCGCGAAAGACGGGCGGTTAGCTCAGCGGTAGAGCACACGCTTCACACGCGTGGGGTCATAGGTTCAATCCCTATACCGCCCACCATTTTACGATAAATTCATCAACGCGAGGATGGGGCGCGCAATGTCCGCAGCGCCGCGCCCGTTCTACCCGAGCATCACTTGTCGGTTGTTGACCGCATCCGGGCGCCCGTCGACGCGGTCAATGATATCGTCGGTCGTGTCTGGGTTTCGATGATCGCAGGCATCGCGGCCGGAGCGCTCATCCATTGTTACGTGCCGACGGACCTTCCGACAACCGCCATCCGGCGCTAGGTCAGCGCTAGTCAACGACGTGATACCCGCCGTCGACGTACAGAGTTTCGCCTGTGATCAGCCGCGCCGCATCATGCGCGAGGAATGCCGTAGCGACGCCCACGTCGTCGATGGATACCAAATTACGAGCAGGGGTCTTTCCACGTGCCTTTTTCAGCACCTCGTCGAGCTCTGGCGATCCGGACGATGCGTTAGTCGCAAGAGGACCGGGGGAAATAGCATGTACGCGGATGCCCTTCGGACCTAGCTCTGCTGCTAGATACCGCACCGTGCTCTCCAGGGCCGCCTTGGCGATGCCCATGACGTTGTAGTTTGGTATCACACGCTGGCTACCTAAATACGTCATCGTGAAAAGCGAGCCACCTCTGGTCATCAGCGGCTCAGCGAGATGAGCCATGCGGATGAAGCTCCAGCAGGACACGTCCATAGTGGCAAGAAACCCTTCGCGGGACACATCCGCGACGCGACTCCGAAGCGCCTCTTTTGGTGAGAACGCGATGGAATGAACCACAAAATCGAGCGAGCCCCATTTCTTGCGAATACTTTCGAATACGCTCTCGATCTGGCCTGGCACGGTTACGTCCAGCGGCATCAGTATTTCGGCGTCGAGTGCTTCAGCTAGCGGGTCGACCGCCTTTTTTGTGTTGCTGTCAAGGTAGGTGATCGCCAAATCGGTCCCGAGCGCTCGAAATGCCCTTGCGCATCCCCACGCGATCGATTTGTCGTTTGCGATGCCTACAATGAGGCCTCGCTTTCCTTCGAGAAGCTTGGCCTTCGCAGCGGGAATCAGCGGAGAGCGCTTCGGAATCTCGAACTTTATGTGCTCTCCGCTCCGGAATCGCTCTGCTACGCTGCTGAGAGTTTTGAATGCCTGTCTGCGGTCCTTGGCGCCATCGATGTTCGCGATTTCCCGGCCATCCACTGTGAAACGCCCCTCTCCCCATGGGGCAACGTCAATCACATATTTGCTACCGTCGACAATCGCGAAGAATTCCTGAACGGTTGCGCCTCTGCCAACGGCTATGGCTTCGTTGATCTTCCAATCCAATGGCATCGATTTGGCCTGGCCGTTCATATTCATTTTCTCCACATGCCAGAGGAAACACTAGGGCCAATCGGACACTTGAATTGGCGCCAACGGAGTAAACAGCTGTCTTCAGTCGACGCGAACCAGTTGCTCTTCACGTTCGCGCGGATTTAAATAAGTAAAGGGTAGCCCGACAAGCAGCACTCCACCAACTACATTGCCGATCGTGCTGAAGAGCAGATTGTGGAGTGCGCCGCCTACTGTCAGGTTGCCGCCCCCGACAAACGCCATGGAGAAAGTACCCATATTCGCGATGGAATGTTCGAAGCCGAGATATACAAAGATGAAAACGATGAGGATCAGGACTAGGATTTTGGCAACTTCTTCCTTGCACCGGAGCGCGACTCGTACAGCTAGACAGACAATCCAGTTCGCTAGTATCCCTTTGAAAAATATTACGTTCCATGATTGCTGGGCCTTCTGCACGGCTCCATTGAACAAAGCATGATCGGGGGGCAATTCGCTGAGGGAACCGGCACCGACAAGCAGCACCGTAATCAGGATCGCACCAGCTAAATTGCCGAAATAGCAGCAGGTCCAGAGCAGTAATGTGTGTTTCCAACTCGTCCGCCCTTCGGCTGAAGACACCGTCAGGTACATATTATTACTAGTGAATAACTCAGTATTTGTGAAGACGATAATTGTCAGACCCACGCCAAAAAAGCCCGATGCGATGACCGGGCCTAGGGGGCTGTCATGGAGATTTTGCTTCAGCACCCAGAATACGAACACGACCAGGGTTAAACCCATTCCTGCGCCAATTGCGCGGACCAAATAACGCAAGGGATCATCTTGCAGCAATTTGAGCTTGCCCGCGCCCGCCGCCGCTGCCTTTTCAACATAGGGACGGTCATTCATTGGCGCCTTCCTTACGCTTCGCCGAGGCACGATCAAGCCGCTGATCGGCACCTACGATCGAGTCGCGCCAGCGACGGCGCCATATCCGCGTTTAATTTTTTTGTTCCTTTCGGTGGCGTCGGCGACACCCGCCGTTCGCGGCACTATCGTGGTTCGGGTATCCATGACGAACGGCGTTTCACCCCGCTCCCCTCGCGACGAGGAGGCCGATGACCTGCACCGCGATGACCTTCACGATCGTCATGGAGGGGAAGATCATGGCGTAGGCCACGTCGGGACGTTCCGTTGGCGCCATTCGAGTGGAATACACGAGAATAGCCGGATTGCCCGTGGCGCCTGACGCAACCCCGACGAGATCGTCATACGGGATCTTCAGGACGTAATGCCCGACGAGAAGGACGATCAGTACGGTCGTCAGCAGAACGGCGACACCGATCAACAGCATCGAAAGGCCCGCTTCCGATACCGTGCGAACGAAGGGCTGGCCGGCGTTGATGCCCACGGCGGCGAGAAAGAGCGCGAGCCCGAAGTTTCGCAGCACGATGTTGGCCGGCAGCGGCATCACCCACAGCAGAGGGCCGGTGCGGCGCAGCTTGCCGGCGATGAGCGCGACGATCAGCGGTCCGCCGGCGATGCCGAGATTAACCACGCCCAGGCCGGGGATGGGGATCGGGATCAGCCCGAGGATGACGCCCAACACCATGCCCAGTCCGAGCGACACATAGCTGAACTCCGCGGCCGCCTTTACCGTATCGCCGAAATGACGCCGGATCTCCTCCTTCCGCCCAGGTGGAACCAGCACGCCGATGCGGTCGCCGAACTCGAGTGTCAGATCGGGTGAAGGCACGATATCGGTGTCGTATCGCCTGATGTGCAGAATGTGGGCGGGGTAACCGGCCGGCAGGGGAAGGTCCTCGAGAGGCACACCGACCACATTGGCTTTGCCGACGAAAACCCGGATGTAGTCGAGATCGGCGCGGTCCTTTACGAGGCGGCCTGGCTCGAGTGCTCCCGACGCGCGCCGCGGCAGTGGCGATGTCATCCTGCCGGTCGGAAATGATCATCACGCCATCGCCAGCTCCCAGTGTGACCTCGTCGGACGGGACCATGTTCTGGCTGTTCTTGCGCACCATGGTCATCTTCACCCCGGCGGGCAGCTCCTGCGTCAGCTCGGCGACCGTGCGCACGCCGCTGCTCGCTGCAAGCGTGATCTCGCCCATGTGGAATTTGGGCGCTTTTTGCGGAAACTTCGGCTGCACCGCGCGCGTCATGAAATAGATGCACAGGATCGGGCCGATGACGCCGAACGGATAGGCGAGCGAGTAGCCGATCGACGGCTCTTTGTTTCGCATGACGTCGAGGGCGGCTTGCAGAGTCGCGGTGCTCGTCAGCGAGCCGGCGTAGATGCCCAGGGTGTGGCCGACCTTGATGCCGAAGGCCTTGCCAAGGCCGAGCGCGACGAGCAGCGAGGCGAGCACCGCGACCAGCGCCAGCAAATTGTATTTTCGGCCTTCGGCGCCGAACATGCCTTCGAAGAATTGCCGGCCGTACAGGATTCCAATCCCGTACAGGAACATGATCAGCCCGATCAGGCTGATCGGGCCGACGATCTGCGACTTCGGCGCAAAGGCGCCGATGGCCAGGCCGACGAACAAGACAGCGCCGACCCCGAGCGAAAAACCGCCCAGATTGATTTGGCCGACGAGGTAGCCGAGGCCGATGGCGAGGAAAATTGCGAGAATCGGCTGGGTGCCGATGACTTCACGAGCCATATCGAACATGTCATTGATCTCTGAATATCGATGTGAATTGGGTGCAATGCAAAATTGGGGAATGCTCGTCAGCGGACGTGGCAGCCGGCTTCCTGAAACTGCCCGGTAACCCGCTTTATGAGCTCAGGCGTCGGCGCCTGCGTGTTCTCGTGCTGGTACTCGAGGTTCATCGACTTCCATTTGAAAGCACCGAGCTGATGGAACGGCTGAATCTCGACCCACTCGACGTTTGTCATCGGCCCAACGAACTTCGCGATGCTGGCGACGTTGGCTGGGTCATCGGTATGGCCCGGCACCAGCGTGAACCGCACCCAGACGGGTTTGTTCATTGCCGCCAACCGTTCCGCGAAGCGCAGGGTTGGCGCCAGCTCGCGCCCGGTGACCCGGCGGTAGGTCTCCGGATCCCCGCTCTTGATATCGAGAAGCACGAGGTCGAGGTTGGCGAGGAACTTGTCATCGGCGCGGTCGCCGAGAAAACCGGACGTCTCGATCGCCGTATGGAGCCCCAACTTCTTTGCGCCCGCAAGGATGCGCTCCGTGAAGGCAAGCTGCACCATCGGCTCTCCGCCCGAGATGGTGAGCCCGCCTTCCAGCGAGCGCAACGCCGGTGTGAAGTCGGCGAGCCGGCTCAGCACGTGATCCGCGGAAACGTAGGTGCCGTCCTTGAGGTGCCAGGTATCGGGATTATGGCAATAGGTGCACCGAAGCAGGCAGCCGGAGAGAAAGAGGACGACACGCAATCCCGGACCGTCATACCGCGACGATGACTCATAGGAATGCGCGTAGCCAAAGGCACCCTCACCGCGGTCGACTTCGCTTTCATCGGGAGCATCAGGTGAGATGTCGATATGCAGGTCATGACGACTGCCCGCCTGCAGGGCGCCGAGTTTTGACATTGAAGCCTCTCCGGCTCAGACCTGACCGTGGAACGTGCGGCTGATGACGTCCTGTTGCTGTTCGCGAGTCAGGCGGACGAAGTTGACCGCGTATCCCGAGACACGAATCGTGAGCTGCGGATACTTATCCGGGTTCTTCATCGCATCCTCGAGCGTCTCCTTGTCGATGACGTTCAAGTTCATGTGGAACCCGCCTTGAGCAAAGTACATGTCGAACGCCTTGACTGCGGCATCGATGAGTTCCTTTTCGGACAGATGCGCCTTTTGCGGCGCAACCGAGACCGTGTAGCTGATGCCGTCCAGTGAGTCTTTGTAGGGTAGCTTCGCGACGGAAAGGCAGGATGCAAGCCAGCCATGGCTGTCGCGGCCGTGCATCGGATTTGCGCCAGGAGCGAATGGCTGGCCCTTTCGACGGCCGTCGGGGGTATTACCGGTGTGCTTGCCATAGACGACGTTCGAAGTGATCGTCAGAACGCTCTGGGTATGCGTCGCTCCGCGGTAGGTCTGGTGCTTACGTATTTTCTGCATGAACTGCGTGACGAGGTGGGCAGCGATGTTGTCGACTCGGTCATCGTTGTTGCCGAATTGCGGGACCGGCGCGCTGCTTTCGTTCACATAGTCGATGGCTAGTCCGGTCTCATTGTCCCGGATCACACGGATCTTGCCATATTTGATCGCGGCCAAGCTGTCGGCGACAACCGACAGTCCTGCAATGCCGAAAGCCATAGTCCGCAGGATGTCGCGATCATGCAGCGCCATCTCCAGGCGCTCGTAGAAGTACTTATCGTGCATGTAGTGGATGCAATTCATAGCATGCACGTACGTGCGCGCCAGCCACTCCATTGTATTGTCGAATTTCGCGACCACCTCGTCATACTCGAGAATGTCCGCGGTAACCGGTGGCGCGGCTGGGGCAATCTGATCGCCCGATATCTCGTCGCGGCCGCCGTTGATAGCGTAGAGCAGCGCCTTGGCGAGGTTCACGCGGGCGCCGAAAAACTGCATCTGCTTGCCGAGACGCATCCCCGAGACGCAGCAAGCGATGCCGTAGTCGTCCCCCCAATGGGGTCGCATCAGGTCATCGTTCTCGTACTGGACGGAGGACGTATCCTTACTGATCTGGATGCAGTATCGCTTGAATTCGTCCGGAAGCTGTTTCGACCACAAGACCGTGATATTCGGCTCCGGGGCCGGCCCGAGGTTCTTCAGCGTGTGCAGCATGCGGTAGCTGCTCTTGGTCACGAGCGGGCGCCCGCTCAGGTCGACGCCGCCGACGCACTCGGTTGCCCAGTATGGGTCGCCGCTGAACAGCGCGTCGTACTCGGGAGTGCGCAGAAAGCGGACGATCCGGATTTTCTGAACGAGCTGATCCCACAGCTCCTGTGCGCCGGCCTCGTCGAGCGTTCCTTCACGCAGGTCGCGTTCGATGAAGATGTCGAGAAATGTGGAAATGCGGCCGATCGACATCGCCGCGCCGTTCGCTTCCTTGATGGCGCCAAGATAGGCAAGATATGTCCATTGAACCGCCTCTTGCGCATTCGCGGCCGGTCGTGAAATGTCGAGATCGTAGAGTTTCGCCATTGCAGCCAGATCCTGCAGGGCACGAATCTGGTCCGCGAGTTCCTCGCGCGTGCGGATCACCTCGTCGGTCGGCCACATGTCGTCGATCTGCGCCCGCTCCTCTTGCTTGGCGTCGAGCAGTTGCTGCACGCCGTAGAGGGCGACGCGTCGATAGTCGCCGATGATGCGCCCGCGCCCGTAGGAGTCAGGCAACCCGGTAATGATGCCGGACTTGCGGCATTTCATGATCTCTGGCGTGTAGGCATCGAAGACGCCGTCATTATGGGTCTTGCGATATTTCGTGAATGCCTCGTGCACCTGCGGGTCGGCCGCGAACCCCGCGGCCTTGAGGCCGGCCTCTACCATGCGCAGACCGCCGTATGGGAAGATCGCGCGCTTGAAGGGCTCATCGGTCTGCAGCCCGACGATCACCTCGTTGTCGCGATCGATGTAGCCAGCCTTATGCGCCAGGAGGTTGGAGGGAGCCTTTCGCGTCGACCGCCAGGACGCCTTTCTTCCGCTCCTCTTGAAAATAAGGCTGCAGCTTTTCCCAGACCGCTTTGGTTCGCGCCGACGAGGGGGCCAGGAACGTGCGGTCACCGAGGTAGGGCGTTACATTGCGGACGATGAAATCGCGGACGTTGATCGAGCGGCTCCAGTCGCCCGGCTTGAAACCCCGCCAGCAATACTCGGTGTCCATAGTGGATGGATTGCGGTCCTGCATGGCGCTTCCTCCCACTCATTATTGGTTGAATGCTGGCGCATCTGCATATACGATAAAACTAGGCGGCCTAGACTAGCAATGACTAGCAATCTACCGAGAAACCAAGAATGACGCAAATCAAAACAAAATAGATCAATCGAATTTTTCAGTATCATAGTCGGCCGGGTTCCATCGAGGACGCAGCAATGGCTTCAACCTCGCAGCCCCCGTTCTTGCCCTAAACACGGGCGTATTCACGGTCATAATCACCCTGATTGCCAATCAAAAGTCCCCAAATTTCAATTCACGTCAACTTTCACTCACCCAAACCGAAATTGCGATTATACCTAGATAGATCAGTCAAATATAGAGTTCTAATTTTTATGCAGACGTTATCAGCTGGGGCGAGGGTACTCAGCTGTGATTCTGCTGAAGTTTTGGCTTGAGGTAAGGGCCGACGACCAGAGGTGGCGTCTTGGGAGCGGATTGATGACGGCGAAAAACATGGAAGCTGTCGAGAAGGGACTTGATGTCCTACACCCGTTGGACGACTATGAAGCCGCTCGCAAACGGCGCGTTTCCGCGGACCATAGTTTAGTTGCTGCCCACCTCAGGACGGTCCCGGACACTCATTGAAGGAAAGCGCAGGTGAAAGCCAACCGAATTGCGTGCCGCCTGACGGCTTCGCTGCCAGCTAAAGGCTCATTCGATATACCGCTACGCGAACGACGTTCGTCGGCTCGGGATCAAATTCAATAACGGCGGTAATGGCGACCGTAATGAGCGTAATGGCGATGGCCGTAGCGCCCGTAATAGCGATAATGGGGGTGGTAGTAATGGTGACGGTAGTAGTGGTGGCGATATGGCCGATAATAAGAGCCATAACTGTAATACGGATAGCCGCCGCTGTAGTAACCATAGTGATGGTGGTGATAAAGGCCGCCAAGTATCAGCGCGGCGGCAATCCCTGCCCCAACACCCCAACCCCAGCCGTGGGCTTCTGCGCGGCTTGAGTGGGTCGCGACCGTAAAGGCAAGCACTGCAGATAAAGCAACCGCCGTTACGATTCTCTTTTTCATGATTTTCTCCACCAGGGTCGCGACGTTGAAATCCCCTTCGTGTCGAGGGGACCTGCTCATGGCTCACCACTGGTCGCGTGTTATTTGCTTGCTTGGCTGTGGCCACGTTGCGTAGACTGAGGCCATGGCGCTTGAAGGCAGGCTTATGCAGGTCAGGGTTCGCTGCTAATACGAGCAACAACCTTAGGGATCCTGCAAGTATTTGGCCAGAGGTTAGACGTGCATTGCGTCATAGCACATGCAAAAAAGTAATTAACCGGACTATCCACCAGAGTTATGTCGGACGCCACCGACAAGAATGAAGTCCGAGCGGACGCTGGCTTGGCAATCAGCGGCCAGATGCATAATTGCCTGGGTAAAGAACTCGCACGCACCGCATTGCCCTCGACGATACGACCCGGTAAGCCACAACCGCCTGCGGCTTATTGGGAAAGTCCTGGAAGTGGCGGGCTTGTAAAAATCTTGACAGCCTCACGCATCGGCTGCGGCGAGATATGGATAAGGCCTCCGAAGCCGCGTTCCAGTTCGAGGAACATTGCAACAGCTCCGGCTACGGCCAGTGCGGACAGCGTCAGGATCGCAGCAGATGTCAAGTTGTGAGGCGCGAACAGGCCAAAACTAGCGAACAGCAAAGCCAGCCAAAAGACCAGAAGAGCGACGAACGCCTTTGGCGTTCCCTGTCCAACCTGCTGTGCGAGCAACCACCGTTAATTTCCGATCTTGCCCGCAAGTAGCAAAGCCTGACCCAGCCACCACTGGTCGCGAGCATTTTCCGGTTTCAACGCAAGGAGCAAATCCTCGACGTTCTGGAGCAGTTCGTAAGTCCATGGATTGCGGAGCTGAACATTTGCATTTTCGGGGAACAGCTGGGCAGCCTTCTGCTCGGCATACTGTCGTAACAAGTTTCGAGCCCGGTCTGTATCTCGACCCGTATCGGCGCAATACCTGATCGAGCCGGAGTATTTGGGCCGATAAGGAGGTCACTCTTCCTCCGAGCCGACTAAACGATGTGTTAGCGTTCGAGATCAAGAGCCCAAGCACCAGCGCCGAAATCGTGGCAACGACGGTCATCGATACGGATACAACGCTCTTGGTCTCCTCCGTTCGGTGATGATCTGGCAGGTGGTCTCTGCCTTTCCAGCCTGCGAATGCGCCTGCCACGATTACGGCAAAGGCGACAAGCCCGATGGTTAGCGGATTGTTTATATCGGGGCCCATCGCGGAGCGCTCAGGTTGGTTGCGGAAAGATCGTGTATAATTCTAAATAGCATGTAGTTCCGAAGCACCGGACGTCCGATATCGCGAGGTCATGCCCGCTACCGGTCCGAGGCAGACCAGGGCCAGACCGGTCTTGTAGCCTGGGCAACCAAAAGCAAAATGGCCATCTGGAGCCCAACGCCGCAGCCAAAATGGGCTCCTCCACAGCACGCGACGCAAGCTTTGCCACGAGGGCCGTTATAAGGATCCGACCTGACCCGCAGATCCCGATCAAGCAGGCCATCCAGGTGTTACGCCCGAGATAAACCTCGGTTCGGCAGAGAACGGGCTTTCAATCCACGCTTCTCAACGTTGATGAGCCATCATCGATGCAGGGCCGACACCGGTCAAGCAGCGGTTCATCCGGCGATCGCCGGCGCTGTGGATAACGCCCCGGGTGGAAGCCCGCGCCAGAGGGACAACCAGCGAGCCGTCCTTCCGGATGGCTCGTTGAGAGTAAATGGGCCGGCTGACAACGCCTAAACGGGGCGTTGTCTGAGGTGCGCCCTGCTTCAGGCCATCAATAATAGTCACACACCCAGTCCTGCCATCTGTAGCTCCACCAGCAGGACGGACCATAAGCGTACCCGTAGTAGGGGGCGCCAACGAAGAAGTTGTCGCGGTGGTGATGCCCGCCGTAGAAGTGACCAAAGCCGCCGTGACCGAAGCCTCCGTGACCAAATCCGCCATGGCCAAAGCCGCCACCGCCAAAGCCGCCGCCGTGCCTGGCAAGCAGTACGTTCGACTGGTATCAGCGACTGCTTCAAGCATCAGGCTGCGCGGGGGTAGCACCGGCGGTGAGGTTCGAAATCCCAAGCGCGAGTGCCGCTCCTATGCCGATCAGCGTTGCTTTTAACGACATGGCCGTTCCTCCTTTCAGAGTTTGTGAACGGTGAGCGCTGCGCCGGACTGATCCGGCTAGTCCCCGGCTGCGGCGCCGCCGCTCGCCCATATTCGCAATGATTTCTTTAAACGACCTTAGCTCTCATTAAACGACCTTTGGCTGTCATTCCGTCGCATCCAGGCGCAGCGATGATATGAAAATGGGCGCCCTTAAGCGACTGACTAGGCGGCGTGGCGCGCTTCGTTGCTCGGCGGCGGTATGACAACGGTTCACACAGGTTAGCAAATGGATTGGCGCCACCGAGTGACGGGCAGTCCTCCTGCATTCAGCGCTGGGGGCGGCGCGGTGCCCACCTTCCGCGAAGACTTTCGTTCGCGCCCAGCGTCTCGTCGAACACGCGGATGGATGGTTTGAAATCGGGCCGCAGGGGTCATTGGCGCACGACTACGCACCTACGTACAAATCCAGACGTAATAGCCATCCGGCGTCAATCGCCAGCAGGATCCGACGCCGTAGGCGTACCACCGACCATGCCAATATCGCCGACCGTGACCATAATAGATTCCGCCATAATATCGGCGTCCAACGACAGCACGCGCAGCAACGCGGCGGCCAGCAACGTGTCGGGCAGCATGCCGGCCAGCAACGTGTCGGGCAGCAACGTGTCGGCCGGCGTGGACGCCGCGATAGCCACCATGCACACGGCCCACATGGGCACCACCGAAGCCGCGACCACCGCCGTGGAAGCCGCGACCACCGCCGCCGAAACCGCGACCGCCTCTGGCATCTGCGTCATAAAGCGCAGCGCCTACGAAGAAGGTCAGTGCTGCACAGAACGTAAGAATTTGCTTTATATGCAATTTCATGGCGGACCTCTTGAGGTTTAGCCGTATTTGGCCGCTGCCGGATTTATGAGCCGCTTTTGCCGCCAAGGGCAAATCTAGCGCGCGCTTTCATGAATGCCGTATGAACAGCCAAGATAACCTTTGAGACTAACAACATGAGATCAGAAGCAGCGAAGATTGACCGCACAACGGATAGTCGGACTAACGGTTTTCTCAGCATCATCGACGCGCCTATGACGGAATAAATGGTCGTCCGCCGGAATCAGATCAGGAACTAAAGAAGTGGCTCGCCACTGACGAAGGCAAAGAAGCGACGATATTTGAGCCGCGTCAGTTTCGCGTTGGGCCGAGAACGGGCAAGTCGTAACGACCGCTTGGTAAGTCTCTGCTGACGTTCGCCCGCACGTCGTCGAATGCGCAATATCCGCTAATGGGATTGTGCGGACATTTGCAACTGCGTGCAGCCTCGTTGGCGATCGATCAGGGTACACGCCCGCCTTCGACCGGTTCGTTTTCGTAATGGAAGTTCTGGTCAATCTCTTCGAGGCCGGCACATTGCCAGCCGCGTGGCCACGAAATCGCGGGCGGGATGCTATATCCGATCAGCCGCCACCTCTGGAACGGAAAATCTGTCGGCACTCGCTTCCAGCTCCAATCCACCCAGCCGATCCATTACAAAGGTGACACCGTTTCGATGGAACGGTGTCACCGTTTCACTCATTGCCACGCGACGTCTCCGGCCATTCTTGCCCCTAGCTGCCTGACGCCTCCCGGCATCGCAATTAGGAACAAGAACATGGACCATCCCCGCGCCGCATGTTGCGAAGCACCAAAATAGCAGACAGGGAAGCACACGCATGAAATGACACACCTGACGACACTGGCCATGCCGGCTAAAAACCGGCACAAGCACCGTATCGTCGCGTGGCAAGGTCGCACCCGCGCAAATCCGACTGTTAGGCATTGAATTAATGGCCCGCCGGCCGTAAAGGTCTCGCCCTATGGAGACATCTGAGCCACTCTTCAAGCCACTCTTCTCGTATCGCAAGTACTGGGCGCATCGCTTCGGCACGGCGCCGTTCCTGCCGATGTCGCGCGCCGAGATGGACGAGCTCGGCTGGGACAGCTGCGACGTCATCCTCGTCACCGGCGACGCCTACGTCGATCACCCGAGCTTCGGCATGGCGCTCATCGGCCGCCTGCTCGAGGCGCAGGGCTTTCGCGTCGGCATCATCGCGCAGCCCGACTGGCAGAGCGCCGAGCCGTTCAGGGCGCTCGGCAAGCCCGAACCTGTTCTTCGGCGTCACCGCCGGCAACATGGATTCGATGGTCAACCGCTACACGTCCGACCGGCGGATGCGCAGCGACGACGCCTACACGCCGGGCGGCGTGGGCGGCAAGCGGCCGGATCGCGCCGTCATCGTCTACTGCGCAGCGCTGCCGCGAGGCCTTCAGCGACGTGCCGATCGTGCTCGGCGGCATCGAGGCTCAGCCTGCGCCGCATCGCGCACTACGACTACTGGTCGGACAAGGTGCGCCGCTCGATCCTGCTCGACGCCAAGGCCGACCTGCTGGTCTACGGCAACGCCGAGCGCGCGATCGTCGAGATCGCGCATCGGCTCGCCGCGGCGAGCGCCGACGCCAGATCACGACCTGCGCGGCACCGCGGCGTCGCCGGCTGGTCGACGCCGAAGGCTGGCGCGAGATCGACTCGACGACGTCGACGCGCCCGGCCGACGATCGTCGACCGATCCGTACGCGATGAAGGCGCGCAGGCCGCAGTGCTGCGGCGACGCCGCGCGAGAGCCGTCGTGCGCTCCGGCCGTGCCGCCGCGCTGCGACGCAAGTCGTCGCATGCCGACTTCGAGCAGTCGAGCGACCGGTGCTGTACGCGCACGCCTCGCGCATCCTGCACCTCGAGTCGAATCCCGGCAACGCGCGCGCGCTCGTGCAGCGCCACGGCGACCGCGACGTCTGGCTCAACCCGCCGCCGATCCCGCTGACGACGCCGGAGATGGACGCGCTCTACGAGCTGCCGTACGCGCGCGGCGCCGCACCCGTGCTACGGCGACGCGAAGATCCCGGCCTACGAGATGATCCGCTTCTCGGTCACGATCATGCGCGGCTGCTTCGGCGGCTGCACGCTTCTGCTCGATCACCGAGCACGAGGGCCGCATCATCCAGAGCCGCTCGGAAGCCTCGGTCCTGCGCGAGATCGAGCGCGATCCGCGACAAGACGCCGGGCTTCACCGGCGTCATCTCCGACCTCGGCGGCCCGACCGCGAACATGTACCGGATGGCGTGCAAGGACCCGAAGATCGAGGCCGCCTGCCGCCAGCCGTCCTGCGTGTATCCCGGCATCTGCCCGAACCTCAACACCGACCACGCGCCCTGATCCAGCTCTACCGCAAGGCGCGCGCAGCTGCCGGGCGTCAAGAAGGTCCTGGTCGCCTCGGGCGTGCGCTACGACCTGGCGGTCGAGTCGCCCGAGTACGTCAAGCGAGCTGGTCAGCACCACGTCGGCGGCTATCTGAAGATCGCGCCCGAGCACACCGAGGAAGGGCCGCTTCGAAGATGATGAAGCCGGGCATCGGCGCCTACGACAGGTTCAAGGCAGCTGTTCGACAAGTGCTCGAAGGAGGCGGGCAAGAAGCAGTACCTGATCCCGTACTTCATCGCCGCGCATCCGGGCACCACCGACGAGGACATGCTGGACCTCGCGCTGTGGCTGAAGAAGAACGGCTTCCGCGCCGACCAGGTGCAGACCTTCCTGCCGTCGCCGATGGCGACCGCGACCGCGATGTACCACACCGGCAAGAACCCGCTGCAAGGCGTGCGCCGCGACGGCTGGAGGAAGTGGAGACCGTCAAGGGACTGAAGCAGCGCCGCCTGCACAAGGCGTTCCTGCGCTACCACGACCCCGACAACTGGCCGGTGCTGCGCGAGGCGCTGAAGCGCATGGGCCGCGCCGACCTGATCGGCAACGGCAAGCATCAGCTCGTGCCGACGTGGCAGCCCGCGGGCACCGGCTCGGCCGGCGGCGAAGGCCGCCGCACCGGCGAGAAGCACAAGGCTCAGAAGTTCCTCACCAAGGGCGTGCCCATGAAGCCGGCGAAGCCGATGCGGGGGCGGTGACCCGGCCCTCATCCTCGAACAAGCGAGTATGGCTGAGCACTTCCATTGCCTGGTCTACTTCCACCGCTCACGGTCGAAGGGCCTGCGATCCAAGCACGGTACTGTCGAATTTTTTCATCGATTGAGCGGATCTTCTCGGGATCGTGCGTCTGTGCCCGCGTTTGCAACATGGTTACATGTGATTTGTATGCAGCGATTTGTTGATCGGCCACGTATCTACACCCTCCCGCTCAGACATCCTTCCTGCGCGGCGTGCGCCACAATCGGATGGTGCCCTATCAAGCTCATCGTAAGTGGATCCGCCAAGCTGTCGGCCCATATCAATTGCTGCCATAACGGCATTGATGCCGAAACGGCAGCCTGTCCCTCGACAGGCTGGACATCTCGCGACCGATTTGCGGGCTGCTCAGAGGCTGAGGTACAATTACAGCGTGGATATAGGGACAAGCCATCGCAGTTTTGACAACCCTGCTTGGAGCTTCGTTACGGCCGGGATGGCCCACGACCCATCGATGATCGAAGGATTGTTCTCATCCGGCCAGTACAGACGCATCATCAAGCAGAACTTATCCTTGGGCGCCGGGAGCCAGTTCGCTTCCTTGTCGGCTCCGGGGGTTTCATTCTGAATGTAAAGGACTAGCGGTCCGTCTGGTTCGAACCTCGGGTTGGTCCGCATGCTCATCGAGTAGCGGTTGATCGGATTGCCAATGAAAAACATGTTTTCGTCGTACATCGTCAGCGACCAGAAGCCCTTCGTCGGCGGCAGCTGACCTTTCTCGAAGCGTATCGTGTATTTGTTCTTGCCGTGGTAGCTCGTGAGGATTGAAGGCTTGAGTGAGGTCGGATAAACGGCGTCCTGCGGGCGATTGCACCGAGGCCAATATAGGTCACGAGTGCGCGCTGAATATAATTCGTGCCGTAAAGGCCAGCCTTCGTCGTGTAGGTCCAGCCATTAACGCGTGACATGTCTCCATCACGACTCATGAAGTGCAGCTGAATTCTCGTTTGGGTGATTCTCGGGAGACTTTCTTGTCAAGTTCATGGATCCGACATGGAGACATGTCCTACCTGCCGATGCGGTGCCCCAATCCCATAAGCCGATATTATTAACCACCTCACGATTTCGGAGCGGCTTCGGTCCGGCGCGGTAGTTCAACGAGCGTCCACCTCACATCCGGAACGGCACGATCTTTTGGCGCTGTTCGCCCAACCCCTCGATGGCCATGCGGATCTCGTCGCCGGGTTTCAGCCACACCGGCGGCTTCATGCCGAGCGCGACGCCGGCGGGGGTGCCGGTGGTCACCACATCGCCCGGCTCGAGAACCATGAATTGGCTGATATATGACAAGAGGTAGTTGCAGTTGAAGATCATGTTGGCGGTCGAGCCGTCCTGCCGCCGGTCGCCGTTGATGTCGGTCGTCATGGCGAGCTTGGTCACATCCGCGATCTCGTCGGGCGTAACGAGCCACGGGCCGAGCGGACCGCTTGTCTCGAAGCACTTGCCCTTCATCCACTGGCCCTTGCGCTCGACCTGGAAATGGCGCTCCGACACATCGTTGCAGATGGTGTAGCCGGCGATGTAGCGGGCAGCATCCTTCTCCTCGACGTAACGGGCACGGCTTCCGATCACGAATGCGATCTCGACCTCGTAGTCGAGCTTTTGCGAATTGCGCGGCAGCATCACGTCGTCGTTGGGGCCTGAGATGCAGTTGCCGAGCTTGTTGAACAGGATCGGCTCGGTCGGGATGGGTGAGCCGGTTTCCGCCGCGTGGTCGGAGAAGTTGAGGCCCACCGCGATGAAGTTCCATGCGCGGGCGACGGGGGCGCCGAGCCGCACACCTTGAGGCGCCAACGGAAGCGAATTGGGATCGACGGCCGCCAGTTTCGCGAGGCTCGCAGGTGCGAGTGCGTCGCCCGTGAAGTCGGGGACGTGTGCCGACAGATCGCGGATCGCTCCTGCGCCGTCGACGAGCCCCGGCTTTTCCTGCCCCCGCTGTCCGAACCGCACGAGCTTCATGACTTTTCTCCCTGACCGTCTATTCTCGTTCGCCGCGCGGGCGGAGTGTCGGGGAGTGACAGAGGGATTTCAAGAGGCGTTCGCGACCCTGAGCGCCCACCAGGAAACGATCAACGCTCGTGCGCCGTCCGCGAAGCCACCTCGCGCAGCGGCGACAACACGTAGTCGATGGCGCGCCGCTGACCGGTCAGCACCTCCACCGTCACCGCCATGCCGGCCGTCAATGCGATCTCCTTGCCGTCGATGTTCATCGACCGCTTGGCGAGGTTGATGGTCGCCGGGAACACGAGGCTCTGCGACCGCGCCGGAGCCGAGGCGGTCGCCGAGCCCTGCTGGCGCGCCGCGGTATTGGGATCGCTCATGCCCATCGCCTCGCGTTCATCGACCGCGTCATGAGAAACGCGGAGCACCTTGCCGTCGATGGTGCCGTAACGGGTGAACGGGAACAACTCGACCTTGATGATGACGTCCTGCCCCGCCTCGACGAAGCCGATGTCCTGGTTCTGGATCAGCGCCTCGATCTCGATCGGTCCGCCCGTGGGGACGATGGTCATCAGCGACTGACCGCTCGACACGACCTGGCCGACGGTCGTCACCATCAGCTGCTGCACAACTCCCTCGATCGGCGCCTTGAGCGTGGCGCGATCGTTCTTGGTCTTCGCCTTGATCAGCTCCTGTGCCAGCCGGTCGGCTTTTCGTTCCGCCTCGGCCAACTTTTGCGACTGATCGGCGATGAACTGGTTCTTGGCCTCCTCGATCTTGGTCTCGAGCGTCTTCAACTGAGCCTCGGTCTCGATGAGCTGGCCCTTCTCGCCCACGAGTTGGCTGATCTGGGTCTCATACTGTTGTAACGACTCGATCACCATGGCGCGCGACAGCGAGCCCTGCTCCTTCAGCGTCTCGCGCATGTTGACCCGCTCCTGGGCGAGAGCGATCAGCCGTTCGCGCGTGACGATGCTTTGCGCCAGGCGCTCACGTGTAGCGTCTGCGCTCGATGAGCTGCGCCGTTAGCCAAGCCCGCGACGACGCGAGCTGTGCTAAGATCGGCCGCCAGGACCGCTTCTTCACGCCGCCGCACGGTTGGCGAGATGTCGGAGCCGAACGGAATCGGCGGCACAGCTCGAGATTGGTGCGCGCCGCGTCGGCCGCCACGCGCCGGCGCTCGGCCTCCGCCAGCGATGCCTCTAACTCGCGGGCCTGCGCGTCGCGGTCGGCGCCAGTCTCGGTCGGGTCGAGTTCGATCAGCACGTCGCCAGCCCTGACGCGGCTGCCGTTTTCCACCGCGATACTGAGAATCTTACCGGGCTCCAGGGGTTGCACGACTTTGGAGCGGCCGCTCGGCTGGATGCGCCCTTGGGCGACTGCGTGAATGTCGAGCTTGCCAAAATAGGACCAAGCCAGGGCGACCACGAGCCCAGCGCAGATCACCCAGATAGCCGCGACACGGATCGGCGACGGCGGCGTCTCCAACAACTCGAGTGCGGCCGGCAGAAACTCGCGGTCCAGCGCGTCGAGCCGGATGACGGCAAGCCCCGAAGGCGTTTCCGGCGCTTGCAGCCCCGTGCCAAACGCATTGGCGACGGCCCCCGCACTTGCTCCCGGGGCGGAGGCGACCGATGTGCCCGCTGCCTGCGTTTGCGGGCCGGCCGCCTTTGGCTCGGGGTCCCGCATGGCGTGGGCGTTCGCATCAGGCTTCGTCACAGAGGATTCTCCAGTGCGCCCCAGTCGCGTCGCGAGCCCAAGCAGGGCTGCGGTCAGGGCCATGAGCGGAAGAGCGGGCCAGCCCGGAAATTCGGCATTCTCAGGCGTGGCGACGAACGAGGGGATCAACTGGCCGATTGTGACGAGCGGTTTCGATCCCGGACCGAACCACGGATGCGTCAAGGCTTCGAGATCGGCAACCGCGATCACCAGAGCGACGAAGAGGGCCGCGCTTGCAGCGATGCGGACGATGAACATGGCGGTTACATCCCTCCGATATTCTCGGTTTGCAACCTCCAAAGCCGAGCGTAGACGCCATCCGGCCGGGCGAGTAGCTCCGTATGCGTGCCGTCCTCGACGATGCGTCCGTCCTTGATGGCGATGATGCGATCGCAATCGCGCACGGCGGCGAGCCGGTGCGCGATGATGATGACCGTGCGGCCCTTGCAGATGTTGCGCATGTTGGTCTGGATGATCTGCTCGCTCTCGTAGTCGAGCGCGCTCGTCGCCTCGTCGAGGATGAGGATGCGCGGCCGAGTGGCGAGCGCGCGGGCGATGGCGATGCGCTGGCGCTGGCCGCCGGAAAGGTTGGCGCCGCGCTCCTCGATCATCGTGTCGTAGCCGAGCGGCATCTGGGCGATGAACTCGTCGGCGCCGGCGAGCCGAGCGGCCGCGATGACCAGCGCGCGCGGCATGGCCGGGATCGGCGAGCGCGATGTTCTCGTGGATGGTGCGGTTGAACAGCAGGTTCTCCTGCAGCACGACGCCGATCTGCCGGCGCAGCCAGGCGGTATCGCACCTGCGCAATGTCGATGCCGTCGATGAAGATCTGCCCGCGCTCAGGCCGGTAGAGCCGCTGGATGAGCTTTGTCAGCGTCGACTTGCCGGATCCCGACGGGCCGACGATGCCGAGCACCTGTCCCTCGGGGATATCGAGCGACATCGCCTTCAGAACTTCCGGGCCGTCGGCGCCGTAGCGGAAATCGACGTTGCGCGACGCGGATCGCGCCGCGCGCCGGAGGCAGCGTCGCATAGGCGAGCTGGCGGCTCTCGGGCGGCGCATTGAGGATGTCGCCCAGACGCTCGACCGAGATCTGCACCTGCTGGAAATCCTGCCAAAGCTGCGACAGCCGCAGGATCGGCGAGCGTCGCCTGGCCCATGATCATATTGAAGGCGACAAGCGCGCCGACCGTCATGTCGCCTTCGATCACCGCGATGGCGCCGAAGTAAAGCACGATCGCGGTCGTCGCCTTGCTGACGTACTGGATCGCGTTCTGGCCGATGCTGGACAGCATGACGGCCTGGAACGACGTCTTCACGTAGGCGGCGAGCTTCTCCTCCCATTGCGTTGCGCAGCATCGGCTCGACGGCCGCAGCCTTCAGGGTATGGATGCCGACCACGGATTCGACCAGGAACTGCTGGCTCATGGCCCCGCGATTGAAGCGCTCGTTGATGCGATCCGCGCAGCGGCGGCCGGATCAAGGTCGCGATGAGCAGGTAGAGCGGAATGGAGGCCAGCACGACCAGCGTCAGCGTCTTCGAGTAGAGGAACATCACTGAAATGAACACGATCGCGAATACGAGATCGATCGCCGACGATAAGCCTTGGCCGGTGAGAAATGCTCGGACCGTCTCCAGCTCGCGCATCCGGGCGACGGTCTGGCCGGCCGCGCGCGTCTCGAAATAGGCGAGCGGCAACCGCAGCAGGTGGTCGAACAGCCGCGCGCCCAGTTCGACGTCGATCCGGCTCGTTGTGTGATTGAGCGCGTAGGTAGCGCAAATATTGTAGGCCGACGTCGAACAGGCCGATGACAAGCAGCCCGACCACGATCACGACCAGGGTCGACATGCCCTTGTGCAGCAGCACCTTGTCGATCACGACCTGGAAGAACAGCGGCGTGATGAGCGCGAAGACCTGGATGAACAGCGAAGCCACCAGCACATGCGTTAGCGGCTTTCGGTAGCGCCACAGCGACGGCAGAAACCATGCTGAAATTGAAGAGCTGCGGATCGACGCCGGGTCCGCCGGCGCGACGGGTGACCAGAACGACCTCGCCCGACCACACGGTTTTGAGGACGTCGATCGCCTCGAGCATCTGCGTGCGCAGCACCGGATTGATGAGGCGGTAACGGCCGTCCGGCAGGCGGTGGGTCAGGATGACGAACGAACCGTCCTTCATGCCGAGGATGGACGGCAGCGGCACCGACTGCAGCCGCTTCTCCTTCTGGCCCGTCAGGGCGGTCGATTTCAACCCAATGCGGCGGGCCGCGCGCACAAGGTCACCGGCCGAGGCCATGCGCTCGCCGAGGCCGAGGTCGTGCGACATCTGAGCTGGGTCGGAGGCTATGCGGTAGTGGGCCGCCACCATGGCCAGTGAGTAAAGACCGGAATCGCCTGGCGGCGGCGCCTGCGTCTCACCCGGGCCGGGACCGCGCGGGCCCGCGTTGTCCGTCACCACCGTGAATGGAGGTTGTCGTCCCGGCTCCGCCATCTACGCCCTAATCCCCGCGCGTGCACCGCTCAAATAACCATACGAACGGCGGAAAACCCGGTGCTGCACAAACCCCATGATTACGGCAAAATCTTTACACCCGCAAAGCCGCCAGCCAAAATCGGGCGCGTCGTCATCGAGGCCGATCGGCACCAACTTGGTCAACAGTACGATGGACGGACTTCGCGGCGCAGCGGTTCCAATCGCCGATTACGCCGTCCTTTCAGGGACGCCGAGCGTTTTCGCTGGTTGCATCGATGCCAGCAAGTCCGAAAACCGCTCCCCCTGCACCAGCACGTGCTCGCGCACGCGTTGAGCCGCCGCTTCTCCGTCGAACGCCAGAACGGCCTTCATGATCGCCTCATGCTCGCCAAGCGACGCGGGCACGCGCTGCCGCACCCTGAGCTGCAACCGTCGATACGGTTTGAGGCGGCGGTTCATCAGCTTGCACTGCTCGATCAGGAAGCCTTGATGGCTTGCCGCATAGAGTGCGAAGTGGAACTGCTCGTTGGCATAATAATAGGCGTCGTAGTCCTGGCCGTTGGCAGCTTCGACGCAAGCCTTGTGCGCCTTCGTGAGCGCCATCTCGTCCTCTGCGGTATGGCGGCGCGCGGCCAGCCGCACGGCCATGGCCTCCAGCTCAGCCATCACCTCGAACATCTCGACAAGTCGCTCGGGCGCGATTTTGGTGACCGTGACGCCTCGCCGTGGCCCGAACTCGACAAGGCCCAGCGCCGCCAACTGCATCAGCACCTCGCGAATGGGCGTGCGCGATACACCAGCCCGCTGCGCCAGCGTCGTCTCGTCGAGGCGCTCACCAGGTGCGTATTCGCCGGTCAGAATCGCATTCTCGATTTGGTCGCGGATGGCTTTCCGCGCGTTGGTGCTCATGTTTTTTCCATCGTTTACCGGCGTGGCTGCATGCGCTTCTGCACTTTTTGTATACAATAATGTTGACTGTTGCACGCGCAATATGTATGCAAGATTGTGCCTAGGCAAGTTAAATGTGGACGCAAGACGCCACAGAGCATGCACAATGCCTCTCCCAGCCGAGCAGCCGGGACCGGGCAATCAAAGAAAAAGACCGATCACCAGGTAAGGGAAGAACGCCCATGACGATCAATCGCCGTCACGTCCTCGCCGGTCTCGCCGCCGCGCCGATTGCCGCCTCACTCGCGCGTCCCGCCCGCGCCGCCACCACGTTGAAGATCTCGCATCAGTTCCCGGGCGGCACGCTGGAGCAGGGCGACTTCCGCGACCGTCTCTGCCGCAAGTTCGCCGCCGAGGTCGACAAACGCACCAACGGCGGCTTGAAGTTCGAAATCTATCCGAACTCGTCGTTGATGAAGACGAACGCGCAGTTCTCGGCGGTCCGCAAAGGTGCGCTCGACTTCTCTCTCTATCCGTTGGCCTATGCCGGCGGCGAGCTGCCGGCCGCCAACCTCGGCCTGATGCCTTGTCTGGTGACCAGCTACGAGCAGGGCGCTAAGTGGAAAAATGCCAAAGTCGGGCAGGCGTTGACCAAGATCCTCGACGATAAGGGCGTCAAGATCGTAACCTGGGTTTGGCAGGCTGGGGGCGTTGCCTCGCGTTCCAAGAAAATCCTGATGCCCGAGGACGTGAAGAGCGTGAAGATCCGCGGCGGCAGCCGCGAGATGGACCTGATGTTCGCCGCCGCCGGCGCCCAGGTCTCCACCATGCCGTCGAACGAGATCTACATCGGCATGCAGACCGGCTCGCTCGACGCCGCCCTCACCTCATCGACGAGCCTCGTCTCCTTCCACCTCGAGGAACTGGCCAAGCACCTCACCGCGCCGCGCGGCCGGTCGTTCTGGTTCATGCTCGAGCCCCTGCTAATGTCCAAGGCGATCTTCGACGGGCTGCCTGCTGACCAGCAGAAGGCGATCGTCGACGTCGGCGCCGAGATGGAGGCGTTCGGCGAGGCCGAGGCCAAGAAGGACGACGAGATCTTGGAGAAGGTCTATGGGGCCAAGGGCGCGGAGATCACCCCGCTGACGCCGGAGGCGATCGGCGCCTGGCGGAAGGTTGCGGAGGCGAGTGCCTGGAAGGACTACGCGGCGAAGTCGAAGGAAGCCGCGGATCTGCTCAAGCTCGCGCAAGAGGTGGCGTGATGTCAACCGGCCTCCATCATGATGCAATCCTCGCGGACGAGTTGATCAAGACCGTCCGCTCCGTAGGGATCGGGGCTGCGCTGTCGGTCCTCACCGAGGGATTGTTCAAGCTCTCCGCTCTGGCCCTGCTGGCGGCCGGTATCGTGCTCACCTACGGCGTGATCACGGCCCATGCCACCGGGACTTCGATCGTCTGGCAGGACGAGGTGACGATCTTCCTCGTCGCCGGCGCCATGTTCCTGGCGGCAGCGTCCGTGCAGGGCAAGCGCGGCCACATCGGCATCGAGCTGATGTCGGACTTCCTGTCGCCGCGCGCCAACGCTGCCCGGCACATGATCGTCGATGTTCTGTCGTTTGCATTCTGTGCCGTGTTCGCCTGGAAAACGGGCGCACTGCTGAACGAGTTGATCGTCGACGCACAGACCTCCGATTCAGCTTGGGGTCCCCCGCTGTGGATCCCCTATCTGATCATGACGATCGGCATGGTGATGCTGGCCGTGCAGATCGCGTTCCAGATCGGGCAGCGCTCTGTCGTCGCCCTGTCGATCACTGTGGCCGTGGTTGCGGTGTTCCTCGCCTGGCACAACGGCTACTTGCCGTGGAAGCCTTCCGTGACGCCGCTGTTCAAGGATGTGTCACGCGCTGGGATCGGCATCGGCTACTGCATCGCCACACTGCTCGTGATGTTCTCGGGAATGCCGATCGCGTTCGCACTGGGAGCGGTGGCGCTGATCTTCATGCTCCTGTTCATGCCGCATGCCTCCGTCGATACCATTGCGCAGAACGTCTACCAGGAACTCGCCAACATCATCATCCTGGCTATTCCGCTTTTCATCTTGAAAGGCGCGGCGATCGGCCGGTCGAATGCCGGCAAGGATCTCTACTTGGCCTTGCATGCCTGGCTGCATCGCATACCCGGCGGTCTTGGCGTCGCCAATACAGTCGCCTGCGGACTGTTTGCCGCAATGGCCGGATCGTCGCCGGCCACCTGCTCGGCCATCGGGTCGGCCGGCATTCCGGAAATGCGCGCCCGCGGCTACTCGCCGGGCTTCGCGGCCGGCATCATCGCAGCGGGCGGCACGCTCGGCATCCTGCTGCCGCCGTCGGTCACCATGCTGCTCTATGCAGTTGCGGCAGAAGTCTCGCTCGGCAAGCTGTTCCTCGCCGGCATCGGACCTGGGTTGCTGCTGATCACCATGTTCGCAGCGTACTCGGTCTACCGTTTCAAGCACGAAAAGACACTTGCGCTTGAGACCGCGGGTCGCACTGGCGTACGCTCGGCCATTCTGCACGAGGACAACTACACGCTCATCCAAAAGCTCAAGATGATCGGCTGGGTGGTGCCGTTCGTCAGCGTACTCGCCGGCGTCATGATCGTGCTCTACGCAGGCTGGGCCTCGCCGTCCGAAACCGCGGGCGTCGGCGCCGTTCTCGCCCTTCTCGTCATCGGCGCGATGTATGGGATCTGGCGGCCGTCGAAGCTGATGCCGATTTTGACAGGTACGCTTCGTGAATTGACGATGCTGCTGATGATCATCGGCATGTCGCTGCTCTACGCGTACGTGATGAGCTATCTGCACATCTCGCAGACTGCCGCCGAGTGGATCATCGGTCTGCACTTGTCGCGATGGCTGCTGCTCGCTGCTATCCTGACCTTCGTCATCGTGCTCGGGTTCTTCCTGCCGCCGGTGTCGATCATCCTCATGACGGCGCCGATCATCCTGCCGCCACTCAAGACCGCGAACTTCGACCTGATCTGGTTCGGCGTCGTGATGACCATCGTGATGGAAATGGGATTGATCCATCCGCCGGTAGGGTTGAACATCTTCGTCATCAAGAACATAGCGCCCGACATCCCGCTCTCCGACATCATCTGGGGCACGCTGCCGTTCGTGATTTTGATGTTCATCGCGGTTTTCCTGCTCTGCTTCGTGCCTGAAATTGCCATGTGGCTGCCAGCGCTGATCAAGGGGTAGGACACAAAATGCCCTCCTCGTTCTTCTCCGATCTCATGAGTTCGATCGCCGATCGCGGGCGCGCCGTCCTTGCCCGCCCGCCCGCGGCAGAAGTCCGGTCCAATCTCGGCTGCGGACGTCATCGCCCTCGCTCGCGATCTCGTCTCGCGGCGTGGGGAAGCCTCCGGCGTAGCCCGGGCGCGCGAAATCTTCGCCGACTGGGACCGGCTCGACAAGAATGCCAAGCGCGATTTCCTGGTCGCGCTGGCCAACGACTTCGGACCGGATGCGCGCCGTCTCGACAGCGCCATTCAGCAGTGGCGTGATCAGCGCACGCCCGCCGCGTTGCAGGAGCTGCATGCCGCAGCCGAGCCGAAACGGCAAGAGGTCATCCGCCGGTTGAACCTCGCGCCGCGCGGGACTTCCAAGCTCGTGCGGATGCGCGAAGAGCTGTTCGAGCATCAGAAAAAGCAACCCGTGCTCGACGTGCTGGACGAGGACTTCACGCACCTGTTCTCGTCCTGGTTCAATCCGGGCTTCCTGGTGTTGCGGCGCATCGACTGGTCGACGCCGGCGAACATTCTGGAAAAGATCATCCGCTACGAGGCCGTGCACGCCATCCGCGGCTGGGACGACCTGCGCCGCCGCATCGAGCCGGAAGACCGGCGGCTGTTCGCCTTCTTCCATCCGCAGATGGTCGACGATCCGCTGATTTTCGTCGAAGTCGCATTGACCGATTACGTGCCGGACGCGATCGAGCCGCTTCTCGCCGAAGGGCGAACGCCCTGCCCGCCGGAGCGCGCGACAACCGCCGTGTTCTACTCGATCTCGAATTGCCAGAAGGGGCTGCGCGGCGTCTCGTTCGGTAATTTCCTCATCAAGCATGTGGTCGAGGAATTGAAGCGCGAACTGCCGAAACTCACGACGTTCGTCACGCTGTCACCGGTGCCGGGGTTCGCCAACTGGCTCGCCCGCGAGCGGCGCTCGGAGGCGACCGTGCTGTCCGCGGAGGATCTGGACCTGCTTGCGCAATCTCGACGATGCATCGTGGCCGTCCAGCGAGAATGCGCGTGAGGCATTGAAACCCGCATTGTTGTCTGCGGCGGCGACCTATCTGCTCACCGCCCGCACCTCGGAGGGCAGGCCCGTCGATCCTGTTGCGCGCTTTCACCTTGGAAATGGCGCGCGTCTCGACCGGCTGAACTACCTCGGCGACACCTCGGCGAAGGGCCTCGCGCAGGCACACGGGCTGATGGTCAACTACCTCTACGACCTCGGAGCCATCGAGAAAAATCACGAAGCGTTCGCAGAAAAAGGCCAGGTCGTGGCCTCGCCCGCCGTGCAGAAACAATTGAAGACCGGTCCGGTACGCGCGCTCGCGCCACCGCGCCGGCCGAAGAAAGCTTGAGGGAGGACCCTTTTCGATGAGCAACAATCGTTTTCGAACTCGTGCGCCGGCGCGATCCGGCCGCCACCTTCATCGAGACGCCCGACGGCCGCAAGATCACCTCAGCGGACGCAATCGAGCGCTCGGGGCGCATCGCCAATGCGCTTGTGAAACGCGGCGTGGTCCCCGGCGACCGCGTGGCGGTGCAGGTCGAGAAATCCGCCGACGCCATCATGCTCTATCTCGCCTGCCTTCGCGCTGGCGCAGCGTACCTGCCGCTCAACACTGGCTACACGCTCGCCGAGCTCGAATACTTCATCGGGGACGCCGAGCCGCGCGTCGTCGTCTGCGCGCCCGAGAAACAGAGCGCCCTCGCCCCGGTGGCCCATAAGCTCGGCGTCGCGGCAGTGGAGACATTGGGCACGAACGCGGACGGTACGCTGCTCGATCTTGCCAAGTCGCAATCCAGCGCGTTCGCGGACGTGCCCCGCGCGGGCGACGATCTCGCCGCGATCCTCTACACGTCCGGCACGACCGGCCGCTCGAAAGGCGCGATGCTGACGCACGACAACCTTGCCTCCAACGCCCACGCACTGCTGACGACGTGGAAGTTCACTGCAAACGACGTGCTGCTGCACGCGCTGCCGATCTTTCATACGCACGGGCTGTTCGTGGCGACCAACCTGATCCTGCTGTCGGGCGCGTCGATGATCTTCATGCCCAAATTCGATCCCGACGAGATCTTCCGTTTCATGCCGCGGGCCACGACCATGATGGGCGTGCCGACGTTCTATGTCCGCTTGTTGCAGGATAAGCGGCTGACGCCGGAAACGACGAAGCACATGCGCCTGTTCATTGCCGGCTCGGCGCCGCTGCTCGCCGAGACGCACCGCGAATGGAAGGCCGCCACCGGCCACGCCATTCTCGAGCGCTATGGCATGACGGAAACCAACATGCTCACGTCCAACCCTTACGAGGGTGAGCGCGTGCCGGGCTCGGTCGGTTTCCCGCTGCCGGGCGTTGAATTGCGCATCGCCGATCCGGAGACGGGCGCGCCCATTCCCGACGGCGACGTTGGCATGATCGAGGTGAAGGGCCCCAACGTGTTCAAGGGCTACTGGCGCATGCCGGAAAAGACCAAGGCCGAGTTCCGCGACGATGGGTTCTTCATCACCGGCGACCTCGGCAAGATCGGACCCGACGGCTACGTCTACATCGTCGGACGCGGCAAGGACCTCGTGATCTCCGGCGGCTACAACGTCTATCCGAAAGAGATCGAGACCGAGATCGACGCGATACCGGGCGTCATCGAAAGCGCGGTGATCGGGTGCCCGCACAAGGATTTCGGCGAGGGCGTCACCGCCGTCATCGTCAAGCAGCCGGGCGCGGCCCTCGATGATCGCGGCGTGCAGAAAGCGCTCGATGGCCGTCTCGCCAAGTTCAAGCTGCCGAAAGCCGTGATGTTCGTCGACGCGCTGCCGCGCAACACCATGGGCAAGGTGCTGAAGAACGAGCTGCGCGAGCGCTACAAGGATATCTACGCGATGAAGAAGACGGGGTGAGCTGCGCGTCACCCCCCGCACAAGTTCTGGATTGTCATCCCGGCATTCATTGCCGGGATCCAAGTTTCAATGAGTGATGTCGGCGAAATCATCGCATCACGGGGCAACGTCTTCCCAGCCGAAGGCTGGATCCGGGAACAAGTCCCGGGATGACAATGTGGCTAGGCGCGCCGCTTATGATCCGCCATTAGTTTTCTTTGCGCGGCTCCGCCATGACCCGGATGTGCAGCTCGCGCAGCTGCTTGGGCGCCACCTCGCTCGGCGCGCCCATCAGCAGGTCGTTGGCCTGCTGGTTCATCGGGAACAGCGTGACCTCGCGCAGGTTCTTGGCGCCCGACCAGCAGCATGACGATGCGGTCGATGCCGGCCGCCATGCCGCCGTGCGGCGGCGCGCCGTACTGGAAGGCGCGGTAGAGGCCGCCGAAGCGCTGCCTCGACGCACCTCCGGTCCGAGGCCGGCGATGCTCGAACGCCTTGACCATCGTGTCGGGCATGTGGTTGCGGATGCCGCCCGACGCGATCTCGAAGCCGTTGCAGACGATGTCGTACTGGTAGGCCTTGATGCTTCAGCAGGTCCTCGTCGGTCTTCGCAGCCTCCAGCGCCTGCCAGCCGCCCTGCGGCATCGAGAACGGGTTGTGGGAGAAGTCGATCTTCTTCTCCTCCTCGTTCCACTCGTAGAACGGGAAGTCGACGATCCAGGCCAGCTCGAAGTGGTCTCTCGTCGACCAGCTTCAGCTCCTGCGCCGACGCGGTCGCGCGCGCTCGCCGGCGAACTTGTAGAACTTGTCCGGGTTGCCGGCGGCGAAGAACACGGCGTCGCCGTCCTTGAGGCCGAGCTGCGTGCGGATCGCGCTCGGCGCGCTCGGGCGCCGATGTTCTTGGCGACGGGGCCGGCACCCGCCTCGCCTTCCTCTGCACGCCAGAAGATGTAGCCGAGGCCCGGCTGGCCCTCGCCCTGCGCCCAGGCATTCATGCGGTCGCAGAAGGCGCGCGAGCCGCCGCCCGGCGCGGGGATCGCCCACACGCGCGCCTTCGGGTCCTTCTCGATCATGCCGGCGAACACCTTGAAGCCCGAGCCGCGGAAATGCTCGGTCACGTCCTGCATCTCGATCGGGTTGCGCAGGTCCGGCTTGTCGGAGCCGTACTTGCGCGATCGCCTCGTCGTAGGGGATGCGCGGCCAGCCCTTCGGTCACCGGCTTGCCGCTCGGCAGAACTCCTTCGAACACGCCGGGCATGACCGGCTCCATCGCTCGCGAACACGTCCTCCTGCTCGACGAAGCTCATCTCGAGGTCGAGCTGGTAGAACTCGCCCGGCAGCCGGTCGGCGCGCGGGTCCTCGTCGCGGAAGCACGGCGCGATCTGGAAGTAGCGGTCGAAGCCCGAGACCATCATCAGCTGCTTGTACTGCTGCGGCGCCTGCGGCAGGGCGTAGAACTTGCCGGGATGGATGCGCGACGGCACCAGGAAGTCGCGCGCGCCTTCCGGGCGAGGACGCGGTCAGGATCGGCGTCGAGAACTCGGTGAAGCCGGCTTCGCGCATGCGCCGGCGCATCGAGGCGATGATCGCCAGCGCGCTTCATGATGTTGGCGTGCAGCGTCTCGCGGCGCAGATCGAGGAAGCGGTATTGCAGGCGCATGTCCTCCGGATAGTCCGGCTCGCCGAACACCGGCACCGGCAGTTCCTTGGCCGCCGACAGCACCTCGATCTCGCTGGCGAACACCTCGATCTCGCCGGTCGGCAGCTCGGCGTTGATCGTGCCCTCGGGCCGGTCGCGCGACCTTGCCGTCGACGCGGATCACCCACTCGGAGCGCACCGTCTCGGCCGCCTTGAAGGCCGGGCTATCCGGATCGGCGACGACCTGGGTCAGGCCGTAGTGGTCGCGCAGGTCGATGAACAGCAGGCCGCCGTGGTCGCGCACGCGATGCACCCAGCCGGACAGGCGGCAGTGCTTCCCGACTCGGTCGCGCGAAGCGCCCCGCAGGTGTGCGAGCGGTAGCGGTGCAGCTTGCCAGCCGCCGGAGTCGCGGGTTCGGCCGCATCTCCCTTGCCCGTGACTGCCGTCTTGCCCTTGCCCTCAGCCATAGCCGCGTCGCCTTCCACTCATCCCTCGAATTAGGTGGCGGAAAAGGACACCTGAGGCCGCAGTTGTCAAGGTCGGGCGGCCTCCTCTCCCGACCGCCGCCGCCGCGGTAGCGACACCCAGCGGATAGGCTGGACCGGGCTCATTTCAGCGCGACAACCGCCAAAGGTTCGGATATATGCGAACCTCATGCGCCTGATTACGACAACCTCCGAACTCGCCGACGCCTGCACCGTACTCGCCGCCTCCGACTTTGTGGCCGTCGACACGGAGTTCATGCGCGAGCAGACGTTCTGGCCGCAGCTGTGCCTCATCCAGCTCGCCGGACCCGAAGACGAGGCCATCGTCGACCCGCTCGCGCCCGGGCATCGACCTGCAGCCGTTCTACGAGCTGATGGCCAACGAGAAGCGTGGTGAAGGTCTTCCACGCCGCCCGCCAGGACGTCGAGATCGTCTACGCCGAGACCGGTCAGTCCCGCACCCGGTCTTCGACACGCCAGGTCGCGGCCATGGTGTGCGGCTTCGGCGAGAGCGTCTCCTACGTCAACCTCGTGAAGAAGGTCACGGGCGACGGACCTCGACAAGTCCTCGCGCTTCACCGACTGGAGCCGCCGGCCGCTGTCGCGACAAGCAGCTCGCCTACGCGCTGGGCGACGTCACGCACCTGCGCGACGTCTACCGGTACCTCAAGGCGCGAGCTGGAGGCGACCGGATCGGGCCGCGTGGCTCGACGAGGAGATGGCCGTTCTCGACCGACTCCAAGACCTACGAGCCCACCCCGAGGAGGCGTGGCAGCGCCTGAAGCTGCGGGTCAAGAACCGCAAGGCGCTGGCCGTGCTGATGGAGCTTGCAGCCTGGCGCGAGCGACTGGCGCAGGCGCAGGACGTGCCGCGCGGCCGCATCCTGCGCGACGAAGCGCTCTACGACATCGCCAATCAGGCGCCGACCGAGCACGGACCAGCTCTCCGAGCTCCGCACGCTGAGCGAGGGCTTCTCGCGCTCGTCCCGCGCCAAGGACATCATCGAGGCCGTGAAGCGCGGGCTCGCGCGCGATCCGAAGTCCCTGCCGCCGTTGAACCGCGGCAAGCAGCTCTCGGCCGAGGCAACGGCGCACATCGAACTGCTGCGGGTGCTGCTCAAAGCCAACGCCGCCCGCCACAAGGTGGCGCCGCGGCTGATCGCCGATGCCGACGATCTCGAGCGCATCGCCTCCGATGGCGCCGGCCCGACGTTCCCGCGCTCAAGGGGTGGCGGCGGCAAGCTGTTCGGCGAGGACGCCCTGAAGCTGAAGCGCGGCGAGTTGGCCTTGACGCTGCACAAGGGCGAGGTCGTCGTGGTTCCCGCCGCCAACGGGGCATGAACCGCGACTGAACTAAGACGCGTTTTCGCACATTCTTCGCCGAAAACTGTTTCCCGGCCCGTCTCGACGGGTCGCTGGCGCGCCCTCCGTTCTCCCCTGCGATACGACCCCGGATTTGCGAGTTTCGGCGCTGTCGGCCCAGTTCGCCTCGGCTCAGACGGCGGCACCATCGGGCAGCCGGATGGCGCGGCCTCCCTGCAAAGTCGAACTGGAAAAGTTCTGCGCAACGGTCGAGCGCGGCGGCGACCGCAACATCAAGTGCTTGCAGGAGCACACCGCGGACCTCTACCGACTGCAAGAGCGGCATCACAGCAGCAACCGCCGCCGGCGCCGAGCGTAAGGCCGGTGCGGCAGCGGCCGAGAAACAGTGACTCTGCACTGATTCAGTGTCGAACCGACGCCACTGCTCGCTTCAGCGGTGGCGCCTTTCGTCTCAAACAATTCGCTTGTCCGGCTTGCTAAAGCCTCCCACCCAGCGCCAGGATGGTGCCGAACACCAGCGTGGCGGCGGCTGCGAGGCATACGAGCGCGCGGCCGTTAGCGTTGCCGACCGGCTCGCCGTCGTCCTCGTAGTCTGCGGCAGGCTTTCGGCCGGTAATCATGGCGGGGATCAAAGGGTCTTTCTTGACGACGCCATAGAGAATGTTGGCGAGGATGTGCAGCGCGGCCAGGGGCAGGATCAAGCGATTGAAGATCCAGTGGTGCCAGAGGCGGATCGGTTTCCACAACCGCTCGTCGACCAGATTGGCCAAGGGTCCATTTGCCAAATCGTTGTGCTCCACCGTAAACAGGCCAAGCACCGTCTGCGCGAGCACGATACCGATGAGCGCGAGCACCATCAGTGCACCGAGCGGATTATGACCTAGAAAGTAGCGGGACCTGCCGCGCAGGAGGTCGAGCCCATAGCGAAGTACGGCACCGGGGCCGACGACGAACGAGGAAAACCGCGAAGTCGGCGAGCCTGTGAACCCCCAGATCAGTCGCCAGACCAGCAGAACAAGGATCGCGTAGCCGGTCCAACGATGCGCCTTCAACGTCACATCGCCAAGCTGCTCCGCAAATTCTGCGCTTGCCCACCCGGCCGCCATTAGAACGACCAGACACCAATGGAAGACACGCGTGGGCAAATCCCACGCGCGCACCGTCGATAAATCAGGAGAGCGGGCATCCACCGCTACTTTTCCTCACGATAGATCTTGTGGCAGCCGCCGCAGTTGCCGACGACCTCTTTGATGTTCGCCTTGAAGCTCTTCTCGTCCTTGATGGTTGCCTCGGCTGCCTTGGCGTCAGACGCGAGCTTCGCGTAGCGGCCCTCGAAGTCTTTCTTCTTGTCCCAGATCACGGGCAGCGCCTCGGTTTCGCCTCCGGTCTTGCTGTCGGGCGGGAACAGGGGAGGCAGCTTGGGAGCCTGCGTCTGGTAGAGCTGCAGCGTCTGCTTGACCTTTGAGAGGTCGAACGGCACTTCTCCCTTCATCATGCCCGCAAGTTCCTTGGTGGGCTTCCCCATCGATTTCAGGATCTCTTTGCGCGCTTTGATGGCATCGACGTTTTGGGCGGCTACGGTACCGGCACCGACGGCAAGGATCGCGGCGAGAGACGCAAGGCCGAGGGCATTGCGAGACACGTTTCGCGGCATGAGGGGGCTCCGAGAGGTTTCTGCCTGACGCCGCCATCAGAACCCGCATCGCGGCACTCGGAAGGCGGCTGACAGGAGGCTTGCATCCCGCGGTACTGGCCGTCAACGCCCGATCGGGAAAGTCAGATTACTTGGCACCGGGTAGCGGCGCTCCACAGCTCGACTTTTCGGACGCGTAACAGTACCGAATGGCCATGCCTTATTCGACGGCGCCAAGCACCCGCCCGTGCCGGACTTGCCAGCAAGCGCGCTACGTGCTGCTGATCGTTGCGTGGCTCGTGGCGCTGACGTGGTGGCTGGGGTGAACGCCAGCCTCTGCGCTACTTCTTCAGCTCTTTGTCGATCTTATCGAACATGTAGGTCCATTTCTTCGTCTGGGCCTCCACCAACTGCGTCATATAGGACCTGAGATCCACGAGCAGGGCACAGTCCGGCGTCTTGGCTTCGGCCCCCTCTTGCCCCATGTCCGAAATCTTTTGCAGGAGCTGTTCGGAACTCTTGTCGAAGACGGCGATCTGGTCGTCCTGCACGAACGGAGCCGCTTCCTTCAGGAATGCTTCATGGCTCCAGCCGCGTTTATCCTTGAGCTGGCGCAACTTATCCTGGAAGGCCGGCTTGTTCTTCATATTCATGTCGCGAAGCAGCCCGCCGGCTTCATCGACGACGGCCTCGAAGTCCGACTTCGCACAGGGCGCTGCCTTGACGGCAGACACCGGTAGCAAGACCATCAGCAACCCGGCGATCAGTGTGCCGGGCACAAACGTAAGCGCTTTGGAACGCTGCATAAGCCGCACGCTGCTGATTTCCCCAGACCGCCCGTCATTACCCATGGCGTAGAAGTCGGGCGGGCGCAAGCTTGAGCGGCCGAATGAACACCGCTTGTGAACAGCAGCGCGAAGAAGAGGCCTGTTTTAGTTGGCGAAAGACGAAAAAATCAGGCCAATCAACTTGCCCAGATCGAGGCCGCCGAGCAGATCGGATACGTAACTCACGACCTCCGGGAACCCGACGCCGGCAAGTGCCTCCATCAGTTGCGTCCCGACAATGAGGCTGACGGTCAATTCCACCGCAGCCAACGCATACAGAACCCTACGCGTACTCATCAACAGTGAACTCCCCCGGATTAACACACTGTTAACCGGAAGCTAGCCCAATCTCCCGCCGCGGCGCATCTGAATTATTTCGCGTCGGTTAAGGCTCGAAGCTTGACGGCTGCCGCCCGGCAGGGCAGCGCACCGTTCAGAATGCAGGGCCGAACTTATTTGAGCGCGGGAAGCCCTTGGGCGCGACCTGTCCGGATTGAGCGCGGACGCCGACCCAATCCCTCAGCTCGCTCCAGCAGAGCGTGAAGGTGCGGCCCGCGCTGTCGAGCCAAGTCAGCCCTTCCGACTTCTTGAACACGCGCACGTCCGAGAGGCCGCCATCCTTGAAGCGCTGCAGGATCACGCCCTTGCCGCGCGTCATCTCGTTGACCTCGTCGAGCTTGAAGACGAGCATCTTGCGGTTCTCGCCGATGGTCGCGATGTGGTCGCCTTCGACCGCGACGACAACGATGCGGGCTTCCTCCGGCTCGGTGACGTTCAGGATCTGCTTGCCCTTGCGCGTCGAGGCGACGACCTCTTCCTCCGGCACGATGAAGCCGTAGCCGCCGGTCGAAGCAACGAGCAGTTTGCGCGCCGGACTCGTAGACGAAGCATCTCGACGATGTCGTGGTTTTCTTCGAGGTCGATCATCAGGCGAACGGGTTCGCCGTGTCCTCGCCCGCCGGGCAACGCACTGGCCTCGAGCGTGAAGAACTTGCCGTTCGTGGCGAGCAGGATCAATTTGTCGGTGGTTGTGCGCCCTGATGGCGCGCTTCAGTCCGTCGCCCTGCTTGAACTCGAGCTTCGAGAGATCTTCCGGGTGGCCCTTCAGCGCGCGGATCCAGCCCTTCTCGGACAGGATGACGGTGATCGGTTCCTTCTCGATCAGCGCCGCATCGAGATCGATCGTCGACGCTCGGTGCGTCCGCGAACGAGGTGCGGCGACGGCCGAGCGCGGTCTTCTTGGAGTAGCGCTCGCGCGTCGCCTTCACTTCTTCCGAGATGCGCTCCCACTGCAAGTCTTCGGACTTCAGCAGCGCCTGAAGCCCCTTGCGCTCCTTCGACAGCTTGTCGTGCTCGCCCTTGATCTCCATCTCCTCGAGCTTGGACAGGCTCTTCAGACGCAGATTCAGGATCGCGTCGGCTTGCACCTCGCGAGAGCTTGAATTTGCTCGATCAGCTTGGCCTTCGGATCATCCTCGAAGCGGACGATCCGGATCACCTCGTCGAGGTTGAGGTAGGCGATCAGGTAGCCGTCGAGCACTTCCAGCCGGTGCTCGATCTTTTTCAACCTGAACCGCGAGCGGCGAACGAGCACCTCGATGCGGTGCTCGAGCCACTGCTTCAGCACGTCCTTCAATGACAGCACGTTCGGAATCTGACCGGCCGAGAGCACGTTCATGTTGAGACCGAAGCGGACCTCGAGTTCCGTCACCCGGAACATGCTCTCCATCAGCACCACAGGATCGACGGTGCGCGCTCTTCGGCTCGAGCACGAGGCGGATCTCCTCCGCGCTCTCGTCGCGGACGTCTCCGAGTAGCGGAAGCTTCTTATCGCTCATCAGCTCGGCGATCTTTTCGACGAGCTTGGCCTTTTGGACCTGATAGGGAATTTCGGTGACGACGATCTGGTAGCCGCCGCGGCCGGTTTCTTCCCTTTCCCACTTGGCGCGCAGGCGGAAGCCGCCGCGGCCGGTGCTATAGGCTTCGAGGATCGGCTCGCGCGGCTCGACCATCACGCCGCCGGTCGGGAAATCCGGGCCCGGGCACATACTCGACCAGCTTCTCGATGCGTGGCGTTGCGGATGCTTGATGAGATGCAGCAGCGCCGCGCACAGCTCGTCGACGTTGTGCGGCGGAATATTGGTCGCCATGCCGACGGCGATGCCGGACGAGCCGTTGGCGAGCAAATTCGGGAACGCCGCGGGCAGCACGCCCGGTTCCTGCTCGCGGCCGTCGTAATTGGGGCGGAACTCGACCGTGTCCTCGTCGATGCCCTCGAGCATCGCGCTGGCGACGGTCGGTCAGACGGGCTTCCGTGTAGCGCATCGGCGGCCGGGTTATCGCCGTCGATGTTGCCGAAGTTGCCCTGGCCGTCGACCAGCGGATAGCGCACGGCGAAATCCTGCGCGAGGCGCGCCAGCGCGTCGTAAATCGCCTGGTTGCCGTGCGGATGGAAGTTACCCATCGTCTCGCCGACGATCTTGGCGCACTTGCGATATCCGCCGGCGGGATCGAGGCCCAGCTCGCGCATGGCATAGAGGATGCGGCGATGTACGGGTTTCAAGCCGTCGCGCACGTCGGGCAGCGCGCGGTGCATGATGGTCGACAGCGCGTACGCGAGGTAGCGCTCTTCCAGCGCATCCTTCAGTTGGACGGGCTCGATCGGGCCAGGTCCGGGCAGAATCGGTTTGTCGCTCATGGGCGTCAGTTACCGGCTCGTGAGCTGCCCGGCAAGCCCACGGGTTGCGGATGCATGGGGATGAGCGACCGTGACGACGACTGGAGTCCGCGCGCTTCGCCGTGCGGGAAAGACAGTTGTTTCAGCCACAAGCCCCAGGACGCGGTGCTTATTCATTTTCAGTTCACCCTCTGAGTGCGAATAACTGCTTCGTCGGGCGCTGGTGCCCGGGGGAATTCAAGGAACTGACGAACATGAAGAAGCTCGTGATCGCTGCCGGTCTGCTTGCCATTGGCGCGACCGCTGCGTCCGCCGATCCGTGGAACAAGGGCCATCACCCCTACGCTGAGAAGCATCACTCCGTCTGCCAGGACAAGGCGCACCGCCTCCACGGCTTCGAGATGCGCGCCAAGTCGGATGGCCACATGGACCGTCGTGAGCGCGAGATCATGCGCACCCTCGTCCGCGATCTCGACCGCACCTGCGGCCGCTATCGCTGGCACGGCTGATCCAGCCCGATCTTTCTGTCCAATTCGAGCCGCGCGCGAGCCCCCTCGCGCGCGGTGTCGTTTTTGCGGTAGATCAGCCGCATGGCTAGCCTCACACCCGACATACCCAAGGTCGAGATCGCGATCGTCGAAATGACGAATGCGATTCGCCGCGAGCAGAAGCTCGCCGCCGTCAAGACTAACCCGCAGCTCATTAATGCGGCGCGGGCTTACGCCAAGTTTCTTGCGAGCAAGGACCTGTTTTCGCATTCCGCCGACGGCCGCCAGCCCGCCGCCCGCGCTGCCGATGCGGGTTACCAATATTGTGACATCGCCGAGAACCTGGCCTGGCACCGCGACGGCAACGGGTTCGAGACGCGCGACCTGGCGGCCAAGGTCGTCAGCGGCTGGATGAACTCACCCGGACATCGCGCCAATCTGTTGAACAGCCACGTCACCGATATCGGCGTCGCGGTCGCCGAAGCGCCCGGTGGAGCGCATAAGTTCGTCTCGGTGCAGTTGCTAGGGCGCCCGCGGTCGGCACATATCCAGTTCAGCATTTCCAACACGGCAGCCACGGCCGTCGCCTACAGCTTCGCGGGCAAGGCGCACGAGTTGAAGCCGCGTCAGACGGTGACGCACGGCGAATGCGTCTCGGGAGCACTTATTTTCTCAAGCGCGAAGGCACTGTTCTCGTCGACAAAAGAAATAGCCCGCTACGAGACCTCCAACGGTGCGGCATTCATCATCAAGAGCGATGACAAAGGCGAGCTACGGGTCGAGCTGAGCAAGCCGGCCGCGCCCAAGGCGGTCGAAAAACGCAAATGAAAACGACTTCGCGCAGCGGATGAGGCCTTATGCTGATTTTCATTGTGGGATTTAAGTCGGTGCCGCCTGCGCCCTGAATTAACGGAAGCCTATCGATTGAAGATTATGATTTAGAGGACCTCAACCATGAGTTCCTTCAAATGAAACATCTCCGGCCGCTGTGCTCGCATTGCATTTTCTGGGCCGCAGACTACGCGGCCAATCCGCCGACGATGGGCCATTGCCACCGCTATCCGCCGAACGTGTTCGTCAACCCGGAGACTGGCACGATCGTGCAGAAGTTCCCCTCCACCGATCAGCATCACTGGTGCGGCGAGTGGAATGGTGACGAAAGTCGCTTCACTTTGGCCGTACGCCGTTCCGTCGTCGAAAAGGCCGCGCAACCGGGACCGCTTGCCGAATAGGGAATTGGGCGCGCTTACGGCAATCAATCAGAACGGCTCAACATCTCCTTCAGACGAACGCGCGGCTCCGGCATCGTCATGTCGCGCGGTTGCAATACCCGCGATTCAAGGAAGTGCCCCGTAAGCGCGAGTCCGGCCAGCAAGTCGGCGCGGGTCACGGCGGCCTGCCGACCCTGCGTCAAGAAAGCAGGTAGTGCCAGCAGACGGTCCTTGTAGAGCTCGCCTGCAGAAGCGGAGACTGCCCGGCCTGACTTCGGCGAGACGTAGACGAGACTGTCATTGCCACCCGTCGCGGCGCAACTCGACAGATCGAGGCCGAACCCCAGTTCGTCCAGCAGCGCCATCTCCCAACGCACCATCAGCGCCGGCCACACCGTCGCATCGTCGAGGAACGACAGGACGAACAGCGTCACCTCGTAAAGGTTCGGGTGCGGATCGCGCTCGGGCAGTAAGCGCGCGAGCGAGCAGAGCGACGTCAGTCCGGTCAGCGCCAGCGGATCGTCGAGCGCGCTCGCGGCATAGGCCTGCCGCAACTCCAGCGTGGCGTGCCCCAGCTGCTCGGACAGACGCGCCTTCCACGTGGCCTCGACGTGATTGCCTATCTGCAGGATCGGGCGAAGCTTGCGTGATCGGCCGCCGTGAACCAGCCCGAGATGACGGCCGTGGCCACGCGTGAACAGTTCCGCTACCGCTGCGGTCTCACCGTGCGACCTGACCGACAGCACCACGCCTTCGTCCGACCATTGCATTCAGCTCTCACCTAAGCGAACGACGCCTCAAACCTCGAGCGGCTTGCCGGGCGTGCCGATCCGTCGCTTCGGCTTGGCCTTCGGCGGCGCCTGTTCGATCGTGCACGGCGTCGCAAGCGCCACGCACTCGTATTGCCCGCCCTTGCCCTTCACGCACTTCAACGTCTTGGAGCTGGCAACGCTCCAACCCGTAAATTTGGGGCCGAGCGGTTTCACGCGAGCAACCCAGGCCTCGATCGCGCGCCGCTTGGCTTCGTTCTCGGTCGCACCCGTCGCCAAACCGCTCGATACCGGCGCCATGCAAACTTTGACGGCGGCCTTTGCATGGTTCGATACTCCGGCGCTTGCAAGCAAGGCCAGGGCAGCGGCGGCGACTGAAAAAAACGGGCGACGCGGGCTCATTAATATACGCGCCTTCTCCAATTCGGCACTGCGATCGCGCCAGATCAATCTTTGGGGAAATCCAGCCCCATTTCGCGATAGCGCTCAGGATCGCTTCCCCATCCCTCGCGCACCTTCACGAACAGGAAAAGGTGAACGGGACGCTCCAGCACCCCGGTCAATTCGTGCCGGGACTCCGACGAAATGCGCTTGATGGTGGCGCCGCCCTTACCGAGCACGATATTCTTTTGACTATCACGTTCCACAAAGATCGTCTGCTCGATGCGCACAGACCCGTTCTTGAATTCCTGCCACGCCGTCGTCTCGACCGTGGTCGAATACGGCAGCTCGTCGTGCAGCCACTTGTAGATCTTCTCGCGCGTGATCTCGGAGGCGAGCAGCCGCAGCGGCGCGTCCGAGATGTCGTCCTCCGGGTAATGCCACGGGCCCTCGGGGACGACGCTGGCGAGATAAGACTTCAGCTCCGCAGTCCCGTCGCCGTTGACGGCGGCGATCATGAAAACGCGCTCGAACGGCACGCGCTTGTCGAGCTCGGCGGCCAGCGCCAGCAGTTTCGTCTTGTCCTCGACGCGGTCGATCTTGTTCAGGACGAGCAATCGGCGCGCCCTGCGCGCCGGCAAGCTCTCCAGGATGCGCTCGACGTCCTCGTCGATACCCTTGGCGGCATCCACCATCAGTGCAACGACGTCGGCATCCTTGGCCCCACCCCAGGCCGCATCGACCATGGCGCGATCGAGTTTGCGCTTCGGACTGAAAATGCCGGGCGTATCGATGAAGACGATTTGGCTCGGGCCCTCGATGGCGATGCCGCGAATAGGTACCCGCGTCGTCTGGACCTTGTGACTGACAATCGCCACTTTGGCGCCGACGAGCGTGTTGATCAGCGTCGACTTGCCGGCATTGGGCGCACCAAGCATGGCGACGAAGCCGCAACGCGTCGGGCCGGTATTGGTGGAAGTCTTTGCTTCAGACATTGGCCGCATCCTTGATCACGCCTTCCCGCACCAGCAGCGCCGATGCCGCCGCCTGTTCCGCCATCCGTTTGGACGCACCCTCGCCCTGAGCCGGCTTGCGGACCATTATCCGACTTCAGACGTGAAGTGCGGCGCATGGTCGGGGCCCTTGCGCGACACTACCAGTATACTCAGGCAGCGGCAAACCTTGCCCCTGCGCCCATTCCTGCAACGCCGATTTGGCGGATCCGTCACGTTGGCGGGCAGATCGGAATGGTCGGAATGCCACAATTTGCGAACGACGGAGGCGCGCTTTCTCAAAGCCGCTGTCGATAAAGACGGCGCCGAGAAGCGCCTCGATGGCGTCGGCCAGGATCGTCTCCTTGTCGCGACCGCCGCTATCGGCCTCGCTGCCCGACAGAATCAGATGTGCGCCAAGACCGATCTTGCGGGCCACCTTGGCGCAAGTCTCGCCGCGAACGAGCCGGTTGTAGTGCGCGCCAGTTCGCCTTCGCTCGCCTTGGGATAGCGCTCGATCAGGATCTCGGCTATGGCGAGGCCGAGCACGCGGTCGCCGATGAACTCCAGCCGCTCGTTGTCGGTGCGCGGCCCTTGCCCGCCCGCACGCTCGCATGCGTCAGCGCCGTCGCCAGCAGCGCCTGGTTCTTGAAGCGGTGGCCGAGTTCGCCGTTTCGAGTTCTTTGAATTTGCGGGCCCGCAGCATGCGTTTCCTCGCGCGCGTCAGCGCACGAGATTGAAAAAGCGGCTCCAGCGGATGTCGAACGGCCAAGTCCAGGACTCCATCAGCGGAACGCGTCCGGCTCGTCCACTGCGGCGGAGAAGAAAATCATCTCGGCGCGACCGATCGAGATTCTCGAACGGCACGAACCCGACACCGTCGCATCGGCGACACGCGGCTGTCGGTGGAGTTGTCGCGGTTGTCGCCCATCATGAAATAATGGCCGGCCGGCACCTTATAGACGCCGGTCGTTGTCGTAGGGGCCGTTCGGATCGCTATCGAGAACCTTGTACTTCACGCCGTTGGGCAACGTTTCCTCGTAAACTGGGATCTGCTCGCGCGTCGACTCGCCGGGGGCCGTCACGCGTGCCGAATCGGCTTCTTGGCGCCTCGACCGTCGGCACCGGCCTGGCCGTTGATGAACAAGACGCCGCTTTTCATCTGGATCTCGTCGCCGGGCAAGCCGATGACGCGCTTGATGTAATCGGTCTATTGTCGCGCGGCAGCTTGAACACCACGACGTCGCCGCGCTTCGGCGCGGCGCCGAAGATGCGGCCGGAAAACAGCGGCGGGCTGAAGGGAAACGAATATCGGCAGTAGCCATAGGAAGCTTGGAGACGAACAGGTAGTCGCCGACCAGCAGCGTCTTCTTCATCGAGCCCGATGGAATGTTGAAGGGCTGATAAAAGAAACATGCGGACGACCATCGCGATCGCCAGTGCCTGGATGATGATCTTGGTCGTTTCCCACCAGCCGCTGTCATGCGAGCTTCCGGCGTTCAATTTCAGCATTCCATGCCCCGTCCAAACGCCCGAAATCAGCGACCACCGCGCCCGTTGTAACCATCATCGGCCCGCTATAGCCATTTCCCGCTCGCTCCGCAATTGGCGGACCCCTTCGAGGTTACGCGGGATGCTGCATCGGCCTTCATCGCGGGTCGAGTTTGGTCGGCAGGCCCGAGATGATGACGATGGCCTGCGCGTGCGGGAAATCGTCGGTGATTGTCAGGTCTATTCGGGCCTCGCAATCCGGGGGCGTAATGCGTTGCAGTTGCAGCCGCGCCCCCCCGGTCAGCACCAGCGTCGGCCGGCCCGAGGGCAGGTTGACGACACCCATGTCGCGCCAGAAGACGCCGTTGCTCATCCCGGTGCCCAGCGCCTTCGCGCAGGCTTCCTTGGCAGCGAATCGCTTGGCGTAGGACGCGGCGCGATTGGCGCGGCGGTCCGACTTTGCCCGTTCGAGGTCCGTGAAAATCCGCTCCAGAAAGCGGTCGCCAAACCGCTCAATGGTCTCGGCGATGCGGCGGATGTCGATGAGATCGTTACCGAGACCGAGGATCATGACGGCGTGGCCGCTGTCGCAGTCGACGCCTCCGCGCGCCCGGCATCCATGGCTTCCCGCATCGCGCGTATGCTCGCGTACAGGCCGGTGAAGATGGCTTCGCCGATGAGGAAGTGGCCGATATTGAGTTCCACGATTTGCGGCAAGCGTGCGATGCGACGTGCGGTGGCGAAGTCGAGGCCGTGGCCGGCGTGGCATTCGATGCCGACCGAGGCCGCATGTGCAGCGGCAGCCTCGAGGCGCGCGAACTCGCGGTCGGCCCGTTCGATCTCGCCATATTCGATGGCGTGACACCATGCGCCGGTGTGCAACTCGACAACCGGGGCGCCGATCGAGCGGGCCGCATCGATGGCTTCGAGCGCTGGTTCTATGAACAGGGATACGCGGATGCCGGCGCGGCCGAGTTCCGACACGAACGGCACGAGATGGTCATGGCCCCCGATCACGTCGAGCCCGCCCTCGGTCGTGCGTTCGGTTCGCTTCTCGGGCACGAGGCAGGAAGCGTGCGGCTTGATCTTCAAGGCGATGTCGAGCATCTGCTCGGTCGCCGCCATCTCGAAGTTAAGGGGTTTGGTAATCTCGGCCTTCAGCCGAGCCATATCTTCATCACGAATGTGCCGACGATCTTCGCGCAGGTGCGCCGTGATGCCGTCGGCCCCGGCCTCGATGGCGAGCAGGGCGGCGCGAACCGGGTCGGGCACGCTGCCGCCGCGCGCATTACGGACGGTGGCGACGTGGTCGATGTTGACCCCGAGCCGAAGATGCTGGACGCCAGAGGTTGGGGAGGAACTCATGCCGGTCAAATGTGCGCTCGCTGGGCAATTATCAATCCACGGCGCTGAGGCGGGTGCGTAGGCCGGATCGATCGCTGCAGATAACGTCAGGCGCGCCGACGCGCCTGAGAGGCGGCCACCGCCGGGCGCAGAGTATAATAGAAAATTGCGGCCATGAGCACCCCGAGCGGCAAGCACCCCGCCGTCATCGGAGCCAGCAGCGGCATCAATAGCCCAGCCGCCGCGTCGATATGCTCGGGCGATCCATCGCGTACTGCCTCGCCGAGAACGTTGATGTGGTGTTCGAGTTCGGCCGCCTTCAGCGTACCGCTGCCGCCCATGATGAGGCTGCCGGCCGCGTAAGTGCCGGCCCATATCGCTGGCCAACTCAGAGGATTACCGACGAAGGTGCCGAGCAGGGCCGCCGGCACACTCGCCCGGCAGACTGCAGCTAGCGCTGCCGCCAGCGCCATTTGAGCGCCGAGGAAGGGCGTGAACGCAGCGAACACGCCAGCGGCCCCACCGAGCGCAATTTGGTGGGGGCTGGCCTTCAGTCGCATCAGACGCAGCGTCACGTAACGAGACGAGCGAGCCCAATTGCGGCGTGGCCACACAGCCAAGCGCAGGCGCTGAGAGAAGTTCGGCTCGGATCGACGACGGAACAGCATGGCGCGAGTTTTCACGCTGTTCGGGCCACATAGCAAGTGGCGCAGAAGACACTAAATGCCGCGTTCGACCAAATGATCATTCTTCTGGAGCCCGCAAAGGTTTTGCCAGCTCCGGCGCGGGTCCATCAGAGCTGCACCTTGCCATGCTGGTCCTCTCCGATTTCAGGCTTGTGCCCCTGCAAAACGGCCTTGGCACCTTCAAACAGATATTTCATGCCCTTGCCGCCGCTGTTGTCCCAGAACTCGGCCGACTTCGGATGCACCTTGAGGATGCACAGGGAGGGATCGTCCTTGCCCTTCGGGAACCACATCATCCATTCGCTCGACCACAGTTTGTCGATGAGATCGCGGTCGCGAACCACGGCGGCCTCTCCATCCACGCTCGCGAACTTCGCATTGCTTTGAAAAGTCAGCAGAACGTGGGGATCGGCCTCGATCTCAGCCACCTTCGGGCTATCGATGCTGGTCGCGAAGTACGCATCCGCACCGTGCTCGATTTGCGCGACGGCCATAGGCCGCGCGTGCAGCCCGCCGCTCTTGCACGTTACGAGCATAGCGGTGCCGAAACCTTCGATCAGGTCATAGAGATGTTCAGTCTTGTCCATTGCGCGGCCCTGCGTTCACGTTGCCTATTTGCAACCGAGAACGCGCGGTTGATGGCCGCGTTCCAGAGCCCAGCGCGGCGCCCGGCCCGGATGGTGTGGTTTACTCGAAGATCCGCTCGACGTTACTGACCACAGCCTTGGATTTGAGCCCGGTGATGATGGCATTGAGATGGGCCAGGTCCCACACCTCGATCTCGATGCGCATCTCCGTGAAGTCTGATGCGCGGCTCATCATTCTGAGGTTATCGATGTTCCCGTCGGCCTCGGCGATCACCTGCGCGATCTGAGCCAGCGTGCCGGGCTCGTTCAGCACCGTCACGCTGAGCCGCGCCGGCGACCGCTGGGGCTTCTCCGGATCGATATCCCATGTGACGTCCACCCAGCGCTCATGCTCAAACTCTTTGAGCCGCGGCGAATGGATCTGGAAGATGCGGATGCCGCCTTCCGGCATCAAAACGCCGACGATGCGATCGCCCGGCACGGCGCCGCCTTCCTCGTAGGTGACGGGGCCGTCCTTGCTGACGCCGCGGATCGGCACCCCGCCAGTCCGATTGCCGATCTCGCCCTGTGCGACGCGAAATTTCAGGCCCATGACCTTGGTCAGGTTGAACCAGCCCTCCTGGCCGTGGCCGTGGTCGTGGCGGTTCTTCGGCCGATAGGCATTCGTCGGGTCGGCCAGCCGCGCGTCCGGCGCAATGGCGCGCACCACGTCCGCCACCGGCATCTCGTTTCGAGCCACAGCCACGAGCACGTCATCGATGGACTTTTGCGCGAGCCGCGGCAACGCCCGCTTCAGCTTGTCATCGCTGTAGACTAACTCCAGCCTCTCGAACGTCGCCGTGATGAGCCGCCGGCCGAGCTCGGTGAATTGGCGCCGGACGGCTTCACGGGCTGCCCGGCGGATGGCGGACCGGGCGCGGCCAGTAACGGCAAAACCCTCCCACGACGCGGGCGGCGAATGCGCCTTTAGCGTCTGGATCTCCACTTCGTCGCCGTTCCTCAAGCGCGTATCGATCGGCACATGTCGGCCGTTGACATAAGCGCCGACGGCGGCGTTACCGATGTCGGTGTGCACCGCATAGGCAAAATCGAGCGGCGTTGCACCATGCGGAAGTGCGATGATGCGGCCCTTCGGCGTGAAGCAGAACACCTGGTCATGGAAAAGCTCGAGCTTGGTGTGCTCCAGAAACTCTTCCGGGTTCGAGCCTTCGAGAAGCGTTTCGACCATGCGGCGCAGCCCGAGATAGGGGCTGCTTTCATCCTTGCCGTTGCCCGCGCCATTGCCGTTAGCGGCGGATATCCTGCGATCCTTGTAAAGCGCATGCGCGGCAACGCCGTATTCGGCCACCGCGTGCATTTCGCGCGTCCGAATCTGCAGCTCCACGCGCTGATGGCGCGGGCCCACAACCGTCGTGTGGATCGACTGGTAATTGTTCTGCTTCGGCGTCGAGACGTAGTCCTTGAAGCGGCCTGGGACCGTCCGCCAAGTCGTATGAGCGACACCGAGCACCCGGTAGCAATCGTCGATTGTCGGCACGATGACCCTGAACGCGTAGATGTCCGACAGTTGCTCGAGACCGATTTGCTTGTTCTCCATCTTGCGCCAGATGGAATAGGGCTTCTTCTCGCGGCCCGTAACCTCGGCCTTGATCCCGACCTCGGCCAGCTTGTGCTCCAAGGCCGCGCGAATTTCCTCGACCAGCCCCTGGTTGCGGCCGCGTAGCTCGGCGAGCTTCTCCGTCAGCGCCGCGTAGGCCTCCGGGTGTAGCCACCGGAAGGACAGCTCCTCCAGCTCCTCGCGCAGCTCCTGCATGCCCATGCGGCCGGCAAGAGGTGCGTAAATATCCAGCGTTTCCTCGAGAGTGCGCTTGCGGCTCTCGGGCTTCATTGTGCTCCAGCGTGCGCATGTTGTGCAGCCGGTCAGCAAGCTTCACGAGCAGCACGCGAATGTCGGTAGAGATGGCGACCAGCAGCTTGCGGAAATTCTCCGCCTGCTCCGCCTTCTTCGATACGAGGTCGAGTTTCTTGATCTTGGTGAGACCGTCGACCAGGGCGCCGATCTCGGGCCCGAACAGGTGATCGATCTCGGCGCGGGTAGCGTCGGTGTCCTCGATCACGTCGTGAAGAAGTGCAGTGGCAATGGTCGCGTCGTCGAGCTTCAAACCCGTCAGGATGGCGGCTACTTCGAGCGGGTGCGAGAAATAGGGATCGCCCGATGCGCGCTTCTGATTGCCGTGCGCCTTCATAGCGTAGACGTAGGCGCGGTTCAGAAGCGCCTCGTCAGCATCCGGATCATACTTCTGTACTCGCTCCACGAGCTCGTACTGGCGCATCATGGCCCGCAACCCCTCCCGCCGCGGATGCGAACCCTTCGCAGGTCATTGCCGGCTTCCAGGAACGGCATCGGCTGGCGAGACATCGCCAACCGCGCCCGCCCGTCACGCGCAAAGGGCCCGTCGTACCGGCTGTCACCGACCGCGGTCGCGTGGGCCGTTGCCGCCGCTGGACGACGGCTCTGTCGGCGTCATGCTCTCGAGCCCGCGCAGCAGCTGCTCTTCAGTCATCACGTCCACGACGTGATCGCTGGCTTGGTCGTCGCGGCCGAGGATCGGCCGATTGCGGTCCGGCGGCGAGCACCGGCGCAGCGGCAGCTTCCGGCTCATCGACCTCGACGTTCTTCTGGATGGAATGGATGACGCCCTCGCGCAGGTCCTCGGACGGTACCGTCCGGTCCGCGATCTCGCGCAGCGCGATCACTGGGTTCTTGTCGTTGTCGGGATTGATCGTGACCGCGCTGCCGTTCGAAATCGCTCGTGCGCGGTGCGCGGCAAGCAATACGAGCTCGAACCGGTTTGGGACCTTATCGACGCAATCTTCGACCGTGACGCGCGCCATTCGTCAACGCCCTCTCTCTGGTGTGTTGGCTGATTGCCATGCTCGAAGCACAGCCGGGACCGATGCCCGCGGATGCTGCAACGAACACCTTTCGCATGAAACCGCGGCGAGATCAACCCACCCACCCCCTCGCGAGACGCCATCACGAACCCGTGGTCGGCTGAAGCAAGCGATCGCATCGCTACTTCAGCTAGAGAAGAACATCTTCTCTACTACATCGTGACTAGGTCTTTTTTTGAAATAGCGATATGTTGAACGTCACGCGGCTTTCATGCTGCGGGGCATAGCGCAGGTTCCAGTGGTGGCGTCCGGGGGGACGATGGGGCCTGACGATCGGAGCAGTACTCGCATACTGTCAAATCGAGGAAAGTATTCCTGAAGGTTTGATGGATCGGTACACCGGCCGTTTCCTATGCCAGCATAGACGGGGGCAGAGCACGAGAAATTGGATTGCAAACTTGCACCTGCTTCCCACATATCCGTGGGTAGGCGGGTGAACGTGCGAGGGGACGTTATTGGAACGGCGCACGTTTCAACTTTGGACTTCTAGTCCAGACTCAACAAACAAAGCGCAGCGGAGTTGATAACAAAGCTGCCTGCAAGAGGTTCAAGATGCATTTTTATCAGAACGAACGCATTGCGTTGTTTATCGATGGTGCCAATCTTTACGCAACAGCCAAGGCGCTGGGTTTTGACATTGATTACAAGCGCTTACTGGCATTGTTCCGTCAAAAGGGCCAGCTCGTCCGCGCACTATATTATACGGCACTGGCTGAGGATCAGGAGTATTCTTCGATCCGGCCGCTCATCGATTGGCTCGACTACAATGGCTATACGATGGTGACCAAGCCGACCAAGGAGTTCACCGACAGCTCCGGCCGGCGCAAAATCAAAGGCAATATGGATATCGAGCTCTGCGTCGATGCCATGCGCCTAGCGGAAAACCTCGATCACATCGTTCTTTTCTCAGGCGATGGCGATTTCCGCAGCCTCGTAGCTGCCCTGCAGCAGAAGGGGCGCCGAGTCAGCGTCGTCTCCACACTGCAGACGCAGCCGCCGATGGTTGCTGACGAGCTTCGCCGGCAAGCCGACCAGTTCGTCGACCTAGCCGATCTCGAGCAGCTGATCTGCCGTGATCCCTCGACCCGGCCCGCCCGTGAGCCGCGCGAGCCACGCTCGTTCGCGCCGCGTAACCACGCCCCGCGGCACGAGCTGTTCCAGGATCACGACGACTTGCCCGAGGAAGTTTGACGCGACGCGCGGTGAAGAACCTTCCGCGACAGCAATTGCCGTCTCAGCCCGGAGCAGAGCCGCATCGTTCGTGCGGTCTCTGTCCCAGGCTCGTTGCGTTCAGGACCCGCAATTCGGAGGCTGAGCCGACCTGGTTCAACGGCGCTGTGCCGTCGTTCGGTGAAGCATCTGCGCGGCTCTTGATCGTCGGGCTTGCTCCGGGACTGAAGGGCGCCAATCGCACCGGCCGCCCCTTCACCGGCGACTTCGCCGGCGAACTGCTCTACGGGACCCTGCTCGAGTTCGGCTTCGCCCGCGGCACCTATCGGGCCGATCCAAACGATGGCTTGGCGCTCGTCGATTGCATGATCTCCAACGCCGTCCGTTGCGTGCCTCCAGAGAACAAACCAACCCCGGATGAAATCAACACCTGCCGGATTTTTCTTGGCGGGCGCATTGCATCGCTGCCCGAATTTGAAGGCCATCATCGCGCTCGGCCGCATCGCTCACGACAGCACGCTCGCAGCCCTGCAGTGCAGGAAAGCCGCCTTTCCCTTTGCGCACGGGGCCCGCCACGCGGTCCGTCCTGACCTGCAAGTTTTCGACAGTTTCCACTGCTCGCGTTATAACACCAACACAGGTCGGCTCACGCCCGAGATGTTCAGATCGGTGTTTGCCTTGGCGCGCGCCGCCCTCGGCTGAAGGTATTTGGTGTACAAAATCCCGGGGGCGTTGCGCCCAATCAAGGCGTAACCTTCGAGCCGGGTATTGATGGCCGTCGAGCACGCAAAGAGGCACGTCCATGGAATTGGAAATCGCCCCCGAGAAGGTGGCGCACGTCATCATCAAGGCCCGTGAGTACGACGTGAAGGTCGGCTCCTGGAGCACGACGTCCCGCGACGCCGACGGCAGCGAGGACCCCGAGGCGATCCTCGAGTTCGGCGGCAATGATCCGACCCGCGCCGAACTCGCCGGGTTCATCAACGCCTTGAACGATGACGAGCAAGCCCATCTCGTCGCTCTCGTCTGGATCGGCCGCGGCACTTTCGAGCCGGAGGAACTGGACGAGGCCGTCGAGACCGCCAAGGCGGAGCGCGTCACGGCGACTTCCCGCTATCTGCTCGGCATCCCGTTACTTGCCGACTACCTCGAAGAGGGACTTGAGAGGCTCGGCTACTCGGTGGAAGACGTCGAAAACGACGTGATGTAAGGCCAATTCTCCGGCCGTTAGGGCTTCGGCGCCTTGACCAGCTCGGCCTCTATGGCTGCCAGCAATTCGGGCGCGTTCGGTTCGATGTTGGTCGCGAACGAGGCCACCAAACGCCCGTCCCGCCCCATTAGGTATTTGTGAAAGTTCCACCGCGGCACTGAGCCGGGTCCGAGCACGTCCCGCGCCCAGCCGTAGAACGGATGCGCATTTTTGCCGGATACGACCGTCTTGGAAGCAAGCGGAAACGTGATGCCATAGGCGCCCTCACAGAACGTCTTGATCTCAGCCTCGCCCTTGGGCTCCTGCCCGCCGAAGTCGTTGGAAGGCACACCGAGCACCACGAGGCCACGCGGCTCGTATTGCGCCCACAGCGCCTGCAAGGCCTTGTATTGGGGGGTGAAGCCACAGAACGAGGCGGTATTGACGACCAGCACGACGTTCCCGGCCCACGCCGACAGCGGCAGCGGCTTGCCGTCGATCCCATCGAATGTGAAGCCGTGAGCGCCGGCGGGCGCAGCGGGTCCGGCGCTGACGATCGAGGGCCCCGTCGCCATCAGAAACAGTGAGAACATTCGCGTCAGCAGCCAGCGCATCGGTAGCACCCTCGTTCTGTCGATTTCGGTCGCGTCCCATAACGTCAGGTTCGCGAGAGAGGATCAGCAGCTTGTCGGCGTCTCGATGGTTGCGGGGCGGCAGGCTCTGCGATAACGAACACCTCTGCCTTTCAGGAGCCTCGACCCATGCAGGACCGTACCAAGAAGAACCCCAACCTCATCGCCGGCGCAACCGGCGACTGGGAGGTCGTCATCGGCTTGGAGGTGCACGCCCAGGTCGCGTCGCAATCGAAACTGTTCTCCGGCGCCTCGACCGCGTTCGGCGCCGAGCCCAACAGCCACGTCTCGCTCGTCGATGCGGCCATGCCCGGCATGCTGCCGGTGATCAACGAGGAATGCATCGCGCAGGCGATCCGCACCGGCCTCGGCCTCAAGGCGCAGATCAACCTGAAGAGCGTGTTCGACCGCAAGAACTACTTCTATCCCGATCTGCCGCAGGGCTATCAGATCAGCCAGTACAAGCAGCCCATCGTCGGCGAGGGCGAAGTCGAGATCGACGTCGACGGCGACGCCGATGAGGGTCGGCATCGAGCGGCTGCATCTGGAGCAGGACGCCGGCAAGTCGATCCACGACCAGCACCCCGACTATTCCTACGTCGATCTCAACCGCTCGGGCGTGGCGCTGATGGAGATCGTGTCGAAGCCCGACATGCGCTCGTCCAAGCAGGCGCAGGCCTACGTCACGAAGCTGCGCACCATCCTGCGCTATCTCGGCACCTGCGACGGCGACATGGAGAAGGGCAATCTGCGCGCCGACGTCAACGTCTCGGTGCGCAAGCCCGGCGCGACCTTCGGCACGCGCTGCGAGATCAAGAACGTCAATTCCATCCGCTTCATCGGCCAGGCGATCGAGGCCGAGGCGCGCCGCCAGATCGACATCATCGAGGACGGCGGCAAGATCGACCAGGAAACGCGGCTGTTCGACCCCGGCAAGGGCGAGACGCGCTCGATGCGCTCCAAGGAAGAAGCGCACGATTACCGCTATTTCCCCGATCCCGACCTGCTGCCGCTGGAGCTGACGCAGGACTATGTCGAGCGAGCTGAAGCAGCAGCTGCCGGAGCTGCCCGACGAGAAGCGCGCGCGCTTCATGAAGGACTTCGGGCTTTCGGCCTACGACGCCGACGTGCTCGTCGCCGAGCAGCGAGCGTCGCTGACTACTTCGAGCAAGTGTCGCCAAGGGCCGCGACGGCAAAGTCGCCGCCAACTGGGTCATCAACGAGCTCTTCGGCCGCCTGAACAAGGAAGGCAAGACGATCGGCGACAGCCCGTCTCCGCCGCGCAGCTCGGCGCGCATCGTCGATCTCATCGCCGTCGGACACGATCTCCGGCAAGATCGCCAAAGATCTGTTCGAGATCGTCTGGACCGAGGGCGGCGACCCGGCCGAGATCGTCGAGAAGCGCGGCATGAAGCAGGTGACCGACACCGGCGCCATCGAGAAGGCGGTCGACGACATCATCGCCGCCAATCCCGACAAGGTCGAGCAGGTGAAGGCCAAGCCGACCATGCTCGGCTGGTTCGTCGGCCAGGTGATGAAGGCCACGGGCGGCAAGGCCAACCCGGCCGCCGTCAACGAGATCCTGAAAGCCAAGCTCGGTATCTGACAGCGTCGTTAGACGCGCTTGGCGAACATACCCTGCGGCCACCTGCGTTTCGGTCTTCGGCGACGTGATCGAGGACCACATAATTGTTGGCCGTCAACAACGCCCGATATTCATCGGCATCGAGGCTCGCGTGGTAAAACGGGTCGCAGCGATAGTTGCCGCTGGCTTCCCCGTGCCGTGGCCCGGTGTTGAACATGAGCAGCGAGGATGGCGCGGCGTGCGCGCTGAAAGTCTCGAACATCGCCCTTTGAGCATGGGGGGCGAGATGGAAAAAGCTATCCCACGCCAGCACGCCTTCGTATCGCTGCCCGAGAGAAAGTTCCCGCCTATCGGCTACCACCCACTGCTGCTCGGGAAATCGTGCGCGGCAAACGGCGACCAGCGTCGGCGCGCTGTCGATACCCGTGACGTGAAATCCTTGATCGATTAGATTCTCGGCAACTGGAATTCCACCTCCGCACCCCAGATCCAGAAGCACCCGTGTGTGCTAGCGAGACGAAAACCAATGTCCTCCCCCATTCGTTTATTGGGCCTTATTCCCCGCCGGACGCTCGGTGGCGGCTGGAGGCTGCGGCGTCCAGTTGCCGTAGAACTTATAATAGACCAGCCCAGCGACGCCCAGGGCCAGCAGCATCGAAAGAACGAGCACCCTGTAATTGTCCTTGCGAGGAGATGCTTGGTTCGCATCAAATTCGTTGAGCCTGGTCGGCGCTTCCTCACGTGCTTCCATCTTTCGCGCCATGTGCCTGTTCCTTCTGTCAGAGATGCCCAGCCCAAACAGTTCCGGAGCCGCGCGGTTCCCGTGATGCCGTGCGAGACCCTGGGGATTGAAGGTTGAACGGAGCTTGCAATCGGGATCAGGCACGGCTCCGATCGAAATGATTTCGTCAGACTTTTCGCCCGGTTCAATACGGGTCCTCTCGTAATTCGATGCCCACAAGAATTGGTTGAAACTAATGCGAGCCTTACACGTTCCGATCGAAGGAACAATCATAGGATGCGGTTCGGAAGGTGCCATGGAACGCCAAGAAATAATAAAGGCGATCGGCGGCCGGCTCCGCGCCGACTGGGCCGATAGTTTGGGGGAACAGGTCCCTAATCGGATCATCGAAGCCATGGCAAAGCTGGACGCAGCTCGCGCGGTCGATCCGTTGCCTGATGCACAGTTAAAAGCGAATATCGCAGCCCCGCCGCGTTACCCACCCAGAACGGAATGACGGCTCGCTTCTTTCGAAAAACTCGACAAAAATTGTCCTACGCAATTCAACCTGCTCAGGCTGCGTGAAAGGCAGGCCCGATTTAACCGGGAACCAATGCGACAAAACAAGAGTTTAAGGCGCACCCTGAAACGATAAAGGATTGTCGTCATGCGAGCAGCTTTTCTAGCAACAGCAGCAGTCGCCGCGGCCGCGTCGTTCGCCGGAAGCGTGAGCGCGGCGCCGTTGCCCGCTCCGACCGCAGACCGGACGAATATCGTCGAGCCAGTTGCTTCCTGGCGCTATCACAGAGGCTGCGGCTGGCGTGGCGGACGCTGGGTTGTAGATCTCGGTGCAGGCAAGATTGTCGCTTGCCGGCCAATGAGACCCGGCCGCGACTATTCGTGGCATCGTGAGGGCGGCCGCGAAGGCTGGTGGGACGGCCGCCGCCGCGCTTGGCACAACGACAAGTGGTAAGAATAGACGCAGAAAATAAAACTGCGCAGTTAGGCTGATGCCCACTCGACTTGAAGGCGCGATGCGCAAACCGCATCGCGCCTTTTTGCCGTTCAACACAATTCTTTCAATAATGAATGATCGGCTCGCCAGTGAGCGTTAAAAGCCCGGAACAGTTGAGCCGTCGGGACCGTTGGCATGGGAGCGCCACTATCTGAAGAAAAAACCGCATAAGGTTATTCTTATGAAATTCAAAGTTATCGCTGCCGCGACGCTGGCTTTGCTGCCGTCGGTCGCGCTGGCCCAGCAGGCTCCGAATCCGACGAACAAAGCCATCGACGATGCCCAACGCCCCGACAAGTATCAGGGAACCACCGCGGCGTCTCCGCCAGTGCCGTCGTCGGACCAGCCGCCGCCAACAACCGACCCGAGAAACGATAGCCAGCGAATGGGGCCCGGCTTCCAAGGCCAGCCACATGGCACCGGCGGCGTCCCCAAGACCGTCCCCCAAGACTAAGCTTCAACGCAGAAACGGCCCTCGCATTGCGGGGTCTTTCACGTCCGGATCTGACTAACTAGCGTATCACGATAACCCCTGCGTCATCATCGAGGCGGTTCTGCCAGCCGTGCCGCTCCAGCTCAGGATCGATGTGCTCCTCTTGCGGCCAGCCGATGCAGAGATAGGCCACGAACGCCCACTCAGGCGGCACATCGAGCGCTCGCGCTACCGAATCCGGCTCGAGAATAGACACCCAACCCAGGCCTAAGCCCTCGACGCGTGCCGCGAGCCACAATGTCTGAATTGCGCCGACGACCGAGTAGCGCAATGTTTCGGGCATCGTTTGTCGACCGAGCCCACTCCCTGCGGCAGTCTTTTCATCGCAGAACACCGCAAGATGCACGGGCGCTTCGCGTAATCCTTCAAGCTTCAAGCGGGCATAGCAGGCACGCCGCTCTCCGTCGTAGCCTTCCAATGCTCGAGCATTGGCGCGCTCAAAACTCGCATTGATTTCTTCACGCCGTTCCGGTGATTCCACCAAAACGAAACGCCACGGCTGGCTGTGGCCCACGGAAGGTGAATACCGCGCAAGATCCAATAATGCACGGATTTGGGATTTCTCGACGGCGTCGGGCCGAAAACGGCGGACATCACGCCGCCAACGAACGAGATCCGAGAATCGCCGCCGAAACGTATCGTCGAATGATGGGGGCTCTGGTCTCGATGATTCGCTCATGGGCCCACCCGGTCGATCACATGGAAGAACGTGCCCGTGACAGAGCCTTGCCTCAAGCCACCCTCAGAGACGGGCCGGCCTTGCGCGTCGCGGCATTCCGCGAGCTTCTCACCATCGGATGACAATGTAGTTGCGTAGTGAAATTCGTGGCCAACCAATTCGACACCAGCCTCACCGAGTGCGCCACCGCTGAGCAGCCGCGCACGCCGATAGCCGAGATTCATTTTACGTTTTGCGAACGACGTCTCCAAATGCAGTAGGCCTACCATTTCGTGCCGCGTCCCGTCGGCATCGATCAAGCCGCGTCCCAGCATCATGTAGCCACCGCATTCCCCATGAATCGGGGTCCCCCGCTCGGCATGCCGTTTCAATCCATCCTTGAACCGCCGCGCAGCGGCAAGTGCGCCGGCATGAAGTTCGGGATAGCCGCCGGGTAGCCAGACGGCATCGGCGTCTTCAGGCGGCGATTCATCTGCAGTCGGTGCAAAGGTCCGTATTTCTGCTCCCGCCTGTCGCCATTGCAGCGCGAGATGCGGATAGAAGAACGTGAACGCTTGATCCTGAGCCACCGCGATACGTTGACCGGGCGGCGCCAAGCGCACGTCAACAGACACGTCACTGTCGAGCAGCTGTCGGGATCCTCTTGCGCAACCCGCGACGGCCTCCAGGTCGAGAGCTAATTCAGCACGCTGCGCCAAGGCATCGAGCCGCCGGTCGAGATCGCCCGTCTCCACCGCCTGCACCAGGCCTAAGTGGCGCTCGGGGAGCGTCAACGCGTCCTCGCGCATAAAAGCGCCGAGCACCGGCATGCCAATGCGTTCAAAACCGGCTTTTACGAGAGCCACATGCCTTTCGCTGGCGACGCGGTTGAGGATGACGCCTGCAACGGTCACATCGTCGCGATATTTCATGCATCCGAGCGCCACAGCGGCCGCGGTTTCGGCCTGACCCGACACGTCGATGACGAGAACGACGGGCCAACCAAGCATCGCCGCGACGTCCGCGGCGGAGCCTGATCCGGACTGACCGCCATTGGCCACTCCGTCGAACAGCCCCATCGCGCCTTCGGCAATCGCCAGCTCCGCACCGCGGCCAGCCTCGCCAACCAGCCGCCCGATCAAGGACCGGGACATCGCCCATGTATCGATGTTGAAACACGTCCTTCCCGCTGCTGCGGCGTGGAAGGCAGGATCGATGTAGTCTGGACCGCACTTGAACGGCTGGACGGCGACGCCACGCCTGGCGAAGGCGCGCATCAGAGCGGTGGCAACCGTCGTCTTGCCGGCGCCGGAGCGAGGCGCCGCGATGACAAAACCACGAAGGCCGCTGTTAACGGTCATCTGCCACCCACCATCGTTTTCAGCACTCCCGCGCCTTCTCGATCAGCAGTTCGTTGATATCGCTCTGCTCCCCGCAGGGCGCGTCGACGCGTTTTCCGGCAATCATCAACGCGGCTTCCGGGCGGGCCAGTCTGAGAACACGCCGACCGACGAGCGCATCACAAACGATGTCGTCGGCATGCCTGAGCGCATGCAGTGCCAGCAGGGTCAGCAGACGCGGATCGCCAGGGCCAGCGCTCGCCAGCCAAACCTCGCAGGGCCTGCAGCCGGAGAATTCGAACAGATCGTCGGTTATCACTTCCATTGTCATCTCACGCGCCGCCGCGTAGCCGATTTATGCTAAGCCTCGGCCAAGAACCTCGAGGCTCGGCTTGGCAAGCGACGACGACATCATCGAAACGGAAACGCCCGCCCGCCCACTGCGGCGCGGCTGGACGACTGGCGCTTGTGCGACCGCCGCCACCCGCGCTGCGTTCGAAGCGCTGGTGACTGGCCGCTTTCCCGATCCGGTCGAGATTGCGCTGCCGAACGGTCAACGCGTCGCATTTGCCCTGGCCGTTTCCGAACTTGGACCGGATAGGGCTCGCGCCGGTGTCGTCAAGGATGCCGGAGACGATCCCGACGTCACGCACGGCGCGCTCGTCGTTGCAACCGTTTGCCGCGGCGCGCCTGGGTCTGGAGTGACGTTCGCAGCCGGTCCCGGCGTCGGCACCGTCACCAAGCCCGGCTTGCCGCTTCCGCCCGGCGAGCCCGCAATCAACCCCGTGCCGCGGGAAATGATGCGCGCTGCTGTTGCCGAGGTGATGCAGCTTCATGGTGCAACGGGCGATGTCCGCATCGAGATCGGCATTCCCGGCGGCGACGCCATCGCCGAGAAAACGATGAACTCGCGCCTCGGCATCCTGGGCGGACTTTCGATCCTCGGCACCACCGGCATCGTCGTACCGTACTCGTGCGCCGCTTGGATTCATTCGATTCACCGCGGCATCGATGTCGCCCGCGCGACCGGCCTCACCCACATCGCGGGCAGCACGGGGTCGACGTCCGAGGCGGCAATCGCGAAACTGCACGGGCTCGAGGACACGGCCCTCATCGACATGGGCGACTTCGTCGGCGGCATGCTGAAATATGCGCGGAACCACCCCGTCCAGCGCATCACCATCGCGGGCGGCTTCGGCAAGATGACGAAGTTGGCGCAGGGTCTGCTCGATTTGCATTCGCGCTCGGGGCACGTCGATTGCGCCTGGCTTGCGAACCTCCTGCGCGAGGCTGGCGCGCCCGCCGATCTCTTCGAATCCGCCAGCCACGCCAATACCGCGTTGCATGTGCTGCAACTCGCGGAAGCGCGAGGCATCCCCGCCGGTGATCTCGTCGCCGCCGCTGCGCGCAAGACCGCAAGCGGCGTTATTGACGGGACCGGCATCTTGCTCGATGTCGCGGTATTCGACCGGCAGGGCCGTCTGGTCGGTCGCGCCGGTTAGCAGACCCGTCACGTGCCCCTCCCGCGATAGCGCCGCTGATAACCGGCATCGTAGAGCGCACTGTTGCGGAAATCTTGGGCGGCTAGCACTGGGCCGACCAGGATCAGCGCCGTGCGCTCGATCGGATCATGACTGACCTCTTCCCCGATAGTGCCCAGCGTCGCGCGCAAAATGCGCTCGTCTGGCCAACTGGCGCGGTAGACGACAGCAACAGGGCAGTCGGCTCCATAGAACGGCACCAGCTCGGCCACCGTCTGCTCGATCGCGTGAATGGAAAGATGGATCGCGAGCGTCGCTCCGGTCGCGGCGTACGCGGCCAGCGTCTCCTTCTTGGGCATTGCCGACGCGCGCCCCGGCGTGCGCGTCAGCACCACCGATTGCGCGACCTCCGGCAAGGTCAGCTCCTGTTTCAAGGCAGCCGCAGCGGCCGCGAACGCCGGGACACCGGGCGTCACAGTGTAAGCAATTCCCAGCTCGTCCAAGCGGCGCAACTGCTCGCCGAGCGCACTCCATATCGAGAGGTCTCCGGAATGCAGGCGCGCAATATCGTGGCCGGCTTCGGTTGCCTTGACGATCTCGGCCATGATCTCTTCCAGCGACATCGGAGCCGTATCGACGATGCGAGCATTCGACGGGCAATGGTCGAGCAGCGCCCTCGGTACGAGGGAACCCGCGTAAAGGCACACCGGGCACCTTGCGATAAGATCGCGGCCGCGTACCGTGATGAGATCGGCTGCGCCGGGCCCGGCGCCGATGTAATGGACAGTCATGGATCGTCTCCCACGGCAATGGCGCAGGTGGCCACGCCATTCGCAACGCGCGCTCCAAGCAGCCGGCCGTTTGGCCCCGCCACCGCGAGCGCCGCGGCTTCCGCTATCGACGGCACACCCTTTGCCCTCTCCGCTCGCTCCGATCGTGTGATGACGCGGTCCGCAACGCGGACGAGATCAGACACCGGCACGAGGGCGAGTTGCAGGCCGCGCCGCTCGGCGCAGACGCGAATGCCGGGTTCGCTGCCCTTGCATGTTTCGGTCACGATCAAAGACAAGTCCCGGGCTTCGATATTGAACGCGCACAACGCCTCGATCAGCACCGCCTCGATGCTGTCCGCGTCCGCTCCTCGGCGGCACCCGACCCCCGCGATGATCATAGCGGCTTCCTCACGCGCCATTGCGTGATCGGCATTGCCGGCCGCCAACCGAACATCGTACCGATCTTGACCGCGCGCGCGACCTCGAGACGAACCAGCTCGCCGCCCATCGCCTGGAACAAGGTCGCGAGCCGAGCCTCGGTTTCCAACGACACCGCATTGGCGACCAGCCGCCCACCCGGCTTCAATGCCTGCCATGCCGTCTCAAACACAGCATCGTCGCCGAAGCCGCCACCGATGAAAATCGCATCAGGCGCCGGCAACATCTCTAGCGCTTGCGGTGCATTTCCCATGACGATGCGCAAGTCGGGTGTGCCGAGCGAGGCGGCGTTGCGCGCCGCTCGCGCGGCTCGGTCCTCGCGTTCCTCGATCCCGATCGCCTTCATCGCCGGATGCCGCAGGAGCCATTCGATCGCAATAGACCCCGCGCCAAGCCCGATATCCCACAGCAGCTCGCCCTGTCGCGGCTCCAGCGCAGACAGCGTGACCGCGCGCACATCGCGCTTCGTCAATTGCCCGTCGCTTTCGAACAGGCCGTCGTCGAGACCCGGAGACAGACTGAGGGCGCGGGCGTCCGCTCCCGCCACGACCTCGACCGCGATCGTATTCAGCGAGGTGATGTCCTCAATGGCAAAATCGGCGGCGATTGCGTGACGGACTTTTTCGGCCGGTCCGCCTATTGCCTCCAAGACCGTCATCTGCGATTGCTCGAGCCCGCGCGCGGCCAGCAGCTTTGCCAGCTTGGCAGGTGTACTGCCATCCCAGGACAGAGCAAGAATGCGCGCACCGGGTTGCAGATAACGCACGATGCCTTCGAGAGCGCGCCCATGCAGGGTCACCAGCGCGCAGTGCTGTACCGGCCAGCCGAGCCGCGACGCCGCCAACGAGAACGCGGACGGCTGCGGCAGGCATAAGATCTCGTCCGCGGATACGCGTTCGGCGAGTTGCTTCCCGACGCCGTAATGAAACGGGTCGCCCGTCGCCAGCACCGTCACTGCCGAGCCGCGCCGCCGTACGATCGTGTCGAGCGCGGGCGCCATCGGGCTGGACCACGTCAACGTCTCGCCGCGTAATAGCTCCGTCGCCAGCGCGAGATGGCGCGCGCCCCCGACGACCAGCTCCGCGTTTGCGATGATTCGCTTGGCGGCATCCGAGAGGCCAGCGACGCCGTCCTCGCCGATGCCGACGATAGACAGCCACCGCCCCGGCGTGCAATTTCCGCTCGCAATCAAATTCGACGAACTAGGCGCGGAGCACATGCGCGTTCTCATTCTCGGCGGTACCACGGAGGCGTCTGAACTGGCGCGGCTGATCGCTGGCGACAACCTCACTAGCGACAGGCGCTTCGACGCGATCCTCTCTCTGGCTGGCCGCACGATCAACCCCAAGGCGCTGCCACTCGCAACCCGCGTCGGCGGATTCGGCGGCGTGGACGGCCTCGCGCAATGGCTGGTCGCCGAGCGAGTTCGAAGCGGTCATCGATGCGACGCACCCCTATGCACCGAATATTTCCCGCAACGCTGTTGCGGCTTGCAGGCAAGCCGGAGTACCTCTGGGCTCCCTCGGGCGCCCGGCTTGGCCGAAACAGACCGGCGACCGTTGGATCGACGTTCCCGATGCGATAGCTGCAGCCCGCGCGCTCGGCGAAGCGACGGCGCGCGTATTCCTCAGTCTCGGTCGGCTTGAGATCGGTGCCTTCGCATCCGCGCCGCAGCACTATTACATCGCCCGTTCGATCGATCCCCCGGGTGAAGTGCGCTTGCCGCCCGATATCCGCTTCATCTTCGCACGCGGACCATTCGACGAAGCCGCAGAGCGCGCGCTGCTTGAATCCGAACGCATCGAACTGATCGTGTCGAAGAACTCGGGTGGCACCGCGACATATCCGAAGATCGCAGCAGCGCGCGCACTCGGCATTCCCGTCGTGATGATCGCGCGGCCGTTCAAGGCCGCTGGTGTACCAGTTGCAGACGCACGCGGCGCTCTTGCCTGGTTGGAAGCGCTGAATCATCCGAGTGCTCCCTCGCGGCGGGGCGTGTAGACCCAAGGCGCGTCGTCGTCGCGTGCGATCAGCCGCGTCGTGCTGGCACCGATGATGACGAGGGTGCGCATATCAGCCACCGCGGGATCAACCTTCGCTAGCGTCGTGGTGACGCGTCGAACATCTTCAGTCCCAGCCGCCCGCACGAAAAGCACGACGGTTTCCGGCGACTTCACTTCGCGTAGCAACGCGAACGCCTGGCCAAGCTGATGCGGCCGCGCATTCGAGGCCGGATTGTAGAGCGCGATCACGAAATCGGCCTCAGCTGCGGCTTTCAACCGCTTCTCCAGCGTTGCCCAAGACTTCAAATTATCGGACAGCGAGACCGCGCAGAAATCGCCGCCCAGCGGCGCCCCCGCTTCCGCCGCCGCAGCGAGCATCGCCGTTACGCCCGGTTCGACATGGATACTGAGCTTTCGCCATATGGGCTCGCCCATTTCCACCGCTTCGAAGACGGCAGACGCCATCGCGAACACGCCCGGATCGCCACCCGAGACCACTGCGACGTGACGGCCCTCGGCTGCCAGCATGAGTGCATGACGCGCGCGTTCGAGCTCGACGCGATTGTCGGTCGCATGGCGCACTTGGTCGTCCCGGATGTCCGGTATGCGGTCGATATACGGACCATAGCCGATGAAGTCCGTAGCGCGTGCCAAGGCCGCACGCGCGGCTGGTGTCATCAACGCGGACGGTCCAGGCCCCAAGCCGACGATTGCGACGGAACCGCTCACAGCCGCCTCCCCTGGCCGGGGATCAGCACCATCGCGAAATACGGTCCGCGTCCGTCTCCCGCCTCGCACAGCGGTACGATTTTCTCGTTCGCCATGGTGCCGCGTTCGACATAGAGCGCACGCTGGAGAAGACCAGCGGCCTCGACGGCGCGACGCACCTTCGGCGAGATTCTTGCCCACCTTCATGATGACCGCCGCGTCGGTTGCGGCAAGACGGCGAACCAGTTCATCCTCGCGCAGCGTGCCCGGCAGCACGGTCAGGATGTCGTTGCCCCACGTGATCGGCGCATTCGCTCGCGTCCAGCAGCCGGACATGCCGGTGACACCTGGCACGACCTCGACCGGGAACTCGGCTTCCAGCCGCCGCCACATGTGCATGAAGGAGCCGTAGAAGAACGGATCCCCTTCAGCCAGCAGGCCAACCGACTTGCCCGCTTTCAACTGCTCCGCGATCGCGTCCGCTGCCCGGCCATAGAAGACCCCGATCTGCGACGCGTATTCGGGATGATCCGCAGGAATCTCCTCGGTCACCGGGTATTCGAGGCGAAGTTCCGCCCGGCCATTTCCGATCAACGGCTCGACGATGGAGCGTGCATTGCCCGTGAGTCCGCGTTTGGCGAAATAGGAGACGACATCAACCGTTCGCACCAGGCCGGCCGCACGCAGTGTCATGTAGCGGACGTCACCGGGCCCCACTCCGATGCCGTAAAGCGTGGCGCCGCGGGCCTCTCCTGCCAATGCGTCGAGAACCGTCATTCCGCCTCACTCGCCAGCGCGTTTACGGCTGCTACTGCCATGGCGCTGCCGCCCTTGCGGCCACGTACGATAAGATACGGCAGCCGCCCGCTAGCAGCGAGAGGGTGCGCGGCAAGCGCCTCTTTCGATTCCGCTGCGCCGACGAACCCGACTGGGACACCGATCACGGCAGCAGGCAGAGGGGCCCCGGCGTCGATCATTTCCAGCAACCGGAACAGCGAGGTCGGTGCGTTGCCGATCGCGACAACGGCTCCGTCCAGATGCGGCCGCCACAACTCCATCGCCGCCGCCGAACGCGTGTTGCCGAGGTCGCGCGCAAGCCCGGCAACGGATGGGTCGTCAAGCGTGCAGACGACCTCGTTGCTCGCCGGCAGGCGCGCTCTCGTGATGCCCTGAGCGACCATCTTGGCATCGCACAGAATAGGCGCGCCTTTCAGCAAAGCTGCGCGTGCAACGTCGACGAACGTCTCCGACACGTGAATGTCGCGCGCAATCTCGGTCATGCCGCAAGCATGAATGATGCGGACGGCCACCTTTTGAGCGTGGCCTTTGAAGCGCTCGAGATCAGCCTCGGCGCGGATGATCGCAAACGAGTTGCGATAGATCTCGGCACCATCGCGAATGTAGGGGTAGGGTTCAGACATGCACGGGTTCCTTGGCCATATCCAGCACCTCCAGCGGTGCTGCCCGCAACTCATCCGGCGACAGGCTGCAGACAGGATCGCCGTCGGCAGTGCCGTTGCGAACCACGAGATAGCGCGCATCGCTTGCCACCAGAGTCGAGCTTTGCAGGTGCAGAGCGGGCGCAACCCTTCCAGCAGCCGGAGACGTGGATCGTCCCTGCGAAACCCGAACGTGGGATCTCCCCGGCCATGAAGCGCCCGATCGAGCGCGTGTCGAGGCTCGCAGATGGACAATCTGGAGCGCCGGGACACGCCTCGACCTGCAGCAAGGGGTCGGTCGCAGTTGTTATGAGGCCGGCGTCAGCTGCTCCAGCCAATGCTGTCTCAGCCGCAACGGCGTCGCGAACCCCTGCATAAATCACGCGCCACGGCGACAGCCGGACCTCCGATCCACCCGCCGCCGCGATGATGCCGGCGAGCCCCGCAAGTTGTTGTGCTTCCAGCCGCCCGAACGGAACGCCAACGCCGATAACGTGAAAGCCCTCTCCCAGGTGCAAGTGCCCGATGCGCGCGATGTCTCGCGTCATATGCGTCGTGACGGCGGGCACCTCGATCTCGGACACAAGAGGAGCCACCGCGTTTCGAATTTGCTCGATCTGGTCCGGCTTTGCGTCGCGCATGCGGCCGCGCCTGCTTCCGGCGAGTGCGTCCACGAACGTCCGCGCAATAGTTGCGACGGCCTCCGCGGCGCGACCGGAGTTCACCCGACCCAGCCAGCGCGGTCCGCTTTCGGCATCAAGGCCGACAGCATAGCCGTCCCGTTCCGAAAGTGCCGAGAGCAGAACGTCGGCGCGCTCGGCCGTCAAAGGCAGTGCGCCGCCGCCGTCGATGACGTAGCCGAACTTGGCAGGCAGCGCCTGCAAGGATTCATCGGTTGCAAGCAACCGGGCAAGCTCATGCACGACAGGACGTACATCGGCGGCTGCCGGATCAAGCCCCGTAAGCGGCGCGATCATGAAGTTGCGGATCGCCTCCACGCCGGCGCTGACATCGAGCAGCCCAAGCTGTCCGAGGCGGTCGATCAATTTCGGAAAGCTTTCCTCGGTTACGCCGCGGATCTGGAGATTGGCGCGGCGCGTAATGTCGATATGGCCGTTGCCGTGCTGGGCCGCTGCTCGAGCGAGTGCGGACATCTCCGTGACGGAGAACGCGCCGCAACGGGCGCGAACGCGCACGACGAGGCCGTCGCCGCTTGTCATCGGCCGCAATGCCCCGGGGCACCAGCCCTTCACGCTCGGCGCTTCGAATGACGTCATTGTGCAGCCTCCGCACGCGGTGGCGCGCCTGCTCGTGTCATTGCGCCATCGAGTTCGCGGGCAACTGAGTTTCTCCGCGAAACCCATAGCCCTCGTGCCAGCGCATCATGCAAGCGCGCGGCGATCGCGCCTGTCGCCGCGGGGTTATGCTCCAACATCTGCGCCAGGACCGCCTCGTCGGCAATCAAGGCGGCGTGCGTCAAATCGAACAGCGGAGCGGGCACGACCTCGGCCGTTGCCGCGAACGCATACACGGCATCGACGCCTTGCGCGATCTCCGCGACGCCACGATGCCCATGCAGCAGCATGCCGGATATCCAACGCGGGTTGGTCAGGCGGCCGCGAACCACGCGCGCTACCTCCTCCGCCAACGTGCGGGCTTTGGGCTCCGATGGGCGGCTGGTATCGAGGTGGTAGAGCGCAGGTGTCTTTCCCAACAGAGCCGCTGCGGCCGCGAACCCACCCGCGAAATCGGCGACGCCGTCGCCGTCGAGCACGTCGCGTTCGCGGTCGTCTTGCGGATGCACGAGTGCATCGGCGGCAGCAATGCGATCTTGAAATGCGCCGGATGCCGTCACGCCTTCGCTATCGAAGGCATGGGTCACACCTGCGAGATAGGCCGCGCCCAACTCGCCGCGATCCGACCACGCTGCGTCCAGCGCGGCAGTCGCGGCGCCCGCGCCATAGCTGCCGGGCGCACCGCCAAATACGCGCGCGAGGTCATCCCCGTGGCGGCGGACGGCCGCGAGCGGGTTGTCGGCGTCGTCCTCATCGAGCGCCGCTACTTTGCGGGCGGCCATGTCGAACAGCGCGATCTGAGTCTCGAAAATGATCGCGGAACAAGCCGGAGACGCGCAGCGTAACGTCGATGCGGGGCCGGTCGAGAACCGCGAGCGGAAGCACTTCGACGCCGGTGACGCGATGAGATCCGAAATCCCAGACTGGCCGGACGCCGAGGTAGGCGAATGCCTGCGCAAGGTCGTCGCCGCCGGTTCGCAACGAGGCCGAGGCCCAGAGGTCGATCACAAGCGCGCGAGGATAATCGCCGTGATCCTGCAGATAGCGGCGAACGACTTCGTTTGCCGCGCGAACGCCGATGGCAGCAGCCGTCCGAGTCGGCACGGCGCGCGGATCGAGCGATGTCAGGTTGCGTCCAGTAGGGAGGACATCGGCGCGGCCACGGCTGGGAGCGCCGGATGGCCCCGCCGCTACGCGATGGCCGTCGAGCGCGGCCAGCAAAGCCTCGCGCTCGCTCGTTGCACACGCCGCGACGGCGCTTTCGATCGTGGCTCGCTGAGCCGCCTCGAAAGACGCTCCACTCCCTGTCTCGATGGCTGCTACGAGCGCGGATTGTGCCTGTGGCTCCGGCGTGCGTCCGAACACGTGCAGGCCGTCGCGGACCGAAAGATCCTTGATGTCGCACAGACTGCGCGTCGAGCTTGGCGATGGACTGGCGCGGCGACTCGCCACGAACGAGCCCGCACTCCGCGGCGAGACCCGTCGACCAGGCGCGGTCGATGATCTCGGCTTCGAGCAACGGCATCCGGCGGCGATCGAGCCCATCCGCGGCGGCATACTCTTCGACCAGCGCCTCCAACTCGGCCATTGCGCCGTGCAACCCGCCGGCGGTCAGCGGTGGCGTCAAATGTCCGATCGTAACCGCACAAAGCCGGCGCTTCGCTTGCGCAGCCTCGCCCGGATTATTGACGATGAAGGGATAGATCACCGGCATAGGGCCGAGGACCGCTTCCGGCCAGCATTCGGACGAGAGCGCCAACGCCTTCCCGGGCAGCCATTCGAGCGTGCCATGGGTTCCGAGATGGACGAGAGCGTCGATGCTCTCGTGATCGCGCAACCAGCCATAGAGCGCAACGTAGGCGTGCCGGGGCGGAACCGTCATATCGTGATAGGTGGCCTTGCGGTCGGCGTGCGACCCGCGATCCGGTTGCAGCAGGATCGCGATGCGGCCCGCGCGCAAGACCGGAAAGTGGAAATGACCGTCGGCGAAAGCGGGATCAATGGCCGGATCGCCCCACGCCTTCTCGATGTCCGCTTGAATCGATGCGGGCAGGACCGCCAGCTGCCGCGCGTAAGCCGCTAGCGGAATCGTTAATTGCTTCGCATGACCGTTCAGAAGCGCCTCGACGTCCGCTGTGGAGATGGCGTGCGGACCGGTATCGAAGCCGGCGGCGGCGAGATCGGCAAGGATGGCCGCGGCACTCGCCGCGCTATCGAGGCCGACGGCGTAGCCAGCGCGGCCACCGCGCGCCGGATAGTCCGATAGCATAATGGCAACTTGCCGCTCCGCGCGCGGCCTCGACCCCAGACGGACCCAACCGGCGGCGAGTGTCGCGACATACGCGATCCGGTCCATCTCCGGCTGGTGACGCACGGTCGCGAACTCGAGGCGCGGATCGACCGCGGCCTCGGCCTTGAATGAGATCGCGCGCGAAAGCAACCGGCCATCGAGTTCGGGCAGCACCACATTCATCGCGACATCGGTCGCGGACAGGCCGCGGGGCGAGACGGCCCAGGCGTCGCGCGCGCTTCCCGCCAGCACCGCCTGCAACACCGGCACGCCCGCGCTATCGAGCACCGTAGTGTCATCCTCGCGCAGCGCGGAGAATGCGGTCGTATTGATGATAATCTTCGGAGCGCGGGCCGCGATCAACCGCGCAAGCGCAGGTTCGATCGCAGGATCTTTCAAGCTTGTCACCGACACTGCTATAGGCGCTAGACCTTGCGCATCAAGCGCGCGCATCAGCGCTGTGACTGGAGCCACATCGCAGGCCACGAGCGCGGAACGGTACAGGACGACGAGGGCTGCCGGGCGAGCGTCCGCTATCAACTCGAGATCGGAAACGCGAATGGCCTCGCCATTCAAGAGCATGCCCGCAATCGCGCCAAGCGGCTGCAGTTTGCCGGGCGCAACAGCATAGCCCAGCTGCGACGCCAATGTGCGCAGGACCAGTCCCGCGTTGGACGCGCCGCCTTCGCGGAGGCACGCGTCGAGTTCTTCCAGCAGGTCGTCGGCAATGGTCGAAAGCGATGCGAGACGCGGATCCGGACGGTCATCGCCGGGCAGCGCGGCCAGGAGAATGCCGCGCGACCGCGCCACGTCCGCAATTCGCTCCAAACCGTAGCGCCAGTAGTCGAGACCGCCGAGGCAACGGATGATGACGGCACGCGCTTTCGCAACGACGCTGTCGATATAAAGATCGACCGACAGGGGATGGCGAAGTCTCTTCAGGCTCGCCAGGCGCAGCGTCGGCAGCTTGTCCGCGTCCCGGCTCCAGGCTTCGGCCAGTGCGGAGAGGTCGCCATCCGAGAACGATAACACTACGATCTCGGCGGGCGATTGCGCGAGGTCGACGGCCTCAGCCTTCTCCTCCAGCAGCGCAATCTCGCTCGCCAGCAGATGCATGGACCTAGCCTGCGATTCCGGCCCTGATGGCCTGCTGGTCGATGCCTTTGGCGCCGATGACGACGAGGCGGCCCTGCCGTGCCTCGCCCGTTTTCCACGGCCGGTCGAACTGGTGCTGGATGCGCGGACCAACGCCCTGGATCATCAGACGCATGGGCTTACCCGCGATATCGACGAAGCCTTTGACGCGGAGGATGTCGTGCTCCGCCGTAGCCGCCGCGATGCGCTCGATCAACGTGTGCGGAGCCTCGAGTCGCGGCAGGTCGACGATGAAGGTGTCGAAGTCATCGTGGTCGTGGCCTTCCTCGTCGTCATGGTGAGACGGCCGCGCCGCGAGGTCGCTCTCCGCAGCGGCCGAGAGGCCAAGCAGAACCGCCGGCGAAATGCGACCGCTTTCCGCTTCGATCACCTTCACGGCGCGCGGCACCGTTCGCATGATCTCTTGCGAGACCTGCTCGCGCTCGGCGTCCGACATCAGGTCAGCCTTGTTGAGGACAATCAGGTCGGCACAGAGCAGTTGATCCTCGTAGACCTCCTCCAGCGGATTGTCGTGATCGAGGGAACTGTCATCGGCACGCTGCGCTGCCACGGCTTCCGGATCGTCGGCAAAGCGGCCAGCGGCGACGGCCGCGCCGTCGACCACGGCAACGACGCCGTCCACCGTCACGCGGGACGCGATGGCGGGCCAGTTGAATGCTTGTACCAGCGGTTTAGGCAAGTGCGAGGCCGGAGGTCTCGATGACGATGTGTTCGGGTGGGTCCGTGCGATCCAGAAGACCGTTCAGCGCAGGCACGAAATCGTCGGCCACAGTGCAGCAGATGCAGCCGTTGGCGAGTTCAACGATGTTGTTCTCAGGGCATTCGGCGATGCCGCAGGATTTCAGGATCTCGCCGTCGATGCCCACGTCGCCGAACTCGTTGACGATGACGGCCAACCGGCGCCCGTCCGCATTCTCCAGGATGTGGCGGACCAGCGTCGTCTTACCGGCGCCCAGGAAGCCGGTGACGATGGTGCAGGGGACTTTCACCAATGCTTTCGAGGCAAGCGTCATGATGCGTCCGCCTTCACGGGTTGCGCGTCCGTATCGATCTTCGCGGTCTGGAAGCTGAGAGGAGGCACGCGCGCGATCACGCCTTTGCGGAAGGTCTGCGGTCGCTCGCGCCAGGGCACGATACCGTTCTCCGAGGCGGCGAAAGCACGCGCGGCAGCAGCGACGTCTTCCGGATGCGCCTCGCTGTCGAGATCGCCGACGAGATACGTCCACTTGTCGTCCGCGGCGAGTGCGATGGTGCAAGGACGCTTGCAAACGGCGAGGCAATCGACGGTGCGAACCTCGATATGGTTTTCGTCTACGAGCAAATTGCGAACGCGATCGGCCAGCGCTGCACCCGGCTGGTCGAAATCGCCGTCGCCCTCACCCAGCCGGCGGCGGCAACTGGTGCAGACGTAGACGACGGCACTGAGAGCCATAACGGTCAGATCCTTGTCGCGCCCGCCGTCGTCCGAGACGTGCGTGCGCTGTTTGGTGTGATGCTTCAGGCCGCCATCGCGGACGGTTCTACCTGACGCTGCCAGATGTAGCCGCAGAGCGCTCCGGCAAGCGTCCACAACACCGCATGCACGACAAGCGAGGCCGCAGTGAAGTGCCCGGCAATCTCGGCCGGGACCGGGCTGGTGAAAGCATGCGGGTGTGGAGCGCCGATCACGTGCGGAACCGCGATCAAAGCGATCCCGGCGGCAATCGTCGCGACTTTGCGGGTCTGGAACATCAGCCAGATGCCCCCCGCTGTCGCGGCGGCCGTGGCCATCCACCAAGCCTGCCGCGACATCAGCTCCGCAGCGGCGCTGCCGGGAAGTTCCGGCGGCAATCCCAGCCCCGGTGCAAGTCCCGTCGCCATGAAGCCGCCCAGCCCCCAAAGCGCGGCCGAGCGTGCCGTCACCGGCACTCCGGAGGCCATCATGGCGGCCAGAAGTATCAGCGAGAAGCCGACCGCCGTTCCAACCGTGGCGAGCGTCGTGTAGGCCGTGCGCTCGACGCCATCGGCGGGTTCCCAAACGGGTTCATGTAGGGTGGCCGCTGCCGGCGCTTCGACGTGCGCCAGGATGATGCGCGCCTCCCCATCCAGTAACTGACCATGCTGATGGGCGGGCTTCGCGCCGCTCTTTTCGTAGGTCTCAGCCTTCAGGATCAGAGGCACAGTCGTTGCGTGCTGCAGACCGGATACGAATAGCCCGGCAAGCACGCCGGCCATGAGGCCGGTCGCCAGAATACGCGTCAACATGGCATCCCCTTTCAGTGGCAGGGGAACGCGAGCGAATGACGGGTATCGTGGGCGGCGTTGTGCAAGATCTCGGTGTGCGCGAAACCGACTGTGAACACCATCGCCACGCCGATGAGGAACGCGACGAGGCAGGCCGTGCGCACGTTGGCGGCAACGACGGGAGTGGCTTGCTCAATCGAGACGGAGTTGGTCTGCATTGGTCACCTTTCACCGCCCCACCGGCGGATTGCAGTCGATCGGCCTTGCGGACGGCAGGTCTCCTGGCTCTCGGGTCATTACCGCCGGCCGCCTTCCCAGTCACCCAGCAGGGTTTCCAGTGGCATGCTCGGCCGTCGGCTCGCCGATTACAGTTGCGGGGGCAGCCGCGGAATAGGACGCTTTCAACGTCCGGCACCGCATTCCCTCTCAATCCCCTTGCGGGGAACCGTCACGAGCTTGATAAGGGTCGTTTCACGAACTCGTCAATCGGTTTCGCATGGGCCCTCAGACCTTACCGCGGCTGACTTTAGTGCTGGGCGGCGCGCGCTCGGGCAAGAGCCGGTATGCGGAGAGGCTGATCGAGGGCTGCGTGGCGCCCTGGCTCTACATCGCCACGGCGCAGGCCTATGATGACGAGATGCGCGAGCGCATTGCCGAGCATCGCAACCGCCGCGGCGGAACCTGGCAGACCGTCGATGCGCCACTCGATCTTGCGGGTGCGATTCGTGATGCTCCGCGCGGTACGCCAGTTCTGGTCGACTGTCTCACGCTTTGGCTGTCCAACGTCATGCTGGCGGAGCGTGATGTCGAGAGCGAACAAGCCGCCCTGATTTCCGCGCTTGAAAACGCGCGAGGACAAACAGTTGTCGTCACCAATGAGGTCGGTCTCGGCATCGTCCCGGAAAACGCGCTCGCCCGCCGCTTTCGCGATGCTCAAGGCCGGCTCAACGCCCGGGTTGCAGAGGTCGCAGATCGCGTCGTGCTGATAGCAGCCGGGCTTCCCCTCATTCTCAAGCCACAAAGCCAAGAAGGACATGCCCAATGACCGGCAATCCGTCCGAGGATCGTCACAAGTCCAAGATGGCGGCGCGCAAGGCCGTCCAGGATGCCGAAGTGGCCGCGAAGACCAAGGAACGTGGCCTCCTCTTCGTCCACACCGGCAAGGGCAAGGGCAAATCGACGGCTGCCTGGGGCCTGATGTTGCGCGCGCTCGGTCGCGGCTTTCGCGTCGGTGTCGTCCAGTTCGGCAAGGGCGCGTGGGAGACCGGCGAGCGCAAGGCGATCGAGCGGTTCGGCGATCAGGTGAGCTGGCACACGCTCGGCGAGGGCTTCACCTGGGAAACGCAGGATCGCACCCGCGACGTGGCAGCCGCAGAGCGCGCTTGGGCGAAGGCGCAGGAACTGATGGCCGATCCGACCATCCGCCTTCTCATCCTGGACGAACTCAACATCTCGCTGCGGTATGATCACCTCGACGTCGCGAAGGTGGTGGCCGAGTTGCAGGCGCGCCGCCCCGATCTGCATGTCGTCGTCACGGGACGCAATGCCAAGCCGGAGCTCATCGAAGCCGCCGACCTCGTCACCGAAATGACGCTGGTGAAGCATCACTTCGCTGCCGGCTTCAAGGCGCAGGAAGGCATCGAGTTCTGATGGCCGAAAACACGCGCGTCGCGGCCGGCTCGGCGCGGAGGAGTTGCGAGGCGCCACCCAAGGCATTGGCCATCATGCTGCAGGGGACGGGTTCGGACGTCGGCAAATCGCTTATCGTCGCAGGCTTGGCGCGGCTGTTCACGCTGCGCGGCATGACTGTGCGGCCGTTCAAGCCGCAGAACATGTCGAACAACGCGGCGGTGACGGCGGACGGCGGCGAGATTGGTCGCGCACAGGCGTTGCAGGCCCGCGCGGCGCGCGTGGAACCGAGCGTGCACATGAACCCGGTACTGTTGAAACCTCAGAGCGAGATCGGCTCGCAAGTCGTGGTGCAAGGACGCGTCATCGGCAACGCCAAGGCACGCGAATATCAGTCCATGAAGCCGAAGCTACTGGGCGCCGTGCTGGACAGCTTCGGCAAGCTTTGCGCCGAGGCGGACCTGGTGATCGTCGAGGGCGCGGGCTCGGCATCCGAGATCAACCTCGCGCCGGCGATATCGCCAACATGGGATTTGCGCGGGCCGCCGGTGTCCCGGTGATCCTGATTGGCGACATCGACCGCGGCGGAGTGATCGCGAGCCTGGTAGGCACGCAGGCAGTCGTCGATGCAGCCGACGCGACGATTATCAAAGGGTTCATGGTCAACAAGTTTCGCGGCGATCCCGCACTGTTCGAGCCGGCGATGCGCGATATCGCTGGGCGCACGGGCTGGAAGGGTCTCGGCATCGTTCCGCACTTTCCGGCGGCATCGCGACTCCCAGCCGAGGACGCGCTGGTGCTCGACAAGAAGCGATCAAGCGGGAGCGTTGGCCGGACGCGCGTCGTGGTGCTGGCCTATCCGCGTGTCGCCAATTTCGACGATTTCGATCCGTTACGGCTGGAGCCAAGCGTCGATTTGCAATTCCTTCGCGCCTGGCGAGCCGATGCCAGGCAACGCGGACCTCGTCATCCTTCCAGGCTCGAAAGCCACCATCGCCGACCTCGCCGCCCTTCGTAATACCGGCTGGGATATCGATATCGCCGCCCATATCCGGCGCGGCGGTCACGTGCTCGGCATTTGCGGCGGCTATCAGATGCTCGGTCGGACGGTCGCCGATCCGGACGGGCTCGAGGGTCCGCCGCAGACGGTGCCAGGCCTCGGACTTCTCGACGTCGAGACGATGCTCGGCGGCGACAAGATCCTGGTCGAGATCGGCGGCGAAAGCGTGCCGGACGCGACGCCGTTCAATGGCTACGAAATGCATGTCGGCCGCACGAGCGGTGCGGGCTCGAGCACCCCTTGTTGCGCTTTGCCGACGGCCGCAGCGACGGCGCGGTCAGTGCGTCACGGCCGCGTGCTAGGCTGCTACGTACACGGTCTCTTTGCCGATGATCGCCAACGAGCAAAGTGGCTCGAAAAGCTGGGCGGCGATGCGTCTGCACTCAATTACGAAGCGGATGTGGATGCGACGCTCGACGCGCTCGCCCGGCACCTCGAGCGACATCTCGATTGCAACGCAATCCTTGCCCTCGCCGCCGTGCCCTCGTTCACAGCGTGACGAAGGCGGCCAGCAGCGCCACAGCCGCCGCCTGGATGAGACAAGCTCGCGAATAGAGCCGTAGCGCCGCCCGAACATCTAGCGCGGTCGCCTCGGACCGGCCGTCACCCATGAAGTGATCGTCGACAATTTCGCCGCCATAGACGCGTGGACCGGCAAGCTTCAAGCCGAGTGCCCCGGCCATTGCGGCTTCCGGCCATCCGGCATTCGGCGAGCGATGGGAACGCGCGTCTCGGGCAACCGCACGGATCGCCGTGCGAGAAGAGCTTACGGAAGAGACTGCCGCCGCCATGATCAGCCAGAGTGCCGCCAATCGGGAGGCGGGCAGATTGACCAGATCGTCGGTGCGCGCGGCTGCCCATCCGAAGGCGCGATGACGCTCCGTCTTATGACCGATCATGCTGTCGGCGGTATTGATGGCCTTGTAGGCCGCGGCCCCCGGCAGCCCCCGACGACCAGCCAGAACAAGCGGCGCCACCACGCCGTCGGAGAAATTCTCGGCTAGGCTCTCGATAGCGGCGCGGCATACAGCGGGTTCATCGAGACGCATCAGGGTCGCGCCCGACGATCATCGACACGGCTTTGCGGCCCGCGAGCAATGCCCTTCTGCTCAAGCGCCTGCGCCACGGCTGCAACGTGCGTGTAAAGGCTGCGTTGCGCCAGCAGCGCAGCTGGCCAGCGAGTGCGGTGACGACCAAGCCTGGCACGGCGCTGACGAGCTTGGTCGCTCCGACCGCAATGGCGAGCCCGACCGACACCGCAACCGCGAACAATAGAACAAGGGTCGCAACGCCATTGACGCGCCGCCGAGCGAACGACGCCGCGTCCGAATTCCAGCGCCGGTCGCACCATGCTATCAGCGCGCCGATCCACGTCACCGGATGGCCAATCCGACGGTAAAGGGCGTCCGGGTATCCGAACGCTGCTTCAAGGCAGAGCGCAATGAGGGCGAGAGCGGCGAACATGAGTGATCCGAAGGCGCAGGTTGCTAGGCCGCGGAGAAGGGCGGGTCGGCGCACTGCCTATCACGCGCGCCGCCGACCTGGAACCGGTGCACCATGGCGGCGACCTCGATGCCGCGCGCCGCCGCTTTCCGAATGCGCCGGAGCCGTGGCTCGATCTCTCGACCGGCATCAATCCGGTCGCCTATCCGGTGCCGCCCATCGCAGCGGATGCCTGGGCAAGACTGCCGACCCGCGCGGACGAGCATAGGCTGATCGTCGCGGCGGCGATGCGGTACGGCGCGCGCGATGCTGCAATGGTCGCCCCGGCACCGGGCACGCAGGCGCTGATCCAGCTGCTGCCGCGTCTCGTGGGGCGCACGCGTGTCGCCATTCTCGGGCCGACCTACGACGAGCACAAGCTATGTTGGCGGCGACAGGGGCACGAGGTCACGGTATCGGACGGTCTCGAGGCTGCTCTCGCGGGTGGCGCTCGCGTCATCGTCGCGGTCAATCCGAACAATCCGACCGGCCGGCTGTTATCGCCCGCCGAGTTGCGCGTCGCCGCGGGTCATCTCGCGCGCGTCGGCGGATTACTGGTGGTGGACGAAGCGTTCATCGACGTGCTGCCGTCCGGCGCCAGCGTCGTCCCCGACTTGCCACCTGCCACCATCGTTCTGCGCTCGTTCGGCAAAACTTATGGTCTCGCGGGACTGCGGCTCGGCTTCGCGATCGGCGAGCCTGCGATCATCTCCCGCATTCGCGGGGAAATCGGACCATGGGCCGTGTCGGGCGCGGCCATCGAAATCGGCAGTGCTGCACTGTCTGATGATGCGTGGCTGCACGCGGCGCGGGAACGCCTCGACAAAGAGCTGCAGCGGCTCGATCGCATCCTGATCTCGGCCGGATGCAGCATCGTCGGGGGCACACCGTTGTTTCGGCTGGCGGAGCACGACCACGCGGTTCGCATCGCCGAACGGCTTGGTGGACAAGGGATCCACGTCCGCAGCTTTTCGCGATCGCCAGGTTGGCTGCGTTTTGGCTTACCCGGCGCGGAAACAGACTGGCAGCGGCTCGAATGCACCCTAGCCCAGTAACGGCTTGCCAATCGCTGCTCCGATAACGAGCGCCAGCAGCAGCAGGCTCTCCGTCACTTCGATACTGGCGCCGAGGCAATCGCCAGTGATGCCACCGAGCCGCCAGCGCCAATAAGCCGCGCAGAGGGTCACGACCACGACGGCTGAAACGAGTACGGGGGCGAACCAGAGGCTCGCAGCCACGAGGCCGGCGGCCCAAACGGCAATCAATGGGCTGCGCTTTGCGCTGGAAAAGCTTTGACCGAGCCCCGGCTTCAGGGTCGGCAGCAACGAACTCCACACCAGCGTTCCCCACCGAGCCCACGCTGGTATCAGCACGAGCCCACCGATCGCTACGCCGACCGGCAACGACGCCAGCAGCACGAGCTTTGCGGCGATCTGCAACGCGATGGCGATCACTGCGAAGCTGCCGGCATGCGGATCGGCGAGCACTGCGTGAAACTTTTCCGGCGAGCGATGCGACGCGCCGAGCGCATCCGCGATATCGCCCAATCCGTCGAGGTGGACGCCGCCCGTTACACCGATCCAGACGACGAGACCGGCCAACGCGCCAACCCAGGGACTGATCAAGGCTCCCGCCCAGACAGCGCTTGCGACAAGACCACCAATCAGTAAGCCGACGAGCGGAAAGTAGGCCGACGATTTGGCCAGATCGGCAGGCTCGAAGCCCGAAAGCTGCGGTGTCGGCACTCGCGTTAAAAACTGCAGGGCAATCACGAGACCACGCGGCATCATGGCTGAGCTATCTCGACGATCTCGCCCCACAGCCGCCCATCGGCTCCGCGGTCGAGGTGCAGTCGCACGCGCGTGCCGTAGCCGATGCGCAGTGCCCACAGCCGATCGAGCGGCAGACCGCACGCTCGCGACAGCGCCATGCGGATTGGACCGCCGTGACTGATCACCAGCACCGGGCCGTTCATGCCCGCGACTCTGTCCAGCGCCGCCGCCACACGTGTTTCAAACGCGCTCCAGGGTTCGCCGCCCGGCAATGGATGTCGCGCAGGATCGACGTAGAACGCGGTCAGCGCCTCAGCGCCGCCAGGCGTGGCCTCGATGTCAGCCCGGTTGCAGCCATCCCAGTCGCCGAAATCGACCTCGGCCCAATCCGGTTCGATGACTTCGGCCAGATCGAGCGCGCGGGCCACCTGCTCGGCCGGTTCGCGCGCCCGCCTCAGTGGCGAAGCCACGATCGCAGCCCAGCGCCGGCCAGCGGTCTGCCGCTGCATCTGATGCCAGCCCGCATCGGTCAGCGGCCAGTCGCTGCGCCCGTCGATGTAGCCTGCGCGACCGGTCGCGCCGTGTCGCAGCAGGTCTAGGATCATGACTCGCTCGGCCCCGATATGGCGGCTTCGGCGAACGTCGCCATGCCGTTGTGAAGTGCGCACGCTAACCGCAGCAGCGGTAGCGCCAGGGCTGCGCCCGAGCCCTCACCCAGGCGCAACGACAGATCAAGCAGAGGCCGCGCCGAAAGAGCGTCGAGCACCAGCCCGTGACCGCGCTCGGCCGAGCGGTGCGAGTAGATCAGCCACGGCGCGACGCTCGGGTTGATCCTGACCGCCGCAAGCGCTGCGACGGAGACGATGAAACCGTCGACGAGCACGGGCACGCCCCCCTGCGCCGCAGCGATCATGGCACCCGCGAGCGCGACGATCTCGAGCCCTCCGACCGCCGCCAAGCATTGGGCGGCGTCGAGGGGCGGCGTCTGGAAACGATGGAGCGCCAGAGCCTCGTGAATCACGGCGGCCTTGCGTGCCCGGCCGGCGGCGTCCACACCCGTGCCGTCGCCGACGATCTGTTCAGGCGGAAGTCCAGTCAACGCCGCAGCGATGGCGGCGGCCGCCGTGGTATTGCCGATGCCCATCTCGCCGAGGATCAGCAGGTCGGCTCCCGCGTCGACGGAGGCAGCGGTTGCGCGCTGTCCGCAACCCAAAGCATGAGCGAATTCGGCACGGCTCATCGCCGGGCCCGTCGTGAAGTCGGCCGTTCCGCGAGATGGCTTGTCTGTGACAACTCCGGTCACAGGTTCCGTTGCCAGCGTTCCGGCGTCGATGACGGTCAGACGGGAGCCAAGCTCGCGCGCCAGGACGGAGATAGCAGCGCCGCCATTCGCGAAATTACGCAGCATTTCGACGGTGACAGCCGAAGGGTAGGCAGACACGCCGCGAACGGTGACGCCGTGGTCGCCGGCGAAAACCACGATCGGCGCACGCCCCGCGCGAGGCTTGTCCGTCGCCTGCAGGCCGGCCAATTCGACCGCGAGTTGCTCCAGCCGCCCCAGCGACCCCGCCGGCTTGGTCAATACAGCCTGCCGCGCCTGTGCCCGTTCGGCGTGCTCCGCCGATACCCGGGCGCACGGCGCTTCATACCAGTTTGTGGTCATCGAGGCTCCAATCCCAACTCCAGGGAGAGGGCTGTTATTGTCTTCGTGGCGCGAACGTCAAGCACGCGCGTCAAGGGCACCGCAATGCAACGTCGCTGGAACGAGCTCCAAAACGAAAAAGGGCCGCCTCGGTGAGACGGCCCTTCCGTGAGATCGGTTGCGAATTCAGCGGGTGATGTAGACCCGCTGGCGGCGCCTAGGCCGTCACCGGAGATGAAACCGGCGAGGACGAGCGCGACCACGACATCGCAGCCTCTATAATCCCACTCGACATCGGATCACCTCCTTTCAGTTGTTGAACCTGAGAAGAAAGTGGCGTCGGTTTGTGGCGAGGGCAAGGCGATGCGGCTTTGCTCATAGCCTCACGTATCGGGGAATTCACAATAGTGGCGTATCTTCATGAAATCAGCTGCAGCATCAGTTGTAGCTCCGACGGCACCTTCTATTTCTTACACCTTTCCGGTTTCTTGACGAAGGCAAGAAGCCCCGCCTGACCTTTTTCGACATGCGGGGCTTTCCTTGGGCTTAACGGCTTCAAGGACCGCAACAGTTGTTCGACATGGACCTTATCGACGCGAGCGTCATCGTACTCAATGATTGCTAACCATAATCGCTCTCTGTACCGAACAGAGTCTTTAACTGGACTTCAACGATGGCCTCTTGGACTGTCTTTACGCCGTTACCTGGCTCGCCAATCCGACCCGGTGGGCCATTGGAAATGCCGATATTCTGTTCCAATGAGTTCGCAGTCAGAGCAGTCTGGCATCGTCATTGCTCACTTATCCCTATGAGTTACCCTCAGACTTCGACGTAGTCAATCCCAACGCCCGTTACGCCTAGCTACCATCGGTGAGGCGCACAAAGTCTTCAAGCAGCTAATATTCTTTGAGAATATAGACTAGCGTCTTTCTCTATTGCATAAGACTAGGTGCGCCGTCCCCCATAGACGGACCTCCGCAAGCAATATTGCCAAATGAGGCGTCCCGCCTGCTATTAGAACGGCAATCAGAACATCTGTGCACACCTATCCGGCCCATACCGATCGCTTCAACCTGCCACCCCGCAACTTAAGCATCGCTTGTATAGGGTGCGCCCGATCGGGCAGCCCGTTATGCCCAGCACTACCCCAGCGCTTTGTTGCTGTTTTTCACGGCTTCACGGTCGCCGGATTGAACGCGCGCCGTTGGCCGCTCCGGGGCAGGCGACGCGGCTGGAGCTACATTTTCCGCGTCGACGTAGAGCTTGTCGCCGAGCGCGTGGAACTTGGCGCTCATCTCGGCCATGCCTGCTTCACGCATATCGGCTCCTGATTCCGGATCGATCTGGGTCGTCTCCTCGGCCAGTTCGACGCCGGCTTCGTTGAGGCGATTGGCGTAGTCGCGCACGTCCTGCGTGATTTTCATCGAGCAGAACTTGGGTCCGCACATGGAGCAGAAGTGGGCGACCTTGTGTGCTTCCTTCGGCAGCGTCTCGTCGTGGTATTGGCATGCGGTATCGGGGTCGAGCGAGAGGTTGAACTGGTCCTGCCAGCGGAAATCGAACCGCGCGCGTGAGACCGCATCGTCGCGCAACTGCGCTGCCGGGTGGCCCTTGGCGAGATCGGCGGCGTGGGCTGCCAATCGATAGGTGATCACGCCGACCTTGACGTCGTCACGGTTGGGAAGCCCCAAGTGCTCCTTCGGCGTGACGTAGCAGAGCATGGCGCAACCGAACCAGCCGATCATTGCGGCGCCGATACCGGATGTGATGTGATCGTAGCCAGGCGCGATGTCGGTGGTGAGCGGTCCGAGCGTATAGAACGGAGCCTCGCCGCACTCCTTCAACTGCTTGTCCATGTTGATCTTGATCTTGTGCATCGGCACGTGGCCGGGGCCCTCGATCATCACCTGGCAACCCTTCTGCCAGGCGATCTGGGTCAGCTCGCCCAGCGTCTCCAGCTCGGCGAATTGCGCTCGGTCGTTGGCGTCGGCGATCGATCCGGGGCGCAGACCGTCGCCCAGGGAGAACGATACGTCGTAGGCCCGCATGATGTCGCAAATTTCCTCGAAGTTCGTGTAGAGGAAGCTCTCCTTGTGATGCGCCAAGCACCACTTGGCCATGATCGAGCCGCCACGCGAGACGATGCCGGTAACGCGGTTGGCTGTGAGAGGCACATAGGCGAGGCGCACGCCGGCGTGGATGGTGAAATAGTCGACGCCCTGCTCGCACTGCTCGATCAGCGTGTCCTTGTACATCTCCCAGGTCAGCTTCACCGGGTCGCCGCCGCACTTTTCCAGCGCCTGATAGATCGGCACCGTCCCGATCGGCACCGGCGAGTTGCGCAGAATCCATTCGCGCGTGTTGTGAATGTTGCGGCCGGTGGAGAGATCCATGACCGTGTCGGCGCCCCAGCGGATGGCCCACACCATCTTTTCGACCTCCTCCTCGACGGAGGACGAGACGGCCGAGTTGCCGATATTGGCGTTGATTTTGACCAGGAAGTTGCGGCCGATGATCATCGGCTCCAACTCCGCGTGATTGATGTTGGCCGGGATGATGGCGCGGCCACGGGCGATCTCGTCGCGCACGAATTCCGGTGTGATGTGGGCGGGTATGTCTGCGCCGAAGCTCTCGCCGTCGGCCAGAGCGGTCTTGGCGCGATCGAGGGCGGCTTTGCGGCCGAGGTTCTCGCGGTGCGCGACGTAGATCATCTCTTTCGTGATGATGCCGGCCTTCGCGAACTCGTATTGCGTCACCGGCTTGCCGGGATGGGCTCTGAAGGGCGCGGTCTTGTTGGGGAAGTCGCGTGCGAGATGAGCGCCGGTAACGTTGCCGTTGTCTTCCGGCTTGATGTCGCGACCGTTGTACTGCTCGATGCCTCCGCGCTCTTTCACCCATGCTTCGCGAAGCCGCGGCAGCCCCTTTTCGACGTCGATCCGAGCGGCGGCATCCGTGTAGGGGCCGGATGGGTCGTAGACGCGGAAAGGCGGCTCGCCGGACTCCTCCGCCAGTGCGATCTCGCGGAACGGAACTCGCACATCGGCATGATCTTCAGGCGCGCTGTAGACCTTGGCGCTGCCACGAATGGGCCCGGTGGTGACTTCGGGGCGCATCAGGTCGGCGGCCTTAGTGATCTTGTTCATGGACGAGATCCTTCTGGTGGGAGCGTTTCGATCTGAATGTAGAAGGCTACTCAGTCGAGTAGCCGGTAACCTTTGAGCGTCAGGAACACACCGATGAGCAGCATAACGAGCGCCGTAACCAAGATCAGGGCGGGCCGCTGCACCATACCCGGTGCTATTGCCGCGAGATCGCGGAAGTAGAGGATGCGCGCCAGACCACCCAGGACGGCAATCCAGCCGATGACTGTCACCAACACCGGCCAACCGCCCGACCAGACGTTGTGCTCGCGCACAATTGCGATGCCGGCCGTCAGCAGCAGTGCTCCGGAAAGGAATACCAAGCCGTAATCGTTCCCGATCTGGGCCGCGAGTTCCGGCAGCGCATTGCGATTGAGCAGAATGCCGGCCGCCATTGCGATGAGCAGCGGGCCGGCGAGCCCGGCGATGTAGCGGGATCGTCCATCAGCCGCCGCAGCAGCGTCACCGGCCATCGCAGCCTCCATTCTGAGGGAGCAGTTGCTCACGTCTGGGCGAGCCCCAATTCGCGCTGCACCTTTTTCGGCAATCCGGCGGCAACGATACGGTGGCTGTCACGCAGGTGATCGCGAAGCACGGCATCATCCATACTTTGCGCGTCCGTCCGTTGAATCCAGATCAGCCCTCGCGAAGCGAGGTAGGGTGCAGGCCGCAAACCGGGCATGTCTTTCAGCACCTCGAAGGCCAACGGCGTGCATTTGAACGTCACGTAGAGACCCTCCTCGCCGCCGTTCCAGCCGCCGATTGCGAAGACCTTGCCAGCCACCTTCCACACGTGTGCGCCGCCCCATTGCACGACATACGTCGTGTGAGGCAGCCGGCTGCAAAAGGCGTTGTAGTCATCGATCGTCACACCGTGCCGTCCGAGCAGAGAAGACAAACCGGGCGAAGCCAGTTGCTGCGCCGAGCGATATCCAGATCCTGAACGGGAGGGGTGCGAGGAGGTGTCCCGTCCCTTCGCCGGCATGACCCGGATCAGGTTCAAAGGGTGCTCGGGCAGTAGATGCGCTGTTTTGCATTGCGCACGCCATCAGCCCGATCTCAGCCAGATGCCTCCGGCGCCCCTCGGATTTAGGGCATTGTGGTATGCCACCGGCAAAAACGCAAGACGGCGTCTGCTCGGGTCAATCAGCGATCGCATTCGAGACAGTTCAATCGTTCGCCCAGTTTGGACCGCCGGCCCTCCTCGGTCGCCGTCCATGGCCGTTCGATGAAGGGCGGACGATGGCGGACGTGCTGTTGATGGCCGCATTCGAGCTCGGCAACCCAATGGCCCTCTTCGTCCTCATGGAAGCCAATGATGGCCCGAAGCATCGTTTCCGTTCCCTCCTGCTTTCCCAACGCGACAGCTCTGTTAGCTTAACGAAGGAGATCGCCCCCACTCACGAGGCTCACCGATGACGACGACCATTCGCAGTGACGCGCTGATCGCAGAGATATCGCCGCGGGGCGCGGAGCTTACGCGGCTCGCCGACCGCGAGGGCCATGAGCTCTTGTGGGATGGCGACCCGAAGTGGTGGACGGGACGTGCCCCGTTCCTGTTTCCAATCGTCGGCTGCTCGCCGGGCGACCGCATCATCGTCAACCGCAAGTCCTATCCCATGCCGAAGCACGGATTTGCGCGGAAAAGTACGTTCACGCTGATACGGCACGAGCCTTCGAGCTGCACGCATCGCCTCGTCTCGAGCGACGCCACGCGCGAAGTCTACCCCTTCGACTTCGTGCTCGATATCACGTTCACACTGGATGGGGCGAAGCTGACAAACACGGCTGAGTTGCGCAACGGCTCGCCACTGCCGATGCCGGCCCAGTTCGGCTTCCACCCGGCCTTCCGTTGGCCGTTGCCTTTCGGTGCCAAGCGCGAAGAATGCGAGATCGTCTTCGAACATCCCGAGCCGGCAGACATTCGCCGCCTCGATGATGGCCTCATCCTGATGCAACGGTTCGCCAGCCCGCTTGAAGGCAAACGCCTCCGTCTCGACGACAGCCTGTTCGTCAACGACGCCCTCATCTTCGATACGCTGGTCAGCCGGGCCGTGACCTACCGGGCGCCCTCGGGCCCTTCGCTGCACATCGATTTCCCGGACATGCCCCAGCTTGGGATCTGGACGAGGCCGGGCGCGCCATACATCTGCATCGAGCCGTGGCAAGGCACAGCCGCTCGGGTCGGACCGACGGGAGAAATGCGCGAACGGCCGGGTGCGGTCGTCATCGCGCCGGGTGAGACCAGGCGATTTGCGATGTCGGTTGCACTGATCTCGAACTGAGCGGGAAAAAGCAAAAGGCCGACCCGCGGCGAGCAGATCGGCCTAGCAAGGGCGTTCAAGCACGTACCTCAGATCACCACTTCGTCTTCAGACCCACCGAAACGATGTCGGTCGAGGCCTTGATCGAGCCGGTTTCGCGGGTGCCGCTCAAGCTGGTGCGATCGAATGCGCCGTCTTCGATGAAGAGGTGCGAGTAGGCAAGATCGAACGTAACGTTCTCGAGCGCCCGCCACGAGGCACCGAAGCTCATCCAGTAGCGGTTAGCGTCCGGAATGGCGATGTTGCGCTCCAGAGCGTTCTGGATCGGCGACTGTTCGTAAGCAAAGCCGGTGCGCAGCGTGACCGTCTGCGAAAGATCATATTCGCCGCCCACGGACAGGAACCAGCTGTCGTGCCAGTTCTGCGGCAGCGAAGCGATTGTAGTGCCGGCCGCCTTGGCGCCGAGAACAGTCGCGCCGCCCTCGGTCGCGTTGACCGTCAGATCCTGGAAGCGGCTCCAGTGCGTCCACTCGAACGTGCCGAGGAGGCGAGCATTCGGAGCGATGACCTGGCGAATACTGACCGTGACGATGTCGGGCAGCTTGAGGTCCGCCTCGGCGCCCGTGTTGAGAGCTGTCGTGTTCGTGTAGAACTTGCCGTCGAGGTGCTGATCCATCTGCGAGCGATAGCCCACGCCGATCGTCGTCCCCGGCAGCGGTTCGAGCATCACGCCCGCGGTCGCTCCGTAGCCAAAGCCGTCGCCTTCGAAGGAAGTCGTCTGGCCAGCCGGAAAGGCCACACCCGCAACAGGCGACGGAATGCCGGTGGCGAAGCGGAAGGTGCCGCGGCCATATTCGATCTGAGCGCCGACGCCGACAGTAATGCCGTTGGCGATCTTGTAGGCGATTGTCGGGTTGAAGTTGAACGTCGTCAGCCGCGTGGTCTGAGCGAGGATGGCACCCTTGTAGTTCGCATTGTTGGGCTCTGTGGACAAGCCAAAGCCGGAGTTGATGCCCAAGCCGATGAACAGATCCTGGCTGAGCTGGTAGTTGCCGTAGGTGGCCGGAATGAGAGCGGTGCCGGCGATACCGTCAGCCTTGGACGGAAACAGCCCACTCGAGATCAAGCCCTGCGTCGCAGCGCTGGGGTTGCTGACGCTGTCAACACTCACCTCGGCGCGCGGAATGATCACAGAGTAGCTGGACTCGAAATTCATGCCCGACTTCGACGCCGTGGCGGCCGAGTTCCAGTACATCGAGCTCAGGGCCCCGCCCGCGGCACTGCCCGCGAACGACATACCCTGGAATTCAGCCGACTGCTCGCGCAATGCGAAGCCGCCGGCCATCGCGACCGGGGCCGAAGCGATTACCGCGCCCACTGCTACGGACGCGTACAATAGAGAAGCAGTCAGGTTACAAACTCGCATCAATTCCCCCCGTCGACCTGTTCTGGTCGTATTCGTTACAAGCGGTGCCGCGTTACAAGCGGCCTAGCACCATCGTTGATGGTCCCTCGCTTGGCTTAGACAGCTTTATCGAATCGCCCAGCCACAGGACAAACCAATTGAGCGTAAACTGTGCAGGATACTGTTTGTTCGTTCGCCTACGTGTCGAATCTGCAACATGATGCCGCACCTTGGCGGCAGAAGCCGGCCCGGAAAATAAAAAACCGGCCCGATTAGATCGAGCCGGTTTTTCAGCCTAATCAAGCCGCGCCGGATATGGCGCCTGCCTGACCATCCCCCCGAGGATTTCGTCTGCGGCGGCTCGATGTAGACGAGCACTTCATCCGCGTTGCCGCGAGATATGTGCCAAAGAAAGAATGCCTCGGCAATATGCCGACCAACGAATGATTCGGTCGTGATGCTGGTATGCCACTCTTGTGTTTTACATCACCCACAATCAGCACTTTCCAAGCCCGATTGAAATTCGGGAAACTTCGAGTCCTTGCGGGGCAATATTGATCGATTGTTTGCAGGCCGACGTAACCACCGCCATGGCCGCGGTGAACGTCGGACCATGGATCGACAGATTGATGCCTTCCGGCGTCACGCGTCCCAAAACAGAGCCCGTTGCCGACGTCGTGGCTTCTTCCCAACTTCCAACGACTTGGCCGCTGTCGATCGTCAGCTTGGCCGTCGCGTCGATCCTCAGGCTGGCCGAAGCGCACCGCATGTTTTGATTGAGCGCGGAGCCGCCGTCCTTGAATGCGTAGGTGACGACGCATCGAACCTGTTCCGACGCGCCGCTGTCCATGACGATGGAGCCCCAGCCCGACCAGCGACCGGCGAGATCACCAACCGGATTTGCCCATGCAGCCTGCGCAATTAACATCATCGCCGCAAAAGAAAACGGCTTGCCGATTTTTCCCGGAGCTTTGGCCAACATCGCCCGCAATCCTGTTCATTCGTGAGAACGGCGTGAGCGCCGTCCTGCACTTGCGAATTGCAGACAAATGCCGAACCATCAAAGCATATTTTCCATTTACCAAAGCGCGGCTGTGGACGTGTTGCGGCGATGCACCAAAATCCGCTTACGGTCGAGAAACTGATTTTACTATTGGAGGAATGCGAAACATATGGTCGAGCGCAGCCGTCCCCTGGCCAATGCTGAGATGCTGGCCATGGTTAATGGCGTCCCAGACGAATGACTTCGCTTGCTCGACTGCGGCGAAAAGATCAATTCCGCGCGCGAGATACGCAGTGATGGCTGCGGAAAGGGTGCAGCCTGTGCCGTGTACGCCGAGCGAGTTTGCAGTCTGGATGCGCGGGCGGCTCAGCACGATCGTCGACCCGCTTGTGGCCAGTATATCGTCGGCAGTGCTGTCGGTACCGTGTCCGCCCTTGAGCAAGACGGCTTTGGCGCCCAGCGACAGGAGATCTCGGGCTTGCGCTTTGGCGGCGTCGACGTTCGCGGCAAGTGAACCGCCCAGCAAGGCCGCAGCTTCCGGCAGGTTCGGTGTAAGCAGATCGGCGAGGGGAATGAGCGTCTCGCGCAAGGCGGTGACGGCATCGGGCGCCAGCAACGCGGCACCGCTCGTCGCCACCATCACAGGATCGACGATCAGTGGGCGCAACCGCAATCTCTGAACGGCCTCCGCCACCACGAGCACGGTAGCGCGATCTCCGAGCATCCCGGTCTTGACCGCCGCGATGTTCAAGTCGGAGGCCACTGCTTCGATCTGAGCGAGGATGAACTCGGGCGGCACCGCGAGCACGCCTCTCACACCCGTAGTGTTTTGCGCCGTGAGAGCCGTAACGACGCTGGCGCCGTACACGCCTAAAGCCGTGAACGTCTTGAGGTCAGCCTGGATACCTGCGCCGCCGGAACTGTCCGAGCCCGCAATGGTGAGCGCTACAGGAGTCGGAGCCGGTGAGGTCATCGCGGCTGAGGTCATGGTGCCGGGCCGGTTATTGACCGGCTCCCTGCTTGCGAATCTCGGTCTGCAGCGACTTCGGCACGAATGTCTCCTCGATGCGGGAGAGACCGGGGAAGGTGTCGATCAACCAAACGCCGAAGCCGTTCATCGAGCCGCCCCAGACGCAAACGCCGCCGGTGAACAGGGCCAGACCGGCGAGCGACATTGCCGTCTGATGAACCTCGGTGAGACGAGCACGCAGGTGCCCGGCGATCCAAGCCCCTAGTCCAAGCAGCAGAGCCGCTCCCCCCCAAGCCGCAAGTAGCCCCAGCCACTTTCCGTTCTTCACGATGGCCGGATGTGTCCCCTGAAGCCACTCGTGCACGGGACCGGCAATCATCAGCGTGCCGGCGAGCAGCAGAAAGAAACCCATCACCCGCTCGACTTGTCCGAGATGGCGGCGGAACCGGCGCATAAACTTGAGAAACGGCCCGATGGCCACCGCAGCCAGGACGAACGGCACGCCGAGGCCGAGTGAATAAACAAACAGCATCTTCACGCCGGTCGTCAGGCTGGCCTCCTGCGCAGCAAGGGCAAGCACGGCGGCAAGTATAGGGCCGACGCAGGGCGTCCAACCGAACGCGAAGGCCAGGCCGATGACGTAAGAGCCGAGGTAAGACGCGCCGGCCGGCTGATGGTGATAGCGCTTCTCCATATAAAGCGCGGAAATCTTGAAGACGCCGATGAAGTGCAGGCCGAACAGGATGATGATGCCGCCGGCGATCAGCGAGAGTTGCGGCTTGTATGTCTCGATGAGTTGCCCGAACGCGGACGCTCCGGCGCCGAGCCCCACGAACACCGTGGTGAAGCCCATGACGAAAAATATCGAGGCGACGACCACCCGCCTCCAGACGTGATCCTCCACGCCCTCCTCGGCCGTCATCTCGTCGATAGTCGCGCCGCCGAGATATCCGAGATACGGCGGCACCAGCGGCAGCACGCAAGGGCTCAGAAAGCTGACGAGCCCGGCCAGCGCGACGCCGAAATAGATTTGCAGGTCTTGCAACATGGAAGATGAGCCCGTTCGTGGGTATGCGGTGACGCTTCAGGTACGGTGCCTGTTCGCTGAGCACAATTCACCTTTACTTCAGGCTGCGCTCATCCGTTCATCAGCTTTACCCGTTCGGAGCGAGGTACCACTACCGTCTTGTGGTCGCGGAGGTAGGACGCGACCACGTCCCAGATCGGAGGTCCCTCCGTCGATTGATTCACGGACGCCCAGCCCGCCACCATGTAAGTGCGGCTGGCATCGATCGCCGCACCCGTCGATTCGAGTTGCATCTGGGAGATTCGCCGGCCGATGGGGGCTTCAGGGTCGATCGAGAACTTCATGCCGCCAACCCGCACCATGTCGCCGCCCTGCTGATAATAGGGATCGGGGTTGAACAGGTTGTCGGCCACATCCTCCAGGATGTTCTTGATGGTGGCTCCGGTCATCGGCGCTCGGTAGCAGGCCGGGTAGGTGATCGCCGTGGCGTCGTAGATGTGCTCCCAGGTGATCGGCTGGTTCGGCAGCACCGTCGCGCCCCATCTGAACCCGGGCGACAGGCAAATCTCGGCGTCCCGCTCGACTCAGCATCGCGTCGCAGATCAGATCGTCGAACGTGCCATTGAAGTTGCCGCGCCGGTAGAGCGTGCTTTCGGTCACCGCGAGTTCGGTCTCGAGCATGGCGCGGTGCGGCGCGCGTATGTCCTGGATCAGCGCGGCCATCTCGGGGTCGGGCGTAATCGCATCCGAAAGCACCGGGATCAGCGTGTAGCTGAAATCCGCGATGCGCTTGTCCTTGATCGTGAGATCGAGCCGCGAGAGGAACTTGCCGTGCGACCCGGAAGCGATCAGCAACGTGTTACCCACCTTGATCGGCAGCGGCAGCGCATCGTGGGTGTGACCGGTAAGTATAACGTCGATGCCCCTGACACGTCCGGCGAGTTTGCGGTCGACGTCGAAACCGTTGTGCGAGAGCAGCACGATCACGTCCACCCCGCGCGCCTGCATGCGAGCGACGTTGGCTTGCAGCGTCGCCTCGCGGATGCCGAACGACCACGTCGGCATCATCCAGCGGGGATTGGCGATCGGGCTGTAGGGAAACGCCTGGCCGATGACGCCGATGCGGACGCCCCCACGCTCGAAGATGCGCGAGGGCTCGAAGACGTGTTCCTCGAAGTCGGTCTCGACCACATTGCCGGCGAGGAAGGGGATGCCGGCTGAGCCCTTGGCACCGATGCCGCCATAGAGATCGGCAACCCGGGCTTGGCCGAGGGTGAACTCCCAGTGCCCTGTCGTCGCGGCCACGCCTAGGGCTTGCGCCACGCGGATCATGTCGGCGCCCTTCGACATCAAGGCCGTGTAGGAACCTTGCAGGAGATCGCCGCCGTCAAGCAGGAGCACCCGGTCGTCGCCGCGTTCGGCTCTGATCGCCTTGATCAGGCGCGCCATACGGTCCATGCCACCGACACGGCCATACGCCAAAGCGAGCGCCTCGAAGCTCTCCGATGCCAGCATGTAAGCGGAGAGGGACCCAGGCGGAATACCGAAAGCCTCGAGCATCGCCGAGCCGGTCAAGTGCGGTGGCAGGCCCTTGTTGGAGCCGATACCAAGGTTGACCGATGGCTCGCGGAAATAGATCGGACACAACTGCGCATGGACGTCCGCCATGTGCAGCAGGGTGACTTGCCCTTGCGCATCGAACCGGAGCAAATCCTGCTCGCGAATGGCTTGGCTCGCCGCCGCCTTTGGCAGTCGTTGCCCCAGGCCGGTGACCGCCGCGGCTGCAACAGCGACCTCAAGGAAATGCCGCCGGGTCAGCATGGGCCAAACGCTCCGCCGGTGGGACGGTCGACGACACAGTGCTGAGATGGCCGTCTTCGCGGGGATGACTGACGACGGGATGAAAGCGAAGTGATCCCGTCAGGTCCCATCTGGTCGCGCCTGCCCTGCATCTATTTGTTCACCGGACTGTCGGGGGACACGACGTAGGCGACGAGATCCTTGATCTGCTCGATCGAAAGGAATTTGGCGGCCCCGAAGCGCGGCATCTGCGAGCAGGCGAGCACGGCTTGAGAGTTGTAGATCTTGTCGTACACGGCGCGAACGGCGGCGGCGTCGGAGGCGCGGGCGGCACCGTAGCCTTTCAGCGACGGGCCGAGCGTGCCATACGAAATTTCGGAGGCCGCAAGCTGATGGCAGGCATAGCAATTGCCGCCATTCTGTTGCTTGGGGTCCTTGTCGGTGAAGCGGCCGCCAAAGCCGGATTGCGCCAACGCCTCGCCTTTCTTCCAATCGCCGAGAACCTTGCCGTCTTCGGGATAGACGATGCGTGCACGCTCGCGCGCAATGATCTTGGCCGCCACGTCCGCCGAGGGCTTGTTGCGGTTCTCCGTGCAGACTTTCTGGGTTTCATCCTGGACAAGGCGTGCCTTCCACTCCGGGGAGGAGTTGGCCCAGCCGGCTGCGATGGCGGCATCGTGCAGCGGTGTCGGCTTGGGGGGGACCTGCTCGCGCTGGATCGTGGCTCAGAACGCCCCCGAACGATACCGCCGTCAGCGCTGCGGCCGCTAGTGCAGAGAGAATTACGCCCTTGCGCATGGGTCTCACCGCTTGATCGAGGGGGCGTCGATCACGCCGCCCTTGCCCTTTGCGGCAAGGTAGGTGGTGAGCGCGATGGTGACGTCGGAACCGTACTCGACTTGGCCCAGACGCATCTGCCAGAAGCAATCGTAGAGCCGGTGCTGCATCGTCCGCAGCGTGTTCTGCGACACGCGATAGGCCGGCCAGGTGCGCATTACGTCTTGCGCTTCCTTCGGATCGTTGAAGTAGGGCAGCGCCTGCAACCGGATCCGCCGGCCCTTGTCGCCGTGGCAGGTTGCGCAGGCGAAATCCCAGGGGCCTTGCCGCCGGTAAAAGATCGCCTCGCCCAGCGCATAAGATGCCTGCTCTTGTGGGTTTTCGAGATGAGGAGCAAGCGGCAGGCCGTTCGACTTCGAGGCGAGAAACGCAGTCAGGTCCTCCAGCTCGGACGTCTTCTCCGGGCTTGAGAATTTCGACTTCACGATCTCGCTCGCGTCACGGCCTTGCAGGTTCACCATGCACCACAAGAGACGGCTTTCCAGATCGAGCACGCGGCCCGCATCGGTAAAATAGCGCGGCAACTCAGCGTAGGCGCCTTCCGCCTTGCCAGCGCCTTTGCCCAGGTCGCAAGCGGCCGATAGCGCCACGTTCTTCGGGCCCGCCGGCTTCGTCCACAGCTCTGCGCCGCGGTCGACGAACAAGTATCCTGGATTGGAGAACGGGTCTTGGCTGCCGAGCATTCCCCGGTAGCGGTCGAGTTCGCTGTCGACTTTGTTGGCAGCCGGCGTCTCGCCAATAGCCTGCGATACGATCCCAACGGCCAGCAACAGCCCGGCAAGGGCCGCAAATCTCAATCGCAAACCGCGCATCGAAGTCCCTGGCCGGTGGATCGGGATAGTTCGTCGCCGACGATAGGGGCGGCGCGGGACCTGCGCAAGATCAGACGAGTTCTGGAAAGAGCTGCGGGCAACTCTGCGAAGCTGTCGAGGACGAGGTCGCCGCCGAGTTCGGCCGCGGGCTTCTGCGTGTAGCCGAACGACATCAGTACGCACCGGCACCCCGCGCCGCGCCCTGCACCGACGTCGGCGCCGCTGTCGCCCACCATTACGGCCTCAGCCGGAGCTACATTCAGTTCGGCGAGGCAGGCGTTGAGCATGGCGGGGTCAGGCTTCAATGGTAACGGCCCGCCGCTGCCGATGACGCTGTGGAACAGGTCCCGCACGGCGAGCTGCTCCAGAATTGCTTCCGTAATGTCGGTCGGCTTGTTGGTGCAGAGGCCGATCTTGATGCCTTCGGATCGTAGGGCGGCTAACGCCTCACGGGCGTGGGGGAAGAGGACGGTCTTGTCGCAGGGATGCGCTCGGTAATGCGCGAACGCAGCGGCCAACACCCGCTTGAACAGCTCGGGATCGGCATACTCGGGGCCGAGCGCGGCAAACGCCCGCTCGACCAGCAGGCGCACGCCGCCGCCGACCATGCCGCGCACGCGATTTAAGTCGAACGGCGCCAGGCCCTGCGAGGCGAGGCCGGCGTTGAGGGCGTCCGCGATGTCGGGCAGACTGTCGACCAGCGTGCCGTCGAGGTCGACCACGACGGCACGAATGTTGTTGGGTGCCGCTGCCATCAACCCTGCGCCTTGATCAGCGCGGCGACGCCCGGCAGCTCGCGACCTTCGAGCCACTCCAGGAATGCGCCGCCAGCGGTCGAGACGTAGGTGAACTGGTCGGTGACACCTGCAGCGTTCAGTGCCGCGACCGTATCACCGCCCCCGGCCACGGAGACGAGCTTGCCTTGTTTCGTCAGCTTCGCAGCCTCGCGCGCGATGGCGAACGTGCCCTCTCCGAATGGTGCCGTCTCGAACGCTCCGATCGGGCCATTCCACAGGATGGTCTTACAGTCGCCGAGAACTTCACGATCGCCTCGACAGACTTGGGGCCGGTATCGAGGATCATGCCGTCGACCGGCGTCTTATCGACTGGCAGCACCTCGTGGGCGGCGTTGGCCTTGAACTCTTTGGCCACCACTCCGTCCGAAGGGAGCACGATCTTGCAGCCCTTGTCGGCGGCCGCCTTGACGATTTCATGCGCCTTGGCGTGAAAATCCGGCTCGGACAATGACTTGCCCACGTTGATGCCCTGGGCCTGCAGGAAGGTGTTGGCCATGCCGCCGCCGATAATGAGGTAATCGACCTTGGCGGCGAGGTTCACCAGCACCGGGATCTTGGTCGACACCTTGGAGCCGCCCACGATGGCCGCGACCGGCCGCTTCGGGTTCTCCAATGCCGTGACGAGCGCGTTGATCTCTTGCGCCATCAGCGGGCCGGCATAGGACGGCAGGTAATGCGTCACGCCCTCGGTCGAGGCGTGAGCGCGATGCGAGGTGGAAAACGCATCGCCGACATAGATGTCGCCGCAGCTTGGCTAGCGCCTTGGCGAACTCGGGGTCGTTCTTCTCTTCGCCCTTGTGGAAGCGGAAATTCTCGAGAACCGCACGTCGCCGAATGCTAAGCCCGCGACCGCAGCCTCCGCCGCCTCGCCGATGCAGTCGTCAACGAAATGCACCGCGCGGCCAAGCACGCCGGAAAGCTCGCGCGCGATGGGTGCGAGCGAATACTTCGGATCGCGCGTCTTGGGGCGCCCGTAGTGCGACATGACGATGACCTTGGCACCGCGCGCGGCAAGCGCGTTGAGCCCTGGCGCAACCCGCTCCAGGCGCGTCGCGTCCGTGACCTTGCCGTCTGCCATCGGCACGTTGAGGTCGGCAGCGCACCAGCACGCGCTTACCTTTGACGTCGGCCTTGTCGATGGTCCTCAGCTTAGAAAAGTCCATGTCAGTGCTCCCCGTAGCGTAGTCATCGTCGTGGAATAGCGCCACGACGACTTCAAGTCGTTGACCTGCGTCGGATCACTCAGGTCGGGTCACGCAAGCCGGATCAGGCAGGGCGCTTCACCAGCCCGCTGGCAACCTCGGCGATGCGCTCGGGCGTCAGGCCGAAGACTTGAAGAGATCGCTGGCGGGCGCCGAGGCGCCGAAATCGTTGAGGCCAACGAACTCGTCCTTGTGCCGCAACCACTCGTGCCAGCCCTGCTCGACGGCTGCCTCCATGCCCACACGCGGAGCTTCTCCGAGCACGGCAAAGCGATAGGCCTGCGGCTGCTTGCGGAACAGCTCGAAGCTCGGAACGGACACGACGGCAGCTTCGATCCCGCTTTTCGCCAGAAGATCGGCGGCGGCGGCTGCGAGCCCGACCTCAGAGCCGGTGGCGATCAGCGTCACGTCGCGCTTGCCCTTGGTCTCGCGCAGGACATAGCCGCCCTTGGCGGACTTGTTCTCCGGCGAGCCGTCGCGCAAATTCGGCACCGCGTCGCGAGTCAAGGCCAGCACGGAGGGCGTCTCGGTCGCCTGCGATCGCGATCTCCCAGCACTCGGCCGTCTCGACCCCATCCGCCGGACGCAGCACCAGCAGGTTCGGCATCGCACGCAATGCTGCCAGATGCTCGATCGGCTGATGCGTCGGGCCATCCTCGCCGAGCGCCGATCGAATTCGTGCGTGAAGACGTAGATGACGCGCTGCTGCATCAGCGCGGAGAGGCGGATCGACGGGCGGCAGTAGTCCGAGAACACGAGGAACGTGCCGCCGTACGGGATGAAGCCGCCGTAAAGGGCGAGGCCGTTCATCGCGGCGGCCATGCCGTGCTCGCGGACGCCGTAGTGGATGTAGTTGCCGGAGAAGTCGCCGCGCTTGACGGCCTTCTCGTGGTGTTTGGTCTTGGTGCCGTTGGAGCCGGTGAGGTCGGCGGAGCCGCCGATCAGCTCCGGCAGCGCCGGGAGAAGCTTTTCGAGCGCGAGTTGCGACCAGACTCGGGTCGCGCGCTTGGCAGTGTCGGCCGCGAAGACGGCCTTGGCCTCTCGGATCGCGGCCTCGACGGCATCGGCACGCGGGGCGCCCGCAGGCCGCGCAAGCGCGATCTTGGCCGTGTCGCCGGCTTTCGCGAAGGCTGATTTCCAGGCCGTATTCTCGGCGGCGCCGCGCTCTCCGAAGGATCGCCACGCCTTCAGGATCTGCGCCGGGATCTCGAACGGTGCCGCGGCCCAGCCCAACTTCTCACGGGCGCCGGCGATCTCGGCTGGATCTGTCAGGGCGCCGTGCGCAGTCGATGTGCCGGCCTTGGTCGGCGCGCCGTAGCCGATGGTGGTCTTGCAGGCGATCAGCCAGGGCTTCGAGCTGTCGGCCTTCGCCTTCAACAGCGCGGCCTCGACGGCTGCGTGATCGTGGCCGTCGACCGAGATGGTGTTCCAGCCCGAGGCCCTGAAGCGGCCGATCTGATCGTCGGAGACGGAAAGGTCGGTCTTGCCGTCGATCGTGATGGCGTTGTCGTCCCACAGCACGATCAGCTTGCCGAGGCCGAGGTGACCGGCGAGCGAGATGGCTTCGTGGCTGACGCCTTCCATCAGGCAGCCGTCGCCGGCGATGACGTAGGTATGGTGATCGATGACGTTGCAACCGAGCCGGGCGTTGAGCAGCCGCTCGCGCGAGCGCCATGCCGACGGCGTTCCCGATACCCTGACCGAGGGGGCCGGTCGTCGTCTCGATGCCGGGTGCATGACCGTACTCCGGATGCCCCGCAGTCTTCGAGCCGAGCTGGCGGAAACGCTTGATCTCCTCGATGTCCATGCCCGGATAGCCGGTGAGATAGAGCAGCGCGTACAGCAGCATCGAGCCGTGGCCGGCCGACAGCACGAAGCGATCGCGGTTGGGCCACTGCGGGATCCGCAGGGTCGAATCGCAGGACCTTGAGAACAGGACGGTGGCGACGTCCGCCATGCCCATCGGCATGCCGGAATGGCCGGATTTCCGCCTTGGCGACGGCATCCATGGCGAGGAACCGGATCGCGTTCGCCAAGTCCTTAGCCGCAACCAAGTCCTTGCCGGCAACCTCGGTTGCACCGCCCGCCGTACGCAGAGCCCCGCCCATGGATCGGTCCTTGTTCTAGCGGGACGAACCTTAAGGACATCGGCCCCGCAGCCACCCTTTGCGGGCACATCTAGCGGCCCACTGGCGCGGCGTCTACCAGACCGTCATGGGTTGCGACAAACGGTTTATTGCAACGAGTTGTCAACGGCAGGTGCCCGTCGAAATGCAAAACGCGGCCGAATTTCCGGCCGCGTTGATGGTATGAAAGCTGACTGTTTTGGCGCTTCAGGCCTTTCGCGCCTGCGCGGCGATGCGGGCAGCCTCGATACGCTTCGACTGGTCGGGCCAGCTTGCGCCCAGCCAATCGTCGGTGCCAAACAGCCAGTAGAGGAAGCGGCTCCGGCGGCCCGCGCGCTCGACGGTGTAACGCTTCATCGAGTTCAAGTCGGCGGCAACGGAGGCCAGCAGTTGCATCGGCCGCTGCGCCTCGCGCTCGACCGAGGACAAGCGATTTGAGACAATGCTGAGATCGCCGGCGGATTCGGTCCGCCACTGGTCGATTGAGCCCGACAGCGTATGCTGATTGGCGTTGAGCTTGACCAGCGCGTCATGAAGGTCCGCGAGATCCCGGCCATAGCCGGCCTGAAGCGCGCCAGATTTCTCGACCTGCGCGGCAAGCCCGTGCTCGAGCGCCTTGATGTGCGCAACAAGTCCCTGCTCGACGCCGCGGATCTGGCCGACGTGATGTTCTTCGACGGTGCGAAGCGCGCCCAGATAATTTTGCTCGACGGCGCTAAGTTGGCCGACGAATTGCTGCTCCATTTCCTTGACCATCGAAGCCAACACGCCCTTACTTTCCGCAGTTTCGGCCTGCCGTGCCTCGAGAAGATGCACGACGCCTTGCAACCGCTGCCCGAGTTGCTCGCCAGGACCGGTTAGCGCCTGAACCAATTCGCCGCGATGCCGATCGAGCAGATTGGCGATGCCATCCACGCGCCCACCGATGGCGGACTGGAAGCGTTCGGCATTGGCAGCCTGAGTGGCCACCCCGCCGGACAGCGCCTTCACCTCGGCCGCCAGCGACGAATGAGTCTCGAACGCTTGCGTGCGGGATGCGGCGATCGACTGCTCGACGGCGGCAAGTTTCGCGGCCACATCGCGGACCGGCTGATCATCACGGCTCAGCAACGCCTCTTCGATGATGTCGAGGCGGTTGGAGATCGGATTGAGGTCGATCTTGTGGGCGGGATTCTGCAACGCGAGGTCGACGGCTTTCAGACGGTCGGACAGACCCATCCAGTGACGTCCGGCATCGCCAGCGCCTTCGCGCACAGAGTGCTCCAGGCGATCGAGGCGACTGTAAAGTGCCGACAAGTCCGGAGGCGCCGCAGGCCGCTGCTCACGCATGGCGTGCTCCAACGTGCCGAGGCGTTCGGCGAGCGCGTTGGACGCCCGCACCAGCTCCCCGAGGCGCTGCTGGATCAGCGTCTCGATCCCCTCCAGGCGCTCGATGGTGCGATCCATCTCGCCATTGTCGGGAGTGGCGCTGACCAGCGTCTCGATCTGCTGAAGACGGTCGAACAGGCCGCCGCTGTGACGGGAGACGTCGTCGCGTTGCTCGCCGACGTCGCGCTGCACCTCTTTGATGAGGCCAATGAAACTCGCGCGCTCGTCGGCGATCTCGAGGCCGAGATTGCGTACGGCAGTTTCCAGCGCATCGAGCCGCGCATTCTGGAAGCTGTCGACGGTGTTTTGGCGCGGCGGCTCGGGCGGGCGATAGGTCGGACGCTGGCTGCGCCGGTCGCGGACGGGCTCCGGCGGCGCCTCGTAACGCGGCTCCGCAATGTAAGATGGAGGGCGCGACATCGCCGGTGTGTTGTCCGGCATCTCCGCTGTTACTCGGCCCGTATGGCGCATGAGCACCGCAAGGCCAGGCAGCTCAGGCTTCATCTCGAAAAAGACGTGCAGCAGATCCGCGACGCCGGCCGGGGCGTTGCGCCGATAGGCATGGGCGGCGGCAAGCCGGAGAACCTCTGCGAGCTCGGCAGCCCGGCGCGGCACCGCATTGCCGTTGCTCATCGTGGCCGGCAACTCGCTGGCAATGATCGTGGCCGTCTCGCGCCGCAGGGCAGCGTCGCGGATGCCGTGCGCCTCCAGTACCTCGGACGCGGCATCGATGCGGGTCAACGCGTGCAGCAGATGCTCGAGCCGCACCTCGGCGGACCGATGCGCGACGGCCACGTCGTAGGCGTGGTTGCAGCAGGCCATCACGGTGTCGTCGACCCAGATCGGCCCGTTGCGGGGCGCCAGCGTCGCTGACCGCCGGCCGCGCTGCGGCGTCGGTTCGGCCTGCGCTCCTGGATCCGGTGTACCGGCGGCCCAGGATTGCGGCGTGCGAAGATCGAGATCCTCACCTCTGTAGCCCATGCCACGCATCTCCTCGTCCCCGGTGGCCGCTGTGAACGTGCGCGCACCCCGGCATGCCAAATAATCGGGCCGGGCGGACCGTCCGCATCCCCAGCCTTCGCCAACCGTTTTATCGCACGAGTTGCAGCCGCTTCAATGGCGCTGTTCGCGTGATTTTTCCCCCAGCGACAGGCGCTTGGCGAAACGACACTAGCCTTTTCGGCGCTTCACCGCGAGGTCGCCCGCCAAATCACCGCTGAGTTTGGTCAATTTCAGCGAGATGTAGCAATCTCAGGGTGTTACATTATGGCATGAATGTATGAAATTCGTTAAGCCTTGTAACCTCAATGCTACGAGCGCTTCTAAAGAAGCCGCGCCGTGCCAACCGGCTGCAACACGTTCGGCCCGTCGTTGCGGGAATTGTTGAGTTTGGGCGAGACCTCGATGATGTCCAGCAGTTCCTCGGGCGCCGGATGCAGGAATTCGCGGAGGTGTTCGGCCGTGCCCGGCTTGCAATCGAGCCAGAGGTCGAACGCCTCGGGAGCGACGATCGCGGGCATGCGATCATGCAAGGCAGAGACAAGCCTGTTGGAGCCACAGGTGAGGATCGCCATCGTCTCCAATTCGCTGCCGTCGGCGCCGACCCAATGCTCCCACAGCCCGGCCATCGCCATCGGGCCGCCTCCACGCGGCTTGATCAAGTGTGGGCGCTTGGCTCCGGGCTTGCCGGTCCACTCGTAGAAGCCGTCCGTGGGCACAAGGCACCGGCGATGACGCAAAGCACCGCGAAACGAGGGCTTGTCGGCTGCCGTCTCGCAGCGGGCATTGATGAGGGTCGAGAACTCGCGCGGATCCTTGACCCACGGCGGGATCAAGCCCCAGCGCACCAGCGCCAGTTCGCGCTCGCCCTTGTAATTGTTGCGGACGATGGCGACCGGCTGCGTGGGCGCGATGTTGTAGCGCGGCGGAAACTCCGCCACGTTGAGGTAGCGGAAATAGGAGCGGACCGCTTCGGGCGGCGAGGTGAGGCTGTAGCGGGAGCACATGGCCGTGAATGTGGTCAATTCAGATCGCGAGGGCAAGCGGACCCGTCCCAGCATCGGCGCCAGCGCCGCAATCTTCGATGCCGACGGACGCGTTCTGCTGGTGAAGCGCGGCAAGGCGCCGCTCGCGGACCTCTGGAGCCTGCCCGGTGGGCACATCGAACCCGGCGAGTCGTCGATGGAAACCGCCCGGCGCGAGGTGAGCGAGGAGACCGGCCTTGATCCCGCGATAGCAGGATTCCTGACGACATTCGACGTGCCGCTACGCGATCGGGGCGGCCTTATCGTTTCCGTGATGCCGCTCGACGTCTTTTACGGCCATGCAGCCAGCGACGACGCTCCGGTCGCGGCCGGCGATGCCGCCGACGCCCGCTTCGTCGCAATCGAGGCGCTCTCCGGCTATCCCCTGACGGAAGCGTGCGAGGATTTGGTGCGGGCGGCTTGGCAGCGGATATCGGCTTAATCGCCACACCGCTTCGGATGCACGCGTGTGGAATTGATGCTAGACAACCGGCAAAGGAATTCGTGCCGGATGTCGAGACGAGAATGCCGCGCATTTCACGGGCCTTGAGGTTTCGCATCTTTGCGCTGTCGGCTACGGCTGTAGCGGCATGTGCCCCCGTGCACGCAGCGGGCAGCCCGGATTCCAAGCCCTACGACGACAAGCTGATGCGGCTGTCGGAGATCCTGGGCGCGGTTCATTATCTGCGCGAGCTTTGCGGTGCCGGTGAAGGCCAGTTGTGGCGCGAACGCATGCAGGAACTTGTGCAGAGCGAGGGTTCGTCGGCCTTGCGCAAGGCGCGGCTGACGCGCAGCTTCAATCAGGGTTATCGCAGCTACAGCCGCACCTACAATGCATGCACCCCGTCTGCGCAAACTGCGATCAGCCGTTTTCTCACCGAAGGCGCACAGATCGCCGAGACGCTCGTCAAGACAATCCCTTAAGCTTTACGAGCCCTTTCTGCCCTCACCAGCGGTTTACTGTGAATTGTTGCCGAGGCCACTTGCGCGCCGGTCCCGTGCTAGGCCAAGAGAAGGCGCCCGCCTCGCCACGTCAGATAAAAAGTCAACGCTGGCCGTCAACCTGTTGCGACCGCAAGAAAGAACCACGTCATGCGTACATTCGAACTCGGCGACAGCGATGACGAGAGCATTCGAGCCTTGAGCCTGATCCTGGCGGCATGGGACGAGGGGACGGAAACGGGCGTCGCGCCGGAATTGATGGCGTATGCCGCCCTGTTCACGGCACTGACGGATCTCGTCGCCCTGTTCGGAGAGTCGGCGGTCGCGAAGATGGCCAAGGGCCTAGAGCGGCGGGTCGAGCTCGGCGAGTTCACGCTCAACCGGACGCGTCAGTAACAGTAAGCTCAGGCTGAATTTTCGCCAGGACGTCAGAACGCTTGACGGCCCCAATTCAGCGGCGACGCCGATGCCAGATTGATGCCCAGAGCGCGGCCGGCGATCTCGGCGACTAGCAGCACGCCGAAGAACACCAGCAGGATGCCGGCGGTCTTGTTGATGAATTTGAGCTGGCGCTGGCCGATGCGATGGCGGAAGCGGCCGATCAGCTCGGATAAGCCCACCCACCACGCGAGGCTTCCGCCCATGATGGCCGCGACCATCGTTAAGGCGTCGACGTTGGACTGCACTTTCACGAACGAGCTCACGCCGCCGAAGATGGCGAACAACCCCAAAACGGCACCCGGGTTGGTAATGGTCAAAAAGAAGGTCTGTGGGATGTCCCAGGCGTAATCCTTCAGCGAGGCGTTCTCGTCGTGCGAGGGATGCAGCGCCTCGATGCGCGGCGCCGTGAAGTAGAGCTTCAACCCGAACAGCGCCAGCGCGAGGCCTCCGACGACCTGGATTGCCGTGCGATAATCATCCATCACCTGTGAAATGGCGCCGACGCCCATCGCCGCGCACAGCGCGATCAGGCCGTCGCCGAGCACAGCGCCGATGCCGGCCGCCAACCCGCCCCAGAAACCGCGCTCGATAGCGCGCTGGATACAGAGCACGTTGACGGGTCCGACGGGAGCCGCCACAAGGATGCCAATGATCGCGCCGACCGGTATGATGAGAAGGTTCGGGATGAGCTGCACGTCTCTATCCCTTGCCGCCGGGGCGTCCGGATACCGCCCAGTCGCGGTGGCGCCGTGCGGTTCGTCTCCGCGCCTGAAGCCCCGGTTCAAACTTCAATTTCAGGCCCCCAGATGACGCTGTTCGATCGCACGGTGAAGAATCGCTCGCAGATTGCGGTACTCGTAACGGCGGCCCTGCTCATTGTCCATTCGACGGGCGCAGGGTCCATCGTCGAAGTGTTTGCGGCAGACAGCAAGAGCGACATCAAGCCAAAGACTTCTCCCGCTCTTCCCACGAATGCCGTTCCACAAGCGGCCCGTCCAGCCGAGATGCCGAGTCTCGTCGCCGAGATGCGGGAGGCCATTCTGGCAGCCGTTCAATCCGGTAACATTGAAGACTTGAAGACGCCGCTTGAATGGAACGAGATGCGGCCAATCATTTCAGGCAAGGACGTAAGCGACCCCATTGCGCATTGGAAGGGGTTGTCGGGCGATGGTCAGGGACGCGAAATATTGGCCGTCCTCGGCCGCATCCTAGATATGGGGTTTGGCAAGGAGCCGCTCGGCAAGGACGTCGAGAACAGCGCGATCTACGTGTGGCCGTACCTCGCGACCCTCGACCTCGACAAGCTGACGCCTGCGCAAGAGGTGGATCTCTATCGTTTGATGCCGCCCGCCGAAGCCAAGGCGATGCGCGAGAAGAAGAAGTGGACGTGGTGGCGCCTCTCCATCGGGGCCGACGGCACTTGGCACACTTTCATGAAGGCCGAGTAGGCCGCGGCGCGGGAGGCTCGTGACAAGCGAGCGCCAGGGGCTTCATTGGTCGTCTGTGCTGGCGGCGAGTGCGAAGAATACTCCTCCGCTCCACAAGCCGAGCTGGCCATCAGGTCCCGGCTCCGCCAACTCGACGAGATCGTAATAGAGCGCGCGCGTGACGAGCGCTTCCAGCCGCCCGCGTACCTGTACGTAAGGCTTCAGGCCGCCGCTTCGGGGTTCGGCCTCGAATCGGATCGGATGCGCAGGCCCCGCCGCGACGATGTCGTCGACATTGGTGCGGAATACGAGTTGCCGATCCCGCCCCGCCCCGCGCGCCTCCATCTCGACGGCCAGGAATGGAGCGTCCTCCACTGTGACGTCGATCTTCTCGGCCGGCGTCACGAGGTAGGTCTTGCCATCGGCATCCCGGCGCAGAACACGAGCGAACAGCTTGACGAGGGGCTGGCGGCCGATCGGACTTCCCTGGTAAAGCCAAACGCCGTCGCCGCGGATGCTCATTCCAATATCGCCGCAATAGGGCGGGTTCCAACGTTCGACGGGAGCCGGACCGTGGCCCGCGGCGAGCTTCAACATCTCTTCCAGACCGCTGATCTTGTTCGTCATATCTTCGCCGTGGCTCTGATCGCCCGCATTGCCTTCAGACCGCCACCGCGGCCTGCACATGCTCTTTCGTTACGTAACATTTATTTGACGCCACCGGTTCACGCCCGGATGATCCCCGCGACCGTGGAGGGTTGCCCCTTCCGCGCCGATCCGCTCGGCCACGACCCTATCAACGTTCGCCGCAACATTGGCTCGAAAGAGAACCGCCGGATGACCAACGTGAGCAGCATGTCTCCCTCCGACGAGAACATCGTCGCCCGGCTGGAAGCCGCAGCCGAGCGGGTTGGCCGCGCCCACAAGGCCGCCGCCTCGGTGATCTTCGGCCAGGACGTCGTGATCGAGCGCACGCTGATGACGATCTTGTCGGGTGGCCATGCGCTTCTGATCGGCGTGCCCGGACTCGCCAAGACGCTGCTTGTCGAGGCGCTCGGCAAGGTGCTCGGGCTTGATGCCAAGCGCATCCAGTTCACGCCCGACCTGATGCCCTCCGACATCATCGGCACGGAAGTGCTCGAGGAGAAGCCGGGTTCGCGCTCCTTCCGCTTCATCGCAGGGCCCGTCTTCGCGCAGCTTCTGATGGCCGACGAGATCAACCGCGCCAGCCCCAAGACGCAGTCGGCGCTGTTGCAGGCGATGCAGGAGCATCACGTCACTGTCGCCGGACAAACGCTACGCGCTGCCAGCGCCGTTCTTCGTTCTTGCGACACAGAACCCGCTTGAGCAGGAGGGCACCTATCCTCTGCCGGAAGCTCAGCTCGATCGCTTCCTCTTGCAGGTCGATGTGACCTACCCGGATCTGCCGCCGAGCGCCGCATGCTTATTCTCGACGACCGGCGCCGAGGACCGGAACGTGAAGCAGGTCCTTAACGGCGGAGCGAAGTTGATGGCTGACGCAGCGCCTCGTGCGGCAGATCCCGTACAGGCGACAACGTCGTCGATGCGATCCTGAAGCTGGTTCGCTCGGCACGTCCCGACACCGGCGCCGAACGCGCGAGAACGAGATTCGTCGCCTGGGGCCCGGGCCCGCGCGCCAGCCAGGCGCTGATGCTGGCCGTACGCGCAAGGCGCTGATCGATGGACGCTTCGCGCCTTCGGTCGACGATGTCATCGCCCTGGCAGAGCCGATCCTGCGGCATCGCATGGCGCTGACTTTCACGGCGCGCGCCGAAGGACGAGGATCTCACCGCTATCATCGGCCGGCTCGCCCGAGCGGTGGAGTAGACGCATGGCGGTGCCCCGCAGGCGCGCCCGACGTCAGAAACGACGGCGCTCCAGGCCGACGCTCCTGCGCGCTCGAGCGCGAGGCCGCAGGCCTTGTCGACCGCTGCCCGAGCTTCTGTTGGAAGCCGAGCCGCATCGCCTCGACGGTCGCTCAAGGCATTCATGGCCGCCGCCGCGCCGGACCCGGCGAAACATTCTGGCAGTTCCGGCAATACCAGTCGGGCGATAGCGCGCATCTCATCGATTGGCGGCGCTCGGCAAGCTCCGACCACCTCTATCGTCCGCGAACGCGAATGGGAGGCGGCGCACACGCGTCTGGCTCTGGCCCGACCTCTCGCCATCGATGCGATTTCCAGAGCCACCTTGCGCCGATGACGAAGCACGACCGCGCCCTGGTGATGATGCTGGCCGCTGCCGAGCTGCTGGTTCGCGGCGGCGAGCGCGTGGCGCTGATGGGGCAAACGCAACCGACCGCCAGCCGCAACGCCGCGACCCGCATCGCCGAAACCATCGTCGCCAACACCGACGCGCCCGATCGATGAAAAATAGCTTGCCGCCGAAGCGCGGCGCTCAATCGCTTTTCCGGCCTCATCTTGTTCAGCGACTTCCTCGCGCCCGCCGGCGTTATCCGCGAGCGGCTCGAAGGCCTTGCCGGCGGCGGCGTCAGCGGTCACATCGTCCAGGTCCTCGATCCCGCCGAGGAAACGCTGCCGTACCAGGGCCGCACCGAATTTCTCGGCCTCGAAGGCGGCGAGCGTTGGGTTGCCGACCGCGTCGAGAGCCTTGCGACCGCAATACCAGGCCAGACTAAAAGCCCATCGCGAGGAGCCTGAGCGATATCGCCAAGCGTCTCGGCTGGTCATTCCTGGTGCATCATACCGACCGGCCGGCATGCGAACCGCTGCTTCGCGCTCATCGTCGCATTGCAGGGCGTCACGCCCGGCCATCGCTGGCATGCGCCGCCCGAGGCGACGGATGCCGCGACCAAGGAAGGCATCATTCGATGATCGGCGCTCTCGCCTTCCTCAATCCCTGGCTGCTTTTAGGTCTCTGGCGCATTGCCGGTGATCTATCTGCTGTTGCGCACGGTGCCGCCGCGTCCGCGTCAGGTCGAGTTCCCGCCGACCCGCATCCTCGTGGGCCTCGAAAACCGTGAAAAGACGCCTGCCAAGACGCCGTGGTGGCTGCTGCTCATCCGCCTCGCGGCCGCTGCCGCCGTTATTCTCGCCCTGGCGGAGCCGGTGCTCAATCCGCGCCACGACAAAGCGCTGAAGGGCAAAGGTCCTGTCGTCATCGCTCTCGACAACGGCTGGGCCGCCGCGCCGCATTGGAGCGAGCGCGTGTCAGATGGCCGACCGGCTGATTTCGGAGGCGGAGTCGCAGAACCGCCCCGTCGTCGTGCTCGCCACAGCAAGTCCGACGCGCGCCGTCAGCGCCAAGGTCGAGCCGCCGACGCAGGCGCGCTCCACGCTCGCTGCGCTCGTACCGCAACCCGTATGCCCCCGACAGGATGGCCGCGGCCAATGCGGTCGAGACCGCGCTCGGCGCGCAGGCATTGAAAAACGCCAGCGTCGTCTGGCTCACCGATGGCATCGACCACGACAAGCAGACGCGCGCATTTGCCGAGCGGCTGGAGAAGATCGCCTCGGGCGGCACGCTTGCCGTCATCGATCAGCAGGCGGGCAGCGAGCCGGTCGGCATCGTCGGCGGGCTTGGCCGCGACGGCAAGCTCGAAGCCACCGTCCTGCGCACCGGCGGCCCTGCGCGCGCGGGGTCCCTGTCCGCATTTTCCGCCCGCTGCGCAGCGCCTCGGTGAAGCGCAGTACGCCTTCAAGGCGGGCGAAACCGCCACGACCGCACGATTCGAGCTGCCGCTGGAGTTGCGCAATCAGGTCACCCGCATTGAAGCTGCCGGAGAGCATTCGGCCGGCGCGGTCAACCTGCTCGATGCCCGCTCCCAATGGCATCGGATCGGTCTGCTTTCGGGTGAAAACCGGAGCAGGCACAGCCGCTGCTGGCGCCGCTCTACTACATCGAGAAGGCGCTGGCGCCGTTCGCCGAGCTCGTGAAGCCGAAAGACGCCAACCTCGCGGCTGGTATCGATGCCGCGCTGAAACAAAACGCGTCGATCCTGATGCTCGCCGACATCGGCACGTTGTCCGGCGACGTGAAGGAGCAGGTGCAGGCCTGGGTCGAAAAGGGCGGCGTGCTGGTCCGCTTCGCCGGTCCGCGCCTGGAGAAGGGCGGCGACGACCTATTGCCCGTGCCGCTGCGTATCGGCGGCCGTTCCCTCGGCGGCGCGCTGTCGTGGTCGACGCCGCAACCGCTGGCGCCGTTCGAGACGTCGAGCCTTTTCGCCGGTTTGCCCGTGCCGCAAGAAGTGACAGTCAACCGCCAGGTCCTCGCCGACCCAGCCATGATCGGCCCCAGCGTGCACGTGTGGGCGAGGCTGAAGGACGGAACGCCGCTCGTCACCGCCGCGCCGCGCGGCCAGGGCCAGATCATACTGTTCCACGCCACAGCCAACTCGGAGTGGTCGAACCTGCCGATGTCGGGACTGTTCGTCGAGATGCTGCGCCGGATCTCGACGCTCGGGCGCGCTGGCGGAGTCGGGGCCTCGGCCAGCGGCGAGACCAAGGCAGCCGACGGCTCCGCTCCCGCCGAAAGTTCGCAGATCCTGCCGCCGGTGCAGACGCTCGACGGCTACGGCACGCTCAAGACCCCGGCACCGACGGCGCAACCGATCACCTCCGAGCAGGTGCAGGATCTCGTGCCGAACGTCGAGCACCCGCCCGGTTATTATGGTCCTGCCGGGAGTCCACGCGCTTTGAACATCGTCACGCCGAAGACGACGCTGGCGCCATTACCGGCTCTGCCCGCAGCCGTCGAGCGGCGTGGCTACGAGAGCGATACGGCGCGACCGCTGAAACCGGGTTTGATGGCGCTCGCGCTGATGCTGATTTTGGCTGACATCGTCGCGGTTCTGCTGCTGCAGGCGGGGGGACTTGGGATGCTGATCTCGCAGCTCGGGCGCGGCCTGAAGACCGGCGTCGCCCGCACCCTGCTGGCGATCGGCTTCGCGGCTGCGCTTGCCACTTTCGCCGGCGACCCCGCCACCGCCCAGACCGGGACCGGCGACCGTGCCAAGCCGCCCGCCGCAGCGCCACAAAAGCCAGTGGCCGACGACGCGACCGCGCTCAAAGCGACGGGCAAGGTCACGCTCGGCTACGTTACGACCGGCGATGCCTCAACCGACGACACCAGCCGCCAGGGGCTCCTGGGCCTCAATCGCGTGTTGACACAGCGCACCGCGGTCGAGCCCGGCGAGCCGGTCGGCATCGACATCGTCAAAGACGAGATCGCCTTCTATCCCGTGCTCTACTGGCCCGTGCTCGCCAGCGCGCGGGCTCTGCCGGCGCCCACACTCGCCAAGATCGACGCCTACATGAAGCAGGGCGGCATGATCGTGTTCGACACCCGCGACTTCCAGACGGGCCTGCCGTCGGGAACACCGGGTTCGGGGCAGGGCGGCGCCGCGCTGCAAAGACTGATCGGCTCGCTCGACCTGCCGAGGCTGGAGCCCGTCCCGGAATCACATGTGTTGACGAAGTCGTTCTACCTGCTGCGCTCGTTCCCCGGCCGCTGGGATGGGGGGCAACTTTGGGTCGAAGCCGATACCGGCACCAGCAGCGCCAGCCCCAACGGCGGTCGCAAGGCGCAGCACGCCGACGGCGTTACCTCGATCATCGTCACCTCTAACGATTTCGCCGCGGCCTGGGCTACCGACGACAGGGGCCGCGGCCTCTATCCCGTGCAACCCGGGGGCGAGCAGCAGCGCGAGATGGCGTTCCGCACCGGCATCAACATCGTGATGCATGCGCTGACCGGCAACTACAAGGCCGACCAGGTGCACGTGCCCGCGCTCCTCGAACGGCTCGGGCAATAACGGAGACCTCATGAACTGGTCCGTCGATTTTGCGCCGATGCTGCCTGGCCCGTTCCTGTGGGTCGCTGCAATCGTCGGTGCCGTGCTGGTAACACTGCTGCTGCTACGGCGGTCGCGCGGGGCGCTGCTGCGCGCGCTCGCGCTCGCCGCACTGCTGCTTGCGATGCTGAACCCGACGCTGCGGGAAGAGGAGCGCGAAAGCCTCGCCAATGTCGCGGTTGTGCTTGTCGATGAGTCGACGAGCCAGACACTCGCCAACCGCCCGGAGCAGACAGCGGCCATTCGAGCTGATCTCGAAGCCAAGCTCGGCAAAATCAAGAACCTCGAAGTGAAGTGGGTGACGGCCGCGCGGCCGACCGAGGGCGCGTCCGGTACAAACCTGTTCGCAGACTTGAACAAGGCGCTGGCCAATACGCCGCCCGATCGCTTGGCCGGCGTCATCATGATCACGGACGGACAGGTGCACGACGTGCCGAAGTCCGCGGCCGGCCTCGGGTTCGACGCGCCAGTGCATACCTTGCTCACCGGCCAGCCGGGAGAGTTCGACCGTCGCATCGAGGTGCTGAAAGCGCCGCGTTACGGCATCGTCGGACAGACGCGCGAGATCGAGATCGCGGTGCGCGAAAGCGGCAAGAAGGGCCGAGCGGCCGACGGCGTCAGTCTCAAGATCCGCCGCGAAGGCAAGCCCGACGAGTCGCGCACCGCCGAGATCGACAAGGTGTTGAAGATACCGATGCAGTTTCCGCACTCGGGCACCAACATCATCGAGGTCGAACTCGCTGCGGCGCCGGGCGAGCTGACCACGGCCAATAACCGCACCGTCATCGCGGCGGAGGGCGTCCGCGAGAACCTGCGCGTACTGCTGGTTTCCGGCGAGCCGCATGCCGGTGAGCGGACTTGGCGCAACCTCCTGAAGTCCGACGCCGCAGTCGACCTCGTGCACTTCACCATTCTGCGTCCGCCCGAGAAGCAGGACGGGACGCCGATCAACCAGTTGTCGCTGATCGCGTTTCCGACGCGCGAGCTGTTCTCGGAGAAGATCAACGACTTCGACCTGATCATCTTCGATCGCTACCAGCATCGCGGCATCCTGCAGATGCTCTACTACGACAACATCAGCCGCTACGTGGAGAACCACGGCGGGGCGCTGCTGATCGCGGCCGGCGACGACTATGCGGGCAACCTCAGCCTGTCGAAAACGCCGCTGTCGCCGGTGCTGCCTGCAATGCCGACCGGCCGCGTGATCGAGACACCGTTCAAGGCCAAGGTCACGTCCGATGGCGAGAAGCATCCGGTAACGCAAGGACTGCCGGGTTCGAATGCGGACGTGTCCAAGGTGCCGGCCTGGGGCCGCTGGTTCCGTCAGGTCGAGGTGCAATCCGATCGCGGCCGCACCGTGATGTCCGGCGCTGAGGATCGGCCTCTGCTCGTGCTCGACCGCAAAGGCAAGGGCCGCGTTGCGCTGCTGACGTCGGACCATGCCTGGCTGTGGGCGCGCGGTTACGAGGGCGGCGGCCCACATACCGATTTGCTGCGCCGCCTCTCGCATTGGCTGATGAAAGAGCCGGACCTCGAGGAGGAGCGGCTCATCGCGCACGCCAAGGGGCTCAAGCTGACGCTCGAACGCCGCACGATGGAGGACAAGGTCGCGCCCGTGACTCTGTCCGGGCCGGGGGGCGACAACTCCGAGGTGAAACTGGAGTCGGCCGGCGCCGGAGTCTGGCGTTCGACGATCGATGTCAAGGTGCCCGGGCTTTACAAGGCCCAGACCACATCAACATCCGGCCCGCTGACAGCGGTCGCCAATGCCGGCGTCGAGGACCCGCGCGAAATGAGCGAGGTCGTCGCCTCGGAGGACAAGATGCGGGCGATTACGGACGCCACCGGCGGCGGCGTGTTCTGGACGAGGAGCGGCGGGTTGTTGTCGTCATCGTCGCCGTCGAGCGTGGACGTGCCGCGCATCTCGATGCTCGCCAACGCCAAGGTGCTTGCGGGCTCCGGCTGGATGGGCCTCAAGGATCGCGAGGCGTTCGTGACCCGTGGCGTCAAGCTGACGCCGATGTTCACTGGATTGCTGGCCCTCGCCGCGCTTCTGGCGCTGATGGCCGTAGCCTGGTGGCGCGAGGGCAAATAGAACAAGTAAACGAGCTGTAATTGGCAACGGCGGCGGAGACCTCTCTCTGCCGCCGTTGTTCATTTGTGGGTCACGAAACCCATCGCAGCATCAGCACGCCAAGGATGGTGACGGCGAGGCCCCAGATTTCCAAACGCTTCAGGTGTTCGTTGAAATAGAAGCGCGAGATCAGGATCGTGAACACCATCTCGCATTGTCCGACGGCCCGAACGTAGGACGCATTCTGCAATGAGAACGCGGTGTACCAGGCAATCGATCCGAGTGCGCTGGTAAGCCCGATGAAAGCCGCGAGCCCACGATTGCGCCAAAGCGTCCCGTAGACACCCGGCTCCGCACGCGCCAGCCACGCTCCGACGACAACCGTCTGCATGATCGTGGCAACGACCACCGTCCAGGCGCCGCGCATCAGGTAGCCGCTGTCTGGCAGCGCCAGCGTCGCCGCGCGGAGGAAGAGATAGGAGAACGTGTAGAGCCCAGCGCAGCCGAACGAAAGCAGCCCGGCCTCCGACCGCAACGCCATCATCCACCCGCCTGACACATTCGGCTGTGCCACCTTCGGTCCGCCCAAAACCAGCAGCACGACGCCGGCGAGGATCACGATCAGCGCTGCAAATCCCAATCCCGACAATCGCTCGGAGAAGAACGCGGCTCCCAGCAATGCCGTCATCACGATATCGGTCTTGATCAGCATGTTGCCGACCGCGAACGATCGCAGCGACAGCAGCCGGACCAGTAGCGCCGTCGCGCTGATCTGCGCCATCGCGCCAAGCGCGGCGTAAAGCAGAAAATCCGGCGGCGAGGCGGGCACCTTCGCACCCGTGCTCGACATGACCGCGATCAGATAGACCAGCATGACCGGAAGGCCGAGTGCCGAGCGCACATAGGTGGTGCCCATGGTCGAGACATGGGCGTTGAGCTGCTTCTGTCCAGCAATGCGGACTGCCTGCATAAGTGAGGCGAAAACCGTCAGCCAAATCCACAGATGGTCCATTCCGCCCCCGCGCCCGCCCCTCATTCGGCGGCGGAGCGACTGTTATTGCCGGATTGGTCCTTGAGCAAATGGCGCCCCGGGTCAACATGGTAGACAGCAGGTCAGGATTGCAGGAATTAGCCAACCGCTTCGAGTGAGCGCTTCAATGCAAAGTGATAAACCGCTCGGCCTCGTTGGCCTCGATGGACTCGGCACGGCAATCGCGAGGCGGCTGGTCGGCGACGGCTACACGCTTCGCGTTTGGGACCGCCGGCCCGAAAAGCGCGCGGCTTTTGCGAACACGAGGCCACGCATCGAGGCCGTAGCCACGCCGACCGACATCGGCATGGAATGCGAGATCGTGATCTCGACTCTCGATGCGAGCGGCTTGCGCACCGCCGCCATTGGCGATGCGGATCGCCCCGGCTTCGCGCTCTCGCTCGGCGCGGGATCGTTGATCGTCGACATGGGCGTTTCGCATCCGGTGGATGGACGCAGGCTGGCCGGATTCCTTGCGCGGGCCGGCATCGGCGTGCTGGATGCGCCCGCACTCGGAACTGTGCAGGACGCCAGCGAAGGCCGGCTAGAGATCCCGCTCGGCGGCTATGTCGAGTTCGTCGATCGCTTGCAACCGCTGCTCGCGCGGCTCGGAACCGTGATGCGCTGCGGACCCGTCGGCAACGGTCACGCCACGGCGGCGCTCATCAGCTACGCCCGCCATGGCGCGCAGACCGCGGCTCAAGACGCCCTCAGGCTAGGCCACGCTTGTGGATTGAGTGACAGTCTGATGCCGGAAGTAGCGGCGGCGGCGACGGTGAGGATACTTGACGACGACCCGTGGCTGGCTATTGCGCGGCAACTGGCGGCTGATGCGCTGCGCGATAAGGCTGCCGCCTCATGATCCGCTCGGGAGCAAAGCTCCCAAACCCTCAGTTGTTTTGCAACTCAGAGCAACTTGCGAGCATCGAGCTTGTCTTTGAGGCTACAAACAGCCGCAGAAAGCCGCTCGGATGACGTCGCCCGCAATACAAGATCGGTGGCAGGCTTACCGTCGCGCAGCATCGGATAACTGCCCATGGCAACATCCGGGAACTCCCGCTGATGCACGCCGAACAGCTCGGCGATCTCGCCTTCCGCACATGCGAGCGGCAATGTCTCCGACAGCATCCGCGGGCCAGTCTTCAGGAACGCGGCGTCACCTCGGCCAGCATCACGTGCATGATGTGCGGCACGCCCGCCATGACGATCACGTTGCCCATCACGAAGCCCGGCGCCGACCGAAACGCCGTTCTCAATCAGCTCGGCGCCCATGCGGGATGCGCGCCATGCGCAGTCGCGCCGGCGTCAACTCGATGCCGCGGCCGCTCGTAATAGGCGCTTCATCAGCGCGAGGCGCGCGGGTCGACGTCGATGCCACGCCGAACGCCTTGGCGATGGCGTCGGCAGTGATGTCATCGTGGGTCGGCCCGATGCCGCCGGTGGTGAAGACATAGTGTAGCGAGTGCGGAGCGCGTTGACGGCCTCGACGATCGCCCCCTCGTCGTCGCGGACGACGCGCACCTCCTTCAGCTGCAATGCCGATGGCCGTGCAGATGGTCGGCGATGTAGCCGATGTTCTTGTCCTTGGTGCGGCCGGAAAGGATCTCGTCGCCGATGACCAGCACCGCCGCCGTTACGGTCTCGTCCGTGCTCATTCGCGGTGCTCCCGTCGGAACCTAACCGCCCATTGGGTGCCGCCGATCCAGCAGCATTGTCAAGGCTGGCGCGACCGCGTGGCGGCTTATCCGAAAATCATCTGGTAGAGGCGCGAGAACAGGCCGGTGGCCTCAGCTTGCACCGGCTTCGACTTTGCGGCCTTGATCTCGGCGACGGCTGCTTCGACCTTGAGGCGAAGCAGTTGCTCACCGCGCTGCACGGTGGCGAGACGGGCATCGCCGGTGGCGCCGTCCGCGTCGGGCTTGTAGGCATCGAAGCGGACGCCGGCGGGGTAGATTGCCATCAGAGCGGCGGTATCCTCGATGCCGGCGTGGGTGCCGAACAGGGCACGGTCGAGCCCTTGGCCGGCGAGGTAAGCGACGCCGCCGTTGTTGCCATAATACTCGCGAGCATTGATGACCCGCACACCGGCCGAGGCCCAGGCTTTAGACAACCGAGCCGCGACTGCTTCTTGCGGCGCCTGAGTTTGACCGTGATCCCCCATCAGCACGATAGTCTTGAAGCCATGCTCCTTGAAACTGCCAGCGGCAGCCTCGAGCACGCCTTCGTAAACCGCGTCCGGCAGCGAAATCGTACCAGGAAACGCCATGTTGCCTTCGCGCTTGGCTGGATCCCCTTCGGGTACGTAGGCCAGCACGGGCGCAACGAGCGCGTCGCCGAGCGTCACGGCGGTGCGGCGCGCGGTCTCGGCGACAATCATGTTGTGTTTGCCGATGACCATGTGGCGGCCGTTCTGCTCGGTGCCGCCGGCCGGAATGATGATCGTAGTCTTGCCTGCAGCCACTGCGTCGCGCACCTCGGTCCAGGTCATGCGTTCGATCTCGACCGGCTTCGCATCCCCGGCCAGCGCGCTGAGTGCGCCCGCGACGGCGAACACGGCAAGCAGCAGGACGAGCTTAATGGTGCGGTCGATCATCGGCATGCTGGGGCCTCGATATGCGTCGGGGTTTCAGCCGGAGCGTAGGCATATTCGCCTTAATTCGCCGTTGCCTAAAGGGTACTCGTCCGCCTACCTTTGACGTATGAAGTTTGACACCCCCCTCCGCCGCGGCCGCCTCATGCTTCGGTACAAACGGTTCCTTGCCGATATCGCGCTCGACGGCGGCGAGACCATCACTGCAACCTGCCCGAACACCGGCTCGATGCTCGGGTTGACGGCGCCGGGCTCGACCGTGTGGGTGTCGGAAAACGACAGCCCAACGCGCAAGTACCGCCATACCTGGGAGATGGTGGAGCACGACCTCGGGGCCGGGCCAACCATCGTCGGCATCAATACGGGCCATCCCAACAAGCTGGTAACCGAAGCGATCAAGGCGGCGGCGCTGGCGGAACTCACCGGCTATGACGCTCTTCGCCGGGAAGTGCGCTACGGCAGCTTCGAGCCGCATCGACATCCTGCTCGAGGACGAAACCAAGGGACTCTGCTTCGTTGAGATCAAGAATGTGCACTTGATGCGGGTGCCCGGGCTGGCTGAATTCCCGGATTCAGTAACTGAGCGCGGCGCCAAGCATCTCGACGAGCTTACTGCGATGGTGGGAGAGGGCCACCGCGCGGTGATGTTGTTCCTCATCCAGCGGGGCGACGCGGAGGCGATGAAGATCGCCCGCGACATCGACCCGGCCTACGGCGCGGCCTTCGACCGGGCGCGCGCCGCCGGCGTTGAAATGCTGGCTTACCGCTGCCGCCTCAGCGACGGCGAGATCGGCATCGAGCAGCCGGTTCCGGTTGCCGGTTGACATCCCGACTGCACGGATTTGTGATCTTTCGACGGCGCCCCGGGCGTAACGTGGCGCGATGCGCTGCGTATTGCTGACCAGTGGCGCTTATGCAGCCGCCGCCGTCAGCCCAGGGCGACGGCTAGATCACACGAGGACGCCCATGTTTACACGCCGAGCTTTCGGCCGCGCCAGCTTCGGGGCTGCCACCGCCCTGCTGATTTCGCGCGCAGCCTCCACCCACGCCGACACCGCAGAAGGAAAGTTCGCAATCATGAAGACCGAGGACGAGTGGAAGAAGGTTCTGACGCCCGAGCAGTTCTATGTGCTGCGCAAGCACGGCACGGAGCGCGCTGGCTCGAGCCCTCTCGACAAGACGTATGACCCGGGCATGTACAATTGTGCTGCCTGTGACCTCCCGCTGTTCTCCTCAGATACGAAATTCAACAGCGGCACCGGATGGCCGAGCTTCTTTAAACCTCTCGACAACGCCGTCGGCACCACGAGCGACCGTAGCTTCTTCATGACCCGCACAGAGGTGCACTGCAGCCGATGCGGCGGTCATCTGGGGCATGTGTTTGACGATGGTCCGAAGCCGACAGGCCAGCGCTACTGCATGAACGGCGTGTCGCTGAAATTCGTGCCGAAGGCCACCGGGTGAATCCAGTCGTGGGGCAATGCGCCCCTCATTCACCGAACCTTGAGGACTAGCACCATGCGACGCTTTGCAATCGCCGCAGCCGCGGCCGTGGCCGCGCTCGTCGGCGCCTGGAACTGGAGTGCCGCGGGCGAGCCCCCGAAAATCTCAGCGCCTGTGTCACCGGAAGCAGCAGCCAAACAAGGGCTAGAGGTCGCGACCTTCGCCGCCGGGTGCTTCTGGTGCGTGGAGGCCGATTTCGACAAGGTTGCCGGCGTCGTGAGCACAATGCCGGGCTATACCGGCGGGCGCACCAAAAGCCCAACCTATTGGTCGGTTGCGACCGAAGCGACCGGTCACGTCGAAGCAGTGCAGCTGACGTTCGATCCGAAGAAGATCTCTTACAAGGATCTCCTGCAACATTACTGGCACGGCGTCGATCCGGTCGACGGCAGCGGTCAGTTTTGCGACCGCGGCAGCTCTTATCGTCCCGCCATATTCACTTATGGACCGGAGCAGCAGAAGGCCGCCGAGGCGAGCAAAACGGCGATCGAGCAGTCGAAGCGGTTGTCGCGCCCAATCAAGGTCGAGATCGTGCCGGCGTCCGAGTTTACGCCGGCTGAGATGGAGCACCGCAAATACTACCAGACGCACCCCTACAAATATCGGGTCTACCGGCTCGGCTGCGGTCGCGACGCGCGCCTGAAAGCTCTCTGGGGCGATGAAGCCGCCAGCCACTGACAATTGCGTCAGACGCCAGCGCACAAAAATAAATCGCCAGAGAGCCGTGAGGCTCTCGGGCGATCCAGTACCTTTCGGCACCTGCCGGACGCTGGTGCATCCGTCTGGGGAACCAAACTCTCGGATCAATACCGGGTTCCGCGGGCCCGATAGAAATTTCCAGGCTGCGCCGAAGGCGCCCCCTCGCAATTCCATGTCTTATGTGACGACACTGTTTTGCTGCGCGTTACGCCAGCTCTTTCACGACTGGCGTGCCGATGCCGACGACCGCCCCATCCGGATCCTCGATCACGGCGATACGGCCGACATAAGGAACGTCGTAAACAGGCCGTAGCACCCTGCCGCCGGTCGCCACCACGTGCTCGCAGGCCTTGTCGACGTCAGCGACCGAAAGATATGTGAACCAATAGTCTGGGACGCCGGCGAACTCTGGACCGTCCATCTTGAAGACGCCGCAAACCGTCTCGTCGCCATTGCGAAACACAGTATAGCTGCGCTCGCCAGGCAGCGGCGGCCGGTCCGGGTCGGTCTTCGAAACCTTCTCGGCAGTCCAGCCCATGACTTCACCGTAGAACTGCGCGGCCTTGTCGATGTCGCGCGTCATCAGCTCGGTCCACCAAACGTGACCATGCTTAGCCATGCTCTTCACCCCCGATTCTTATTGCAGCGCAACATTAAGGGCCGGAGGTTATCCGGCCCTTGATGCGGGTCAAACTGCGGCTGCAGCGTCCACGACTTTCACGCCGCCGCGGCTTTGTGCGACGCAAGCACGTGGTCGGCCAGCTTTCCCGTCAACTCGGCCAAGTGGTCGAACTTGGCGAGGTAGGTACCAACGCCCGAAGTCGCGCTTCGCAGCTCCACGATCAAGTCCTCCATTTCAGAGGCCGGGATGTGCGCCACGACGTTGTCCCAGCCCGGCCAGCCCTCGCGCGCATCGAAGCCGAGAATTTGGCCACGCCGCTGGGGGATGAGCCCGGTAATCCGGGCCGTCGCCTCGTTCGGCACCGCGATCTCGACGTGCATGATGGGCTCGAGAAGCACCGGCTGGCATTGCGGCATACCTTCCGACATCGCGAGTTGCCCCGCCTGACGGAATGCCATGTCCGAGCTGTCGACCGTGTGATAGGAGCCTTCGGTCAGCGTCACCGCCACATCGACGACCGGGAAGCCGAGAGGCCCGTGTTGCAGGTAATCCTTCACGCCGATCTCGACGGAGGGAATGTACTGCTTCGGCACCACGCCACCGGTGATGGTATCGCTGAACTGGAAGCCGCTGCCGCGCGGCAAGGGCTTAATCTCCACAACGACGTCGCCGAACTGCCCGTGCCCGCCCGACTGCTTCTTATGGCGGCCGCGGATGGTGATGCCTTTGCGGATCGTTTCCTTGTAAGGGACCATGCGCTTTTGCCGGTCGACGGCAGAGCGTATTTGCGGGTTAGCCGCTCGACCGCGACGCGCAGATGCATCTCGCCCTGGCCGAGCAGCAGCACCTGATGCGTATCGGCGCGATGATCCAGCGTCAGCGAGGGGTCCTCCTCCATCAGCTTGGCGAGCGCCGCCGACATCTTCACCTCGTCCTTGCGGTCTTTCAGCATGAGACCGGTGCCGAACACCGGCTGAGGCCGCTCCGCTCCCTTCACCTGGACGATGCCGCCCTTCTCGCACGTCACGGTCTCGCCCGTGTGACACTTCTCCAGCCGGCCAAAGGCGACCGTATCACCAGCTTTCGCAGTGCCGCGCTTCACCGTATCCTCGCCCTTCATGGCGAAGACGCCGGCGATGCGTTCTTCCGCGCCGGAGGGCGCCGTTGACGAAGGCGCTGTCGGCAATCTCGCCGGTCAGCACGCGGGCCACGCTGAGCTTGCCGCCGTGTGCCGTGTGCAGGGTCTTTAATATGTAAGCCGACGATTTTGCATTTTCGAGCTTCAGGCGTTTGGCCGTCGTTTCAACGAACGGTACCTCGTGGCGCAGCGCCTTCAAGAGCCGCAGGATACCATTGCCGTTATGAGCCGAGCCGAGCAGCACAGGGCAGATCAGGCCCTCGCGCAGCTCTTTCGCGAGGTCGTCGAAGACTTGGTCGCGCGGCGGCGGCAGATCGGAGAGCAATTGCTCCATGAGCGAGTCGTCGTAGTCGGCGAGCTGCTCGAGCATATGGAAGCGAGCCTCGGTCTCGCGCTCCCTCAGCGAGGCCGGCAACTCGACGATCTCGGAGGGCGCGTGCTCGCGGTAGACGAAAGCCCTCTCGGAGGCGAGATCGACAAAACCGGTTGCGATGCCGTTTTCCCAGATCGGAATTTGTCGGAGAACGAGCGGCTTCGTCGAAGCCGGCTGTAGAATTGGAATGATGTCGCGGACGTGGGTGGTAAAGGTGTCGATCTTGTTCAGGAACAGGAAATGCGGAATACCGCGATCCTCAAGCTGTTTCAGGATCAGCTGCAATGCCGGCACACGTTTGGGGTCCGGCTCGCAAACGACGACGGCGGCATCACAAGCCGTCAACGCGAAAGCGCCTTCGACCTGAAATTCGATCGAGCCGGGACAGTCGATAAAGGTAAAGTTGTCGCCGAGAAAAGTGGCGTCGGCGATGTTCAGCGAAACGCTCATGCCATGATCGCGGGCTTCGGGCGAAGAATTTCCCACCGTGGATTTATCGCGAATATTGCCCGAACGGGCGATGGCGCCAGTGCGAGCGAGAATGGCCTCGAGCAACGTGGTCTTGCCGGAGAGATAAGGTCCAATCAAAGCAACGCAGCGGGAGCTTCGGCCCCCGCCGGCTTCACCTCTTTGAGAAGCGGATTTTTGGCTCTCGGCTTGCCCCATGGCGGCGGTCTCCTTGCCTCAGGCGCATGGAAGGAGGGGGCCGCGACCCGCGCCTGCCAAGGACGCGACGTACCTATGTTCGCGCCGGAACTGGAGCGGCGCAAGCCCTCGCGTGAAACCTCATTTCGTCGAATATTCCTGCTCCGCAGCAATCGCATTGCGAAATTATGCTGCGCTGCGAATGTATCGAAAAACCGATCTGGGAAGGTCTTATTTAACTTGACCGGAACTATTCTTCCCGCATGATTGTTTTTCCGGGTGTCGGCGTACCCTTTAGACCGAAGTGCTTGAGGGTACTTGAAGACACTGGCCAGCGAGCCACCGGACCTTCGAAAAAGGCTTTAGCGATGCGTACGAATTCGTTGATCTCGCCAGAAGAAGCAGCAGGCTACGCTCTCGTGATCTCCGAGGAGATGGCCGTCGATCAGGACGCGCAGTGCGAGGCGGTTGAAGCATCCCTTCGCTGGAAAGGCGGTCCTGACGCAGCTCCCGGCGCCCTACTGAACCTGCGCGACAGCCACAAGACGGCCTGGATTCCGGAGTGGGTCGTTCAATATTGGCGCGGAGGCCGGGCCACCGCTTGAAGCAGGCCGGTGCGATGGGGCCTCAGAAGTTCCGTCCCGGGTCGTAACCATGCTTCTGACGCCATTCGGACAGGAAGTAAGCGAGGTTGTCGTCGACAGTTTCGGGTAACACGATACGCACGGTGACGAGCTGATCGCCCGCTCCACCGTGCGTTTTCACGCCCTTGCCCTTCAGGCGGAAAACCTTGCCCGGAGCTCGTGCCCTTGGGGATCGTGAGTGCGACGCGGCCGGTTATCGTCGCCACCTCGATTTTGGCGCCCAGCACGGCCTCATCGATGGTGATCGGGACGTCCAGCACGATATCGTCCCCTTGCCGCTTGAACTGCGGATGCGGACGCACCTTGATCTCGACCAGCGCATCGCCGGGTTCCCCACCGGGGAAGGACCGCCCTTTCCCGCGAAGGCGCAAGACCTGCCCGTCGGCCACGCCTTCCGGCACCGCCAAGTCGAGCACACCGCCGTCCGGCAGCGTCACTCGCTTCTTCGCCCCGCCAGCGGCTTCCAGGAAATCGACCTCCAGGGTATAGCGAACATCCTGTCCGCGGCCCGGAAATCCGCTGCCACGCGACCCGCGTTGATTGAAGGGCGCATCACCGAACACGTCGGAGAAAATGTCGGAGAAGCCAAACCCGTCGCACGGCCGGCGCCAGCGGAGTGGGCCCGGCGGGGACCGCCGGCGTGGCTGCGATATTGCGGCCGGCGCGGTTCGCCGGTGGCGTCGATCTCGCCGCGATCGAACTGCTTGCGCTTGTCGGGATCGCCGATGATGTCGTTGGCCGCCGCCACCTTCTTGAACCGCTCTGTCGGCGCTGATTGCCGGGATTGAGGTCGGGATGCAGCTCCTTGGCGAGCTTGCGGTAGGCGCGGCGAATCTCGTCGTCGGGCGCAGTGCGGGATACGCCCAGAGTTGTATACGGGTCGTCGGCCATTGGTCGTCCTGTGATAGGGATGCTGCCCGCGCGACAGGTCTTGCGGCAACAAAAAGCAACTGTAACAGGAATTATGGCGGCTGCGAGCCGCCGCAAGGGCATGATCCCTGGATTACCGCGTCAGGCGGGGAGGCGCACTTCCCAATGGCGGTCAACGAGCGCTGCGAGCGCCTTCAACCGGCCGCGTAAACGCTCGCCGTCGAGCGCCGCATAGGCCTTCGGCACGGTCAGCACGAGCTTGTCGCGCTCATAGGACAGCGGCGTCTCGTCGATGATCCCCGGCATGCCGATCGACAGCATGTGCGCGGCGCGGATCGCCGCCACCGACGATGCGGGCGCGCTTGTAGAGCTTCTGTCGACTGCATGTCTTCAGGCGGCTCGGACAGCTTGTCCGGGTTCTCCGCACGCGCCTGCGTGGCGGAAGTAGCCGGCAAGCGCCAGGAAGACGCGGCCCGGATGGTCGATGCCGCCGAGGCCGGCATGGGCGATCAGGATTGAGGCTCTGCTCGCCGCGATAGTCGGGATGGGCGCGCCAGCCGATGTCGGAGAGCAGGCAGGCGGCGTGGCGCAGGCGCCGCTCCTCGCCGTCTCCTCGGGCCCGGCGGCTCAAACAGCCGTCCGTCCACGCGCACAGCTCGCAGGCGTGCTCGGCGGAGCGCGAGCGCAGCCGCGCATACTCGGCACAGAACGAGAATGAGCGGATCCTTGCTGCGCTCGTGTCGCGGACAGCAGGCTGTAGACAACAGCCCCTCGCGGATGCCGAAGACGGAGAAGACGACCTCGCGCGGCTGCAGCCGTCTTCAGCAAGCGCTCCAGCACCAGCGCGCCGTAGGGCAGCACCTCGCGCCGCGGCCGGGAGATCTCCTCGATGCCGGAACAGCGCGAGAGCTTCTTGGCCTTGCGGATCTCCTCGCAGAAGTCGATCGCCTCCTCGGTCGGCATCGTGTAGCCGTGCATGACGCGCAGCGGATAGTCCGATCTGCTCCATGTGCAGGCGGGCGATGCGCGCGCCAGGTGCCGCCGACCGCGTAGAACGTGCGCCGCCTTGCCGTCGGTCCAGCCACGGCACGCGATTGCATCTCGCGTCGGCGATCAGTCGACGGCGCTGCTCGATCCTGTCGCCGGTGGCATCGAGCAGCCGCAGGCCGCCGAGCGGCAGCGTGGCCGCCTGATTGGCCGCAGGTCTCGCGCTGATCTCGATCAGCTCCAGGCTGCCGCCGCCGAGGTCGCCGGCAATGCCGTCGGCGTCGACGAAGCCCATCATGATGCCTTGCGCGGCCAGCTCGCGCCTCCTGCTCGCCGGACAGGATCTGGATCGGCACGCCGCAACGCCTTCTCGCCGCGGCGCGATGAATTCGGGGCCGTCGGAGGCGTCGCGGCAGGCGGCGGTGGCGATGGCGCGCAGACGTTCTTGACGCTCGAGGATGCGGGCGATGGCCTTGAAGCGGCCAGCGCCGCCAGCGCGCGCTCGACGGCTCTCGCCGCCGAGGCGGCCGGTCGAGGCGACCGACCGGCCGAGGCCGCACAGCACCTTCTCGTTGAAAATCGGCGTCGGGCTGCGCACCGCGCCTTCGTAGACGACGAGCCGCACCGAGTTCGAGCCGATGTCGATCGACGCCGATCGGCTCCAGCTCCGCCGCTGCGCTCGAACATCGGCGTTCTCGCGCATCACGCGTCAGCGCCGGTTGTCCCAGCTCTAGTCTCTTCTGGCGAAGCTGAACCGGCGCGGGAAGTTGTCCTTCAGCGATTGCCCGCGCCCCGAAAGGCTCGGGTTGGTCATGAAGTACTCGTGCGCGTTGAACGGCTTCCTCGCCCGGCGCCGGCCGCGATGCGCTCGGAGGAGCCGTCCGACATGATGCGCCAGCTCTGCTGGTTGTCCTTCAGGTTCGCAACCATGATCTGGTCCAGCATCTGCTCGTGCACCGTCGGGTTCTTGATCGGCACCATCACCTCGACGCGACGGTCGAGGTTGCGCGGCATCATGTCGGCGGAGCTGATATAGACGGCGGCCTTGGGCGAAGGCAAGCCCTCGCCCGTCGCCGAAGCAGTAGATGCGGGCATGCTCCAGGAAGCGGCCGATGATGCTTTTGACCCGGATGTTGCTCCGACAGCCCCGGAATGCCCGGGCCGCAGGCAGCAGATGCCGCGCACGACGAGGTCGATCTCGACGCCGGCCTGGCTGGCCTCGTAGAGCGCGTCGATGATCTGGCCGTCGACGAGCGAGTTCATCTTCATCCAGATCGCCGCCGGGCGCCCGGCCTTGGCGTGGGCGATCTCGTCGCGGATGTGGGCGAGGATGCGCGTGCGGATGCCGTGCGGGCTCGCCGCCATCACCTCGATCTCGGCCGGCTCGGCGTAGCCGGTGACGAAGTTGAAGATGCGCGTGACGTCGCGGCCGATCACCGGGATCGGCGGTGAAGAACGACAGGTCGGTGTAGATCTTGGCCGTCTGACGGGATGATAGTTGCCGGTGCCGATGTGGCAGTAGGTGGCAAGCTCGCGCGCCCTCGCGGCGCACGATCAGGCCGAGCTTGGCGTGCGTCTTGAGCTCGATGAAGCCGTAGACGACGTGCACGCCGGCGCTTTCCAGGTCGCGCGCCCAGCGGATGTTGGCGGCCTCGTCGAAGCGCGCCTTGAGCTCGACCACCGCGGTGACCGACTTGCCGAGCTCGGCCGCTTCCTTCAGCGCCTGCACGATCGGGCTGTCGCTGCGAGGTGCGGTAGAGCGTCCACTTGATGGCCATGACGTTCGGGATCGGCCACGGCCTGGCGCAGGAGCTGCACGACGACGTCGAAGGACTCGTAGGGGTGGTGGACGACGATGTCCTTCTTGCGGATGGCGGCGAAGCAGTCGCCGTTGAACTCGCGGATGCGCTCGGGAAAGCGGATGTTGAAGCGGCTTGAAGACGCAGGTCGGGCCGCTCGGACGACGATCAGCTGGGCGGTGTCGGCGAGGCCGAGCATGCCCTCCTTGACGAACACGGCGTCCTCGCGGACCTCGAGCTCCTGCACGACGAAGCTTGCTGCAGGCGCGTCGGCATCTGCCGCGTCGATCTCGAGCCGGATGACGTTGCCGCGGCGGCGGCGCTTCAGCGCGGTCTCGTACGAGCGCACCAGGTCCTCGGCCTCCTCCTGCACCTCGATGTCGCTGTCGCGCAGCACGCGGAAGGCGCCCTGGCTGCTTGCGTCAGGAAGCCCGGGAACAGCTCGACAAGAACATGCCGATCATCGGTCTCGATGCGGATGAAGCGGATGCTCGCTCGGCGCCTCCGGCGCCTCGGCCGCGGCAGGCGGATGAAGCGCTCGAGCTGGCCGGGAATCGGCAATGAGCGCGTGCATGGTCTTGCCGTCGCGCTCGCGCCGCATCTCGACGCCGACGGTCAGGCCCTTGTTCTGGATGAACGGGAAGGGATGCGCGGGATCGACGGCGATCGGCGTCAGGATCGGGAAGATGTGCGTCAGGAACTGCCGCTCGAGCCAGCTCGCGCTCGGCCGGGCGTCAGCTCCTTGGGCTCGACGATGTGGATGCCGGCCGTCGGCCATCTCGGCCTTCAGCGTCGCGCCAGCAGGCCTGCTTGTCGGCTGACGAGGCCGGCGGCGAAGCGGTTGATCTCGGTCGAGCTGCTGGGCCGGCGTCAGGCCGTCCTGGCGACAGCGTCGTGCACGCCGGCGGCGACCTGGCCGTAGATGCCGGCCGACGCGCACCATGTAGAACTCGTCGAGGTTGGAGGCCGAGATCGACAGGAAGCGCAGGCGCTCGAGCAGCGGATGGCGCTGGTTCTGCGCCTCCTCCAGCACGCGGCGATTGAACTGCAGCCAGGACAGCTCGCGATTGTAGAAGCGCGCCGGACCCTGCGGCGGCGTCGACGGCTGAGCCAATTCGGCCTTCGCAGCCGCCTTCTCGCGGAGCTTCGACTTCGGCGCGCTCGGATCGATCTGCTCCGCGATCAGTCGGCTGCCGCTACTTCGCAGCCCAGATCTCGATACGACACTAATATGACAGCCGCATATGACAGCCTCGTTCGCGCCGTCCGTGCTGAAGTCAAATCTCCTCGCCCTCTTCGTCGCCAGGCCCTGGCGTACCGTTCAGCGCCTCAGCGCCGCGGCAGCGATGGCGCGCGTCACCTTGCGGTGCGAGGCCAGCGCCGCCGGTCGACGTCGGCGACGATGCGGCGGCGGCCTCCATCGATCGCTCCATGTGGCAGGCACGAGATAGCTGATGACGTGCGGCTCCACGTCGAGCTGGCGGTCGGCGAAATGCTTGACCAGCACCGCCTTGAGCAGGGCCTCGTCCGGCGGCGCGATGGCGACCAGAGGCAGCGCGCGCAGGCGCGAGCGCAGGTCGGGCAGGCGCGACCTCGAGCTCGCCCGGGGCAGCGCGCGAGGTGAGCAGCATCGACAGCTTGTGCTCGCGCGCCAGGTTCAGCAGGTGGAACAGCGACGCGCTCGTCGCCGATGCCGGCGTGCGAGGTCCTCGACCAGCAGCGCGCCTGTGCCGCGCAGGACCGGCAGCGCAGCTCGTCGAGCGCCGCGGCCGCGAGTCGGGCCGCACCCGACTTCAGGCGCCACACGTTGGCGAGGTGGGTCTTGCCGGCCTCGCCGGCCCCAGCACGACCGCGGACGCCAATGCGGCCAGTCGGGCCAGCGGTCGACGATGTCGGCGGCCGCCTGGTTGGACCGGCTGACGAGGAAGTCCTCCGCCCCCAGCGCCGGCCGGTGCGGGAGATCGAAGACGAGCTGGCGGGGCGCCGCAGTCATCGCTGCACCTCGGCGTTGACCGGGGCCGGCGGCAGGATCCGTCGCCGCCGTCGCGGCGCTGCTCCCTTGTAGACGGAGCTGTCGAGGTACACCTGCAGGGCGAAGCGGACGAGCACGCCGATGGCCGCCGCCAGCGGCACCGCCACCAGCATGCCGACCAGCCCGAACAGATAGCTGAACACGAACAGCGCGAAGATCAGCCACACCGGATGCAGGCCGATCTTGGGCCCGACGAAGCGCGGCGACAGGAAGGCAGTGTCGAGCGCTTGCCCGCCGAGCAAGCTACGCCGACGACCATCAGAGCGGCGTCAGCTCCGGCCAGAACTGCACGATGGCGAGCGCCGCCGCCGTGATCAGGCCCAGCGCCCAGCCGACGAACGGAACGAAGGCCAGCAGCCCGGTGGTGAGCCCGATCAGCAGGCCGTAGCTCGAGGCCGGCGCCGTCAGGCCGTGGCGTAAAAGACGCCGAGCACGAGGCAGATCGCGCCCTGGCCGCGAATGAAGGCCGCCACCGCGTCGTTGATCTCGCCGGCGAGCCGGCGGATGGTCGGCGCGTGGTCGCGCGGCAGCCAGCCATCGATCTTGCCAGCATCGGGTGCCAGTCGACCAGCAGGTAGAACACGACCAGCGGCGTGATCAGCAGCAGCGAGATGAAGTTGACCAGCGCCAGGCCGCGGCTCCAGACGACTTGGCGGCGATGCCGGCGAAGGCGGCCCAGTTCTCGAGTCAGCGACCCTGCCGCCCGGTCGAGCGCCTGCTTGAAGGCGGGAAAACGCGTGCCGAGCCAGTCGCGCGCCCATCGCTCGACAGCCTCGCGGCCGCGCTCCAGTTCCGCCGGCAGCGGCGACCAGGCCTGCTGCGCCTGCGCCGATCAACAGCGGCACGAGAAAGACCAGCAATGCAACGATCACGACGCCGCCGGCCACGACCAAAAACGCCGAGGACCAGATGCGTGGCACGCCCCAGGCCGACAGCCGCTCGGCAACAGGGTTCAAGAAATAGGCGATGATGACGCCGGCGACGAACGGCAGCAGGATGTCCCGCAGCAAGCCTATCGCCAGCACGAACAGCACGAGCGCCCCCAGCCAGAACAGAATTTGGTTTTCCTTGCGCACAGCCATGCCTCGCCCCTCGCCGACCCGGCCCTACGGATCGCCCCGCGGCCTGTCGGACAGTTCTTACTCCGGCTTCGACGCGCCGACACTTGCTTCGTCGCCAGACATGTGACGCAACCATGCCCGAAGGTAGGCGGCAAGCGAAGCGAACGTCAGGAACCCGGTGATCCAGATCATGGCGCTGCGGAAGGCGTCGAGACGCATGAGGAATGCGTCATCGGCGAGCACGGGCGCGGCCAGCACGATCTGTGACAACGTGTTGGCCTTGCTGACGATGAACGGCTTGATGCGAACCGGATTGCCCAGCAGCCAGGACAACATGATCGCTATGACGATCAGCACGTCGCGCGAGACCACCGCGAGGACCAGCCACGACGGCAACTCGCCCCGCACGCCCAAGGCAATAAATATGCATGACGATCAACAGCTTGTCGGCTAGCGGGTCGAGATAGGCGCCGAGCTCCGTGGCCCAATCGAAGCGCTTGGCGAGGTACCCGTCGACGGCATCCGAGATCCCCGCGAGCACGAAAACATAGAATGCGCCTTTCGGCTGGCCGTTAAGCATCAGCCAAAAGACCACCGGCACCATGATGACGCGCGCGAGCGTGATGATGTTGGGGATGCTCAAGGCGAGGACGGACGTGCTCCCTGTGAAGAAGCCCTCGGCCGGATTGCCGGAGCGCTCTTTGTTGGCGCAGTCACGTCCGCTTCCGCCGCGGATGGTGCCAGCGCTTTGCAGCGCAAATGGTACCCCTCCGGACGGCCTGCCGTCGAGGTCTAAAAGCTGGGGCGAAGCGCCCAAAGTCCGCCCACATTGCGCATCGTAAGCCGTTGGGGCGCCAAGGCCTCCGCCAACTGCTCGGCGCCACCGGGGAAGCGCAGCGAGATGTCCGCGGAGCGGGCGGAGATGGTGCCTATTTGAACGTCCTCGACGCCGGGCGTTTCGAGCAGTTGCCGCCGGATGTCGTTCCATTGACCGAGCGTGGAGAACTCGGCCTGGATCTGCACGACTTCTCCAGAACCAGCGATAGTCGCCACGCCGCCACGTGATACCGCTTGCACGGCCTTCCAGCGGCCTTCGAGAACTCCGAGCGCGACGACTGCGGACAACTCCATGGCATAGACGGTGTCGCCACCCAGCCTGTAGCTGCGCTTGAGAACGAACGGCCCGACGGCGTCCGTGCCGGCAAGGGAAACGTGTAAGCGTTTGGCGCCCTTGTCGATTTCTGCGATCGCGACGACGACCCGATCCGCCTTGAACTCGCCCATCAAAGTGCGGTCTGCCGAACCGTCTCCTGCTAGCAGCGCTTTGACGGTGTCGGAGTGGATGTTCGGGGTCCAGCCGCCGAGCTTCACGGGCGAGATGGCGTGCGCGAGGTCCATGCCGCTCCATGCGTCGGTCCAGCCCGAGCCTGCCGCGTAGCCGCCGCTGGCGTCCTTCATTATGGGCACGACCAGCACGTCCGGCGCCTGGTGTCGATGAATGGCACGCCTTCGCGCTTCAGGAGGTTTCGAACGGCCTGCGGCTGGAAGGAAAAGTCGAGGCTTGCGATGTACTGGGTCGACGAGTTGCGCTCGGAACGGATTGCAACGCCGTCGATCAGCTCCGCGGCCTTTAAGGGCTGCATCTTCTTCAAGCGCTGGTAGGCTGTCACAGGTACGATGCGTTTCAAGAGCGACCGGAAGGCGGCTTGTTGGCCGTCGCCCAGCGCCTTCTCCTTGGCGCGGACGGCGTCCTGTGCAGTGGCGTCGACCGGATAGTTACCGACGGTGTAGGCGGCATCGTTCTGTGGCGCGGCGGCTACTGTAGCGGCGGATCCTGCGAGACCCAGTCCGGCAAGGGCTAGGCCTAAAGCTAAGCGGCCCGTGAACCCCAGCGGGCGTCCAAGTCTCGACATCACTCCATCGTCCGTCAAAGGTGCCCCCTTCAGCCTGCCAAAAACCCTCAACCGCCGGATCCGACACCGGCAGTGGGTAACAGGCGCGTCGCCCCGGCGCGATTATTGCCCGTTGCCGCCCAAGCTGCTAGGACGCCGCATCTGCCGCGATCAATCGGGCAAAAGTTGGTCCCGGTCCGGGCTTTGGCACAGGCGCCGCCCGGCTTTCGACATTGGCCGGCGAACGAGCTCGGATTAGCCCGCATGCAAAGCAACGATACGCCGGCCAAGCCCATAACCTACCGCGATTCCGGTGTCGATATCGACGCAGGCAACGCCCTGGTTGAAGCGATCAAGCCGCTCGCACGCTCGACCAAGCGGCCCGGAGCGGATGCCGATCTCGGCGGCTTCGGCGGCCTGTTCGATTTGAAGCGGGCCGGCTTCAAGGATCCGATCCTCGTCGCGGCGAACGACGGCGTCGGCACCAAGCTCAAGATCGCCATCGATACCGGGCTGCACGACACCATCGGCATCGACCTCGTCGCCATGTGCGTCAACGATCTCGTGGTGCAGGGCGCCGAGCCGCTGTTTTTCCTCGACTATTTCGCCACCGGCAAGCTCGACGTCTGACGTCGGCAAGCGCCGTGATCGGCGGGATCGCCGAGGGCTGCCGGCAGGCTGGCGCGGCGCTGATCGGCGGCGAGACCGCCGAGATGCCGGGCATGTACAAAGACAAAGATTATGACCTAGCCGGCTTCGCGGTCGGGGCCGCGGAGCGCGGCGAGATCCTGCCGCGCGCGGACATCGTCGTCGGCGACGTGCTGATCGGCCTGCCATCGTCGGGCGTGCACTCCAACGGCTATTCAGTCTGGTGCGCCGCCTAGTCTGCCGAAGCCAAGCTCGATTGGCACGCCCCGGCCCCGTTCGCGGCCGGAAAGTCCGTGGCTGAAGCGCTGATCTGACGCCGACGCGGATCTACGTCAAGCCGCTGCTGGCAGCGCTCAAAGCAACGAGCGGCGGTGGCCCCGGCGGCGCGATCAAGGCGCTGTCTCACATCACCGGCGGCGGACTGTCGGAAAACATTCCGCGCGTGCTGCCCAATACGGTCGCTGCCCGGGTCGATCTTGCGAGCTGGACGGCGCCGGCCGTGTTCGGTTGGCTGGCAAAGACCGGCCACCTCGACGACGCGGAGATGCTGCGCACGTTCAACTGCGGCATCGGCATGGTCGTCGTCGCCGATCGCGTGCGCGCTGAAGAGGTTCTGAGGACCTTGAAGGCCGCGGGCGAATCGGCGGTGGTCATCGGCGAGATCACGCCGCCGAACGGTATCCCGTCCGAGGCCAAGGGCAAGGGCGACGCCTGGGCGGTGAGTTTCGAGGGCCAACTCGCCTACGTGTAGCCGAACGAGCCTGATACCAGGCAAGCGGGACTGGGCCACAGATCCGCCGTCAATCGCCGGGCGAAATGACGTTGGGGGTGTCGAGGTCGTCGCCCACTTTGGGGGTAAGGAAGCACTGCCGTGATTAAGAAACGCGTCGCCATCCTGATCTCCGGACGCGGCTCCAACATGATGGCATTGGTCGAGGCCGCCAACGCTCCCGGCTATCCGGCCGAGATCGTCATGGTGATCTCGAACCGTCCCGATGCCGCTGGGCTCGTTTGGGCAAAGGAGCGCGGCATCCCGGCTCTCGGTCTCGACCACAAGCGTTACGAGAGCCGCGAGCATTTCGAAGGGCAGATGCAGAGCGCTCTCGAACTCGCCAAAGTCGATATCGTATGCTGTGCAGGTTTCATGCGGCTGATGACCGCAGGTTTCGTCGATAAATGGCGCGACCGGATGCTCAACATCCACCCGTCGCTGCTGCCATCATTCAAAGGTCTTCATACGCATGCGCGCGCGCTGGCGGCAGGCGTCAAGATCGCTGGCTGCACTGTGCATCTGGTGCGTTCCGAGATGGACGAGGGACCTATCCTCGCTCAGGCTGCGGTGCCCGTCCTCGACGGCGATACAGAAGATACTTTGGCGGATCGCATCCTTAACCTTGAACACCGCATTTATCCCCAGGCCCTTCGCATTCTTGCCACAGGTCAAGCCGTTATCGAGGGCGAACGAGTTAGGTTTCGCGTACCGGTTAACCAGATGCCGCCGCTGATCTCGCCAGCCCTTTGACGTTGCTTTATGTCAAGCGTGTCATCGCCTTAAGGTAAGTATGTTTTCCAACTCAACCCTGAGCGGAGCGTCGATGCGCTCCCGCCACATGGACGGCGAACTCGAAGCGGTGGTAGGGAGCGTCGGTAGACAGTGCAACTGAGCCGCATGTAATAGCGGTGATACTCTCCGCAATCCGGCTCTGCCCAACGGAAGCATTCGCATCGTGATGCGGACGCTACAATTGTGGGGCACGCCAACTCGCCTTATCTGCCGGCCGTGGACGGCCGGAAAGTTTGTCGCCTGGAGACGTAAGAGCCATGAACGCGATCGATACCCAAGTCCAGAAGCTCGGTGACGACAACAGCGTTTGGTTCAAGCTGTCGGCGCTCGCGCGCGGCGACAACGACAACCCGATGCCGGTGCTGCTGAAATTGGCCGAGCGCTATGGGCCGGTAGTCCCCGTCAACATGGGCGCCGAACGTGTCCTCCTCTGCACCGACCCTGACCACTTCAAGCACGTGCTGGTCACCAAGGCCGACGACTACATCAAATATTTCGACGGGCCTGAAGCCGATCTTCGGCAAGTCGATGATCACCCACGACGGCGCGCTGTGGCAGAAAGATCCGCATGCCGCAGCAGCCGGCGTTCCACCCCGACATGTTCGCCGAGTACATCCCCTACTTCCTACGCCGCCATCCGCACCAAGATGGAGCAACTGGGCGCAAGCTCGCGAAGACCGGCGAGACCGTTCGAGATGGTCGAGCAGACCTGGACGCTCGCCGCCGACATGATCTGCAAGGCGCTGTTCGACCGCGACATGCCGTTCAACCCGCACTTCGTCTTCAAGTGCGTGAAGACCTACACCGACGTGATGAACCACAAGGCGATCCGCCTGCAAGAGGCCGCGGGCGAGGAGTTCGAGATCACCGAGGAAGACGCCGCCAAGGCCATGGAGTCTGGGCCAGCGTGCCGCCCGCGGTGTTCGCCGCCGACCCGAGCGCGACCAGCGCGAGCGCACGCTGCTCAAGATGATCGAGGCGGCCGTCGCCGACCCGACCATCCCGGAGTTCGACCAGCAGCAGGCCGTCGACGAGCTGAAGCAGTACCTGTGGGCCGGCACCGAGACGACGGCGCTGACGCTGGCCTGGGCGCTCTATCTAACTGTCACAGCAACCCGAAGCCGCCGAGCGCATCCGCCGCGAGGGCGAGCGCCGTCTACGGCGACCGCGAGCCGACCGCCGCCGACTACTCGGCGCTCGCCTACACGCGCGCCGTGATCCAGGAGACCATGCGGCTCTATCCGCCGATCTGGAGGCTGATCCGCGTCGCCACCAAGCCCGACGTCATCGACGGCAAGGAGATCCGGCCGGGCGACGCATCGTGCTGTTCGCCTACGGCGCCCACCACAACCCGAAGTTCTGGAAGCATCCGGAGGAGTTCATGCCCGAGCGCTGGATGGCGACGCCGCCAAGAAGCAGGTCAAGTACAGCTATCTGCCGTTCGGCGGCGGCAAACGCTCGTGCATCGGCGGCGCCATGAGCCAGGTCGAGAACACGCTGGCGCTGTCGATCCTGCTGCGCCGCTTCCGCCCCGAGTACGTCGGCCCCGAGCCGCCCGGCATCAACGCCACCGTGACGCTGACGCCGAAGGGCGGCCTGAAGTTCAAGATGCACGAGCTGAGCTGATATCGCCGGGGCTCGAGATATTTCTCAGGCGCAGCGGCTCACCGGCCGGTGCGTCTTTTGCTTGGCAGGCGAGCCAAGCGTGCGCGCGACTATCGCCGCCGGTTGAGAGGCCGGTAGCCGAGCTTCACGACGCCATCCTGGTAGGTCTCGATGCCTTCGAGCGCCATGCTGATCGTCTGATCGAGCTGGCTGAGGAGCGGCAAGCCGCTGCCGAGCAAGATCGGCACGACGAACAGCTCGATGCTATCGACCTCGCCGAGTTCCAGTGCCGCCTGCATTGTGGCCGCGCCGCCGACAATCCAGACGTCCTTGTTGGTCGCGTTGCGGGCGGCCTTCAGTGCGCCCTCGATACCTGTCCGCACGAACACGGCGTTGTCCGGCAGGTCCCAAAGCTCCTGCGACGTGAGGATGAAAGCCTGTTTGTCGCCGTACGGCCAGTCGCCAAACGCCTGCGTGAATTCGTAGGTGCGGCGCCCGAGAATGACGCTGCCGACCTGGGCCGAGAAACTCTCGTAGCCGTAGGCCAACGGATCGAAGGAGGCCAGCCATTCGACGGACCCATCGGCATCGGCGATGAATCCGTCGGCGCTGGTGGCGACGTAGATTTGGGTGATCGCCATGGTGGCCCTTACGCAAAAAAGCCGGCCGCAAACTGAAGCGCGGCCGGCTTGCTTCAATACGTCAAATCATGGCTTCAGCCGACGATCTCGTCCAGGCGGAAGTTGAGGGCAATCTCGCGCTCCGAGGCAGCCGGGCTGTCGGAACCGTGAGTGGAGTTCTCGCCCTTTGACACCGCGAACAGCTTGCGGATGGTGCCTTCCTTGGCTTCTTTCGGGTCGGTGGCGCCCATCACTTCGCGATACTTGGCGATCGCGTTGTCGCCCTCGAGCACCTGCAGCACGATGGGACCGGAGGTCATGAAGGCAACCAGCTCGCCGTAGAACGGACGGGCGGCGTGCTCCTCGTAGAACTTCTGGGCCTGGGCGGCGGTCCAGCGCACGCGCTTCTGCGCAACGATCTTGAGACCGGACTTTTCGATGACGGCGTTGATCGCGCCGGTCAGGTTGCGGGCCGTGGCATCCGGCTTGATAATGGAGAACGTGCGCTCGACGGCCATCTCGTATCCTCTTGATGTGGCGAAGGCTCTCTTCGCGTTCGCGCGGGGTTATATCGAGCGTTCCGGCCGCTCACAAGGGCGAGGAGTGTCGCGCACACGGTTTCAGGCCTTCAACGAATGGCCCGCGCGGTTCGAGAGCTGCGGCGCAAAGTCCGCCCTCTCTCCGCCCGTTTCGTGGTGTTACGCTTGCCGACACGCATCACAGCCGTCATAAGATCGACAACGACGGCAGGTTGCGGTTAACCATGCAGCTCCCCGCAGAGGAGAGTATGTTGACATACGGCATGAATCGCAGCCGAAGCGTAATATCGCGCTGCAGGGAGCGCACCGGCGCATTTTCGCCAGCGCTTTCGATGACATTCTGCGTAGGACGGCAATGACTGCAACAAGCGCCGAGATCCAGTGGTTCATCGCTCGAGAGGGGAAGCAATACGGCCCCGTCTCCGATGCGGAGATGCAAAAGCTCGCCGAGTTGCGGCATCTGAAACCAGGCGATCTGTTGTGGCGTCCGGGCTTTCCGGAATGGCGTCCAGCGACCGCGGTGTTTCCGCAGCCGCAACCGATGCAGCCGAAGCTTTCGACGCAGCCCCCTCCGGCTTCCGCTTCGCAGACCCAGCACGCGAATGCCGCCCCCTACGAGACGCAGCCGGCAAGGGCCGAACCGCAGCGGCATGAGCCGCAGGCCGCGCCACGGCCGGGTTTTGGCGGCGCCCCCTACGAAACACATCAGCCGGTGAACCAACCGGGAGCCCATCCGGCCGCCGGCCGCCCAGTCGCTGGCCAATCCGCAACCGGCCAGTCGCCGACGACCACGGGTCAGGGGCACGGCCAACCCGCGCCTGCTGCCAATGTTGGCCAGCAGCCGATGCACAACGCGCAATTTCCAATGCCGCGGCAGCAATTCGATCCGCGCCGGCCGGGCATGCAGCCCGGCCCGGGACAAGGTCCGGTGGGATCTCAGCCGGGGCAGGCGCAGCCTCCCAACATGCAGAGAGGCCCCGGAGCGGGGCCGGGAATGGCTCAGCCGCAGCTCGGGGCGGCGCATGGGGCCGAGCCGATGACGGCCGGCCGGGGCAAGGCCCTCGCCCACGTCCAGCCACACCAGTTCGAGGAAGAGACCGCCGCTCCGGCGCCGCGCAGCCGCGTGCGCATGCTAGCCGCCGCGGTTGCCGTGCTGTTGATTGCGGCCGGTGGCGGCTACATTCTCTCGACGGGTGGCGGCAGCGGCCTCAAGGCGATGATGACAGCGGCGGGCAAGCCTGCGGCCGAAGTCGATCCCAGGGCCGCGCCCCTCGACAAGCTCAGCGATTCGACAGAGACGCTCGACGCCAACTTCCAGCGCACCGCCATGTGGGTGGTGGTGAAGAAGGAATTCCCCGAGTGGTATGGCGACCGGCTCAAGGAAGCCGCTAAGTTGTCCGCCGATAAGAGTTCCGAGGACGCTATCGCCAAGCACCTCGTCGAGCAGCTGGTGAGCCTGCGCCGGAAGAACGCCGATCTGGCGCTCGCCGCCAGCACGACCAAGCTGAAGGTCGTCGCCAACGCCTTCCTCGGCAACCTGAAGGCCCTGGCCTCCAAGAGCACCGACGCCTGCTACAGTTTCATCTCGCAGGGCGAGACCAGCCCCGCCGTGATCGAGATGATGCGGTCGAGCGAGCAGAACGCGGCGATCCAGGCCCAGGTGGCGGCCATTTTCGAGGCCATCGCCGACGGCCGCAAGTCGCCGACCACACACAGCGCTCCGGTCAAGACCGACTATGACGCGCTCGCCGATCAACTGACGAAACTAGGCTGGAGCCAGACAGACCTGCAATTGTTCGCCGACAGCCGTGCGCTCGCCAAGGCGCCGCCGGAAAAGGTCTGCCGCATGGTGCAGGACTGGTTCACGGCGCACATCTCCATCCCCGACGGAGAGGTCCAGGAACGCCTGCTGGTCGAGACGCTCCGTCCAGTCGTGGCCGGCTAACCGCAGCGCCACAATGCTGCAAACGACGATCAAAATCCTGCTGACCAGCGTTCTGGTCGTTGCCATCGCGGAGGCGGGCAAGCGCAGCTCCCTCCTCGGCGGCAATTCTGGCCTCCTTGCCGCTCACGTCGCTGCTGGCGATCGTATGGCTCTATGCCGATACGCGCGACAGCGAAAAGATCGCCAGTTTGACGACGAGCATCTTCTGGCTGGTTCTTCCGTCGCTCATCCTGTTCGTCGTCCTGCCGTTGATGCTCCGGCGCGGGATCGCCTTTGCGCCCAGCCTGGCGATCTCCTGCGCCCTCACCGTCACAGGCTACCTCGCGATGATCGCCGTGTTGAAGCGTTTCGGCATCGAGCTATGACGTGACAGCCGTCACCGGCACGGCTATGTCCTCGCGCCATGCTTCACATCAACGATCTCACCTTCCGCATCGAAGGGCGCCCCATCCTGGAGGGCGCAACAGTCGGCATTCCCGAGGGCCACAAGGTCGGCCTCGTCGGCCGCAATGGCACGGGCAAGACCACGCTGCTGAGCTGATCACGGGCGAGCTCTCGCCCGACCTCGGGTACATCAACTATCCGCGCAACGCCCGCATCGGCCACGTCGCGCAGGAAGCGCCCGGAGGCGAGGACGACGCTGATCGATTGGGTGCTGGCCGCCGATCGCTGAGCGCGCGAGCCTGCTGGCGGAAGCCGAGACGGCCACCGATCCCCATCGCATCGCCGAAATCCAGATCCGGCTGACCGACATCGACGCGCATTCGGCTCCGGCCCGCGCTGCGCAGATCTTGTCCGGCCTCGGCTTCGACGAGGCGGCGCAACGGCGCGCCTGCCGCGAGTTCTCAGGCGGCTGGCGCATGCGCGTGGCGCTCGCGCCGTGCTGTTCCTCGAACCCGATATCCTGCTGCTCGACGAGCCGACGAACTATCTCGATCTCGAAGGCACGCTGTGGCTCGAGAACCTATCTCAAGGCCTATCCGCACACCGTGCTGATGGTCAGCCACGACCGCGATCTCTTGAACCGCGCGGTCGGCGCTATCCTGCACCTGGAGCAGCGGCAAGCTCACCCTCTACACCGGCGGCTATGACGACTTCGAGGACGCGCGGCGCGAGAAGCAGCGGCTCGAATTGAAGCTGAAGAAGAAGCAGGACGAGCACCGCAAGCATCTGCAAGCGTTCATCGACCGCTTCAAGGCGAAGGCGACCAAGGCGGCGCAGGCGCAGAGCCGCGTGAAGGCGCTGGCGAAGCTGCAGCCGATCGCGGCGCAGGTCGAGGATCGCGTCGTGCCGTTCATCTTCCCGAATCCGCAGAAGATGCTCGCTAGCCCGCTGTTGCGGCTGGAAAGCGCCAGCGCCGGTTATGAGCCCGAACAGCCGGTCCTGAGAGACCTTGACCTGCGCATCGACCACGACGACCGTATCGCGCTGCTTGGGCCAGAACGGCAACGGCAAGTCGACGTTCGCGAAGCTCTCTCCGGGCAAGCTGGCGCCCCTGACGGGCCATGTGTTCGGCGCGCCCGCAAGGTCGAGGTCGGCTATTTCGCCCAGCATCAGCTCGACGATCTCAATCCGCTGGCGACGCCCTACGATTACATGCTGAAGCTGATGCCCGAGGCGACGGAAGCGCAACGGCGCACCCGGCTCGGCACCTTCGGCTTCGGCGCCGACAAAGCGGACACCACGTGCAGCAACCTTTCGGGCGGCGAGAAGGCGCGGCTGCTGCTGGCGCTCACCGCCTTCCACGGGCCGCATCTGCTGATCCTCGACGAGCCGACCAACCATCTCGACGTCGACAGCCGAGAGGCGCTGATCCACGCGCTGATGGACTACGAGGGCGCCGTCATTCTCATCAGCCACGACCGCCACCTCATCGAGGCGACGGCCGACCGGCTGTGGATCGTGCACGAACGGCACCGTACGCTCCTATGACGGCGACATGGAGAGCTATCGCAGCGAGTTGCTGGCGGAGCGCGGCACGCGAACCCGAGCGCAGGCAAACCAAGACGATCAGCCGAAGGCCACGCGCGCCGACGCCCGCCGTGAGGCCGCCCAGCGACGCGCCGAGCTGGCGCCACTCAAGAAGGCGATGCAGCAGGCCGAGAAAGCGGTCGAGAAGATTACCGCCGACATCGCCAAGCTCGATGCCCTGCTCGGTGACGCGAGCCTCTACACGCGTGATCCGGCGAAAGCGAAAGCCGCAACCATCGAGCACGGCCTGATTTCCAAGAAACTCGCCGAGGCAGAAGAAGCCTGGCTCATCGCCACCGATGCTTACGAGACAGCCGCCGCCGCTGCGGAGAGCGCCGACGCTTGACCGCAGTGGAGCTTTTATCGGACGTTGAGTGCAATGCCGTCGCCAAACCGGGTCCGAACATGATGAAGCTTCTTTCCGCGCCGCCCTCGCCGTTCGGCCGCAAGGTCAAGATCACGGCGAAAATGAAGGGTCTGGCGAGTCGGATCACGATCGAGAACGTCGACACCATGCCGAGCGGCGATACGCCGCTCAGCCGCGAGAACCCGCTCGGCAAAATCCCCGTCCTCATTCTCGACGATGGGACGCAGATCTACGACAGCGCGGTGATCTGCGAATACCTCGATAGCCTGAAGCCCGCTCCCGCCCTGTTTCCGGCCAATGGCCCGGCAAGATATCGCGCGCTGACGCTCGCGGCGCTGTCCGATGGCATCATGGAAGCCGCCCTCGCGCTCGTTTACGAGAAGCGCTTCCGGCCGGAGGACAAGTGGGTCGCGAGCTGGATGGAGCGCCAGAACTTCAAGATCGACAACGCGCTCGACCATCTCGAGCCCAACCCGCCAGCCTGGGCCAAGACGCCCGATTACGGGCATATCACGCTGGCGGCGGCGCTGGGATACCTCGATTTCCGTCTCGACGGACGCTGGCGGCAAAACCGGCCCCAGCTCGCAGGCTGGCTCACCCGATTTGCCGCCGAAGTTCCGGCCTTCGATGAGACGAAGCCGCCCGCGTGAACGGTTAGCCGTTGGCGGCCAGCGGAGCAGATGCGTCCGCGAAGGAGTTGACCGGCGGCACGGTATGAGCCGCCACCGAGCGCAGGGCCTCGACCGCTTCGCTGGCAGTGCGGTCTGCTTCGACCGCGGCCAGCTCACGATAGCGCTCCTGCAGCTCCATGTATTTCACGCGTTGGCCGAGCGTCACGCGCGCCAGCACGCAAAGCTTGCCCTTCTCGATCTCGAAGCCTTCGACTGCCGCAAACAGCTTCAACAACTTCAGCCCGCGCGCCACTTCCTCAGATTGAATGTTGTATTTGCTTTCGAAGTCGCGGGTGTAGACGGCCATCGGCTTTTCGACGAGCAGATACTCCGCGATGACACCCGCGAGCTTCTGCGCTTCTTTGGTGACCCAAGCCGCCGCGCTCACGTCGGCGAGCCAGACGTCGGTCATGTCGCGGAGCTGTTGTGAACTGCCGGCATCGAAATTCTGGAAACGAAACGGACGGGCGTTCGCAGCGGGGGTGACCACGGTGCTGATCCTGACATGAAAACCACGCCGAATCGGCCCTTCGCGGCGCGAGGGCCGTCAACGCGATCAGGGATCATGCCGCAGCGGCATTTACCGCTGGTTAACGCGTTGAGCGGTCCACCGGCATCACGTCGTTGCAAACCAGCGGCCTTCGGGGAGCCAACGCCCGGCCGATACGTCTTGCACGTAGCGATAGACATGAGCCGACACCAGCGTCCCGCCTTGCAGCCGCGCAGGTGAGAGCACGCGTTCGTACTCGTTGTCGGCGCGGCCACGGACGATGCCCTCGTACGCATCGAGCCAGCCGAAAACGGCATCCGGGTCAGCTAGCCGCACCACCTCGCCCTGCACTAGATCACCCGGATCGGCACTTCCGATCAGCCCGGGATAGGAGCCGAGATCGTAGAGCCGCCCCTGCATCGTGGCGACGCCGTAGGATCGCAACTCACGGTGCAGACGCTCTCGCATATCGCGGCCGTAGTCGCTCGCAGCCGAGCCCATCAGCGTGCCGTAGACGAACAGAAACTGCAAGTCGGTCGCCATTTCTTCGATACCTGCCTTCATGCTCTTGGCCGGGCCATTTTACGGGAAAAAGGGTAACAGACAGCGCAACAACGGCGAACCTCTCGGCAAGCAGGAGGTCGTGCCCATGAGCAATACTCGAAGCATCGTCGCGCGGATCGCGAAAGCCAGCGCCCAGCTAGCAATTGCCGCCGTTCTTGCAGCCGCCGTCGCCGACGTCGTGCCAGAGCCCGCACGCGCTGGCGAGCCGACGATCTACACCGGCCTCGTGAAAGGCATCGCGGTCGGCGGTTACGATCCGGTCGCCTACTTCAACGATAGTAAACCCGTGAGCGGCAGCCCCTCGATCACCCTCATGCACGATGGCGCAACGTGGCGTTTCACCAGTGAAGCCAACCGGGACGCCTTCCGCGCCGAGCCAACGCGCTATGCCCCGCAATACGGCGGTTATTGCGCCTGGGCTGTCAGCCAGGGCTACACGGCCAAGGGCGATCCGAACGCCTGGAAGATCGTCGGCGGCAAGCTCTACCTCAACTACGACAAGCGCGTGCAATCGACCTGGGAAAAGGCAGCCGAGGCCAACATCGTCAAGGCGGACGCCAACTGGCCGAAGGTGCTGGCGAAGTAACGCGCGAGTTACAAGAAGCGCGTGGCTTGCTGGCTGTCCCCCTTACCCGGCGATCTTGGAGAAGTCGGCGACGTTGAGGGTGGCGGCGCGGATCTCGGAGAGCAGCGCGAGGCGGTTGGCGCGCAGCGTCGGCGTCGTCGCGCGTTGACGGTCACCTTGTCGAAGAAGGCATCGACCGGCGCGCGCAGCTCGGCCAGCGCCCGCATGGCGCCGGCGAAGTTCTCCACGTTGATGGCGGCCACCGTGTCGCCCTTCACCTTCTGGATCGCCGCGGTAGAGCACGCGCTCCTCGCGGCTCGTCAGCAGGATGCCGGGCATCGGCGGCGCCGGCGTAGCTCGTCTTGTCCTTCTTCTCCTCGTCGCGGAGGATGTTGCTGGCGCGCTTGACGCCGGCCAGCAGGTTGGCGCCGTCGTCGGTCTTGAGGAACTCGCCCAGCGCCTCGACGCGCTTGACGATCAGCGCGAGGTCGTCCTGGCCGCCGAGCGCGAACACCGCGTCGATCAGGTCGTGCCGCGCGCCCTTGTCGCGCAGGTGCACCTTCAGCCGGTCGGCGAAGAAGGCGAGCAGGTCTCTACGATTGCCACATGCGGCATTCCGCTGCGTACTCGGCCATCGTCTGCGTACAGTTGCCTCATCGCGCCCGATGCGTCGAATATCGTCTTCGTCGCACGAATGACTGCTGTCTTCGAACTAGCTCGAGATGGCGCGATGCGACGCGGCTCGAGCGGCACGCGCGCAGATCATTCTCCAGCACGATCCGGATCACGCCCAGCGCCGCGCGCCGCAGCTGATACGGATCGCCCGAGCCCGTCGGCTTCTCGCCGATGGCCCAGAAGCCGACCAGCGTGTCGAGCTTGTCGGCCAGCGCCACGGCGACCGCCACCGCGTCGCCCTGCGACGCCAGCGGCACCGTGTCGGTCGGCCCCTTGGGCTTGTAGTGCAGCTCGATGGCGCGCGGCGATCTCCGGGCTTGATGCCGCCGGCCTCGGCGTAGTAGCGGCCCATCAGGCCCTGCAGCTCGGGGAACTCGCCCACCATGCCGGACACCAGATCGGCCTTGGCGAGCTGCGCCGCGCGCCGCGCGTCCTCCGGCACCGCATCCACCGAGCCCGCGATCTGGAACGCCAGCTCGGCGATGCGCTCCACGCGCTCCTTCTGGCGTGCCGAGCTTCTCGTGGAAGGTGATGCCGGCAGCGCGCATCGCCATCTCGTCGAGCGGCTTCTTGAGGTCCTGCTCCCAGAAGAACTTGGCGTCCGACAGCCGCGCGCGGATCACCTTCTCGTTGCCGGCGATGATCTGCGTGCCGCCGTCCTTGGCGATGCAGGTTCGACACCAGCAGGAACTTGTTGGCGAGCTTGCCCGAGCGCGGATCGCGTCAGCGAGAAGCACTTCTGGTGCTGCTTCATCGACGAGCATCAGGCATTCGGCCGGCACCGCCAGGAACGCCTCGTCGAAGCTGCCCATCAGCACCAGTCGGCCACTCGGTGAGGCCGGCGTTCTCGGCCAGCAGCGCCTCGTCCTCGACCAGCGCCAGCTTGTGCTCCTTGGCCAGCGCGCGCGCCTGCTCGGCGATCAGCGCCGCGCGCTCCGGCGGATCGAGGATGACCTTGTGCGCCTTGAGGCCCTTGGCGTAGTCGGCCGCGCCCGACACCTCGAACGGCTCGTTGCCGTGGAAGCGATGCCCGCGCGTTTCGTTGCCGCTCTCGACGCTCCTCGATCTCGAACGGCACGACCTTGCCGTCGAGCAGGCAGACGATCGAATGCAGCGGCCGCACCCACGTGGATGCTGCCCGCGAGCCCCAGCGCATCGACTTCGGCCACGGGAACTTGGCGAGCACCGCCGGCACCACCTCGGCGACGATCTCCTCGGCGCCGCGGCCCGGCTTCTCGATCCTGACGACGTAGAAGTCGCCCTTCTTGTCGTCCTTGACGACCTCGCGCTCCTCGATCGACGTGCAGGCCCGCCGACTTCAGGAAGCCCGGCAATCGCCTGCTCCGGCGCATCGACGCGCGGGCCCTTCTCTCCTCCGAGATGTGCGGGCGACTTGCCGGCACGCCCTCCACCACCAGCGCCAGCCGCCGCGGCGTCGCATAGGCCTCGGCCTCGCCCGCCGCGAGCCCCTGCGCCTTCAGCCCCTCGATGACCAGCCGCGCAAATCCTCCGCCGCGCGCGCCTGCATCCGCGCCGGGATCTCCTCGGAGAACAGCTCGAGCAGCAGCTCAGCCATGGGGCCCCGCAGAAATGGAGGACGGGTCGTCCTATCGGTTCGTTTGGTGTGATCTCATACGTTTCCCCAGCCCGCCCGGCAACAAATCAAAGAACCGTTCGTCATCTCGGACAAAAGCGCCTCCGCGCCGGCCGGATGCCGTGCGGGGCTGCGCCGCTGGGTTTCGTGGGGGATGACAGTCAGAACATCACATAGACCGCCGCCAGTCCCGCCACGTAAAGGCCGAACGCGAGCAGCGGGCCGAGGGCAACGAAATGGTTGAGCGCGATCAGCGCGAGCATCAGCAGCGCGCCGACGGCGGTCATCGACTTGAGCTTGAAACGGTCGAAGCGCTTGAGGAACAGGACGTAGAGCGCGAATGCCACGAGCAGAACGAGCGGCGTCACGAGATCGAGCATCTGAGATGCGGCCTCAATACGCCGGGCCGGGAGCCGCGGCCGGATCGGTGTCGCGAACTGCGGTTCCACCTTTCACGAACACGGCGCGGTAGATGTCGTCGGCAGTTCCCGTCGCCGCGAGATAGCCGCTACCGACGATGATCAAGGCCGTTGCGAACCAGAAGATCGCCCGCGGCTGATGGCGCAACAGCAGCCAAGCCAGCGCAATCGCCGGCAGGGCAATGACAATCGCAGCTGTGAGATGACCGGCCACGGTGACGCCTCCGCTTAACGGCGCGGTTGCGGTGTGAGCAACCGAAGCGCTAAAATAGGGGTAATACGGCCGGGATTCAATGGAGGTCTCGGCTAGCCTGAGTTCTTGCGGATGCGGCGAACCTCGTCTCGGCGCATCGGCATTGCGTCGATTGTAGCGAACAGGGTGGACGCAGTGAGCGGAGCGGCTTCGGAAAGCTTGACGCCGCCGGCCGTGCCAACCAGCACGGCACGGTATGCACCTGCGCCGACGCCGTAGCGGGGTCGCAGCGCGTTTGGATCTTTGCCGGTGGTGGGCCGAAGTCCGCCGACACCTTATCGCCGACGATCCACACGACGACGATATTGCGTTCCTTGAAGGCTGCCGCTTGACTGGAAACGATGGATTTCTGCTTCGCCAGTACGGCCGTGTCGCCCTGCGCAAACACGAACAGCGGCCAATATTTCCATCTGTAGGCCGGCGCCGCGCTGGCAGCCTGCGAAGCAAAGAAGCCCGCCACCGCGAACAGCATTGCAACAGCGGCGAGTTTTAACGGAGCGGCCATGGAGTCTCGCTCAGTTGATGCAGCGAGAACGCGAGGACGGCGCGAGTGGATGCGGGCTTGCTTTCAATCCGTCTCGTGAGAGACGGAGCCAACTACCCCCGCCCACCGTCGGTGGCGAGCCAGGCGCCGCAGCAGGCTTTCGCCAGTTCGCGCACGCGCAAAATGTAGCTCTGGCGCTCGGTGACGGAGATGACGCCGCGGGCGTCCAGCAGGTTGAAGATGTGGCTGGCCTTGATGCACTGGTCGTAGGCCGGGCAGCGCAGAGCAGGTGCTTGTCGCCGCCGGCACCCTTATCCAACAGTGCCTTGCACTCCTTCTCAGCGTCGCGGAAGTGCGACAGCAGCATGCCGGTGTCGGCGTGCTCGAAGTTGAAGCGCGAGTATTCTTGCTCGGCCTGCAGGAACACGTCGCCGTAGGTCAGCTTGCGCGAGTCCTCACGGCCATTGAAGTTGAGGTCGAACACGCGGTCGACGCCCTGCACGTACATGGCAAGACGCTCCAGGCCATAGGTGATCTCGCCCGCGACGGGATTGCAGTCGTAACCGCCGACCTGTTGGAAGTACGTGAACTGCGTCACCTCCATGCCGTTGCACCACACCTCCCAGCCGAGACCCCAGGCGCCGAGTGTCGGGCTCTCCCAGTCGTCCTCGACGAAGCGAATGTCGTTGACCTTGGTGTCGATGCCGATCGCTTCGAGGCTCTTCAGGTAGAGGTCCAGGATATCGGCCGGCGACGGCTTCATGATCACCTGGAACTGATAGTAGTGCTGCATGCGGTTCGGGTTCTCACCGTACCGGCCATCCTTGGGCCGGCGCGAGGGCTGCACGTAGCAGGCGTTCCAAGGCTTCGGCCCGAGCGCGCGCAATGTCGTCGCCGGGTGAAAGGTGCCCGCGCCCACCTCCATGTCATAGGGCTGCAGAACGACGCAGCCTTGCGAGCCCCAAAACTGCTGCAGCGTGAGGATCAGGTCCTGAAAGGCCACCTTGGGACGCAGCGGCGGCAGCGAGGACGGGGCCGCGGCGGCATCGGCTGCGCTGGCAATCTTTTTGGCGGCGGTCGTCTTGGACATGGGGGCGCTCGTTCGGTGCGGCTTTTGCGAATTGCGGCGCACTATACGCATTCCACCCCTGCCGTCACCTGCGAAAAGGGACCCGGCTCCCGCCGCGGAAGATCAGCCAAATTGCGCCTTTCGCCACGGTCTTTCCGTTAAAGCTCTATAAGCCGAGCCGGCTTTCGCACCTCAACGCAAGCGTCATTTCCCCGAGGAACTCACCGACGATGGAAATCCTGTCCTGGCTGTGGTGGCTCATCAAGATCCCGCTCTCGCTGATCTGGTTTCTGATCGGCGGCTGGGTCTCGACGCTGTTGCAGATCGTGGTGCTGGCGTTCGCGATCTTCGCGTTCAAGCACGGCTGGCGCCGCGCGCCTTATGAAGTGTGGGGGGCCGCGCAGACGTTGTGGGGCTGGCTGTGGGCCTGGTTGCGTGGAGGACGAACGGCCGCTGGCGAGCCGCGAACGATCACCAAGGTTCAGATCAAGGAAGTACGCGTGCGCGACCGACGGCCGGGCGACATCAATATCTCGACGCTGCTCAACTTGCTTGCGCTCGGCGGGGTGGCGGCGATGGCGCTGCTCGGCTGAGGAAAATCAGCTCCCTTGCCCGATGGGGAAGGCCTGGCTCCATTCGCTATTGTCCGAGTCCTTCACGTGCGCGACAAGCTTGTCGGCGCCGTTGGCCTTATAATCGAACTCGATCGAAGGATCTTGCGCCAGCGTGATCGAACCGGTCATCTGAAACACCGGGTCGTTCCCGACCGTGACGTCGACGTCGGTCACCATTTTCAGCGGAACATACAGCAGGGTCTGCTGGTCGAGCACCATCCCGGTGTGGTTGGGATGCGAGATGTCGAGCCGAACATGGTGGTTGATGGGAGTCGCGACAGCGCCTGAAGCCGTCTCCTGCGCGAGTTTCATCTTGCCCATGTTCTCGGCGATTTCTTTCGGATCACCACTCGGCGGCGCGGAGCAAGCGGCTTGCCCGCCTGCGAACTTCACCAGCTGCGAAACCATGTACAGCCTCCCGTCGCTCGCCTCGACCACCGCACGCACCTCGGTTTGGGCGTTGAGGCGGAACTTCGCCGCCAGAGTCACGTGCTCGCGCGGCTGCTGGAAGTTGAACGCGGCAGCGATCGGCGACGGATTCTCGTCGACCACGAAGGTCACGGCCTTGACGGTGCGGCCGTCGCGGAAATCGGCATCGACAGAGATCGGCACCGCACGCTGATCCTCGGGGCGCGAAGGCGCTTTCAACGTGACGATGCCGGCGCCGGGTAAAATCGGCCGCGCGCCGTAGACCTCGGTCTTCAAACCGTCCCAGGTTGCACCCGCAAGAGCTGCACCCGGCAAAGCCAGCGCCCCAGTCACGGCCGCGGCGACCGCGCAGGCGGCTGAGCGGGCATTGCGGACTTGGGCCGGGTCGATCATGGGCGCTTCCTCTTGCGGGATTCTTGATTTGCTTTGGCGGAAATATAACGCACTCGGCTGCATCGCGGCAATCGCCACGGTTGGCCGGCATCGCGAGGTGTGACGCGCGCGCTTGGTCCGTTCCGATCGCATCCGCATTCATGACCTCAGTCGATGCATTCGCGCTCTCTCTCGCCCACAGCGAGCCCAGCAAAGGAGCACGCGATGGCCCGCACGTATGACGCGATCGTGATCGGCTCGGGACTGGGTGGTTTGACGGCCGGCGCACTCAGTGCCCGCGCCGGCCTGCGCGTCCTGGTCCTCGAGCGCAATGAGAGCTTCGGTGGTGCGGCCACGGTCTATCGGCACAACGAAATCGCGATCGAGGCGTCTCTGCATGAGATCGACGGGTTCGACGAGGACGACCCCAAGCTGCCCCTGTGGCGGACGCTCGGTCTCGATTGCGACGTCTACTTTCTCGAGACGGGCGATCTCTACGACGTCCGCGGCAAGCTGATCGGCGAGCCATTCACGCTGCCGAACGGGATCGACGCCGCGCTCGCAGCCGTAACGGCTCGCTTCCCGCAGCATAAAGCGGCGTTGGAGGAGTATTTCCGACGCATCCTGGCCCTCCGCAGCGCCGTCTCGTTCGCGACCCAGCATCAGGAAGACCGGTTGTGGTGGCTGACGCACGCGCCGGAGGCGGTGCGGAAGCTGTGGCCGATCCTGCGCGAAGGGCGCGCCAGCGTCGGCGAGGCGTTGAACGATCTGTTCGGATCGGACGAGGCCGTGAAACTCGTGCTGGCCGCAAACTTCGCCCGTTACCATGACGATCCGGACGAGATGCCGTTTGTCCGCTACGCGATCCCGCAGGCGTCCTACCTCGTCGGCGGCGGCCACTATATCAGCGGTGGCTCGAAGGCATTGAGCGGCCGGCTGATCGACTTGATCGAGCGAGCCGGCGGCAAATTGGAAGCCGGCCGCGAAGCGCAGTCGATCATCGTGAAGGGCGGCCGGGTCACTGGGGTCGAGCACCGCGCGACGGGCGGCGGCGACGTCCAGGTGGATGTGGCGCCTATCATTTACGGCAATGCCGCGCCGCAAGTGCTGGCTAACATGTTAGAAGAGAAACAGCGCTCGGCGTTCCTTGCGCCCTACACGAAGCGGCGGTCGTCGATTTCTTTGTGGAGCGTTTCACTCGGCCTCGACCGCCCCGCCCGCGATTTCGGGGTCAGCAGTTACTCGACGTTCGTCATCCCGGACTGGCTGGAGAAATTCGGTGACTTGCGTGAGGCCGCCGCCATCCTCCGTGAGAACCCACAAGGGCGGATGCCGCCGTACACGTTCGTCGATTACGGCCGGATCAACAGTGGGCTCAACGCGACCGGTCCGCACCTCGTCAACTTCAGCGGCATCGACCGGCTGGAAAATTGGTCCTCCCTTGATGATGCGGCACGACAGGCCCGCAAGGCGGAGTGGATCGCCGCGCTCGTCGTCGATATCGACCGCCACTTCCCGGGCATGGCGAGCGCCGTCGTTCACAGCGAGATGGCGACTGCCGCAACTATGCAGCGTTACCTCAACACGCCGGGCGGCGCCGTCTACGGCTTTGCGCCAAACACCGGTCTCGGCCAGATCGCGAAGACGGGCCCGCGTACCAGCATCAGAGGACTTTGGCTCGCGTCCGCCTATACGACCGCCGGCGGCTATACCGGCGCCATGTTCGGCGGCGCGCAAGCGGCTACTCAAGCTCTGCGTGCGGCCAAGAGTTGACACATGGCCTGCGCCGAAGCGGAAAGCTCCGCCACGGCGCAGATTGTTTCTGTCAGTACGACTTACTTCTTTCAGTACGATCGGGCGGGCCGGAAGCCGGCGTTGATCGCCTCGGTCTCGGAGCAGAACCAGCGCTTGTGAAAGTCGTTCGTGTCCATGCGGACCTTGCCGTACCAGGGGCTCCACGGCATGTGGTAGATAGCGCCGTTGCGTCCGGCATTACCCTTGATTGCGCAGCCCTGGGGAGCTTCGGTTTCCGCGGCTGCCCATTGCTGCTGGCGATACTCCCACGGAGCCGTCGCATCGCCCTGCCAGACGCCAATACGTGCCGCCCGCGCCTCGGCCTCCAGGCCGGCATACTTGCGCGAGTACTTCACGAAAGCCCAGGCAAGCCCGCGCCGGACCATCTCGGCGTTGACGTCGATCCCGTCGACGAAGCAGGTGGCGAGCGTGCGGCCGTATTTGTCGAGCCCCCTGGGATCGCAACTGACCGTCCGGCCATGCAGCATATGCTCGAGCGCGGCCGAGGCGGCGGTGCCGCATGGCCACGTCTCCATCGTGCTCAGGCTGCGACCGCACGTTTGGGAAGTCTCGGGCGCGTCGATGCCTTCGAGTTCGAATGTGGATTCCGCCAATGGCAATCGTATCGCCATCGACCACGCGGGCGGCGCCAGCAATTGGCGCGTGTATCCCGGAAGGATTGGCCTCGGCTCGCAAATAGGAGAGGAGGCCGGCAAGGCTACCGATCAGCGCGAACGCCACCAACCGGAAAACCGAACGAGACGCTACATTTACGAACATCCCGGGAACATGCCCGAGTCTCGTGGCACAACCTAGACGGTTGTTCTTTTTTCAACCACAACCATTAATTGCGTCAACAACACAGCCAGTGGTGGCTACCGGACCGCCGCGAGCCCAAGACCTTGGGGGTTGGCGGCAATTTGGACGAGAAAACGCCCTTACCCGCCCCGCGGGCAGCTGGAGTGATCACGGCAAAAAAGTGGCGACAGGGTTAACGAGCCGGCACCGGCAACCTGCCGTCCGAGGCGCTCGGCAACTCGGAGAATTCGGACGGTTCGAGAGGAGCCGTGTTCAGAGCGCGCGCCGCAATCAGGGGGATGTATCCCCTCGCTGCGATGTCACGGACGGCCGCGCCCCGTCTCGCGGCATCGGCAAGATATTCAACAACGAGAACCGGTTTCTTCGCCTTCTTGACCCGGTCCAGAAGCTTGTTGGTCGCGGAGACGGCGCCGGGATCGTTTGCAACCTCGTCACCGCCGATCCCGAACAGCAGGTCTTCCTTCGCGGCGGCGTCGATGGCGGCAAGATAGGAGTCATGCTTCAGCAGCTCCTCGCCGTTCTGCGGCACGATCAAAAAGCCGGGTCGCCGCTTCTTGGCGTAAGCCGAGATACGGCGGACGAACTCGACCATATCGCTTTCGGATTGCTTGCCACGGGTCTTTTCCCATTCGGCGAACGCGTCGATGCGATCGAGATAGACGCCATCGAATCCAGCTTCCATGATGCGGTCGAGGTAAGGCTTGTGGTGCGGCTGGATAAGCTCCGCGATCCTGGCAAAACCGTTCGGAGCCGGCTGCATGATGATGCGCTGCCAGCCGGGGTCCCAATAGCGGACCGCGTAATTGCCTTTCCACTCCGGATTCTCGCGGCCAAGCCAACGCTGGGCATTCGTCCACCAGCGCTCGTGCCAGTAGTAGCGGTAGCTCTCGGCCTCGCCGATCGAGAGATAGCAGAGAACGATGCGCGGACGCCCGCTCTCGCGGCGGCGCAAGGCCTCGACTGTCGCCGGCGTCCAGGCGCGAGCGTCGGAGCCGTCGCGCGAATAGTCGACGACCAGAATGTCAATCGCCTCGGGAATAGCCAGCGCGGCGACGTTCTGTAATTGCAGTCCCCAGGCGCGAGCCGTGGCCAGTTGCATGCCGTCACGCGCGGCCAGCGGCTCGCGCGGCCATGGTAAACGCGCTGCCCAGATGGCAAGCGCCAGGAGCCCCAATGCCAGTAAAACCCGGGCAGCAGCCACGCTCGTCCTTTTGGCAACCCTTCCCATGCATCCCGGCCGAATTGTTTCCCTCTACCGCGACGCGAACCGGACCATACGGCTCAGCGTGGTCATGGGACAAGCTGGCGGCCAGGTTGGCGGCACTCTCGCTCCAAGTTCGCAACAAGGGCCTGGGTCCGGATATTCCGTTGTCTTCTCCGATGCCTCTTCGGCTAGGCAGCCGGCCCCTCGACGGCGGGGTGGAAAAAGGCCGATGCGCGCTATCGACCGCATGGTAAACAATGACATACTCTCCTTCGTGCTGTGCACGGCGATGCCGCATTTCGCATGTACTTCGCGGTATCGATTGCGGAACGCCTTGAACGACTTTGTCCGCAATTGTCCTGGATTGAGCCCCATCCGGCTCATCCGACTGAGAAGAATGTCATGACCCGTAAGCCGCCCGCTCCGCCTCCCCGCTACGAGGGTTATCACATGCCGCAGCAGCCGACTAACCAGCAGCCTCCGCAGCAGCGGCCCGAGCGCGCCTCCAATCTCGTCAGTGGCGCACCACGTCGCCCAGCGCCCGAAGGTGGCAGGCCGCAGCAACCACAACCGCAGCGCCAATCGCGTCTGGTCACAGCGCTGCTGTTCGGCGGATTCGCGCTGATCGCGGTTCTGGTCTTTGCCGTCGCTTTCATCGCTGGGTCATCGCCCTCATCCCAAGTTCGCGAACGCATCGCCGCCGAGGTCAAGGCAAAGACCGGCCGCGATTTGACCATCGGCGGCGAAACCTCGTTCTCGTTCTATCCCTCGGTCGGTCTGGTCCTGCGCGACGTAACTCTCTCGGCGCCTCCCGGGATGGGCGGCGATCCAACTGCCAGGATCGCCGCGCTCGAAGTGAGGGTGCGGGCGCTGCCGCTGATAAAAAAGCAGGTTGAGATCGAGCAACTCGTCCTGCGCGATCCCGTGTTCAACCTGCGTGTGGATGGCCAGGGCCGCCGCAGTTGGCAATTTGCTGAGAGTGCGGAGCCTTCACGCGTTCGCTATGCGCAAGCTGGCGCGCCCAGAACTGATGCACCGACGCAGCTTCCCTCCGATGCCAAGGACTTCCTTGATAATGCGACAGCTGGACAAAAGGAAAGCGCCCAGCCGTCGAATTTACGTGACTTCTCCCTCGGCGACGTGCGCGTCGAGAACGGCACCGTACGCTACACCGACGACCGCCGCGCGGGCTCGACCCAGGTCATCTCCGCGATAAACGCCAAGCTCGCGCTCGCATCCCTCGAAAGCCCGCTGCAGGCGAACGGCGATTTCATGCTCGAAGGCGAGAAGGTCAGCTTCGACGGCCGCCTCACCTCGCTCCAGCAGTTGATGCAGGAGAAGCCCGGCCGCCTCGCCTTCAATGTCGCGAGCGAGCCACTGAAACTCACCTACGACGGCTCCGTGCTGGTACGGGAATTCGTGGATCTATCCGGAGCTGTGGAAGCCACGACGCCATCCGCCCGCGCACTCGTCGACTGGCTCGGATCGGCCTTGCCGCCGGCCGAAGGTTTCGGCCCATTCTCGGTGAAGGGGCGGCTCCGCGCCGCCGGCAAATCGCTGGCGCTCAACGACGCGACGATCGGGCTCGATGGAGCGACGGCGACCGGCAACGTCGCCATCGAGACCGGGGGCGAGCGGCCGGTGGTCAAGGCGCGGCTCAACATCTCGGAGCTCGACCTCAACAAATACGGTTCCGACACCACCGCGCCTTCAAAGCCGGCGAAAAAGCGCGCCGCCCTGCAGCCACCACCGGCAGGTGCGGGCGGCGCCGCGCTACCGCAGTCTATCGACGACCTGTTGAAGCCGCAGACGCCGCAGGTGAGGGGCTATGAGCGGCGGGCGGGCTGGAGCGAGGAGCCGATCAATACCGCGCTTTTGTCTCTCGTTGATGCCGACGCCACACTCAGCATCGGGCGCCTGCTGGTTCGCGAGATCAAGATCGGCAAGACTGACTTGCAGATCAACCTGAAGCGCAGCGTGCTCACGACCAACATCACGGACGTCGCACTTTATGACGGAAAGGGCCGCGGCGTTATTTCGGTCGACGCCAGCGGCGGTACGCCGTCCGTCTCCACCGACGTGACGATCGATAACGTCTCTGCTCAGCCGCTGCTGCGCGACGCAGCCGCAATGAACTGGCTAGCGGGCAATGGCAACCTGCAGATGAAGCTCGCTGGACAGGGCGCGACCGAAAAGGCGATCGTCGATAGCCTCGATGGCTCCGCGGCGTTCCAGTTCGCCAACGGCGCAATCGTCGGCGTCAACATTCCCCAGCTCTTGCGCGGCGGTGGCACGACCGACAAGACCGACTTCAGCGAACTGTCGGCGAGCTTCGCGATCAAGGACGGTATCGCCCAGAATAACGACCTGAAGATCGTCAGCCCCCTCCTTCGCGTCGGCGGCAGCGGTCAGGTGATGTTGGGCGCGCGCCAGATCGACTACGTCGCCAAGCCCAAGATTGTCGGATCTCTGGCCGGCCAGGGCGGCCCGATCAACCTCGCCGGCATCGAAGTGCCGGTGAAGATCAAGGGTTCATGGGACCAGCCGAGCATTTCGCCGGACCTGCAAGGCATCATCAAGGACCCCAGCAAAGCCGTGGACGTGGTGCGCGAGATCGGCAAGCAGCTCGGCGGAAAAAAGGCGGGTGACCTGCTGAAGGGGTTGCTCGGCGGACGTGATTGAGGCGGCCTCCAAACTCGCGGGCGAATCTCGCTCCGGACGCGTCTTTTCGTCACCGAGCAGTTTGCAGTTTCCTTAACTTGGCCCGTTGACTGGCACGACTCGCTGCGCTGTTTCCCGCGTCACAAAACCCCATCAAAATATTTACCGGCTAAGGGCACTTTTTTCCTTGCACAGGGGGGGCAGTGGCCTCATATCGGGGGTCTCCGTTCGTCCACCTGCCCTTAAGGTCAAGGACACAATCCCCAAACCCCCAGGTAAGGAGCGGGCGGGTCACAATCTGTCTACTGGTTGGGGAGGGTCCCATGGCTTACGACGACGCCCTCTTCCAATTGGGGATGGACTTAACTCGTTCAAGCACCGCCCAAAAGGAAGATCATGGTCAAACTGCGCACGTAGCGCACGTTAAGGGAAACGACTTCTTCGTCGAGCGCGACGGCGTTCGATTTGCCGGGAACCACCTTCTCATAGATCTGGTGGGTGCTCGGCGGCTTGATGATCTCAAGCACATCGAACGCACGTTGAAGCGTTGTGTTGAAGTAGCTGGCGCTACGCTGCTGCATGTTCACCTGCATCACTTCACGCCGCAAGGCGGAGTGGCGGGGGTGGCCGTGCTCTCGGAGAGCCATATCTCGATCCATAGCTGGCCGGACGCCGAGTTTGCGGCCGTTGACATCTTCATGTGCGGCGATACCGAGCCGCAGAAGTGTGTCGACGTCCTGCGCGAGGCGTTCCAAGCGCGCAATGTCGTCGTCAAGACGCATCGGCGTGGCGAGGAAGTGGCACAGCCGATGGCTCCGAGGCTGGTGGCAAAGAAGTCCGTTCCCCAGAACCACGTCCGCAAGGCGAAAGCCGCCTGATCGGGCAGACCAAGCACTTACCTGGTGACTTTATAGAGCGCGTCCGAATCGTATTCGGGCGCGCTTTTTCTATCGACAGCTCGGGCGCAGTTTTTTCTATCGAGAGTTCCGAGACTGGGCGGACGCTATCGCGTGCGGTGGTTGGCCATCATCTGAAGACCGAAGATCGACATCAGCATCAGGATCCAGACCGGATTGTTGCGGGTCAGCATGACCGTCTCGAGTGAGCCCATGTAGAGCACGTAGAGCCAAATGCGGACGAACAGCGTTGCGAGTTCGCGGCCGTTCTTGTCCTCCCTCGCCAACGGATAGGCGAGCAGAGGAACACCTCCGACCCACAGCATCAACAAGATCAGTCCCGGGATGCCGAGTTGCAGCGCCGTCTCCAGATAGGTGTTGTGAGAATCGGAGCCGAGCTGCGTCACCCAGTTCGAGATGTCCTCCGGCTCAGCGCCGCCGACGTCATCCTTGTACATCATCTCCTTCGTGCGCCAGAAGCCGCCGGTGCCATGTCCGAACACCGGATGCTTCAGAATGTTTTCGGCCGAGTAGCGCCAGAGATCGGTCCGCGCGGTGAACGTCACGTCCTTGAGGACGAGCCCGACCATCGAGCGGACCGGGCCCGGCCAGCTCGAGCCGACGGTCGCCACGTTCAAGGTGACGAGTAGCGCGAACGCGACGAGGGCGCGCTGCCACTGCCGGCGGACGCTTTCGAATGTGAACGCAAGCAGCAGCACGAACGGCAGCAGCGCCATCGCTGTCTTGGAATGCGTCATGACCAGGAAGAAGCCGCAGCCGATGACGAGCGTCCATCCCAGTAGCCCGTTGACCGTGCGCGCGATGTAGATGCTGACGAAGACGAGCAGCGCCATCAGATGGCCGGCCTCGTTCTTATGGCGGAAGGGTCCGCGCCAATCGCCAGCGAGGTCGGGCTCGATGGCGTCGGTCGCCAGATGGACGGAGAGGTTGTGCAGAAACAGCACGCCGCCGAACGAGATGATGAGCGTTACGGCGATGACGATGGCGAACAGGATGCCGAGTTGCCGCTGCGATGAAGGCAGCGCCAGCGAGCCGGCGGCGATGGTGACGCAAACGAACTCGAACAGGGTGCGGCGGGCGGCGGTGCCGATGTCGCCGGAGACCAGGATCTCGAGCATCAGCCAGCCGAAAAACAACAGATACGCGCCGGCGGCGAGTTGGCGGAAGTAACCGGGGCGCGTGTAGACCACGCAGCCGACGGTCAGCGCCGCCAGCAGCGGAAAGATGAGCTGATTGATGATGTTTCCATCGCCCAGCGTGCCAAGGACGTCCGCGCCGCTCTTGTCGTGGAACGGCGTCGGCGAAATCAGGAAGACGAGCATCACGACGAAAAACAGGACCGCCTGGAGGAGCGAGTCTTCGCCACCTGCGATGCTCCCCGAAGTTGGTCCTGCGGGTAATTCTGTCGTGCGCGTCTCGACCGCGGCATTCAGTGTGACGCGCGCCGGAATGCGCAGCATTCGCACGGCGCCGCTCGTCCGGTCCGCTCCAGCGAACCGCCGGCGGGCGTCGTGGCGCGCGGCTTCAGGCGACCCCGATTGCCACCTGAACGCATTCCGAAATCGGGACGTCCTCGTCATCACTGTGCCAATCAGAACCGGCGCCATCTTTCGGTCTTGGCCCTGGCCACGTCCGGGGGCCGCATCAAGTCCCAGCGCCTCCGCCTCAATTAACCTGAAGCGCGGCACCGCTGGAGCACATCCGATGCAATGCACGGGCCATGAAAATGGTTATTGCGGCATTGACCAAGACTGGTGCGGATAGGATCAGACACAACGCAGGCCGCTCCCTCCCCGGAAGCGGCCTGCATCGAATTCCAACTTGCGGATGGATTGCCTCAGTTGCCGAGTTGCTCCTTCACCTTCGCGGCGAGCTGCGGCAGCGAGAAGGGTTTCGCCAGGAATGCGAACTTGGCGTTCTCGTCGATGGCCGCCTTGAAGTTCTCGTTGGGGTATCCGGAGACGAAAATGAACTTGATGTCGGGATTGTCCTTGCGCAGTTCCTTCAACAAGGTCGGACCATCCATTTCCGGCATCACGACGTCTGAGACGACGATGTCGACGCGGCCCTTGTTGGCGGCCATGATGTCGAGCGCTTCGCGGCCATCGGATGCCTCGAGCACCTCGTAACCCCGGCTCGTCAGCGCTCGCACCGCAAACGAACGCACCAGATCCTCGTCCTCGACCAGCAGGACACGGCCCGTGCCGGTAAGATCGGTTGCGGGGATCTCCTTCTTGGCCGCCTTCTGCGCCTGCAGCGCTTCGACGTCGACGTGGCAGCGCGGCAGGTAGAGGCGGAACGTGGTGCCGACGCCGACTGTGCTATCCGGGTAAACGTAACCGCCGACCTGCTTCAAGGTGCCCATTACCGAGGCGAGCCCCAGTCCGGTGCCCTTGCCGACCGCCTTGGTGGTGAAATACGGCTCGAAGATCTTGCGCATGACCTCGGGCGCAATGCCTGTGCCGTTATCGGAGACCTCGACCAGCACGTACTCGCCGACCACCATGCCCTCGAGCGCCAACTTCAGGCACTCGCGCTCGCTGATGTTGCGCGTCCGGATAGTGATCGTGCCGCCGTCCGGCATCGCGTCCCGGGCGTTGACGGCGAGGTTCAGGATCGCCTGCTCCATCTCGACCTTGTCGGTCTTGGCGTACCAGAGATCGCGGCCATTCTGGACCTTGAGTTCGATCTTCTCGCCGATGGAGCGCTTCAGGAGTGGAGCGAAGTCGGTCACCACCTCGTCCAGCAACAGCGGCTCGGCGTGCAGAGTACGTTGGCGCGACATGGCGAGCAGCTTCGCCACGATCTCGGCCGCACGCTCTGCGCTCTTGCGGATGTTCATGAGATCGCGATAGGCGGGATCGTCGGGCCGATGCTTCTGCAGCAGGATATCGGAGAAGCCGATGATCGCCGTCAGCATGTTGTTGAAGTCGTGAGCGATGCCGCCGACGAGCTTGCCGATGGCGTCCATCTTCTGGCTCTGCGTGAACTTGGCGGCGAGCGCCTTTTCCTCCGTCGCGTCGACCACATAGAGGATCGCGGCTTCGCGCGAGTCGCGGGCGTTGACAAACGGGTACAGGAACACGCGGCGGGCGTATTCGCCCTTGGCGCCGAGCGTGATCTCCATCGGCGCGATGTTGCCTTGTCCGGCGAGCGCTGCGGCCAGCGCGTTTTCGATCGCCACGCGCGTGTCGGTGTCGGCGTTGCGGGCGAGCACGTCGGCGGCGGTTTCGTTAAGTCCGCCTGAATTGTCGACGATCATGCGTGCGAAGGCGGCATTGGTCGTGGCAATCCGGCCGTCCGCGGCGATGGTAGCGATCCCGAACGGAGCCGACTGGAAGAGACGCGCGAGGCGAACTTCCGCCGCGGCCGGATCCTGGGCGGAGTTGGTGTCGCTCGAACGGTCGAGCACGACGAGCACCAGGCAGGGAACTCCATCGCGGATCTCGCGGCGCGCTCCGAACCGCACCGGCATCAGGCGACCGTCGGCGCGGCGCACGTCGAGATCGATGCTTGGAGCGGAGACCTCGTCCTTTCGCGCTTGCGCCCACAACAGCTGGATCGCGTCGGCGGATAGGATATCCGTCAGCCTCGCACCCTTGTCTGCGATGGCAGGGGTTGCGAGGCCGAGCCAGCGCGCAACCGTAGCGTTGGCGTGAAGGATGGCGTTGTCGGCGCCGGCGGCGATGACGCCAACTGAGGCCATGTCGTAATAAGAGAGCCGCGCGCGCAACTCATCCAGCGCGGAGGTTTCGCGGCTGCGGTCGTCGGTGATGTCGGTGATTTGCCACAAGGCGCGGCGGTCCGCCGGTTTGTCGGCCTTGCCAAACGGGCGGACAGACAGACGGAGCACGCGGCGAGCCGCTGTTTCAGCTTCGCTCACGGCCCCCTTGGCGGGCAGGCTGATTTCCTCCGCGTGCGATTGGCCGCGTTCGACGGCCCGCAACATGCGGAACAGGGCTTCGGCAGCCTTCGGCTCACGGCTCAGTGCCGCTTCCAGCGAGCCGATTGCGCCATCCAGGCCCAGTAGCGGAGCAACCGCTGAATTCGAGTAGGCGATACTGCCGTCGGACTCGGTGACGAGAATGCCGTGGCTGACTGCATCCGCTACGCTGGCGGTGATGTCCTCGAGGGCTTCCGTCTCGCCGATCCGGACATAGCCCGCGGCGACGCCGAGGATGAAGAAGACGCCAAGCATTGCCAGCGAGGCCATCAGCGTCAGCAACAGGGGGGTCGACGAACGGCTGGCAATCAATGCGAGCAGGATAGCGCACAGTCCCGTGACCATCCCGAGCACGGCCGTCAATCCGGCCCCGCCTCGATCCAGCGTCATCGGCTCGACCGCAGCAGCCAGCCTCGCTTGCAACTTGCTCTCGCCCATGAGGGACGAAACTAACCGATTCGCCCGCAGAAGAACTTTGACGGCCTGCATTTCAAATGAACTCAAGACACCAAACTCTGAACACGACTTGTGAAGTCCGGCCGCGCCGGTCCGGCTCGGTTCGCCGGTGATCAACAGTTCGGCCAATAGAGTTAAAATGACCTAAACCCTGGCAGCCCGGCGTCGCATCGCGGGACGTCCGCAAACGAATGCGACTTGTTTTGTTAAGTCATGGGCTTGGGACGGCTTTCTCTCCGCAGCGATGAAGCCCCGTCAACTAAAGCTCCCTCCAGCACTTGCAAAAAAACAATCGCGCCCAGCAGCGCGTAGAGCCGAATGCGCGAAATCGACCTCGTGTGCCGGGGGGAACAGCAACCACCTCTCCGGGCCGGTAAACCAAACCTCAACAAGGGCCGCACCGGCAGGGTCCTCGGCAATAAAAACAACACACCCGACCCGCTCAAACACTGAAATTCGAGCCGTCGAAAGTAGCGTCAAAGTAACCCGAGCGGCTTCCCTGGAAGCAAGCTCCCTCCAACGGAGAGTATGCCATGAACGGGTCACGCAGGGTCGTCGTCACGGGAACCGGAGTTGTCTCGCCGGTGGGGAACGACGTCGAGAGCTTCTGGGCCTCGATCAAGGCCGGCCGCTCCGCCACCGCGCCGCTGCAAGGCATCCAGGGCTACGACGAGGCCGGCGAGTTGCAGGTCAAGATCGGCTGCCAAGTAAAGGATTTTGACCCTGCAAAGCGGCTCAGCGACCGTATGATGCAGGCGTCCGACCCCTATGTTCAGTTCGCCGGCGCTGCCGCGGACGAAGCCTTCGCCCAGTCGAAGCTGAAGGTGGAGGACGGCTACCGCGCCGCCTGCATCGTCGGCACCGGCGCCGGCGGCCTCGGAACCATCGAGCAGGCCTACCGCGACATCTTCGTCGGCAAGAAGCGCGCCATGAACCCCTTCACCCTCTTGAAGTTCATTGGTAGCTCGGCAGCCGCCCACATCGGCATGCAGCACGGCATCAAGGGCCCGACCTTCGGCACCGTCAGCGCCTGCGCCACGGCCAGCCACGCGATTGGACTGCTGCTCGGCTTCATTCGCAACGGTGTCGTCGACGCCGGGATCGCGGGTGCATCGGAGGCAAGCCTCAACTACGGATCACTGCGCGCCTGGCACGCCATGCGGGTGCTCTCTCCCGACGGCTGCCGGCCGTTCTCCGGCGACCGTAACGGCACCGTGCTCGGCGAAGGCGCTGGAATGCTCGTGCTCGAGGAACTGGAGCACGCCAAAGCCCGCGGCGCGAATATCCTCGCGGAAGTGAAAGGCTTCGGCATGGCGTCCGACGCCAAGAACATGACCGCGCCCGACATCGAGGGACCGAAGGAAGCCATGCGGCTCGCACTCGCTGACGCTGGCCTGTCGCCTTCAGAGATCGATTACCTCAATGCCCACGGCACCGCCACGGCCCTCAACGACCTGAACGAGACGCGCGCCATCCGTTCTCTGTTCGAAAATGCCGCCGGCAAGCTCGCCGTGTCGTCGACCAAGTCGATGACCGGCCATCTGCTCGGCGCCAGCGGCGGCATCGAGGCGGTCGCCTGCATCAAGGCGATCGGCGACGGCTTCATTCCGGCGACTGTGGGCCTGCGCGAGAACGACCCGCAGTGCGACCTCGACTACGTGCCGAACGTGGGTCGCAACAAGCGCGTCAGCTACGCCATGTCGAACTCGTTCGCCTTCGGCGGCCTCAACGCCTGCCTCGTGTTCGGCCCCGCGCCGGTGTGATGCGTCCCTGATGGCGGGTGCGCCTTGCACCTGCAGAAGCCCGGATCGTGTGCTAGAGGGGGCGTCCCCGTCCCTTCGACCGCGAACCGCAGCACCTCATGAAACGCCTCGTCGTCACCGCCGATGACTTCGGACTCTCGCTCGAGGTCAACGAGGCGATCGAGCGGGCCCATACCCAAGGCATCCTGACAGCGGCGAGCCTCATGGTCGGCTCTCCGGCGGCTGCCGATGCGGTGGAGCGTGCGCGGCGGCTGCCCTCGCTAAGGGTCGGGCTGCACCTCGTTCTGATCGAGGCGGAGCCGGTGTCGCCGCCGGATCGCGTGCCTGGGTTGGTCGCTGCGCGACGGCAAGTTCCGCTCGGACATGGCCTCTTACGGTCCCGCACTCTTCTTTTCACCCGCGATGCGGCGGCAGCTCGCAGCCGAAATCGAGGCCCAATTCGAGGCTTTTCGCGCGACAGGGCTCGCGCTCGACCACGTCAACGCCCACAAGCACTTTCACATGCACCCAGCGATTGCGCGCGAAATTGTTCGTCTTGGCCGGCGCTTCGGCGTCCCCGCCGTCCGCACGCCCGTCGAACCCGTCGACGTGCTGGAGAAGGTTGAGCCGGTCCAGCGAAGCCTCGAGGCGCGAATAGCCGCGCCGTTCGCGCGGATGCTGGATGCCCGTATGCGGCGCGCGGGTTTCGCGACCCCCGATCAGGTGTTCGGCCTCGCCTGGACTGGAGCCATGACGGCGGATCGCTTGGCCGGTCTGCTGCGACATCTGCCGGATGGCCTGACCGAGATCTATACGCATCCCGCCACCGCGGATGTCTTTCCCGGCTCTGCTGCGGGATATCGCTATCGCGACGAGCTCGCCGCGCTCACCGATCCCCGTGTCATTGCTGCGGCTCGTGAGTTGGGGGCTCGATGCGGAGGCTTCGCCGACTTCGCCCGTTAGCCGCACCTCGCGATATAAGACTTCACGAGACAGCGGCTTCCGGCACGGGCTTGGCGAGTTTGGGATTGCGCGGCGGGCCCATCAAAATCGGCTGGAAGATGACGGCTGCTGTCAGCGTGGTCAGCAGCGACAGGCTCAGCAGCTTACCCATGCTCGAAGTGCCAGGATGTCCGGACATCCACAAACTGCCGAACGCCACCGCCGTAGTCATCGCCGAGAAAAAGACCGCGCGCGTCAGGCTCGACGCCAACAGGCTCGCCTCGCCCGCACGCCATGCCAGCACGTAATAGATCTTGAATGCGACGCCGACGCCGAGCAGCAGCGGCAAGGCGATGATGTTGGCGAAGTTCAATTGCAAATCGAACAGGGCGCACAATTCGAGCGTGACGACGCCTGCGAGCACTAGCGGAACCAGCGTGTAGAACATGTCGGAGAAGCGCCGCAGAACGACGAGCAGGATCAGCATGATAGAGAAGAACGCCAGCGTCCCGGCCTCGGCGAATGCTTTCACGACCGTGTTGGCCGACTCTTGAATGAGTACGGGCCCGCCGGTCGCCTCCGGCGCCACCGCGAGCACGGCGCGTGCGAAGGCGCGCAGCGTCTCGTTGTCGTTGGCGTCGCCCTTAGGTGCGATCTGCACGCGCTCGCGGCCATCCTTCGTTTGCCAATCGCGCACGATCTCGGGCGGTAGATTGGCGCGGCTGACGGGTTCCGCCTTCAACGACGTGCGCACCTTGTCGAGCGATGCGGTAAGGCCCGGCATCAATGCGGCCTCGGCGGCAACGCGAACGCTTGGCTCGGCTTGGGCGAGGCGCCGGAACAGTGACGACAGCCGCACCGCAGGGGTCGCAGCGCCGTCCGAAGCGTGGCCTGCGGCGGAGAAGGCATCCGCGCTTGCGTTCAGTGCGGCTACCGTCTCGGCGTCCGTGGGCGCCGGCTTCTTTTCCGGCGGATTGAGCGTCGGACCCAGCAAGGAGGCTGCATCGTGAATAATGCGCAGCTTCTCCTCCTGATCGGCGGGAACGAAGCTGTCGAGTGTCATCGTGCTCGAGACTTCCGGCACTTGCGCCAGCCGCTTGGCCTGCGCTGCTGCATCCTTGGCCGACGCAGCCAGGATCTCGAGAGTGTTCGAGCCGGTCGTCGGATCTTTCAGCAAGTCCAGGTAAGTCGAAACGGATTTAACCTTCGCACTGCGAAGGTTCATCGGATTGAAGTCGAATTTAACCTCACGAAGCAGCGGAAGCCCTGCGATAACGGCGGCCCCCGTCAGCACCAGAAACAGGTAGCGGTAGCGCGCCAGAAAGCGGTCGACCGGCGCAAGCCAAGCATAGCCGACCTCGGTCTCTTCGCCGGGCGGCTTGAAGATCGAGATCAGCGCCGGCAGCAAGGTGATGCTGGTGAAAAAAGCGAACACCATGCCGACACCGGCGATGAGGCCAAGCTCAGACACTCCGCGATAGTCGGTCGGGAGAAAGACGAGAAAGCCGGCGGCCGTCGCGGCCGCGGCCAGCGCCAGCGGCACGCCGGCCTCGGACGCCGCCGAAAGGAGCGCGTCGTGAAGACCGGGGTGGATATGCCGTTCGGCGCGGTATCTGACGCTGAACTGGATTCCGAAATCGACGCCGATGCCGATGAACAGCACGGCGAAGGCCACCGAAATCGGATTGAGCGATCCGACCATCGCGAGACCGGCGGCCGCGGTCATTGCAAGGCCGACAACCAAACACAGGAAGACCGCGGTGATGAGCTTGGCTGACTTCAATGCGAGCCAAATGATGGTCAGCACCAAAAGGATGGTGACGATCGTGTTGAGCTCCATCCCTTCGGTGAGCGTGCCGAATTCCTCGTCCTGAATGGGGACTAGCCCCGTCAGCCGCACGGTGACGCCATGCGCCGGGTCCAGCCCCAGCGATGTCGCCGTCGCCCGGATGGCGTCGGAAGCGCGGCGGCCGGGCTCCAGCGCCGCATAGTCGAGCACCGGCTGGACATCGATGAACTTGCGTAATTCGCGGGTGGTGGCGGCACGCCCCGTCATTAGCTCGGACCACGACATCCGACTTTGCCGGCCCGCCAGGACATCCTCGATCGCATCGCCGAGCACCGTCATGGGCCGGACGAAATCCTCGAGCTTCGATTGTCCGGCCTGAGCGCCGGCTGGAATATAGGCAAGCGTTTCGACCAAGCCACGCAATGTCGGATCAGCGGCAAGCGAGCCGAGGAAGGGCTGCGAGCGGATCAGCGTCTCCGTCGTATTGATCAGCTCGTCCTTGGGCAGGAACAGAAGCCCGTTGCGGTCGAAAAACGGTCCGCCATCGGGACGCTGAACCGATTTGAAGACGTCCGTGTTCTTCCGCAACTCGGCCGTGAGCCTGCGCGCGGCGCCGTCAGCGAGTTCCGGCGTCCATGCATCGATGACCACCATGATGAGGTCGGCGCGGTGGGGGAAGGCCTTCTCGAATTCGAGTTCACGCTGACGCCAGGGCAGCTTCGACGAGATCAACTGCGTGGTGTCAGTGTTGATGGCGAAGTTACGGCGCGTGTACTCAGCCGCCAAGCCCGTCAAAACTACTGCTATCGCGACGACAACCCAGGCAAATCTGCAACACGTGTCGACGATCCTGACGATAGTGGACCTGAGCATTTGCGAACCGTTACCGTTCTGCTGAATTATTGCCGCGACTGCGGGGATGTGCGGAGCCACGCGTTTATGCACTTAGCAAGGGCGACGCGATGACTGCAACGGGGTTAACTTTTGTGCATTGAGGGAGAATACAAGGCCCAGGTGCGGCCTATCAGCATCGGCATCACAGGTCTTTGCTGATTTAGAGCAGGGCTGAGTTCAAATACCCGAGGATCGGTGTCAGAGAAGAGGACCCTAGGGTTGCAATGTCACCAGTTGCCGTGTCAGCGCTGGCCCTGAAAGTGATGAGCATGGCCACATCGCTATAGCGATCTGACCGAAACACCGGAACGCTGGATAGCCGCCAAGCGCGCGGACCGACGCGGACCCGAGATTCGAGGACGGAACATGAAGGTCATCCTGGCTCAACCGCGCGGCTATTGTGCGGGCGTAGTCCGCGCGATCGAGATCGTGGAGCGCGCCATCGAGAAGTTCGGTGCCCCGGTCTACGTGCGCCACGAGATCGTTCACAACCGCCATGTCGTCGAAAGCCTGAAGGCAAAAGGCGCCCGCTTCGTGGAGGAGCTGGATGAGGTGCCGGCCGGAGCGGTCACGATTTTTTCCGCCCATGGCGTTGCTCGAGCGGTCGAGGCCGATGCGCAAACGCGTGGTCTCTCGGTGCTGGATGCGACCTGCCCGCTTGTCTCCAAGGTCCACAACCAGGGCCAGCGCTACGGCGTTCAAGGTCGTACGGTGATCCTGATCGGGCACGCTGGCCACCCAGAGGTCGAGGGCACGATGGGACAGCTGGATGGACCGGTTCACCTGGTGCAGCGGATCGAAGACATCGAGCACCTTCCGGTGGCGATCGGCACCCCGCTCGCTTACATTACGCAAACCACCCTCAGCGTCGACGATACCCGCGCCATCATCGCGGCACTCAAGGCCCGTTTCACCGACATTATCGGGCCGGAGACCAAGGACATCTGTTACGCGACGCAGAACCGTCAGACGGCTGTGCGCGAATTGTCGCGGGTCGTCGACGTTATTCTGGTGGTAGGAGCATCGAATAGTTCCAACTCCAACCGGCTTCGCGAAATTGGCGAGGAGGTTGGGATCCCGAGCTATCTCGTCGCCGACGGCAGCGAAGTCGATCCCCGCTGGCTCGAGGATAAGGCCGTCGTGGGTGTCACAGCCGGTGCCTCGGCCCCCGACGTGCTCGTCGACTCCGTGATCGAGGCGCTGCGCCGCATTCGACCTGTGGACATCTCTACGCTGCCCGGGATCGAGGAAAAGATTCAGTTCAAGCTGCCCCCCGAATTGGTCCGCACGGAGCAGGCCGCCGAATAAGTGCACCGCTGACCGGTCGCAACTCACAACCGACAAGGAGCCCTGTCTTGGGTATCCCACTCTCACAAGCCCTGAAGATCGGCGCATACGTCGTCCGCCAGCACGTCAGCGGCAATAAGCACTATCCGCTCGTGCTGATGATGGAGCCGCTTTTCCGTTGCAACCTCGCCTGTGCGGGCTGCGGCAAGATCGACTATCCCGACAAGATCCTCAACCAGCGCATTTCCTACGAGGATGCGATGGCCTCGATCGACGAGTGCCCAGCGCCCGTGGTCGTGTTGGCCGGCGGCGAGCCGCTGCTCCACAAGGAGCTGCCGGAAATCGTCAGAGGCGCGATCAAACGGGGCAAGTTCGTCACCGTCTGCACGAATGCTCTGCTGCTCGAGAAAAAGATCGACCAGTATGAACCGAGCGATGCCTTCAACTGGTCCGTCCATCTCGACGGCGACAAGGAGGCCCACGACAAGAGCGTCTGTCAGAAAGGTGTGTACGAGCGCGCAGTGGACGCGATCAAGCTCGCCAAGTCGAAGGGTTTCCGCGTCAACATCAACTGCACGCTTTTCAACGACGCCGAGCCGGAGCGCGTGGCTAAGTTCTTCGACACAGTGAAAGAACTGGGCGTCGGCGGGATCACCGTTTCGCCGGGCTATGCCTACGAGCGTGCTCCCGACCAGCAGCACTTCCTCAACCGCAAGGCGACGAAAGAGCTGTTCCGCGGCATCTTCCGGCGCGGCAATGGCGCCAAGAAGTGGCCGTTCTTCCAGTCGACGCTGTTCCTCGACTTCCTTGCCGGCAACCAGACCTATGCCTGCACGCCATGGGGCAATCCCACGCGGACCGTGTTCGGCTGGCAGCGCCCCTGCTATCTGCTCGGCGAAGGCTACGCTAAAACCTATAAAGAGCTGATGGAGACGACGGACTGGGACAAGTACGGCGTCGGCAACTATGAAAAGTGCGCAGACTGCATGGTTCATTCCGGATTCGAAGCCACCGCCGTCGCCGATGCCATCCGGCATCCGGTGAAGCTCGCGATGGTGGCGTTGAAAGGCGTCCGGACCGAAGGGCCGATGGCGCCGGAGTTGCCGGTCACCAATCAGCGGCCAGCCGAATACGTCTTCTCGCAGCACGTCGAAGAGAAGCTTTCCGAGATCACGGAGGCCGACGCCCGCGCGAAAGCTCAGCGCACGAACGCGAAGCCAGCCGCCGCAGCCGAGTAAATCGCCGGCCACCCGTGCCCAGACGACAACGGCAGCCCTCGAGGCTGCCGTTTTTCGTTTCAAGGCTGTTGGTGAGCAAACGATCCCGCTTATCGATGATGATCAGGTGCTTTCTACGAGGCAGAGGCCCGGCAATGCTCCGAAGCGCCCGAAGCTTCGGACCAGCGCGGCAAAAGCGGCGCGCGTATCGACCGAGACGCGGATGAGCTGCGGTAATTGAGCCGGCTGGCGTGCGAGGGCCTTCAACACGGCCCCGATATCGACACGACCGCCCGGCCCGAAACCCGCCACCGCCGCCGGCGGAAGCGCCCGGTCCGCCCGGTCAGCAACGACGCGAACGGCCGCGAACGGCAGGCCATGCTTTGCCGCGATACGGGCGGCGATATGGCTTTCCATATCGACAGCGGCGGCGCCGGTCGCGGCGTGCATGTCGGCCTTGGCCTGTTTCGTGACGACCGGGCCGTCGCTGCCGGCTAGCCGATCGACCCTGAACTCGGTGACCTGTGCGGCGATGCGTTGCGTCCAGCCTTCGTCGGCCGCGAAGGTGTGCTGCCCGTGAACGACGTCGCGGGCAATGATGACGGTTCCGGCCTGGAGTGAAGGAGCCAAGCCACCTGCGATGCCGAAGCTCAGCACGCCACGCGCACCGCCTGCGATAGACCGCTCGATCTCGCCGACGAGGTAGTCCTTGTCGCCGCCCCCGGACACGACGAACCCGCCCGGTTTGCTGGCCGCGATGCGCGCTTCCACGCGCATGCCCGTAGCCACGGTAACGAAGCCGATCCCCATTCATCCCCCCGAGGCGTTTGGAGCATCTCGCTCAAAACGCAGCCGACCCGGACCCTACCCCAGGATCCGAACGTCCCGTTGATCGCTCGACTCGACGCTGACGCGCGTCACTAGTTCCGAAATTTATGTCGGAAATTCGAGTCCAAGCCCACGGTGACCCTAGCCCATTCGGGGGACCAAGGAAACTCTGGTTGGGCCACACCCCACCAGCATTCGTTCCCGATTCACAAGCGTGCCTCAGTCACATTCCGACCATGACGGACTTGGAGTTGCCTGCCATCAGGTTTCGGTAGCGGGCGACGGCCCACAGCGGGAAGAACTTCGCATAGCCGTGGTAACGCAGATAGAACACGCGCGGGAAGCCGGTGGCGGTGAAGTACTCTTCAGGCCAGAAACCATCAGCGCCTTGTGTCTTAACGAGATATTCGATGCCGCGCTTCACCGAAGCATGCTCCGTCTCGCCCACGGCCATCAGCCCGAGAACCGCCCACGCCGTCTGCGAGGCCGTGCTGGGGAATGGGACATAGCCCTTGTAGCCCACGCTGTAGCTCTCACCGTCCTCACCCCAACCGCCGTCCGGGTTCTGGATCGAGATCAGCCAGTCGGCGGCCTTGCGCACTCCCGTTGACCGCGGATCGACATGCGCCGCGTTGAGGGCACACAGCACCGACCACGTCCCATAGATGTAGTTCATGCCCCAGCGGCCGTACCAGCTCCCGTCTTTCTCCTGGGTGCGCAGCAGATAGTCGATGGCGCGATCGAGCGCTTGCTGGCGGCCAGGCACGTCGCCGAGTTGCGCAAGCATCGAGATGCAGCGTGCGGTGACGTCGGCGGTCGGCGGATCGAGCAACGCGCCGTGGTCCGAGAACGGGATGTGGTTCAGGTACTCGTACTCGTTGTCGGCGTCGAACGCGCCGAAACCGCCGTTCTTGCTCTGCAGGCCCATGATCCATTCGCGGCCGCGATCCATCGCTTCGCCGTACTCGGCGGACGCGTTGGGGCCAAGCTTCGGCAGCGCGCGGTCCATCGCCATGACGACGACGGCGGTGTCGTCGAGATCGGGATAGTGGGCGTTGTTGTACTGGAAGGCCCAGCCGCCCGGCCGGACGTCGGGTCGCGTCATCGCCCAATCGCCGACGGTGTCGAGCACTTGCAACGGCTTCAGCCATTCCAGCGCCCTCTTGGCCTCCGCCATGCTGCGCTCGTCCCCGACCTCGAGCAGCGCATGTGCGACGAGCGCGGTATCCCACACCGGCGACAGGCACGGCTGGCAATAGGCCTCGTCGTCCTTGATGACGAGCAGCTTGTCCAGGGACGCGCGGGCGGTGACGAGATCCGGGTGATCTTTCGGATAACCCAGCGCATCCATCATCATCACCGAGTTCGCCATCGCCGGGAAAATCGCGCCGATGCCGTCGATGCCGTTCAACCGCTCGGTGGTGAAGATGCGGGCTTTCTCGATGGCGCGCTTGCGGCTGTCCTTGGGGAAGTACGGCTCCACGACCTGCAGCACGCGATCAATGCCGCCGAAAATCTGGCTCCAAGGGAACTTCTGGTGCGGCCCTTTAGGCCAGCGGCCAACTCTGTCCGGCGGGGTCGTGAACAATTCCGCGATGCCGACGCCTTTCGGGTTCTTGGCGAGCGGACGCAGCGCGTTCAGCACTGTCAGCGGCACCAGCACTGTACGCGCCCAATACGAGATCTTCGCAATGTGGAACGGGAACCAGCGCGGCAAGTGCATGATCTCGACCGGCATCACCGGGACGCCGCGCCATGGCATCTGACCATAGAGCGCCAGAAGCGTACGGGTGAACACGTTAAATTCAGCCGCGCCGCCGTGGGCGAGAATGGCCTCGCGGGCGCGCTTCATATGTGGCGCGTCGATGTCGTCGCCGATCATCTTGAGGGCGAAATAGGCTTTGACGGACGCCGAGATGTTGAATGCGCCGGCATGAAACAGCGGCCAACCGCCGTGCTCGCCTTGGATGCGGCGCAGGTAGACGCCGATTTTGCGCTCGAGTTCGAGATCCGGCGTCTCGCCGCGATAATGCACGAGCAGGACGTATTCGGCCGGAATCGTCGCGTCGGCTTCCAGTTCGAACACCCAGTGTCCGTCGGGCTTCTGCTGCTTCAGCAAGGCATCCGTCGCGCTGTCGATCGAGCGCTGTAGCACCGTTTGTGCGAGACCGCCCTCGGTAGGGCGCGCCGACGTTGCAACCGACATGGATCTCTCCTCGAACCAGAGCGTCCCCTCTCCCGATCGCACTCAAGCGCTTTGGGAGAGACCGGGAACCGCCCTCACTTCAAAACATAATCCGCGGCGCGGTTGCCCGAGCGGATGGCGCCTTCGATGGTCGAAGGCAGACCCGTATCCGTCCAATCACCCGCAATCGCCAGGTTACGCCAATCGCTCGCGACACCTGATCGCTGGGGCTCCTGCGACGGCAGGGCCGCAAATGTCGCCCGGCGCTCCTTGATGATCTGCCACGGTGGCAAATCGCCTGCAATCCCCGAGAGTTGCGCGACCTCGCGCCAGATGTCGCGGGCCAGCTCCTCGCGCGGGGTCTCGATGAAACGGTCAGCCCCGCTGATGGTGACAGAAAGGCGGTCGTCGAACGCGAACAGCCATTCGGTCTTCGCATTCACGACGCCGAGGATACGAGGAAGCTCTGGCGGCGGCGCGATCTTGAAGTGAGCGTTGACGATCGCCCGGAACTCGGTCGGGGACTTGATGCCGGGAATGAGCAGACCCGCCACAGGCGCCGGGACGGCGAGGATGACGCGGTCGTCCGGTCCGAGCGCAATAGTGTCTCCCTCCGCGAACTCCAGGCTCGCGACACGACTGTCGTTGCCCGATATGATGCGGCGCAGCCGGTGATCGAAGCGGACGGGCGTGCCCTTGGTTTCGAGGTAGGCGAGCGCGGGGTCGACGAAAGCTGTGGCGAGACCTTCGGCGGCTATCATGGGCCGGCAGGCCTTGCCGCCCTTGGCCAGGCTTTCGCGCACGATCGCCCCCGCCAGCCGTGCCGAGGCTTCGGCCGGATCCGTGTTCAGCGCCGATAGCAATACCGGCTTCCACAAGCGCTCGTAGAGCACCCCGTTGGAGCCGATCACATCGGTGACGGTCTGATGCGGACGTGCGCGGAGTAGCTTGGCCAGGGCCAGATAGTCGCTCGCCTGCGAACCAGGGACGCGCCGGTCGTGCGCGAAGATCCACCAGGGAAAGCGGCCGTCGTTGATCTTCAGGGTCCAGCGCTGCCCAGTTTTCAAATCCGCGAACGGGAAATCGGCGTGAGGGGAGCCGACAAGCTTGTCGGAGGCGCCGATGATTTCCAGAAAGCCGAAAGCCGAGGCATTGCCCGACAGAACGAGATGATTGCCGTTGTCGATCTTGATGCCGAGCGCCGGCTCGAAATAAGAGCGACACCGTCCGCCGGCAAACCGCGCCGCCTCGTGCACGGCCACTTTGCGCGCCTTGTCGGTCAGTCGTACCGCAGCCGCCAGGCCGGCGAGCCCGGCGCCGATGATGTGGACGGTGCCGCCGCCCATCAGATGATGCCGTAACGGAGTATGGCCCACAGCACGCGATGCTTCGGCGTTCTCACGCGCGGTCGCGGCGGTGCGAATCCCTTGTGAATCAGCGTCTCAAGGATTGCCCCGTAAACCGACGCCATCAGGCGCGGCGACCGCACAGTTTTGCGCGGACATGCCGCCATGATGCGATGCGCTTGAGCGAAATGCTGCCGCGCCTTCGCGACCACTTGAGCACATGTGGTGCCGATGCGGGGGTCGCGAGCGACGACGGCGGGATCGGTCGAGGTGATGCCGGCCGCGTGCAGGGCTTCGCGCGGCAGGTAGAGACGACCGATGCCGGCATCCTCGTCGATGTCGCGCAGGATGTTGGTCAACTGCAGTGCGCGCCCGAGATGATGTGCGAGGTCGATGCCGTGGTCATCGGGGACGCCGAAGATCCGCACCGACAATCTCCCGACCGCACTCGCCACGCGGTCGCAATAGAGGTCGAGCGTGGCCCAGTCCGGCGCACGGATATCGGCGGCTGCGTCCATCTCCATGCCGTCGATAATGGCCAGGAAATCTTCCCGCTGGAGGCGGAACCGGGAGATGCATTCAGCGAGGCTGACCATGCGCATGGGCACGCCGTTGCCGTCGTAGAAATTGTCGATATCGGTCCGCCAGCGCTTCAACTCATGCAGGCGCATGGCGCGCGGACCGCCCTCGTCCGCGATATCGTCGACCGCGCGGCAGAAGGCGTAGACCTGGAACATCGCTTCGCGCTGTTGCGCGGGCAGGATGCGGAGGGCGGAGTAGAAGTTGCTCTTTTTCGCAACGCGGCGGCTGACGGCAGTCGGATCGGCGGGGGCGACGGTCATCGCGCACCTCCGTTGGCGGCGTGGCGGCCCAACGGCCGGGAGACGTAGCGAGCCGCGGTTTCGCCCAGAGCGGCCCGGCCTGCCACAATAAACGCCTCCGGCTTCGACAGATGAACACGTTCGGACAGCGGATCGCGCGTCATCAGCCAGCCGGCAATCTTGCGCGCGAGTTGCGAGATGACCGCCACTTCCACACCAAGCCGCGTGTCCTTGATCTGAGAAGCGAAGCCGTCAGCTTCATTGAGAAGCCCATCGGTCTTGCAGGCGAGATCGCGGATGCAGGTCAAAAGCTGAGGCGAGGACTTTGCCGCCCCCAACGCTTCGACGGTGGTCCCGTGTCGCGCCATCGCGTCCGCGGGAATGTAGACGCGATCGATCTGACGGTAGTCCTTGCCGCAATCCTGCAGGTGGTTGTTGATCTGCAATGCCGTGCAAAGCGCGTCATTCGCCCGCCAGGTCTCCTCGCTCTCGCCATGCACATCCAGCACGAAGCGACCCACCGGGCACGCCGAGTACCGGCAGTAGTCGATCAATTCGTCCCACGTCGCGTAGCGGGTCTTGGTCACGTCGAGACGGAATGCGGTCAACAGGTCGAGCGCGTGGCGCGAGCTCAACGCGTGTGACTTTAGGGCGGCGCGAAGCGGCAGCGCGTCGGGCTCGGCGTCGGACTTGCCAAGCAGCGTGGCTTCGAGGCGATCGAGAAACGCGAGCTTCTGGTCGGCTGGCAGAGTCGCATGGTCGGCGATGTCATCGGCGGCGCGGGCGAAACGGTAATAGGCCAGGATCGGCGCGCGGAATCGCGGCGCGACGAGCACCGAGGCGACGGGAAAGTTCTCGTCCTTGTCGCCTTTCCCCGATTTGTAGTCGTGCGCCGTGGTCATCCGTTTCCCTTCAACCCGGCCTTCAACGCGGATTTTTGGGCAACGCCTGCGCGCGCCCTTTCCACATGCCGCCCCTCCCCCGCCAGTGCTGCCAGGCGCTGTCGAGCGTGAAACCACTATAGACGGCCGCGATGGCCGGCAAGGCCGGGGCCCAAAGCGGCGATACCCGATAGAACCGCAGGATCGGCCAATACGCGAGTGCCATGAGGGCCCAAGCCGCTGCCGCAAAGATCCGTGCCGCACCCGAGCCAAAGAGCGTAATGACCGGCGCGGCGAGATAAGTCAAAGCCAGACCCACCACCGTGCCAGCAAGCAGCAAGGGTGAGTAGTGCAACTGCGCATAGGCCGAACGCGCGACCATGCTGCGAATATCCTCGAACTCGGGGTACGGCCGCAAGCTGACCACGCGATCCGTCAGGCCGAGCCAGATCGGCCCCTGCTTCTTCATCATCGCGCCGAGTGTGCAATCGTCGATGAGAGCGTCGCGGATCGCGGCCACACCACCGGCAGCGGCCAGCGCCTCGGCATCGGCGAGCATGCATCCACCCGCAGCACCGGCCATCGATCTTCTCGGATCGCTCACCCAGCGGAACGGATAGAGCATCTGGAAAAAGAACACGAATGCCGGAATCAGCGCCTTCTCGGAGAGACTTTCGCAGCGAAGACGAGCCATCAGCGAGGTCAGTACCAGCCCGCCTGCCTCGGCGCGCGCGACAAGGCTGCGCACGGCGTCGGGCGTGTAGGCGATATCGGCATCCGTCAGCAGCAGGTAGCGCGGACGCTCGGGTAGCGTGCTCGCATGGGCGACGCCTTGCGCCATTGCCCACAGCTTGCCGGTCCACCCGCCGGGAAGCGCCGCACCCGACAGGACGGTCAATCGGCCCTCGGCTGCATCCACCTTGCGCGCAGCGTCCGCCGTGCCATCGTCACTCTGGTCGTCGACCAGGATGACGGAGAAGTCGCCAGGGTAGTGCTGTTTCAGCAGGGAGCCCAATCCGCGGCCGACCATGTCTGCCTCGTTGCGGGCGGGAATGACGGCGGTGACGCGGGGCCACTCCGTCGGCGCGGGCGGTGTATCGCGATCGTCGCGGTCGGCCGCGAGCCAGAACCCGCCGTGCCCAACGATCAGGTACACCCAGATCGCCAGCGCGAGGCACGCGATGACCGTCCACAGGGTCATGCGAGCATGCCGGCTTGGCGGAACCAAACGATGGCGTCACGCAGCGCTTCGGTGGCGGGACGCGCTGAGTAGCCCAACTCGGCTCTGGCCTTGGCGCTGGAGAAAAACATTCGGTATTTCGCCATCTTAAGGCCGTCGACGGTGACGAAGGGCTCCTTGCCGGTGATGCGGGCAAGCGCTTCGGCCGCATAGGCGAGCGGGAAGATGGCGCCGCGCGGAATTCGCACCGTCGGCGGCTTGCGGCCAACGATTTTCGCGATTTCCGCGAGCATGGCGGCCAGCGTCATATCTTCGCCGCCGAGAATATAACGCTCGCCGATGCGGCCCTTGTCGAACGCGCGCAGATGGCCCGCCGCGACGTCGTCGACATGGACGAGGTTCAAACCCGTGTCGACGAAGGCCGGCATCTTTCCGGCTGCGGCTTCGAGAATGATACGGCCCGTGGGCGTCGGCCGAACATCGCGCGGGCCGATGGGGGTGGAGGGATTGACGATCACCGCGGGCAGCCCGTCCTTCGCGACCATCTCCTCGACGAGGCGCTCGGCCACGACCTTGCTGCGCTTGTAGGCGCCGATCGCGGTTTCCGGCGTCAACGGTCGCGTCTCATCCGACGGCTGGCCGTCGTCGTGCAACTTCAAGGTTGCAACGCTGCTGGTATAGACGATCCGCTTCACACCCGCGGCCTTGGCCGCCTGCATGACGACGCGGGTTCCTTCGCGGTTGTTGCGAACGATCTCTTCCGGGTCGGGCGCCCATAGCCGGTAATCCGCGGCGACATGGAACACGGCCTCCGCACCGGACATCGCGCGACGGACCGAGGCCGCATCCCGCATGTCGCCCTCGACGACCTCGATGCCCGGCACGTCCAGGTTGGTGCGCGGGCTCGAAGATCGGACAAGGGCCGCAACGGTCCAACCTTGTGCAACGAGAGCGCGCACCACGGCCGAGCCGACGAACCCCGATGCCCCGGTGACGAACGCGCGCTTCATCAGATCAACTCTTGCGTTGCGCCATGAAGCGGGCGGCATCCTGCAGCAGCGCCGCGCGATCGCCGAAACGGGCCAGCGACTGGATCGCGGTTTCTTCGAGGCTCGCCAGCTTGGCCTTGGCCTCGGCGAGCCCCAACAGCGAGACGAACGTCGCCTTGCCCGCAGCGGCATCCTTGCCGGTGGCCTTGCCGACGGCGGCGGCATCGCCCTCGGCGTCCAGCAGGTCGTCGGAGACCTGGAAGGCGAGGCCCAGAGCCTCGGCGTACGCAACGACGGCCTTGCGTTCGTCCTCGGACGCGCGGCCGAGAACGGCGCCGGCCTCGGCGGCGAAACGGATCAGCGCGCCGGTCTTCAGAGCCTGGATGCGTGCGATGCCGTCGAGATCCTGGGCCACGCCCTCGGCCTCGAGGTCGAGCATTTGGCCGCCGCACATGCCTTCCCAACCGGAGGCGCGGGCGAGGCCGAGCACCAACTCGGCGCGGATGGCGGGATCGGGGTCGGTATCAGAACGTCCCAGAATTTCGAACGCGAAGGTCAGCAGCCCATCGCCGGCCAGAATTGCGGTCGCCTCGTCGAACTTCTTGTGGACCGTCGGCAGGCCGCGGCGCAGGTCGTCGTTGTCCATCGCGGGCAGATCGTCATGGACCAGCGAATAGCAATGGATGCACTCGAGCGCGGCCGCGACGTTCAGCGCTTTCGCCTCGGGCACGCCGAATAGCCTCGCGGTCTCGACTACGAGGAAGGGACGGAACCGCTTGCCGCCGTTGAACGTGGCATACCGCATGGCCTCGCCAAGGCGTCCCGCTTCGATGGCGCCGGGGCGCTTCGCGTCGAGCAGATCGCCCAACCGGCGCTCCACCGCCGTCCCAAGCTCGACAAGTCTCTGACTGAACATCGCTAATCGTCCCCGGCAGGTCTGACCGGGTCCGTTGGCACGGCCGGCGCGGCGGAAACTGCCTCGTCTGAAGCCCGGGTTCAAGCCAAGTCTTGCCGCGATGGACAGTTCAGGCGGTTTGTGACGCTATCGCGCATCCATCCGTTAGTGAGCCGAAGTGTCCATGCCGCCGCCGATCCGCCGAACCTCGAATGGCGCCCCTTTCAAGGCGCGGTTGCCGTTGAGCGTGCCGGGCCAGCGCATCGGCTTGATGGGCGGCACGTTCGATCCGCCGCACGCAGCGCATGCCATGATCGCGCGGACAGCTATGAAACGGCTGCGGCTTTCGCAGGTGTGGTGGCTGGTGACGCCGGGCAACCCATTGAAGTCGCGCGCCCTTCCGCCGCTCAGCGACCGCATCGCCGCCTGCCGCCGGCTAGTCCCCGAACGCGCCATGAAGATCAGTGGGGTGGAGGCCGCGTTGGGCACCCGCTACAGTGTCGATACCCTGAGCATTTTGCGCAGGCGACTTCCCGGACGGCGCCTCGTCTGGATTATGGGCGCCGACAATCTTGCCTTGTTTCATCACTGGCGGGACTGGCGAACGATCTTCCGGTTGATGCCTGTGGCCGTCATCGACCGGCCGGGATGGCATCTGCGCGCCCTCGCCTCGCCGGCTGCCCGAACATTCGCCACGTCCCGGGTCCCCGAATCATCGGCGAGACGGCTCGCGGACAAGTCAGCGCCGGCATGGATTTTTCTCAGCGGCCCGCTTTCCGACCTGTCCTCGACCGCGATTTCGAGCGCGTTTGGGCCGCTAGCGGTGCAGAATTGGCACGGTTCAGCCCTTCGTCCCCGTCCCCGTCCCACGCCCGCGTTCGGGGATACCCTTGAAATTATTGCCCGCGACGGTCTATCTTTAGTGGTGTCGGGTCTCGCGTGGACCCGCTGTAACGGCGTTGGCGTTCTCGAGTTACCGAGGTGTCCTCCGCTGAACCGCCTGTGAGTGGGACTGAAAATGTCGCCGCTGCCCGGGCCAACCCTAATGGGTTCGATGACGAAAGGACGTCCAGCAAAAGATGCGAACCGCCGCTGAGGGTGCCCGTAAAGGCACGCCTCCTGCCGACGCGCTGCCGCAACGGCACGCTTCGACCGAACTGCTCGCCAAGGTCGTGCATTGGCTCGACGAAGCCAAGGCCGAGGGGATCGTCAAGATCGATCTCGCGGGCAAGTCCACAATCGGCGACTACATGGTGATCGCCACGGGGCGCACCGACCGGCACGTGGGTGCCATCGCTGACCAGCTCCAGCGCAAGCTCAAGGAAGAAAGCTCCGCCGCCGTTCGCGTGGAAGGGCTCGAAGCCTGCGATTGGGTGTTGATCGACAACGGCGACATCATCGTTCACGTCTTCCGTCCCGAGGTTCGCGATTTCTACAACCTCGAAAAGATGTGGTCGGGCGACAGGCCGGCTGAGCAGATCGCTCACTGAATTTGCCAGTGAGCTGAGCGGCGGGTGCGGAAGCCGGAAGGCTTCCGTCAGCAGTGGTGTTGAAACCGCTGCTCGGAGAGCCCGCGCCGCACGCGGGACCACTCTTGGAGCTTGCTGTTCTGGTACATCATGTCCGCGGAGGCAGCCATGCGCATGACCCTGGCTGCTGTCGGCCGCCTGAAAGATGGCCCCGAACGCGAGCTTTTTGCCCGCTATGCCGGTCGCTTTGATGCGGCCGGGAAGTCCTTGGCCCTCGGGCCGTTGAAGCTGGCGGAATTACCCGAAGCCCGGCAACCCGGCGTTGCGCAGCGAAAGGCCGACGAGGCGGAACGCCTTCTCAAGGCGGTTTCCGCGGCGGAGGCTCGCATCGTGCTCGACGAGCACGGCAAGTCGCTGTCGAGCGACGCCTTCGCGCAGTGGCTGGCGAAAACCCGCGACGGCGGCTGCCAGACGCTCGGAATACTGATCGGCGGGCCGGACGGGCACGGTGAGGTCGTTCTCGCCTCGGCGACCCTGAAACTTTCCTCGGCTCCATGACGCTGCCGCACGGCCTCGCCCGCATCGTGCTCGCGGAGCAGCTTTACCGCGCCGCGACGATCCTCTCCGGTCACCCGTATCACCGGGCCTGAGGCCGCGACGATCGTCAGCCCCGACTTCGTCAGCCCGACTCACATCTTGGCCAGGAACCGGTCGAGCAGGCCGGACGGCAGCACGCGACGCATGGCGCCGGCGATATGCGTCGGCACGGTCACGTAGTAGCGCGCCTGCGGCCGGGCGCTCTCGACAGCATGAACCAGCTTCGCGGCCACCGCCTCCGGCTGCAGCTTGAACGTGGACTTGCCACCCTTCTCCATCGACGCCAGCCGCGTGAGATACGTCTCCCGGTGCGCTGAGCCTTCGATGTCGATAGTGCGGCGGAAGCCTTCCAGGGCGGTGGCGACGAAGCGGGTGGCGATCGGCCCCGGCTCGATCAGAGAGACGTGGATGCCGGTGCCGGCCAGCTCCAGCCGCATGGCATCGGTCAATGCTTCGAGGGCGAACTTGGACGCGCAGTAGGCGCCGCGGTAAGGCGCGGAAACCAGCCCCAGCACGGACGAGCACTGCACGATGCGTCCCGCGCCGTTCTTGCGCATCGCCGGGACCAGCCGGCGCGCCAACTCGTGCGCACCGATGACGTTGACTTCGAGTTGCCGGCGCAGCACGTCCGAAGTCAGATCCTCGACCGCGCCGACTTGGCCATATGCGCCGTTGTTGAACACCCCGAGCAGCTGGCCTTCGGTGCGCCGCAGCGCCTCGTCCGCACAAGCGGCAATCGACGCCTGATCTGCAAGCTCGAGGTGCAGCGCTTCCACGCCCTCATCACGTTCGAGACGCGAAAGGTCTTCAGGCTTGCGGGCCGTCGCCAGCACGCGCCAGCCGCGCGCCTTCAGCACACGGGCGCTAGCCAAGCCGATGCCGGACGAGCAGCCGGTGATCAGGATCGATCGTTGGGTCATATGCCGGCGTGTAACGCGAAACGAGGGCGGCGCAAACTGCCGGCTCCGCGACCTATTGGCGAACTCTTTACCAAGAACACTGCGGAGCGTCGCTGACGGCGCCGCAATTAGGCCGATCGTTACGGCGGCGCTTTAGCTTCGGTCACGCATTTCCATCACGCGGGAAACGTCGCCGATGATCGCAACCCTCCACGATGCCGTCCTGCAGGTCCTGACCTACGTCGTGCCCTTCCTCGGCATCCTGATGGCAATCGTGTTCGTGCACGAGCTGGGGCATTTTCTGGCCGGACGCTGGTGCGGCATCGAAGTGAAGACATTTTCGCTCGGGTTCGGGCGCGTGCTCTGGAGCTTTCACGACAGGCACGGCACCCGCTGGCAGCTCGCCGCCATCCCGCTCGGCGGCTACGTCAAATTCGCCGAGGACAGCAACGCGGCAAGCGTGGCGACCGGGAAGCAGCCATCGCCCGGCTCGGCCGGCGGCGCTTTCCATAACAGCGCGCTATGGAAACGCGTCGTCGTCGTCGCCGCGGGACCACTCGCCAATTTCGTATTCGCGGCCCTGATCTACGCCTTGCTGAATTTCGCCTTCGGCAGCCGCGAATTTCCCTCGCGCATTGGCAGCGTGGCGCCGGACTCCCCCGCGGCGCGCGCTGGCCTGAAGGCCGGAGACGTCATCACCGCCATCGACGGGTCCAGGGTCGTCCATTTCCGCGACGTCGAGCGGCTGATCGAGGCGGCGGGAACCAACCTCATCACTGTCACTGCCGAACGCGCCGGCAAGACGATCGCCGTCGACGTCACGCCCCGAATGGGTGAAAAGCCTGCCGAGCTTGGCGTCAGGGTGAAAGTCGCCGAGATCGGCATCAAGCGCTACGTGCCCACGCTGGTCGGCAACGTACCGGCCGAGTTCCCGGCTGCGAAAGCCGGCATCAAGGTCGGCGACCGCATTACCGCCGTGGACGGAGTTGCGGTCGACAGCTACGACGATCTCGTCGCGATCATCTTCAAGAGTGCAGACAAGCAGCTCAGGCTGAGCGTCGAGCGCGCCGGCACGACGCTTCAGATTTCCGTCACGCCCATCCGGTGGCAAGCCAAGGACGAGAACGGCAAGATCGTCGTCCGGGGCCGGCTCGGCGTCGGTGCCGCGCGCCCCGAAGCCCGCCGGTTGGGGTTGATCGACTCCGTCGCGCACGGCCTCCGCGAAACCGGCGTCAACATCGCACAAACGATGTCAGGCATCCGCGACCTCTTCACCTCAAGGAACGCAACCGAGCAGATGGGCGGCCCGATCCTGATGGCCGAGGCCACGGCGGAAGTCGTGCAACTCGGCCTCGAGCCAATGTTGATGTGGATGGCGCTGCTGTCGGCCAATCTCGGCTTTTTCAACCTGCTGCCCATCCCGGTGCTCGATGGCGGCCATCTCGCGTTCTACGCGCTCGAGGCCATCCGCCGCCGCCCACTCAGCGCACGCGTGCACGCGGTTGGCTATCGGCTCGGCTTTGCGTTCATCATCGGTCTCATGGTCTACATCAACATGTCCGACCTTCTGCGCTTGGGTCGCAGGCTGATGTAGCCGATCGAGCGGCGCTTACGCGCCCGAAGTCTCCGTGGGCTCGAGCGCGGCATCGACAAAAAGCGCGAGCCAGACGGTCGGTTGGGCAGGGTCGGTCCAGGTAACCCGGTGACGGCAATGCGGGGGCAGAAAAATCGCATCGCCGGGTCCGAGTGTCAGTTCGTCGGGATCATCCTCCAACGCGAGACGCGCGGCTCCCGATAGGACCAAGACCCATTCGGCTTGCGTCTGATCGTACCAGAAGCCTTCCGGCGACGCTTGGCCGTGTGAGACGATCCGCTCCAGCCGCACGCCCTTGGCGGTGAGGAGCGGCGTGCTGACCTCGGCATCCTGCGCGCAACCAAACGCTGCGGCAAGTTTCAGAACCTTTGTCACCATCGGTTTCTCGATTTCAAAACTGGCAGAACACCTGACACCGACAGGCGCGGCGCGGAACAAACGACGCCGACGCGCCTTTTCTGCAGGATGAGGCCTGACAGAAATCACGGAGCTTGATGATGCGGACGCTACTAATTGCAGCAATCTGCCTCGGGGCCGCCCTGCCGGCCAGTGCCGAGGAAAAGAAGACGATGATGATGAAGCCGACGATGGAGCAGTGCCAGGGCGGCTGGAAGAGCGAGTATCGCGAACTCGATGCATTGGTCGCACAGGAAATTCAAAAGCGCCTGCCATCACATGAGGATGGATAAGCACTGAACTGGTCTTCATAGTCTTGGGGACGCCTGAGCGATCGGCGTCCCCGATTTCTTGCGCCTCAGTTTGCGCCTTCGAGCAGGCGGCGCGCGATCACCTGGGCCTGAATTTCGGCGGCGCCCTCGAAGATGTTGAGGATGCGGGCGTCGCACAGCACGCGGCTGACCGGGTATTCGAGCGCGAAGCCGTTGCCGCCGTGGATCTGCAGCGCGTTGTCGGCGGCGGCCCAGGCGACGCGAGCGCCGAGCAGCTTCGCCATGCCGGCCTCCAGGTCGCAGCGCCGGCCCTGATCCTTCTCGCGCGCGGCGAAATAGGTGAGCTGGCGCGCGATCTGCACTTCCACCGCCATCATCACGACCTTGTTGGCGACGCGCGGAAACGCGTAGATCGGCTTGCCGAACTGATTGCGCTCCAACGCGTACTTGAGCCCCAGATCCATCGCGCACTGGGCAACGCCGACGGCGCGAGCCGCGGTCTGAATACGCGCGGCCTCGAAGGTGTTCATGAGCTGCTTGAAGCCTTGGCCCTCTTCGCCACCGAGCAGCTGATCGGCCGGCACCTCGAAGCCGTCAAAGGAGATGTCGTATTCCTTCATGCCGCGATAGCCGAGCACGTGGATCTCGCCGCCTTCCATGCCCTTGGCCGGGAACGGCTTGGCGTCGTCGCCGCGCGGCTTCTCGGCCAGCAGCATGGAGAGGCCCTTGTAGCCCTTCTCGTTCGGGTTGGTGCGGACGAGCAGTGTCATTACGTCGGCGCGAACCGGGTGCGTGATCCAAGTCTTCTGACCGGTGACCTTGTAGACGTCGCCATCCTTGACCGCGCGGGTTTTCAAGGACGCGAGATCGGAGCCGGTGTTCGGCTCGGTAAACACCGCCGTCGGCAGCATTTCGCCGGACGCGATCTTCGGCAGGTACTTCGCCTTCTGCTCCTCGGTGCCGTTGTTGAGGATGAGCTCGCCAGCGATCTCGGAGCGGGTGCCGAGCGAGCCGACGCCGATGTAGCCGCGCGACAGCTCTTCGGAGACGATGCACATCGACTCCTTGCCGAGCGCCAGTCCCCCGAACTCCTCCGGCAGCGTCAGGCCGAACACGCCGAGCTCTGCCACCTTCTGGATGATCTCCATCGGGATATAGTCGTTCTTCAGGTGCCACTCGTGCGCGTGCGGCACGACTTCAGCCTCCGAGAAGCGGCGCATCTGCTCGTGGATCGCGGCGTGCGTCTCGTCGAGACCGCTGTCGCCGTAGGTGGTGGCGCCGGGGTGCTCCGCGATCAGTTCCGCGAGGCGCGCCTTGACGCCGTCGGTGCTGCCCGCCTCGACGATCGACGCGACGGCGTCCTCATAGGCGCGGATATCGGCCTTCGGCACGCCCAGCGCTTCGGGACGGATGATCTCAACCTGGCTCATCGGAATACCGCCGGAGATCTGCGCTCCGTACTCGGCCACGGCCGCGAGGAGAAGAAGCTGCTCGATCTCGCCGAACCGGCCCTCGCCCTGTAGACGCTCCGCCCAATGCTGCATCTGGCGAAGCCCCTCGACGGTGGTTGCAAGCCACGCGAGGCCGTGGGTGACGTGTTGGGCCGCATCGATACCGCCGGCCGCCTGCACCTTTGCCTGCACACCCGATTTTGCAGCCGCCAGAACTTTGTCGGCGGCGCCGACGACGGTGGCTGCCGCCGCGATCAGTCCTTCAGCGCCAGCGGCGAGGGCGTCGGCGGCTGGCTTCGAGTGCGCAATCGACATGGAGTTCTCCTCAAGAAGTCTGGATCGCGGCGCTGATGGGCAGCTCGCGGCAGGCATGCTGGCGCGCAACATAATGGCCGTTTTCGCCGTGGCAACCGGTCTTTATGGCAGCGCGGACTGCAGATCCGGAGACGATGGAAACCCGTTCCACCGCCGCCTGCGATATGCCCGTCTTTGCGGCCGCCCCCGAACCGCCCCGGCAGCCGTCAACGTTACATTCCGCGAAATGGATCTGTGGCGGCTTCCTAGTCCCTGGAGAAAGCGCGAAAGAAGCGCTTGAGGCCGGCTTTTTCCTCGATTCCCACGGGCTGGCTTTTGACTGCAACCGGCGCCGTTGCGGTTGGCAGGTGGCTTGTCTCCGCGTTGCCGGACGGCGCCGGATACTGGCGGACGATTTCTACGGACGCTTCTTCCACCTCGCCGCGATAGGCGGCATAGGATTTGCCGTCGAACTCCTCGGCTTGGGCCTGCTGACGCGCCTTGAACGCGGCAGCGGCCGCCGCACTCCTGAGGTCGGACAGCGAGTGGGGGTCCGTGGACGGGGGCCTCGCCACGATGACGACCTCGGCTTCTCCGACTCCGATCTCGCCGCCGTCGGGTTCGGTCTCGGCCGCGACGGGCTCACACAGCTCTTCAGCCGTGTCGGCACTCCACTTGCGAAGGTCGTGCACTGGCGTGGCGGGCGTCAACGGCACCAGAGAATCGGCCAACGACCGGCGGTGATGAGCGGCTGATTGCAGGCTGCTCGCCTTGAGCGCGGCCGTCATCACCGATGCGGCGGCGGCCGCGGCGGCGAGTGCGGCGGCGCCCCCCGGTTCGATCGCGGGTGCCGGCTGAATTTCGGCGGCGGTAGGCGCTTCCTCGAGATGATTAGAAAAGAAAATCACCGGTTCGTCAGGCGGCTCGACGAGCGAAACGGGCTTCGGTTCCTCGACCGGGGCCACGGCCGCCACCAGCTTGGCGGGTGCCGTCACTGAGACGGCGTTGCAAGCAGGGGCGCTGACTACAACTTCGATCGGCGCTGGCTCGCTCATCGGTGGCGGTAGAGGTGCAGGGGGCACGAACAGGACAGGGGCGGGCTCCGGCCACGGCATTGGGACCAGAACGCGGTCCCAGCCTTCTAAGCGGCGGGCGGCGAACCGCGTGTGGGTGCCGCGCGCGAGCATTGCCGCCTGTTCGATCCAGCCCTGCCGGCGAATGCGGCGAGGCTCCAGCAGTTGCACTTCCCGCGCGATCACGTCAGCGGCCGACCAAGCGGCAATCGTCTTGAAATGCTTGACCCCCATGGATGCGAGGCGGCGAGCCGTCGGACCATCGACGCCAGCGATCAGCTCCAGCTGATCAGGGGCCAGTTCAGGCTCACGGGCGACGATGATCGGAGCAGCCTCGATGACGCGTTCGATCGGCGTGCCGGTTAGCGCGGCGGCCGGCTCGATTTCACGTTTTGGCTCGACCACGACGACTTGTGCTGCCTCAGCCGCGTCCGCAATCGGTGGCGTCAGAGGCGGTTCGGCCTCGCTCGCAGTCTCCCCGATGACCTGCACAGCGGCCGGCTGCGCCATCTCCTCGGGAATCGCGGGAATTGGCGGCGATGGCGCAGCCGGGGCTGACTTGGCCGCCACCGTGACCGGTTCCAGCACCTTGATCGCCGGCAGCACCGCTGCCGAGAGCCTGGGCTCACGGGCGGGCGGCGCCTCAATCAGCGACGATGGGGCCGACTGCGGCACAGGTGCAGGCGGCAGAGCAGCCGCTTCGCCGAGCGGTGGGGAGACGGAGCGCTTGACCACACTCACCGGCTCGAGCGGCGGACGCTGCTTTGGTTCGGTCGCTTCCTCCACTGGCGCTGTATGAGGAATGACGTCGGCCGCCACCGCCGGTGCAGGCGAATTCAGCCGCGCAGCCAAAGCGCTCAAGGCTCGGGCAGCCAAACTGCACGGTGCCCGGCGCGGTACGACCGGCTTTGCTTGCGGCCACTCCGCCAACAAGCGTTCGAGAGTGGCAATCCCGATCGCTTCCGGTGCAGGGTCGGGAGCCTCAAGCGGGGCTGTGTCGAAAGCGACCGTCTGCGGTGCGGATGCAGTCTTGGCGGCATCAACGGGCGGCGACTGCACCGCGGGCTGTGCCGGCGTCCGTTGCATGTCGAGAAGGGCGGCCTGCTCGATCCAGTTCTGGCGGCTGATGTCTTTGCCGAGCGCCAACTTGTCGCTGACGCGGGCGACGTCCGCGGCGCGCCAGCCAGCGATGGTCGCGAAGTGACGAACGCCTATGGCATTCAGTGCCGCGGCTTGCGAGCGTCCGATGCCGCGGATTTTCGTGAGATCCTCGGCGGGTCTTTCAAAGTCGGGTTTCGGTGCGGACGCGGAGGCTGAAGCCACCTGCCGCACGTTGACCGATGGCGCCGCCGAAGGTTCTGCCGGCATGTCGAGTGCTGGCTCGGCACCATCCTGCCTCCGCCGCGACATCGCGAGACTGCTCAGAGCGGATGCTGCTGCCGGGAAATCGGGTGCCTTCAGCACCGCCAACGCATCGTCGACCCGGCGCAGGGCCTGATAAACGCGGTTGCGTGCCAGCTCTCGATCGAGAGACGTCCGCAGCCGAGCCGCGTCTGGACCCGGGAGTAATTGCCCTGCCGCAGCGCGGGCTTCGAGTTGCATCAGCGCGCGCCAAGACGCGTCGACGTGCAGCCGCTCCGCCAACGCGGCCCGTACCTGTCCGAGCGCCGCCATCAGTTCGGAAAATTCTGCCGCCATCCCCTCGTCTTCCGGTTCGCATCCCGGCTGCCGCCGCCGCCTCGCTCACCACAAATCGAACTATAGCGGTTCTGCCAACCGCATTCAGCACTTACCTTGATCGAGGAGATGCGGCCGGAGGTTGCCTCGGGTACGCGATCAACAGCACGGCCGCCATCGCCAAGCCCATGCCTGCGAGTTGCAGAAGCGACAGTCGCTCGTCGAACATCAGGTAGGCCATCACCGCGGTCGTCGCCGGAACGAGATAGAAGAGACCCGAGACGCTTGACACAGCGTTCTGGCGGATGAGCAGCATGAGCAGCGAGATGGCGCCGATCGATAGCACCAGCACCAGCCATCCGAGCGCGAATATGAACTTCGGCGACCACGTGACGACCCGCGTTTCCAGCAACAGACAGGCAATACCGGTGACGGCGAGAGCGCCGACGTACTGCCACACCGCGCCGCCCACGAGATCGATTCCGACAGCGAAGCGCTTCTGGTAGAGCGTACCGGCCGTCATGCCAGCGAGCGCGAGAACGGTTGCGGCGATGGTTGCCGGATTGATGCCTGAGGCCAGCCCTTGCCCTGCGGTTTCGAGCTTCGGTCCAAGGATCAGCAACGCACCCGCGAGCCCGAGGGCCAATCCCAGCCAATGCCGGATCGACAGCTTTTCTCCAAGCAGCGGTCCCGCAAGAACGCCCGTTGCGATCGGTTGCAGGCTCACCACCAACGCCGCGACACCGGCCGGCATGCCCTGGCGGATGGCCCAGAATACGCCGCCGAGATAGCAACCATGAATGAGCGCTCCGACTACTACGGCATGGCCGCGCTCGTTCCAGTTCCGTCCGAGGGAGCCCCGGATGGCCGCGACGGGGGCCAGCAGCAGCAGCGTAGCCACGAACCGCAGAGTGAGGAACGTGAACGGCTCGGCATCGGCGGCGCCGAGCTTTGAGCCGATGAAGCCAGTCGACCAAAGCAGCACGAACAGAACAGGGGCAAGGCGCATCAGCATCGGGAAGACGTGTCCGATCGTGGGCTCAAAACTGGAGCGGAAGATTAAGTCTGAAGATCGCTCCGTGGCATACCTGATTGCGGTCATCAGCCAAAGCGCAACTTCTCGACCGCCGACAATCGGCAGGGGTCGTAGCGATACAACGTTGGCGGTAACGCGACAGCGCACCCAATCCGGATGACCTCGCGCCGAGGAACGGATAGGTTGCGCGCCGATCAACCTGACGAGGGCCGTGCCGCGCATGACTCCCAACTACCGTACCCTGCCGGAAGCGCTTTGGCGGCTTTACGAGCATAGCGGCTTCGCGATGGCCGGCGCCGTTGCATTCTCGTTCATTGTTTCCCTGTTTCCGTTCTGCATTTTCCTCGGCGCGGTCGCCGGGATGTTCGCGGGCGGCCCCGACCTCGCCAAGGAAGCGGTTGCACGCCTGTTCGACATTCTCCCCCAGCGGGTGGCGGAGGGACTGGCCCCACAAGTCGAAGCCATTATGACGAGAAGCCGCTTGGACCTGTTGACGGGCGGCGCGCTGATCGCCTTGTTCTTCGCCACCAGCGCCACCGAGACGATGAGGACCGCGCTGAACGGGGCCTACCGCGTCAAGGAAGACCGCCCGTATCCGCTGTGCCTGCTAATCAGCGCGATCTTCGTGTTCGTCACGGCCCTGTCGATGCTTGTGCTGACGTGGTTCGTCGTCGTCGCGCCGCACATGGCGGCGAAGTGGGAACCGTCTTGGGCCAGGACGCTGCTGGCATCCGGCAAGCTGGACTGGGTGACGCGGTACGGCCTTGCCGGGGCGGTGATCGCGATGCAGCTCTTCGCCTATCATTTGTGGCTTGCGGCCGGGCACCGGACCCTACGGCAGGTTTGGCCGGGCGTCGCGGTCTCGGTGGTGCTCTGGCTGCTGACCGCGGGCCTTTACTCGTACTATTTGAACTTCAGCGACTACACACGTTTCTACGCGGGGCTCTCGCAGCTCATGGTCGCGCTGCTGTTCTTCCAGGTCACCGCAATCATCATCATGCTCGGCGCGGAGGTGAACCGGGGCATCATGGAATTCGACAAGGTTCTGAACGGCGGCGAGCCTCAGGAAATGTGACGTTTTGCAGGGTGCTGATTGCGGCCCGCGACAGCGCGTCCGCAACTTCGGCAACCTGCCTCAGTCGTCCCAGCCAGTCCGAACTCGGCTCAGTTCACCTGGCAAGTCGTTTCGTACTTGGTGCAGGCCGATTTGTTGCCGCTCTTGCAGGCGGCCTGCCAGCCTTTGCATCCTGGCTTCTTCCAGGGCGCAATCTCGAAGCCCTTCTTGTCGGTCTTCGAAACGCAATTATCGGTTTGCGGAACCGGCTTCGTGCCCGGGGGGCAGCCGCCCGGCTTCTTCGCGTTCTTCTTGCACTTGCCGTTGACGAGTTGATAGCCTTCCTCGCAGCCCTTTGGCGCCTTCGTGGCCGGCTTCGTCACGCATTTGCGCGCCTTGGCGTCGTAGACCTCGACGCCGACGGTACAGGTTGCCGAGATCGGCACGCATCTCTTCATGCTGCTGCTGTAGACGTGGTCGCGCCGGCACGAATCGCCTTTGTCTTTGGCTTTCTCGGCCACTTTGGGATGCTCGGCTTGCGCGCGAGGCACGGTCACCGGCTCTGGACGCTCGGCGGTCGGGCCGGGACGGAACAACTGCCAGTAGCCAGCGTCGCCGCTAGCGGACGGGGAAAGGCTCAAGCCTCCGGCCGCCGCAATGAGATAGCGGCCATCACGGGTTTTGATGCGTCCATAGGGGCCATCCTCGAGCACCCAGTGCGCCTCCTCGCTCGATGGCGAAGCGGAGCCGGCGCGCACGGAGCCGCCAGCAGCCGTCAGATACGTCCCCTTCCACTTGTTCTTGATGAGAACGAACTGGTTGCCTGGCACATCTTCGAATTGCCAAAAGGCGCTGTGCCAATCCGGCTTCGTCTTCTCCAACTCGGGCCGGCCGTTGGCGAGATTGTTGAGGCTATAGCCGCGGCGTGCGACCGAATTGACCTGATACCAGCCGGAGAGCCCGAACTTGGCGGTGGGCGAAACGAGGGGTTCTGCCTCTCTCGGCACGGGGGTCGGTGGTGTTGCGCCGGCCATCACACCGCCGATCTCCACCGCCGTCGGTGCCGACGACGCCGTTATGATGTAGAGGCATTTTTCCGCGGCGTCAGTGACGACCCAGTAGTGCGCCGCAACCGTAGGCTGGCGGTGCGTTTTTCCAGGCTCCACGATGGCGTGAAGTTTGCGCTGGCCATCCTCATCGAGCCAATAGACCCGGCGCTGCGCGTCGGCCCCATTGCGAAACGAAAGCTCCGACGCCGATCCGCCTGGAGACGATCTCAACGAGGCCTCCCTGGAGCAATCCTGAGCCGATGCCGAGTTCGTCATGCCTGCGACAACAGCAAGGGCAAACATGGCCCCCGCACAAGCGTTCAGGACCTGCAGTCGAAGCATGAGAATTCCCCGTCGCCAGCTATCGGATGTTCAGCATCCTACGCGACCGGGATAAATCCGTCATGCGCTAATCGGAATTCAGCTTTCCTTCAACCTCGACGGCGAGCACGGTCCGACTTACGATCTCATAGCAGACTAACTCAAACGCGCACCCAGCATCACGCCGACGGCAAGAATGGACAGCGCTGCGACAGCGACGGCGGCCAGCGCATACATGACCAATCGCGATTGCTGCGAACTCTCATCCATGAAGCGCTCCGGGTTATTGGAGAGCCGCCCATACCACGTCGGCACCTCGCTTTACCTGACGGCCCTCGGCTTAAGGCGCGGACAGAAGCGTTCGCAGGATATCTACTTCAGCGGACCGGCCCCGTAACCGAAAGTCACCGCCTCGTCCTCCCAACGGAATGCCGCAAAGAAGGCTTGGCAGTCGCCCATCACATCGGAACGGTAGAACCGCACGTTGGCGACACGGTCATCGAGGAGCCAAACGGCTGCATAATCGCCGCGGGTGATGTTGATGCCGAAGATGGTCCGCGGACAGTACAGGAAAGCATCGCGCGTGCCTCGCGACCGGACATTTTTGGGCGGTCCCATGACGGCCTGAAGCTCGGACACAGTCATCCCCGGGAACAGGTGCGGCAGCCGCCCCTCGTCTGCAAGCGAGATGGAGGGGTAGGCGCCGATCATCGCCAACATCAATGCAGCTCGAACCTTCATGCGCTTCCTCCGCGTCTCTGGAGAAAGGCACACACGGTTCGCCTTGCCCGACCCTTTCGTCACCCGCGGCGGAACGCGAAGAAGGTTAGGGTTCTGCCGTTGGTTACGCTCCCTCCCAGAAACGCACCGGCTCGCCGCGGGCGGGACCGCAGATGGCGCCGTCCCACATCACCTTGTGGCCGCGGATGAAGGTGCCGACCGGCCAGCCGGTGACCTTCTTGCCGTCGTAGGGCGTCCAGCCGCAGCGGCTTGCGATCCAGGCGTTGGTGATCGTCTCCTGCCGCTTCATGTCGACGATCGTCAGGTCGGCGTCGTAGCCGACGGCGATGCGGCCCTTGCTCGCGGATGCCGAAGATTCGCTGCGGCCCGGCGCTGGTCAGATCGACGAAGCGCTGCAGCGTCAGCCGGCCGGCGTTGACGTGATCGAGCATGTGGGCACCAGCGTCTGCACGCCCGTCATGCCGGAATGCGAGGCGGGATAGGCGTGGTCCTTCTCCTCGCGCGTATGCGGCGCGTGGTCGGAGCCCAGGACGTCGACGACGCCCGCCTGCAGAGCGGCCCAGATGCCGGCGCGATGGCGCTCGTCGCGCACCGGCGGGTTCATCTGCGCGTAGGTGCCCAGCCGCTCGTAACACTCCGGCGCGGACGAGCGTCAGATGGTGCGGCGTCACCTCGACGGTCGCCCAATCCTTGTGATCGGCCAGGAACGCCATCTCGTCGGCGGTCGAGACGTGCAGCACGTGGACGCGCGCGCTTGTGCTTCTCGGCCAGCTTGACCAGCCGCCGCGTCGCGATCAGCGCCGCCTCGGCGTCGCGCCAATCGGGGTGCGATGACGGATCGCCGGGCTCGCGCAGATGCATGCGCGCTTTCAGCCGCATCCTCGTCCTCGGCATGAAAGGCGGCGCGGCGGCGAGATCTTCGCAATGATGCGATCGAGCGAGGCCTCGTCGTCGACCAGCAGGTCGCCGGTCGACGAGCCCATGAACACCTTGATGCCGGCCGAGCCTTCGAGCCGCTCCAGCATCGGGATGTCGGCGAGGTTCTCGCGCGTGCCGCCGACGTAGAACGCGAAGTCGCAGAACATGCGATGTCCGGGCGCGCCGCACTTTGTCGGCAAGCGTCTCGGCAGAGGTCGTCAGCGGCTTCGTGTTGGGCATCTCGAATACGGCCGTGACCCCGCCTAGCACGGCGGCGCGGCTGCCGGTCTCCAGATCCTCCTTGTGCTCCAGCCCCGGCTCGCGGAAATGCACCTGGCGTATCGATCACGCCGGGCAGGATGTGCAGGCCGCCGCAGTCGATCATCTCGGCAGCTTTGGCGCTCGCGAGCGCACCGATTGCGGCGATGCGGCCCGCCCGGATGGCGATGTCGCGCACGCCCTTGCCATCGTGGTTGACGATCGTTGCGCCCTTGAGGATGAGATCGTACGTGTCGGTCATGGTCCGCGGCCTCGCTTCGCTGCGAAGCGGACGAAGGAGTTGTCACTCCCTGTTGCCGGCATACGTAGACGTCAGCCCTGAGCAATGGAAGAGCCACGATGACCTCAGCCAAGATTGCGCTGCTTCCCGACCGTGGCGTCGTTTCTGTGACAGGGCGCGGAGGCGGAAAAGCTGCTGCAGGGCGTCATCACCAACGACATGGATCTGCTCGGCACCCAACCGGCCATCCACGCCGGGCTGCTCACGCCGCAAGGCAAGATCCTGTTCGATTTCTCTAGTCGTGAAGGCGGACGGAGGCTTTCTGCTCGACGTCGCACGCGACAAAGCCGCCGATCTCGTCAAGCGACTGTCGCTCTACAAGCTCAGGGCAAAGGTAGAGATCCGCGACGCCAGCAGCGAGCTCGTCGTCTTCGCCATGTGGGGGGACAATCCGACCTCCAACACGAGGCCCGACGTGCTGGACCCGCGTCTGCTTGCGCTCGGCATTCGCTTCATTGCGCTCGCGGACGCCGTGAAGGATCACGAGGCCGCTTCGAATGGCAAGTCCGTACCGCCCGCCGATTACCACGCGCACCGTATCGCGCTCGGCGTGCCGGAAGGCGGCAAGGACTACGCCTTCGGCGACGCGTTCCCGCACGAGGCGCTGTTTGACCAGCTTCACGGTGTCTCTTTCGAGAAGGGCTGCTATGTCGGCCAAGAGGTGGTCAGCCGGATGGAGCATCGCGGCACCGCGCGAAAGCGGGTGGTACCGGTGGTGGCGGAAGCGCCGCTGCCTGCGACGGGAACAGAGATCACGGCTGGCGATCAACTGATCGGCACGCTCGGTTCGAGCGCTGGCAAGCGTGGGCTGGCACTGCTCCGCCTCGACCGCGCAGCCGAAATGAAAACGAAAGGGGCCGACCTGATGGCCGGCCCTGTCAAAGTCGAAATCGAGCTGCCGCCATGGGCCAAGTTCGCCCGCGCGGTGGCAGATCACCCCTGAGCCGACACCGGCTGCGGCGCAGCAGCGGCAGCGAACTGGCCGAAGGCTTCTGCGGCGTGGGCGGCGTACATCACCGAGGGCCCGGCGCCCATGTAGACGGCCATGCCCAGCGTTTCCATCACTTCTTCCTTGCTGGCGCCATGCTCCATCGCCGCCTTGGCGTGGAACGCGATGCAATCGTCGCAGCGGGTGGCAACTCCGATGGCGAGTGCGATCAATTCCTTGGTCTTGGTATCGAGGGCGCCCGGCTTCAACGCGGCCTGTGCGATCGCTGAAAACCCCTTCATCACGTCGCCGGCGCCACCGCGGAGATCCTTGAGGCCCGGTCCGAGTGATTTTGCGTGCTGGGGCCAATCGTTGTACATGGGGCGTTCCCTCAAATGCTGCGACGCGCGTCCGATGCGCGACCGGCGGCAAAAATATTAGTGACATCTAATTTAGTCAATGCTAATACTATCGTCATGACGAAGCAGAATGTCACACCCACGGACGATCTCGAGAAGCGCGCGACCGAAACGGCGCAGCTACTCGGGCTGCTCGCGAACGGGCGGCGGCTCGTAATTCTGTGCAAGCTGGTAAGTGCCGGCCAGATGTCCGTCGGGCGGCTCGCCGTAGAGTTGGGCCTCAGCCAATCGGCGCTGTCGCAGCACTTGGCGCTTCTACGCGCCGATAATCTTGTCGGCACGCGGCGCGAGGGCCAGACGGTCTACTACAGCATCGCGGACCCTCGCATTTTCAAGCTGCTGGAGGCGCTGGAAGCGATCTTCTGCACCGATGAAACCAACACCAAGAGCAAAACGCCATGAGCCTCAAAAAAATCTCTCCGAAGGAAGCCAAGGCGCTGATCGATCAAGGCGCGGTGCTGGTTGATATCCGCGAGCCGCAGGAGCGCGCGCGCAGTTATATCCCCGGCTCGCAGTCGCTACCCCTGTCGCGTGCCGGCACGGGCGAGCGCATCACACCGGGCGCCTCCAAAGTCATCTTCCACTGCAAAAGCGGAATGCGAACGTCGGGCAACGCCGAGACGCTGGCTGCGTGCGCCTCCTGCGAGGGCTATATCGTCGAAGGCGGGCTCGATGCCTGGGCCGCTGCCGGACTTCCCGTCAGGGTCGATAGCAAGCAGCCGATCGAACTGATGCGCCAGGTCCAGATCACAGCCGGAGCGTTGGTCCTCGCCGGCGTCCTGCTCGGCGCCTACGTCGCTCCGGGCTGGTACGGGCTCTCTGCATTCTTTGGAGCCGGTCTCGTCTTCGCCGGCGTCACCGGCTGGTGCGGCATGGCAAAATTACTCGCCGTGATGCCTTGGAACCGCTGAACCATTGCGCCGCATGAGCGAGACCACACCCGTTCGCTGTCCCTGGCACGGCATCGATGACGCCGTGTACGCCCGCTATCACGACGAGGAGTGGGGGGTGCCGCATTGTGACGAGCGGCGGTTGTTCGAGAAGATGGTGCTCGAGAGCTTCCAATCGGGGCTGTCGTGGCTGACGATCCTGCGCAAGCGTGACAACTTCCGCCGCGCGTTTCACGGCTTCGATCCCAACCGTATCGCGCGCTACGGCGAGAAAGATTTCGCGCGGCTGATGGATGACGCTGGCATCGTGCGCAACCGGCTGAAGATCGAGGCGACGATCGCCAACGCGACCGCCTATCTCGACCTCGAGCGCGAAGGCGGGCTCGCCCGCTTCTTGTGGCGGTTTCAGCCGGACGGCCCCGTCAACCACGTGCGCGTAAATTTCTCGGATATTCCGGCGCAGACGGAAACCTCGAAGCAGATCGCGAAAGCGTTGAAGGCGCGCGGCTTCCGTTTCCTCGGCCCCACCACCGTCTACGCCTTCATGCAGTCAACCGGCATGGTCAACGATCACCTCGCCGGCTGCCATCGGCACAAACCATGCGCCGAGTTGCAGCGGAAATTCAGGGTCCCTGCCTAAAAGGGATGTTGACGCCAGCGGTCGAGGCTAGCCCGGCGGACATGACATCGGTGCCCAGCACCCTTACGATCTGCGAACAGGAAACCGGCGCGGAGGTACGGCGTGTCAGCTCTCGAGACCGCAGTCTTGGAAATTGCCGAGGAGATGCGAACACGCCCCGATCGCGGCGACGTTGCCACTTACATTCCGGAACTCGCGCGCGTCGATCCTAAAGCTTTCGGGATGGCGGTCGTCGATTGCGAAAACAACGTCACCGCGGCTGGCGATTGCGACGTTCCGTTTTCAATCCAGAGCATCTCGAAAGTTTTCACGCTGACACTTGCATTGGGCAAAGTCGGCGACAGATTGTGGCAGCGGGTCGGCCGCGAGCCCTCCGGCAGTCCCTTCAATTCCATCGTGCAGCTGGAGAATGAGCACGGAGTTCCGCGCAATCCGTTCATCAACGCGGGAGCCATCGCCGTTACCGACTTGATCCTCTCCGGCCACCAACCGCGCGAGGCGCTGGGAGAAATCCTCCGGTTCGTGCGCTTCGTCGCGGACGATCCGGCGATCACCATCGACGAAGCCGTCGCAGCCTCGGAGCAACGCACCGGCTTTCGCAATCGCGCGCTCGCCAATTACATGAAGTCGTTCGGTGTGATCGATAATCCTGTCGATTTCACGCTTGGGGTGTATTTTCATCATTGCGCCATCGCGATGACCTGCAGGCAGCTTGCGATGGCCGGACGCTATCTCGCGCAGTTCGGCAATAATCCATCGACCGGGCACACGGTCGTCCATCCCGAGCGCGCCCGCCGCATCAACGCGCTGATGCTGACCTGCGGCCATTACGACGGATCGGGCGAGTTTGCCTACCGCGTCGGCCTGCCCGGTAAGAGCGGCGTCGGCGGAGGCATCCTCGTGGTGGCCCCGGGCAAAGCCTCGATCGTCGTCTGGTCGCCCGGACTCGATGCGTCGGGCAATTCTCACCTCGGCCGCATCGCGCTCGAAAAGCTGACGAAGCGGATGGGGTGGTCGGTGTTTGGCGCATGATCATTTGGCAAAAGGACATCCAACGCCCGGCCCCATTGACTGGTCGACCCCGTTTCGCCAAGACGACGGAATGAAAGACAAAACGACCAATCTCGCGCCCGCTCCGCGCCCGACCCGCGCTTGGCAGCGGATGCTGTCGGGCCGGAGGCTCGATCTGCTGGCGCCGTCGCCGAGCGATATCGCGATCGAAGACATCGCGCATGGACTGGCCCGCGTTGCGCGCTGGAACGGACAGACAGTCGGCGCACATGCATTCTCGGTGGCTCAGCACGCGCTGATCGTCGAGGAGATCGCATCCGATCGCAACACGGATTGGCCGGACTGCTGGCGCCTCGCGGCCCTGCTGCACGACGCGGCGGAATACGTGATCGGCGATCTCATCAGCCCGTTCAAGACGGCGATCGGGCTCGACTACAAGGCTTTCGAGAACCGGCTGATGGAGGCCGTGCATATTGCGTTTGTATTGCCGGCGCGGCTGCCCGATGAGATCACGGCAGCAATCAAGGATGCCGACCGCATCGCCGCCTATTTCGAGGCAACGCGGCTGGCGGGCTTCGACGAGGCGGAGGCCCGCAACTTTTTCGGCGCGCCGGAAGGACTGAGCCAGCCGCTGGCCACGGAGTTGTCCCGCCTGCAACCCACAGCGTCGGATGTAGCGCAGGCTCGCTTTCTGCATCGTTTCGCCACGTTGGCGTCCGATGGCGTAAGGCGCACCTAAACCCTCGTGAGCCAACACACCACCTCCAGCCCCGGTAGCACCTCCCAACCATGCTGAATGCCGAAGCAAACCAGCTCGTGGTCTGTCCGATGCGGGTGATGCCCCGGATCGTGGCCGAGACCCAGGCTGCGCGGCTCGTCAGCGTGTTGAACGCGCACCTTCTCCCGCCGACCCCGGCTGGGTTCGATCAGTCGCATCACTTGAAGCTGCCGATGAGCGACTACGCAGAGAGCGGTGCCGGCCAGCGTCACCCGGCCGTCGCGCAGCTGGAGCAGCTGATCGCATTCGCCAGGCATTGGCCTCGCGATAAGCCATTTGTGTTGCATTGCTTTTCCGGCCTGAACCGGTCCACGGCAGCCGCCTTCATCGTGCTCTGCGCGCTGAACCCGGACGTGCCGGCGACCCTGATTGCGTACCGGCTGCGGCAGGCCTCCGACACAGCGGCGCCGAACCGGTTGATGGTCGCGCTCGCCGACCAGATGCTCGATCGCAAGGGTACGATGATCGGTGCCATGGAAGAGATCGGACCAGGCCAGCCCGCGGCCGAAGGACGGCCGTTCGCGATCGACGTTACATTCGGTTCCGACGCCGCGGAGGGCATTCCCGTGTTGGCGGCATGCGAGCCTCATCCCTCCCACGATTGAACGCGACAGACTGCGCGAAACCCGCCATTTATTGACTGTTGAACCCACAGCATTTTAACCACGCGCGCATGACCTCGGACCAGCGATTGAAGCCATCCGCCCTCAAACCGGCCGTCGCTCCAGGCGTCCGGCTCGAGACGGCAAGCGTCGAGATCGGCCTCACTGCGGCAATCGTCGCCGTGACCGACAACGAGCCCGTCGTGCTGGTGGTACGCGAGGACGCGGATGCACAAGGCCCGACCGATGGCCTGCCGTTCGGCCCGTTCTCGCCATTGCAGCACCGCACGCTCGACATTGGCTTGCGCGCCTGGGTGTCCGAGCAGACGGGCCTGGAACTCGGCTATGTCGAGCAGCTCTACACGTTCGGCGACCGCGGACGCCACGCCGAGCCCGGCGACACCGGTCCGCATGTCGTGTCCATCGGGTATCTGGCGCTGACGCAGGCGACCCGCGCCCAGGAGGTGCGGCCGCGGCCTTGGCGAAGCTGGTACCACTACTTCCCATGGGAGGACTGGCGCGAAGGCCGGCCGGCAATTCTTAGCAGCGAGATCGAGCCGAGAGCTTAGTGAGTGGGCGGAGCGGCCGGCGTCCCACCCCGCTCCGGCGCGGCCGGTGAAGCGGGCAGACCGCATCCGCATGTGCTTCGGCCTCGACGGGGCGTCATGGGACGAAGAGAAGGTGCTGGAGCGTTACGAACTGCTCTATGAGGCGGGGCTCATAGAAGAGGCGCGGCGCGACGGCCGCGAAGCGGCGCGGACTTGGGGCAATACCCTGCCGGTTCTAGGCGCCCGCATGCGTTACGACCACCGCCGGATCCTCGCCACCGCCATCACGCGCGTGCGGGCCAAGATCAAGTACCGCCCCGTGATTTTCGAGCTCATGCCGGACGACTTTACTCTTTTCGAGCTGCAGCGAACCGTCGAGGCGATCCTCGGACCTCACTTGCACAAGCAGAATTTCCGCCGATTGGTCGAAGGTGCGGGTCTCGTCGAGCCAACCGGCGAGGTCAAGACGCAAACGGGTGGCCGCCCGGCCAAGCTCTATCGTTTCCGTCGCGAAGTTTTGCTTGAGCGGCCGGCACCCGGCGTACGCGTCAAACCGGGCCGTGGTTAGGCAGCAACTTCGGCCGCGAATGTTGGTCTCGGAGATCGACCTACCCACCCTGCGATCGCATCGCACAAAAGTTCCTGCGCAATCCCACTGGAAACCTGGTCATCAATCAACTATCTTGTGCTCAAGAGAATACTCGTTTCGAGCATAAGGTCCGAGATTGCACCAGCCGCAGGGTTGGCAAAAGTTTAGGTCCTTCTAATGCTCGGGTAGAGTACATGATGGGGTTCATGAGCGGGAAAGGGTCATCGATGGCCACGATCTCAACAATGCCGGCGACTGCTGCGAAGACCACTGCGGGCGGACCCGCGTCTGCGCCTTACAGCGCCGCGCGCGCCGAGCGTGCCCGCCTCGAGTTCACGCCTGCGCTCGCCCGCGAGATGGCGCCGCTCTACGCGCGGGTAAAGCACGTCATCACGCCGATGGAGTGGGCGCACTACGCGCCGCTGATCAAGGCGATCAACGACGCTGAAGAGCCGAGCGCAACGCCGTTATCCTGGCGCACAACTACATGACGCCGGAGATCTTCCACTGCGTCGGCGATTTCCGCGGCGACTGCCTGCAGCTCGCCAAGGAAGCGGCGCGCACGAGCGCCGAGGTCATCGTGCAGGCCGGCGTCCACTTCATGGCCGAGACTTCGAAGCTCCTGTCGCCCCGACAAGACCGTGCTGATCCCCGACCTGCGTGCCGGCTGCTCGCTCGCCGCATCGATCACCGCCGAAGACGTGCGGATGCTGCGCGCCGCCTATCCGGGCGTGCCGATCGTCACCTACGTCAACACCTCCGCCGCGGTGAAGGCCGAGTGCGATATCTGCTGCACGTCGTCGAACGCCGTGAAAGTGGTCGAGAGCCTCGGCGCGCCGCGCGTGCTGCTGCATCCCGGACCAGTATCTGGCGAAGTACGTGCAGACGCAAGACCAAGGTCGAGATCATCGCCTGGAAGGGCCACTGCGAGGTGCACGAGCGCTTCACCGCCGAAGAGCTCGAGGCGTATGCGCGCCGCCGATCCGGGCACGCAAGATCATCGCGCACCCTGAGTGCCCGCCGGACGTCATCGAGGCCGCCGACTTCACCGGCTCGACGGCCGGCATGATCGACTGGGTCAAGACCAAGCGGCCCGCGCGAAAGTCGTGCTCGTCACCGAGTGCTCGATGGCGTCGAACGTCGCGGTCGAAGTGCCCGATGTCGAGTTCATCCGGCCATGCAATCTCTGCCCGCACATGAAGCGCATCAGCCTCGAGAACATCTACGAGAGCCTGCTGTACATGCAGCTATGAGGTGACGGTCGATCCGGCCGATCGCCGCAGCGGGCGCGCCGCGCGGTCGAGCGCATGGTCAATCTGACCAACTGACTGGCTCGCGAGGGCCGGATCGTCCTCGCGCCGTCACACCCGACATGGGAGACGAGCCGATGGCACTCGCACCGTGACACCACCAAAGTAGCCTTGCTGCATCCTGCCGCGGCGACGTCGGCGGGCGGCGACGTCGTGATCGTCGGGGCGGGGCTTGCCGGCCTTTTCACCGCGCTGAAGCTTGCGCCGCTGCCCGTCACCGTCGTCTGCGGCGGCGCCGCTCGGCGAAGGCGCGTCGAGCGTGTGGGCGCAGGGCGGCATCGCCGCGGCTGTTGGCGAAGGCGATACGCACGGAGCCGCATGCCGCCGACACCATTGCTGGCCGGCGCCGGCATCGTCGACGAAGACGTCGCGCGGCTGCGTCGCCGACGAAGGCGCCGGACCGCATCCGCGACCTCCTGCGCTACGGCGTGCCGTTCGACCGTGATCTCGACGGCCATTTCGTGCTGTCGCGGGAAGCCGCGCACTCCGCCAAGCGCGTCGTGCGCGTGTCGGGCGATCGTGCCGGCGCGGCGATCATGCAGGCGCTGATCGCCGCTGTGCGCCAGACGCCGTCGATCCGCGTGCTCGAAGGCTACGAAGCCGTCGATCTCGTGACCGAGGACGGTCGCGTCGTAGGCGTGCGCGTCGTTGGCCCCGAGCAGCCCGGCGAGGTGCTGGAGCTTCGCCCTCCCGCGCGGTCGTGCTGGCGACGGGCGGCATCGGCGGCCTTTATGCCGTTACGACCAACCCGCCTTATGCCAGCGGCGTCGGGATCGCCATGGCGGCGCGGGCCGGCGCCGTGATCGCCGACGCTGAGTTCGTGCAGTTCCACCCCACCGCGCTCGATGTCGGCGTTGACCCGGCTCCGCTGGCGTCCGAGGCCTTGCGCGGCGAAGGCGCCACCCTCATCAATCGCGACGGCGAACGCTTCATGACGAAGCTGCATGCCGACGCCGAGCTGGCGCCACGCGATGTCGTCGCCCGCGGCGTGTTTGCCGAGATTGCGGCCGGTCGCGGCGCCTACCTCGACTGCCGTGAAAGCATCGGCGCGCGTTTTCCGGAAGCCTTCCCGACCGTTTATGCTCACGCCCGCAATGCCGGACATCGATCCAGTTAGCGGACGTGCTGCCGGTCGCCCCGGCTGAGCACTACCACATGGGCGGCATCGCGACCGACGAGCACGGCCGCACCACGCGTTGCTGGTCTGTGGGCTGTCGGCGAGGTTGCCTCGACTGGCCTGCACGGCGCCAACCGGCTGGCCTCCAACTCGTTGCTCGAAGCCGTGGTGTTCGGCGCGCGCGTCGCTGCCGATATCGCAGCCTTGCCGAACCTGCCGACGGGGGCCCGCATCGCACTGCGTCCAACCAGGCTCGCCCCCATTCGCCAACTCGACCCGCTGCGGCGAATAGAGTTGCTGAGGCTGCTCCGCAAGACCATGTCGGAGCATGCGGGCGTCGTTCGCTCGGCCGACGGCTTGCGCAAGGCCCTGGCCGTCATCCGTTCCGTTGCGACGGAAGCAGGCGCTGACGCGCACCTTAAGGCGAAGGCAACGGCCGCTGAGCTGGTCGCGGGCATGGCGCTTTTGCGCACCGAAAGCCGTGGCGGTCACTTCCGGGCTGATGCTCCGCAAGCCAATCCGGCCCAGGCCCACCGGAGTTTCACCGATATTGCGTCATTACGGGAGGCGCTGACCAAGCTCGACGCCGAACGCCACGTCTGCGGCGGTTCGCGTTGACGAAGGTGATCGACATGACCGCTCGAGCCGAACTGGCCGCCTTCGACGCCGGCCTGCCGACGCCGCTCGTCGCCAAGGCCGTCGCCGATGCACTGGCCGAGGATCTGGGTCTCGCCGGCGACATCACCACGGATTCCACGATCCCGCCTGAAGCCAAGGCGCAGGCGTTGCTTGCGGCCCGAAAGCCGGGCGTGATCTCAGGGCTGCAAGTTGCCGAAGCGGCTTTTCGTGCGCTCGATCCGGCCGTAAGCTTCGCGCCGCTGGTGAAGGACGGCGCTCGTGTCGCTCCCGGCGCCGTTGCGGCGACGGTTTCAGGCTCGGCGCGTGCGCTGCTGACAGCGGAACGCGTCGCGCTTAACTACATGGGCCGCATGAGCGGCATCGCCACTCTCACCCGAGCTTATGTCGATCGCATTGCTGGGACGAAGGCGCAAATCGTCGACACCCGTAAGACGACACCGGGATTGCGTGCCTTCGAGAAGTATGCCGTGCGCTGCGGCGGAGGCATGAATCATCGCGTTGGCCTGTTCGACGCCGTGCTGATCAAGGACAACCACATCGTCGCGGCGGGCGGCATCGCCGCGGCCATCTCCGCAGCCCGCGCACGCGCGGGTCACATGGTCAAGATCGAGGTCGAGGTCGATACGCTGGCCCAGTTGGAGATCGCGCTGTCGCATAAGATCGACGCGGTTCTGCTGGATAATATGACGCCGGCCCAGCTCGAGACGGCCGTGCGGATGGTGGCGGGCCGCGTGCTCACCGAGGCTTCGGGGGGCGTCAATCTCGACACCGTACGCGCAATCGCGGAAGCCGGCGTCGATCTCATCTCCGTTGGCGCGCTGACCCACTCCGCCACCGTCCTCGACCTCGGCCTCGATTTCGAGCCGGCTTGAGCAAGCTCCATCACGGTTGTCGCCGCTTCGCGGACGGTGCTAGCTCTCGCCATGAACATTACACTGCCCAACCCTTGCCGCATTGGGCGGTCCTAAGTCGCCGCAGCGGCTTACCGAAGGCGCTATTCACCTCGCCCCGGGGATGGTGGTGGCCGACGTGTTTCCAACCGGCTAATCCAGCCAAATCTCCATCCCACATCAACTGGAGCCCATCCTCATGGCCTTGAAAATGTTCGCCGCTTCGCTTTTCGTGTGCGCAATCGTGAGCGTACCGGCGCTGGGGCAGGAGGTGCCGGCAGGTGGCATCGGCCAGCTCTGCAAGGCCGAGTTGGCCGCGGTCTGCGCTCCGTCCGCCGATGGCAAGGACGGCAAGATGGGCGGCATCCGCTGCCTGTTCGAGAAGGAAGCTGCACTCGGGCCCGAGTGCGCCGCCGCGGTCAAGGTCGTGAAGGAGCGCCGCGACAAGCTGCGTGCAGCCTGCAAAGAGGACGCCGACAAGCTTTGCCAGGGCGCCGATGCCAAAGTCGCTCCAATCGTGCAATGTCTCCGCGCGAAGCAGGCCGAGCTGTCGAAGGCGTGCGCGGACATGATCGCGTCATTGCCGGCACCGCCGGCTAAGTAACGGTGCGGCACCGCGGGCCAGGGGGGCCAGTATGCCCCGCTAAGTAATGGCGGGCCTGCCGACGAGACACCTGTGCACAGGTCTATTCGGCTATCCGCCAGTGCTTGCTGCAGCGTAGCAATCAGTCCAAGTTCCGGTCTATAGGATGCGCGTGACCGGCCAGAAGCCGGGCGGCAAGCGCTCGCCCTCACGCTTCCGGCTGCGGCGGCCCGCCCCGATGGGGACAAAAAAGGGCTGCATGAGATCGGTTTTGGCGTTGCGTTCCGACCGCGTAGGCGCCGTCCGTTTGGTGCGAGACCGGCGGACCACCAGACTGCCGAGGGAGCGACGATGATCTGGGAAATTATGTTTGGCCTGCTGCTAATCGCCGCCGTCGCGGGCGCGGTCTTCGTGCTGACGCCGTTCGTCAAGGCGTATCTGGCGGAGAAAATGCCCTCGAGCAGCCTGTTCAAGCCGCGGCCGGAGAAGCGGCTCGACATCGTGGAGCAGTCGAACCTCGATGGCCGCCGCCGGCTGGTATTGATCCGCCGCGACGACGTCGAGCACCTGATCATGACCGGCGGCCCGGTCGATGTGGTGATCGAGCAGAACATCGCCCATAAGCGCCTTCGCACCGCCGAGGTCGTAGAGGGACCGCAGCCTGTTTATTCACGCCCGCCGCGTGCCCTCGGACAGGCGGTAGGGGAACAGTGAAACGCCCCGCCAGCTCTTGACGATCGGGTCCGTCCGTCGCCAAACGGTCCCGTCACATTCATCATCCGCGTCTCGGACCGAGACGCCCGCGCGCCCGGGGAAACCGATGCGCGGTTAGGCAATTTCCATAGACCGACCTGAAATCATGACGTTGCGTACTCGTATCCTCATTTCCGTTTTCGCTGCGGTAACCTATTTTTCGTCGCTGGGCGGCGTCTCAGCGCAGGAGGTGCCGGCTCCCACGCCCGCCCAGCGCAAACCAACTGGCGCGCATCCGGCAGAGGGGCCCGATGCAACGGCGCCCCGCATCATCCCGAGCTGGAAACCCATAGCTCCGGCCACCCCTGTCGCGCCCGCCGTGCAGCCTTCGGCGGCCCCTGCGCAAGCCGCGCCTCCGGCACCGCCTGCGACACCGTCTCATCCGGCTGTCGCTCCCGTAGCCGCTCCGACGCCACAAGCGGCGCAGGCGCAAGCTCCTCAGCCGCAAGCGCCGCAGCCACAAGCCGCGCCTCCACAAGCCCCGCCGCCAGCAGCTCCCGCGCAGCCGGCCCCGGCGGCGCCAGCGGCCGGTGCGGACGGGGCCGCATCAACCCAGCCGGCGCCTCCCGCCGCTGCGCAACCCTCGCCTCCGCCACCCGCCGCTGAAGCTGCGCCTCCCAAGCCGGCACCTCCGCCTCTGCCGCCGGAGGTCGACGAAACGGTGCATCGCCTCGTCACGGTGATGGAGGACGCCGAGAAGTCGCTCGGTCGGATGAAGGATCTCGGCGACGACATCGGCCGACTGCGCGATCAGGTCGAGCGCGTCATCACCAAGACGACCGAGGTGGCAGACGGGCTTCGGCCCAAGCTGGCGGCAGTCAGGAGCCAGATCGACAAGCTCGGACCGCCGCCGGCCAAGGACGCCCCCGCCGAGGCCGCGCCCGTCGCGGCCCAGCGAGCCCGCTTGAACTCCGAGGCATCCGCTCTCGACGGCGCCATCAAGACGCTGGAGCTGACGTGGGTCCGCGCGCGCCAGACCATCGATAAAATCACCGATCTCCGGCTCGCCATCTTCACCCGCTCCATCATGGAGCGCATGGCGAGCCCTCTGCTGCCCGGCCTGTGGTCGGACGTGACGCGAGACGCGCCCCAGGTCGCCCGGCTCTCCTCCTACATCTGGACCGATTGGTGGGCCTCGGCGACACGCCGCGCCGGCGGCTTGGCCGCCGTGCTGATCGGCACGGCCATTCTGTACTTGGCGCTCAAGCTTCTGGTGCGGCGCCTCATGGCGTTGTCGCGTCCGCCGGCCGGCCACGTCCCGACGTTCTTCGAGCGTGCGGCCGCTGCGGCCTGGGTGGCGCCACTACGCGCGCTGCCCGTCATCGCAGCTGCATTCGCGGTCTATGGCGGGCTCGATGCGGTGGGCTTGCTCTACTACCCGAGCCAGATGATCGCGGCAGCCATTCTGCGCGCCGTGATGATCTATGTCCCGGTGGCGGCGCTATTGACGACGGTGCTGAGCCCCAGAAAACCAGAGCATCGTCTGGTTTCACTCACCGATACCGGCGCCGCTCGTCTGTGCCGCTATTTCAAGGCAATGGCGGCAATCTACGCCGCGGATTTGGCGCTGACGTCGATTGGCCGGGCGCTCTACTTCCCGCTATCGATGAGTGTCGTGCAGTCGCTGGTCGCGAGCTTGGCATTCGCCGGACTATTGGCCGGCGTTCTGCTGACGCCCTTCGCGCCGTTCGGCACGCCGGACGCTGGAACCTCCCGGCTGCGCCCGCGGTGGTTGAAATTGCCGTTATGGGTTGCGGTTATCGCCATCATCGGAGCGTGCGCCCTCGGCTATGTCGCGCTTGCCCGGTTCGCGGCGCAGCAACTTGGCATGTCGGGCGTCATCGGCCTCGTCACGACCCTGCTGTTCCTCGCCATTCGCGCGTTCACGCAGCCGAGCGAGACACCGAACGCGTTCGGGGCGGTATTGGAGCAGCGCTTCGGCCTCGACGCAGGCCGCCGGCAGCAACTTGCGAGACTGACCGAGTTCGCGCTTTCCATCAGTCTCGCGATCCTCGCCCTGCCCATTCTGCTGCTGCAGTGGGGCTTCTCGGGCGCCGATATCCGCGACTGGTTAAAGGCTGCCCTGTTCGGCTTCGAGGTCGGACATTTCCGCATCTCGCTGGCTCGGATCCTCATCGGCGTCGTGCTGTTCACGGCGCTGCTGTTCGTGACGCGGATCGTGCAGCGCTGGCTCCGCGAGTTGGTGCTTTCGCCCGCGCGCATGGAGGTCGGGCTCGCCAATTCGATCGACACCGGCGTCGGCTACGTCGGCACAACCATCGCGGCCCTCCTGGCGATCTCGTATGCCGGAGTCGACATCACCAATCTCGCCATCGTCGCTGGCGCCCTGTCGGTCGGTATCGGTTTCGGCCTGCAGTCGATCGTCAACAACTTCGTGTCCGGTCTTATCCTGCTCGTCGAGCGGCCCGTAAAAGTGGGCGACTGGATCGTGGTCAAGGACCAGGAAGGCTACGTGCGCCGCATTTCGGTGCGCTCGACCGAGATCGAGACGTTCGACAAGGCAAGCGTGATCGTGCCGAACTCCGAGTTGATCACCGGCGTCGTCAAGAACTGGACGCACCGCAACGCGCTTGGACGCGTCAGCATCAAGGTCAGGGCTTCTTATAAGGCAGATCCGGAGGCGGTGCGGGCCATGCTGCTCGAGATTGCCGCACGCAACCCACTGGTTTTGAAGCACCTCGAGCCGTCCGTCACCCTCGACAACCTCGGCGATACCGCTCTCGAGTTCTCTATGCGGGCCATCATCTCGGACGTGAACCAGGCCTCGTCCGTCCAATCGGCGTTGCGCTCTGAAATTCTCAACGTGTTCCGTCATGCCGGGATCAGCGTCCCGGCCCCCGAGGCAGACGGCGCGGCGGCGGCATCGTCATCCGCTCTGCAGGTGCGCGTGCGTGCTTCCTACAAGGCCGACCCCGAGGACATGCAAGTGCTACTGGCTCAGGTGACGGATTCACGGCCCGAAATAGCCCGCGAGCCGCGGCCGCGCGTCTCGTTCGACAATATGGGTGACAACGGCCTGGAGTTCTCGGTCCGCGCCAACGCGGCCGACGGCATCGAGGCGCAACTGGCGGAAAGCGCTTTGCGTACCGCGATCGTCAAGGCGATGCGGGAAGCGGGTATCGAGATCCCACATCCGCAGACCGACGTGCATCTGCGCGATCTCGATGCGGTGCGTTCCATCCTGACCAAAGTGGCGCAGGAGCGCTTCAAGGGGGTGAACGGCCAGGATGCAGGGGTGCCGGACGGAAGCACCAAGAGCTGAGGCGACGTTCCGAACGTCAGTGCGACGGCTCGTCGGTGTCGCCGAAGGCGGACGCGTCGAGCGTCGCAAGGTCGAGCGTGATCAAATCTTGCGACACCAACATACCGGATTCGAAAATCTGGATGATGGGGGGGCCCGGAACGATCGCTTGCCGCGCCGCGGTTGCAGCCAGTTCGACGATTTGGGGCAGCACCTGCCGGTTAGAGCCTTGCGCGAGGAGGTGGGCGCTGGCAGCCGTTACGCTCCCGGCTGAAGTCAGCGCAGTCAACAGCAGGCAGGCGATTTTGGCGGGGCAGGTCCCACGCGCCGTTCGCTGCATTCTCGTTTTCGTCGTCGACACCGCGCGCTCCCGCTCAAGATGGAGGCTCTCCCTCCTTTCATGATGCGGAAATAGCATTAAAGGCCCGTAAAGGGCCGTCCGGTTTCGGGACGAATAGAAAGACTGCGTGTTCAGCGCGTCACGAGGTATGTCAGACCGACAATGAGAGAGGGCTATCTCGCCCGCTCTCGCGATATCATTCCTCGCGGTAGACCTTCTCGCGGCGCTCGTGGCGCTCCTGCGCCTCCAAGGACAGCGTAGCGATCGGCCGCGCGTCAAGGCGCTTTAATCCGATCGGCTCTCCCGTCTCCTCGCAATAGCCGTAGGTGCCGTCCTCGATGCGTGCCAGGGCAGCATCGATTTTGGAGACAAGCTTGCGCTGGCGGTCGCGCGCGCGCAGTTCCAACGCGCGGTCGGTCTCGGACGTGGCGCGGTCGGCGAGGTCGGCGTGCTGCGTGCTATCTTCGTGCAGGCCGAGCAACGTCTCGCGCGTCTGCCGGATGATCTCTTCCTTCCAGTTCAGAAGCTTCTGGCGGAAGTAGGCGCGCTGGCGCTCGCCCATAAACGGCTCATCGTCACGCGGCTTATAATCCGCAGTGAGAACGATGGGTGGTCTCACCTGTGGCTCCGGCTTCTTCTCCGGATTTTTGTCAGTAGACGGCTTCTTCGTTTCGCGCTTGCTCATGAACAGCCTCAGGCCTGCTCCCAGGATACCAATGCCGCCCTGCCTTTCGAGCCACGCGATCACTTGGATTCGCGTGAAACTGCTGGCCAACAGACATTGTAACGCAAAGCAAATTTCGTGCCCCGTATGCGGGAACACCTAACCTCTGTCAAGAAAGTCCCTGCCCCTTCTCATAGCCAGTCATGATGAATTCAGTGTGTATGATCGAGCGGTGTTCAATTGGGCTGGCCATCCGGCTAGGGACCGGGCGCTTCTACATCGCAAACCCACGGTTCCGATATCCCTGCGGACAGCACCCGATTCGCAGCCCTTGGCACGCCGCATCGCGCTCCCTAATGTCCTCGAACTATGTCGAGGACGAGACCGTAAGAAACGAGCCTAGAGGCAGCGATGAAATTCACCGGCACCAAGAGCTACGTGGCCACCGACGACCTGAAGGTCGCCGTGAACGCGGCGATTACGCTGCAGCGGCCACTGCTGGTGAAAGGCGAGCCTGGTACGGGCAAGACGGTGCTGGCACTGGAGGTGGCGAAGGCGCTGCAGGCGCCGATCATCGAATGGCACGTCAAGTCCACGACCAAGGCGCAGCAGGGCTTGTACGAGTACGATGCCGTCTCCCGGTTGCGCGACAGCCAGCTTGGCGACGCCCGCATCAAGGACATCAAGAATTACATCAAGCGCGGCAAGCTGTGGGATGCCTTTGAGACCGACAAGCGCCCCGTGCTTCTGATCGACGAGATCGACAAGGCCGACATCGAGTTCCCCAACGATCTGTTGCAGGAGCTCGATCGCATGGAATTCTACGTCTACGAAACCGGTGAAACGGTCACGGCGCGCCAGCGGCCAATCGTCATGATCACCTCCAACAACGAGAAGGAGTTGCCGGACGCGTTCTTGCGCCGCTGCTTCTTCCACTTCATCAAGTTTCCCGATCCCGACACCATGCGCGAGATCGTCGAGGTGCACTTCCCGAACCTGAAGGGCCGCCTCGTTTCAGAGGCAATGAAGATCTTCTACGAGATACGCGAGGTGCCGGGCTTGAAGAAGAAGCCGTCCACCTCGGAGCTCTTGGACTGGATCAAACTGCTATTGAACGAGGACGTTACGCCAGAGACCCTGCGCGAGAGCGATCCGCGCAAGCTGATCCCGCCGCTTGCCGGTGCGTTGCTCAAGAATGAGCAGGATGTTCATTTGCTCGAGCGGCTAGCGTTTTTGACGCGAAGGAAGGGGAGCGAGTAACCACCCATTTCCCGGCGGGAAGGGGAAGCACTAAGCAACAAACTCAATCCTTGATCGCCCAGCGGCCGGGACCGTTGGCGAAAAGGAGGAGCAGGCCGCCAGCCATCGTGACGTTCTTCATGAAATTGATCATCTGGCCCTTGTCGCCGGGCACGTAGTGGAACATTGCGGCGGCCGCCAGCGTGAAGAGCGCGAGCCCAAGCCCCGCCCAGCGCGCGTAGATGCCAAGCAGTATGGCCAAACCCCCGCCTAGCTCCAATGCGATGACTGCCGGCAGCAACATTCCCGGCACGCCGTGGCTTTGCATATAACCGGCCGTCTCTGCGTAACCGCTGATCTTGCCCCAGCCGGACTGGATGAAGATCACGGACAGCAAAATACGTGCGATCAGACTGATGGCTGCATGGGCGCTGGTCACGGGCTGCTCTCCGGCCGTATGACGACGTCCGCTAACGCGGTGTCCCCGCCGGTTGTTCCGTGTGGAGCGCGACCCGCCCGGGAAGGAGCCGAGGAAAGAGGTGGCCGTAAGCCTCGATCAGCCCTTCAGCCGCTCCATCAGTTCGCGCATCTCGTCGGACCAGGTTTCGAGATTGCCTTCCTCGTCGTGATGGTCCTTGAGTTCGGAGTTCCGCATGACCCGCGCCAGGGCGCGATGCGCCAGCTTCGCCAGGCTGCCTTCGTTGACGGCATCGCGGTGGTCGACGAGGGCATCGTGGAACTCTTCGGGAAGGCGCGCGACCTCGCCGTCGCGGGCAGCAGCGACGACCTCGGCCGCAGCGACTGCGCACGAGGCTTCCGTCATCTGCACGTACTCGTTGGCGTCGAGTTCGAGCACCGCCTTGAGGGCGGTATCGACCGCTGCCGGGCCATCGCTTTCGAAGCTCCCTAGCCAATCGCTCGCATCTTCGTCCTCGAACGTGCTCGAGCCCCAGCTGGCCATTCCCATCTCCCGCGTCGCCAAATCAGCTACCCTTCGCCGATACCCGCGAGGCGGCGCTGCGTCAACGGGCGCGCGGCTCACGACGGGCAAATAAAAAGGGCCGCTCCTGTTGAAGCGGCCCTCATATTTTCGTCCCTGTTTGGACGAGGGAATCAGCCGTGCTTCTGCTTCGAGGCTTCCAGCACGTCTTCGAGCGTGCGCAATCCCGTCGTGGGGGCGCTGACCAGCACCGCCATGTTGCCCGGCTTATGCTCGTTCTTGAGCATGCGCATGTGGGCCTTGGGGATCTGCTTCCAGGAGAACACTTCAGACATGCAGGGATCGATGCGGCGCTCAACCACCAACTTGTTGGCTTGGCTCGCCTGCTGCAAGTTCGCGAAGTGAGAGCCCTGGACGCGCTTCTGGTGCATCCAGAGATAGCGGGCGTCCATGGTCAAGTTGTAGCCGGAGGTGCCGGCGCAGATGACGACCATGCCGCCGCGCTTCACCACCTGCACCGAAACCGGGATGGTCGCCTCGCCGGGGTGCTCGAACACGCAATCGACGTTGACGCCCTTGCCGGTGATGTCCCAGATCGCTTTGCCGAAGCCGCGCATCTCCTTCATCCAGGCGTTGTACTCGGGCGTGTTGACCTTCGGCAGCTGGCCCCAGCACTTGAAGTTCTTGCGGTTGATGACGCCCTTGGCGCCCAACTGCAGCACGAAGTCGCGCTTGTCGTCTTCCGAGACCACACCGATGGCGTTGGCACCCGAAGTGGCGCAGAGCTGAACGGCGAACGAGCCGAGGCCTCCCGAGGCGCCCCAGACGAGCACGTTGTGGCCCGGACGCAGCACGTGCGGACGATGGCCGAACAGCATGCGGTAGGCGGTTGCGAGGGTGAGCGTGTAGCAGGCGCTCTCTTCCCACGTCAGATGCTTCGGACGCTCGAGGAGCTGGCGGTCCTGCACGCGGGCGAACTGCGCGAACGAGCCATCGGGGGTCTCGTAGCCCCAGATGCGCTGGCTCGTCGAGAACATCGGATCGCCGCCGTTGCACTCCTCGTCGTCACCGTCGTCCTGGTTGCAGTGAACCACGACCTCGTCGCCGACCTTCCAGCGCTTGACCTTGGAGCCGACGGCCCAAACGATGCCGGAGGCATCCGAGCCGGCCACGTGATAGGGGTTCTTGTGCACGTCGCGAATCGGCGAGATGGGCGTGCCGAGTGCAGCCCAGACGCCGTTGTAGTTGACGCCGGCGGCCATCACTAGGATCAGCACGTCATGGCTGTCGAGTTCCCAGGTGGGGAGCACCTCGACTTGCATCGCCTTGTCCGGCTCGCCGTGACGCTCCTCGCGGATGGTCCAGGCGTACATGTTCTTAGGCACGTGTCCGAGCGGCGGGATCTCTCCAACCTCGTAAAGATCCTTCGCGCCCGCAACCACAGCTGGCGCACCCATATCGCTCTTCTTCACGGCGCTTTGGCTCGTCATGCGTCTCTCTCTGGCTCTTCGACAGGCTTCACCGGCCCCTCAGGCATGGGACGTGTGGCATATCGGTATGCGCGAAGTCCATTCGACCTTCAAGCACCTTTTTGCACTGCAATACTACCCCAACGCAGGGTTGATAAAGCTAATTGAACCGATCGTTAAGTTGAGCAGTGCTAGCGTTGTTGGCTTCTAGTCGCAGTCGCACAGGGTGTGCCCGCCAAAGCGCACCCGGTCCCGTCAAAGGCAACCGCGCGCCATGCAGGACTACATCGACGCCATTCTCGCCTTGGACGCCTATGTCTGGACCATGTCCGTGGTGCTGAGCCTGTTCGCCAGCGGTTTGCTCACGATGTTTCTCGGCAACTGGGAGCGAGCGGTGGTCTTCTTTCCGGCGCTCGTCGTCGGCTCGCTCGCGACCAATCACCTGCTGCAGCTACTTCAGTTTGACCTTACGGCGGACAAGGAGCTGAACGTGGTCGCCGTATCGGCGGTCGGCACGATGCTGGCGACAATCGCGATGCTGGTGCTCTTCAAGCTCGCAAACACCGCAATGCAGTGGACGGTGAAGCCACCGCCGCAGACGGCTGTCGGCCGCCGCATCATGTGAGGCGCTGATCTCGTCACAACGGCCAGAGTGCGCCCCCTTCCCGAGTGCAGCGCGAAAAGATACGGTGTGCCGCACCGATCGTTCGCGCGGCATTGCGCATTCAATCTCTAGAGCCGGAAGACCCTGACGCATGAGCAAGAATCCGAGCGCCCCGACCAAGCGTGACAACCCGTGGCTGTTCCGCACCTATGCCGGGCACTCGACGGCGGCGAAGTCGAACGAGCTTTATAAAAGGAACCTGTCCAAGGGGCAGACCGGCCTTTCTATCGCCTTCGACCTGCCGACCCAGACGGGCTACGACAGCGACCACGAGCTCGCGCGCGGCGAAGTGGGCAAGGTCGGCGTGCCGGTGTCGCACCTAGGCGACATGCGCACGCTGTTGGCGGGCATCCCGCTCGACCAGATGAACACGTCGATGACGATCAACGCGACGGCGGCGTGGCTGCTCTCGCTCTATGTCGCGTTCGCCGACGAGCAGGGCGCCTCGCGTGACAAGCTCACCGGCACGATTCAGAACGACATCATCAAAGAATACCTGTCTCGCGGCACCTACGTGTTCCCGCCCGAGCCCTCGCTACGGCTGATCAAGGACACGATCGTGTTCTCGGTCTCGGAAGTTCCGAAGTGGAACCCGACCAACGTGTGCTCGTACCATCTGCAGGAAGCCGGCGCGACGCCGGTGCAGGAATTGGCGTTCGCACTCGCAACCGCGATCGCGGTTCTCGATACCGTGAAGGCCTCCGGCGACCATCAAGCCGGATGACTTCGGCAACGTCGTCGGCCGCGTGTCGTTCTTCGTCAATGCGGGCCTGAGGTTCGTGACCGAGATGTGCAAGATGCGCGCCTTCACCGAGCTCTGGGACGAGATCACGCTCGAGCGCTACGGCGTGAAAGACGCCAAGCACCGCATGTTCCGCTACGGCGTGCAGGTCAACTCGCTGGGCCTCACGGAGCAGCAGCCCGAAAACAATCCTCTATCGCATCCTCATCGAGATGCTGGCCGTCACGCTGTCGAAGAAGGGCCGCGCTCGCGCGCGTGCAGCTTCCGGCCTGGAACGAGGCACTCGGCCTGCCGCGTCCGTGGGACCAGCAATGGTCGCTGCGAATGCAGCAGATTCTCGCCTACGAGACGGACTTGCTCGAGTACGGCGACATCTTCGACGGCTCCGTCGAGATCGCGAGGAAGGTCGCGAGCTGAAGGAAGCAGGCGCAAGCGCCGAACTTGAAGACCATCGAGGCAATGGGCGGCGCCGTGGCGGCGATCGACTACATGAAGCGGCGCCTGGTCGAGAGCAACACCGGCGCGGCTCTGCGCCAGATCGAAACCGGCGAACAGGTCGTCGTCGGCGTCAACAGTTGGACGGAGACGGAGCCGTCGCCGCTGTCCGCGCGGCGATCGGCACGATCATGGTCGTCGATCCCGCGATGGAGGCCGAGCAGGTCGACAAGCTCAAGGCATGGCGCGCCAACCGCGACGCCAAGAAGCCGTCGACGCCGCGCTGGCCGAGCTCGAGCGCGCCGCCAAGGAAGGCCGCAACATCATGGAGCCGTCGATTGCCGCCGCGCAAGGCCGGCGTCACGACCGGCGAGTGGGGCGGCGCTGCGCAAGATTTTCGGCGAGTACCGCGCTCCGACCGGCGTCGCGCAGGCCGCCGTCGCAGCGCGACGGCGCGGAGCTCGAGAGCCGTCCGCGAATCGGTCGAGACGGTTTCGGACAAGCTCGGCCGGCGCATCAAGTTCCTCGTCGGCAAGCCGGGCCTCGACGGCCATTCCAACGGCGCCGAACAGATCGCCGTGCGCGCCCGCGACTGCCGGCATGGAGGTCGTCTACGAGGGCATCCGCCTGACGCCGGCGCAGATCGTGCGCGCCGCTGTCGATGAGGCGTCCACGTCGTCGGCCTGTCGATCCTGTCGGGCAGCCACGTGCCGCTCGTCAAGGAGGTGATGGAGCGCATGCGCAAAGAAGGGCCTTGACGATGTGCCCGTCGTCGTCGGCGGCATCATTCCGCCCGAGGACGCCAAGACGCTCAAGGCCTTCGGTGTCGCCGCCGTCTACACGCCGAAGGACTTCCAGCTCAACGACATCATGGCCGACATCGTTCGGCTGGTGGACGGGCAAGCCAAGGCTGCGTGAGGCCGGATTCGGCCCGCATCCGTCATCCTCAAACGACTCGATTGTCCGACGCTCCATCTGAGAGATGCGCCGCTAGACCGCATTGAGGCACGCGTTGGAGCCGGATCGCCGCCTCTCCTACGTTCAGGTACGCGCGCGTTGACGGTAGAGAAATGAGCCCCACCGGCAAAGCCGTCGTTCTCGGCCTCTTTGTCCTGCTGCTGCTGATCGGCTTGGCCGCTGGGCTGACGCGCGATTTCTACTCGCGCGAACGCGGGACATATGATGCCACGGTGACCCGTGTCACTCCGGCCGGGAACGACTACAAGTCGCCGACGCCGCGGCTGAACAAGATCGAGGCCAGGCTCGACGACGGGCGCGAGGTGGCGATCACCTCCGGTCTTCCCAACGGCCTTGGCGCCGGCGCGCGCATCCGCGTCATCGAGCGCATCACGCCGTGGGGACAGCTGTGGTACACGGTCGCCAAATAGCGAACCCTTTCCAGCTTCCGAGGACGTTGCCGATGCGCGAGGACACCCGCCGCAAGTTCGAGCAAGCCATCTGGCGCGACCGCATGCGCAAGATCGGCATCGCCGCCGCCATTGCTGTGCTGATTGCCGGGTTTACGGTGCTGTGGAGCCTGGACGCCAGCACGGTCAACACCCGCATCCCGGGCGAGATCACCCATGTAGGACCTCTCGTCGGCACGAGCACTCAGGCCGCACAAGAGGGCCTCAGCGTCGACGTCAAGCTCGACGCTGGAGGGAACGTGCGGGTCATGGCGCTGAAGACGACCGATCCCAAGGTCGGTCAGCACGTAGAGATCACCGAGCACAAGCACGGGACAGGGCGGATAACCTACACCTGGAAGTGAAGCACCCCTGCGTATACCCACAGGTTGCAGTCACACCCTGGAAACCTCGCGTTGACGGCGGGGCGCGCGTGGCTATTATGCGCGCCTCGTGATCGACAAGACACGAAGCCTCTGTGGCGGAATCGGTAGACGCGGCAGACTCAAAATATGCTTCGTTATCCATTTTTTCCTTTTCATAACAGGTGGTTGTTTCTAATCTTGGCCAGCTTAGCTGCTACTTACCTAAGACTTACCTCCAGGTGCAAATATGGATGGCCATCGGCACCCTGACTTTTCGAAGCTGCACATATTCAAGACACCGAACGGAAAGTCTCAGAACTGGTATTGTGGCTTCCACCGGAACGAAGCCCAGATCGCCGCGCTGGAAGCTGCTGGTGTCAACAAAGTCTACCAGGACAAGGCTTCGGGTAAGGATCGCAACCGGCCTGCTCTCCAAGAACTGCTTTCGTTTGCGCGTGAAGGCGATGAGATCATTGTTGCCCGGCTTGATCGGTTCACGCGATCCAGCGCTGACCTTCACTCCATCCTGGCAGACTTGAAGTTGAAAAGCGTTGCAGTCCGTTTCCTCGACAATCCGGCGATGAATCTGAATACAGCCCACGGCGAACTGCTGCTGGCTATCCTTGCGGCGACGGCTGCCTTCGAGCGGCGGCTAATCCTGACCCGGACTGCCGAAGGACGGGAGAACGCCAAGCAGAAGGGCATCAAGTTTGGGAGGCCCGCCGTGGTGTCGCAGGAACTGAAGGCTCAGATCGCGGCGCTACGAGCCGAAGGCACATGGACGACGGCGCGACAGATTGCCGAGCGCCTTGGGGTTTCGCGGCGGACTGTCTATCGCGCTCTGGCATCGTGACGCGACCCAGAGTTGGTCGTGGACACTCTCTTGTGGCTCGCAGGGATTTTGGCGATGCCCAGCGCGCTGGCATCAAATGGCGTCCCGCTGCCCAGCTTTGAACCGCAGAAGTTCCCGTGCTGCCTGCGTATTCGCGACCCTTCCTTGCCGGAGCAATGCCTCCTAGCTAGGCTCCTGCGCTCGGCTTCAACGCCCGGCTTCGATGGTTTGTCAGGTATCCGGAAGGTTCGTGGACTAGAAAAGTCTATCCTAGTGTTGAGAATCAACTCCACCGCCCAGCCTGTCCCCCAGGCATGGGCGGTTTTCCTTTTGGCCGTCGCTGTCACTCACCGACGCATGCCGCAGCGCCGCTGCCGCTCTACCCAACGGCCCGCCAAGTCTGTGTCTTGACCTTGACCCAGCCGCAGTTCGCGCCGGATCGATAAGGCAAGTCCCAGGCGCTTCGACACTCCCGCTGGTTTTCGATCTGGGCTTTCCCGTTGCCTAAGAGTTGGGCCCGAAGATTGACAGCCTGTAACAGCGGTGTAGCTTCCGGTTTGGCTGCTACATCCTTGCTATCCTCGCACCTAGCAGGACCTTAAGCGCCATTACGCGGTGGCTGCTTGATCGCGCCGGGGGAAGGGCCAGATCGCAGTCGCCGCGTTTCTTGCTTACGGGAAAGCGGGGCTCCGTTGCAGGGCGGGAGCACCACAAGCCGACTGCAATCTTGAATGGAAATGTTGGAGCGAGAGGAGCCCCCTGGTAGCTGAGGGTTGGGGGGTAACCCTTTTTCAGGTCCAGGGGGCTCGGGTGGCTTCTCCGGTCGCATCGGGGGGACTGATGACCAGAGAGCAGCTTCGAGCGGGGGACGCTCGAATATCCACATGAATCTCGACTGATATGTCACAGTCAAGCGAAAACAAATTGTTTCAGGACCAGCTGTCGCAGCAAGTCATGACCTTCACCCCTGCCTTCCAGTCGAGCCCATGCCACCAACGTTTAATTTGAGGGTATTTGCTGCTTCTAATCAACGCATTCGCTCTCCTCCGGCTTACACGCGCTAAATCTCTATCTGGGCAGTCAACTTTATCAGTTAGTAGACTATTTGGCTAAGTCTTTGCTCGAAGCCAAGGTGACGGGCCCGGCGTTCATAGCGATGACGCAAGAAGTGTGAACTCAGCGCCTCGACGAGCCGTTAAACAGGCGGTCCCTGAACTTCGAACCGGAAACACCTCGATCCCTTAGTGGTTTGGCATCACAAGATTTCTGCTCGGCAGGTAAACAAATAACCGCATTGCCTCCCCCGTTCCCCAGGCACTTATCTTGCCGGTCCAAAGCTCACGGATAGGAACAAGAAGACTGTGGGTTTCGCCTAGCGGGGTTGAAGCTGGCGATGTGAATGTTCCCAAGTCACTAGCTTCGTCAGCGCTAACGACCTTGCCTTAGTCGCGGGATGGCTCTGCGGCATTTGTGCTTATTTGATTTAAGTCAACCCTCAGGCGGGGTTTCTGGCATCAGATCGGCCAGTGCTCCGGCCTTGTGCACCACCCGATGCTTTTCCGGAGTAGATTATTCAGCCCCTGAAGCCCATCCCCTCGCTTCAGGGGCTATCCTTATCTAGATCACTTTGGATTAATCGCGCCCGTTTCTGCGAGAAAAAACAGCAACGCTCTGCTGAATTATGCGCCTCATACGGCTTTGGGCTTAAACCCGCATGCTCAGACCCGAATGGTCCCGCCGATGACCGGACTCTACATTAGAACGTCGTTCGATCTGGCCTACTTCAGGTAACCCACGTAGTAGATGCCGATAACGTTCTTCCCCGCATCAAAGATCGGATCGTATCCTGTCGTATAAGGCTTGCCGAGAATATCCACGTCGCCGTAGAAGGCTTCCCCCTTCTTGATGGCTACGATTGCTTTGCCTTTGGGATCGAGAACTCGTGCCGACCGCGCGAGACCCATCGTCCTTTTTCACGTTCGTGGCGACCCGGACATAGTCGTCCCCGCTCTTGACGAAAATCGTGGCAGTTCCGCCAGCCTCCTTAACGACTTCATCTACCAGAGTAAAGTCGTTGTTCTGCTTGGACGAGCCGAAGTAAATGGCCGGAACCGCCTTGCCCGCAACCGTGTCCGTCCCCTCGATCTTGGGTGGACCCAATTTCTCTGCTTTCGATTTCAAGATATCCATCGCCGTTTTTACCTTTGCATCCTGGGCGTAACCCCCACTTGGCAAAAGAACGGCACTCGCGATCATGCAAACAAGTGTGAAAATGCCGATAGGCGCATGTTTGAAGGTCATGGCTTCACTCCCTTGAACTATAACCGCGCCTGAAAGGCGTCACGCGACGGCGACCCACTTGCCAGCCGTGTAGCCGAATGCGACGGCGTCGCGGTCAGCCCTAGACGCTTCAACAAGTTGTTCCCAATCCATCACAACGATGGTGGGCATTGATCTTTTGTCGCCGGAGACGAAGGCTCCCGTCGGAGATTGAACCTGGTCAAAGGATTTCTGTTCGGTTCTGAAGTATTACAGTAGGCAATGCCATCCAATAGCTCGCTGGACCGCTGTGCACCTCGGCGGAGTAGATGTGTGGCTCTCAAGCCATGCGATGCCAGAGGCTGGATAGCTTAAGCGGACCGTGACAGATAGAAAACTAGCCAAATGCTCTAGGCTGAAGCGTAGGCCGGACAATCTGAACTGGCCACACCGCGCCACTTCTAACTAATCTCCTTTGCCCACGCCCATCCCTTGCTCGACCATCGATGAGCCTTCGCTGAGTTAAACGTTTGAGAAAGACTGATGAAATCGATCTCTCGTATCCCGAACGGAGCCGATTTTTCGGTGTGGCATTTCTCCAGGCCACTGAGCTCGTATCCTCTTGTCGTGTGCTTGGTCGCGCTGGCCGCCCTACTTCGTTACGTCCTCGGGCTCATGGCTCATAACACGGCCACCTTTGCCACTTTTTTTCCCGTGATTACTTTGGCAGCGTTCCTGTGGGGCCTCAAACCATCGATCTTCGCCATTGGGCTGAGCACGGTCGTCGCGTGGTATTTCTTCCTGCCTCCTCTTGGAAGCTTCTCAACTCACGATCTGGACACAACCATCAGCCTGATCATGTTCGTGTGCTCGGGTGGACTGATTGCCTACATCGGCGAAGCGTATCATCAGGCGCTCCATGAATGTCAAAAAGAGCAAGAGAAGAGGCCCTCCTCGTCCGAGAACTAGCCCACCGTAGCCGGAACACCTTCGCGGTGGCCCAGGCGATTGTGAGCCTGTCCCTGGCCGACAACCGCGCCATGGCCGCAGCGATCAACCAACGGTTCGCAGCACTTTTCGCCACCAACCAACTCTTGACCAACTCCGGCGATCAAATGGCGTCGATCAAGGACATCATCAACGCGGAATTGGAATGCTACGGAACGAAGCGTATTCGTGCTTCCGGTCCCGAGGTTGTGCTCACACGCGGACCTCGCTCAAGCCTTCGCGCTGATTATCCACGAACTTGGAACGAATGCGGCCAAGTATGGGGCACTGTCATCGCCCAATGGCGTCGTCATCATCAACTGGGAATGGCCAATAAGGTCGGCAGTTTCACTTGGGCGGAGAGCGGTGGCCCTGCCACCACACAGCCGTCGAAGGTCGGCTTTGGCACGACCCTCATCACATCGCTGCTAACGCCATTCGACGGCTGTGCGACGTTAGACTTCCGCCCCGGTGGGCTTGAGTGCCATGCGACGTTTAGCGTTAAACAAACTTAATGCACGAAGCTATTTACAACAAAGCTTATGGTAAAAGCCCGATTATCGCCTCCGCCGTGAACATGGACTTTTCAAAAAGCCGGGCGATGATTCCCCACTTGTAAGGCCGCCGCCGCCATTGATCTACTGTTTAGTCGGCTCTGAGGAAATATGATGGCCGGACTCGGAATTTACGCGATAAATCTATCAGATCAGCCGCTGCGAACCTGATTTTCCCGGCTTCCCGATCGTTGTAGTCTTGTTCTCTCATGCCAAGCCACCCAGCAGTTTCGCTTACGGTGCGGCCTGCCAACATGCGGTATTGTTGCAAATCGGAAGGCGATCAATCGGAAATTTCAGACAATCGAGCCGGAAGTCTAGGTTTGCTATCCGACCGACCAAACCAACCGACCAACCAGCACGGCGAGTAATTTGTCGAAGCCACGTTGGAAGATCGAGGACAAAGGATTGAAAAATCTCGCGCGAGGGAATTATTTCGTTATGCAGGCCGAAATGTTCATTGACGGCCTCAGATCAAGTGATTATAGTTTGCGGTTGCCAGCGTCAGATTAAGTGACGGCGTTAGATGAAGAGCGCAGCTTAATCCTAGGTGTGTTCCTAGGGGCCATATTGGCAAATTCGAACAACCGCAAAAGCCGAAAAGACCACAAAAGTCGAATGGAGGTGAAGCATGGAAGCTTGCCTCGTGGCGACCGTTTTTGCCGTTGCACCACTTAATTCTGCAATGGCTACTGGCGGAACATTGGTCCCGATGTTGTTCCACACATAATGATTTTCTACGACGAGGCCGCTGCCGCGGGAATCGCGCCGACTTCGACTGGCGATTCCGCCTCCGAGTGATTCACAGGACATTTGCCTGGGCGAAAATCAAGCTCCGCCCGGCGCAACCAAACATATCAGAACCCAAGTAACAAAGTAGCAAGAAAGGATCAGATCATGTCTAAGATAGCTATAGCTCTCGCTCTCGTCGTCTCGATCCTCAGCGGCATCGCCTCTGCCTACGCCGAGCCGCAACACGGCAACGCTACGCGCGATCTCGCGCGCATGGGGCATATCACCCCGCACGGTGTTTGGGACGGCTTCTGAGCCCACATTGCCACTCTCGTGACCTCATCCGCTTTCGCGTGCCATCTTGCTCGGGGAAAGCGCCGAACAACGGAGCACGTAACGAGGCTGGAAAAGACATATAGACGTTACGGCCAACAAGGTGGGCGATGCTTCCTCCTATCTCCTAGCTTCCTCCTAAGCTTCCTCCTAAGCTTCCTCCTGAGCTTCCTCCTGAGCCGTCGTAATTGCCATCTCTACGGCGGTTCCTTTTTTGCGTATTAGGTCCAGTAATGCCCAGAGATTTCGATGGCGCAGTCTTAATGTTGGGGACGATAGCTTAAGCCTGATATTCCCCCTGTGCCGCATATTAGGCACCCTCGACTGACTTACGAAGCCAAACGGAGGTGTGGCATGAAAGCTCTCTTCGTGGCGACTGTTCTTGCCGTGGTTATATTGCCCTCGGCGCTCGTAATGGCACGCGGCAAGACCCTAGACCCGACCAATGTTCCCAATATCCTAATCTACAATCCGAACGGTGACGGGTTGTAGAAAGGCGAAAAAACGAAAAACTGAATAGCGGCGCAGTTCTTTGTGCGGCGACGAGCGGCGATAACCATTTTTATTCACAAAGGAGGAGTATCATGAAGAAATATCTTGCTGCCATTTTGGCGCTCTCAACCACCACCGCAATTATTGTGTTTTCAACCACGCCCGTGCGGGCCGACGATGATTCCATTCGCGCATCGCAGGTGCCGCTCACGTCACCTTCGGGATCGCGCCAATACTTCGATACCCTCCGTCGTGATGGCGATTGATGGCAAGTGTCGGGCCTACTGCGCCGTTCGCCCCCTCTCCAGGCTTTCTTGCCCCGCTCGCCGGTCAGGATGGCGGAGGGCTCTGCGCGGACAACAGATCGCCATCCTGCTTCAACTGCCGTTTGGAGACATAGCATCGCCAATAGCGGCTATCAGCCCTCATCGTCGTCGGAAGCATGGGATGCCAGATCGCGCCCGCTCCCCTCGCGTAGGCACCAGCAAGAAGCGCAGTCGACTAGCATCTCAATGGTGTCGCCAGACCTTCCAAGCCGAAATCAAAAGCACGCTTGCGAGGATGGGCAACAGTAGGCGCTCCGGTGCCAGCCCGAGAAGCAGACCACAGATCAGCACACCAACCATTGATGCCATGACCAGCACGAAAGCGCGGTTGCAACCAAGCACGGCGAAGCTGCTGTCCCGGCTGTAGCGCATGAAGCCTACCGCCATCGTGGGTAAGCTGATGGCCAGCGATACACTGCCTGCGAGCTTGATGTCGGCACCGAAAAGCAGAACCAGCGTCGGAATTAGAGGCTCGCCGCCTGCAACACCGAGAAGGGCCGCCGCGATTCCAATTCCCAAGCCCGCAACTACACCTGCGGCCATCTGTGCAGCACCTGCGAGCAAAGGCGTGCTCGCCGTAGCCCCATGTCCAAATGCAAGTGCCCCGGCGATCAGGACAAGCAAGACAGCAATGACGCGGAATAGCGTCTTGGAGGCGAGCCGCGTTGCCCACCCCGCTCCGAGCCAGGCACCGACGAGCGTTCCGGCAAGCATATTGAGATTGTCGGCCATTGTTCGGCCACGAGCGGCAAAGGGACGACGCTTGCCCTAAGCGGTAGCGCGGCGGCTACGACAATGAAACTCATGGCGACGCGCAGCCGCACCCCCACAGGTTCTTTCATTGGCATTGACGGTCTCCAGACAAGCCGAGGCCACCCTTTGGTCGATCAAGCGGCCCGTTTGCCCATAGCGCCAGCGTCATTCCCAGTGTCATTTGAGGGTGAGCGAAACCAGGGCGTCATCGAGTCTTCTTGCGCGTCTTGACTTGTCACCGACGCGTTGCAGAAACTTCATACGGACCTATTTCCGCGCAAACCCCATTCAGGGCAGTCCGGAAGAGGAGGCGATGGCGGCGACTGCCCAATGAAAAGAGCTTGGCGGCCGGGCTTCCCTACCGAACTTTTCCGGAACCACTTGAACGGGAGGCTCGTGGGGAAGCAACGCCACCTCCGATGCCGAGCCTCCCAACGATCAAGCACCTTATGTTTCTCGCGCATCGGCAACCACCTACCCGCTCGCCTTCATCCGCCTCGCCCATTGCGAAGTGCGACGGCAACGGGCTGGTCGTTGGCAGCGGACATCTCGTAATCGAGGCTGTATCTCCCTTCGCGGTCGGCGTGCTGGGTCGGCTCATGGCCCCTGCTCAAGAGTGAGTTTCGTGAGTTTGGTGAGTTATTTTCCGTCGCATGCGGCTGATCATAACGACGGATGCGCCAAAGCGCGGCCCTCTGTCTCGTGCCCCGGCGTTCGAGAAAAAAGCCTGCGCACCGGTCGCTGTCATGGCGCTCGATCCAACGACCGAGGACGCGGGGATTGATGGTGCCGCGCTCTCCCGCAATTTCGTCGAGGGCGTCCTTCAAATATGCCTGCTTGTCCATCGAACCTCCCTTAACCGGCAGATGGATATCAGCGTGCCTGATGAGATCGTTTACGCGCCAGTCGCCGTCCATGACTGAGGCAGCGGCTTCGAGAAAGGCCGCTAGTTTCTGTCGTTCGGGCTCTTGCTGCTTGGCAGTCTCGATACAGGCCGTGGGGTCGCCGAGGTCGGCCATGCCTTTTCGGGCGATCCACAACACGCACTGGCGAATGAGATCGTCCCACTGCTCAAACGAAGCAAGCCGATCCCTGGTAAACCATGGTTTGCCCAGGTCTCGAATGGAACCCGTTCGGCGTGGCCTTCGTAGATGTTGGCGGCCGACCGTTTTTTGAGTTGTCCGTTTTCGTCCAGCCGAAAGACCTTCGTGGCATAGCCCTGATTGTTGGTCAGGATCGTGAGTTGGCTGTCGAGAGATGCCTTATCGCCGGAAAATAACTCACCAAACTCACGAAACTCACCGATGTGCACGTTGGCTTCGTCGCTTGGCGAAGCCTCGGCGGAGTCTAAATAGGGTGCGTTGAGAATATTGTTCATACGAAATTCCTTGTGTTTATAAACTACGCTGTTGTCGGGGGCTGTTCTTGGGACGGCCCCCGCGTGGTGAAAATGTGAGCTAGATCAAATGCCCCGCGTGGCGAAGTCGCGTATCTCGGACAGTCGCCAACAATTCGTGCGAGTGCCGATTTTCACTGGCTTCGGATAGCGGCCCGATTTGACCCCGAGCCACCAAGTGGACTTTGAAACGGGGATGATCGCCAGCACGTCCGTCAATTTGATTAGCTTGCTAGGGTCTGCAATGCGTTGCTCAGCTTGCATATGATTACTCCTTTTACAAACAATACGATTGCCGCAGCCAATAATGCTCGGTGCGACCTACTATTTAGCATCGGACGATTTTTGACCTTCGCGCGAGAACTGACCGCGCGGGGTGATCCGCGATCCGCCGAAAAAATAGCGACGAACGACGTATAATCGTTACACGTTGTTATTGGCGGTGACCTGAGACCCGCGATATCCTCCAAATTTGGGTAGAGTCCGTGAACCTCCAGAGAGGAGACGGACGATGCGTAAGTCACGGTTTTCGGAAGAGCAGATCATCGCGATCCTGCGGGAGCAGGAGGCAGGCAGCGCTACAGCTGACGTTTGCCGGCGTCACGGGATCTCGGGCGCGACCTTCTACAAGTGGAAGGCGAAGTTCGGCGGCCTGGATGTTTCGGATGCCAAGCGCTTGAAGTCGCTCGAGGACGAGAACGCGAAGCTCAAGAAGCTTCTCGCCGAAGCGATGCTCGACAACGCGATCCTGAAGGACGTGAACAGCCGAAAGTGGTGACGCCCGCTGCTCGACGGCAAGCCGTTGCTCATGTGCGCGCGTCGCACGAGGTGAGCGAGCGGCGGGCGTGCCAGGCACTCGAACTCGACCGGTCGACGATCCGCTATTCGAGCCGGCGGTCCGACGATACGGCGGTTCGCGCGGCGATCCGCGAGCTGGCGGCCGAGCGTCGCCGGTTCGGCTACCGGCGGCTGCATTTTCTGCTGGCCAAGGAGGGTGTGCATATGAACCAGAAGCGGTTCTGTCGGCTCTACCGCGAGGAGGGCCTGGCGGTCAGGAAACGCGGCGGCCGCAAGCGGGCTCTGGGCCTGCGCGCGCCGATCGCGCTGCCATCGCGACCGAACGAGCGCTGGTCGCTCGACTTCGTGTCGGACAGCTTCACCGACGGCCGCCGCTTCCGCATTCTCGCGATCGTCGACGACTTCACGCGCGAGTGCCTGGCGCTGATCGCCGACACGTCGCTGTCGGGGCTTCGCGTCGCCCGCGAACTCGACGCGGTCATTGCGCTGCGCGCTCGGCCGGCGACTGTGCGTGTCGGACAACGGCACGGAGTTCACCAGCATGGCGATGCTGAAGTGGAGCAAGGAAGCAAAGGTCGCCTGGCACGACATCGCTCCCGGCAAGCCGCAGCAGAATGCGTTCGTCGAGAGCTTCAACGGCCGCCTACGCGACGAGTGCCTGAACGAGACGCTGTTCTCGTCGCTCTCGGAGGCCCGCAGCCTGCTCGCCGCGTGGCGCGACGATTACAACCGGGCGCGACCGCATTCGGCGCTCGCCAATCGCACACCGGAGGAGTTCCACGCCAACGCTCTCACCCTTGCCGCAGCCGCCGGCAACGGGCAAGACTTCACCCATGGACTCTCCCTCTGAGTGGAGGAACGAAGGGTCTCAGGTCACTGGGCTGCCTCCAAGGACAGGCCTCAAGCAGAAGCTTGGCTTCCAGAACGGTAAGTCGGGCATTATTTCCGCGACGTGCCGAAGGGACATCCCGCGATCTGGCGCTGGCGCTAAGGCCGTCGCTTCCGAACCTTTCGACCACCCGGCGCGAGGAGAGCGATGCTGTCGGCCTACATCCGCAATCAAATCGAGGCGGATGAAAACGACCTAGCCAAAGCCCAACAACGAGGGTATGACACGCGGCGTTGTTTGCCCTTCTGGCGGAACTGGTAGACGCACGGGACTCAAAATCCCGCGATAGTAATATCGTGTCGGTTCAACTCCGACGAAGGGCACCACAATCTCAAGCAGACGATCTCGAACGGGGGAGCACACTTCTTACCTAACGACTTACCTGAACATGGCACCAATGAATAACGTGCTTTATCAGGAAGTTGATCTGAACCTTGGTCATACTCAAAATCTGTTGTCAGCAATGACGTGCCCGTTCGAAGTCGGGCCAGGGGCACCACTCACTTTCGTATCAAGCCGGCCTCGTTTGAAGGCCGGCAAATGAAGGCCGTCAAATTTTGCGTCGGCGAGGCCATCGGCCGCCAGTCCCGCGCCAGACCAGTTCGCGCCGCGGCGCAATTTCAATATCGGGTGCTGAGCCTCCGCCATGGTCACCGGGCAACATGGCGGCTGCATCCGGAGCCGGCCGGGGCCATGGCCCGTTGGGCAGGTTGGCGCCATGTTAACGAATGTGCTAATGCCAATTCGATCCAGCGGCCGAACGGGGGAACCCATGCGATTCAGCAGTTTGCGGGTTGCGATCATGGGGTTGGCGGCGCTTCTCGCGTTGCCTGCCGCGGCGGGCCCGACGCTGCTGTTCGATATGTCCTCCGGTGCCGTGCTCTACGCGGAAGATGCCGATGACCAATGGCATCCGGCGTCCGTTACCAAGATCATGACGGCCTACGTCACGTTCGAGGCCTTGAAGGCCGGCAAGATCAAGCTTGATACCAAGATTGCGATGTCGGAAACGGCGTCGCTGATGCCGCCGAGCAAAGTCGGGCTGCCGGTCGGCGCCGAAATGACTATCGACACCGCGCTGCAGGCACTAATCGTGAAGTCCGCAAACGACGTGGCTGTCATGCTGGCCGAGGGCGTCGGCGGCACACAGGAGGCATTCATTGCGCAGATGAATGCAACCGCTCGGCGGCTCGGCATGTCACGCACAAACTACGTCAATCCCAACGGCCTGCCGGCCCCCGAGCAGATCACGACCGCGCATGACCTCGCGCGCCTCACCCGCGCCGTCGCCCGCGACTTCCCCGAGTATGCGCACTACTTCCAGATGTCCGAAATGCGGATTGGCAACCGCCGCCTCGCCTCGCACAATTCACTGCTCAAATCATTCGAGGGCGCGGACGGCTTCAAGACCGGCTTCATTTGCGACAGCGGCTATAACATCGTTGCCAGTGCCACCCGGGACGGACGCCGGCTCGCGGCGGTCGTGCTGGGCGAAACGACCGGCGGCGAGCGCAACCTGCGGGCGGCAAGTCTACTCGAGCATGGCTTCCAGCAGTACGGCTGGAAACAGATGTTCAGCCCGGTCACCCTCGACAACATGCCGTTGCCGGCGGATGCCAAGCCGATCGCCAAGATCCGCGACACCGTGATCTCGTTCGAATGCGGCTCGCGCCAGCGTATCGTTCGAGCGAACCGCGTCCGCGCCCGTACCGCCGCCGCAAAAGCGGCCCTGGCGGGCAAGAAAGCCGAGGCGGCCGCTCCGGCCAAGAAGGGCGAGGTAGCCGCAACACCTGCGGCCAAGGCACCGGCAGCCGCTCCCAAGAAGGATGCTGCCGCCCCAGCTAAAAAGGCCGCCCCACAGACAACGGCCCAGGTCCCCGCTCAGAAGCCGGCTTCTCCGAAACCTGCGCCTAAGCCGCAGGCCGAACAATAATCGCAGCTGCGTTCAGACGATGAGCTCGAGCGGCCCCCGGCGATAGGGACAGCCACTCGGTCCCTCCTCCGCGCCGTTCGGCTGGCCAGTCCCCGGCCCCTTCGCATTGGGCCCGGCCTCACCGCGTTGCGCAGGCCCGGGCAATGGTTGCGCCATCGGCAATTTGCCACGCGCGCCCGGCATCTCGCCGCCAGCCTCGGCTTCGGCCGCAGCGGGGCCAGTTGCGAGCCCGGCGCCGGCGATCGCGATCATGATCCCGAACCCGGCGACGGCAACCCATTTCAAGGCGGCCTCGAACGCGACGAGTGGCACGGCCATCTGTCACCACCTTTCACGCCGCCGATGGAGGCAGCACAGCGGATGCATCTCTCGTCCCACTTTAGCACCAATTGCGCGCGTTCCCAGACCGCGCACGTGCCGAAATCGGGCATCGCCGCCACGAGTTTGTTTCCGTCATGCCCAGGTACGGGCGTAGACACGTGCTTAACTGCACTTTCAACGCTTTGGCTTCGATCTTGCGTCGGAGGTGGCCATTAACTGGGCCTTAGGAACGCTGCAATGAGTATCAATTGGCACCCCGACGAAGACGTGACGCCGACCCCGCGCGATGTCGAGGAGATGGCGTGCGTGCTCGAAGGACGGCACGGCTTCCATGCCGCCGACGTCGCGGACTTCTTCTCCAGCCTGCATAGCGTCAAGGGCGACGCCGGGCGCTGCTGGGCCTGGGCCGGCGTCGCCGAGTTGGTCCGCCGCCGCGAGCAGAAACGGATGCAGCAGCACTGACGGCCGCTCGATCGCGGCCCTAGCGAGGGCCACGAAACGCATGACGGCGATATCCACGCTAGAAGCTTCCGCCGCCGTCACCGCTCCCGGTCCGACCGTCCTCGGACGCGGTCTCGGCATCCTGAGCGGTCGAAGCGAACGCGAGAGCATGCAGCGTGACGCACTTCTCGCATTTGCAGTGCGCGTCGCCAGCGCCGGCCTGCTCTATCTCTCCCAAGTCATGCTTGCTCGTTGGATGGGCGGCTACGAGTACGGCATCTATGTCTTCGTGTGGACGTGGGTGCTGATCCTCGGAGGGCTGTCGCAGGCCGGCCTCAACCTCGGCATGATCCGGCTCGTGGCCGAGTATCGCGAGCAAGGCCATCAAGCCGAGCTGCGCGGGCTGATGCGCGGCGGGCGTCTTCTGGCACTCGGCGGCGGCACGGCGATCGCGGGTCTCGGGCTCGCCGGGCTTTGGCTGCTCGCCGACCACGTCGCCCCTCATTACCTCGTGCCTGCGATGCTCGGTCTCGTTTGCGTTCCCCTCTACGCGCTAACCGACACGCAGGACGGGATCGGCCGCGGCTTTGCCTGGATGGGCGTCGCGCTGCTGCCACCCTACGTGCTGAGGCCACTGTTCCTGCTGTTTACGATGCTGGCGATCCGGGCCGTGGGCGCACCGACAAATGCCTGCACAGCCGCGGCGGCCGCCATTGTCGCCACGTGGGGCGCGGGCGTGGTGCAGACGCTCCTGGTCAACCGCAAGCTGTCAGGCGAGGTCGCGTCCGGCGAACGCCGATACGACGTGCGCCATTGGCTCAACACCTCGGCGCCACTCGTCGTCATCTCGGGCTCGGAGATCCTGCTCGCCAACACCGACGTGCTGGTCATCACGCGTTACCTGTCGCCGACCGACGTTGCGATCTACTTTGCAGGCGCGAAGACCATGAGCCTCATCATGTTCGTCCACTACGCCGTTGGCAGCGCGATGGCCAACCGCTTTGCGGCGCTCAACGCACGCGGCGACCGCGAGACGCTCGAGAAATTCGTGCGCGACGCTGTGAATTGGACATTCTGGCCGTCTCTCGCGGGAGCGCTGGCGATCCTCGCACTCGGCTTCCCCCTGCTGTGGCTATTCGGGCCACAGTTCACGGCGGGCTACCCCGTGATGTTCGTAATGGTACTCGGCTACATGGCGCGTTCGTCGATGGGGCCCGCCGAGTTCCTCCTCAACATGATGGGCCAGCAGAAGACGTGCGCAGCGGTTCTCGTGGCCACCGTCGTGCTGAACCTCGTGCTCAACCTGATCCTGGTCCCGCAGTTCGGCATCCTCGGCGCGGCCTCCGCCACCGCTTCGAGCCTGACGTTCGCGGCGCTATCGAATTACACCGTCGTCCGCAAACGGCTAGGCCTTGATGTGGCGATCTGGAAGAATTTGCCGGCCCTGTGCCGAGTGCGACTCGGCGGCGCAAGCCTGTAGGTATCAAGGCCGCCGCGCCATGCGCACGGGGCGGCGCATGGCTCAAACGTTAGATCTGGCTGCCGAGCACTAACGTCCAGAAAGATTTGAACTCGGTCTTTGGGTCTTGTACCAGGGCGATGCCCATGTTGTCGGCGTCGCCCAGCAGCAGGTTCTTGTTGTGACCAGGGCTTTCTTTCCAGCCGCGCAAGACTTCCTCGAAGCTGATCTGGCCGGTGCCAACATTCTCTGCCGCCACCCGAGCCTTGTAACCCGTGCGCTTGACGCGATCCCACGGGTTGGAGCCGTCCGAGCCATAGTGCGAGATGCGGTCCCAGCGGGCGAGATCGCGGGAGTGCTCCTTTGCGGCGGCGGTGAGTTCGGCGCTCAAGCTCACCGGCTTCAGACCATGCTCTTTGCGATACTGATTGATGAGTTCGCGGGCGCGTTGCGCATCGAGCGCCGTTGCAGTGTAGTCCCTGTCTGCCAGCACGCCCTTCGGCGCTCGCTCGAAGGTCCCGACGGGCGCTTGGTCGAGCTTGGCGACCTTCGTTGCGGAAGCGGGAGTGATGACGGCTTCGCGCGGCGCAGCGGGATCGCCTCCGAGGGCGACGCTATCCGGCTGGCGCTTCTTGGGTGCCGCAATCGACGCGGTGTCGGACGGCGTGTCCGAAAAGCCGGTCGCAACCGATTTGGTGCTGACGCTGCAAGCGGTCAGCGTCAGGCCCAGCGATGCCAGCACGACGCCGGCCGCAACGCTGGATAGTGCTACGCGATACATAACCCTCACTCCCGGCAACAGACGCTCGGCAATCGTGGACAGCATCATCGCTCAGGACCCGTTAACTCGGCGTTAAAGCTAAGAAGCCACGACGTCTCGTCGCGATTCGGGAAATCGACATCCAAGGTGGCCGCTGAGTGCGGCCGCACCGGTCCCGACAGTTCCCCTGCAACAACCCGATCCGTTCTCGCCCCAACACATCCCCATTCCGTCGCAACAAGGTGACGCCAATTTGACCAAGCGCGGGCGAAAGCGCGGCAGCCGACGAAAGCCTGACGCATACTTTCAAACGAATATTTCTCCCTCGTGCCCGGGATGCTCTTGGAGGAACTCCGCCGCACCCCCACAATGCCGGTTAACCGTGGCTGATTCGGGCTTTCGCTCGAGACGTCCGGTTCGTCCTGCGTCGTCCTGTAGACCGAACGCTTCTGGAGGCTTCCGCTCAATGCCGGCTCTCAATACCGGAGCGGTTTCACGGGATGAGCCGCGCGCGCAACTTCATGCGCTCGCCGCACTCGTTCTCGTGCGCATTTCGGCCGAAGGCGGAGCGACACGCGCCGGCCTCGTGCGCGACCTTTCCAGCTTCGTCTCGCACAAGCTGTCACCGGCCGAATGGCGCAGCACCGCCGAAGCTCAGATCGAGAGCCTTCAGGACGAAGGGCTGATTACGGACGCCCGCGGCCGCCTCCATTGCACCCCCAACGGACAGGCGGCGACAGGCCGCTATCTCGTCGCGATGAAGGCCGGCGCGAGTTGGATGGATCTGCGAGACATTGGTCTCATCGCCAAGGCGTTAGCGATCGAGAACGAGGCTCCAGGACAGATCAAGGCTTTAGGCAAGCCCGAGGGTCTTCGCGCCATCATCGTGCAGAAGGCGTTCGGGTTACCCTTGAAGGGCAATCAGTCGGCCTCGCGGCTGCGCTCGCAACTAGTTGTGGTGGCGCTGGAGCGAGCTTTCGGCAACAAAATCAAACGTGGCCTCGGAACAGGCTCGGGAGTGTCGTCGAAGGCCGGGCGCATCCTTGCCGGACAATTGTCGCGCCGGCCGCAGGACTACGGAACCGACGGACGGCTGGTGGCGGCTCTCGCCGCCGAGAATTCAGGCTCGTTGCAGACCGATCATGACGCCGTGCGTCTGGCTTTGCTCCGCGGCTATGTCTCACGCGCGCTCGCTGAGACCTTGCCAGCCCCACCGTCTGCCCAATCTTCATCCCCGGCGCTTGATCGCCAGCCGCGCTCCGAGCCCGCTCGCGCGCCTGCACCCGCCAACGATACGAGCCCGCTCGCCGCTACGCCCGCGATTCCCAACGAGCGCCCCGACATGGCCGCGTTCGTGGCGGAGGTGCAATCGGCGGCGCGTGCACGCGCCGAGGGCTGGCCAGGCAACCGCAAGGCGTTTATCTCCCTGGTATGGCAAGTGATTCGCGACTTCTCACCGCGGGTGGAACCTGTCCGAGATCGAGTTCAAGTGCATGCTCGCCGAGGCGCACCGCGCCGGCAGGATCGTGCTCGCGAACGCGGACTTGAAGGACAAGAAACACCTCAAAGAGTTCGAGGACTCCGCGATCCCCTACAAGAACACCGTGTGGCACTTCGTGCGCGTGGAGGAATGACGCGCTGCGTGCCCGGTTTTGAAATGAATGTGTGACGAGGACGTATGCATCAGGATGCTCTGAAGGTCGCTCCGGAAGAGGCTCAGGCGCCGGCCCAACTGGCGCATGCCTTCGAGCATTCGATCACCTGGGAAGACGATATCTGGCGGGCAGACCCGGTCGACGTCGAAGCTGTCCATGCCAAGGCGCGCAGTAAAATTCAACACTCTGCTCGACACCGTGACGTCGCCGTCCCGCCGGGGCGGCCAGACCCAGGCGCGGATTCTGCTATTTCACGGTCAATCGGGCGCCGGCAAAACGCATTTGATCCGGGCGCTGCGGACCGGGGCGCACCGTCGGGGCAAAGCCTTTTTCGGCTACGCCCAGATGACCCCGGATATCGCCAACTACGCGGATTATTATCTGCGCCGGCTCGTGCATTCGTTGGAAAAGCCCTACGACCCGGACAAGGGCGGCGAGACAGCGCTGGCGCGCCTGACCAACAAGCTGGTGACAGACGCCGAGGTGCTCGCACCGGCTGATCTCGAGGAACTGCGCGAAGCGACGCTGAACGAGGACGCCCTTGCGCGCCTGGTGCTGACACTCGCCGACGAGATCGTCGTCTCGCCGAAGTTCGCGGACGAAGAGCTCGACATCAATATCGTGCGAGCGCTGCTTTATCTGCAGCGGCGCGATCCGCGCATCGACCAGCGTGTTCGCCAATATCTGCACGGCCGCCAGCTCACGCATCTCGCGCATGAGGCTGTCAAGGCGCTCGATCCGAATACCGGCGAAGACCGCTCGTTCGAGATCATCACGTCGCTCGGCAAGCTGATGTGGACGGTCGATCGCGCCGCGCTGGTGTTCTGCATCGATCAGGTCGAGGACTTGCGCTTCTTCGATGATCCCGAAGAGCGGTTTCAAAAAGCCGTGCGCGATCTCATTCAGATCGCCAACCGGCTGACCAACGCCATCGTCATCATCTCGTGCCTGGAGGATTTCTACAGCCAGGTGCGCGGCGTACTGGCGCAGTCCTACATCGATCGCATCGAGAAGTCCGGACCCGTTGCGTTGCTGGAAAGCCGCACGCCGGAAGAGGCTCGGTTGATCATCGCCAAGCGGCTGGAGTACGAGGCGGAGGAGTCCGGCGGCGAGCTCGGGTTCCCAGACGCTAGCGCTTATTTCGGTCCGCAGTTCTTTGAGGAATTCGGCGGGCTTTCCACGCGCCGTATTCTCGAGCATGCGCAGAGCCGGTTGCGCGAAAAGGCAACGCCCGAGTCCGATACGGCGACCACTGAGGACGAGGGCGGAGCGACGCCTTGGCTTTCCACGCTCGCGTCAGCCCTCGGTGGCGCGCTCGGCGGCATCTTCGGTGGCGGCGACGACGCAGATCAGGAACCTGCCGCGGCGATCGATTATCGCGCGATCTGGGACCAATTCCACAGCGCGTCCGAGGCCGAGATCCCGTCCGACGACAACGAGATGATGGACGTCCTGGTCGACGCGTTGAGCCTCGCCAAGGATGAGTTGGGCGGCAACATCCAGATCACCGTCAACCGCCTGGAGATCGCCGACGACCTGCCGGCCATAGACCTCACTGTGCGTCACCGCACCGGGCTCGTGAATGATGCCCGCGTGTTCCTGTGCAATCGCACGGCGCAGGGTGGTGGCCTGAAGCGCCAGCTCGACAAAGTGCTCGGCGCTACGGCGGGCAAGGCCTGCTTTATGCTGCGTGCGTCAGATTTCCCGCCGCAGAAAAAGAGCCAGACGGGCCAAGCCTATCGCAAATTCGTCAGCGCTGGCGGCCGGCCGCTGATCGTGCCGATCTCCGAGTGGGAGCGGATGATGACGGTGCGCGAGTTCTACACGCGCCATCGCCGCGATCCCGGATTTACGCAATGGTTCGAGACGGCTAAGCTGCTGACCGGCGTGCTGGTGCTATCGCCGCTGCTGCGCTTCGACCTGTTGACGCGCGCCGCACCGAAGCTCGTGCACGTTGCGCCGCCCGAGAATGCCGCCGAGCCGACCTTCGACTTTTCAGGTCAATTCGATCCGCCGGCGCTTGTGCCGATAAGTAGCGACGAAGCAATCGAGGCCGGCGGCACGGCAGTTGCGCCGTGGGGGCAGGCCGGGGCGCAAGCGCAGCCAGATGAAAGCCGCGTCGAGGGGTTGCCGCTCGAGGTCATCCTCGACGAGAACGGCACCAACGCATCGAGCATCATGGCCGGCCGCGAGAACGGTGGCCGTAACAAAGCGATTACGCTGAATACCAGCGTCATGAAGCGGCACTCGGCTGTGCTCGGCGGCTCGGGCTCGGGCAAGACCACGCTCGCCTTGACGCTGATCGAGCAATTGCTGTTGAAGGGCATCCCAGCGGTGCTGATCGACCGCAAAGGCGATCTCTGCTCCTACGCCAATCCCGACGTCTGGCGCGCCAACGACAACGAATACACCGAGCGCCGCGGCGAGCGTGAGAAGTTGGCCGACGCCATCGACGTCGCCGTCTATACGCCGGGCCGCGCCTCCGGCCGTCCGATTTCCATCACGCTCCTGCCGACCGGCATCTGCGAGTTGCCGGAGCATGAGCAGCAACTGCTCGCGAATTTGTCGGCTGCCGCTCTCGGCGACATGTTGCACCTGAAGAACTCGGCGACGCATCAGAAGCAGGGCGGCGTGCTTGCCGTGGCCCTGAAGATTCTGGGCTCGCAGAGCAATCAGGAAGTCACCCTGGACGATCTTATCCATCTGCTGGAAGAGGACGACTACCGCCTCACCGACACCACGCAGCGCATGGATCCGACAGGCAAGATCCGCCGCGATCTAGTCGCCCAGCTCGATAGCTTGCGCCACCGCAATGCTGCGCTATTCGAGGTCGGCGGCGAGAGCCTGCGCATGGATGCGCTGCTCGGCATCGGCAACTACGCTAAGAAGGACCGCACGCGCCTCTCGATCATTTACACGGGCTTCCTCGGCGATAACGAGAACATCCTGTTCTGGGTCTCGCAGTTCCTGTCCGAGGCGCTGCGCTTCTGCCAGCGCAATCCGAACGACGAACTGCAGGCGGTCGTCATGTTCGACGAGGCCGACCTCTACATCCCGGCCAACGCCAAGCCAGCAACGGCCGAGCCGCTACAGAGCCTGCTGAAGCGTGCCCGTTCTGCGGGTCTCGGGATCATGCTGGCGACCCAGTCACCGGGCGATCTCGACTACAAGAGCCGTGACCAGATCACGAGCTGGTTCATCGGCCGTGTCCGCGAGGACACCGCGCTTCGAAAGCTCAAGGCTGCCTTCCAGTCAGAGAGCGGGCTCGACCCCGCCGCCGTGCTTCCTCACCAGACGGTCGGCGAGTTCCACCTCGTCCAGGAAGGGCATGTGCGTTCGATGAAGGCGCAACGGTCGTTGATCGCGGCCGAGCAGGTGCCATTCGATCGCATCGAGCAACTGGCACATGAGACGAAAGGCCAGGACGAGCGTCAGCTCAAGCTGTTCGATCTGAAATAGCGGCGACCACTGCTCTTGATGCCGCGTTGCCACGTCGATCCGGGCACGAAACAGTTGTTCTAGTATATGGTAATCCGAATTGCCGTAGCCGGAACGCGCACGGCAGGTTCTGTGGATAACTGAGTAACCTGTTGTATGAATGAGTATATATATTCACAGGACTGGGGGTGGATCGCACCGCAATTGTAGTGAAGACTGTTTCGCTTTTGCAAAACAACGTTATGACCAAAGTGCAAAAAGGACGTGCCTCAACCTATTTTCTGCGGTAACCTGCTCTCGCAAGTTGGGGTTTAGGGCACCCTGGCATGGTAGCGTTAGTTGCGGTGTGCGGGGTTGTGTAATGGTCGCGAAGTCTTTCGTGATGGCCGTCTTGGCCACGTTATTGGGGCCGGCAGTCGGCTTGGGTTTGTTCGTCCTGATCCACAACTTCTAGTGGCAGATCAGGGATTGCGACAACGGCTGCGACCTGTTCGCCGCTGGTTGTAATCCGATTTGCGACAGGCGTATGTCAATCCCGGCCCTGAAGCCAGGGCCTTGTCGCGCTCTCCATTTCACCGTCTTTTTGTTGCGCCACCCTCGCATCGGGGCCATGTTCCCGCTCGTGCCGCGTCTCGCGGCCATCCCGACAGAGCGCGCGAAGCCACCCCACATGCCCAACCAGCCCGTCGATGACTGCTTCCGGCCCGGCGCCCCTTTAATGCGCCACGGCGAGGCCATCAACCTCCTGAAATCCCGCATTTTTCCGACCGTCGACCGTGAGACCGTATCGCTAGCCGATTGCGCCGGACGCATTATTGCCGAGCCTGCTCGCGCCGCCCAGCCGGTCCCAGCCCATACCAACTCCGCTGTCGACGGCTATGCCTTTGCCTCGGCCGGCTACAGCGCAATGGACGGCACAGTCTTGGAGATCGCCGCCCGCATTCCCGCCGGCCATCCGTTCGAGGGGACCATTCCGTCCGGTTGCGCCGCCCGCATCTTCACCGGCGCTGTGATGCCGGACGGTTGCGATACGGTTGCCATGCAGGAGGACACGACACCCCTGGAACAAGGCGGAAAACCCGCAATCCGGATTCCGCCGGGACTGAAGCGCGGCGCCAACGTCCGGAAGGCCGGCGAGGACGTCGCCAGAGGGCGAGACCGTGCTGTTCGAACCGGGGCGCGGTGCTGCGGCCGCAGGACCTGGCCGCGCTCGCTTCGCTCGGCTTCGGCGAGGCGACCTGCTTCCAGCGCCTGAAGGTCGCCATCGTCTCGACCGGCGACGAGGTGGTCCGCCCCGGCGCCGCCCTCTCCAACCGGGCCAGGTGCTACGACGCCAACGCGCCGATGCTGCGCGCTCGCTGCCGACCGCGGGCGCCGGCGCCACCGATCTCGGCGTCTTGCCCGACAACCCCGATGAACCGCGCCGCTCGCCGAGGCCGCGCGCGCTTCGACGTGATCGTCACGTCCGGCGGGGCCAGCCGCGGCGAGGAGGACCATGGTCGCCGCGCTCGATGCGCTCGGCAAGCGCCATATGTGGCAGCTCGCCATCAAGCCGGGCGGCCCATGTCGTTCGGCCAGATCGGCCCCGACAGCCGTGGTGCTGCTCGGCCTGCCCGGCAATCCGGTGGCGGTGTTCGTGTGCTTCCTGCTCTATGTGTGGCCGCTGCTGCGGCGCATGGGCGGGGCGGGTGGCCGGAGCCGCGGCGCTTCCAGCTGCCGGCGCTGTTCGCCTTCCCCGACCGCAAGGTCGGCCGGCGCGAGTTCTGGCGCGGCATGCTGCAGCGAGACGCCGCGGGCCTCGCCGTCGACAAGTTCGCCCGCGACGGCTCCGGCCTGATCTCCGGCCTGCGCGCCGCCGACGGGCTGATCGACATCCCCGAGGACCAGGCAGCGTGCCGCCCGGCGACCTCGTGGATTTCATCCCCTTCACCGAGTTCGGCATCCTCGGGCGCTAAGCCGGAGCGTTCCGGGTTGCACAGAACATCAGATAAACTAAAGTTGTAAGCCTTTGGGCGCTCGCCGGGCTGGACATTTTCGCCTCGGTCAGAGCAACTTGGGGGTTCTGGTATACCAATCGCGGCACTGACAAGACCCCTACAACAGGGCAGCACTGACCGTCTGATTGTCCAGGACTTGGCGGATCGAACCGGCCCTGCTCCGGTTACCCGAGTACTCATAAAGACTAGGGACACGAAACCACTAGGGAGTTGAACGTGAAGCTAAGCTGGATCTGTGCTGCCCTTGCGGCAAGCGCATTGGGCACGACTGTCGCCAATGCACAAGACATCAAGATCGGCGTCGTCGGGTCCGTTCACCGGCGGCTCGTCGTCGATGGGCGTGTCGCATGCGCGACGGCGTGCGCCTGGCGGTCGACGAAATCAACAAGGCCGGCGGCGTGCTCGGCCGCCAAGATCGCAGCTCGTCGAGCGCGACGACGAAGCCAAGAACGAGCGCGGCGTGCAGATCGCCCAGGAGCTGATCAACAAGGAGAAGGTCGTCGCCACCGTCGGCTACATCAACACCGGCGTCGCCCTGGCCTCGCAGCGCTTCTACCAGGAAGCCGAAGATCCCGGTCATGAACAACGTCGCCACCGGCTCGATCGTCACCAAGCAGTTCGCCGACCAGCCCGAGAACTACGTCTTCCGCAACTCCGCCAACGACAGCATCCAGGCGCCGATGATCGTCGAGGAAGCGATCGTCCGCCGCGGCTTCAAGAAGGTCGCGATCCTCGCCGACTCCACCAACTACGGCCAGCTCGGCCGCGCCGACCTCGAGAAGGCGCTCGAGGCCAAGGGCATCAAGCCGGTCGCCGTCGAGAAGTTCAACATCAAGGACGTCGACATGACGGCGCAGCTGCTGCAAGGCCAAGGAAGCCGGCGCCGAGGTCGATGCTCACCTACGGCATCGGCCCCGAGCTGGCGCAGATCGCCAACGGCATGGCCAAGCTGGGCTGGAAGGTGCCGATGATCGGCAGCTGGACGCTGTCGATGGCCAACTTCATCGACAACGCCGGCGCCAACGGCGACGGCGCGCTCATGCCGCAGACCTTCATCCAGGATCCGACCACGCCCAAGCGCAAGGCCTTCATCGACGCCTATCTGGCAGGCCTTCAACCCGAAGATCGACCGCATGCCTCGCCGGTGTCGGCCGCGCAGGGCTACGACTCGCGTCTACCTGCTCGCCGCCGCCATCAAGCAGGCCAAGTCGACCGAAGGCCCGAAGATCACGGCCGCGCTGGAGGACCTGAAGAGAAGGTCGAAGGCGTCGTCACGACCTACGACAAGCCGTTCTCCAAGAACGACCACGAGGCGATCACCGGCAACATCCCGGTCTTCGGCGAGGTCAAGGGCGGCCGCGTCGTGTCGGCTCACCCCGACGACTCAAGGGCGACCTCGCCGTGCGCACGAAGAAGACGTCCTGACCGTTACCAATTCCGGGATGGCGGCCAACACCGCCGTCCCGGAGCATGTCGGGTGAAGGTTTGCAGTCCACTTTCCCTGCAATCACGAGCACTGTCCCGATCGAAGGGGATGCCGATGTTATGCGCGCGCTTTCCACAGCGTGTGCGACCGACCGGAACGCTAATCCAGGCCTCGCGCGCTCAGCGCGCGGTCTCGGAGTGCGGCCGGCACGACCCGGGACGGAACTCGAGGAGCCGTCTTTCATGGAAATCCTCTTGCAGCTCGTCTTCAGCGGCATCGCGCTCGGCATGATCTACGCCGTCATCGCGTTCGGCTACCAGCTGACCTTCGCCACCTCCGACGACGCTCAACTTCGGCCAGGGCGAGGCGCTGATGCTGGGCGCGCTGGTCGGCCTGCCGCGGTCAGTTCCTGATCGGACTGGGCTCACCAATTTCGGGCTACTGGCTGATGATCCCGCTCGTGCTGGTGTTCGGCGCGCTCCAGGGCGCCGTCGTCGAATGGATCGGCGTGCGGCCGGCGATCAAGATCAAGTCCGAGTTCGGCTGGATCATGTCGACCATCGCGCTCGGCATCATCTTCAAGAACGTCGCCGAGAACATCTGGGGCCGCGACGACCTGAAGCTTCCCCTCGCCGCTGCCCGAGTCGCCGATTCTAGTATCCGGGCGCCAACGTGCAGCCGATGGAGATCGTGGTCGTGCTCGGCGCGCTCGCCATCATGCTGGCGGTCGAAATGTTCAACCGCAAGTCGATCTACGGCAAGGCCGTGGTCGCGACCTCCAACGACCGCGACGCCGCCGGCCTGATGGGCATCAACACCAGCCTGGTGATCACCTTCTCGTACGCGCTGTCGTCGCTGACCGCGGCCTTCGCCGGCGTGCTGGTCGCGCCGCTCACGCTGACCGGCGCCACGATGGGCGCGGCGCTCGGGCTGAAAGCCTTCGCCGTCGCCATCATCGGCGGACTGACCTCGGGCATGGGCGTCATCGTCGGCGGCCTCATCCTCGGGATCGCCGAGACGCTGACCGGCTATCTACATCTCGACCGGCTACAAGGACGTGCCCGGCCTGGTGCTGCTGCTGCTCGTGCTGGCGCTGAAACCTGCCGGCCTGTTCGGCAAGACCGCGATCAAGAAAGTCTGAGGCTGGCATGAAGAAAGCACTCGCCATTGCGGCTGCCCTGGTCCTCGCTGGCCATCGCGCCGTTCCAACTCGGGTCCGTATTACCTCCACCTGCTGACGACGATCGCCGATCTACTCGATCCTGCTGTTCGGGCTCGACATCGTCGTCGGCTACACCGGCCAGGTCTCGCTCGGCCACTGCCGGCCCTGTTCGGCATCGGCGCCTATGCCGCCGGCGTCTCGTCCATCACAACTGCTGCTTGGAGGCGCTTCGCCCAATCCGGCGGACATCATCATTGCGCTCGTGCTCGGCATCGACGGTCGCGGCCGCTTTCGGCGCGGTTCTGGCGCTGCCGGCACTGCGCGTCACCGGCCCCTATCTGGCGATGGTGACGCTCGCCTTCGGCACCATCATCCACATCCTCATCAACGAGTTGATGGTCCTGACCAACGGCCCGCTCGGCATCACGATGAACCGGCCGTACTTCTTGGATTGGCGCCCGTTGGCCGAGTACTTCCCGTTCTTCAAAATGAACGTGAAGCACCTGAAGGAGATCCAGTTCTATTACCTGGCCGTGATCTGTCTCCTGCTCACGATCGTCGCCGTCAATCGCATCGTCGCCTCACGTTACGGCCGCGCCTTCGAAGCGTTGCGTGACAGCCCCATCGCGCTCGGACTGCATGGCGGTCAGCGTCTACCGCCACAAGGTCTTCGCCTTCGTCCTCTCGGCCGGCTCTTGCTGGACTGGCGGGCGCGCTGTTCGCTTATTCGGACGGCCAGTATATCGCGCCGAACGACTTCAACTTCGAGCTGACGATCCTGTTCCTGCTCGCCGTCACCATGGGCGGCCGCAAGTCCCGGCTCGGTCCCATCCTCGGCGCGGTCATCATCGTGTTCCTGCCGAACCTGCTCGCCGACATCGACGCTGTTCCGCTACATCGCCGCCGGGATCGCCCTCATCGCGGTGATCGGCGGCGGCGCGGCCCTGGCTCGCGGCGTGGAGGACAAGTGGGGCGTCATCGTCCCCGTGTTGCTCTGCCTCGCCTTCTTCGTTTTCTCGCTCTTCCTGCAGAGCATCACCGACTTCAAGCGCACCATCTTCGGCTTGATGATCCTGTTCGTCGTCTACTACCTGCCGGACGGCATCGTCGGCTTATCTGAAGCAGCTGGTCGGCGCCGTCAGGCCCGATTGGGTCAGAACCCACGCCGTCATCGACGTCGAGGGCCGCGAGTCCCAGGTCTGGGCCGCCAAGAAGCCGACGATCACGGCCGAGAATGGCGCACTCCTGAACGTCAAGACCGCCGTCATGCAGTTCGGCGGCCTCAAGGCGCTCGACCGCGTCGACCTGCCATCAAGCCCGGCACGATCCATGGCCTGATCGGCCCCAACGGCTCGGGCAAGAGCACGATGATGAACGTGCTCACCGGCATCTACGTGCCGACCGCAGGCGTCATCGAGTTCGAGGGCGACGGCATTGCCGGCCGAACATCGCCCGAGATCGCGCTCGCGCGGCATCGCCCGCACGTTCCAGAACGTGCAGCTGTTCGGCGAGATGACCGCGATCGAGAACGTGCTGGTCGGCCTGCACCACACCTATCGGTCGGGTGTGTTCGTCGGTCATTGCGCGCACACCGCAAGCTAGCGCCGCGAGGAAGAAGTCGCGCGTGTCCGCGCGGCGAGCATCCTCGGGTTCGTCGGCCTTTCCGAGCTGGCCAACGAGGAAGCGCGCAACCTGCCCTACGGCAAGCAGCGCCTGCTCGAGATCGGCCGCGCTCTGGCTCTCGATCCGAAGCTCCTGCTGCTCGACGAGCCGGCCGCCGGCCTCACCGCGCCCGACATCAAGGAGCTGATGGCGATCATCCGCAAGATCCGCGACCATGGCATCACGCTGATCCTGATCGAGCACCACATGGACGTCGTCATGAGCATCTGCGACACGGTCACCGTGCTCGACTTCGGCCAGAAGATCGCCGAAGGCACGCCCGGCCGAGGTGCAGGCGAATCCGACGGTCATCGAGGCCTACCTCGGCGGCAGCCACGTCGCGGCCGACGTAGGGCGGAACGATCGCCATGCTGGAAATCGACAACCTCGTCGCCGGCTACGGCAAGGTGCAGGTGCTGCACGGCATCTCGCTGAAGGTCCAGAAGGGTCAGCTCGTGACCCTGATCGGCTCCAACGGCGCCGGCAAGACGACGACGATGCGCGCGGTCTCGGGCATGATCCGACCCGAGTGCCGGCCGCATCGCTCTGAACGGAGAGAACATCGCGGGGCTCAAGCCGCACCAGATCACGCGGCGCGGCCTGGCGCATTCGCCGGAAGGCCGCCGCGTGTTCGCCGACGCTCTCCGTGACCGACAACCTGCTGCTCGGCGCTTTCCCGCGCCTGACCGGCGCGCGTCCCGCAAGGCGACGTCGACCGCGACATCGACCAACATGTTCGAGCTGTTCCCGCGTCTCAAGGAGCGCCGCGACCAGCTTGCCGGCACCCTCTCGGGCGGCGAGCAGCAGATGCTGGCGATGGCGCGCGCGCTGATGCTGGACCCGGAGGTCCTGCTGCTCGACGAGCCGTCGATGGGCCTCGCGCCCCGCCTCGTCGAGGAGGTCTTCGCGACCATCGCCCGCCTCAAGGCGGCAAGGATGACCATGCTGCTGGTCGAGCAGTTCGCCGCCGCCGCCCTCGACGTCGCCGACTACGGCTACGTGATGGAGAACGGCCGATTGACCGCGCAAGGCGCCGCCGCCGAGCTCAAGGCCTCCCCCGCCGTCCGTGCCGCCTACCTCGGAGCCGCCCACTAAAGGATCAGCGGACATCTCCCATCAACCGTTTGAGCCACGGCACGAGCGCGGCGAGGAGGAGCGCGGCGACGGCGACGAGCGCCGCCTGATGCAGGAAGAAATTTGCCAGTCCAGCCGGATCGGCGGCATCGAACCCGGCGCCGAGCACGCCTGCCAGCTTGTTGCCCCAGGACGCCGCGAGGAACCACAAGCCCAGCGTCACGCCGACCAACCCGGGCGGCGCGAGCTTCGTCATCAGGCTCAAGCCGACCGGGCTCAGGAACAGCTCGCCGATGGTCTGCAGCGCAAACAGACCCACGATCCACCATGCACTCACCTTGCCCTCGGCCGTGAGCTTGGCCGCCGGCACCATCAGCGCAAACGACAGCCCCAGGAACACCAGTCCGCAAACGAACTTCACCGGACTCGACGGCTGGCGTGATCCGAGCCGCGTCCACGCATAGGCGAACACCGGCGCGAGCGCGATCACGAAGATCGGGTTCAGCGACTGAAACCACGACGACGGGAACGACACGCCCGCAACCTCCGTGCGCGTGAGTTGATCGCAAAACACCGCGATCGACACGCCCGCCTGCTCGAAGATCGCCCAGAACAGCATCGACGCGATGAAAAACACCGCGATCGCCCCGAACCTGCGCCAAGTTGCATCGACCGAGAACCCGCAGACAATCGCCGCCACGACAGGTGCCGCAAGAAACAGCCACCGCAACCATTGCCAGCCCGGCCAATCGCTCATCACCACCAGCGCCATGATCGCCGCCGTCAACCCGATGACGCGCAGAGCGCGGCCGCCCGCACCTGCCTCCCCTTCAGGGGTGCCGCCGACGTGGCTCAGCCGCTCCCGCTGCGCCAACAACACCGCAACGCCCAAGGCCATGCCGACGCCTGCCGCCGCGAACCCGAAATGCCAGCTCGCCGCCGGATCGATCCCCCGCGCGGCTAGAAAAGCCTTGAACGCCTCGCTTTGCGCGAGAAACCCTGTCACCAGCGGCGCGATGAACGCCCCGACGTTGATGCCGAGATAGAACAGCGAGAACCCGGCGTCCCTCCGCTGGTCTCCAGCCGCGTAAAGCCCGCCCACCATGGCGCTGATGTTCGGCTTCATCAGTCCCGACCCCAGCGCCACCAGCACCAGACCCAGATAGAACGTCGCTTGCATCGGCAGCGCGAGCGAGAAATGGCCGCACATGATGATGAGACATCCGATCAGCACCGATCGCCGCGCGCCGAGGAACGCATCCGCGATGTAGCCTCCCGGAATCGACAGCAGATACACCGCCATCGTGTAGTTGCCGTAGATCACCGCGGCTTGGGGTATCGCCAGCCCCATGCCGCCCGCAGCAACCGGCGCCACCATGAACAGCGTCAGCAGCGCGCGCATCCCGTAATAGGAAAAGCGCTCCCAGAGCTCCGTGAAAAACAGCGTTGACAGACCCGCCGGATGCCCGCCGAACACGCGCGCCAGTCCATTGGCGCCTGCTTCGGCTTCCCCCTCGGCGTGCGCCATCAGGCCTCCGCTCGCGAAGGCAGGGCCGCGATCAGCTTCTCCAACGTCTCCAGGCTCGACCGATCGATGCGGCCATCGACACGCCGCTGCCGGAAATGCCGTTGGAACGCGCTCACTGCCAGCTCGGTCTGCCGGTCGTGCTCCCCGGTCGGCTCCACGCCATAGCCATAGCAGCGCAGCATGTCCTGCATCTCGCGGACCATCGATCCCGCCGCACCGAGCCCGAGCCCTTCGTCCTGCGCCCGCACCCGCGCCGGCTGCACCCAATGCCCCACGCCGCCGAGCGCTAGCCCCTTCCAGTCGAACCGCTCGCCGGGATCGATCTTGCGCCCCGGCGCAACGTCCGAATGAGCCAGCACGCGGTCGGCCGGGATGCCGTTGCGCGTACAAATATCCCTGCTCAAAGCCTCGACACTACGCATCTGCTTCACTGGAAACGCCGGCAGTCCGCCGTCGTGCCCTGCGTTATGGATCTCGATGCCGATCGAGGCCGAGTTGATGTCGTCGATGCCACCCCAATGCGATTTGCCCGCGTGCCAGGCCCGCAGGCTTTCGGGAACCATCTGGATGACGACGCCCGCCTCGTCGATCACGTAGTGGCACGACACCATGGACGCCGGGTCGGCCAGCAACTCGACCGCCGCCTTCGCAGACTTCATGCCCGTGTAGTGCAGGATCAGAATGGCGGGCGTCAGCCCCTCGCGGCGCGGGCCAGTATTCGGCGAGACATGAACGTGATCGACGAGCCGGCTGTCCGGCTTCAGGCTCACGTCTTCCAGGCTCACGTCGTCACCCTCGCGGCGCGGGTCTTCAAGATCGTCTCGTAAGCCGCATTGATGGTTGCGAGCTTACGGTCGGCGGCGGCGTGGAATTCGCGGGGCACACCCCGGGCGACCAGCGCATCCGGATGATGCTCGCGGACGAGCGCAAGATAGCGCGCTTTCAACTCGGAATCGGAGATGGAAGGCCCAACCCCAAGCGTCTCGTAGGGACTGTCCGGATCGGTCACGAACAGGCAGCGGATATGCACGTAATCGTCCGCGCTCATGCCGAAAATGCCGGCCACCTTGCGCAGGAACACATCCTCCGCGCGATGCATGACGCCGTCCGCTGTCGCGATCACGAACAGACATTCGAGCACGTTGCGCAGCGTCTCCGGATCGTCACGCAGCAGCCGCGCGATCTTGCCCGCGTAGAGGTCGTAACCGCTGACGTCCTCGGCCGCCAACTCGTACAGACGCCGGATGCTGTCGCGATGCTCGGGCAGCACGTCGAAGCAGCGCTCGAAGGCGTCCGCTTCCAGCCGCACCGCCACTCCGTCCGCCTTCGCCATCTTGGCTGCGAGCCCGATGAACGCCATCGAGAAAGCCGCCGTGCGGCGTGCCGGCGTCCCGCGGCCGAACAACCCGAGCAATCCCCAAAGCCGGTCGAGAGCGGTGCGCACGGCGCCGCCCTTTGGACCTGCAGGGAATTGCGTGACGAGTTGCTGGACCATGAGTACCCCATTAGCCGCTTTTGCCGAGCGCCGCAAAAGGATTGCCGCAGCGTGGACGGAATTTCATCTTCGGGCTTGGCAATACCCTGCGCGGCGGCGATTGACGTCGGCTGCCTCGCTCGATAGCTGACGAGAAACGGGCTCAGGCGTTCGGGTGTTGGGCCAATCTCGAAAGGCGGCGGCGATGGCAGCGTCCGGCGGCGATATCACGGGCAAGTGGCAGTTCTGGGTCGACCGTGGCGGCACATTCACCGACGTCGTCGCCCGCGATCCGAACGGCCGCATCCAGGCGCGCAAAGTCCTGTCCGACAATCCCGGCGCCTACGACGACGCGGCGCTGGAAGGCATCCGCCAGTTCCTCGGCATTGCCTCCGATGCGCCGATCCCGTGCGAGCGCATTGGTGCGGTCAAGATGGGCACGACCGTCGCCACCAATGCGCTGCTGGAGCGCAAGGGCGACGCCACCGCACTCGTCATAACGCGCGGCCTCGAGGATCAGCTCGAGATCGGCTATCAGGCGCGTCCGGACATCTTCGCTCGCCGCATCGTCAAGCCGGAAATGCTTTACAGCCGTGTCATCGCAGCGGACGAGCGCATCCGCGCGGATGGCACGGTCGAACGTCCGTTGGACAAGGCGAAGCTTCGCCACGATCTCGAAGCCGCGCGAGGCGCCGGCATCGACAGCATCGCGATTGTTCTGATGCATGCCTATGCGCATCCCGAGCACGAGAAGCAAGCAGAGCAGATCGCGCGCGAGGCCGGTTTCACCCAGATCTCGGTCAGCCACCAGGTCTCGCCGCTGATCAAGATTGTCGGCCGTGGCGACACGACGGTGGCGGATGCCTATTTATCGCCCGTGCTGAAACGCTATGTCGACCGGGTGTCATCGGCACTTTCCTCTCCGCGCTCGTCCCCATCTTCAAGAAGAGAGGCCGGTGATGAGGCGCCCACGGTCCTGTTCATGGCCTCCTCGGGCGGCCTGAAGGCAGCCGAGTTGTTCCAGGGCCGCGATGCGATCCTGTCCGGACCCGCAGGCGGCATCGTCGGCATGGCCGAGACCGCGAAGGCGGCGGGGTTCGACAGCGTCATCGGCTTCGACATGGGCGGCACGTCCACCGACGTTTCGCATTTCGCAGGCGAGTACGAGCGCTCGTTCGAGACCGAGGTCGCAGGCGTGCGCATGCGCGTGCCAATGATGCGCATTCATACCGTCGCCGCGGGCGGCGGCTCGATCCTTCACTACGACGGCACGCGCTTTCGCGTGGGCCCCGACAGTGCCGGCTCCAATCCGGGACCGAGGTGCTATCGCCGCGGCGGCCCGCTCACCGTCACCGATGCCAACGTGATGACCGGCAAGCTGTCACCGGACCGCTTTCCCCACATCTTCGGACCCCAACGCGACGAGCCGCTCGACGCTGATGCCGTGCGCGAGGCCTTTGCCAGCCTCGCCACCGAGATCGGGGATGGACGCCACGCGGAAGACGTCGCCGACGGCTTCATCCGCATTGCGGTCGAGAACATGGCGAACGCCATCAAGAAGATTTCAGTGCAGCGCGGCTACGACGTGACTCGAATATGCGCTGCAGTGCTTCGGCTCGGCGGGCGGCCAGCACGCCTGCCTCATCGCCGACACGCTCGGCATGGAGACAGTGCTCATCCATCCGTTGTCCGGTTTGCTGTCGGCGTACGGCATGGGGCTGGCCCATTTGCGCGCGAGCCGAGAGCGTTCGATCGAGTTGCCCCTCAATGACGCGACCATGCGAGAGGTCGAAAGTCTCGCCTGGAAACTCGGCGAAGAGGCGACCGACGAACTGCTCGACGAGGGCGTAGAGAACGACGCGATTGCGCTGACGACCTGGGCTCATCTGCGCTACGACGGCACCGATACCGCGCTGCCGATAGCGCTTTCGGAGCCGCAGATCATGCGCGCGGATTTTGAAAAGCAGCACAGCCAACGCTTCGGCTTCGTATCGCCCGAGAAGCGGCTGGTTGTGGCGGCTCTGGAAGTGGAAGCGGCCGGTGGTGGCGCCGGCGTCGGCGACGCCCAAGTCGCGGCCGAACCCATAAAGAGCGGGTCGAAGCCTTCATCTACGCGTTTTTTCTCGCGCGGCGAATGGCACGACGCCATCGTTCATTTGCGCGGCAGCCTTCAATCCGGCGAACGCGTCGAAGGCCCCGCCCTCGTCATCGAGCCGCATCAGACCGTCGTCGTCGAGCCCGGCTGGAGCCTCGAGGTTTCGCCGCGTAACGATCTCGTTCTCAACCGCACCATGCCGCGTCAGCGCGAGCATCTCGGCGCCCAGGCCGATCCGGTGCTGCTGGAAGTGTTCAACAACCTGTTCATGGGCATCGCCGAGCAGATGGGCGAATCCCTGCGCAACACCGCGCAATCCGTGAACATCAAGGAGCGGCTGGACTTCTCCTGCGCCGTGTTCGACGCCACCGGCGCGCTTGTCGCCAACGCGCCGCATATGCCGGTGCACCTCGGCTCGATGGATCGTTCGGTCGAGACGATCATCCGCGAGCGCGGCCGTTCCATGCGCGCGGGCGACGTCTACATGCTGAACGCACCCTACAACGGCGGCACGCATCTCCCCGACATTACAGTGGTGACACCGGTATTCGACGATGCCGGAAACGAAGTCCTGTTCTATGTCGCAAGCCGTGGTCATCATGCGGACATCGGCGGCATCGCGCCCGGCTCGATGAGCCCCAATGCGACCACCATCGAGGAAGAAGGCGTCTACATCGACAACTTCCAGCTTGTCGAAGGCGGCCGTTTCCGCGAGGGGGAAACGCGGTCGCTTCTCACCGGCGCGAAATATCCCGCGCGCAATCCGGACCAGAACATCGCCGATCTCAAGGCCCAGGTCGCCGCAAACGCGCGAGGGACGGCCGAGCTTGCCCGCATGGTCGAGCACTTCGAACTCGACGTCGTCAAAGCCTACATGGCTCACGTGCAGGACAATGCGGAAGAAAGCGTTCGCCGCCTCATCTCGCGGCTCAGCGACGGCCATTTCCGCGTCGAGACCGACCAGGGGACCGCCGTCGCGGTCACGATCACGGTGGACCGGGAGAAGCGCACCGCGCGCGTCGACTTCACCGGCACAAGCCCGGCACAGCCGACCAATTTCAACGCCCCCGAGCCCGTCACCCGCGCAGCGGTGCTCTACGTGTTCCGCGTCATGGTCGACGAGCCGATTCCGATGAACGCCGGTTGCCTCAAGCCCATCGAGATCATTGTGCCCGAAGGCTCGATGCTGAAACCGTCGCACCCTCGCGCCGTCGTCGCCGGCAACGTCGAGACCAGCCAGATCGTCACGAACTGTCTGTTCGCGGCGCTCGGCGCGCTCGGATCGGCGCAGGGCACCATGAACAACCTCACGTTCGGAAATGCGCGGCACCAGTATTACGAAACGATCTGCTCGGGCTCGCCCGCAGGGCTTGATGCAAAGGGGTCCGGTTTCGACGGCGCTGCGGGCGTGCACGTGCACATGACCAACACGCGTCTCACCGATCCGGAAGTGTTGGAATTGCGCTATCCGGTGCTGCTGGAAGAGTTCTCGATCTGCCGCGGCTCCGGCGGAAAGGGGCGGTGGACCAGCGGCGACGGGACGCGCCGGGTGATCCGGTTCCTGGAACGCATGGATTGCGCGATTCTGTCGGGTTTCCGCAGCGTCGCGCCGTTTGGGCTCGCAGGCGGCTCACCCGGCGAATGCGGACACAACCGCGTCCGCCGCGACGATGGCCGTATCGAGGACCTGCCCGGCTGCGCGCAGACGGTACTCGCACCCGGCGAAGCGATCATCATCGAGACCCCGACCGGCGGCGGCTTCGGCTAAAGCTAGCGCTATCAAGAATCTCGCGGGAGCGCGCTGCGCTTCGCTCATGCTTCGATTGCGAACGTCGCGCCTCTCCGACACACCACCGGGAATCAACTGCAAGGCATCCGCGAGCCGTGGCCACCGAAACGCTCCTCTTACTCGTGGCCGCGGCCTTTGCTGCCGGGTACGTCGATGCCATCGCGGGCGGCGGCGGCTTGCTGACCATTCCGATGTTGCTGTCCGCGGGACTTGGCCCCGCCGAGGCGATCGCCACGAACAAGCTGCAGGCCTCGTTCGGCGTCGCCGCCTCGAGTTTCGCGTTCTGGAAGGCTGGCCGTATCGACGTAGGCGCCCTGCTGCCCCTGATTGCAGCCACCGGCATCGGCGCAGTCCTGGGCGCTCTGGCTGTGAGCCGCCTCGATCCGGCCCTACTCAAGACGGTCATGCCCGTCGTGCTGCTGCTGGTGGCGCTTTATTTTCTGCTGTCGCCGAGCCTAACCGACGAGAGCCGTCATCGCCGGCTGGGTCCGTTAGGCTTCGCAGCCGGCATCGCCGCGCCGGTCGGGTTCTACGACGGCGTTCTCGGGCCGGGCACCGGATCGCTGTTCCTGCTGGCATTCGTGACGCTGGCCGGTCAGGGCGTGCTGCAAGCTACCGCCAATACCAAGCTGTTGAACTTCACGTCCAACATCGTCTCTCTCGGCGTTTTCCTGTTGACCGGAAAGGTGCTGTTCGCAATCGGCCTCCCGATGGCCGTCGGTCAAGTGCTCGGCGCGCAACTCGGCGTGCGAACAGCGATGCGCCACGGCGCCCGCATCATCAAGCCGATCGTCGTGGTCGTCTCCGCGGCAATCGCCGTCCGCCTTTTGGTGACAAGCGGCAATCCACTCGGTGAGTGGCTGCAAACGTTATTCGGAAAATGAGGGAGGCGTGTCGGACGCCATCAGCGCCGCATATTCGCTCGGCGTGTCGACGTCCGCAAACAACGCGTCATCGAACGGCTGATCGATACGCTCGGTGACACTGGCCAGGAGCGGCTTGGCACCTTGCTCACCAGTGAGCGCTGCGAGTTCCTTGAAATAGCGCCGTCGGCCACAGCACGGGGTTGCGTTGCTCGCCCGCTTTCGTCACCGGAACGACCACTGGAGCGCGCCCATGCCGGCCATAGGCTTCGGCCATTTCGCATAGCATTTCCGCCGGCAACCTCGGCATGTCGCCCGGCACGATGAACACCGCCTCGCACTCCGGCGAGACCGCCGCCACGCCCGCGGCGACGGAGCCGCCCAGCCCCGCTTGCCAGTCCGCATTATGGACGAAGCCGACGTGAATGCCGTCGAGAGCGGCGACATACGATTCCCGCTCGTAGCCGGTCACGACGACGATCTCATGCACGCCGCTATCTCGGATCGCCTCTGCGACGTGGCGAAGCATCGGAGCGCCGCCGAACTCCGCCAGCAGCTTGTTCGCCGTGCCGAAGCGCGTCGATGCTCCGGCCGCAAGCAGCACGGCCCCGATGCGGCAATTTCCGTTCATGGCTTCCGCCGCGCCTTGACGATGGCGGCCAGGATGGAGACCGCGATCTCGGCCGGTCCCTGTGCACCGATCGGCAGCCCGACCGGACCGTCGATACGAGCCAACTCGGCCTCGCCGACCCCTGCGGATCTCAACCGCGCCAACCGCTTCTCATGCGATCGCCGCGAGCCCAGCGCGCCGACGTAAAAGCATTGCGAATGCAGGGCCGCTATCAGCGCCTCGTCGTCGAGTTGCGGCGAATGTGCGAGCGTGACGACGGCCGTGCGGGCATCGAGGCCGATATCGCGCAGCGCTTGCTCCGGCCACTCGTGCACCAGCTTCACGTCACGAAAGCGGTCAGCGGTCGCAAACGCGGTACGGGGATCGATCACCGTCATCGCCAAACCGACGCGGCGGCCGAGATCGGACAAAACCTGGGCGATATGACCCGCGCCGATGATCAGCACCTGCACCGCGGGCACGATCGCCTGCAGGAACTGTCGTCCTTCGCCGCGCTCGATGATCACGCCGTCGCCCGCATCGAGCCGGCGTCGCGTATCCACATCGAAGTCGTCGCCAATCTCGACGATGCTGCGTCCGCCGCGGGTGATATCCCCGCTGACGATCAGTTGCTTGCGGTTCGCGCGAGCCTTCGCGACGTGGTCGAGAAATTCCCGGTCCCGCTCGCCGCTCAAGCGATCCACCAGCACTTCGATACGTCCACCGCACGGCAGTCCGACGCGCCAAGCCGCTTCGTCTTCGACGCCGAACTCGAGCACGCAGCGTTCGCCGGTCGCGATTACCTCGGCAGCCGCCGCGATCACTTCCGCTTCGACGCACCCGCCCGACACCGAGCCTTCGAAGCGGTCGCCGGGTGCGACGACGAGATGGCCTCCAACCGGCACCGGTGAGGAGCCCCAGGTCTTGATGACCGTCGCCAATGCGATCGCGCCATAAGCCTCCAGCCACTCGCGCGCAACCACGTCCCAGTCGCGGCTTTCGCCCCGCGGTGCCGGCCCGGCAGTTGCGCAGGTGCGCACCAGCTCGTCGGTTGTCATGCGGAACCCTTCTTCACGCGTTTTTCAATCCGTCGTCGAACGGCAACGTGCGAACGCGTTTTCCAGTTGCAGCCGCGACGGCGTTGGCCACCGCGGGCCCGATTGGCGGCGTGCCCGGCTCGCCGATTCCGGTCGGGGGCTCGGCCGAGGCGACGATGTGCACTTCGACAGCCGGCATCTCGTCGAAGCGCAGCACCTCGTAACCGTCGAAGTTGCCCTGCTGAACAACGCCGTCCTTCAACGTGATCTTGCTGTGCAGGACCGCTCCTAGGCCATACCCAACCGCACCTTCGACCTGCGCGCGGATGACATCCGGATTGACGGCGATGCCGCAATCGACGGCCGCGACCACGCGTTCAACCTTGGGCTTGTTGCCATCCATTCGTACTTCGGCGACCTGCGCGACGAAACTCTTGAAGCTTTCGTGCACAGCAACGCCACGCTTCACGCCCTCGGCCGCCGGTTTATCCCAACCGGCTTTCTCCGCCGCGAGCTTCAGCACGCCCAAGTGGCGGGGGTGTTTGGAGAGCAGCGCGACGCGGAACGCAACCGGGTCCTTGCCCGTCATCGCCGCGATCTCGTCAATCATCGTCTCCATGACGTAGGCGGTGTGCGTGTGGCCGACCGAGCGCCACCACAGCGGCGGCGGACCCGCCTTGGTGTTGTGCACCTCGACCTGCATGTTCGGGATCTCGTACGGCGTATCCGAGACACCTTCCACGGACGTGCCGTCGATGCCGTCCTTCACCAAAGCGCTCTCGAACGGAGTGCCGGTGATGATCGACTGCCCGACGATACGGTGCTGCCAGCCAGCGATATTGCCGTCGGCGTCCAGCCCAACACGCACCTTGTGCACGTAGAGCGGCCGATAATAGCCGCCCTTGATGTCGTCCTCGCGCGTCCACACCAGCTTGATCGGCACATCTCGCCCGGCCGCTTTCACGATCTGGGCCGTCTCGGCGACATAGTCGGAGTTCGGCACCGCGCGCCGGCCGAACGACCCGCCGGCCCATAGCGTGTTGATCGTCACCTGCTCCGGCTTGAGGCCGAGAATCGCCGCCGTCACGTTCTGGTCGACGGTCTGCAATTGCGACCCGGTCCAGACGGTGGCGCGGCCGTCTTTCAATTGCAGGACGCAATTCATCGGCTCCATCGGCGCGTGCGCCAGGAACGGAAAGACGTACTCCGCCTCGATCACCTTCGCGGCCTTGGCCAAAGCGCCCGCCGCGTCGCCCTGCTTTTTCGCGACTTTCCCGGGCGTCTCGGCCAGCGCCTTGTATTCGGCGATGATGGCGTCCGAGCCACGCATTTCAGACTTGGCATCGTCCCACGTAAGGGTAAGAGCCTGACGTCCCTTGATTGCCGCGTAAGTCGACTTCGCGAGCACGGCGACGCCTTGCGGCAACTTGACGATATCCACGACGCCCTTTACGGCGCGCGCCTTGCTGTCATCGACGCTTTTCAAGAGACCGCCGAACCTTGGCGCGCGCGCCAAGGTAGCAACGAGCATTCCGTCGAGCTGCACGTCTTGCGTGAAGATGCGCGCGCCGGTCGTCTTCAGCACCGAGTCGAGGCGCGGGAATGATTTGCCGATGTAGACGAAGTTCTTCGGGTCCTTGAGCGTCACCTCGGAGGGCACCGGCAAACGGGCCGCATCGGCCGCAAGATCCCCGAACGTGGCCTGGTTCGTGCCCGAGGTGATGACGCCGTTCGCAACCGTGATCGTCTCGGCCGCGACACCCCAGCGAATGGCCGCCGCCGCCGACAGCATCGCACGCGCGACGGCGCCAGCCTTGCGGTACTGCTCGAACGAGTTGGCGATCGCGGTGGAGCCGCCGGTCCCTTGCACGCCGAAGAAGAAATTCTTGTAGACCGCGGCGTCGGCGGGGGCGAACTCGGGCTTCATCTGCGCCCAGCTTGCGTCAAGCTCCTCGGCCACGAGCGTCGAAAGGCCGGTGGCAATGCCCTGGCCCTTGTCCTGATGCTTGACGACGACGGTGACGACGTTGTCGGGCGTGATCCGTACAAACGGGGCGAACAGACCCTGCTCTTTAACGCCGGCGCCACCGTTGGCGGGCTCCATGGACGGCCACCACGCTCCCAGCACGAGCCCGGTACCCGCTCCGACGGCGAGGCGCAGAACTTGCCGCCGGTCAGCAGCAACGGAGCCGGCGGAGAACTTGGCGCGAATCGATGAAAGGTCGGCTTTGCCGTACATATCCAGTCCCCCTCAGCCCTTCAGATTGCCGGACGCCATATGAATGGCGGCGCGGATGCGCTGATACGTGTTGCAACGGCAAATGTTGCCGCTCATGGCACCGTCGATGTCCCTATCCGACGGCTTCGGATTGTCGCTCAACAGCGCGATCGCCGACATCATCTGGCCTGACTGGCAATAACCGCATTGAACGACGTCGAGCTTCTGCCACGCACCGCGCACCGCGTCGGCGACGGCACCGCTCGAGCCCTCGATTGTGGTGACCTTCTTCCCGGCGACGTCTGAAATCGGTGTGATGCACGAACGGATCGCTTGGCCGTCGACGTGCATTGTGCAAGCACCGCATTGCGCGACGCCACAACCGAATTTGGAACCGATAAGGCCGAGGTCATCGCGCACGACCCACAGCAATGGCGTGTCGGACTCGGCGTCGACGGACACCTCGCGCCCATTGAGAATGAATTTTGTGGTCATGATCACCTTCCCCCTCCAGGCTGCCAACGACCGAAACCGCGCCGGAGGCTGAGCGCCATCCCGCACGGAGCGCGGTAAGAACGCAAGAGGAGTTGATTGGTTGCATCGCCGCATCGCAGTTGCGAAGAGGCGTCCACTCCGATCATCCGCCCCGGCCACAGGGGCGACCAGAGCAGTTATTATTTCCGATCTTTGGCCAATTCCACCCGCAATTTCGTGGTGGCAGGCTTACCGTCCCTGGCGGCGGCAGGCTTGGCCACCTTCACGGCGAGCAGCTGCTTGGCGGCGACAGGCATAGCCGCTTTGCTGCCCGCTGGCCTGGCCTCCTTGCCGGCGGCGGTTACTTTCGCAGCATGGGCGTGGGGCTGCGGCGCACGTGCAATTCCCGCGGGCGCATCGCATTTGCGCATCCGCGCCGAGCGGCTGAAATCCGGCGCCACGTCTGGCTGGATGTCGTAGGGCAAGGTTTCCAGCAGCGGGCCGGGGAACGCGCTCTTCCAGTCGAACATCTGGAAACCGTGCTCGATCAGTTTCGCCGCGCGTACGGACCGATCCATGCCGGACGCCTCGCCGAGCACCACGGCGATGATTTTGCGCCGCCCGCGAGTTGCGCTTGCCACGATGTTGTAGCCGGCGGCGCAGGTGAAGCCGGTCTTCATGCCGTCCGCGCCTTCGAGCGTCCGCAACAGGTCGTTGTGAGAGGCAACCTTGAGCTTGCCGACCTCCAACTCCAGCTCGGCGAATATGGGCGCGTAGTCGGGAAAATCCCGCAGCAAGGCGCGGCCGAGCAGCCCCATGTCGCGTGCCGTCGTCATCTGGTTCTCGGATGGCAGGCCGTTCGGGTTGGCAAAGCGCGTGTGCATCATGCCGAGCCGGCGCGCGGTCTCGTTCATGCGGTCGACGAACTCCTCGACGCCGCCGGCCGTCGCTTCCGCCAGCGCCACCGCGATGTCGTTAGCCGACTTCATCACCAGCGCCCGCACCGCCAACTCGACCGTGATGGTCTTGCCGGTGCCGAGGCCCAGCCGCGTCGGCGGCTGCAGATTGGCGCGCGGCGTAACAGCCAGCAGCATATCGGGGGCGAGGTCGCCCTTCTCGATCGCCTCGAACACCAGGTAGGTCGTCATCATCTTGGTGAGAGAGGCCGGAAACCACTCGCGGTCGGCATCCTCGGCATAGATGACGCGGCCGCTCTCGACCTCGAACACCAGCGCGGGGTCCGCGGCCGCTGGGCTCGCGCTATGGACAACTCCGAAGACTGTGAAAGCCACCGTCACGGCACGAAGCCAGCTCATGCCCAACTCCAAATGTCGCCGCATGTCCGGCGGATAAGCAATCCCTGAAGCAAATCACATTTGCCAAGGATAATAGACACCGTGCAGCGCCGGGTGAACCGCCTTGTGCCCGGGTGAGCGATTTCGCTCCCCAGCGGTGCCGTATGGCCATCCCTTTTATTTTTAACAAACAGAACGCTCATTCGCCTTGACGAGGCCTCAATTCCGAGCAAAGAAAACGGACATTCGTTTTGATGGTCTGTGAAGATGCGCGAACTCGGAATAAGTCGATGCCCAAGCTGAAGCCCGATACCCACCGTGCGCGGCGCGAGCACATCCTGGATGCCGCCCAGATCTGCTTTGCGCGAAGCGGCTTTCATCGCACCACCATGCAGGACATCTGCAAGGAGGCCGTTGTCAGCCCAGGCGCCCTCTACGTCTATTTCGGCTCAAAGGAAGACTTGATCGCAGGCATCGTCGAGCGTGATCGCGCCAAGCTCGCCGGCGAGTTGGCCGCGTTGGCGGAGGCGCCCGACCTGCTGGCCGCCCTTTCCAAGCTCGGCGAGCATTACACGGTCGAGGAACCGCAGCACAAAAGGCTGCTGTGCGTCGAGATCGGTCTCGAATCGACCCGCAACGAGGCGGTTGGCGAACTGTTCCGCTCCGTCGACAAGTTCTGCCACGACAGCTTCATCAAGTTGTTCGATCGAGCCAAGCGCGACGGCCGTATTGCCCCGGAGCACGATCTCGACACCATCGCCACGGTGTTGTCCGTCATCGGCGACGGCATGTTCTGGCGGCGCGCCGTCGACCCGAATTTCGACGCCAAAGCCGTCATGCCTGTGCTCACCGGCATCCTGTCCAACTTGTTGAATCCGGTCTCCACGCCGGAAGAGACGACGCGTTCCAAAGCCAGCGAGACCGCCCAATGAAAGCGAAATCCATCATCGTGACGGTCGGGTTCCTCGCCGCTGCCGGCGCGGGTGCCTTCGTTCTGAGCGGCCATCTGCCAACCGGCGACAACGCCGCCGCCTCGCAGGACGCTTCCAAGACAGAAGGGCCGGCGCCGCTCGCCGTCTCCGTCGCGCGAGCCCAGCGCTCCGACTTCACCGAGACCGCACTCGTCACCGGCTCTCTCGTCCCCCGCGACGAGATCATGGTCGCGCCCGAGGTCGAGGGCTTGCGCGTCCAGGAGTTGAGAGTCGAAGAAGGGACCCGCGTTTCCAAGGGCGACGTGCTCGCCACGCTCACACAGGACACCCTCGACGCGCAGATCGCACAGAACGATGCCTCGCAGGCGCGAGCCGTCGCATCCATGGCCAAGGCTAGGAGCGAGATCGCGCAGGCCGAGGCCAAGCTGAAGGAGGCAAAGGCTTCGTTCGAGCGCGCCAAACCGCTCAACAATCACGGCTATCTGGCCGAAGCGACGCTCGAGACCCGCGAGGCTCTCGCTCGCACCGCGGAGGCGCAAGTCGTGGCCGCCCGCGATCAACTGAAGGTCGCCGAAGCCGACAAGGGTCTCGTCGAAGCCCAGCGCCGCGAGCTCGACTGGCGCCGCACCCGCACCGAGGTCCGCGCTCCCGTTGACGGTGTCGTCAGCCGGCGCATGGCGCGCGTCGGTGCGATTGCCACCGCCATCGGCGAACCGATGTTCCGCATCGTCGCCCGCAACGAGATCGAGCTCGACGCCGAGGTGACAGAGGACCGCATCGTGCGCGTGCAGCCGGGCCAGCCCGCGCGCGTCGAGGTTGCCGGCCTCGAGCCCATCACCGGCACCGTGCGCCTCGTCTCGGCCGAGGTCGACAAGTCGACCCGGCTCGGCCGCGTCCGCATCTTCCTTGGCGACCGCCCCGGCCTGCGCCCCGGCTCGTTCGCGCGCGGCCTCATCGATACGGCGAAAAGCAACGGCATCTCCGTCCCCGCCTCCGCCATCCTCTACGGCCGCGACGGTCCCACCGTGCAGGTGGTGCGCGACGGCAAGGTCGAGACGCGGCGCGTCGAGACCGGAACTCTTGGCTGGCGGTCAGGCCGAGATCCGCAGCGGCGTCATGGAAGGCGATCTCGTCGTCGAGCGCGCCGGCACATTCTTGCGTGACGGCGACGTCGTGCGCCCGTTCCCGGCGGCCGACAAGGTCAGCGAGGCGAAGTGATGAACTTCAACATTTCGGCCTGGTCGATCCGGCGGCCGGTGCCGTCGCTGGTGCTGTTCCTGGTCCTGCTGACGCTCGGCTGCTTGAGCTTTGCATCGCTGCCGGTCGCCCGCATCCCCAACATCGACATTCCAATCGTGCAAGTTCGCGTGACGCAGTCAGGCGCCGCGCCGTCCGAGCTCGAAACGCAGGTGACGAAAAAGGTCGAGGACGCCATCGCCGGCGTCAACGGCGTCAAGCACATCACCTCGACCGTCACCGAGGGCCTGTCGCAGACGATGATCGAGTTCCGGCTGGAAACCAACCAGGACCGGGCGCTGAACGACATCAAGGACGCGGTTTCGCGGATTCGCGCCGACCTGCCGCGCACGATCGACGAGCCGATCGTCCAGCGTATCGAGATCGAGGGTCTGCCGATCATTTCCTACGCGGTCAGCGCACCCGGCGATGACGCCCGAGCAACTGTCGTGGTTCGTCGACGACGTCGTCATTCGTGTGCTGCAGGGCGTTAAGAACGTCTCGCAGGTTCAGCGCATCGGCGGCGCCGACCGTGAGATCCGCGTCTCGCTCGACCCCGACAGGTTGACCGCCTACGGCGTCACCGCTGGCGATGTGAACAAGCAGCTCCGCGCGACCAACATCAACCTTGCCGGCGGCAAGGGCGAGATCGGCGACCGCGAGCAGGCCATCCGCACACTCGCCAGCAAGATGACTGTGGAGGGCCTTGCCGGCCTCGCTATCACGCTGCCCAAAGGCCGCAAGGTTCGCCTCGATCAGCTCGGCACGGTCACCGACACCACCGCCGAGCCGACGACATTCGCCCAGCTCGACGGCAAGCCTGTCGTTGCGTTCTCGGTCTCACGCTCCAAGGGCGCCAGCGAAACCACCGTGGTCGCCGACCTCACCAAGAAGGTGGACGAACTGCGGGCCAAGAACCCGAACGTGTCGATCACCCAGATCGACACCACCGTCGAGTACACCTACGGCGTCTACAAATCGACGCGCAAAACGCTGATCGAAGGCGCGGTGCTCGCCATCTTCGTCGTGCTCATCTTCCTGCGCGATTTCCGCGCTACGGTCATTGCCGCCATCGCGCTGCCGCTGTCGATTATCCCGGCCTTCTGGATAATGAGCTTATTGGGTTTCTCGCTCAACGTCGTCAGCCTGCTCGCCATCACGATCGTCACCGGCATTCTCGTCGACGATGCCATCGTCGAGATCGAGAACATCGTGCGCCACATCCGGATGGGCAAAACGCCCTATCGCGCCGCGCTCGAAGCCGCCGACGAGATCGGCTTGGCCGTTATCGCCATCACCTTCACCATCATGGCCGTGTTCATGCCGGTCAGCTTCATGGGTGGCATCGCCGGACAGTACTTCAAGCAATTCGGCCTCGTCGTCGCGGCGGCCGTGTTCTTCTCTTTGTTGGTCGCGCGTCTCATCACGCCGCTGCTCGCCGCCTACTTCATGCGCGATACCGGCCACGTCGAGAAAGAGGGCATGCTGCTCGGCGTCTACACGCGTGTCGTGCACTGGTCCGTCGTTCACCGCATCAAGACAGTGTTCCTGGGCATCCTGATCTTCTTCGGCTCGATCGGCAGCTTCTACCTGCTACCCAACGGGTTTCTTCCCGTCGAGGATACCGGCCGCGTGCTGGTCGGCGTCGAACTCCCCCCCGGTTCGCGTCTCGTTGACACACAGGCGACCGTCGAAAAGATCGCGCACCGCCTACGCGAGCGGCCCGAGGTGAAGAGCGTCTTCGTCAACGGCGGCACCGTGCTCGGATCCGGCAACGAGGTGCGCAAGGCAACGCTCATCGTCAACCTCGTGCCGAAGGACAAGCGCAGCGTCTCGCAGACCCGCTTCAAGGTGGAGGCGGCGCACGACCTCGAGACCATTCCGGATATTCGCTACTGGTTCCTGCAGGACAACGGCCAGCGCCAGTTCCAGCTCGTCGTCACCGGCCGCGACGGCGACGCCGTCAGCCATGTCGGCGCGGAGTTGACCAGTCAGGCGCGCAAATTGCCCTTGCTGGCGAACGTCGTCTCGACGGCCGAATTGGAGCGGCCGGAGCTGCGCGTCTCGCCGAAATCGGACCTCGCAGCCGAGCTCGGCGTCTCCACCGAAGCGATCTCGGAAGCCGTCCGCATTGCAACCATAGGCGACATTCCCGCCAACCTTGCCAAGTTCGAAGCCGGCGATCGCCAGGTTCCGATCCGCGTCGAGCTGGAGGAAGGCGCACGCGGCAACCGGCAGTTTCTCGAATCCCTCAAGGTGCAGACGGCCGCCGGCGATGCCGTGCCGCTATCGGCGGTCGCGAATTTCCAATTCGCGCAGGGTCCGACCGCGATCGACCGCTACGACCGTCTCCGCCGCGTCGTCGTCGGCGGCGACCTTGTCGGCGAAACGCCACTCGGCAAGGCCGTCACCGCGGTCATGGCGCTGCCGGCCGCCAAGCAGCTTCCGCCCGGCGTCGAGATCAAGCAGTTCGGCGATGCCGAGATCATGAAGGAGGTGTTCGAGAGCTTCGGGCAGGCAATGGGTGCCGGCCTGATGATGGTCTACGCGGTGCTCGTACTGTTGTTCGCGAGCTTCCTGCAGCCGGTGACCATCCTGTTCTCGCTACCGCTCTCGATCGGCGGTGCCATCGTCGCCCTGGCCATCACCTCGAAGCCGATCAGCCTGCCCGTCGTCATCGGCGTGCTGATGCTGATGGGCATCGTCACCAAGAACGCCATCATGCTCGTCGACTTCGCAGTCGAGCAGATCCGCCATGGCATGTCGCGCAACGAGGCCATCGTCGATGCCGGCCGCAAGCGCGCCCGTCCCATCGTCATGACCACGATCGCGATGGTCGGCGGCATGTTCCCCTCCGCGTTGGCGCTCGACAGCGGCGGCGAGTTCCGCGCGCCGATGGCCATCGCCGTGATCGGCGGCCTCATCTCGTCGACGGTGCTGAGCCTGCTGTTCGTGCCCGCCGTCTTCGCCCTGATGGACGACGTCGCGCGGTGGACGTGGCGCCTGTTCGGCGGCTTGGTCGGGCCAGCGGACGAGACTGCCCACGCTGCGCCGGTGTCGGGTCCAGGGGCTCCTGCGTCAGCTGATCTGAACAATCCTCACCGACAACAACCGCTTGTCGCGGAGTAACTAAATCGCGTCACTGTGAACTTGCGGGTATAGGGTGGCTAACATACGTTGTACGCCATCCTATTTCCCCCCGTTCATAGAAGGTTGACCCGCCATGTTCGATGCAAAGAGTTTGCTCGAGGCTCTTGTAAAAGGTGCCGCTCCGCAGGCTGCTCCGGCACAAGCCGGCGGCGGGCTCGGCGGATTGGGTGACATTCTCGGCAAGATGATGCAGCCAGGCGGCGGAGCCGGTGGTGGCGCTGGAGGCTTGGGCGGTCTCGGGGACATCCTCGGCAAGCTCGGCGGCCCCGCGGCGGGCGGCGCTTCGCATGGGCGGCCGGCTGGTGGTGAGGCTGCCGCGTCGCAAGGCGCCGGCCTGGAAGACCTGCTTCGCAATCTGTTCCCGGGTGCAGGCGGGCCTCCGCAAGGACAGCCGCATGCTCAGCCCGCCGCGCCGGAAGCTGGCGCAGGCGGTGGTGCCGGTGGCGGCTTGGGAGGCCTCGGTGACATTCTCGGCAAGCTTGGCGGTCCCGGTGGTGCCGCGGGCGGCCTCGGCGATCTGCTCGGCAAACTGCAAAAGGGCACCGTCGGTAGCGGCGGCGGCAGCCTCACCGACATCCTCGGGCAGGTGCTCGGGCAGGCGACGCAGGGAGCGCGTGACGGCGCAACCCGCATCGGCGAGGCCACGGGGGCCCGCGACGCGCTCGGCAAGGCGACCGGCGGTCTTTCCGGAGACGACATTCTTGCCAAGTTGAAAGATCTCGTGCAGCAGAACCAGCTCGGCGCCGGCGCGGCGGTGGGTGGGCTTGGCGGCCTCGTACTCGGCACCAAAGCGGGTCGCGCGATGGCCGGCAGCGCCATCAAGCTCGGCGCCCTGGCGCTGATCGGCGGCCTCGCCTACCAAGCGATCCAGAACTACCAGCAGGGCAAGCCAGCGCTGACGGGCGCCGATGCCTTCATTCCGCAACAGGCTCCGGACGGCTCCGGTTTCGAGCCTGAAGCCGTGACGAACGAGACGGCAGCGCTCTACATTCGCGCGATGATTGCAGCCGCCGCCGCGGACGGTCGCATCGACGCCGCCGAGCAGGCCAAAATCATGGGTGGCCTGAACCAAGCCGGCATTGGCGCGGATGCCCGCGCCTTCCTCCAGAATGAGCTCAACAATCCGGCCACTGCGGCCGACCTTGCCGCCGGCTGCAAGACGCCGGAGCAGGCCGTGCAGGTTTTCACTGCCGCGCGCTTTGCCATCGAGCTCGATGAGCAGGGCGAGGCCGACTTCCTCAACGAGCTTGCAGGTGCCCTCGGCCTCGACGCCAACCTTGCCCAGCACATCGACGCCACCGCCCGCAGCGCCAGTGCCGCGGCCTGAACGTCGACTGCACCACAAATGAAAAAGCGCGAACCCATCCGGGCTCGCGCTTTTTTACTTTTTCACATTGCTGCCGGCGCTTGGGATTACTTGCCCTTGCCCGGCGCCGCAGCGGTGTCGTCGAACTTGAAGAACACGTCGACGCGCATGCCGGTCAGCAGCGGCGGCGCGTTGTCGAGCGCGGCCTGCACCTCAAGCACTTCGACATCGTTCGGGCGGCGGGGGCCGCGTGTCGCGATGCGCGCACCACCGAGCGAGAGGCCCACCGAGGTGACCACGCCCGTAAAGTCGCGGTCCGGATAGGCGTCACAGCGGACAACGACGCGCTGGCCGACACGCACCTTCGGTGCATCACGCTCCTCGACCTCAGCCTTGACCCTGAGGCCGCTCAGGTCGCCGAACACGACGAGCGGCGCCTCCATCGACGGCGCAGCAAACTCGCCGACCTTGGCGGGGAGGCTGAGCACCGTGCCATCGTAGGGCGCACGCACGTGCATTTTCTCAACCGCAAGCTCAGCCGCCGCCACGTCGCTTCGCGCGACGGCGACGGAAGATTCCAGCCGTGTCGGCAGCGGTAGGCCGTTCTTGGCGAGCAGTTTAGTGAGCTCCGCACGCTGTTGCGTGACACGTTCCTCGGCCGGTGCGATCTTGTCCTTCGCGGCCTTCACATCGTCGGCAGAGCCGCGGCCGGCACGAAGCGCGGTTCCCGCAGCATCGAACGCCATGCGCGCCTTGAACAGAGCCTGCTCCGCGTCATAAACCGCATCTTCAGCGCGGCGACGGTCGAGCGAAAGCCCCTTGGCCTCCTCCTCGTCGCGTTCGCGCTTGCGCACATCGGCTTCCGACATCGCCGCGGCGACCTTCAGCAGCGTATCCTCGTCATCGATGCGCACCAAGAGGTCGCCCTTCGCCACCTTGTCGTTAGCCTTCACCGCGACTTCGGCAATTCGGCCCTGCAACAGCGTGGGGATGCGCAGTTCGCCGTCCTTGGGCTCGATGCGACCCGTAGCAGAGGCGGCCCACGCCGGCTTCGGTCCCGTCATGGCTGGAGCCGTCGGAGCCGAAGGAGTCGGCGCCTGCGCCACCGCAGTGCCGGTGCTGCCGGCCGGCGTCACGGTCCCGGTCGTCAATATCGGCGGGTTCGCCTCGACGACCTGGCCGGCCTTGCGAACGCCCGGGCCCCAGTTGACGAGCACGCTGATGCCGAGCGCCACGGCGCCCGCGATCCCGAGCGTCCAAACCGTGGGATCGACCTTCCGCGCGCTGTTCACAATGTCCATTGTCTTAGCCATGCGTCTTCCGCCTCTTTGTGAGATCCGCCACACCGGGCGCGTTGAGCCCTTCCGGCCGGCGATCCTCGCCGACGATGCGTCCATCCTCGATCCGCAGCACGCGGTCGGCATATCCGAGAGTGCGCGGGTCATGCGTCACCGCAAGCACGCTGCGACCCTGCTCGCGTGCGATACGGGCCAGCAAAGCCATCACCGCGTGACCGTTCTCGCTATCGAGCGCTGCTGTAGGCTCGTCGGCCAGCACGATCGACGGCGACGACGCGATCGCACGGGCGACGGCCACACGCTGCTGCTCGCCGCCGGACAAATTGCCGGGATAGTTGCGCAAGCGATGGCCAAGGCCCACTTCGCGCAGCACCTCTTCGGCACGGGCGGCGGCGGGATAGCCCTTCATTCCACGTACGTCGAGCGCGATGCGCACGTTTTCGAGCGCGGTCAGCGTCGGGAACAAGTTGTAGGACTGGAAGATGAAGCCGATGTGCTTGCGGCGTAGCTCCGCCAGCCTCTCCGCGTTCAAGCCGGCCGTCTGACAGGCCGTCGACGCTGACCGTGCCCGACGTCGGCGTCAGGATGCAGCCCAGCACCGACAATAGCGTCGTCTTGCCGCTGCCCGATGGCCCCATCAGCAGGGTTAGCTCCCCCGGCACGAGTGCCAGTGTCACACCCTTCAGGGCCATCACCTTGCCGGCGCCTTGCCCAAGCTCCTTCACGACGTCGGTCGCTTCGAGCACGGGCCTCACGGCTGTTTTCGCAGTGGCTGTTGCTGTCATCGGCTGAATACCATGGCTGGATCGATCTTGGTCACCTTGACGATGGCGGACAGGGCCGAAATGGCGCACATCGCCACCGTCAGCACGAACAGTGAAACTGCGAGCCAGGGCGTCATGACGATCGGCAACGGCGAATTTCGGCTCGCCCAAAGGATGAGCAGGGCCAGGATCATGCCGAGGATATAGCCGATCGCCGCGCTGAGCGCCGCCTGGGTCAGAATCACCTGATGGATATAGGCGGAGGTCGAGCCGAGTGCACGCAGGGTGGCGAACTCGTTAATGTGATCCTTGGTGCTGGAATAGAGAGTCTGCGCGACGATGACGGTGCCGACGAGCGTGCCGAGAATGGCGCCGCCGATGAGCGCGACGCCGGCGCCGGTGCGGAACAGCCATTGCTTCAAGCTGCGCGCGCGGAACTCGTCTGTCGTAAGCACCTCGGCCCCGTCAAGCTTGCCTTGCAGCGCCTTGCGGACCTGCAGCGCATCGACTCCTGGCTCGAGTTGAACGAGGAAGAATGTGGTCTTGTCGGAATCGGCGCCGAGCAATTGCCGAGCCCTGCTCAGGGGCGTGAAGACATACGGCGACTGCGTGAACGATCGAATGCCCTGGGTCAGCGCGCGCACGCGCACTCGGCCGGTTGCGATCTGGGCGGTGTCGCCGATCCCGTTGATGGCGAGTTCATTGAGGTAGCTGCGGTCGACCGCAATCGACTCCGGTGCCTTGATGTCCTCCCAAGTGCCCTCGACTGAGCGACCACGGTTGCAGCCCGCCGTCCTCGGCGTCGGAACCGACGACGACGACGCGTGTCGAGCCGCCGTTGGGCTTGCGCCACTCGGCGAAGGCGACGACCAGCGGAATGACCGCCTTCACCCCCGGAGTCGCCAGCGCCTGATGGCGCTCGCGCGTCGTGAGCAGGAGACCACCGTCCTCGAAGCTCTTGGCCCCGAACGCAGTGATCCACAGGTCGGCGTTGGCATGATCAATATTCGCCGTGATCATGCGCGACGACCCGAGATAGAGCCCGAGTTGCACAGCCACGAGCACGATCGAAAACAAGATGCCGATCAACGTCACCGCGAGGCGGACACGATCGTGAAACAGATTTCGAAATGCCAAGGTCAGGATCATTCGACGAACCGATCGTGTTTCCGGGTTGATTAGCGCATTGCGATCAAACGAATGCACCGCGATTAATCTGGGGTAAAGCCGGTCATCCGCAACCGGCTACGCCATTTTTCGCCGGCCAAACTTATAGGAGCCGGTATCCGTGGTGGCCATATCCCGAGCGAGTTCGAGTTAAGAACGAGCATCGCTTAACCCTATTAACATCGCGTCAGGGCATTGCAAAAAGATGAGGGTGCCTGAACCATATCATCTGCCGTAAGATCAGCTCGTTGCTTCCGCTTGGCAATCGAGCCGGACGAAATCGTGGTTTTGCCGCTTTGCCAACCTATCTGTATTTCAGTGAAGTCCATCATCCAGTAAAGGTCCGATATGCGCACTGACCGCTCCAACGCCCATGTCCGCCGAACCGCGGCCCGCGGCCTGGCCCGGATTGCGGCACTCGCCGCCGTGGCCTGTGCCTGCGGGGCCCCGTTCATCCCCGCCGTCAACGCAGGCTCAACCCAAACAGGTCCCGCCCTGGGCCTGTGGTATGATGACACCGGCGACGGTGCAGTCGAAGTGCGTCCCTGTGGCGACAAGCTCTGCGGCTACATCGTCTGGCTCAAGGAACCGGTCTCAACGAAAACAGGTAAGCCCAAGGTCGACGCTTACAATCCCGAGCCCTCCAAGCGAACGCGGTCGATTTGTGGTCTGCAGGTACTCGGCAACCTCGAGCGGCAGTCTGACGGCGGCTGGGATAACGGCTGGGTGTATGACCCCAAAGAGGGCAAATCCTACGACGCCGCCGTTGCCCTTGAAGGACGCTCCAAGCTCTTGATGACCGGTTACAAGGGCATCAAGCTCTTGAGCAAGACATTGACCTGGACGCGGGCGCCAGCGGAACTGCCTCGCTGCCAGAACGGCGTCTGATCGCGACGATCGCGGGCGGCCGGTCCGAGGACCGCTGCCCGCGATTGCATTTCACTCGGCGGCCTTGGCCGCGTTTTTTACCAACTTCGCCACCGCCTCGGCATCTGCGATGCGCTGGGTCTGCCGCTTGGCAAAATCGACCGTGCGATCGACGACGTACCCACGCTGGCGGTCCAGCGTAACCATGTGATAGCTGTCGTCGAGCACGCAGGTCTCGACGATGCCGCCGAGATCACGCTGCAATTTCACAGTGTTGACGAGGTCGCTCTGATCGTCGAAGCGGGGGTGGAAGATCAAAGCTGGCTGCCGGATATCGCCGAGCAGCTTCTTCACTTCTTTCACCATCAAGCGGAACTGCAGGATGGTCGTGCCGCCGCGTCCGAACAGGTCCTCGACCGGACGATTGTCCGACTTGAACGAGTCGATCACGAAGTTGCGAATGCGCTCGTCCTTGATGCCGAAAGGCTCGCGCTGCTTGAAGTGGAAGAGCCGCGCGACCCAGGAATGGCGCACCAGCCTGAAGAAGTTGAAATACCACGGGATCGACCAGCCGTTGGGCCACAACGTCGGCGCGAACAGCATCAGCGCATGGACGTTCTCACCCTTAGCCGCTGCAAGGCGGAGCGCGAGGATCGCACCCGCGGACATGCCGCCGACCAGCACGACGTCGCAGTCCGCTTTCAGCCTCTCGTAGGCCCTCTCGACGGCTGCGTACCAGTCGGTCCATTGCGACAGACCGAGGATATCGGTGCCGCCTGCAAGCCCCTGAAGCATAGGGCAATGAACTGTGTAGCCCAGGCGCGCAAGGGATTGAGCGACGAACCGCATTTCGATGGGATTGCCACCCAGGCTGTGAATCAGCAGCACGCCACAGCGGCCGCCTGGAATCACTAGATCCCCCCGATAGTCCTGAATTTTATCTTCTTTCTTCATCATTCTATTCGTACTTGCTCATACGCTATTGCAACTTTTTTCCGTTCCGCGGTTCTCCATCCGCCAAGCTCAGAGCCGGGCGCCAGGATCTGTAGAACAGAGATTTGAGCCTCCATCCCCGCGTCTTCGGGGGGCCTTCACGTGAGCCGTCATTCGCAGCCAAGGCCTAAAGGCGCATGGCGTCTCTCCGCGTGGCCACAGGCGATCTCGATGCCGGTGATCCACGAGCTCCGTTGTGGGCGGCCGGGGGTAGGTATCCCGAAGCGCACCTATGCAGGTCGGGGACATTGCTTGCAACGAGCTGAGTTGGCGATAGGGCATCATGCCGCAACGCAACATAGCAGTTGCAGCATGAAACGCCGCCCCCTGCCAATATTGCACACGCACAAAATAGCGCCTCACGCCACGTCCCTCGCTCCAACTCACCACGCGTACTGTTCAGCGTGGCTTGCGTACGACCCCAATTTTTTACCCTTTACGTCGACATCTACAACGATATCGAGCCGTCGCCTTCGGACCTTCCGTGCGGATATTCTGTCTACCACAAAGATCACGTCCTGAAGTTAACGGCTCCAATGTAGACAATCGGCGAACCATTTGAAAGTAGGTTCGCATGACCGTTCAGAGTTGGGCACGCCCATCACAGTACGCGATCCTTTACAAGGTTGGTAACTCCGCCGCAGCACAACGTTAATGGGCCGGAAACGAGACCTTAGGACTTTTTTCGGCAGAGCTCAGGTTGCAGGGACAGCATAAATTACCCCTCCCGCGTCCATCGGCGCGGCGATGCAACAAAACGCACAAGATCACGAATCCGTCGCCGATGGGGCGGATCGAGATTATTTTGCATTGCAGCAAAATTACGGCCGGGACTGACCGACGGCCACCCGTGCAGGCTCGAACAGCGCGACGGCGACGTAGCTTGCCACCGCAGTCCCGAGTGCGAGGAGATAGGGTGTGTCGGCGTCGAAGCCGAAGCTCGCCAATCCCCACACCCCCATTCCGCAGCACAGAGCAGCGTATGCACTATTGGGGCCGCCGAAGCGGGTATAAAGCGCAAAAATCGTCGTCACGAACACGCCGGCACTGCCGATCGCAGAGGCCGTCTCAACGAGATCATGAATGCGCTCAGAGGTGAGCGCCAAGAAATAAGCAACCAGGCTCAGTCCCATCACGGTCAGCCGCACCGACCACAGCTTTCCCCGGGCGCCCAGTCCAGGAACGACCCGGATAACGATGTTGTGCGAGACCTGGGCTGCGGGAGCGTGCAGGGCCGAGTGCACCGTCGACAAAATCGCGGAAATGATGGCGCCGACGAACGCCACCTCGAGCGCCTTCGGCAAGTACGCCTGGGCCAGGCGCGGGACGATCTGCTCGCTGTCCTGGATGCCAGGCAGCAGCGAAGGGCCGATCAACCCGAGCAGCACTGGCACGATGCCGATCGCGAGATAGATGCCGGCGCCCGCTGCCGTGCCCCCCGCCGCAATTTTGGCCGTTCGCGCGCCGAGAAACCGCGAGATCAACTCCACCGAAACAATCGTGCCGCAGATCGGGATCGCCAACTCTTCCAGCGCCTTGAGCCCGCCGTGCGCCTCGATGACGTGGAGCCGCTCGGCGGTAACGCGCGCGAGGCCCGCCGCGAAACCTCCAGTCGCTTGCAGCACCATCCAGGCCAGGATCAACAGTCCGATGATCACCGCCAGCCCCTGGATCACGTCGGTCACGGCATCCGCGAGCAAGCCGCCGACGACCGAGTAACCGGCCACCAGCAGCGCTGCGATTGTAATTGCGGTAGCGAGCCCCAATCCCGAGTTGGCGCTGAGCACCTGACCGAACGCGCGGATCTGCGCCGCCGCCCAAAAAATCGAGCCCGGCAATAGCATTAGGACGACGAGCTTCTCGACGCCCGGCGTGTAGCGTTCGCGGAACAGGTCAGCGAAGGTCGTGAGGCCACGGCGCCAAAGCGGCCCTGCCAGCAAACCGCCGACGACGAACAGCGAGAAAGCATAGCCGAATGGATCGACCCAGGCGCCGGCTAGGCCCTTCTCATAGACGGCCCCGGCCGAGGCCACGACGGCTTCCGCTCCGAAGAACGAGGCAAAGACCGAGAATGTGATGAGGCCCGGGCCGAGCCGCCGGCCGGCCAGAATATAATCCGCTTCGCTCGTCATCCGGCGCGACACCCAGGCGCCGATGATGAATTGCATCACCACATAACAGAGCATGGCGATGACGATGAAATTCATGCGTCTCTCCCGGTGGCGTCGCGAGGCCCTAGGCGGCAACCTCGCTTAGGCGGCTGCCTGAGGGCCGTCAACGGCCGCACGGACGATGCCGACGCAGCAACGTCTTTTTCGGCAGCCGGCAAGAATTCAGTCGTTCCCGTCGTACCTGTCGCCGTAGCGGCCCATTTGCGTTTATAAGGTAGCGCGAGACGGCACGCCGCGCGGCGCAACGAGTGGGACTATTGCAGCCGGGAAGGATCGCGGTTGAAAACTGAGTTTGGAGTTCACGCTTTGGCCCGTTACGGACGCTTCGCCGTCACCGCGCTCGCATGCCTGTCACTGGCGGTCCACGACGCCGTTCCGGCTTTCGCGGCCCCTGAACTGACACGCAAGGATTATGAGAGTTGCCAGGCCCGGGACGAGGCCAGCTTCCGCTCTGCGATCGAGGCCATCACCGTCGAGGCCATGCAAAAGGGTCTTGTCGGCGTGGACTACAAGGCGCTCGTCGGCGACGAATGGCGCAAGAACGGTCTCGACGAGATCGTCGACAAGCGCGTCGATGCGGCCATCGCGGAGGTCACCAACGAGACGAGCACGTGGGACCGCCTGCGCTCCAACCTCAACGCGGAAACGGCCAAGTTGCTCGCCGAAAAGGTCGCCGAGCGCGTCTACCGGTCGGATGCAATCAAGGCCGCGGTCGAAACGTTGACCGTCGGCGTCGCGCGCGAGGTCGGCAAGAGCATCGAGCTCGCCACCCAGGACGCGGCCGAACCGGCGCTCGCATGCCTTCAGGCCTTCCTCGGCCCCCGCTACGGTGTGGCTGTCGCACGCGCGGTCAGCGCCGACGCCGGCCGCGAGTTCAACGTCGATCCCGGCAAGGGCGGCGCCGAGATCGGTACGGGCACCGTACTGCGCCAGAGCAGCGAAGGCATCACCGGCGCGGCCATTCTGCTAGTGCGGCGGCAGCTCGCGAACATGGCGGCGCGCGTCGGTCAGCGGCTCGCTGGGAGCGTGCTCTCCCGCCTCGTCTCGGTGGCGGCCGGCGGCGTGGGCCTCGTGCTGATCGCCAAAGACCTTTGGGACCTCTCCGGCGGCGTGTTCCCCATCATCGCCACCGAAATGAAGTCGGCTGACACCAAGGCCAAGGTGCAGGAGGAGCTTGCGAAAGTCATCGGCGAGCAGATCGGCGATCACATCAAGGAAATCGGTGCCAAGACCGCCGAGCGCGTCGCGGATGTCTGGCAGGAGTTCCGCCGGGCTCATTTGAAGGTGCTAGAGCTGGCCGAGCGCAACGCCTCGTTCAAGTTCTTCCTCGACTCCCAACCGCCGCAGACCCTGCCTCGGCTTGATGAGGTCGTGGCACTGATCCTCGGCGCGGAAGGCGAAGCTGGCCTCATGACGCGGCTCGGCGACGGCTCGCTCGGCGTGGCCGTCAACAAAATGCCCGTACCGGCCATGGACATCGCGCGCGAAACGCGATCGATCGAGACCGGGCTGAAGTGGTCCGCACTCGCCGGCGACAACCTCAACAAGGTGGTCGAGTTCGACATCTACCGGCGCGCGAAACCGGACGACTTCACCAAGGCGACGCTGGCCCGCGTCCTCAACCTCGGGGACAGGCTGGCGGTGACAAGGATGGCGGCCATTCCCGCTGCTTCGCGGGATGCGCTGTTCGAGGTCGACAGCACGGAACTGAAGACGCTCGCCCGCAGTCTCACCGAGGCCGAACTCGACACCTTGGCGCGCTATCTGACCGGACTGCAGAAAGAACCGCGCGAGCTGATCCTCAAGGCCGTCGCGAACTCTCCGGCCAAAATGCACGCGATTGCCAGCCCGCGCGTGCGCGATGGAATTCTGGCGAGCCGCGATCAGACTGCGGCGGTCTCGATGATGCTGCGGTCGGAGGCGTTGATCGATCCGGCCAAGCTCGCGGATGACTTCCGCGCCGGCTGGGAAGGCCGCATCAGCCCGGTGCTGCTCTACGAGAAGCATCCGGGCACGCTGGTAGTCGCAGCGGTGCTCGCGCTGATGCTGCTGTCACTCGTCTTGCGGCTGTTGCGTCCCCGCCGATCGCGCGCGGTCACGAAAGCCCCGGCCGAAGCCGCAAAGGGGTAACCAGCAATCCATTGGCGGGCCTTTTTCCGCCGCCAAGCCGCCTGGACGCGAGGTTTCCACCGCATAATTCGGACGCGGTCGCGCGGCTTCTGTGCAGGCGTGATCACGCTGCTATAAGCCGCTGAAGAGCACTTCGAGTCGCAGCTGCAAAGGGAGCGGTCGGATGCAGTACAATCGAGCGGCACTCAATAATGGGGGAGTTTCGCATATGGGTCTTAAAGCGCCCGGGATCGTCACGTTCATGCTCTCGGTGATCCTCACGGTGAGCGTGATGATCGTTCACTTTTTCGGCGCCGACGTTCCGGTTCTGAAGGACACGGCCACGCATTTCTATGCACTGTTGGTCGCGCAGTCGCTGCTGATCACGGCATGCATCATGCGCGGCCTGTAAGAGCCCTGCAAAAAACGCATGTCTACCCTTCTCTTGGGCTTTGGTCATATTGCCACTGCGATAAATCGCGCAGATCATGGGTCGATGCATCGAAACCGCGGCGCGGCTGTGCTGTTATGCCGCGCGGCACAGAGCGGTATGGCGGCCCCGCGCAGTTCCGGGGTTAATTCGCCCATGATGCGGAAACTGATTCAAACAGACGCTTACAGTCGCCGACTGCGGCTCTCTTCCCGAGAGATCGCCGTCGCGGTAGCGCTCACGCTCGCCGCTTTGGTTTTCCTGGCGGCCGCGTTGAATAGCAATGGACACGACGCTCTCGGCCGAGGCCCCCTCGCTTCGACCGACAGCACCAAAGCCAACTGATCTCGGATCTCCGCGGGCGGGGTTAGCTTCCTATCCCCGCCCGAGTTGAATCGAGGCCCTGTCGCTTTCCCGCATCGCTGGCCGCTGGCTGTGCGCGCGGGCAGCGCCGCCATTGTTTGAACGCGAAACGGGGTGCGGTATAGAACGCCAGAGGGCGACAAGAGCCTATGGGGCGGCAATCGGAGTGGGGGGCGGATACCTTGAGAGCCATCGCAAGAGCTACGCACGCCATGGTGCTGGCCGGTCTCGCTTCGGTGATCGTCGCTGCGGTGCCGGCATCGGCCGCCGACGACAGCGCGGCGGAGTGCCAGAGCCAGGACACGGAGCGGCGCATCGCCGGTTGCACCGACCTGCTGTTGCAGCCGGGATTGCACCCTGAAGCCGCCGCTGCTGCCTATTCGCTGCGGGCCCTGGCCTATCAGGTGAAAGGGCTCAACGAGGCCGCGCTGCGTGACTACGACCGTTCGCTCGCGCTGAGTCCAAATTCGCCGGTCGCGCTCAACAACCGCGCCTGGGCGCTGGTCAAATCTGGCCGGCCACTCGATGGCGTCAATGACGTCGAGCGCTCCCTTGCGCTGGAGCCCCGCAACGCCGACGCGCACGATACGCGCGGCCACATCCGGCAATCTCAGGGGCGTCTCGACGACGCGCTGGCTGACTACGAGGCCGCGATCCGCTTCGGAGGCGCGCGCATGGTTAAGCTCTATCAATGCGGATTGCAGTCGCAGGGGCTCTATGAGGGCGAGGTCGACGGCGTTATCACGACACCGCTGCGCGAAGCCCTGTCGAAGTGCGTTCTCGGCGGCAAATGCGATCCGCTGCCTCCCGACGAGGAATGCCGCCGGGCGACATCCTGAGTCCCCGCCTGACCAAAGCGCTCATCCCGCAGTCGGGCTCGCTATGGCGGTCTGGGCGCGAAGCTCCGGGTTCATCTTGACCTCGGCAAGCGGCAGCGCCATCTCGCATTTCAAGCCGCTCGGCTCGAACACGACATTGATATCCACATCTGGGAGAGGTAATGGAATAGGCTTCCTCCCCGGTTGCGCAACCCGACACCCAAACGCGCACGGGCACCGGTCTTTCTTTGGAGATCAGCGGAGCGACGACCTGGGCGGCGAGGGTGTCGAACGCGGCCGGATCGCGGAAGAATGTGGTGACGGAGATGAGCAGGGTCGGCGAACAGCGCTTGCATCTCCTCCACGTTGCCGCGCAGAAAAGCGTAATAGTCCTCTACGAATTCGATGTGGTTGATTTGCATCCGGCGCTTCAGTCGACGCAGCATCGTCGGACGCTTATCGTGAGCGAAATCGTGGCCAGTCCGCGTCTTCAGGTACGCAAAGATTTGCCTCAGGGGTTGATCCCCGCCGATGGCGATGTCTTTGAGACGGCGTTTGCTGCTGATCAGCTCGGCAAGACTTTCAGCGAGCTTGGCGATGGGCTGCACCACGTCGGCGCAGCCGGTTGCAATCGCGCTGCGCGGCATTGAGGCATACTCCGCCTCGTTGGGGTCCTGCACGAGGATCACGCCTCCCGCCTCCTTCACGGCGCGAATGCCAATCGAGCCGTCAGAGCCGCCGCCCGACAGCACGACCGCGAAGCCGTCGCCGTGCTGTTCGGCAAGCGATCGGAAGAAAAGGTCGATGGGGACTCGCTGACCGCGCGGCTCGTCGAAGGGGAGCGTCGCGATATGGCTGTCGGAGACCGACAACTGCCGATCGGGAGCGATCACGTAGACGTGGTTCGCCTCGAGGGGCAGCCGCTGCTGCACTTGGCAGACCGGCATCTTGGTGCAGCGCGACAGGATTGAAACGAGCTCACTCGGGTGATTGGGAGCCAGATGCGAGATCACGACGAAGCAGGGCGCCGAGGTCGTTGGGAAGCCCCTCGAATAAACTCTGCAGTGCTTTCAGCCCGCCGGCCGAGCTGCCGATAGCCACGATCGTGGAGGAGTTTTTAGGGGGTGCCGAGCCAGGCCTAGAACCCTGCGTTGAAGGCGTCGCCGTGCGGTTCGGATTTGCACTTTTCGCCATCGATGCAGCCTCGATTATCGGGGTCCGCGGTCAGAAGTGCGCCACTGCAGAACTCATAATGCGACGCAGCGGTTGTGGGGGGCTTGCTTGAGGATTAGCCGATAGGCTGGGTCGAAAGCTTTTACTTAGCCCGATCTTTAGGTTACCTCATTGAGACAGGTAAGATATGGTGCACCTCGATGCGAGTCCTGATAGCGGAAGACGATCCGGTTGTCGCCATGGCCATGGCGGCGACGGTGAAGCAGGCGGGTTTTTCCGTTGCTGGGCCGGTTGGCCGGGTCTCTGGTGCGCTGTCTTTGATACGCGACGGCGAGGTCGATGTGGCCGTTCTCGATGCCGACCTGCATGGAGAAAGTTCGGCCCGGATCGCCAAGGCCTTACGTGCCAACCGCCTGCCCTTTATCGTGATTTCGGGCTATTCCGCGGAATACCTCGGTGACTGGCTGGGCGACGCCACCTTGATCGGAAAACCCTGCCGCGCGAATCGCCTTTTGGCAGAGATCGAGCGATTGAAACTCGTCGACTAATTCGGTCGCCGGATACCCCAGATCTGGCTGTCCCGCGGGATTACAACTCCCCTGTGGCGCGTTCGAACGCCCGGCGGATGATGCCGTAGCAGGTGCAGGCTTGCGACTCCAACCGATCGCGGTCGACAAGCTGAACCTTGCCCCGCTCTATCTGCACTGACCCGTTGCTGACAGCGTTCTTCAAGGCGGTCGTCACCGTCGCGCGCCGGACGCCGAGTGCCTCCGCCAGCGCCTCCTGCGTCAAGTCCAACGGCTCGTCCAGCGTCGAGTTCGAACGCCGAGAGCAGCCACCGCGCCACCCTCTGGTCGACAAGGTGGTTGCCCTGGCAATGCACAGATTGCAGAAGCTGGGCGGTGAAGGCGTCCTGATGCGCAGCGACGGCATTACGAAGATCGCGGCTCTCATGATAGACTTGCAAGAAAGGGCCGCGTGGCAATGACAGCGCCTCGCCTGCGACCTGCACACGCTGACAAGTAAACGACTTGTCACCGCTGATGAGACCGCCCAATCCCACGACGCCGTTGTTTCCAATGGACGTGCTCTCGGTTTCGGACCCGTCCTCGGACACGATCACCAAAGCGACCTGACCGGACAACGGAAAATAGAGCGTGTCAATTGGGTCGCCGATTTCATAGAGCACGGCGTCCTTGAGCAACTCGAAACGTCTCATATGCGGGGCGAGCCTAGCCCGGTCCGCGCCCTTCAACGCGACGAAAAGCCTATTTGTATTGTCCATGTGATTCCGCATCGCGCAATGGACTCCCGGGCGGGCACACTGCCGTTTGCCGTTAGGTTGTTTTTGAGGCCTGAAGGGCTGCGTGTCGGTACGCTAGCGTGCAGACGACGGAATCAACGCGTGGAATGATGGGTTGTTCCGATTAGGGGTGTTGGTGTCGCGGTGCTGCGCGGCAAAGATTAGGTTGGGCAACTCCTATGAGCGTAATAGTTCCCGGAGCCGGCGGAGGTCTTTTCGATGCGGTTGCGACCCCAATCGACGCCGCAACGTGGTCGCGCGTGCGTTTGATGCCGCCGGCCGCGCTAAAAGTCCTCCTAGTCGAGGACGAGGTTCTGGTTGGCCTGCACACGTGTGACCTCTTGCACGGCCTTGGCGCGGAGAAAGTGGCTTTCGCCAACACGATAGAGGAATCCCTCAGGCATCTGGAAAGCGGGCCGTTCGACGTCGTCCTCATTGACGCCCTGCTTCAGGGTGTCCCGGCGGCAAGCGTCGTCGAAGCCGTTTCGGCACGCGGAATTCCCTTCGGCTTCGTAACCGGTTTTTCAGACCTCAGCGTTTTACCGGAGCATATGCGCCACTGCGCCCGGATTGAAAAGCCTATTTCCGAACACAAGCTCATTGCGTTCCTGGCCGAAGTCCTAGGCCAAAAAGACGGCAAGCTCGCAAATACCCCGTGAAGGCTCAATTCCGGCCACCGACGAAACATCCTCGTTTCGCGGATGTTTGCAAAGTGCGGCCCGCCGGAGAATCAACCGATTGTGCCATTTCGCTGCCGTAAATCGACAATAACCACAGACTATGAGATTCCCGCACGACTATTTCCATGCGGCGTTCTCTTCGATGCTTACTTTGGGAGAGAAAATGGCTTCCAGCCGGGAAATAGCCTTCTACGGCCTCGTTCTATCGGCATCCTTCGTTTCTTCGGCAGCGCTCGGCGCGACCGAGCGCGTGGGAACGTTTGAATTGGCGCAAGCGCCGCCTTCAAAAGACGAAGCACCGCTGACCGAGGAAGAGAAGAAGAAGCGCGAGCAACACAAGGGGCAGGAGAAGCACCCTCCAAAGGGTCCGCCCCCGAAGGCGCCGCCGCCGCCGGCCCCTCCAAAAGCAGCACCGCCAACGCCCCCCAAGGCGGCCCCGCCTGCGCCACCGAAAGCGGCCCCCCCTCCGCCGCCCAAGGCGCCGCCGCCTGCTCCTCCAAAGGCACCTCCGCCCGCGCCCCCGAAAGCGGCTCCGCCGCCGCCGGCCAGTTCGGCTCCGCCCGCCGCCGGGCTGCACCAAAGGCTTCGCCGGCACCGACGCCCATGCCGCCGTCGAAATCGCCCCCGGCGCCACAAGGTGTGCAGCCGGACAAGTCCGTCGCGCCATCGCCCGCGCCGTCTGGGCCACATGAGACCAAGCGCGGCCCCGGTCACAAGAAGGATCATCCGGACGCCGCGGCTCCGGCGCCGCAGGCGCCAGTGGACAAGTCCGCGCCGCCGCCAGGAGCCCCGAAGGCCGCCGCACCAATGATCCCGCCCCCTGGACCCGGAAAAACTCCGCCGGCGGCCACGGCCACGCCCGTTCCGCCGTCTCCATCCCCCCCACCGGCGGGTGCAGCCGCGCCACCGGCGCCGGCCCCGAACGCCCCTCCACAACCGCCGGCAGCCGCCGCTCCCGCGCCGGGCGCGCGCGCGGTGCCCTCTGCATTTCAGCGCGCGCCGCAAACGCCGCCGCCCCCCCGCTTCGAAGAGGTGCAGAAGGGCCGGCAGCAGCGCGTCGAGGACGGCGGCCGCCGCACGGTCATTCAGGAGCCGGGCAATCGCGTCATCGTCAAGCAGGACAACCGCATCATCATCCAGCACGACGATTCGGAGCGCTTCAAGCGGCTGCGTGACGCCAGGACGGAGCGCCGGCCCGATGGCGTCGTCGAGACCTTCTACGTGCGGCCCGACGGCTTCCGCGTCGTCACCGAAGTGGACGGCAGTGGACGCTTGTTGCGCCGCTTCCGCCGCGGACCCGATGGCCGCGAAGACACCATCATCGACAACCGCCGCTTCCTGCGGAACGCGGCGATCGGTCTCGGCGTCGGAGCAGTCGTCGCGGCGATCGCTCTCAATCTGCCGCCGCCTGCGGTCGCCATCCCTCGCGAGCGTTACATCGTCGATTACGAGCGTGCCTCGGACGACGATCTCTACGAAACTTTGAGCGCCCCGCCGGTCGACGAACTCGAGCGCGCCTATTCACTCGAGGAGGTTCGCTACAGCCACTCGCTGCGCGAGCGCATGCGTCGGGTCGATCTGGATGCCATCACGTTCGATTTCGGCGCTTTCGACGTGACGCCGGAGCAATTCCCGAAGCTGGAGCGGCTCGCCCACGTCATCGAGCGCGTGCTCGAACGCAACCGCAACGAGGTGTTCCTGATCGAAGGCCACACCGATGCGGTCGGCTCCGACGTCGACAATCTCAGTCTTTCCGACCGCCGCGCGGAAGCCGTGGCGCAGATCCTGACCGAGGTCTTCGCCATTGCACCGGAGAATCTTGTCACTCAGGGCTATGGCGAGCAATATCTGAAGGTCTCGACGCCCGGCCCAGAACGCGCCAACCGGCGTGTCGCGATCCGCCGCATCACTCCGTTGATGTCGGAGCGCTGAGGCTTGTCCTGTCGCGGGGCGGGTCCGATCCCCGCTCCGCGGCATACGTCACGCTTCTCACCGAATAGGCTGACACTGAAGACTACTCGCAGCCTCTGCTCATAGGCCTTCCAGGGGGTCGCGAGGGCGGTCAAGGCGTACCCTTTTCGATATCCGTTCAGGAACTCAATCGGCATTTTTCACGTTTCTCCGCTGTAGGCAGGCCCTTCCATGCTCTGACGGTCGTTGGGCAACTCTGGACGGCCCAGTTTGAGAAACGGGAAATCCATGCACATCGCACAAGTTGCGCCGTTGATGGAAAGTGTTCCACCACGGCTTTACGGTGGAACTGAGCGTATTGTCTCTTATTTGACTGAAGAACTCGTCCGGCAGGGACACGACGTGACGGTATTCGCCAGCGGCGAGTCGATCACCTCGGCAAAGCATGTGTCATGCTGCGATCAGGCACTGAGGCTCAACCCCAACGTGAAAGATCCAGTCCCCTATTACATGCTGATGCTCGATCGGGTGCGGCGGCACGCGCACGAGTTCGACATCATCCATTTCCACATCGACCATTTCCATTTCCCTATTTTTCGCGATATCGCGCAACGCACCGTGACGACGTTGCACGGCCGTCAGGATCTGGCGGACAATTTTCCCCTTTATGCCGCGTTTCCGGAAATGCAGTTAGTGTCGATTTCCGACGCGCAGCGACGGCCGATCTCCGACGCGTCGTTCGTCAGCACGATTTATCACGGCCTACCCCGGGATTTGATGAAACCCAATCTGCGGCCGCGCGGCGGTTATCTCGCTTTCCTCGGGCGCATCTCGCCTGAGAAGCGTGTGGACCGCGCGATCCGCATTGCGCGCGCCGTCGATATTCCACTGAAGATCGCGGCCAAGGTCGATCGCGTCGACATGGATTACTTCAAGGCTGAAATCGAACCCATGCTCTCGCTGCCGGGCGTCGAGTTCATTGGAGAAATCGATGAGCGCGGCAAACAGAACTTCCTTGGCGAAGCTCGGGGTCTGCTGTTTCCCATCGACTGGCCGGAGCCTTTCGGGCTGGTGATGATCGAGGCGATGGCGTGCGGCACGCCCGTGCTGGCCTTCAAAAACGGTTCGGTGCCAGAGGTGATCGACGAAGGCGTCACCGGCTTCATCGTCGAGAGTGAAGCAGAAGCGGCCCGCAAGGTCGGAGCGTTGCTATCGCTCGACCGCGGGCGAGTGCGGCGGCGTTTTGACGAACGCTTTACCGCTTCGCGAATGGCGAGCGATTATGTAAAAGCCTATAAGTCCATTCTGACCAACGTAAGTGAGCGGCGGCTGTTGCGGCTTGTTGCCAACGCCGACTGCGATGCAGCCGCCGTCTAGCGGGATCGGCGTTCCAAGGCGCCGGCCTGAACGGAGCTTCCCATCAGCGCAATGGAACGCCCATGCCAACTCGCAAGACTTCGCACGTCGAAGCAATGCCGGCTGACGTCGCCGCCGGCGAGGCACCCTTCTACATTCCTGCGGTCGATGCGCCGGCAAGGCCGCGGCGCAATCTGAAGCACAACAACACCTTCGCCGTGTTCGACAGCCACGGCGATATCGGCGCTAGCGCGGGCGGCGAGGATGGTCTGTTCAATTGCGATACACGTTACCTTTCGCACCTTGAGTTGCTGTTCGAAGGTTCGCGGCCGCTGTTGCTGCATTCTGCCGTCAACGACGCAAATATCAGCTATGACGTAGACCTGACTAATCCAGACATCTACGCCAACGGACACCTCGATCTTCTCAAAGATCTCGTCCACATCTCGCGCAGCATTTACTTGAGCGACGGCGCCTTGCATCAGCGAATTGCGTTGATGAACCATGGCTCGGATGCTGTCGACTTCACGCTGTCGCTGGGATTCGGCAATGATTTCGCCGATATCTTCGAGGTGCGGGGCATCAAGCGCGAACGCCGCGGCAAGGTTTGGAGCGAGGTCATTGGGCCGGACTGCGTGCGGCTTTCCTATCGCGGTCTCGACGCCAACGTGCGGACCACGACTTTGCATTTCGACTCCGGCACCCACGGCGGTACATGAAAGCGTCGCCGGTTTCAGCCTGACACTTGCGCCTCAGGAAAAGCGGACGCTGTTCGTCCACGCCACGTTCCGCACCCACGCCGACCAACCGGCAAGTTCCTTCTTTCGCGGTCTCATCGCGTTGAGGCGAGAGCGCAGCGCCAACACGCGGTCCGTGGCGACCGTCGAGACCTCCAACTCGGTCGTCAACGACATTCTGTGCCGTTCGATGTCCGACCTCTACATGCTGACGACGCGCAACGACGACGGCCTCTACCCTTACGCCGGCATCCCCTGGTATTCGACCGTGTTCGGGCGCGACGGCATCATTACCGCCATGCAGATGCTATGGATCGATCCGGCAATGGCGGCCGGCGTGCTGCGTCACCTCGCACGCCTGCAAGCCGACAAGTTCGACCCAAAAGCGGACGCCGCTCCCGGCAAGATTTTGCACGAGATGCGGGGTGGCGAGATGGCCTCAATGGAGGAGGTTCCTTTCGGTCAGTATTACGGTTCTGTCGATGTCGACGCCGCTGTTCGTGATGCTGGTCGGGCAATACGCCGAGCGCACCGGCGATATGGCCTTCGTGCGCGAATTGTGGCCCGCAATCGAAAAAGCGCTCGCTTGGCTCGACGGCCCGGCTGACGTCGATGGCGATGGCCTCATCGAGTACGCGCGCGGCGCCGCGACTGGCCTCTCCAACCAAGGCTGGAAGGACTTCGCACGATTCCGTTTTCCATGCGGACGGCCGCCTTGCCGAGGGTCCTATCGCGCTATGTCGAGGTGCAAGGCTACGTCTACGCCGCGCGGCTCGCCGCATCACAGTGCGCTGAAGCCTTAGGTCTGCTCGAGCGCGCCACCGCGCTCGCCGAACAAGCCGCGAGCATGCGCCAACGCTTCGAGGAGGCTTTCTGGTGCACCATCGATCGATTTCTACGCCACTGCGCTGGACGGGCATAAAAAACCGTGCGCGGTGCGCACCAGCAATCCGGGCCACGCCTCGTGGTCTGGAATTGTCGATCCAGAACGCGGCGCAATCATCGCAAATCGGTTTTTCGAAAAAGACTTTTTTTCAGGTTGGGGTGTGCGCACCGTCGCGGAAGGCGAAGCCCGCTACAATCCGATGTCCTATCACAACGGCTCGATCTGGCCGCACGACAATGCCATTCTGGGCATGGAATGGCGCGTTACGGAAACAAACGCAATATCATCGACATTTTCGAAAGCCTGATCCGCGCCACTTCATATCTCGATCAGCCGGCGCATTCCTGAGCTCTATTGCGGATTCCGACGGCGTCTCGGGCGCGGCCCCACGCTTTATCCCGCCGCCTGCTCTCCTCAAGCGTGGTCGGCCGCAGCCCCGTTCGGGTTGATCCAGGCGATGATCGGGCTTGAATTCTGCCCACGGCAAGCGGAGATCCGTCTCAACAATCCCGTCGTGCCGCCGATGGTCGGGTCGATCACCTTGCGCAACGTCACGCTCGGCGACTCCAGCGTGGACTTCACCGTCCGTTCCGGCCTGAAAGGTGTCACGCTCGAGGTCCTGCGCACACGCGGCAATCTGCGTATTTCGCTGGTCGTGAAGTGACGCCCGCCGCAGTATGAGACGGTCTTGCAGTCGCGCCCCTTTTGCCGTGTGCATGGCCTGCGATATGGATCAACTGGAGCCTCCGCCAGCCCCGCTAAACTGACATCGAGCCAGCCCTCTTGGCCGGACACCTGCTGAGGCGAACCAGCGCACGCGCCGATCAAGGGACGTGTGCCGGTTGATTACTGCATCGGAGACAGCGAAAATGGCAGGCCAGCACTTCCGGCAACGGCCGTGACACTGAGCCTACACCTGATGGGGTCGACATGCAGTCTCGTTACGACATCGCAATCATCGGCGGCGGCCCCGCGGGCCTCTCATGCGCTGCTCTAGCCTCCGCGGCCGGTTTCAGTGTCGTCGTCATTGAAAAGGAGAGCGAGGCGTCGCTCGCGGCACCCCAGCCAGATGGCCGCGACATTGCACTGACCCATCGTTCGAAGCAGATCCTCGAAGGCATGGGCGTTTGGCAGACATTCCCCGAGACCGAGATCGGGCCGATTACCCGTGCCGTTGTCCGCAACGGCCCCTCCGCCGATCTTCTCAACCTCGACGCCCCGCGCGGGGGGCCCAGCATCCTCGGCTTTCTCGTCTCCAATCATGTCATTCGCCAGCGCCTCTATGAGCGCGTCAAGGCCCTGGGCACAATCGACCTCGTCACCGGAGCCAGCGTCGACGACATCTCGCTCGCAGGTCCCGCAGCTCAAGCCAAGCTCGCTGGCGGCGCGGAGGTCAATGCCGCCGTCATCGTCGCCGCAGACAGCCGGTTCTCCACCATGCGCCGCAAGGCCGGTATCGGCGCCGAGATGCGCGATTTCGGTCGGGTTTGCATCGTGAGCCGCATGACGCACGAGAAAGACCACGACGCGACCGCCTACGAGTGGTTCGACACCGATCAGACGCTCGCCGTACTGCCGCTCTACGGGCGCGAATTGTCGATCGTCATCACCCTGCCGTCGGATGCCGCCAACCGCAGCATGGCCCTCGATGCGGGCGCCTTCGCAGCGGACGTCGAGCGCCGCTTTGAGTCCAAGTGGGGCCGCATGGAGTTGACCGGCAAGCGGCACTCCTACCCGCTCGTGGCCGTCTACGCTCACCGCTTTCACGCCCAGCGCTTTGCCCTCATGGGAGACGCCGCCGTCGGCATGCATCCTGTCACCGCGCATGGCTTCAATTTCGGCCTGCGCGGGGCCGATCGCTTTGTCACGCAAATCAAGTCCGCGGCGAGCGTGGGTGGCGACATCGGCGCCGAGCACGTCCTCGAGCGCTATGGCACAGAGCATCGCCGCGCGACCTATCCGCTTTACTTTGCAACCAACGCGATGGTCGATCTCTATACGAAGTCCGGACCGTTCGCAGCCCTGGCACGTGAGGCGCTCCTGCGCGTCGGCAACGTCGTCTCACCCATCAAGAGCTTGCTCGTCGACCGCCTCACGGAACACGAGGGCGTGCCCGCGATCACCGCGGGCTCCTGAGCCCGGCGTCACTAAACTCCAGATGACGCCTGCCTTGGCAAGGCAGGCGCGCTACGCTACCTGGGCAACGTCGTGCCAGCGAAATCGGCGCACGCGCCGATGCCGACAAGCCGCTGCCGTTATAAATAGCTCCCGATGACGCTAAAGCAGCGCGAGCGCCAGCATGGCCGTGAACATCAGCTCAAATTGCACTGCATGTCCGAGCAGGTTCAGCAAATGGGTGATCAGTCGTTTGAAGAAGCACGCTCCGAAGATCGATGCTTTCGCCCGGGATTGGGAGCTGACGGCCCGTCGGTAACGGTGAAGTCGACCATCATTTCGCGCGCTAATTGTTCGAGCGCCGTTCGCATTTCTTCATTTGCGAGCTCCGGTGGTGGCCGAAGCCGAAGCGCGGCCCTGAACATGTCCTCGCCCGTGAATGGGGCACTTTCAATGCTGCTGGTGAACTCCTCGATGTTGACCTTGAGACGGGTCAAAGTCTGGGTGACGTCTCGCACAATCCCGGGCCGGTCCAGGCCCATGAGATCCAGATTGATGACCGAGCGGGTTTCTTCCTTCGCCGATCGCGCGTTTCCGCCCAGCTCTACCGTAACGCGAAGACCGCTGCCTCTCGAGATCCCGTAAGCCGTCTGTAAAGGCGGAGACATTGGACTCCGGAACGCTGACCAGCAAAATTCCGGCGAACTCGCCGGCCAGGTGCGCCAATCGGCTATCCAGCCAACTCCCTCCCGCCGCAGCCACTTTCTCCGAGATCGCGTTCACGAGACCCGGTTTGTCGTGGCCAATGAACGTCAAAACTAACGACGTCGTCATTCCGGACTCCATGTCGCCGCACGCGGACGTGGCGATAAGAGGGAACCTCGCACCTCGTTAAACGGTACGTCCTCACTATAGCACAAGAGAATCGAGCCCGAAGCAGACGCCGTCAATGACGGTCTGGGTCTGAACCGCTGCAGTGCGCTCGATGCATCAGGCCCACCAACGGACGACGGCGCCGAGTGCGATCACCACAAGAGTTGCGGTGAGACCCACCATCATGGGAATCCGATGTCGCCCGACCGCCTCGCGCTGGACAGCGGGATCCCGGAAGATCCGGTCCGCGTCGTCCAGTTCGAACCACGGGAGCCGGTCGAATTCTGGGTGGAGACCCTCTTGGCGGTACCTGTCCTCGGGAACATTAGCCGCCGAAGTCCCGTCGGTGACATAGGCTGTATCTGAGCGCCCGCGCCTTCCGCGTGTTCGATAAATGCCGATACCGGTGTTCGCCACGGAATGCCTCAATTCGATTAACCGTCCTACAATATCAAATCCCTAGACTTGACAATCGCCATACAGGTGACGCGCGCTTTTTCCTCATCCGATAAGAATCGAGCCCGGCAGAAGGCCCCAAACGGGCTCGATGAGGCAATCACCGTCGAAGAACCGTCTGGGATCTTTTGCAGCAAGCGAGCAAACCCGATCTATTATAACAATTCCTTCCGCGAAAAGCCTTTCTTGACGCTGATCGATCGACAACGCATTTAAACTTCAGATGCTGTCGCAGAAGCGTACGAACTGGCGTCGAGATTGGGGATCAACTCTTTCTCGTCTCGTGATATGCGGAAACGACCTTCGACGTGGGCTCCTTCTGCAATCGTAAGCGTCTGGTGGAGGATCTCCGCATCCACCCGCGCTGTCGGGTGCATCACCACCGATGCTGCTCGAATGGCTCCCTTGACGCCCCCATGGACTTCAATTCTTTCGGCAGAGACCGTGCCGATGACGGAACCGTCCTCGCTTATGGTAATCTGTTTGCCGTGGACGTCGCCACGAATATCACCTTCAATCTGGAGACGGTTCTGGGAAATAATTGCGATGTTCTCGCCGATAATCGTCAAGTCACTGCCAATAACGGATGTGCCCGTGGTGCTGGCAGAACCGAAGGGTGACGACGCTGGCGCGCCTGCAGCGAGCCTGGGCCCGCCCCCCATCGATAACATGTTCGAATTCTGGTTCGGTAGCGGATGAGCGGCCATTGCGAAAAACTCCCATTTGCACGTTTAATTTTACAAGAGGCTTCAACATCACACCCGAGTGTTTGCGGTGTAGCGGCGAGAGTTGAAAATCACAGACTGGAAGTCGAACAAGACGACGCGAGCGTTTCCACCTGATGGACATAACGGATTACCGGCGGCCAAATGATGGCAAATCCGACGCATTCAACTGCTGGCCACAAAAAGCGCCTTAAAAGTAATTGGCCGTTGGGCGTCAAAGACGCCCCCCGCGACCTCGCCGCCAATGCGCTGAAAACTTGGGGCATATTCTTGATACGCGACCTTTGATTCCCGGCGACGGTCACCAAGTGCACTTTTGAAGTGGTTACTGCAGATTACTGAGAACCGCACGAAACGCCGGGTGAAAGAACAGCCAGACCAGAGATGTGAGGACCGTGCTCAGCAGAATCAAAACCGCAGGCTCCGTGAGCAATCGCCTCGGTGCAAACGCCCCCACTCTGACTGATTTTTTCTCGATCTCTATCGTCGCCCCCTGAAGCGCCCGTTCATAGGCTGATCCGATTTTGTGTTCGATCATCGGTACCATCAGCCGCCAGCTTCTCCGCGCAATGAGGGCAGATGTCCATTTGAGAGGCGGGGTCGCAATCCAGAGGGTGACGCGAGTCCTGGCGGTTGACGGGCGTATATCGACACGCACAAAGATCGTGTAATCAGGCGGAAAATAGTCCGAAATCTCCTCGCGAATGGTTTCTGCAATCGACCACGCGACGGCGTCGACCCCATGATTTTGAAAAAGGGCGCCCAACACGTCCACTATCGAGACGCCCGCCGATGCGGAGGCGTGGATCTTGCCGAGGAGCGAAATCTTCACGACCCGCAGAGAAGCGACCTTATACCACCTCGGTTGCGCTTTGAGATGATCGAGCGCATCGGGCGCAACCTCGAGAGTGAGGTCCGATGATGTCAGCCGATGCTCTCCCAGCGGTGCCGGCGCCAAGCCATTACTAGAGACGCCCATTTGCACGTTGGAGTGATACATGATGCTTCAACCTATTACGCATGAGGCATGCCACCTGACTCCGCACAACGGAATGTGGCGCAAGCCTATTCCTGGTGCCGTGATATTTTTTTCGTAATCTATCAATCATCCGGCGATCAGGCGCTTCAAGCCGGGCGTCAACCCTCACGGGTGCATCGTAAATAGGAGGTGGTTCCTCCCCCTCGTCCGCGGCCAACTCGCTTTCACCCGCAGCCCTGGAGCGGCATGGCGAAGTGGATTTATCAAGCGACGCCGTTCCACGATGAGATTACGACGCCACGAATGAAATGATCCTCGTTTTGTATCTAGCCCCAACAGCCAGCGCGCAGCGGAGAACTTTAGCGCCCGGAATTCTTCACTGCGGATTCCAATCTGGCGGGCGGACCGCGGATGAATGGTAGTGTCCTGCGGGGTTATTGACCGGCCGGTGCAAAGTGTAGCTCGGTGCAACTTTTATTTTCGTCGACCTGCCAAACCGCCCCACAGAGAACTCGCCATGGCCGGCCACGCGATCCGACGAACGTCCTCTTCAGCAATGAGATGCGCTCTATTTTGGCCCGTACTTCGATTATTATAGGATATCAGGTGACCATTGATGACATCGCCACCGAGATACCGTTTCAGGCCAGTGTGGCACAAAAAAAGGAGCCCCACATTTGCGGGGCTCAGCTAGCAAGTCATCAGGATTTCAGTAGTACCAAGCCCTGTTAGTGGGCCGGCCGCTCCACGGCATCTGCCGGACCGCCGAGCTTCAGCGGCTCATAAGGCACTTCGCGGCGACATGCGACCAATCCCAAAGACGCCACAAGAAGCGCCACAATGATTCCCGTCTTCATTTTTCACTCCATGAAAACCATGACCAATGACGAGACGCTAGCAGCGCACGAGATGAGGGGACAGGAGAAATTGAACTCCTCAATGCGATGCTCGTTTGAGCGATGCAAGGTTGCAACAGCATCTTGCGGGCGACACCTGTCGCGAATTTGATCAGCGATCTGGTGGTGTTGTTGTCGATCAGATTTGCCGTGACCTTGTCGCCTCCGAAGAAATGAGAATGCGTTTTCGCCGTGGCAAGCCCGGCCTCCCCAGCGTGTTGAAAGCAGCATCCGAGACCGAGTTAGTCGACGGCCCTATGACATCCTCCGACCAACTCGATCGGCGGAGGGGCCCAACAAGCGGTGAAGCGCTTTCCACACTCGTATGCAGCTCCTCTCGTCCGCTGAATGCAATACAGCGGACGTAACAATAAGCAGAGTTGCGCCTTCCACGTAGCTGTAGTAGGGCGTGGCCTTCATCTCCCAGCCGCTTCCCATGCCGTAGCCGAAGTCCTTGCCGTTGGTCAGCATCGGCATGCCGGTCATTGGCGTGCTACCGCCCTTGTCGGTGACTCGCCATAGGACAGCGGCGGATTCATGTGATTTCCGCACGCCGAGGTGACGGCCATGCCGTTGACGAGGATCTTTACGCGATCGTCGGCGAGGCCGTTGATGGCCGGCAGCGCGGAGACGCCCCCCGCCTGATAGATGCTAACGCCGGGAGGGACGGTGAGCAGCGTGGCGATGTCGCTGGTTGTTGCGCGCTGGCCAGCGATCGCCTCGCCCGCGAGTATCGTGCTGGCGGCGGGCACACCCATTCCCTGGCCGCCGACGCCGATCGATGTCGGCAGCACGGTCTGGCTGGCGGACGGGATGGCCGGTGCCGCAGTCTCGAGCGGCCGGCGCCGGCGCAGTGGACTGCGGCGGCTGCGTGGCGCTCAGCTTCGGCTTTTTCTTGATCGCCGGCTTGGCGGGCGGCGGCGCCTGCTCGTCGTCAGCAGCGGACTTCGGCGCGGACTTCGCTGCCTGCGGTGCTTCCTTCATCTGCTGCAGCACGATGATCGGCGGCAACTTGCTCGCATCGGCGGGCAAGGCCTGAGCGGTTGGCGGCTGCTGAGAGGCTGGCGGTGGGCGCTGCGAATTGCCGCGACGTCAGCCGTTTCGCCGGGCAGAAATGCACGTAACCCGAGTATGGGGAGCCCGCGCCGTACCGGGCGGGGCCCGGATGTGGCTGGGTCAAGGTCAAAACCCGCAGCTGGCGTGCAAACAAAGCCCAACGTTGGGAACGCATGCGGGGACCTGCCGAACGTCTTGCGACGGCCGCGAACCAATGCGTCGGCCGCAGCTGAGTTAACAAGACTTTCGTGCTTACGAGGCTTTTGCGAATTCTGATGGAGCCGCGTAAAGGGAGCTGACACGGCCCCACGCCCCTCACCCCTCCCGGAGTGCACCTAGTCGCAAACTCTCATGCGCGGCCGAACCCAAGCCCTCTGCCATTCGTCCCAAACTGGTTCGCCACGCGCCCAATAGCATCGTGGCCCCGGCGGAGGCGGCACCGCATAGACCGGAGCCGGTTCGTAATACGGACGTGGCGCTATTGCCGAACCGATGATGGCTCCCCCGATGATGCCGCCTGCAATTCCGGCAGCGAGGGCACCACCTCGATCGGCCAGAGCCGCATTTGGCAGAGTGAGCGCCGACGCTATCAAACCCACACTCGCGGCTGTGATTGCCAGTTTTTTCACAGACATTTCCCTTCCCGCCCAAGCTCAACAAGTGTCTGAATAAAACGAAAGTGGGGCAAATCTACGGCTAGCTAGTTCAGACAAACCGAATTCAGCTCAAGTTCGGTGATAAACTGCACGATGCGGTGAATAGTTGTAGGATTTATGCAACTAGCAACTGGCCTTTCGGTCTCAACGGGATGATACTCGATTGATGCTTCCCAATTCGCCTCTTCCCAGGTCCCTGTTCTGCGCACTTGGTCGTGCACGGCCCACGGTGCGTTCCTAGATTTGCGCATGATCATATTAATAATCTTATTATTTGCTCCTTTTGAGCGTCGTTGACGATATAATGTTGCGCGTTGGCAATAAGCCAAGGATTAGGCGCGCGAAAGACCCACTCGCCATTCTTTGCTCGGAATAACACTTCGCTCGGGGCTCGCCCTGCATTCGTCGTTGCCCTCAATTGCTGAAACCGAACCGCTTCATTGCGCATAAAATATCCATCACGTTCTTGTCGACGTCGTCGATCTGGGCCAAGATCTGGCTGCTTGGTGCGGGGCTCGTCGTGTTGATGGTGGCAGACGTTACTCTCGCGCTCTCGCCAGGATCTGACCACAGGTGCTCCACAGGCCGAGTCGGATGAGCCAGCGTAATAACCTATGGCTTGTCGTCGTCATTCAAAAAGATCCGCTCGGCGGCCCCGTCCAGGTCCTCGTATTGTCCAGAAACCAGTGACCAGAGGAACGCGACGAGCCCAACGAAACCCATAAGGATCGCTAGTGGGACCAGCAGGTAAAGGTAGTTCATCGGCTTAAGTCCGAAAACGGAATGGAGGTTGCTGCTTAGCGCATGGCTCTGTAGGCATGCCATGTGGCATGACCCAGAAGGGGGAAGATGACGATCAATCCGATCAGGCCGGTCGCGACGCTCACCGCAAAGAGGGCGAGCACGATCGCTCCCCAAGCTATCATCGGAACGAGGTTGTTCCAGACCATCGCCATGCTGGTTGCCATCGCCGTCAGCGCGTCGGTGCGCTGGTCGAGCAGCATGGGAACGGAGAATACGCTGATCGCGAAGCCGAAGGCGGCGAATAGCCCGCCGACGAGCGTTCCGACAACCAGCATTGCGAGGCCTATCGGCGTCGTGAAAATGATGTTGACGACATGGCTCAGGCCAGGGAACGGCCGGATTCCGAAGAACAGCGCGTAGATCAGAACCGCCGCCCGCATCCATAGAATCATCAGCAGGCACAAAAGTAGTCCGGTGAAGAAGATTTGCGCGCCGGCCCGCGGTTTAACCTCCAGCATTCTGACCATCGTCGGCCGCTCGCCATCTTCGATTGCACGGCTCTTCTCATAGAGCCCGACCGCCAAGATCGGCGCGACGATCATGAATCCGGCAAGAGCTGGAAACAGGATGTAGTCCCACCCCACCGCGAACATCGTCCAGATCAAGACAACCGACACGAGGAAAACCGCTAGTCCATAGGCCAGGCTGAGCGCCGGCCTTATCATGAGGTCCCGCCAGCCTGCCGCGAGCCAACCAAACGCCGCTCCGACCGGCAAGTGGCGCTGGCGCTCGGGATTCCAGGTCTCCTCGATGCCCGATAATTCGCTGAGCAATCGGTGTCGCTTGTCAACGTCGGTCATCTGTCTTCCTCGCGATCAGCCCGGCGGTCTGGTCAGCAATCGGAATTGGCCGCCCTGAACCGCCCGCTTCCCGGTTTCGGCACCTTCAGGTGGTCGACGCATTCCGGCTGGGATGAGAACGCCACGTAGACCAGGTGCGTGTTTGCGCCGGCGAACAGCAGCACGGCGGCTGGGATCAGCAGCCATATCACCATTGGAATCCGCGATCGCTTCCGTCCAGGCCAGCCCATCGTGTTCATCCCGTCATGGATTCTCGACGCCCAGGGAATAGACATAGAGGGCAAGAATCTTAATTTCCGCAGGGGTCAGCCGCTCATCCCATGTCGGCATATGCCCTTGGCGTCCGCCGTGGATCGTGGTGACGATCTTTTCAAGGTCGCCGCCATAGATCCAGTATTGGTCAGTCAGATTGGGCGCACCCATATCCGTGTTGCCCTTGGCATCCTCGCCGTGACAAGCGGCACAGTACGTCAGGAACACCTGCCGGCCCGCCTCGATCGTGCCGATGGTCTGGGGGGTGGAAGCCGACGGGTTACTGAGAGAATGCACGTAGACGGCTACGGTTCGGACCTGTGTCGGATCCAGCATTGCGTCGCGGCCGAAGGCAGGCATCTGGGACACCCGGCTTTTAGCGTGACGGGAATTTACGCCGAAGCGCAGGGTTTCGGCGATCCTCTCCGGCCCGCCGCCCCAGATCCAGTCGTGGCCGGTCAGGTTGGGATAGTTGTCGCGGCCTTTTCCGTCGCGTCCGTGGCAGGCCGCACAGTTGTCACCGAAAAGCTGGTGGCCTGTTGTCCGGACGACCTGCATCAGACTGCGGGTTTGCTCGGATTTCGTCGAAGCTCGACTTTTCGATCGCGCTCACCCACGGTGCCCGGGCATCCTTTGCCTGGACGAGAGTTTCCTCGACCATCTTGCGCTGATCGGTGCCAAGCCAGCCTCTGGTGTAAGTCGTTCCCAGGGGCCAGGTCGGCATGACGCACCACCAGATCACCGCGAAAACGTGCGTGACTATCAGGAATAGCAGGACTCCACGGGGAACCGGAGTATCAAGCTCCTTTATTCCGTTCCATTCGTGCCCGGTCGTTACGTGGCCGCTTACGGAATCAAGTTCCTCTACTTCCATGGCACATCGTCCCGATCGAGGATCTTTGTCTTGGCCTCATCGGAACCGTTTCCGGTTGGACGGCCAAAACGTGTAGATGCAAACGCCGATAGCGAATGCAATCAGATAGAACAGGCCCCAGGTCTTCGAAAAGGCGACGAGAGTGTCGTGGTGCAGATCCATGAGCCGTCCCTTGACTGCGCCGTCATTGCTGCGGAGCGGGCGCTTTTTTGGACCCCGCCGTCTGTCCGTAGGCCGCCTCTGTTAAGCGTCCCAGCACCTGCAGGTAAGCGACCAGCGCGTCCATCTCGGTGAGCAGCGTCGTTACGCCGTCGAAGGCGCTTACCTGCGTTTTGGCGCCATAGCGCTTGACCACACCTGCCGACAGGTCACTGTCGGGCGTGGCTTGACCTTGGGCATCCTTCGCAGCGTTTTCGATCATGTCGTCGGTATAAGGCACGCCGACCTTGCGGAGCGCCGCCAGATGCAGCCCCAGGTCATCGGTCTGCAAGGGAGTGCGCGCCAGAAATCGATAGGCGGGCATGTTGGATTCCGGCGTGACAGCTCGCGGATTGCTGAGGTGTGCGACATGCCAAACATCTGAGTACTTGCCGCCGACGCGCGCCAGATCCGGTCCGGTTCGCTTGGATCCCCACAGCATCGGGTGATCGTATTTGGATTCGACCGCCAGCGAATACGGCCCGTAGCGCTCGACCTCGTCGCGCAAAGTGCGGATCATTTGGCTATGGCATGCGTAGCAGCCTTCGCGAACGTAGATGTTGCGGCCGGCCAGCTCCAGGGGAGTGTAGAGGCGCAAGTCCGGCGCGTTCTCGACCGTCTCGGGGATGGTGAAGAGCGGAGCGATCTCGACGATGCCGCCGACGCTGGCCGCGGCAATGATAGCCAAGACAAAGCCCATTGCCGTCCGTTCGATCTTGCGGTGGAACAGTTCAGGCATGTTCTTACTCCGCAGGGCTCGGCGCCGCGCCGGGGGCGGCTCCTCGATCCGGCAGATCGGCCTTCCTTTCGGCAGTGAGTGGTGCGGCGCTTGCCGTCATCCAGATGTTGTAACAGGCGACGATAACGCCAAGCAGGAACAGCAGGCCGCCGAAAGTGCGCGCGATGTAGTACGGATACATGGCGACCAGCGAATTGACGAAGGAATAGGCCAGCGTCCCTTCCTCGGTATAGGTGCGCCACATCAGGCCTTGGATAATTCCAGAGTTCCACATCGCGAAGACGTAGATAAGCGTCCCTGCGATCGCGAGCCAGAAGTGCACCTCGACGAGTACGGCCGAATACATCCGATCGCGTTTCCAGAGTCCCGGAATGAGCGTGTAGAGGGAGCCGAAGGTGACCAGCGCCACCCAGCCGAGCGCTCCGGCATGCACATGCCCGATTGTCCAGTCAGTGTAGTGAGAAAGCGAATTAACCGGGCGGATCGCCATGAACGACCCTTCGAAGGTCGCTAGACCGTAGAATACAACGGCCGCCATCATGAAGCGCAACGTCGCGTCGTCGCGAACCTTGTGCCAGGCCCCGTTCAGGGTCAGCAGCGCGTTCCCGGCCGAGGCCCACGAAGGAACCAGGAGCATCACAGAAAACGTCATTCCGAGGTTCTGCACCCAGTGCGGCAACGCGGTGTAATGGAGATGGTGGGAGCCTGCCCACATGTAAAAAAAAGTAATGCCCCAAAAGCTGATAATCGAAAGCCGGTATGAAAAGATCGGCCTCTCCGCGCGCTTCGGGAGATAATAGTACAGCATGCCCAGGAACCCGGAAGTGAGAAAGAAGGCAACGGCGTTGTGGCCGTACCACCACTGCACCATGGCGTCCTGCACGCCCGGCCAAATTGTGTAGCTCTTGGCATGCCTGAGCGACACCGGGACGGCGAGGTTGTTGACGATGTGCAGAATGGCGACGACCAGGATGAAGGCCATGAAATACCAGTTGGCGACATAGATATGCGGCTCCTTGCGCCGCGCGAGCGTGCGGATGTAGAGCAGGAAATACGTCACCCAGACGATGACCAGCCACAAGTCCGCATACCACTCGGCTTCGGCGTACTCTTTCGACTGGGTCACGCCCATGAAATAACCGCTGACCGCAAGCAGGCAGAACAGGTTGTAGCCAAAGAGTACGAACCACGGGCTGATCTGGCCCGCCAGCCGCGTCCTTGAGGTGCGCTGGACGACATGGAAGGATGTGGCAATCAATGCATTGCCGCCGAAGCCGAAGATGACGCCGGTCGTGTGGGTCGGCCGCATCCGTCCGAACGTCGACCACGCTGCGTCGAAGGCGAGATCAGGCCAGGCGAGTTGCGCGGCAACCCACACGCCCATGAACATGCCGAAAACGGCCCACGCCAGTGATAGCACGATGCCGACCTTGATCGGGTCGTCGTAGTAGCTGGCCTGCCGATCAATTTGTGGTTCAGGCCGGTACAACGCCGACAGCACGATATACAGCAGGACGCCACTATACAGCAGCACGATCACGCCATGTATCCCGAGTGGATCAGACTTGCCGAGCGCCACCATGGCGATACCCGCCATCGCCACGACAAGAAGGATCATCGCCGCATACCGGCGTTCGCTGGAGGTTAGCTGCGTGATCAATGCGAGCCTCCTTGGGACGTGCCAGACGGTCATGTCCGCCCCGCCGGAGGATTGCAGTTCGCCGCTGCGGTTTCAAGAGAATCGTACTGCCGAACGCGCCAATGGATACAGCGGACCACCTCCATGATTTCTCGGAGGGCGCAGCGGGCCGCTCTGCTTCGGAATGGGCCTTGCGGTGGAAAGCATCCGCCAGTAGCGCGACCTGTCTCCGGTCGCGCCGCCAACGCCCTGACAATTAGATGTGAATGCCGACAACGGCTAAAAGGGTCAGGAGCAATGAGCCCATGCTCACGACAATTACAACCGCGCCAAAAATGAAGGCGAGTACCGCCGGTAAATTTGGAGTTTCTTGGTCGTTTTGGTCGTTTCCACCATCCCGCAAAATAACCCCGCGAACTGAATTTGGCAAGACCGCGACCCTCGCCGGGGCGGGCGGCTGCCGCGTCCAGACGCCGCTCGAAATCTCGCCGCGGCTCGGCATCGTGGCCGTAACGGCCCTGCTCCGACGGCGAATTGGAGAAAACATCGAGACCAAATCTTGGCAGGTCACGGTTGGTCCCGAGATGGCGATGACATCAAGTGGGATAAGCCGAGAAACCGCGGGCAACCCATAAGCCCTTCGAACCTGAAAATGCCTAGCCCCTAGTTTGAGATCGAGCGCAGGTATTCCAGAATGAAATCCTGTTCGGAGGTATCAATGATACCAACGTGGCGCATGCTCGTTCGCGGCATGATGCCGGTGTTGTTCGCCATCCCGGCGCGCAGGGATTTCGCGGTCCACCAGACCTGAGGATTGAGGGTGTCGGAGTCTTCGAATGGCTTGCCGATTTGGCGCAACGCAGCCGCAATGCGGAGTTCGATTTGCTAACCGAGGCCATCGACGACCTTCGGCGACGCCGGCTCAAATCGCGGCAACGTTGTTCCGATCGGGCGAAGCCCGCTTGTCAAATCGGCAACTGGTAATCGCATCGCGTTGATTACCCCCCGACGTCGTGAGATCTCTTTCGCTCAGCGTGAATGTTGGGGGGCGAAAGTCGTGAAATTCCGAGCTACTCCCGAACCCAGCGGCGGACGGCCGGACTTCAACCGGGTAGCCTCGATGACGGCTTGCAGGCGCGAGCTGAGGTTGAGTTTGTGCAGGATTGCGGTGACGTGCGCCTTCACCGTCGATTCCGCCGCGCCGAGCTCGTAGGCGATCTGTTTGTTGAACTTGCCTTGGCGCAGCAAGTCCAGAACACGCCTCTGCATAGGCGTCAGAAGTTTGAACCGCTGCGCCATGTCACCCCTGTGATGCCGAGCGGCGCCTCCCGTTGTCGACGGAGCCGGCTGGGGCGGGAACGCGACCTCCCCCGTCATCGCAAGCTGAATAATTCGCATCACCTCGGCCTTGAACGCGGCTTTTGCGATAAATCCCGTCGCGCCGTAAGCCTTTGCTTCCTCGATCAGGGAGGCCTCTTCGAGGGGTGACACGACGACGATGGGCATCCGTGGATGGAGCGATTGAAGCGCAAGGAAACCGGCAAACCCCGGCGTTTGCGGTAATCCGAGGTCAAGCAAGATGAGATCGAAGCGATCGTAGGCGGCGATAGCTTTGGCTTCCTCGACCGATGACGCCTCGGCAAACTGCGCGCGTGGATAGGTGAGCAGGATGGTACTCTGCAGCGCATCCCGAAATAGCGGATGATCATCGATGATTAGGAATTTCGCTGGTTCAACTGTCTTGCTCGCGTTTTCGGCACCACCGACGGGATGGTCGACCAGCATATCGATCAGCCTTTCTGAAAAAATCCGAGCGGCGCTGTCGGTCTCATCGCCTGCCCCCTAATTCACCGCCATGACGCAAGTCAAACAATCGGCGTAGGCGTGCGTGCGCGCCTGCGTCGGTGCTGCGATGACCGAAAGCCAAGTCGCGCCATCGTTTGCCGATAGCTCCGCGATCAGGGATCAGCAGCCGAACGCCTCTTGCACGCGGGCATCAGTGGACGATGAGCGGGAGCGTGGTGTATCCGCCCCCGGGATAGACGGCGTGGACCGGATCCTTGCCCGGCACCGTCTCGAGCGCCGACGTGGCCGCGAGAAGCTCCTCGAGCAGAACTCGCAGCTCGAGCCGCGCCAGCGGGGCGCCAGGGCAAGCGTGGATGCCACGCCCGTAGAGCAGATTATCCGCCGGGTCGCGGTCGAGCCGGAATTCGTCCGGGTTCCCGAACACATCTTCATCACGGTTGGCCGAGGCCCATAGCACCATGACCCGCTCGCCCTCGGGGATGTCCCGCCCGGCAATGGTCACCGGCTTGGTCGTGCGGCGTCGGTTGGCGATCAGGGGCGCTTGCATACGCAGGATCTCATCGGTGGCGTGCTCGATCGTCTCCGGGTGCTCGCGCAGCTGCTGCTGGACCTCTGGGTGCGCCGCGAGATAGTGAATGATGATGCCAACGGAGGCGGCGATGGTCCCCAGTTCGCCGACCGTCCAGTTGCGCACGGTCGAAACGATCTCCGCGTCCGTCATCGCGCGCCCATCGACGGTTTCCGCCAACAGCCTCGTGGTATTGTCGTCGGGGGCTCCGTCCCCAGCCTCCCGGCGCACGCGCAGTTGATCGCGGATGTAGCCATCGAACTCTATGGCGACAGCGGACATAGCCGCCCGGTCCAACGCCAGGGTGGCCTCATGGTTTTTCTGCGTCCACAGCCGCAGCGGCTCACGCAACGAATCTGGCCAACCCATGAAACTGCACTGGATGTGGTTGGCGAAGTCCTCGGCGAGGCCGGCCATGAGCTCGACTTCCCTGCGCGGCAGTGCGGCGACCAATTCGCGGGAGATGGCCCGGCAGGCGGGCTCGAAGGCGGCCATCCGCTCCGGCGTGAAGTAACGCTCGTTGATCTTGCGGAAAGGGGTATGCTCCGGCGGGTCCATGCCGTTGGGCACCGACAGGTGCGCGGAGACGACATTGCTAAAGGTCTTATGGTCGTCGAGGATCCGCACGGTGTCCTCGTGCCGGAAAACCGTCCAGTTCCCGTAAGCGCTGTGCGCCACTGGACAGCGGCCGCGCATGTCGTCGTAGGCGGCGATCTGGTTCTTCTGGACCGGCTCGGACCTGGGGTCCCAATCGACCTGCTGCTTATGCATGATTGTCCTGCCTCGGAAGGGATCGCAACGCCGTAGACATGTTTGAATTAAGACGCCTTGCGACGATAACAAGGCCCGTCCATAGCAGCACCCGCGTGATGACACGTCAGATCACAGCCGTGGCAAATCATCGGATGTGACCGCCAACATAACCCCGTCAGCAAGTGGCGCATTTCGAGCGAGTTAGTCGCCCAATCTCTATCTGGACGGTTTGATCCGCGCAATTGGCCGCCGAATGCCAAATTTTATGGCCCCGACGTCCGGGCTCCCGGCGAGCTTTGGTGTTCGGCTGCCGAAGGATCAAGAAGTCATGGAATTGCCTGGGGACACGCTTTACTCATTCTCGGGGCGCGGAAAGCTCTGTCAGCAATTTACGATGAAAGCCGGGACACCACGGCCGATGGGCGTTGCAGTGTCTGGCTCACCGGACAATGCTCGGCGATCTCAGTCCTCCGCCTCTCCTCGAAAGACAGCTCGCCGGAAAGGATAATGGTTCGTTCAAACTTGTCGGTGACGCCGGCCTGCGCGGTGGCACGCTGGATATGCCGCAACCGAACTTCAACGCGCGCCAGCTGCATCTTATGTCGCTCGGCATACATGCGGATCGTCATTGGCGTGCAGGCTCCAAGGCCGGACAGAAGCAACTCGTAAGTATTCGGGCCCGGTATTTCGGCCGCCCAACTCCCCACGCTCATCTGCGCCCAAAACGTGATCGCCCGCCGTAATGAACTGACCATAGGGTCCGTTTCCGCTCTCAATAACAGTGACGATGCGCTTGTGCATATCCGGGCTCCCGTCCGCGGCAGCTTTCTTCGGTTTGCCAATCAAAGCTTGGAGTTGACCGTTATCAAGAGGTCTAATCGCGAAAAGCCCTGACCCGGCACGGAACGAAAGAGCAGACGCGGGGTTTAGCCGTGTGCGTAGTTTGCGGCTTGTGGCTGTAGAGGCTCAGGAAGCCCCCCGCGAACCCGGCAATCGGTTCATCGGCCTCACTAGACGATCCAAATCAGTGGGAGAACATCATGCCGAAAGCGAAATCAGTGGTGACGGCGGAGCGGGCGCCAGCAGGCGATGATAGTGATCCATCGGCTCTCCTCACCCCATCGGATCTGGCCGAGGACGACCGCCGCAAGATCGCCGACAAGATCAATGGTCTCGTTGCCGACGCTTATGTCCTCTACGTGAAGACCAAGAACTTTCATTGGCACATGGCGGGTCCTAACTTCCGCGACTACCATCTGATGCTCGACGAGCAGTCCGACCAAATCTTCGCGACGATCGATCCCCTCGCCGAGCGCGTGCGCAAGCTCGGCCAGAAGACCATCCATTCGCTGGCGCAGACTCTGGAGCTGACCTCGCTCCAGGAGAACAATAAGTTGTTCGTCTCCCCGGCCGAGATGTTGAACGAGCTGTGCAAGGACAACGTGGCGATGGCCAAGGCGATGCGCGCGGCGCACAAGGTCTGCGATGATGCCAATGACGTCGCCACCGCGAGCCTGCTC
>CAWJZR010000025.1:0-494808 GCA_963847435.1 uncultured Alphaproteobacteria bacterium | reverse complement strand
GGCTGGCTCGGTGTACGGACTCGGCTCGCGGACGGAGCCGGAGTGGCACGGCTGCACCCGCCCGTCGCGCCGAGCGCGGCGAGAGAGTCAGGCAGGCGGCTCGGAACCGGGCGCACGCTGGTCGTCACGTCGGTCACGGGCCTTGTGGGGAGTGCCAGGGACGGTGCGCGGTCCGACGGGCGGACTGCCAGCACCCGACCCGCCCGCCTCACTCCACTTGCCTCCACTCCGCTCCGTCATCCCGGTGCGCCGTGAGGCCCTCCGTTCGTCCCTATGCGCCGACATCTCGAACCTGGTCGTTTCGTCGTCCGGCGACTGCGCTGGTAACCCCGCGATGCTCGGGTACCACCCAGTGCGACGGAATCCACGTGTGCGACCCTCCGGCTCCTGTCGAGGTCCCGGATCCCACTCGGCCGCCCACTGGCGGCCGCAGGGTACCCACACCACCCGGCGCGTGCGCCCGCTGAGGACTCTCGCGGGAGTCCGACAAAATCGGGACCCAGACCGCGTCGGCGGACAGATTCGGCGCCTTGCTCCGATGCACGGCGCGATGCCCCCCCTCGACTTCGGCGACCCGCGCTCGCGTCCGAGAGCAGGCCGGGCGGCGCCGCCGCGGCTCGAAAGTTGTCCCCAGGCCCAGGAGAGCCGCCACTCCGTAGACCGTCACGCGATGTGGAACTAACTGCATGGTGTCCCCCCCCCATGGTCTCGCGGCCCCATGAGGAGCGTCCGCGCGCGGAGGCCGTCGCGCCTCGCTGCGCTCGGGATGACAACCGGCCAATCCCGCCCGAGATTAGCTCCCCATGCGGCCCGACGATTCCACGCTCATCTCCGGCAACGACAGGGGAAGGCCCGACCGGGCGGCGCAGTATCGCGACCGGGCAAGACCGGCCGCACAGGGTAACCCTTGAGCCGGGCACTGGTTGCCGGGTTGTCCCCTGGGTGGCCGGCGCGATGACCGCGGCCGCCCAGACCCCCGACTGGCGGAGCGATTGGGGAGTGGCCGAGGCCTTCCCTCACTGGGATACCGAAGGGTATCGGTTCCCCGACCGCGATCGCTGTCGTTCCCAACCCCGCGACGAGCGGGGATCCGCTCGGATTCCGCCACCGAGCTGCAGGCACCATCAAAAGGCGGCGACCAACGACCGCTCCGTTCACACCTTCGCGCATGCTGGGCGCCGGTGAAGGACAACCGCCCAAAGCGGAGGCCGAGGTGGGGCTGGCCGGACTCGCCGAGCCTCACGGCCGCGCCGCCAACCTATGCACATACTATGCCTATGCCCGGTTGCCCCCCGTGCGCTACCAGACCCCGCCACACCGCTTTCTTATCTCTTCTCCCCACAGCCTGGTGATCAGAGAGTTGTTCGCGCGGGACGCTGGCGGCGGTGTCCCATCAGATCGGTCCCGGCCAGGCAACCTCATCGTGCGCTCTTCGTGAGCGTTGGTGACGGCGAGAATCCTCGCATGAGTCACGGTCCTGGGCTCGACTCTCGGGAAGGTGCCGCCCGGCTCGACCTCCAGGGCCGCCCCGCCCCGGGGAACCCCCCCCCCCCTTCGCCCCCGCCCACAGCTCGGCCTCCGCGCGGGCGGAGATCCGGGCCCCGTTCTCCGCAACCCGTTTGGCCCCACCTGGTCGGCGACCGGCTGTTCGCCGCCGACAACGGCAACCAGATGGACCGCTTCGTCGAGATCGAGCGAGGGCGCGACTACCTCGGCAACTGGAAGCGACCGCAGCATCGGGCCTGCGGCCGCCCAGACGCTGACGCCGCCCGTCTCCCCGGTGCAGCTCGACTACTGCACCGGCGAAGGCTTTCCCGATCGCTGGCGCAACCGGTTCTATCTGGCGCTCTCCGGTCGCCCGGTGGATTCAGGGCCCGAAGCGGAGGGCCGACACGGTAAGGGGGTAATGGCTCTCGACTACTCGATGACGGCACGGCTTGCATGCGACGTGCCGTCATCGAGTAGTCGAGAACCATTACCCCCTTACCGTGTCGCCTGGCTTCGGGCCCTGAATCCACCGGGCGACCGGAGAGCGCCAGATAGAACCGGTTGCGCCAGCGATCGGGAAAGCCTTCGCCGGTGCAGTAGTCGAGCTGCACCGGGGAGACGGGCGGCGTCAGCGTCTGGGCGGCCGCGGCCCCGATGCTGCGGTCGCTTCCGTCCCAGAGGTAGTCGCGCCCTCGCTCGATCTCGACGAAGCGGTCCATCTGGTTGCCGTTGTCGGCGGCGAACAGCCGGTCGCCGACCAGGTGCAGGCCGAACGGGTTGCGGAGGCCCAGGGCCCAGATCGCCCGCGCGGAGGCCGAGCTGTCGGCGGGGGCGAAGGGGTTCCCCGGGGCGGGGCGGCCCTGGAGGTCGAGCCGCAGCACCTTCCCGAGAGTCGAGCCCAGGACGTGACTCATGCGAGGATTCTCGCCGTCCCCGACGCTCACGAAGAGCGCACGATCGGTCGCCTGGCAGGGACCGATCTGATGGGACACCGCCGCCACGTCCCGCGCGAACAACTCTCTGATCACCAGGCTGTCGGAGGGCGCGATACCGAAACGGCGTGGCGGGGTCTGGTAGCGCACGAGGGCGTTCCGGAGCACGCCGTCGGCGTCATGATATGCATAGGTCGCGAAGACATAGCCGTGGCGCGGCTCCAGGCAGATGCCGGCCAGCCCCACCTCGGCCTCCGCTTTGGGCAGGGTGTCCTTCACCGGCGCCGGCACGTGCGCAAAGGTGTGAACGGAGCGGTCGTTGGTCACCACCTTGATGGTGCCCTGCAGCTCGGTGACGAAATAGAGCGGATCCCCCGGCTCGTCGCCGGGGTTGGGAACGACAGCGATCGCGGTCGGGAACCGATACCCTTCGGTATCCCGGTGCAGGGAAAAGCCCTCGGCCACTCCCCAATCGCTCCGCCAGTCGGGGGTCTGGGCGGCCGCGGTCATCGCGCCGGCCACCCAGAGCAGCAACCCGGCAACCAGTGCGCGGCTCAAGGGTTACCCTGTGCGGCCGGTCTTGCCCGGTCGCGATACTGCGCCGCCCGGTCGGGCTTTCCCCTGTCGTTGCCGGAGATGAGCGTGGAATCGTCGGGCCGCATGGGGAGCTAATCTGGGGCGGGATTGGCCGGTTGTCATCCCGAGCGCAGCGAGGCGCGACGGCCGCCGCACGCCGGACGTTCCTAGATGGGGCCGCGAGACCATCGAAGGAGGCACACCATGCAGCTCGTTCCACATCGCGTGACGGTCTACGGAGTGGCGGCTCTCCTGGGCCTGGGGACGACTCGAGCCGCGGCGGCGCAGGCGGTCCCCGGCCTGCTCTCGGACGCGAGCGCGGTCACCGAAGTCGAGGCGGCGCATCGCGCCGTGCATCGGAGCAAGGCGCCGCAATCTGTCCGCCGAAGCGGTCTGGGTCCCGGGATTCTGGGACTTCCGCGAGAGTCCTCAGCGGGCGCCACGCGCCGGGTGGGTGTGGGTACCCGGAACCTGGCTGGAGCCGCCGGTGCCCGGCGCCCGGTGGGATCCGGGACACTGGGACTGGGACCGGGGCTGGTACACGTGGATTCCGTCGCACTGGGTGGTACCGGAGCATCGCGGATTTCCCACGCAGTCGCCGGACGACGAAACGACCAGGTTCGAGATGTCGGCGCCGTAGGGACGGACGGAGGGCAGGTCGTGGCGCACGGGATGACGGAGCGGAGTGGAGGCAAGTGGAGTGAGGCGGACGGGTCGGGTGCTGGCGATCCCACGCCGGACCGCGCACATTCCTGGCACTCCCCACAAGGCCCGTGACCGACGTGACGGCGCGTCACCGGTACCAAGCCGCCTGCCTGACCACTCTCGCCGCGCTCGGCGCGACGGGCGGGTGCAGTCGTGCCACTCCGACTCCGTCCGCCGAGCCGAGTCCGTACACCGAGCCCGCCGCACCGCCCGCCGCCGAGACGGCCCCTCGGACACGGCCGCCCCGCTGCATGACCCCTATCACCCGCCGCCACGCGACACCGTGGACGCACCGCTCTACAAGGCGTGGCAGCAGTACAGCCTCCAGTGCGCCCGCTGCCACGGCGAGGACGCGCAGGGATCGTCCTTCGGCCCCAGCCTGCTCGAGGCACTCGGGCCCGAGGGCGCGGTGCCGACCCGGGAGGAGTTCCTGAAGGTCCTCGCCGGGGAGCGGTCCGACAAAGGGATGCCGTCGGCGGAGAAGATGGGCATCGACTCGGTCTACTTCACCGGGCTGTACGACTACCTGAAGGGCCGGAGCGAAGGGCGCTACCATGGCGGGCGTCCGGCGCGGCGGGAGGGCTAGACTCGATCCACGATATACCCCGTCATCGCGCTCGCCAGCTCCTCCTCCCCCATGAACACCCGCCCCAGCTCCTCCCGCTCGAACAGTGCCTTCTCCTCCTCGCTGTGCACCCGGATGACGATCTCGATCCGCGGATTGAGCGTCCGCGCGATCTCCACCATCCTCGGCACCGCCGCCGGCGTCGGGCGTCGCGATCACCAGCATCCCCGCCGCGCGCCACGTGCGCCTGAATCAGCACCTCGGCGCGCGAGGCGTCGCCCGAGACGGCGGAGATCCCGCGGGCCCGGAGGTCTTCCACGACCTCGCGGTTCTGCTCCGCCACCACGAACGGGATCCCGCTTCCCGGCGAGCGCGTCGGCGATCCGCCGGCCGACCCGGCCGTAGCCCACCAGCACGACGTGGCCGGTGAGGGCTGCGGACGTCGACCGTCTCCGGCAGCTCGGCCAGCGGGATCGGGGCTCCGCTCCATCGCGCGGGCGACCGACTGAGCGCGACCTCACCCACGCGACACCGGCGTCGATCGCGGCGAACATGCATCGGGTTGAGGGTGATGGAGATCAGCGCGGCCGCCAGGATGAGGCTCTGCCCTTCCTGAGCAGGAGACCCAGCTCGACCGCCGAGGCCGGCCAGGATGAAGGAGAACTCGCCGATCTGGGCCAGGCTCGCGCCGACGGTCAGCGCGGTGCTGAGCGGATAGCGGAAGGCGAGCACCAGGCGCGACCGCGGCCGCGCGTCTTGCCCAGCATGATGATCGCGACCATCGCGGCGAGCTTGAGCGGCTCGCGCACCACCACCGCCGGGTCGAACAGCATGCCGACCGAGACGAAGAACAGCACGGAGAAGGCGTCCCGCAGCGGCAGCGACTCCTCCGCGGCGCGGTGGCTCAGCGCCGACTCGCGCATCATCATGCCGGCGAAGAACGCGCCGAGCGCGAACGACACGCCGAACAGCTCCGCCGAGCCGTACGCCACGCCGACCGCGGCGGAGATCGACGGCGAGGGTGAACAGCTCGCGCGACCCGGTGCGGGCCACCAGCCAGAGCACCCTGGGAACACCCGCCGGCCGACCACGAGCATCAGCGCCACGAACGCCGCCACCTTGGCCGAGCGTCAACGCCGATCGCCAGGCCCACGCTCTCGCCCTCGTGGCCCGCGGCCGCGGCGCCGCCGAGCACGCCGCCAGCGCCGGCAGCAGCGACCAGCACGAGCACGACGACCAGGTCCTCGACCACCAGCCAGCCGACCGCGATCCGGCCGTTCAGCGAGTCCAGCGCGCGGCGCGCGACTCGAGCGCCCGCAGCAGCACGACGGTGCTCGCCACCGACAGCGCGAGCCCGAACACCAGGCCCGCGCCCCAGCTCCAGCCCCACCAGTGCGCGGTGACCGCGCCGAGCGCCGTCGCCAGCGCGATCTGCACGATCGCGCCCGGGATCGCGATGCCGCGCACCGCCAGCAGATCGTCGAATGGAGAAGTGCAGGCCCACCCCGAACATCATCAGCATCACGCCGATCTCGGCGAGCTGGCAGGTGAGCTGCGACGTCGGCGACGAAGCCCGGCGTTGCGGGCCCGATGAGGATGCCGGCGATGAGGTAGCCGACCAGCGGCGGGATGCCGAGCCGCATGGCCAGCATGCCGAGGACCAGGGCCAGGCCCAGGCCGGCGGCGATGGTGGTGATCAGGCTGAACTCGTGCATTCAGCAGAGAAGCAGGAGCAGGGGCGGAGCGCCAGGGCGTGGGGCGCAGGGCAAGCGAGGGAGTATCGGAGTGGCCAGGGCGTTGCTAGAGGGTACGATAAGAATCCCGCGCTCCGGAGATCCGCTATGCGTTCCACGTTTCGCGCCCTGCTTCCTATGTTCACCGCTGCAGGGGCCTGTATGGCTGCATCCACGCTGGCGGCCCAAACACAAGCGGTCAACGCCTGCTCGGTGCTCACCCGCGAGGAGATCAAGTCCCTCACCGGGCGCGACCCCGGCGAGGTGGACATGGGTGACGCGCTCGGCACAACGACCTGCCGCTGGCCGGAGTCGGATCCCTCCGTTTGGGTGGCGCTCCACTCCAAGGTCGACCCCAACGAGCCCAAGGGACTCGCGCTCAAGCAGCTCACGGACCGGGGGCTACCGGCGCGGGCGGTGAGCGATCTGGGGGACGACGCGGTCTTCCTGCCCAGCGAGGGTGAGCGGCCGCAGGGGACGGTCTTCGTGCGGGTCGGCGCCTGGCGGCTCGTCATCAGCCAGTCGCCCGAGCTCAAGGGGACGGCGGAGTCTACGCTGCCGATGCTCACCAAACTGGCGAAGGCGGCGATTCCGAAGCTGCGGAAGGTGGGGTGATCGGGGGCGATGTTGTCATCCCGAGCGCAAGCGACGAGGGACCTACTCTAGCCAGGTTCGAAGCCAGATCAGCAGGTCCCTCGCTGCGCTCGGGATGACATCCACCCCGCCCGTGAGCCCGTACGCCCGTTTAGCGCCCTGCCGCCGCTGTCTCCGGCACCTTCGACGGGCGCGCGAACCCTTCCTTATTCTCTACCGTGAAATACTCGTTCCGGCTCACCTGGCCGAACAGCGGTTCGATGTAGTCGCGGACCGCGTTGGTCGACTCGGCCTCCCAGATGCAGGCGGCGCGGGTGCCGTCGGGGGTCGGGAAGGTGTGGTGGAGCTTGATCTTGGGTGGGAGATTGGCGCGCGGGTCGGCCGTGTTCCAGAACTTGGCCGGATCGGAGATGGTGTGTTGGACCAGGACGAACATGGGTCCCTCCGAGAAGGAATTTGGATTTGAGTGGGGGTCCTAGATGGGATCGGATACGGTGGGTGTCAAGATGGTGGCCCGGATTGCGGGCGAGCGTCGTTCGCCGGGGGGATGGGTTTTCACGGAGATCGATAGGATTTCACGCTGAGCATGCGGATTTGGCTCCGCGTGAGTGGGTTTCTCCGGCGCGAGCCACTCGCCGCGCCCGGACAAGCCAGTCTCTCGGGCGCGGAGCCGATCTTCCAGGCCGGCGGGTCGGTCGAAGACCGATCGAGCTGGATCGCACACCAGGGAAGCAGGTCCGGGCGATCCCCCGGCGACCGTGGGCAGCCCGGGGTGCTGTGCGGGGTCAGGGTGAAACTCCGCGCTTGGCGGACATAGCCTGCGCTGTCTGCAGCGCCGTTTTGACAGGGCGGCTCGCCCCTGTGAGCTAGAGCTGGCGGTGGTCGACGGTTGGTTGGTGACCACAGGTGACAGCGCGGGGAATTCGGCGTATTTCTTGGCGGGGATAATTGGCGGTCGGGGGGTGGGTAGAGAGGTCCAATACTAGTTAGGCGGACCCGCACGTGCTCCGCAATCCTTAGGAGACGCGCTATGCCGCGCCTTGCTCCAGAGATCTTTCGAAAGCGGCTGCTGATCGAGGGCTATTTCGCGCGCCAGGAGCTCGATGCCCAGGCGATTCGTGACTACTTCGTCGCCATTACCGGCCGGTTGGGTCTGCGCACATACGGGGAACCTATCGTGCACCAGACCACGGGCCAGGGGAAGGCCACCAACGAGGGCTACGATGCGTTTGTGCCCCTCATCGACTCCGGCATTTACGTCTGCGTATGGTCGGTCCGTCGCTTCGCATCGGTGATTCTCTACACGTGTGCAGAGTTTGACGAGAGTGTCGCGACAGAGGTCACCCGGGAATTCTTCGACCTTACGGAATGGGACACAGTGCTCTTCTGAGCCGGCTCGGCCGACTTCTGCGCGGGCGGGCCGCCTAACCCGCGCATGCAGCCGACGGGCCGGAGGTGGCGCGGCGCTCCGCTCGGCCACTGCGCGCCGTGAGCGCGCTGTGGAACGTAGGTTTGTGCGGGCGCGAGCTTGAGGGCCCGCAGCTGATGCGCAAGTCGTTAGACGGACGGCTGATGAAATCCAGGTGTGGGCAACACTCGCGTGAGAAAAGCAATGGGCGCCAGCAATGATCTGCCTGTCAAGCGCTTCACGTCCGGAGCCGCTTGGCAGACATGGCTTGCCAAACAGCACGACACCTCCAGCGGGGTCTGGCTCGAGTTCGCCAAGAAGGACAGCGGCTTACGCTCTCTCTCCCGGCCCGAGGCGCTCGAGGTTGCGCTGTGCTACGGCTGGATTGACGGCCAAGCCGTCTCGGTGGACGCCAAACGGTGGCGGCAGCGGTTCACCCCACGCCGACCGCGCAGCAAGTGGTCCCAGATCAACCGTGCTGCGGTCGAGCGGTTGCATGCGGAAGGGCGCTTGGCACCCGCGGGAATCCGCGAGATGGAGACAGCCAAAGGGGACGGACGCTGGGGGGCGGCGTACGCGTCGCCCCGCACAATGCCAGTGCCTGAGGATCTCCAGGCGGCACTAGTGGCTCATCCGCGGGCGCGACGCGCGTTCGAGCAGCTGGACAGTCAGAACCGGTATGCGATCCTGTATCGCCTGCACGATGCCGGGAGGCCTGACACTCGAGCTCGTCGGCTTGCGGGCTTCATTCGCATGCTCGAAGCTGGCGAAACGCTCCACAAGCGGAGGTCACGCCGGGCCGCCGTCTAACCAGCGCATGCAGCCGACGGGCCGGAGGTGTCCCGAGCGCCGCTCGGGCGCAGCGTCCCTTTAGGACGCTGCGGAACAAAAGTTTGTGCGGGCGCCGGCACGAGAGCCCGCAGCTGATGCGCATATCGTTAGGCGGCACACGACTTTCACTGTGGCGGCTGCGGCTGGCTATGAGCAGGACGACGCGTCGCAAGAACAAGATCAGTGTATCGACACGAGTCAGAGGCTCAAATGAAAGCTGTGTTTCGCGTCGGTTTAGCAGCTCTCGCGCTCCTCGTTCTGTGGGCCGTCGTCGTGTTCGTTGGGACCTCGGAAGGCTGGTGGAAGCAGACACTCGCTCCTCGCGGAGACATCGCCGGGTTCATGGACGCCGCTGCCAAGCTCGTCGATTCCAGCAACACAGGCAACGCTGTGTTCGCCGTAATCGACGATGGCTCTGTCCACGGCGTCCATGCCGTCTCCGTCGGCGAAGCGGTGGACGTGAATACCGTGTTCCAAACCGCTTCTCTCAGCAAGTGGATCACCGCTTGGGGTGTTATGGCGCTCGTCCAAGAGGGAAAGCTCGACCTGGACGCACCCGTTAGCACCTACCTGACCCGGTGGGCGCTCCCCGAAAGCAAGTTCGACAACAACAAGGTGACGGTGCGGCGGCTGCTGAGTCACACCGCCGGGCTCACCGACGGACTTGGCTACGCCGGCTTCGCGCCCAACGCGGCCGTGCAGTCACTGGAAGAATCCCTCAAGCGACCCGCGGATGCGTCTCCCGGGGCCAGCGGCACTATAGAGGTCGGAGTACGAGCCCGGGTCCGAGTGGCGGTACTCGGGAGGTGGCTATGCAATCCTTCAGCTCCTGATCGAAGAAGTGAGCGGCGAATCGTTCGAGGGCTTCATGCAGCGCGTCATCTTCCGACCCTTGGGTATGGTTCGCTCGTCATACAGTTGGACACCTGCAGAGGGATCGACACTCGCGACGTTCTACGATGTGGACTCCAAACCGTCGACTCATTACCGTTTTTCGGCCGTTGCGGCTACGTCGCTGTACACGTCGGTGTCCGACCTCACGCGTTTCGTTCAGGCCCACCTACCGGGAAAGAACGGCGAGCCTATTGGGCGCGGCGTGCTTGGGCCAGCAATCATCAACGAGATGTGGCGGCCGCACGCATCCAAGTTTTCGGAAGACATCTGGGGCCTTGGAACTATCCTGTACGCCAGCAACAACAAAGGTGGCTTCGTCGTCGGTCATGACGGCAACAACGAGCCTGCGATAAATACCGCCGCACGTCTCAACCCAGCCACCGGCAACGGCATCGTGATTCTCGAGACGGGTCAGCCCCTCCTCGCTACGCGGCTGGCCGGCGAGTGGGTCTTCTGGGAAACGGGCAACGTGGACTTCCTCGCGTTCACGATCGCGATCCCGGGGATGCTTCGCCTGATCGGTCTCGGCAGCCTCGTGATCGTGCTGGCTGTGCCAACAATCGCTTGGTCGATTCGACGCAAGCGGAGGAGTCGATCTGTCAATGCCAGCGCTTCTAGGCCTGGCACATAGGCGCAGGCATTCAACCTGTGGTTCCTCGTCCGGGGAGGGTGGTGCATGCGATCTAAGGTCGCTCTCGGCCTCCGCCCGGGCGCTGGCCGCCGATGGCGACCAGCGGAACAAGCGTTTGTGCGGGCGCCAGCGGGATGGCCCGCAGCTGATGCGCAAGTCGTTAGGCTGCACGCGGCAACCCTCAGTCTCCGGCCGAATGTCTCTGCAATCGTGGCTACAGCTGAAAGCCATAGCATGGCACACGACGCAATCCACGGTTCGGGGGGTTCCGGTCACGGTGATCAATACGCGCCCGGACATTGAGACGGCCGATGTGCTTGCCCGGCTCGACCTTCGAGGCGTAGAACGCCGCCGCTTCGTCGGCTTTGTCGGTGTACCAGAGGTGGGGAGAAATCTTGGTCATCGTCTCCTCCTTCACGCTGCAGCTTTGAACATGTCGTCGAGGCGGGCGTAGCTATGCTCCATGCCGTCGGTCATGCCCGTGGAGACGGCGCCATCACGCGCTTCCTTCGACGCGAACGTCAAATTGCAGACGAGCGTCGTGACGCCGTTCTGCTCACTGAGTTCAAGTGACACGATGCAGGGATCGCCAGCTGGCATGGCGAAGTCCATATCGCCCGGGTCGTAGTATTGTTCGTGGACAATCTTCGACGGGCCGTTGACTTCGGTGAACGTGCCGAAGAAGCCGAACTGCTTGCCGTCTTCGCGGCTTCTCCACTGCCACTTGTATTTGCCGCCGACGCGGACATCCATGTCGCACACCGGCATATCCCAGCCATCATAGCCCTGCCATTTCTGCACGAGTTCGGGCTTGGTATGCGCATCCCACACCAATTGGCGGGGCGCATTGAACGTACGTGTGACGCGAACTTCGCGATCACTCGGCAATGTAACTTCTGCGGGCTTAGGCATTGTCTTCTCCTTGGTGCTTCATCGTGATTGCGCGCCGCCCTGAGGACGAACGAGCGAACAGCGCGCCGACATGTCCGCGCTATTTTTTTGTTCGTTTGCGCTTGGACGGTTTGGCTTGGAGTTCTTCGAGCAACGCATCGAGGCGCTGGTAGTTCTGTTCGAAGATCTCGCGGTAACGTTCGATCCAATCCACGGCCTCCTCCAATCGCTTCGGCTCCAGTTTGCGTGGACGCCGTTGCGCATCGACGTCCATCGAGATGAGGCCGGCGCGCTCAAGCACTTTCAGATGTTTGGAAATGGCTGGCTGGCTCATCTCGAACGGCTCGGCGAGTTCCGTCACTGTGGCCTCCCCCGTCGCCAGCCGCGCCAGGATGGCGCGGCGGGTGGGGTCGGCCAGAGCGGCGAAGGTCAGGTTGAGGCGTTCCGAGGCTTGCATAACCGTCTATTTCCATAACGTTCTGGTTATATACAAAGGCAAGACAGGCCAGTCAAGGCTTTGGGGTCATATTTCTAAGGTTTCAGAATGCCGCGACTTTCCGCGCCGTGGCGGATGAGGCCTAAGTCCACGCAGCCTAACCGGGCGTTGCTGCTGACGAACGCGGAGGATTTCGGTAGCGACCGCTGCGCGGTCGCGTTCTATTTGAGCGTTCGCAGCAGAACGCCAACACGTTAGGCCGACGCGACGAGGAGCAGGTGCATGACCCGAGACGATTTCTACACCCTACCAGAGGGCTTGCCCGCGCCAGTCGACGACGGCGCGGCGCTCCACCTCCCCGGCCGCCGCCTGCCGGCCTTGAGGCTTCCCTCGACCGCCGGTCGCCAGGTCCAGCTCGACGCGCTCGGATCCGGGTGGACGGTGCTGTACTGCTACCCACGGACGGGTCGGCCAGATGAGCCAGGACCGCCGGACTGGGACGCCATTCCCGGAGCTCGCGGGTGTACGCCTCAGGCCTGCAGCTACCGGGACCACCATAGCGAGCTGCGCGCCCTCGGCGCCCAGGTGTTTGGACTCAGCACGCAGACGACGGCGTATCAACAGGAGATGGCGCAACGGCTGCAGCTCCCCTACGAGGTGCTCAGCGACGCAGAGTTCCGGCTGACCGAGGCCTTGGGATTGCCGACGTTCGAGGCGGACGGGATGCGTCTCCTCAAGCGCCTGACACTGCTCATTCGCGATGAGCGCATTGAGACGTGCTTCTACCCGGTATTCCCGCCGGATGCCGATGCGGAGCACGTTCTCGCGTGGCTCCATGAGCGCGCCGCCTAACCCGCGCATGCAGCCGGGGTGTCTGGCCGCAAACCCCTTCGCGCCCCCCATTCGGGGAACCCAAAGACTACTCCCACCGGGAATCGTGTCCGCCGTCCCCTCTCCCGATCTTGCGCCCAATCTCGCGCAGGATCACTTGACCACAGGAGGGGAACATGAACACACACTTGAGCACCGGGGCGGCCGCCCTCGCGGTCGCGATGGCGGCGGCCGGAGCCATGCTGGCCTGCAGCAACGACTCCACGGCGCCGCAGTCGGAGATCACGTACACCGCCCAGCTGAGCGGGAACAACGAGGTGCCGGCAATTCCGGGCGCGGCGAGCGGCACGGCGACCTTCACCCTCAACGGTAGCTCGCTCAGCTACCGGGTGACCGTGAGCGGCCTCTCCGGCAACGCCGCGGCATCGCACATCCATGTCGGCGGCGCCGGCGTCAACGGCAACATCATCGTTCCGTTCAGCGCCGCGCAGGTCCGGACCGGCGAGGTCGCGTCGGGGATCATCGACCTCACCTTGCCGATCTCCAACGGCCAGACCACCATCACGGGCGATTCGCTCCGGTTTCTGCTCGACCGCGGGCTGGCCTACACCAACGTGCACACCCGGGACCATCCGGCGGGCGAGATCCGCGGCCAGATCCTCAAGGTGACTGCTGGCGGCAGCAATGGCGGGGGCAGTAACGGCGGTGGCAGCAACGCGGCGGCGGCAACGGAGGCGGCGGCGCATCTACTGAAGGCCGGCTCGCTCAGTCGAGGTGGACCAATCCGCGACCCACGGCCACTCGCACCGCCTCGGTGCGGGTGGCCACCTTCAGTTTGGCGAAGATGCTCTTCAGGTGGATCTTCGCCGTCTCCTCGGTGCGCCCGATCGCCGCCGCGATCTCCTTGTTGCTCAGCCCCTGCACCATCCACTCCAGCACCTCCAGCTCCCTCGGCGTGAGCCGCTCGCGCTCGGGATGCTGGGCCAGGCTCGCGGCGACGGCGGGCGGAATCACCCACTCCCCCCGATGCACCGCGCGGATCGCCGCGATCACCTCGGTCATGAGCATGTGCTTGAGCAGGTAGCCGCGTGCGCCGGCATCGAGCGCCCGCCGCACGTCGGCGTCGCCCTGGTAGGTGGTGAGCGCCAGCACTCGCGCGTCGGGGAATTCGGCCACGATGCGCCGGGTGCCCTCGACCCCGCCCAGCACCGGCATGCGGAGGTCCATGAGGACCACCTGCGGCCGGTGCTCCCGGTAGAGCGCGACCGCCTGCTCGCCGTTCTCGGCGTGCGCGGCCACGGCCAGGTCGGCCTCGGCGAGGACGACCGCGGCGAGCCCGGCGCGGACGGCCGGGTGGTCGTCGGCGATGAGGACCCGGATGGGATCGGCGGATGGATAGGGGCTCGGACACGGGACCTCTGCGCAAAGGCTCCAAGTAATGAGCGGCGGACCCTCGGAGCAATTCCCCGTTCGGGGAGAATCCGGCGCGCTACGCCGGCGGCGGCGCGGCCGGCACCCGGTGGGGAATCCGCAGCACGACGGCCGGTGCCGCAGTCGGGCGCGCTCTCGACCCGCAGCGAGCCCTGCAGCTCGACGGCCCGCTCCCGCATGCCGAGCAGGCCCCAATGGCCGCCGTATCCGCGGAACTCCGGATCCACCTGGAAGCCCCGGCCGTCGTCCCGCACCGACAGGCTCAGTCCCCGCGGGGCGTAGCGGAGCCGGACCCAGACCACGCGCGCGTCGGCGTGCTTGACCGTGTTGGCGAGGGATTCCTGCAGGACGCGCGCGATCGCCGTCTCGACCCGCGCGGCCACCGGATAGGGAGCGCCCGTCACCTCCAGCTCGAGCCCGAGCTCGGTGCCCCGGAGCGCCTGCTCGGCAGTCTCGCGGAGCGCGTCGGCGAGATTGCCGTCGGTGACCACCGGCGTCCGAAGATCCCACACCGCCTGGCGCGCCTCGTCCAGGGTCCGCTGCGCCAGCCCGACCACGTCGCCCAGCGCGGCCGCAGTGGCGGCGTCGGGCGTGCGGTGGGCCACCGCGGTGAGCTGCAGGGCGACGCCGGTGAAGCCCTGGAGCAGGGTGTCGTGGATCTCCCGGGCGAGGCGGGTGCGCTCCTCGAGGGCGGCGGTGAAGCGGGCCGCCAGGACGCGCTCCCGGGCCCGGCGGGCCAACCGCTGCGCGCGCCGGGTCGCGGTCACGTCCATCACCGCGCCGACGAACTCCACGCCCGCCCGCGTGCCGCGCCGCCCGGGCGACCACGTGCACGTACTTCACCCGGCCGTCGGGCATCAGCAGGCGATGGTCGAGGTCCCAGTCTGCCTTGTCGTGGGTGACCCGGTCGATCGCCTGGCGCACCGTGTCGAGGTCGTCGGGGTGGGTCCGCCGGACGACGTGCTCGACCGTCGGCGCTTCGCCCTCGGGGTCGTACTCGAAGATCCGGAAGGTCTCCTCCGACCAGCGCAGCTCGGCGCGGGACAGGTCCCAGCCGAAGCTCCCCGTCCGGCTCAGCCGCTGCGCCTCGGCGAGGAAGGCCTCGCTCTCCCGGAGCGCGGCCTCGGCACGCTTGAGAGTCGTCGATGTCGGTGCCGGCGCCGTACCACTGGACGATCCGTCCACTCTCGTCCCGGAGCGGCACCGACCGGCGCAGCACCCAGCGATAGGTGCCGTCCGCCTGACGGAGTCGGACGTCGAGCTCGTAGGGCCGACCCGCCGCGATGGCCGCGCTGCGCGTGGCCTGGACCAGGTCCGCTTCGTCGGGATGGAGGGTGTCGAGCCACCCGCCGCCGGCCGCATGCTCCGCCGAGAGCCCGGTGAAGTCCCGCCACGCGCGGTTGACGAAGTTGACCGTCCCGTCGGCGGTGGTGCTCCACACGATGGTCGGGATGGTGTCGATGGCGAGACGAAGCTCGTTGCGGGCGGCGCGGGCCTCCAGGAGCGCGCGCCGAAGCCGCGCCTCGCGCATGGCGCCGAACGTCACGATCTCGATGAGCGCGGAGGGCACGAGCCCGAGCCGCAGGTAGACGCACAGCGCGCCCACCAGCAGCAGGCACACTCCGCCCAGCAGCAGTGGAGCATGCGGTCGCCGCACGCGAAGGCGTTGAGTGGGCACCACCAGGGTCCCCGGGTAGGAGGCGGGCTTCCGTCCCATGGATACCGTCCGCGACACAGCCGCGCAATGTCGCCCCGGGGACGGGCCCGGACCATTCCCCGAATGGGGAGGAACATGCAACGATCTCGTCGCTACCCGAACGGGGAGGAAGAAGAGTCCCCGCGGCGGGGATGCCCCGGCTGTCCAACTCGCTCCGACATTGCGCAGAGAACAAGTATCCAGAGTGAGTACGACCCCTTTGCGGGAGGTGGGTATGTCGGGCACGACACGGCTGGGGTATGCGATCCTCGTCGCCGCGCTGCTGGCGGGCTGCGGTGGTGATCCGGAACGACGGGACCGACCGGGGGCGGCGGCACCGGTGGTGGCGGCGGCGGTGGTGGTGGCGGCGGCGGTGGTGGGGGGGGCGGCGGTGGCGGCGGTGGGGACGGCAGCGGCGGTGACAATGGCGGCGGCGGGCTGCCGCCCGCCGCGCTGACGGTGACCGTGGGGAACATTCTCTTCCGCAGCGATCGGAACGGCTCGGTCAACTCGGCGGTCGATACCGTCGCGCCCGGCAGCGTCGTACGCTGGCGCTGGGTCAACACCGGCTTGGTTCCCCACAACGTGGAGTCGGTCGACGCGCCGAGCTTCACCAGCGGGCCGATCGAGAGCAAGAACGGCAGCCACTACGACGTGACCTTCACCACGCCGGGCACCTACCGGTACAACTGCGCGGTGCACGGGGACCAGATGACCGGCGTCATCGTGGTCAAGGCGCCATGAGCGGGCGAGTGCTGCGCCTCGCGGCCGTCGGCCTCGTCCTCTGCGCGCTCCCGGCGCGCACTCGCGGCGCAGTACGACGCGTGCCGCCCAGGCTCCGGGTCGAACGAGGCGAAGACGCTGGCCCTCTTCTCGGTGCCGTCTGGCGTTCAGCCAGGCGGCGGCGCCGGGCCGCTCCGAGCGGGATCACCTTCGGGATCGAGGCCGCCAACGTGCCGTCGGTGGATCCGGCGACCGCCACGCCGACCATCTGCCGGCCAGGCAAGGGGCCGGAGAACACCGACCTGCTGGCGGGGATCGCGCGTCCGCGCATCGGCGTTCCCCTGCCACTCGGCCTGGCACTCGAGGCCTCGTGGATTCCGCCGGTCCGGGTGAACGGGGTCAAGGCCAACCTGATCGGGCTGGCCCTGGCCCGGAGCGTTGCCCTGGCGCACGGCGTGACCGCGGGCTCCGCGCGCACGCCACGCTCGGCACGATTCACGCCCCGGTGACCTGCGATCAGTCAGGCGCTGGGCGACCCGGCCAGCGAATGCTTTCACGGCCACGTGTCGGACGACCGCCTCTCGCCCAACATCTTCGGGCTCGACGCCAGCGTCGGCTGGAGCATGGCCGGCGGCCGGCTGCGCCCGTATGTGGGGACGGGCTACAGTCGGCTGCAGCCGCGGTTTCAGGTGAACTTCACCAACCAGTTCGGCAGCACCGACCACACCGAGGTCGAGGTGGACCTGAACCGGGTCGCGCTCTTCGGCGGCGCGGGCTGGCAGGTCACCCCGCTCCTCGCCGTCACCGGAGAGATCTACGCGGTCCCGGCGGACGCGGTGACCGGACGGCTGGTCATCCGCCAAACTCTGGGGATCTGACGATGCAATACGAAGCTGCGATTCGGACCGTGAGCTGGGCCTGTGTGCTCTTCGCCGGGGCGACGTACGCTCCAGGCACCCGCTCCGGTAGTGGGACAGGAACCCGGAGCCCTCGGCGGACTCGGTGATCTACCGGCTGACCGCCGGCAGCCGCCTGCAGGTGAAGACGGGGAAGGCCGGCGTGTTCGGCTTCGCCGGGCACAACCACCTGATCGAGTCCCACGCCGTCCATGGGGAGGTGGTCTACTATCCCCGGGAGCCCGAGCGCTCGCACCTCGAGATCACGGTATGACGCCGACAGTCTCCAGGTGCTCACCCCGCCGGACACGGAGGAGATCCGCAAGGTGGGCGAGACGATGCGCACCGAGGTGCTCCGGACGGCGGACTACCCGGTGATCCGGCTGGTCTCGCGGGAAGTGCAGCCGAAGGAAGGCGGCTTCCACGTGGTCGGCGCCATGACGCTGGTGGGGCAGACGCGGACGGTCCCGCTCGACGTCCTCACCCGGATCGCGGGAGACACCCTGGAGGCCGGCGTCGACCTTCTCGGTCAAGCAGACCGATTTCGGGATCACGCCGTTCCGGGGCGGGCCGGGCGGGGCGGTGAAGGTGGCGGACCGGGTCGATATCGACTTCAAGGCGGTCGCGGTGCGGGCAAAGGAAGTCGTCGCCGCACCAGCAGCGCGACGGTTCATGGCCAGCGCTTCCCTCTCTTTGCCGCGCCCCTGAACGCGGGTCGTCCTCCTCGACTTCGGCTTCGCCTTCTTCTTTGTCGCCCGCTTGGCGGCGCGCTTCACCCGTTCGGGCAGCCGGGCGCCGCCCGTCTCCCGGTTCCACTCCTCGAAGGTTTCCGGCGAGATCTCGCCCTTCACCAGCAGCTCGGCGAACTTCCGCCGCTGGGCCTTGCTCTTGAAGGGCATGGCTTCCGTTCACCCCTCGTGCGGCACCGCTCGCCGAATGACGATGGTGATGTTGTCGCTCCCGCCGCCGTCGAGCGCGTCCTGCAGCAGCGCCTCGCAGACCTGCCGCGACGAGGTCATCGTCCGGAGCCGTTCCCGGATCCGCTCGTCGGGCACGAGCCGGGTGAGGCCGTCGCTGCAGAGCAGGACGACGGTGTCCCAGGTGAGGTCGAACTTGCTCACCACCGGCGCGGTCTGGCTGCCCGCCGATCGAGCTGGAGAGGGTGCGCTCGAATCGGGTGCCCGCGGTCTCGGCCGGCCGCATGACGCCCAGGTCGATGAGCTCCTGCGCCATCGTCTGGTCGCGGGTGATCTGGGTGCAGCTCGCCGCCGCGGAGCAGGTAGCAGCGGCTGTCGCCCGACCTGGAGCAGGATAGGCCCGGGGCCAGTGCGCCGAGGTAGAGGGTGAGCGTGGTGGCCATGCCGCGGTAGTCGGGATCCTCCTCGCCCCGGCGCACCAGCTCGGCGTGGCACTGGCCGGCGCACCTCCTGGAGCGCTCGTGTAGAACTCGGCGTCGTCGCTCGGACGGCGGCATAGTAGCAGCGCCATGCAGCGGGTGACGTACCGGGTCACGCCCTCGAGCGCCATGCGGCTCGCCTCCTCGCCCCGGGCCCGCCGCCGACGCCGTCGGCGACCATCATGAGGAGCGCGACGCGCTGGCTCGCCCGGGGATGAGGTTCTCGGGCGGAATGCTGGAGTGCTGAATCGTGGCCGACTTGTGCAGGGCGCAGACGAGGAAGTGGTCCTGGTTGTCCTTGCGGACCTTCCCGGGGTGGGTGAGACCGTAGACGTCGATCTCGTCGTCGCGCGGCTTGCGGTCGGGCGGAGCGGAGAGCGCCTGGGTGGACGGCATGGGGCCTCCTGCGGGGGAAAGGCCGAGTCCCTACAATGTGTGGTGCGGGAGGCGGGAGGGCTAGTCGGTCAGGGGAGGCCGCGAGAGGAGGCCCATGGGAACCGTGCGCACCGTCGCCGACGCCGACGACCCGCTCACCCTGCTCGCCCTCGGCGGGCTGGCGTACCTCCTCACCATGCTCCTCCACGAGGCGGTCGGCCACGGGGTCGGCTGCCTGCTCGCCGGCGGCGCAGCCGACGATCACCACGGTGGCGACCCAGTGCGAGGTCCAGCCGCTCGCGATGGTGTTGGCCGGTCCGCTGCTCAACTGGGCTGTCGGGCTCCTTCTCTGGCGCGCATTGCCCGCCGTGTCGGCCGAGCCGGCCCAGCGATGGTGGCTGCTCTGGCTGCTCTTCGCCTACAACCTCTTCGTCGCCGCGGGGTATCTGGTCTTCTGCGGGCTGGCCGGGTTCGGCGACTGGGCGGTCGCGGCGGCGGCGCTTCCCGCCTGGCTCTGGCGGCCGGTCGCCGTCGTGGGCGGCGCGGCGCTGTACTACCTGGTGCTCCGCGCCGCGAGCGCGCGGATCCCGTGGCTCGACCTCGACTCGCCCTTGCGGCCTCGGCTTCGCGCCCTCGTGCTCCTTCCCTATCTCGGCGCCGGACTGGTGGCGCTCGCCTCGGGGCTGCTCAACCCGATCGACCCGATCCGCCGCTTCCTCCTGCCCGCGGCTTCGTCGCTCGGCGCCGGCCTGGGACTTCTGTGGATCCCTGACATCCAGGCCGACCTGACGCGAGCGGGTCACCCCAGGAGCCCGGACACGCTCCGGCCGGTGACCCGCCACGCCGGATGGCTCGCCGCGGCGGCGGTTGCCATCCTTCTGTTCGTGACCCTGATCGGACCGGGTCTCACCCTCCGCCGGTGACGCGAGGGAGAGCCCTCACGCCGTGACCGGCGATTCCCGCGAGATCAGGAGCTCGCCCTCGGTGATATCCGGCGCATTGATCCGGTCCTTGATCGCGTCGCCCTTGACGAACTCCGCGGCCCAGCGGCTCGATGCGTCCGCACTGCTCTTGTCCTCGAAGATGCCGATGCCGACGATCTCATTCTCCCGCAGCTTCACCAGATAGTAGGAGTGAAAGCCGGGCAGGGCCTGGACGCCCGGCACGAACCTGCTCTCGATCCGACCGATGTAGTCGTCGAGTGACTGCTTGTCGATGTTGTCCTTGAAGGTGTAGTGCCGGATACTGGTGTACATGCCTTCTCCTTGTGACAATGCGGCTGGGTCCATGGGATCCGCGTGGCCCAGTATTGGATTCCGGACCGAGAGCGTCAAGCATCCGTCAGCTCGGGAGGGCGCCTCACCGGCCGCTTGATATCCGCTTGACGCCCTGGTCTCAGCTTGGCACCAGTACCATTCCGTCGTTCGCCGCTGAAGCCCGGAGATACCCCGACACTGCCAGTCCTCCCCAGATCGCCCGGACTCGCCCGTCCAGCTTTCAGCTGGGCCTCGCGCTCAGTCCCAGGCTCTGACTTGAGAACGGCTTGAGACCCCCGATTCAGGTTGTATCCATAGCAGGATGGGTTCCAGCCGCTTCCAGACCGAGGGTAGCCCGATGCGCCAACGTAAGTGCTTATCCTCACTACCATGCTGGCCGGACTGGCGGCCTGCAGCAAGGACGCTCCCGATACCACCGGGCCGTCGCCGGCACCAGGCAGCCAGGCCGTCGCCGCGGCAACCGTCACCTACAGCATCAAGAACATTGGGACTTTGGGCGGCAACATCTCCGTGGCCAACGATATCAACAACGTGGGCCAGACGGTGGGCTGGGCCAGGACCGCCGGGGACAAGACGCACGCCTTCCTCCACCACGCCGGGGTCATGAAAGACCTCGGCACCCTTTCCGGTGGCGAGAGCGAGGCCTCCGCCATCAATGATGCCGGCGTGGTGGTGGGCTACAGCACGCTGCTGTCCGGGACAGAGCGGGCAGTGCGCTGGCAGAACGGGGTGAAGAAGAACCTCGGCACCCTGGGCGGCAGGAACAGCCGGGCCACCGACATCAACCAGGACGGGGTCATCGTGGGGTGGTCCGACACCAAGTCCGGCGACACCCACGCCTTCGTGTACAAGAACGGGGTGATGAAGGATATCGGCACCCTCGGCGGCAAGATGTCCCAAGGCCTCGGCATCAGCAACGCGGAAAGGGTGGTCGGAATCAGTACGACCGCCTCAGGGAAAAAGCATGCCTTCGCCTGGTCGAACGGCAAGTTCCAGGACTTGGGAGACGGTGGCACCCTGTTCGGCGAGGCCACCGCAATCAATGGCCGGATCGTCGGCAACTTCGGGCCCCCGCCCGGCTCGGAAGGCGCCGACCTCGACGTGGTCCAGCCCTGGGTCTTCTCCGGCGGCGTGTTCACCTCTATCGGGGTCCGCCTGCACGCCGGCTTCGCGAACGACGTCAACAAGGACGGAATCGTCGTCGGCAAGGACGAGGACGACCGCGCGCTCGACCCCGGCCACGCCTGGGTCCATCCAAACGGCGGTACGACTCAGATCCTTCCCGCGTTAACTGAGAACGGTATGGACTCGGCGGAGGGGATCAACAGCTTCGGCACGATCGTCGGTTACAGCGCGCGCCCCGGACGGGTGGTCCAAGGCCGTGATCTGGCGGCCGCAGTAGGTGAGCTGTGCGCTGATGGGATCACCCTGGAAGAAGACTGGACCGCCGCCGAGAGCACCGGGCTCTTGGCGGCGGTTCGGCTTCTGAGGGACTCTAAGTCCGAAGCGGGCGTTCCTCGATAGCCCGGGAACCATCACCCACTCCGATCACATCGGCGCCGGAGGGCAGCATGCGCGAGCAACGGATCACTTTCCTCGGCCGGAGCATAGGCCTGGTTGTCACCCTGCTCTTGTTGGGGGTGCCGGCGCTGGCCGGCCAAGTGCCGTCCAAAATCCCGTCTGACCCCGAAGCGCAGATTTTCGACCTGATCAAGCGGGTCACGGCCCTGGAGGAGAAGCTCGCGTCTCTTACCAACGGTACCGCGTCGCTGCGCGTCCGGGCACCCTTCGTCGTGACCGACGCGGCGGGCGAGGCGGTTCTTCAGGTGACGAACGGGAAAGTGCCACTGGGGAAAGATGGCGTCGTCATCGCGCGCGACCCCGGCTCCGACATCGGCGCGATCGTGCTCTACGATGATGCCGGACGGGAGATGGTGAACCTGGTACAGCTCCCGACCAAGGGCGGGGGCATCGTGCTCGGTGACGCCAAAGGGGTCCAGCGAGCCGAGCTGACGGGCGACGGCCAGTTCGCCTTGTCGGACGAGTCGGGCAAGGACTACGTGATCCTGGCCGATGAGGTCTCGAAGGAGGAGGCCGACATCCTCATCGGCGGCGACGATGGCCGATACGCCGTCGAGGTCGGCGGCGGAAGCGGAAAGGGCTCGGCAGTCCTGGGCACCGATGAGGACGGGGTCGGCGTGCTCGCGCTCTCCGACGAGCAGGACCGCGAGCGGGCGGTGCTCGACGGCGGCGGGAGACTGGAAATCTCCGACGACGCGGGACGGGACATACTCAGCGTCGCGAGCGAGGTCATCGAGAAGGACGCCGGGGTGGCCATCTCGCTCACCGAAGGCGCCGGCCAGCTCCGGGTGACCGACAAGTCGGGCAAGCCCGCGGCCGGCATCCTGGGCGATACCCGCTCCGTAGTGGTCGTCAACTCGACCGGCAAGGTCACCGGGGAGATGCTGACCAGCGAATCCGGCGACGGGCTGTTCCAGGCGTGGGGTGAGGGGAAGGTACCTTCTCGTCGTGCTGGGACGGGGGTCGGGAAAGGCGGGTGGGACCGTGCAGGTCTCCAACGGCCAGTTAACGGTGGCGAGCATGCTGGCAGGCGAGGGGGGCGCCGGGCGGATCCAGCTCAACGACACCGATGGGACGCCGGTCGTCGAAGCCGGCACCATGACCAATGGACGGGGGATCGTCAGGGTGGGTCCCCGATACAATGCGGCCCCAACAGCAACGCGGGACTGGCGGCCGGCGCGCTAGGCGTAGCCGCCCAAGCCTTGCTCCCCGATTGCCTTGTTGGGCTTCCCTAGCCCGTCAACGGTTTTGGCAAGGCACCGTTCCGGGGGCTGGCGCAGCGTCACTGGCACGCACCTGGAGTTTCGTTCGGCCCGTCTCGGCGCCGGCGATCCGCTCGAACCGCAGCACGTCGGTCACCGAGGCGCCCTGTCGGAAGTGCAGGGTCGCCTCGTCCCCCGAAACGGTGAGCGTGTCGGACGGCACCGTCCCGGCACCACTCGAGGTGTAGTAGAGCACCAGCGCTCGGCCATTCCCCAGATCCTGAAATCCCCCGCCCCGATGCAGCGGCACCGGCTCGCCGGCTCCCCGATCTACACAGTACTCGGTCCACGTGTCTCCGGGCACGAGCCGGAGGACCCCACCTGTCATAGGTCCCTGCAGGGCCGCGGAGGTCGCCGGGAGACGCTGCCCGTTCACGGTCCGGAGCTGCCAGATGCCTTCGACCGATGACGGCTCGGGGCCAGACTCACCGCAGGCGAGGACAAGACCGGCAAGCAGTGCAAGCGAGGGTACGCGGAGCTTCACAGGCGACTTGACGCGGTAATGCATTCTGGTACTCTGCCTCCATGATGCGTGAGCTACTCGTCGGCGTGACGCTGCTCGCCTCGGCGGAAACCGCCGTCGCCCAGGAGCCGCGCTCTCCAGTCGCCCTGCCGGAGCTGCACTGGCGGTCGGACGGCATACTCGGCGCCGCCTCGCTCGCGGGCATCGTCATCGGCCTCGAGCTGCCGGTCACCCGCCGGGATGTCCCCGCGCAGGGACTGGATCCCTCGACCATCGGCTGGAAGGTCGACCGGGACATCGTCGGCGATCCCAGCACCGGCGCCGACAAGGCGAGCGACATCTTCCTCCTGGCGACCGTGCTCGCCCCGCCGGTGCTCGCCTGGGCGACGCAGCCCGGGGTGCACGGACTCGACCGATTCCGCCGGCCGGTCGTGCTCTACGGCCAATCGCTGCTGCTGGCCGAGGCGTGCGTTCAGCTCCTCAAGCCGGCCGCCGATCGCGCGCGGCCGTTCACCTACCTGCCGGCATCGGAGCGGCCCAGCGACGGGAGCTACGATGTCACCACGAGGGACGCGTTCGTGTCCATGCCGTCCGGGCATTCCGCGCTCGGCTTTGCCGCCGCCTCCTTCGCGGCGACGGACAACCTGCTGGTGCGGCCCCAGGCCGGTACGGCCGAGCACGTCGCGGTTGCCACGATTGGCGCGGCGCTGGCCGGGTTCACCGGGAACCTGCGGGTCAGAGCGGATCAGCACTTCCCGACCGACGCGCTGGTCGGGAGCCTGATCGGAACGGCGAGCGGGGTGTCGGTGCCGATGCTTCATCACTACCTGCTGTCGGATGGGCGGCGGATGCCCCATCCCGGAGGTCATGCCTGGCTGATGAGCGCGGGGGGATATGTGGTGGGGACGGTGCTGGGCGTGGGACTCTCGAGTCTGGTGTACTAGACTGCCGACGTAAGGCGATACCCCGTCTTCGCCACGCTGGCGACGTATCCCGCCTGATTCGCCCGGTATCCCAGCTTCCGCCGCAGCACCGCCACATGGGTGTCCACCGTCCGGCTGCTGACCCCCTCGCGGTACCCCCACACTTCGGTGAGCAGCTCGCGCCGGGTGATTATCCCGCCGCCGCGCGCGACCAGTGCGCGGAGCAGATCGAACTCCTTGGGCCGGAGCGCGAGCGGCCGCCCCGCCTTGCGCGCCGCGCGCTCGGCAGTGGCCAGCTCGAGGTCGGCGAAGCGGAGCACCTCGGGCGGCGCCCGCCGGCGCTCGGCTTCCCAGCGCGCGGCGCGCGCGTGGGCCCGCACCCGCGTCCAGCGTGGCGCGGAACCGCTCCTCCTCGAACGGCTTCATCAGATAGTCGAGGGCGCGGACGTCGAACGCCTCCGGGCGTAGCGCTCGTGCGCGGTGACGAAGACGACGGCCGGACCCGCCTCCGCCGCCCCGCGAGCCCTTCGGCCACGGCGAGCCCGCTCACCTCCGCCATCTCGATGTCGAGGAACACCACCTCCGGACGAGCCGCGGCGATCGCCTCGCGCGCGGCGGTGCCGTCCGCGCACTCGGCGACGAGCCGGAGGTCGGGCTGGCGGGCGAGGAGGCCGCGGAGGCGGGCCCGCGCCAGCGGCTCGTCGTCCACGATCAGCGCGCGGATCGGGGCGGTCACGCGGGCGCTCCCGCCGAGGCGCGGAGCGGTATGGTGAGCGCGCAGACCGCGCCGCCGCCGGCCGCGGGCGAGAGGTCGAAGCGCTGCGCGCGGGCCGTAGAGCTGGCGAAGCCGCGCCCGGGTGATCGCCGAGTCCCACGCCTTCGCGGAGCGGGCGGCCCGTCGGGAGGCCGACGCCGTCGTCGCGCACGGTCAGGTGCAGCCGGCCCGTCGCCCGCCCGCGCGCACGACGTCCACCCGTCCGGGCGCCGATCCGCCGGGTGATGCCGTGGCGGATCGCGTTCTCGACCAGCGGCTGCAGGATGAGATGCGGCACCATCGCCTGCCGCGGCCGCGGGCTCGACCTCGATCCGGACCCGGAGCCGGTCGCCGTAGCGGGCCTCCTGGATCTCGACGTAGCGGTCGAGCAGGGCCAGCTCCTCCTCCAGCGTGGTCTCGACCCGATTGCCGCTCCGGAGGGTGAGCCGCAGCATCTCGCTCAGCCGCGCGAGCAGCCGGTCGGCGCGGGCCTGGTCCTCCCAGATCAGCGCGGAGACCGCGTGCAGGGTGTTGAACAGGAAGTGGGGCTGGAGCTGCGCGCTCAGCACGTGCAGCCGCGCCTCGGCGAGCTGGCGGGCGTAGGTCGCGGCGGCGATCCCACGACGGCGGGATTCATGCGCGTGGGCGCCGGCCAGCGGTCGCCGCGACGACCATACAGTAGAGCAGCAGGTCGGGGCCGAGGTAGCGGATCACCCCATGCCGCGCCTCGGCGAGGACGCCGCCGGTCGGCTGCGCCCAGGGAAGCAGGCTCTCGACGGCGCCCATGAGCGCGCCGCCCACGATCACGAACGCCGCCGCGCCGACGGCGTGGAGCGGCGGCGCCCGGCCGCGGGAGACCGAGGGCGCGGATCCGGATGGTGCCCGCGGCGAGGGGCGGGGTGAGGAGGGCGCAGGGCCACCAGCTCGCGAGCTGGCTGGCCACGATCCGGGGGAACGGCTCGGGAATGGCGAGGAGCCAGTACTCGATCGAGAAGATCAGCGCGAACGCGGTCCAGAAGGCGAACCCCACCAGGAGCAGCCGGCCCGGCGCCACGAGGTCGCGGAGCCGGGCGAGGGGGAGGTCGGAGTCGTCAGGGCGGGTCATTGCAGGAGGGGACGTCCGGGCGGCGACCAACGGCACCCGAACATCCCCTCCCGGGCGTCAACCTCTGAAACTCAAGGCTGTCCCAACAGCTCGAGCGGCGTGAAGGTCCGGCCCTCCGGGAGCTCGCCCCAGCAGTAGACCACCCCGTCGGTGGTGAGCCCGCAGTTCTGGTTGTCCGAGCCGCCGTCCACGGCCGACCAGGTGTGCCCCCCGGCGACCAGCGCCGGCACCAGGCTCGCCGCGGTGTTGCCGGTGCCGAGCTGGCCGCGCCGGTGGTCGCCCCAGCAGTACAGGTCGCCGGTGGTGACGATCCCGCAGCTCGAGGTTGCCCCGGCCCGCACGTCGCGCCACTGGAACTCGCCGGCCACCTGCGTCGGCTCCATGCGCGCCAGGCTGGTGCCGTCGCCAACCAACCCGCCCCAGCAGTAGGCCACCTTCGTGGTGGTGACGCCGCAGGTGCGACCCGACGGGGTCATCGCCAGCCCGCCGGCCGAGACCGAGGCGAAGATCAGATCGCCATCCACGGCCACAGGCTCGGCCCGGTTCTCGATGGTCCCGTCGCCCAGCTCTCCCTCCGCATTCCTGCCCCAGCAATACGCCTTCCCTCCGGCGGTCAGGGCACAGGTGTGCCAGGCGCCCGCGCTGATGCTCTGGAAGGCGAGCCCGCCCGCCACCGCGACCGGCGCGAGGCCGCAGGGCTCGCCGCCGCACTGGTCGGTCGAGGGGGCGCCGAGCTGGCCGGTGCTGTTGAGGCCCCAGCAGTACGCCGCGCCGGCCGTGGTCAGGGCACAGGCGTGGGAGCCGGAGGCGCTGAGGGTGGTGAAGGTCAGGCCGCCGGCGACCGGCGCCGGAATGCTGCTCGAGTCGGCCGACCCGCGACCAAGCGCGAGGCCAAGGCCACCCCAGCACTCGGCGACGCCGGCCGTGGTGAGGCCGCAACGGAAGCCGGACGCCGCCTCGACGGCAGTGAACGCCGGCGCCAGCTCCGGCCCGCGCGGCCAGAGCACGGCCTTGTCGCCGTGGCCGCTGGGGTTGGCGGCCTCCCAGCAGAGCGGGACGGCGGCGGCGGTGACGGCGCAGGGACCGCCGCCGCCGGCGCTGACGCTCGCGACCGCGGTCGGCGCGATCACGGTCATGTCCTCGCCTCCGGTCACCGCCTCCACCGTGGCCTGAAGCGTCGTCGTACCGGCCCCGAGCACCTCGAGGCTGAAGTTGAACGGCTCTTCGTGGACGACAGCGACCACCGGGTTCGTGGAGGTCCAATCGGGCTGCTCGTCGTTGAAGATCCGGTCGGCTTCCGCGTCACGGAGGTCCCAGGAGAGGCGGAAGCTGTCGCCTACCACCAGCACCCGGCTCCGTGGGTCGATCACCACTTCGGCGATGGGGAGGCGGTAGACGGTGATCTCCGCGCTGCCGGTGACGGCGTCCACCGTCGCCGAGATGGTAGAGCCGCCGGGCGTAAAGGCGGAGACGAGTCCGTCTTCGTCCACGGTGGCGACGCCGGCCCCGTCCCAGGTCACCGTCTTGCCCAGGAGGCTCCGACCCTCCGCGTCCTTGGGTGTGACGGTGAGCTGGAGCGTCCTGCCTGCCTTGAGCGAGTCCTCGGCCGGTGTGACCTCGACCGAGACGACGGGATTGGCCGTAACCGTGATCTCGGCCGAGGCGTTCTTGCCACCGACGACGGCGACGATGGTGGCGGTGCCTTCGCCGACGCCGAGCACGGTGCCGCTGGTGTCCACGCTGGCGGCGGAGACGTTGGTGCTGCTCCACACGACTCGCGGGCCGGCGATCTCCCGGCCGGCCGAGTCACGGGCCGCCGCCTCGAGCTGGAGCGTGAGCCCCTCGGGGACGGCGCCGGCGTCAGGGGCGACCTCGACCGTGGCGACCGGTCCGGGTGGGCCGGGCGGCTCATCGGGATTATCGGAACAGGCGGTGAGGGAGACTGCGGCGAGCAGGAGCCACTGGCGGAGCGAGAGCGAAGGCATCGAGGCAAGCTAGAGCGCGGCGCCGCCGAGCGCGAGATGTCGCGAACGGCGGCGCTGCACTCCTTTGCATCCTACATGATGTGACCCGCGTCGTGCGCGATCACGGCGCCGGGCGACTGCTCCCGAAGTCGGCCACGAACTTCCACTCGCCGGTGTTCTGCTTCTGCCAGACGGTGAGGTACTTGGTGTAGAAGCTGACATCGGGCAGGATGAACGACGCGTCACCCACGGTGAAGCCGAGGTCGCCGCTCTCGGCCACGCTGCCGAAGCGGGGGACCCAGCTCACGTGGTCGTCCGGGGTGGCGGCGAACGCCTCCCCGATCGCGGCCGGGCCGTAGACGAACTGGCCGCCGCCCACCGCGATGCCATCCGGCGCGGCGAACGCCTCGAAGGCGACGCCGAGGGTGCGCTCGAGCGAGGCATCGGAGAATGCCTGGTCCACCCCGAGGAGCTGCTCCGTCTGCGCGGCGGCATCGGTGTTGGGGAAGTTGCGCCGGTGCCTGGTGTCGGGGGTGTCGAACCCGGCGGGGATCGGAAGCGTCTGCGGGCCGCCGGAGCTGATGTTGATCGCCGCGATCTTCCAGTCGTCACCGACGCGGGTCCAGTAGATCAGGGCCATGCCCGGCAGCACGAGCGGTCCGGTGCCGATGTTGATGGTCACGCTGCCCTGGGTCCAGGTGTAGCCCTGGGAGCCGTCGTTGGAAACGTCCGTCTTGATGGTGGCAAAGGAGAGCGCCGAGGGCGCCACCGGATCACTGGTGAGAAAGGTGGCGATGGCGGTCTTGCCGACCACCAATGGACCCGGCTGAAGCGATTGCGCAATCGAGCCGGGTGAAGGTTACCATTTCAATAATATTGGCAACGCCGCGGCCTTCCTCGCCTATGAGCCAGGCAAGCGCCCCCGCAAACTCGACCTCGGACGAGGCGTTGGAGCGGTTGCCTAGCTTATCTTTCAACCGCTGCAATCGAATTGGGTTGACGCTGCCGTCCGGGAGAAAGCGCGGGAGCAGAAAGCACGACAGCCCGCCCGGCGCCTGTGCCAACACAAGAAAAGCATCCGACATGGGCGCTGACAGGAACCATTTATGGCCGGTCAGGGCGTAGATCCTACCCGGGCCGGCTGCTCCGTCTGCCGGCACGGCCTGGGTTGTATTTGCGCGGACATCGGTGCCGCCCTGCTTCTCCGTCATCCCCATGCCGACGGTGACGCCCGATTTGTCGGCAGCGGGCGCATATCTTGGGTCGTAGTTGCGAGACAGAATCTTCGGCAGCCATTCGTCCGATAAATCTGGCTCCTGTCGAATAGTGGCGACGGCCGCGTTCGTCATCGTTATCGGGCAGCAGTGTCCGGCCTCCATCTGGGCGGCCATGTAGCTGCCGGCGGCGCGCACGACATTGGCGCCGAGACGTGCCGACTCGGTCGCCAGCGGCGCCAGATGCGTCCAGGATCCGCTGTGTAGGCCGGCCGAGACGCTTGTCTCCATCGCCTCGTGATAGGACGGATGGAACTCGACGATATCGAGGCGGCGGCCGCGGACGTCGTGCGTGCGCAGGCGCGGCGGGTTTTCATTGGCAATGCGACCGCGTTGAAAAGCTTCGGCGCTGCCAGTGACGAGCCCGAATGCGTTCAACTGCTTCAGAGCATGGCCACCGCCCTCGCGGACGACTGCATCCTGCAGCGCCGCGTCCGATGTGAAGAGATTGACGTCCTCGAAAGGCGGAGGCTGGTTTGTGACATCATGTGTCGAAAAAGGGTCGGACATGATCCTCCTGGCCGTTCACCGGGTGCACCAATGGCGCAGATCAGGCAAATCGACGGCAGCGCCTTGTCTCATCGCAAAGACGCTGCAAGGCAACGACCGCGATCGCCCTGCTGGTCGACATATCACCCACGGCGTCGAATACAAGGTTGGGGCTTGCGGCGTCTCGCGGTTGTCCATATACACACGGCTTTAATGACCCCAAAAGAACCAGAGACCCCGGCGCGACTTCCGCAACGGCACCTGCTCTCCTGCGAGGGGCTGTCCGCTCCGCAGATCAATTCGCTGCTCGACCTCGCCGACACCATCGCGGACGAGAATCGCAGCGGCGCTCCAAAGCGCAAATCGTTGTGCGGGCGCACGCTCATCAACCTGTTCTTCGAGGCCTCGACCCGCACGCAGAGCTCATTCGAGCTCGCGGGCAAGCGGCTGAGCGCGGACGTCATGAATATGAACGTCTCGACATCCTCGGTCCAGAAAGGTGAAACGCTCGTCGACACGGCGATGACGCTCAACGCCATGCGGCCCGACATCATCGTCGTGCGCCACCATGCGGCAGGCGCGGTCGAGTTGCTGTCGCAAAAGGTCGATTGCTCCGTCATGAATGCCGGCGACGGCGCGCATCAGCATCCGACGCAGGCGCTGCTCGACGCGTTGACGATCCGGCGATCCAAAGGTCGCATCGACGGTCTGACGGTCGCCATCTGCGGCGACATCCTGCACAGCCGCGTGGCGAGATCGAATATCAACGTGCTGACGACACTCGGCGCAAACGTTCGCATCGTCGCCCCGTCGACGCTGCTGCCGCCAGCCCCGGACCGGCTCGGAGCCACCGTGTTCACGGACATGTGGAAGGGATTCGAGGGCGCCGACATCGTGATGATGTTGCGGCTCCAGCTCGAGCGGATGCAGGGCTCCTACGTGCCATCCAGCCGCGAATTCTTCCACTTCTTCGGCCTCGACCACGAAAAACTCGCTAAAGCCAAGCCAGACGCGCTGGTGATGCATCCGGGGCCGATGAACCGCGGCGTGGAGATCGCCTCGACGGTGGCGGATCATTCTCGCAGCGTCATTCGCGAGCAAGTGGAGATGGGCGTTGCGGTGCGCATGGCGGTGCTGGAAGCGCTGTCCCATCATCTCGGTAAACATTGAGGGCGAACAAGATGACGACGCGCCCCGCCTCGGCCAGCGACACGGTCTACATCAACGCCCGACTGATCGATCCAGCCAGCGGCCTCGACGAACCGGGCGGCTTGCTCGTGAGCGAGGGCCTGATCGCCGACATGGGCGGGCATCTGCGCCGCAATGCGCCGGACGGTATCCCGCGGGAGAATGTCATCGACTGCAAGGGCCATGTTCTGGCCCTGGGCTCATCGATGCGCAAGTGTTCACCGGCGAGCCCGGCTATGAGCACCGCGAAACGCTGAAGACGGCCAGCCATGCGGCGGCGGCCGGCGGCGTGACGACGATCGTGGTGATGCCGGAGACGAACCCCGTCATCGATCAGGTGGCGCTCGTCGACTTCATCCAGCGCCGCGCCCGCGACAACGCCCCCGTCCACGTCCACACCATGGCGGCGATGACGAAGGGCCTCAGGGGCGAGGAGATGACCGAGATCGGCTTGCTCAAGCGGGCCGGCGCGATCGCTTTCTCCAACGGCAAAGCCAGCGTCGCCAATACGCGCGTGATGCGCAACGTGCTGCTCTACGCGAAGGATCTGGCGCACTCATCGTCCACCACACCGAAGACCCATATCTCTCGGCAAACGGTGCGATGAATTCAGGAGAGGTGTCGGCGCGGCTGGGACTACCGGCCGTTTCAAAGATTGCCGAAACGATCATGTTGGAGCGCGACGTTCGCCTCGTCGAGATGACGGGCGGGCGTTATCACGCGGCCGACGATCACCTGCCGCGAAAGCCTCGCGGTCATCCGTGCGGCAAAGGCACGGGACTGCCCGTGACGTGCGGCGTCTCGATCAATCATCTGACGCTCAACGAGAACGACATCGGCCACTATCGCACCTTCTTCAAAGTGCGTCCGCCGCTGCGGCGGGAAGATGACCGCGCGGCAATGGTGCGCGGTGTCGCCGATGGCGAGATCGACATCATCGTATCGAGCCACGATCCGCAGGATGCCGACGACAAACGCCGGCCGTTCGCGGAGGCGACCGACGGCGCGGTGGGGCTGGAGACGCTGCTAGGCGCGGCCCTCGGTCTGCATCATTCCGAGGACATTCCGCTGATGTCGGTGCTGAAGGCGCTGACGATCAATCCGGCCCGCGTGCTGGGACTGCATTCCGGCCGCCTCGCCAAGGGGCTGATTGCCGACCTCTTGCTGTTCGACCTCGGCGAGCCGTGGGTCGTCAACAAAGACAAGCTGCGCTCGCGCTCAAAGAATTCGCCCTTCGACGAGGCGAAGCTGCAGGGCAGGGTGCTGCGGACCGTCGTCGCGGGTGAGACGGTGTATCAGTACGCCGGGGTGGAGAAGACCTGACGGCAATCGGAGCAACCGCCCATTCGGTGCGAGCCGCTGCAAGATTCGGTTCACCCTTGCTCACGAAGCGCGGTTGCGAGCGGTGGTGTCTCTCAGTAGGCTGGCGGCAGGACCACATGAGGAGCAGCGTCGCTTTGCATCCATCATGGAGAGAAAGCCTGACCTAAATGAACAGTGCCCTTACATTGCCTGCACTCATTGCCTTCGGATGCGGCTATCTGCTGGGATCGATCCCGTTCGGATTGCTGCTCACGCGATGGGCAGGGCTAGGAGACGTGCGAAGCATCGGCTCGGGCAACATCGGCGCAACCAATGTGCTGCGGACCGGACACAAGGGCCTCGCCGCCCTGACGCTGCTGCTCGATGCGCTGAAGGGTTATCTTGCTGTTATCATTGCCTATAACGTCGGAGCTCACTACGGCGTCGCGATCCTCGCGGGTCTGATGGCGGGTCTCGGCGCCTTTATTGGTCACATACATCCGGTGTGGCTGGGGTTCAAAGGCGGCAAGGGCGTGGCAACTTATATCGGCGTAGCATTGGGCATCTTCCCGCTTTCGGCGCTCGTGTTTTGCTTAACTTGGTTGGTCGTCGCGCTCGGCACACGTTACTCGTCGCTGTCGGCATTGATCGCTTGCGCTCTCACGCCCTTCTTCGCTTGGAGCCGAGGTGATCTGCCAGCTGCTATCTTGCTTTCACTTCTGTCGCTGCTGCTGATCTGGAAGCATCGCGCGAACATCGACCGGCTTACTAAGGGCGTGGAGCCGAAAATCGGTGCGAAAGCGTGAACCTCAACTGCCGTTCGTGCCGGCGCCCCTGCCGGTCGCGGTGCTCGATGACCGGGCTCGGCTCGCCTGCCTGCGCCTCATCCGATCTGAAAACGTCGGGCCGGTTACGTTTCGTGAACTTATCAACCATTTCGGCGGTGCGGAAGCGGCACTCGAAGCGTTGCCCGAACTGTCGCGGCGCGGTGGCAGCAAGAGACCCATCCGGATCTGTTCGAAGGCCGTAGCCGAAGCTGAGCTGGAGGCCGCCACCCGGGCCGGAGCGCGGGCGCTGGTGACGGTCGAGCCCGGTTTCCCGCCGCTGCTCGCCAACATCGAGGTGCCGCCGCCGCTGCTTTATGTGAAAGGCGACGCGGGCTTGTTATCCAAGCCAATGCTGGCGATCGTCGGCTCCCGCGAAGCGTCGGCAGCCGGACAGAAACTTGCTCGCATGTTCGCAACCGACCTCGGCCGCGCCGGCTTCGTGATCGTTTCCGGGCTGGCGCGTGGTATCGACCGGGCCGCTCACGAGGCCGCGCTAGCTAGCGGGACCGTCGCCGTATTGGCCGGGGGCATCGATGTCGTCTACCCACCCGAGCACGCTGCACTGCAGGCGCGCATCGGGGACGTCGGATGCCTCGTGACCGAAATGCCGCCAGGGTTCCAGCCTCGGGCGCGTGAGTTCCCGCGCCGTAATCGGATCGTATCCGGCCTGTCGTGGGGCGTCCTGGTCGTGGAGGCGGCGCGCCGATCCGGGACGCTTGTCACCGCCCGCATGGCCGGCGAACAGGGCCGAGAAGTGTTCGCGGTGCCGGGTCATCCACTCGACCCCCGGGCGGAGGGCACCAACGGCATCATCAAGACGGGCGCAACGCTGGTCACAGAGCCGGCCGACATCGTGGACGCGCTTTCGCCGCAGACGGGACTGGGGATATCGCACCTGCGGGAGCCGTTCACTCGAGGCGCCACCGTTGCATCTGGAACCGCCCCCGGTGCTAGCGGGTAGCGATCGCGACCGGCTCGTCGAAGCGCTTGGGCCAGCCCCAATCGACATCGACGAACTCGGCAAGAAGCACGGGCCTTCCCGTGCGGGCCATCCATGCTTTATCTGATGGAGCTGGACCTCGCGGGACGCATCGAACGTCACGGCGGACAGTTGGTGTCTCTGCTGACGGCACCGGTGGGCGCCTGACTGCCAAGCGATCTCAACGCGTCGGCTTGAATCGCAGCGCTTCGCTGCGCGCTACGGAGAGAATGCCGGCCAGTGTTTCAGCTCCGCAGCCCTTGGCCATGGCCTCCATTTCCACAAGCATGCCGGCGATGTATTCCAGTTGCGGCGGGACGCTGGGCGTGGGAACTTTCGAGGAACGGTTATCGCCTGACATCGGGAAAGACATGCCGCTTCTTTCGCCCTCGTCGCCGATTACTCTGAAGCGGTTCATACAATCCCCCGTTCATTACCACTGGTTGCACCAGTAAGTGCAACAGTATACCGAAGGTTGTGCTGGTTGCAACCGCGAGATGGGGCCGCGACGGGCTGCAATTTGACAGCCGCGCATTCCTTCACCATGTTCCCGCCGCCGAAGCATGATCGGCCACACTCTCGAAATGTGTCGTGCGGGTCTCGCGAGCGCGGGCCGAAACCGGTTCGGCCCCTAGCCTGAAAGCATGAGATGAACGTCGTCATCGTCGAATTGGCCGCCAAGGCCAAGACGATCAACAAATATCTGGGCGCCGGCTACAAGGTCATCGCCTCCTTCGGGCACGTGCGCGACCTGCCGTCCAAGAACGGCTCCGTGGAGCCCGACAATGACTTCGAGATGCACTGGGACGTCGACGGCAGTCTCAGAAAAGTCATGAAGGAAATCGCCGAGGCGGTCAAAAAGGCCGACAAGCTGATCCTCGCCACCGACCCCGATCGCGAGGGCGAGGCCATCTCCTGGCACATCCTGCGAATCCTGGACGCAGAAGAAGGCCCTGAAGAAGGGCATGCCGGTCGAGCGCGTCGCCTTCAACGCCGTCACCAAGCAGTCGATCCTGGCGGCCTTGAGCGAGCCGCGCGAGATCGATGAGCCGCTGGTCTCCGCCTATCTCGCCCGCCGCGCGCTCGACTATCTCGTCGGCTTCACGCTGTCGCCGGTGCTGTGGCGCAAGCTGCCGGGCGCCCGCTCGGCCGGCCGCGTGCAGTCGGTGGCGCTGCGCCTCGTCTGCGACCGCGAGGCCGAGATCGAGGCCTTCAGGACCGACGAATACTGGACGATCGAGGCCATGCTTGCGACGGCCAAGGGCGAGGACGTTCCCAGCCCGCCTCACCGCCATCGCCGGCACGACGCTCAAGAAGCTCGACATCAAGGACGAGGCGACGGCCACACGCCATCAAGGCGGCCATCGAGAAGGGCGAATTCACGCGTCGCGTCGGTCGAGAAGAAGGCCGTGAAGCGCAACCCGTATGCGCCGTTCACCACCTCGACCCTGCAGATGGACGCCTCGCGCAAGCTCGGCTTCTCGGCCAAGCAGACGATGCAGGTCGCCCAGCGCCTCTATGAGGGCGTCGACATCGGCGGCGAGACGGTCGGCCTCATCACCTACATGCGAACCGACGGCGTCACCATCGTGCCGGAGGCGATCAACGCCATCCGCGGCCTGATCGCGCGCGAGTATTCGCAGCGCTACGTCGCGCCGTTCATCCGCGAGTACAAGACCAAGGCCAAGAACGCCCAGGAAGCGCACGAGGCGATCCGCCCGACCGACGCCGCGCCGCAAGCCGCAGGACGTCGCCAAGCATCTCGAGCGCGACCAGGCGCGCCTCTACGAGCTGATCTGGAAGCGCGCCGTCGCGAGCCAGATGGCCTCGGCCGAGCTCGAGCAGACGACGGCCGACATCGAGGTCAAGGGCCGCGACGGCAAGGCCTACACGCTGCGGGCAACGGGCTCGGTCGTGCAGTTCGACGGCTTCCTCAAGGTCTACGAGGAAGGCCGCGACGACCGCGTACGCGCGTCGAAAAGGGCAAGGACGATCATTCGGACGACGAGGACGACAGCCGCCGCCTGCCGGCGCTGGCCGAGGGCGACAAGGTCACCGATCGCGCCGTCGAGGCCGAGCAGCACTTCACGCAGCCGCCGCCGCGCTTTTCCGAAGCGACGCTCGTCAAGAACATGGAAGAGCTCGGCATCGGCCGGCCCTCGACCTATGCCTCGACGATGGCCGTGCTGCGTGAGCGCGACTACGTCCGCATCGACAAGAAGCGGCTGGTCCCCGAGGACAAGGGCCGGCTCGTCATCGCGTTCCTGGAAAGCTTCTTCAAGACGCTACGTCGAGTACGACTTCACGGCTGACCTGGAGGAAAAGCTCGACCTCATCTCCGACAACAAGCTCGAGTGGAAGGACGTGCTGCGCGACTTCTGGCGCGACTTCACCGGCGCGGTCGCGGAGATCAAGGATCTGCGCGTCGGCGAGGTGCTGGAAGCACTGAACGAGCTGCTGGGGCCGCACATCTTCCCGGCCAAGGACGATGGCTCCGACCCGCGCGCATGTCCCAAGTGCGGGACTGGCCGGCTATCGCCTCAAGATCTCCGGCAAGTACGGCGCCTTCATCGGCTGCGGCAACTATCCCGAATGCAACTACACGCGCCACTGGCGCCGGCCAGCGGCGAAGGTGAAGCTCGACGGCGACCGGTCGTTGGGCTTCGATCCCGACGACCGGCCTCGCGGTGACGCTGCGCACCGGCCGATTCGGGCCCTACGTGCAGCTCGGCGAAGGCGCGGATGACAGAAGCCGAAGCGCTCGTCGCATCCCGAAAGGCATCGATGCGGCGACGATCGATCTCGAAAGGGCGTTGCAGCTCTTGTCGCTGCCGCGCGAGGTCGGGCTGCACCCCGAAGGCGGCACCGATCACCGCCGGGCTCGGCCGCTACGGGCCGTTCATCCTGCACGAGAACGGCCGACCTACGCCAATGTCGATTCGATCGAGGAAGTGTTCACGATCGGCGTCAACCGCGCGGTGACGCTGCTCGCCGAGAAGAAGGCCGGCAAGGGCGGGCGGTTCGGCAAGGGCGCACCGGCGAAGCAGTTCTGAAGGAGCTGGGCGAGCATCCCGAACTGGGCGGCAAGATCCAGGTGCTGTACGGCCGCTATGGGCCCTACATCACCCACAACAAGGTGTTCGCCAACGTGCCCAAGGGCACCGAGCCCACGGCGGTGACGGTCGATCAGGCCGTCGCGCTGCTGGCTGAACGCGCTGCCAAGGGCGGTGGCAAAAAGGCCAAGAAAGCTCCCGCGAAGAAGGCGCCGGCAAAGAAAGCGGCCGCCAAGGCCGAGGGCGACACTCCGAAGAAGCCGGCGGCGAAAAAGGCCAAGGCTTCGAAGGCAAAGGCTGACGCCGATGCGGACTGACCAGATCTCCTTGTCACCCCGGCATCCCTTTGCCGGGACCCCGCGCTGAACAAGCGCCGGCCTTGCTTGATCGATAGATCCCGGGAACAATCCGCGGGGTGACAAGGTAGGAGCACAACGTGGCCCGCAAATCTCCCAAGAGCGGAAAGAAGGCGGGCGCACGCGACACGGCGGGGGCGGACGACGGTGTCGACCGCTTGCCGTCGAAAGAAGACGTCCTCACCTTCATCCGCGAGAGCTCGCAGAAGGTGGGCAAGCGCGAAATCGCGCGTGCCTTCAACATCAAGGGCGGCGCACGGATCGCCTTGAAGAGGCTGATCGCCGAGCTAACGGACGAAGGCGCGTTGTCGGGTAACCGGCGGGAGTTGCTGCCGAAGAGCGGGTTGCCGCCGGTGTGCGTGCTCGACGTGATCGGGCGCGACGACGACGGGGATCTGATCGCCGAGCCGACGGTTTGGGAAGGCGTAGGCGAGCGGCCGAAAGTGCTGCTGACGATCGCGCATGGGCGGCAATCGCCGCACGAGGCCGAAATCGGCGTCGGAGACCGCGTGCTTGCGCGCGTCACCATGTTGGATGGACCGGACGTCGAAGGGTTCGGCTTCGAGGGACAGCCGATCAAGCGGCTACCGCGTGAAAAGCGCCGGTTGCTGGGGATCTACCGCGCCCACCCTAAGGGCGATGGCGGCACCATCGAGCCGATCGACCGTAAAGAACTGCGCTCCTGGAGCGTAGAGCGGGGCGACGAGGGAAGTGCCAAGGACGGCGATCTCGTCCGGTTCGATCTGCCGCGCAAGGGCCGTTTCCACGTGCCGCGCGCGCGGGTCGTCGAGGCGCTCGGAAATCCTGACGATCAGCGTAAGATCAGCCTGATCGCCGTGCACGCGCATGGCATCCCCGACGACTTCCCCGAGGGCGTCATTACCGAAAGCCAGGGGCTGCCGCCACCGACTTTGAAGGGCCGCACGGACCTCCGCGACGTGCCGCTCGTCACCATCGATCCGGTCGATGCGCGTGACCATGACGACGCCGTCTACGCTGAACCCGACACTGACGCGAAGAACCCCGGCGGATGGATCGTGCTCGTCGCCATCGCCGACGTCGCGCATTACGTGCGGCCCGGCTCGCGGCTGGACCGCGAGGCACAGCTTCGCGGTAATTCGGTCTACTTCCCCGACCGCGTCGTGCCGATGCTGCCGGAAAAGATCTCAAACGACCTCTGCTCGCTGCGCGAAGGTGAGGAGCGCGCGTGCCTCGTCGCGCGGATGATTTTCGATAAGCACGGCGACAAGCGCAGCCACAGCTTCATGCGCGCGATGATGTGCTCGGCGGCAAAGCTCAGCTACCAGGAGGCGCAGGCGGCCATCGACGGCGATCCGTCGGAGAAGTGCCAGCCGCTGATGGAGGGGGTGCTGAAGCCGCTGTGGGCGGCTTACGCGGCGCTGGCGGCGGCACGTGACCGCCGCGAGCCGCTGGATCTCGACCTGCCGGAACGGAAGATCCTGCTCGACAAGGCGGGCCGCGTCGCGCGCATCGTCATTCCCGAGCGACTGGCCGCGCATCGCCTCATCGAGGAGATGATGATCCAGGCGAACGTCGCGGCGGCCGAAGCGCTGGAAGGCAAGAAGGGCGCTGTCGTCTACCGCGTCCACGACCAGCCTAGCCAGGAGAAGCTCAAAGGGTTGCGCGAGTTCCTGGAGACGCTCGACCTCAAACTGCCGCCGCAGGGCCAGTTGAAGCCGGGCGCGTTCAACCGGGTGCTCGCGAAGGCCAAGGACATGCCGGTGCCGGAGCTGGTCAACGAGGTGGTCCTGCGGTCGCAGGCGCAGGCCATCTACGATCCGGGTAACGTCGGCCATTTCGGCTTGAATCTGACGAGGTATGCCCACTTCACGTCGCCAATCCGGCGCTATGCCGACCTCGTCGTGCATCGGGCGCTGATCCGCTACCTCAGCCTCGGCGACGGCGGTCTTGCGGATGAGGAACTGCCGCGGCTGGCAGCGGTCTGCAAGCAGATCTCGGAAGCCGAGCGCCGGGCAATGTCGGCCGAGCGCGAGACCACCGACCGGCTGATCGCGGCGCATCTGGCGGACAAGGTCGGCGCCACCTTCCAGGCGCGCATCGGCGGCGTGACGAGGTCCGGCTTGTTCGTGCGGCTGAAGGACACCGGCGCCGACGGGTTCGTGCCCATCTCCAGCCTCGGCAACGACTTCTATCATCATGTGGAGGAGGCGCACGCACTTGTCGGTGCGCGCTCAGGCGAGGCCTACCGCCTCGGCGATACCGTCGAGGTGAAGCTCGTGGAGGCGATTCCGTCCGCCGGTGCATTGCGTTTCGAGATGCTGACGCCTGGCAAGAAGGGCGAACTCGGTCGCTTGAAGGGCCTGATGAGCCGGCGTCCCAAGCCGCGGCGCTATGGACCGCCGCGACGGCGCTAGGGCCTGTTGTCCCACCGGCATCGGGGCCGCGGTCGGAATCGTGATCAGCGACAATCCTTCGCGGCGGAGTTGGCTTGACGACGAGGCTTCGGCGCGTCACCTCTATGAACATGATCGAACAAAGCACCCCCCGCGAATCCGCAGCGCCCAGTGATGAGCGCGACGTCGCCCAAGCCATGCTGCGTGGGGCTCGACAGAAATGTCCGGCCTGCGGGCAAGGTGCGCTGTATGGCAAGTATCTGAAGGTGGTCGACAGCTGCGGCACGTGCGGCGAGGAGTTGCATCACCAGCGTGCCGACGACGCGCCGCCGTACTTCACCATGATCATCACCGGCCACGTCATCGTCGGCGGACTGATGGCGTTGGAACATGCCTATGCGCCACCCATGTGGCTGCACATTGCGATCTGGGGACCGGCGCTGCTGCTGCTGACGCTGTTCCTGCTACCGCGCATCAAAGGCGCGCTGATCGGTCTGCAATGGGCGCTGAAGATGCATGGCTTCGGCGGCATCGAGGACGAGGCGATCCCGGAGCCAGTTGCCTCCGATCCGGCGCGCCGTTAGAGAGGACGGCACTCCATTCGAGGTGCCGGCATGGGCGAGAACAACACGTCAACCCTGGTACCGCCCCCCGGGCCCGCAGACGGTGCGGGTGTGGCTAAAGGGCGCCCGTTGCGGCCCAAGGATGCGGCAACCCTTGTGTTGGTCGACGAAAGCGGTCCGCAACCGCGCGTGTTGATGGGGCGTCGACGCCCCGACCTCGCCTTTATGCCGAACAAATTCGTGTTTCCCGGCGGCCGTGTCGACAAGGCGGACCGGACTACGGTGAGCGCAGACGAGCTGGCCGAGCACGAAATCGCAAAGCTGCTCAAAGACATGAAAGGCACGGTCTCGATTGCCCGGGCGCGCGCAATAGCGCTGGCCGCATTGCGTGAAGCGTTCGAGGAGGCCGGCCTCGTGGTGGGAACCACGGCGAGCGGCATGGCGCGGCCCAAGGCACCTACGAGTGGCGTGTGGGCCGACTTCTTCGCAACGGGGGCGGTGCCGAGCCTCGCCCCGCTGTCGCTGCTTGCCCGAGCCATCACGCCTCCGGGCCGTCTGAGGCGCTACGATACGCGTTTCTTCATGGCTCCGGCTTCGGCCGTGACGATGACGGTCGGCAAGATCGACGACGAGCTCTCGGCTATAGACTGGTTCACGTTCGATGAGATCCGCGCACTCGATGTGCCCGCCATCACCCGCGCCATCGTAGAGGATCTAGCCGCCCGATTGGCACTCGCACCGGCGGCTGCCGACCGGCCTCACGTTCCGTTCTACTATTTCCAGGGTGGGACCTTCCGCCGTGTACTTCTCTGATTTGGCAGCACTGTTATCTAGCCAGCGGAGCCTTGACAGCAGCGTCACCGCCGGTATGGTGCGCGCTTCCAATTCAATCGCCGATCAACACGTTGGACGATCATGGCCAAGCCCGTCACCCAGAAAATCAAGCTGCTCTCCACCGCCGGCACCGGCTTCTTCTATGTCACCAAGAAGAACCCGCGCACCGCGACCGAGAAGTTCGTGTTCAAGAAGTATGACCCCGTCGCGCGCAAGCACGTCGAGTTCAAAGAAACCAAGATCAAGTAATTGGTTTCCGGCCTGCGGGCCTGCCCAATGGGGCTGATTACCTAGAACGATCTTCCTTGGACTTCTTTGCCACCACGCGGCGCTATCTGAGCCGCGCGCACGGGTGCGAGGTGTGCTCGCAATCCGATATCTGACGAAATCACTGTATCCGTGATCATGGAACGGCAAAACACCGCGCACTCGATGGGCGGTGTGAATAGTCACGCGACGGATGTGACGAGGTTTGGAGGAAGCACCTTGACCAGGGTCCGTAACGGCTCTCGGCAGCGGGGTAAGAAATCCGAGATAGTCACGAACCCTGGTCTGGTGACCAAACAGCTTGTCAAAGAGGGCGTTGACAATCCGCTTGGTGTCGTGGCCGGACCGAATGCAGCTCCGAGAGCGAACTCCTGCCGCTAGAACCAACCACAATTCCCGCCTGCCACCGAGAGATGCGGCTTTCCCGTTGGTGGCGGGAAGTCTTTCAGTTCATCCGACGAAGCTGCATCAAGAGTGCGCTTCAAGTCTTCGGAACCAGTTTACTCCACAAGGATCGACCTCAGAACTTGGAACAATTTGCCACGCCGTGGGGCGAAGCGCAAGCCGTGCTTGGCAGCGGCGTTCTCGTTTGCTGCCGATTTGCCGAGGTCATATCGTGTTCCTAGCTCATAGTCGAGTAATCTAGTCGTGTTTCAAGCCTTTCACAATGCTGGCGGATTTTCTTCCATCGTAGCATGCGGTGCAATGCCGCAGGGCAAGACCGCTGTTTAAGGCAAGGCGACTTGGACTTAAGTTCAGTGTGCCGATACTGGCGTTGACGTATCGTCAGGCTGCCTCGGCAACGACGACACGATTGCGTCCGTTTCGCTTTGCCGCGTAGAGCGCATTATCGGCTCTTTTCAATAGGATATCGGGTGTGTCATCGGCCCGCTCCAGGGTGGCTATGCCGACGCTGGCGGTCACCCGGATCCGGCTTTCCGGGTTAACCTGGAAGGTTTCGGCGGCAATGTGAGCCCGCAATCGCTCGGCCACCTGATAAGCTCTACCCATGTCGGTATCGGGCATGATGATGAGGAATTCCTCGCCGCCGAGCCGGCACGCGAGGTCGATGCCGCGAGTGTTGCGCTTGAAGCGGGCCGAGAACTCCTTCAGGACGGCGTCGCCGCCGTCGTGGCCGTGGGTGTCGTTGACATTCTTGAAGTGGTCGATGTCCGCAAGCAATACCGATAATGCGCGGCCGTTCTGGAGCGACTCCGACACGAGCGTCCGAAGGTGGCCTTCCATGTAGCGGCGATTGTGAAGGCCTGTCAGGGAGTCGATCACCGACGCTTCGACACTCTCCTCGAGACGCGACCGCAGGTAATCCGAGTGACGCTTCCGCTTGATTTGGGTGCGAACGCGCGCCAGCAGCTCATGCCGGTCGACAGGCCGCATGACGTAATCGTTTACGCCCATGTCCAGGCCGCGCATCAGGCGCGCATCGTCGCCGGGCTCGACCAGCATGATGATCGGGAGGTGGCGGGTGCGATCGAGCGAGCGGACCTGGCTGCAGAGACGCAAGCCGTCGGCATTGGTCAGGCTGAGGCTCACGATCAGCAGGTCGAAATTGTGCTCAGTCAGCTTCATCAGCGCGGCGTGGATATCGCGCTCGGCGAAAGCGTCGTTGGTCTTGCTCAGGGCCTCCAGCAGGCGGGTCGCGGAGCGGGGATGATCGTCGACAACTAGAATGCGGCCGGCACGCCCTGAAAGCGCTTTCTCCAGCGCGGCGCTATCGGCAAGCCCCATCTGGCGGCCGGTCGAGGCGCGCATCAGCATCTCGTCGTTCAGCATCTTCAAGCGTGCGAGATTCTTCACCCGAGTAATCAATGCGATGTCGTCGACGGGCTTGGTGAGGAAGTCGTCGGCGCCGTTTTCGAGGCCCTGCACCTTGTCGGATGGCTGGTCGAGGGCGGTCACCATGACGACGGGAACGTGATGCGTGCGCGGGTTGGCTTTGATACGGCGGCAGGCCTCGAAGCCGTCCATGCCCGGCATCATGACGTCCAGAAGCACGACGTCGATGCGTTCGCGGGCGCAGACTTCTAGCGCCTCCTGGCCGCTAGAGGCCGTCAGCACCTCGAAATACTCGGCCGTCAGCCGAGCCTCGAGAAGCTTCACGTTGGCTGGGATGTCATCAACGACCAGGACTCGGGCAGTCATCCGCTATTCTCAATCTCTCGCCAACTCCGAGCAACGACCTAACCCAGGCCAGCTGCTCAGGCCGTTCCGACAAACCGCCGCACCGTCTCGAGGAATTTCGCCACCGAGATCGGCTTGGAGATGTAGGCCTCGCAGCCGCCTTGGCGGATGCGTTCCTCGTCTCCCTTCATCGCGAACGCGGTGACGGCAACGACAGGGATGGCGCGGAGATCATCGTCCTCCTTCAACCATTTGGTAACGTCCAAGCCGGATACCTCGGGGAGTTGGATATCCATCAGGATCAGATTCGGACGATGAGTGCGGGCCAAGGCCAGCACTTCCAGGCCATTGCGGGTCTGAAGCGTCGCGTATCCGTGGGCCTGCAGCAGATCGCGGAAGAGCTTCATGTTGAGCTCGTTATCCTCCACGATCAGCACGGTCTTGGGCATATAGCTCCCCAGTGGCCTGCGGCTCTCGACGGCCGTCCTGGTCTCCTGATAGGTCATGTCGTGAAGGCTCGCCCCCGCCCACGCAACTCGTGGCCCGATCCCACTGTGCGGCGAAGGAGACTTTGCACCCGAACCTCTAACCAACCCTTTAAGCATTTCCGGCCGACTCGCAAAAGGATGACTACGACATGAAGCGACCTGATCCACGCCGGATTGATTTGGATGCCGCCGAGCGGATCGGTATCGCGGGCCTCGGTTTCCTCGCGGACGATCCGGCGCGGCTGGGGCTTTTCCTGGCGACGACGGGGCTCGGGCCGGCGGAACTCAGGGCTGAAGCCGGGTCGCCAGGCATGCTCGGCGCGGTGCTCGAGTACCTGCTGGGAGACGAAACGCAGCTCCTGGCGTTTACCGCCAACGCCGGGATCAACCCGGAACAGATCCAGCCGGCGTGGGACATGCTGGTGTTGGAAGCCGCCCGCAGGAGTCGCCGATGAGCGCCGGACCGCAATTCTTAAACGACCCCACTCAAGACGGCCCTGGCCAGTTCGCAATCGGGATCGATCTCGGCGGAACCAAGATCGAGGGCGTGGTGCTGGCAGCCGACGGCAGCGAGCGAGGCCGACAGCGCATCCTTGCGCCGCGCAACGACTACCGCGCGTCGGTGGAGGCGATCGCCGCGATGGTCGAACGGCTTGAGACCTCGGCCAACGTTCGCGCCACCGTCGGCGTCGGCATTCCCGGCTCGATCTCCCCACGAAGCGGGCTCGTGCAGAACGGCAACTCGACCTGGCTCAATGGAAAGCCGCTCGACCGCGACCTCACCGAGCGGCTGGCTCGGCCCGTGCGGCTCGCCAACGACGCCAACTGTTTCGCTCTGTCTGAGGCCGTCGACGGCGCTGGGGCCGGGGCCCGCACCGTGCTCGGCGTCATCGTCGGCACCGGCGTTGGAGGCGGCATCATCCGCGACCGGCAACCGCTCGACGGGCCGCGCGGGACCGGGGGCGAATGGGGCCACAACCCACTGCCATGGGCAAAACCGGAGGAATACCCAGGTCATACCTGCTGGTGCGGACGGATTGGTTGCATCGAGACCTGGTGTGCAGGTCCGGCGATGGCTGCCGACCATACGCGGGTGACCGGCGAGGCGCTGAACCCCGAAGGCATCGTCATCAAAGCCCAGGGCGGCGACCAGACTGCTCAAGCTACCCTCGACCGGCACGCCTCACGCCTTGCGCGGGCCTTGGCGCATGTCGTGAATATCGTCGATCCGGACGTCGTTGTGCTCGGTGGCGGACTTTCGCGCCTGCAGCACCTCTACACCGAGCTTCCGGGCCTGATGGCGCCCTGGATCTTCTCCGACGCACCTGACATTGACATCCGCCCGCCTCGCTGGGGCGACGCCGGGGGTGTGCGAGGGGCAGCGTGGCTGTGGCGGTGAGACAAACAGAACCCGGTGTGAACCGCGCTCGGTTTCGTCACCATTAAAATCTTCGCCGAGCGTCGACGGCGAGACCGTGCCCCACACTGCAGAACAGGTCACCCTCAACCACCCTGGCGTTTTCGAACGGCGCGGTCAGTGCGTTGCGGACGGCAGGCACTGCGGATGTTCCTCCAGTGAGGAACACGGCTGTAATAGCATCCGCTTTCAACTCCGCAGAAGCCAGCGTGCTTGCAATCGACCGCTTGATCCGTCCCACATCGCCGGCGATACAAGCCTCAAACCTGTCCCGGCGCGCTCGCGCCCGCAGACCGGCCTCAACGACGTTCAGATCGATAGTGGCCTCGGACTCTGCCGATAGCTGTATCTTCGCATCTTCGGTCCGCTTGGCGATCAAGTGGCCGCTCTGGTCGCGGACGACTTGGATGTAGCGTTCGAACAGTGGGCTGCCGCCGGTCTCGACCTGCAATTGGCGCAGGGCCGTAAGGTTTTTCGGCTCGGCGATCGTGTGAATGCGGTGCCAAGTGGCCAGATCGACAAACGGCCAGGCCGGCAGGTCGCGTCCCGGACGGATCATCGCGCCCTTGCCGAGGAGGGGCATGACCGTCGTCAGGCTCAGTTGGGTATCGAGATTGGTGCCGCCGACGCGGACGCCGCCGTTGCTGAGGATATCCCCTGCCCGGTCCTGCAGGTGCCGATGCGATGGGCCCAGCCGGACGACCGAGAAATCGGACGTACCGCCGCCGATGTCGGCGATGAAAACGAGTTCGTCTTGGTCCAGCTTCTCCTCGAACTGGAGGGCCGCGGCGATTGGCTCATACTGAAATAAGACCTGCTCGAACCCGGCTTTCCGGGCGATTACGCCGAGCTTCTCCTCGGCCCGGAGGTCGGCTGCCTCGTTATCATCGACGAAGTGAACAGGCCGACCCATGACGACCGACGCGATGCGCCCACCGTTGAACGCCTCGGCCTTGTCCTTGAGGTGCCCCAGGAACCCGACAAGGATCTCCTCGAATGTGCGGTACTGCCCGCCCACTCCGGTTTTGTCGTCGATCAGGGACGAGCCGAGGATGGACTTGAGAGACCGCATCAGTCTGCCGGGTTCGCGCGCGGTATAGGCCGCGATCCCGGCGCGCCCGTAGAGCGGCAGGGTCCCCTCGGCAGGATAAAATATAGCGCTGGGGACCGTCGTATAGGCATCCTCCACGGGAACCATGGAGAATGCGCCATCCTTCCAGATCCCGACGGTGGAGTTGGATGTACCGAAATCGATGCCGCAGGTGCTGATCATGGGCGCACCTTATGCGACAGCCCAGCGCGATGTTGAGCCGACTATTGTCCTCTTGATTGCCGTGTGCGCGCGGGAAATGCGCAGCCTTTTCACACGCAGCGTCCGCCATCCACCTCGAGGCAGACGCCGGTGATGAACTCGGACGCAGGCTCGGCGAGGAAAAGGGCAGCATTGGCGATGTCGGACGGCTTCGACATACGGCCGAGCGGAATGGTCCCTAAAAATTTCGCGCGGTTCTCGGGCGTGTCGGGCATCCCCATGAATTGCTCCAGCATCCCGGTCTCGCCGATCACTGGATTGATGGCGTTGACACGGATGCGTTTCGGCGCGAGCTCGGCGGCCATCGACTTGGTCAGAATGATCGCCGCGCCCTTGGACCCATTGTACCAAGTGAGGCCGGGGCGCGGGCGCACACCGGCGGTTGATGCTGTGTTGATGATGACGCCGCCGCCGCGCAACTCCATCACGGGCACCGCCGCGAGCGTGGCGAGGTAGATCGACTTCACGTTGACGGCGTAGACGCGATCGAACTCGTCCTCGCTCACCGTCATAAGCGACTGGTTCTTGTGGGTGTAGCCGGCATTGTTGACCAGGACGTCCAGGCCGCCGAAGCGCTCCAGCGCGGCTCCGATCATGGCGTCGACGTCAGCCTTGCGGGTGACGTCGCAGCCCAGAAAAGTGGCGCTTGGTCCGATGGCATGGGCGACGTCAAACGCACCTTTGCTGTTCAAGTCGGCGACCACGACCTTGGCGCCTTCAGCTGCGAAGGTCTCTGCGATCGCGCGGCCGAAACCGGAGGCCGCTCCGGTGACGATTGCGACTTTACCGTGCAGCCGACCAGACATTGTCCCTGCCTCCGCTCGTCGAGCCCTTACCTGCCCCGGCCACCGGGAGGCGCTATGCGATTGGCCGCCTCGGCCCGGAACGGGCTTGACGGATACGTACCCAGAATACGCGTCTCCTCGGAAAAGAACGATAGCTCCTCGAGTGCGAGCTGCACCGAACGATGAACTGGATGGCCCTCGATGTCGGCGTAGAACATTGTGGCGTTGAAGGTACCTTCGAGCTGATAGCTTTCGAGCTTCGTCATGTTGACGCCGTTGGTGGCGAAACCGCCCAAGGCCTTGTAGAGCGCCGCCGGAACATTGCGCACGCGGAAGATGAAAGTTGTAACAACAGCGCCGTCATCGGGCTCGGCGTCGTCAGGTTCATTGGCGAGGACGACGAAGCGTGTGGTGTTGTGCGCCTCGTCCTCGACGTCACTTTTCAAGATCTCGAGGCCGTAGGTGTCGGCGGCCAAGGCCGATGCGATGGCGGCGATGGTCAAATCATTGGATTCGCTGACAATGCGGGCCGATCCAGCGGTGTCAGCCTCGGGCACCGGCTTCAGGTTGAGCTTGCGAAGAGTATCGCGGCACTGGCCGAGAGCCTGGGTATGGCTCAGCACTCGCTTCACCGTCTTGAGGCTCGCGCCCGGCAGCGCCATCAACTGGTGGCGTACGCGCAAGAAATGCTCGCGAACGATATAAAGATCGGCTTTGGGCAGCAGATGATGGATATCGGCGACGCGGCCGGCGACCGAATTCTCGATCGGGATCATTGCATAGAGCGCCCCGCCGGAGCGGACTGCGGCAAGGGTGTCCTCGAACGTCGGACAGGCCAGAGGCTCGAGATCGGGATAGGCCTCGATGCAGGCCAGATGCGAGTTTGCGCCAGGTTCGCCCTGGTAGGCGACGACGCCCTTTGGGGGAGCGCTTTCGGTGCCTTTGGCGGTCTTGACCGTCGCTTTGGCCTTGCGGACAGAATTGGGCATCTGGACGTCACGCGCGTTGGATGAAGGAGCCTGAGCCGGCTGCTCGATCGGCGCCGGTGGAGAATAGTTGGTCTCGTCTATCGGGACACGTCCCGCCTTGCAAGGGCAGCCTTGACGGGCAGACAAACGGCAAAAAGGAAAGGCCGGGCAATTCAATCACCCGGCCCTCAATTTTTCGGCATCGGCAACGGCGGCTCAGTCGCGGCCAGGCTCGTCAGCCGTTACAGGCTGCGGCGTAGCGGGCGGTGCGGCCTCAGCATCGCCCTGCGAGGCGGCGGCTTCACGGCGCGGGCGACGCACCGGGCGGCGCAGGAACTCCGGCTGCTCGTGGTTCGATTGGGCAAACCGCTCGCGGCGGCGAGGCGCCTCGGACCGGGCTGCCGGCTCAGTCACGACGTGCGGCGGCTGTTCGGTTGGCGCAGGCGGCTGAGGCAAGCGCTCGGGAAGTACGCGCTCGACCGGCGGTTGGCGCTCGACCGTTGGTTGGCGTTCAACCTGGGGCTGGCGATCAGGCGCGTAGGCCTGCACGTCGCTGGGTTGTTGACGATCGCCGAAATCCGGGCGTTCGGTCCTCTCGTGGCGCTGCGGGCGCATCTGACGATCGTGACGCTCATGCCTTTCGCCGCGGTCGGGCCTTTCGCCGCGGTCGGGCCTTTCGCCGCGGTCGGGCCTCTCGCCTCGATCGGGCCTTTCCCCGCGGTCTGGACGGTCACCGCGGTCCTGGCGGTCGCCCCTGTCGTTGCGATCGCGGTTCTGGCGCTCATGCATCGGCCGATGCGGCCGGTCTTCGTAGCGAGGATTGTCGTAGCGAGGCTGCTGAGGCTGCGGCTGCTGATCCGCACGAAACTGCGGCTGTACCTCATTACCGAAGTCGCCGCCGTCCTCGCCGTAGTCATCACCGTCGATCGGGTCGTGAAGTTGAGCCGGACGCGGACGCGCCATCGCACCCGGATCCGCGCCGCCCTGGCTGATCTGCTGCTCGCGATAGGCCATGATGATGCGGTTGTAGTGCTCGGCGTGCTGCAAGTAATTCTCGGCCAATACGGGATCACCCGAAAGATGCGCGTCGCGCGCCATCGTGATGTATTTTTCGGCAATATGAGCCGGGGTGCCGCGGATCTTCATATCCGGCCCGTTGCTCTCGAAGCTCCGGGTCAGCGGATTCTGGCCTTTGCGGTTATTGTTATTATTATTGTTGCTACCGCCGCCGCCATTGTTGTTGCGACCGCGGCCCCTGCGGTTCTGCTGACCCTGCCTCATGGGCTTCCAATCTCGATTGTTCAACAAAGCACCCAAATTGCTCTGGCCGTGCGCCTAACGCGCGACGGCGTCCCGTTGCCCATAGCTACGCGTGACACCTTGCGATCCCGTGGCCGCAAACCCGTCTGCCTCCCCGGCCAACCGCCCATGACAGAGAGCGGTTCAGCACGCGGTCAAGCCAGTCCGCGGCGAAACTGAAGCGCCGCGCTTCGTTTTTCGTATCTCGTCACGCACAGACGTTTTGCTGCTTCCGTTCGGAAAGGGCGTTACCAGCGGTCGAAGCCGACCAGCTCTGTCGCGGCATCCGCAACCTTCGGTCCATTGCAAATCTGGACTGACTGGCTGCCTCGCAGCTCACTGCGTGCGCACATAAGTCGGAACGGTGTGAACATTCCTGACGTCGGTGTGGCGCACGACCAAATCCGCCTTAAGGGGAGAGTACCGCGCCCGGCCGCCGATTCCAAGCCTTTTTCGAGACTGCCTCAAGGATGTGACCCAATTGCAACGACGCGGGTGTGGCCGCCGAGATCCTTCCAACGCCGTACATTGCGAAAAGGTTTTCCAGATCCGGCGCACGAGGTTTCCAGTAGGGCGGCAACAGCGTCGGCCTGTCCGGCGCCAACCTCGAACGCGATCCAACCAGTTGGAGCGAGCATCAGAGCCGCTGGAATCCAACTACGATAGAAGATGAGGCCGTCGGCGCCGCCGTCAAGGGCCGCGCGGGGATCAAATTCTCGAACTTCGGGCTCCAATTGGTCGACTTCGGCGGTCGGAATGTAGGGGGGATTGGATACGACGATGTCGAAAGAGCCTTCCAAGCCGACGGGGCCGTCGCCGACTTGGAATGATACGCGTCCCGCCAGGCCAAGCCTTGCCGCATTTTTCTCCGCCGTCGCGACAGCCTCGGGCGCGATGTCGATACCGGTGCCTATCGCCAGAGGCAGCTCGGCCAACAGGGTGATGAGAAGGCACCCCGTCCCGGTGCCGAGATCGAGGAGCCGCAACGGGCGCTGCCGCCAGCCCTCGTCATCGACTATTTGCAATACGGCCTCGACGAGGGTCTCAGTATCCGGCCGGGGATCGAGCGTCGCAGGGGAGAGCAGAAAGTCGCGACCGTAGAACTCGCGTTGACCGGCAATGCGGGTCAACGGCTCGCGCGCGAGGCGGCGCGAGAGAACCGTCTCGATGCGCTCGAACTCGGCCTCACTCACGGGGCGCCGCGAATCGGTCACCATAACCAGCGGCGTCAGGGCGGTAGCCATGAGCACGAGCTCACGCGCTTCTTGATCGGGACAGTCGATCCCGCCTGCGCGCAAGGCGCCAGCCACGGAGCGGGCCGCCTGATCGATCGTGCAAGGCCGCGGCAGAACGGGGGAACGCGGCTCAGCCACGGGCCTCGCCTTCCATGGCCGCAAGCTGGCTCGCCTGATGCTCGGTAGTGAGCGCGTCGATCATCTCGTCGAGCCCACTCCCATCCAGCACAGCATCGAGCTTGTGAAGGGTGAGGTTGATGCGGTGGTCGGTGACGCGGCCCTGCGGGAAGTTGTAGGTGCGGATTCTCTGCGAGCGGTCCCCCGATCCCACTTGGTCCTTGCGGCCTGCGCGCGCTCGCTATCGGCACGCTTCGCGCTCCAGCTCGTAAATGCGCGAGCGCAGCACCTGCATGGCTAAGCGCCGGTTCTGGTGCTGGGACTTTTCAGCAGACACGACAATGATGCCGGTGGGCAGATGCGTGATGCGGACAGCGCTGTCGGTCTTGTTGACGTGCTGACCGCCGGCGCCGCCAGCGCGCATGGTGTCGATGCGGATGTCGTCGGGCTTGATGTCGACGTCGACCTCCTCGGCCTCGGGGAGAACGGCGACGGTCGCAGCGGATGTGTGGATGCGGCCGCTCGTCTCGGTCGCCGGAACACGCTGAACGCGGTGGACGCCGGATTCAAACTTCAGCTTGGCGAAAACGCCTTGGCCGGTGACGGAGGCGACGATCTCTTTGTATCCGCCGAGATCGCTTTCGGAGATCGAAATGATTTCAGTTTTCCAGCCGTGCAAGTCGGCATAGCGGTTGTACATGCGGAAGAGATCGGCTGCGAACAGGGCGGCCTCATCACCGCCGGTACCGGCGCGGACCTCGATGATGGCGCTACGCTCGTCGGCGGCGTCCTTCGGCAGCAGACTGAGGCGCACCTCCTGCTCCAGGACCTCAATTCGGGGCTTCAGCAACTCGAGCTCATCGCGGGCCATCACCGCCATCTCCTTGTCGGCGCCGGCGTCAGCGGCCAGCGCCCGGAGTTCCTCGGCCTCCTTTTCCGCTCCGCGCAGTGCGTGGATCGAGGCAACGACGGGGTCGAGGCCGGCGAACTCCTTGGTGAGCTTGGCGTAAACAGCCTGACTGACACCGCTGTTGAGCTCGGCCTGGATGGTCTCCCAGCGCTCGATCAATTTTTCCAGTTTATCTTGAGGCAGTGCGCTCATGTCGGTGCCGGGCTTGGGGTGTCCACGCCGGTCATAACGTGCCCGAAGGGGCGCGGCGCTGTTGGGAGGGGCGCATCTAACCCCAACCGCCCGCAATCTGCAATTTGTCCGCTGAAGCTATCTGCGATGCACGGCCAGCTTGTCAGCGCGGCGCGAGCGCGGGTCGGCCGCCTCGATCCAGGTCAGCCCCTCGCGTTTGGTCGCGAACAGGCCAGAAAAGCTGTCGGTAGCACTGCGCATGTAGTTGGCAGCAGGGGCCGGGAGCCGCCGCGTCATAGACTTGAGGACGGGCGTTTGCGTCGCGACCACGCCGAGCACAGCCAGACTGACCATGGAGACGATAACGGTCGGCTTGCGGAAGGCCGACAGTATCGCGGCCGACATAGTCCGGGCCGGTGCCGAGGTCGCCGCCTCTTCCCCGGCGGCTTGGTCGCCAGTCGCAGGCGGAGTTAAGTGCGCCGCTTGCGGGCGGGCATGCCCCAGCATCACGTATTCGAACTCATCCGCGATCAGGTGGAGGAGGGCATTGGGGTCGATGCCGAGCGGCGTTGCATACGCCGTGACCACGCGGCTTATCTCGGGCCACAGGGGCAGGCGCTGGACGGCGCCGGCCTCGAGCGCGGAAATGACGTCGGGCGTCGTGTTCAGCCATCCCGCGACTTCGTCGATGGACAGCCTCGTATGCTGGCGCATCTCCGAGAAATGGCGGGCGAAACTGGGAAGGGGAGCTGATGGAGGGGAGGACGGTCGTTGCTGCTGATCAAAAACGCCTCGATTGCCATCCGGATGAACGGTGGCACGAGCGCGAATTCGCGGATCCTGAGCACTTCCCCCAGTACGCATGTTGGACGCAAACCCGTAACTGTTCCCCCAACGCAATAGTTGAAGAAAATGGGAAGCGTGTCAAAAGGATTTGGCAGGCGACCGACTGAACGAGGTCAGATCTCGACACTATCGCCCTCGGCGAACCGCTCCAACGCGCGGCGGACGTCGTCCGAGCCGTTTTTCAACAGCTCCTCAACGAGCGCCGTGACGCGGCCAGCATCGAGCGAGAGGATCATCGACTTGACGGGACCGATCGAGGCCGGCGCCATCGAGATCGACCGGAACCCAAGGCCGATCAGCGCCATCGCCTCGAGCGGACGGCCGGCCATCTCGCCGCAAAGCGTCACCGGGACCCGATGCTTCTTGCCAGCCTTTACGATCGAACGGAGCGCGCGCAGCGTGGGTGTCGACAGCACGTCATAGCGGCCCGAGACACGCGGGTTGCCGCGATCGGCGGCGAACAAGAACTGCATCAGGTCGTTGCTGCCGACCGAGACGAAATCGACCCTCGTCATCAACGCGTCGAGTTCGAACAGCAGGCAGGGCACCTCGATCATGGCGCCGACGAGCACCTGCTTGGGGCCTCGGTGGCCCCACCGCTCCATAAGGGCGGATTTCGCGGTCGATCACCGCGCGGACGTCGTCCATCTCGCTGGCCGGAGTCACCATCGGGATCATGATGCGCAGCTCGCCCCCGGCGGCCGCTCGCAGCAGGGCGCGGACCTGCGTGCGGAACAGCGCCGGCCGGTCGAGCGACATGCGGATCGCGCGCCAGCCCATGGCCGGGTTCTCCTCCTGCGGCTGGCGGAGGTAGGGCAGCACCTTGTCGCCGCCGACGTCGAGCGTGCGGAAGACGACCGGCTTGCCGCCGGCCTCAGCGAGCACGGCGCGATAGAGCTGCGACTGCCGGTCGAGCCGCGGAAAGCGTCTCCGACAGCATGAACTGCAGCTCGGTGCGGAACAGGCCGATGCCGTCGGCGCCGGATTCCGCCAGATGCGGCATGTCGACGAGCAGCCCGGCATTCATGTGCAGGGCGATGCGCACGCCGTCCTTGGTCACCGCCGGGACGTCGCGCAGCGCCTGGTACTGCTTCTGCCGGCGGGCGCGGAAGCGGACCTTGTCGGAGATAGGCGGCGATGACTTCGCTGCGAGGGGCGCAGATGCACCTCGCCCGCTCCGGCGTCGATGATCGCGGCATCGCCGGCGTTGACGCGCTCGATCGATGCCGCTTGGCCTGCCCGACGGCGGCGATGCCCAGCGCCTTGGCGACGATGGCGACGTGGCTCTGGCGGCTGCCGTCCTCGATGACGAGGCCGCGCAGCCGCGTGCGGTCGTAGTCGAGCAGCTCGGCCGGCCCCATCGTGCGCGCAACGAGGATCGTATCGGGCGGCAGTTCGCCGGGCTCGTCATCGCGGAATTGCCAGAGCCGGCGAGAATGCGCAGCAGCCGGTCCGAAAGATCGTCGAGGTCGCGCTGGCGCTCGCGCCAATAGGAATCGTGCTGGCGCAGCATGCGCGCCCGCGTGGCGTTCTGCACGCGCTCGACCGCGGCCTCCGCCGTCAGGCCGCCCTTGACCGCCTCGCGCATGCGCCGCTCCCAGCCCTTGTCGTGGGCGAACATGCGATAGGCCTCGAGCACGTCGCGATGCTCGCCGGCGCCGGACAAGCTGCTCGTGCTCGAGCATCTCGTCGATCGACGAGCGCAGCTCGGCGACGGCCGTCTCGAGCCGTTCCGATCTCGTCCGCCGGATCTCCGCCATCAGCTGGGTGACGACGATGCGCGGCTCGTGCAGCACGACGTGGCCGAGGGCGATGCCTTCCGAAATCGGCTCGCCCTCGACGACCGCGGGCTGTCGACTTGCGAATGCTCGATGGCCGCGCCCGGCCCCGGCGACGGCGCCCGAGACGAGATGCTCGGCGACGACCATCGCGGTCGCCTGCAGCACCTCGACGTCCTCGTCGGAGTATTCCTTCGGCGTGCGGTTCTGCATGACGAGCACGCCGAGCACCTGGCCCGCTCGCGCGATCGGCACCGCCAGCAGCGAGTGATAGATCTCCTCGCCCGTCTCCGGCCGATAGGAAAACGCGGGGTGGCTCGACGCCTCCGGCTCGTTGATCGGGCTCGTTGAGCTCGGCGCAGCGCCCGACGAGGCCTTCGCCGCGCTTCAGACGGGTGTTGTGGACGGCGGCCGGGTTGAGGCCTTCGGTCGCGAACAGCTCGAGCGAGCCGTCCTGGCGCTTCAGGTAGATCGAGCACACCTCGGCCACCATCACGCCGGCGATCTGGTGCACGATCTTGTCGAGCCGCGCCTGGCCGTCGCCGGTCTCGGCCATGATCTCTCGCAGCCGCGCGCATGATGACGCGCAGCGCCGGCTCGGACGGCATGACGAGGTGCTCTTCGCGCCTGCTGCTCATGAGCCTCTAGAGCCTTTGTCGTCCAGCCGATCCGCTCCGGAATCCGTGGCGGCGTCGTCGATTGTCAATACGCACCGATCGCCCTTTCTAAAGGCGTCGCCGCGGCGATGATCCCGGCAGTTTGCCAAACTTACACGCTGGAGCGCGCGCTTGTCTTCATTCCGCGTCGAGACCGTAAAGCGAGTGCAACGTGCGCACGGCGAAGCTCGGCATAGGCGGCATCGATCAATACGCTGATCTTGATCTCGGACGTCGAGATGGCCAGAATATTGATGCCCTTTTCGGACAGGGCCTTGAACATCTGCGCGGCAACGCCGGCATGGCTGCGCATGCCGACGCCAATGACCGAAACTTTCACGACGTCGGCCGAGCTCTTGACATCGAAGTGACCGATGTCCTTCTTGGCCGCCTTCAAAACTTCGAGCGCGCGCGGCAGCTCGGCAGCCTGCACCGTAAACGTCATGTCGGTGTGCTTGCCGTCGGGCGTGACGTTCTGCACGATCATGTCGACGTTGATGTTGGCTTCGGCGAGCGGCCCGAAAATGCGCGCGGCGACGCCCGGCTTGTCCTCGACCTTGAGAAGCGTGACCTTCGCCTCGTCCTTGGCGTAGGCGATGCCGCTGACGACTTGCTGTTCCACGATCTCATCCTCGTCGCAAACGATAGTGCCGATATCCTCGAGATTGCCGATGCGCACGGGCGCCATCGCCTCGGGCGCCACGAAGCTCGACAGCACGCGCGTGCGCATCTTGTGCACCATGGCAAGCTCGACCGAGCGGGTCTGCAGCACCTTGGACCCTAGGGACGCCATCTCGAGCATTTCCTCGTAGGAGACCTTCGGCAGCCGCCGCGCCTTTGAGACGATGCGCGGGTCGGTGGTGTAGACTCCGTCGACATCGGTGTAGATGTCGCAAACGTCGGCCTTCAGGGCGATGGCGATGGCGACGGCGCTGGTATCCGAGCCGCCGCGGCCGAGCGTGGAGACGCGGTTAGTCTCGGGCTCGATGCCCTGGAAGCCGGTGACGACGGCAACTTCGCCGGCATCGAGATGCGCGAGCAGTTCCCGGCCAGGGATATCGAGGATGCGGGCGCTGCCGTGGGCGGTCGAGGTCTTGATCGGGATCTGCCAGCCCTGCCAGGAGCGGGCGCCTGATCCCCATCGACTGCAGCACGATCGCCAGAAGGCCGGCAGTGACCTGCTCGCCGGTGGCGACGACGGCGTCATACTCGCGCATGTCGTGCAGGAGTGACGCCTCGCGGACCCAGGCGACGAGCTGATTGGTCGCGCCCGACATAGCGGAGACCACCACGGCGACCTTGTTGCCGGCGTCGACCTCGCGTTTTACATGGCGGGCGACGTTGCGGATGCGCTCCACGTTTGCGACGGACGTGCCGCCAAATTTCATAACGACAATGGCCATCGCCTTACCCGCCCGGCATCGATTTCGCTCGAGTTGCAGCAACGCCTAATCCCGGCGGTGGCGCAAGTTCCGCAGCCTCAGCGGGCCGGCCTCGCGCAACTCTCGGTTCAAGACGCAAATCGCTGCAATCGCGGGGGTCTAGATAACGGGATCGGGCCTCAGCCGCAACCTCGTTGCCGTATTGACTTTCGACGGCGCCGGGAGGCGAATGGCGGCCATCCTCCCCAACGCCCGCAACCGAGGCTTCCGTGTCCCAGTCAGCCCCCAGAGCAACCGTGGATCCTGCCGAGGTCGACCGCTTCGGTGCGCTGGCCGATGACTGGTGGAACCCCAATGGGAAGTTCCGGCCCCTGCATCAGCTCGGGCCTGAGCGACTGGCGTTCATTCGCGACGAGGTGACGCGTCACTTCAACCTTCCCGGCGGGGGGCTGCGACCGCTGAAGGGGCAGCGGATCCTCGATATCGGCTGCGGTGGCGGCCTCATCTCCGAGCCGTTGGCCCGCATGGGCGCAACCGTGACGGGCGTCGATCCGGCGCACGCCAGCATCGAGGTTGCCCGTGCACACGCCGAAGCGGGCGGGCTCACGATCAACTACCGCGCCGCGATGGCGGAGGATCTTATCGCAGAGGGGGCCACCTTCGATGTTGTGACCTGCCTCGAGGTAGTCGAGCACGTCCCGGATGTGGGCGCATTCCTCAAGCTGATCTCGCAACTCGTGCGGCCGGGCGGGCTCATGGTGCTGTCGACGATCAACCGCACGCTCAAGGCCTATGCATTGGCGATCGTCGCCACCGAGTACGTACTGCAGTGGCTGCCGCGTGGAACGCATCAGTGGGACAGGTTCGTGACGCCGGAGGAACTGCGAACGCATATCGCGGCCGCGGGCCTTGTGCGGCCGATGCTCGAAGGACTTGTTTATCATCCGCTGCAAGACCGCTGGTCGCGCTCCAGAAGCGATCTCGACGTCAACTACATGGCTGCTGCGGCCAAGCCGTCGGCTTGACTTCAACCGAAGCCGAGAACTTCAGCGGAGCTAGTCTCATGCGGTAAGGAGCGCCGCTGGCTGGACTGGCTCGGGCGCGGAAAGCCGCTTTGCCGGCTGCAGGTGGATACGTTTTGCGCCGGCCTTCCAGGCCCTCACGCGGCCAACGACCACCGCACGGACCGAGCCCCCTTCGTGAAGGTCGCGAAGGCATGCAGATGCAGCCGTCGACGGCACTCCGGCAAGCAGCCCGCCTGCTGTTTGCGGGTCGAACAGAAGGGCGACTTGTGCCTCTTCCAATCTCTCATTGTTCTCGATTTCTGAGGCGATGGTCCGGTTCTGAGGCAGCAGCGTCGAGGCGATTCCCGCGGCGGCAAGTTCTGCAACGCCCTCGTAAAGCGGCAGCGCGTCGAGCATGACCTCAGCGGCCATCCCGGAGGCGGACAGCATCTCGTCTAGGTGTCCCCCGATGCCGAAGCCGGTCACATCGGTCATCGCGGTGGCGCCGTGCGCAGTCAGGACCGCTGCATCGCGCGAAAGGGACCGCCGCATCTCCGTCATCATTGCGAAAACGTCGGTGGCGCGGGCCAATCCCCGCATCTCGGCCGCGAGCAGGATGCCAGTGCCGAGGGGCTTGGTCAGGACCAGCAGGTCCCCTTCTCTCAAACCGCCTTTCAGCAGTACGCGGCCCCGGGCGACCGTGCCTGAGACGCAAAAGCCGGCAGCCAGCTCGGCGCCCTCGCTGGAATGCCCACCGACGAGTGGCACACCGTCCGCATCGAGGCGCGCGCGGGCCCCGGCCAACAACTGGTAGAGATCCTCCGAAACGAGGCGCGCGCGGGCGTGCGGCAGCATGGCGATGGCCAGCGCGTGGCGAGGCTTGCCGCCCATGGCGTAGATATCGCCGAGAGCGTGGTTGGCAGCAATTTCGCCGAATACGTAGGGGTCCAGCCAGAAAGCGCGAAAGAAATCGACGCTCTCGGCGGTCAGGTCCTTGGCCCCGTAATCCATTACGGCTGCGTCGTCGCGCGCTGCCAGGCCGAGTACGCCCCGCATGGCGCCGCCGAGCCGGTCGAGCGCGTCGGTCAACGATGCCGGGCCAACCTTGGCCGCGCAGCCCCCGCATCGCATCTCCTCGTCTGAAGCGGGTTGCATCTGCGGCAGAACCTGAAATTTCTCCATGAACTCACGGTCAATGCGGTCCTTCCAGCGCCAGACCCAGGGACCAGAAACTGTGATGGGACCGCGCGCGGCGATGGCGTCCTGATCCCCGAGGGACAGGATGGTCAGGAACTCCTTCTGCGGCTTGAACGGCAGCACGTCCCTGCCGCGAGCGCGCCGGCGCAGGTTTTCTGTCAGCGGGGGCCCCTGGCGAACCGCGAACACGCCGGCCTTGGCCCGCGGATGCTCGAGCACCGTGCCACAATCGCCGGCCGCGAAAATGTCGTCGTCGCCGACAAGCTGCAGCGTGGGCCGGAGAGCGAGGAAACCGTCCGCGGTGCAGGCGAGCCCGCTCGATCTGAACCAGGGAGCCGGCGCGGCCTTGGTCGCGAGTAAAACGGCGTCGGTATCGATGCGACGTCCGTCGTCCAGACGGCAGTAACCCTCACCGACCTCCGCCACCGTCCGGCGCTCGATCAGCTCGACGCGCCTTGCGGCGAGAGCTGCGCGGGCCAGCTTGCGGGCACGCGGCCGATGCGTCGGCAACAACTCGGTCCCGCTGACAAGCTGGAATGTGAGGTCGTCCGGATTTCCACCATTGCGCGCGACTTCGGTGCGAAGCCTATGGGCCATCGCCAAAACAATCTCAAGTCCTGCCGCGCCGCCACCTGCCTGCACGAAGCGGCGTGGTCCGGATTTCTCCCTCGCGCGGCTGAGCAATTCCTCCCACCGGCGCGCGAACGTCGAGACGGGTTTAACGGCGATTGCGTGCTCTGCGCCTTTGATGCCGCTCAGCTCCGGCGTGATGCCGACATCGATCGACAGCAGGTCGTAGGCCAGGGGCGGCCGCCCCGCGATAGCGATGCGGCGGGTCTCGCGATCGATCCCCATCACTTCGCCATGGATCAGGCGGGCATTGGCGAAGCGCGCAAGCTTCAACACATCGATATGGATCTGATCGTGCGTGTAATGTCCGGCGACGAAACCCGGCAGCATGCCCGAGTATGGCGCCTCGATCTCCTTGGCGATCAACGTCAGGCGCACGCCAGGCTCAGGCTGCATGCCGAACGCCTTCAGCACTTGGACGTGAGCGTGGCCGCTGCCGATCAGCACTAATTCGGTATGAATGTCCGCTTTCGATCTCATGGCATGCCACATCCCGCGAAATTCTCGGCCGTCATCCAGGCCTCGAAGGCGGGGGTAATGTCGCTCCCGGTCACCAGACCCGGACGCCAGTCGGGGGCGGCAGCCAGCACCGTCAGCATCCAACCGGCGCCGTAGCAATCCTCATTGGCGATCGTCGGCCGGTTCATCAGAGACTCGTTGAAGGTGACGACCGTGCCGTCGAATGCGGCGCGCGCGGGCCCGACCCACTTGCCGCTCTCGATCGTCGCGAAAGAGCGGCCCTTCTCGAACTCTTTGCCGGCGCGCTTTGGCGTGAAACCCAGCATCTGCCCCGATAGCGCGGTTGCAACAGGCGTCAAGCCAACCCGGATCGTGCCGTCAGGCAACGGTTCATACCAGATCAGGTTCGGCACATCGTAGAGCAGGTGATCCGGGAAATCGCAACCGCGCACATGCGCCACGGGTAGTCCTTTCAGAGTGTCGGGACGGTGGTCAGGCCAGACGGAGTCAGTACGTGAGTACTCGGGTGTCGTCCGACATGACTGCTTCGATCAACTGCGCGGCACCCATCAGGCCAGAGCATTCTGCAATAAGGTCGTCCTTCGTCATATCGAACAGATCAAGGTTCGCGGGGCACGCCCAGAACTGAGCGCCGTTGTCACGCGCCTGCCGGATCCAGTCCAGCACAGTCATCGGGCTGCCGGGCTTTACGCGCAGCGTTTCGGCGACCCCCTTGCGCATCAGCTTGCCGGCCGTCGCAGTGCATACGACGTCAACCTCGAACTCCATCGCTGCAGCGACCGAAGCATGGTAAAATGGCGCTCCGAGTTCCTCCGGATTGCGCGGGTCGGTGTTGACCAGGACAATGACGAGGCGGCGCTTCATGACTCACTCATTGCGAAACTCTTTGCGAGCGGTGTGCTTCCCAGCATAGCCCGAGAACATTCGCCAAGTCCGCGCAACTCGCGCCCATCATTTCGGCGCCGCTGCCATCGAGAAATGTTCGCGCCACCTGCTCCGCCTCGCTCAGCTTGATCCCGACCAGCGCCGCCTCAAGATCAGGGATAGAGCGGGGCGGCGTCACGAACATATCGCCGGTGATCCAGGCACGCTCGATTATAGGGTCGGCGCCCGGGCGCACGCGCATCGCGGCCTCGACGAGACCACCGCCCGTTGCGTGGCGCGCAGCCACTGTCGAGCCGGAGGCGGGCAAGTCCTCACCTTCGACGAAGGCGTCGGTGCCGATCTCCTCATTGTAATAGCGCGCCCCGAGGTCCTCTTCCTGCTGCGACAACGCACCAAGTTGCGGCTCCATGCCGAGCGCTTTGGCGAGTCCGGCCGAGACCGCTTGCTGCACCGTAGCTAGCGCCGGCGCGTTGGCCAGCAGTTGCGTCAGGCTCGTGACCCGTTGCGCAAGTGCCGACAGGCCTTTCCTGTCGAGCTTGTCGACCGGCAGCCGCAACACCGCGGCCATATCGGCGACGTCGAAGTCGATCAGTACCGTGCCCTGGAACACTAGGCTCCGTCCGTCGACGTAGCCCCCGGTGCCGGAAATCTTGCGGCCGTGCACTTCGACGTCGTTGCGCGGGCGATAGCGCGCCTCAATGCCGAGCCGGCTCAGGCCGCTCGCCAGCCCCGTGCACAGGGTCCGAGAAATATGCTCGAGCGGTCCCGGCGTCCGCGCGCGGTCGACGACAAGCTCCCAGCCGAGCAGTCCCGGTCCCATGTAGATCGCGCCCCCGCCGGTCATGCGGCGTGCGGTCTCGACGGCGCGGCGAGCGCATTCTTCGAGATGCACTTCGCGCGACAAATGTTGATGCCGACCGACGATGGCCGACGGGCGGAAGTGCTGGAAGCGCAGCGTATCCGGGATTGCGTGCTGCCGATGCAATTCGGCTAGCGCCGCCGTCAGGCTCAAATTCTCGCGCGCGCCGCGAAGTCCGGAATTGACGATACGAAGAGCGCCGCTCATTTCGGCAATCCCAATTGCCGCCGAATACGGCGCAAATCGTGGCCGTTGGGCTGGAACGGATAGCTCGCGATGTCGGAGGGCGGGCTGTCACCATAGGGCCGGTCGCAGGCCGACACGTCATCGCGTTCCTTACCGGGGCATCCCGAGGTGCGGAATGGGACGCCCGTCGCGACGATCTCGGCGAGGCGATCGCGATCAAAACCGAAATCAACCAGCATGCCGTCCGGATCGAAACACAGCGCTCCGAACTCGTGTCCACGATACTCCAGCAGATAGCGCGCGAGTTGCAGCCGCCGCCAGCGCGAACGGGACGGTGCCGGTACGTGATCCATCAGTGAGCCCGCTTCGGGGAAGAAGCAGAACAAGTGACTGTGCCCACCCAACTCGACGAGGCGCCGACAGATACCCAGAACGTCGCGGTCGCTCTCACCAAGCCCGACGACGAGATGCATCCCGATACGGTCCGGTCCGAACAACTCGGCGGCGTGGCCGAATACTTCCCAGTAGCGTTCCCAGGAATGCGGGCTCTCGACACCTTTGCCGCGCGTGCGCGCAAACACGGTTGGATTGCAGGCATCGAGCGCCACCGTGAAGATATCGGCGCCGAGGGCCAGAAAGTCGGCCACGTCGGAATGGTTCAGCGTCGTGGGGTTGGACAGGATCGAGACTGGAACGACTTCGCGGGGCACGCGCTCGACCCAGCGTTCAAGGACGGTCTTTGCATCGGCATCGGAGCGGGGATGCGTGATCATGCTGATGCACATGCGGTGAAATGGCGTGGCGTCGCCGGCCTCCGCCACGCGCTCGATCACCACGGTGAGAGGCGCAGCGGGCCAATCGACGCGGATGAAGTTGCGATCGGCGTAGTTGCGATTGGCCTCGCGATGACGCGCCAACCCGCAATAGGCGCAGTTGGCGCGGCATCCCTCGGGGTAGGTCAACAGCAGATTGAGACAGCGCGTGCAGTCGCAGCGATAGAGACGGCCCGGCATCAGACCGAGCGTGATGGCCGCAGCAGCGGACATCTGAACGTAATCCGGCGAGCGCATCGCGGGCGTGCGGGTGCCGATGTTGGGGCGATAGACGCCGTTCGGGGGCACGTCCGCTTGCTTGACTGTGCCGCCATTGCGTGCAGACGCGGGGACAGCGGCGGGAAGGCGAGGCAGGGGCTCCTTCGGGGGCGGGAGGCAAGCCATGTCACGCCACCTTGCGGCAGGCATCGACGCCGCAGCATGCGCCCGTCCCGCTAGGGTCACGTCCGAGTGCGCGGGCGAGCGGAACCGATCCCGGCGCCGGATGGGCGATGCCGTCGAGGCCAGCGATGACGGCGTAAGCGTCCGTGATACGGCGGTGAACGCCCGCAGGGCGGGCGCATCCGAGGAGGAGCTTGCGGTCGGCAAGCTTGCGCCGGGCTACGCCGAAGATATGGCCGACGTCGCTGGTTGCGGGCATCCTGAACCGGCCCGGCGCGGCGAGATGCGGCATCACGACGACGAGAATCACCGCGCTCGTGCGATGCCTCGCGATTATATCGAGCGCCTGTTCTTCCCCCAGAGGCTCGCCGAAATGCAATCCGATGACAACGTGGGGAACGACATCGAGACCGGCAGCGACAAGTTCGGAAAGCGAGCTTTCGAAATCGGCGACCGGCCGATCGAGGTTGTAGACATCGCGGATCGTCTCGGCGGCGCCGATGATGTCCATCATGGCAACGTCGATGCCGGCATCCGCGAGGAATGCGGCGCGGCGTGCATCGACAAGGCCGGTGTGGACCGCGACGCGCAATCCTAACTCGGACTTCAGGCGTTTTACGGCCGGAAGGAAGGCTTCGAACCGAACCTCGTTGCGCACATTCGAGCCGCCGGACACTAGGAACCCGCGCAGCGGCTGGCGCGCGCTCATGTTACGCACCGCGGTTTCCAGTTGCTCGGGTGTTCGCGCCGGTATCATCGGCTGCAGAATGCGGCCACCGCAATGAGCACAATTGAGCGCGCAGACACCGCCAGTGATCGAAAACGCAGGAAACGCGCCGCCGCCAGAACAGGCTTCGATCTCGTCGCTCTCGTAGGAGACGAAGCTTGGTAGCGCCGCGCGGAATGGCTTCCCAATGCTGCCGCGGCCGCTCTCCCATAGCTCGGCAACAAGGTCCGCGTCGAAAGCCAAGCCGTCGTAGGCTTCGATCGCCGCGAGGCTGGCAAGCGGACCGGTCACTGCCGCGTGATCTCCTCGACCTTCATTCGCCGGCCCCAGGCATCGAAGAACTCGCCCTTATTGATGTGCAAGCGGTCCTTATCGAGCGCCTCCTCCAATGCCTGCAGCTTGATGCGCGCTGTAACATTGTCGAGCGGCCCTTTGCCGCCGCCCGGATCGGCAAAGAAAACGGCGCCCTGCCATTCTCGGCCCGATCCCGCCAGCAGCAGCGTCATGTCCGACCAATCGATCTCGGTGCCGATGACGTGGAAATACGTCGAGCACAGCGGGCTCACCATCGTCTCCGTGATCTCGACGAGGACGACGAATACGGTAAATGGACCGTTGCGCGTGTAGCTCGCGTGCAGCCAGTCATCGAAGTCGGTGCGCTCAGAAGTCGACAAGCGGAGCCTCCGGCACGTACTGATCGAATAAGGAATAGAACGGTTCGCCCGCGTGGCCCTGATACCAGGCCTCGAACTCCTTAAGAGCAGAAGCAAAGTCAGGCGTTGATCGCTCGTCCGACGCGCGCTCTGTTTCCGGTTTGAAGGCTGCTCCCAACACCTCGACACGGTCGAGTACGGCGCGATGACGGTCGCCTGAGCTGTCCCATCCGAACTCGTTCGCCACGGCCCGGCGCTGCGCAGCCGTGACCGCTTCGGGCTGTTCGGCGGACGCAACCGCATCCGCCAGCAGCTTGGCAAATCGCACGCGGCGGAAAGCAAACACGCGTTCACGTTCGACACGCGCAATCTCGCGGGCCATTTCGGCGCGGAACTTCGTTTCGGCAGCTTGAGCGGCCTTCGCCGCCGCCTCCAGATCGTCGAGAACATGATGGGAAGCGTATTTCATCGGCGGACCTCTTTAGCGGTTGGCGGAGGAGGATGGGAGTCGAACCCACCTGGGACCGTCTGACAGCCCCACCCGGATTTGAAGTCCGGTCGCCCCACCGGGGACGGGACTCCTCCGTTTTCGCTGACGGCACGTGCCGCTTCGCCTTGTGCCCGCGGCCCGAACAAGCTGGTCCGATGCGGGTTGATACGTCTCAGATCGCCGCGGCGCATGGTGAAGCCGTGGCGATCGAAGAATTCGAGGATTTGAATGGCAACCTTGCGGCCGTTGTCAAGCCGATCGCGAAACTGAATAACCGTAAACCCCTTGGGATCGGCAGCGGACAGCTCGCGTGCGATCGCGGCCATCTCGGCTACGGTATCGTATAGGAAATAGTGATCGTGTGCGATTTCCTCGACGTCGCCCCGGCGAACGGCGAGACGGGCGAGGCGGCGCACGAACTTTTCGTCGACCTGCAATTCGCGCCCGATATCGCGCACCCGCGGCGGACGAAAGCGCTCGATATCGGCCAGCAGCGGCAGCACGCGCGCCCACACGCGCTCGTCGTCCGGTGAGAACCGAACCTCATGACCGGGCCGGCGCACCCATGCGCGGTCCACGACAATGTCGCCTTGCTGAACGAGCTTAGCGAGCCCGGCCTGAAAGAGCGGTGCCGGGAGTCGCGGCTCGGTCTTCAGCCGCAGCTTCTCCGCGCTTATGCCGGGCAGATCGGGCTCGGCGGTGTGAAAAGAATCAAGGGCGGTGCCAATGCCTTCGGTAAATCTCGCCCAAGTTGCGGGGGCCACGGCCGGCATCGATCGGTCGTTGCCGCCGAGAACGACGAGTTGATGTTTGCCGGCGAAATGCCGGGCCATTTCGGTGGGCAAGGCGCGGTCACGCGCGAATGCTGCAACATCGGCAATTCCGCTCGGCGCGGCGAGTAAACTGGCGAGCGCCGCTTCTGGATCGGCTTCGGACATCGCGGCCAGCGCCGCATGGCGCTCCGGCGTGCGACGGCGACGCTCAGGCGCACGGAGGTCAAGGAAGGTCCCGCCGCCAATCGTGCGGCTCGACGTTGTGTCGCGGATGACGAAGCGGTCGCCGGACGCGGCGGCAATCGGCTTCTCCAGCACAAGTTGGACGAAGTTCGCTGTGCCGGGTTTCAGGTCGCTCTCGCCGAGCAAGACGATGCGTCCGCCGATCTCGGTTGCCGCATGATGCACGCGAACGGGCATCCACTGGCCGATCGGGCGTTTCTCGGAACCCAGCACGCGCAGGCGCGCATCGATGCGATTTGTCGGTGCGTGCAGATGCGGGGCAAGCACGACGCCGCCGCGATGCACGGTGTCCTTCGAGATTTGCGGCCCTGCAAGCACAAGTGCGCAGCGCTGGCCGGCCACGCCACGTTCAGCGGGGCGATCCTGGGCATGAATCGAACGCACGCGCGCTTCGAGACCCGCGGGACTGACGACGACGTGGTCTCCAACCGCGACCGAACCCGACAACACGGTGCCGGTGACAGCCGTGCCGAGCCCTTGCAGCGTGAAGCACCGGTCGATTGCGAGGCGGAACGCGCCATCCGCGGCGCGCTTGGATTTTTCCTCCCGAGCTTGGTCGAGGCGCGCCAGCAAAGTGTCGACGCCGCTTCCGGTCACGGCTGACACCGGAATTATTTCCGAACCTTCGAGCCCAGTCCCGGCCAGGGCACCTTCGATTTCGGCGTTGACGGCGGCGATGCGATCCGCACTCACAAGATCGCATTTGTTGAGCGCGATGACGCCGCGCCTCAGGCCCAACAAATCGACAATCGCCAGATGCTCGCGCGTTTGCGGCATGACGCCGTCGTCGGCGGCGATCGACGAGCATCACGAAATCGATGCCGGTTGCGCCCGCCAGCATGTTGTGGACGAAGCGCTTCGTGGCCGGGCACGTCGACGAAGCCGATCACGTCACCATCGGGACGCGGCAGGTACGCGAAACCGAGATCGATGGAGATGCCGCGCGCCTTTTCTTCCTTCAGGCGGTCGGTTTCGACGCCGGTCAGCGCTACCGACGAGCGCGGTCTTGCCGTGATCGATGTGGCCCGCGGTGCCGACGATCATCGCCAGCCTCCCACCGGGATGGCGGCCGGGGCCTCGAGCGGTTGCGACGAGCGGCGATCCGCCTCGTCACGCTGAGCGGGCGTGCAGCTGGTCCACACGGCCTCGTAGAAGCGATCGGCGAAGGGTGAGTAATGTCGCTTGGCGCGCTTCAACCACGCCAGCGCGGCGACGGGGTCGCGCGGCCGTCCCGAGCCGAGATGATGCGCGGCGCCAAGCATCGCCTGCGCGTCTCCGTCGTCGCGATAGGCGGCGCGCTCCCACCAGATCGCGGCAGCAACCGGGTCACGCTCGACGCCCAGCGCGTTGTGATAGAGCAGGCCGAGCCTCGTCATGGCGGCCGCAATGCCTTGATTAGCTGCCTTTAACGCCCAGACGCGAGCCTCGGCATAGTCCGGCTCGGCTTCGTCCTCGGCCAGCATCCAGGACAGCATGTCCTGAGCCGGCGCATCGCCCTGCAGAGCGGCACGGCGATACCAAGCCTTCGCCTTCGCTGCGTCGGGGAAGCCATCCTCGCCCTTGAAGTGAAACTCCGCGAGTTGGCGCTGCCCCGCTGCATCGCCTTGCTCAGCCGCGAGCATCAGCCACTGGAGCGCGACTTCCGGATTCTTTTCGACGCCCCAGCCGTTGAGGAAGCATCCACCGATAGAACGCTGGGCCTCGGCGTTGCCGGAGTGGGCGAGCGGCGACCAGATCGCGAGTGCGGTTTCGAAATTGCCCGATGCCGCGGATGCGCTCGCGGCAGCAAGCTCGCTCGCAACGTCGGTGGAAGCGAGGGGAGACGATGTCCGCTTGAACCAACGCTCAAGCATCCGCGTCACCGTCTGCAATTGCCAATTGCGGAAGCTGCGCGATGAAGGCGTCCACATCGTCCAGGCAACGGAGATCGAGGAGGAACTCGCCCTCAGTGACGCGACCGATGACCGGAACGGGAAGCGAGCGGAATGCGTTCACGAGGGCTTCGAGGCGGCGGCCAGCCCCCTTCCTTGCGACGGGACTGATGACGATGCCGGCGCCCTTGAGCGTTTCCAGCGGGAGCGCGCCCGAGCCAATTTGGCTCTCGCACAAAGTGGGCTCCACGCGATAGTCCTCGCCCACGGCCTTCGCGATCAGCGGCACCAGCCGCTCCGCCAGCGGCGACAGTTCCTCGAAGGTGCGCACGAACGCGCGCAGCGTCGGCAGCGCCTCGGGAAGGCGGTCGGGATCGCGGTAGAGTTTCAGCGTCGCTTCCAGAGCCGCAAGGCGAATTTTATCGAGTCGTAGCGCGCGTTTCATTGGGTTCTTAGCGATGCGCGCGACGAGATCGTTACGCCCGGCGATGATGCCGCATTGCGGGCCGCCCAGCAGCTTGTCGCCAGAAAACGTGACGAGATCGGCACCAGCGCGGAGCGCTGCCTGCACCGTCGGCTCCGGGCGCAGACCGTAGCGTGCGAGATCAATCAGCGTGCCCGAGCCGAGGTCGTTGATGAATGTTACACCGCGATCGTTCGCGAGCTTGGCCAAGTCGCACTCGGGCACGGATGCGGTGAAGCCCTGGATCAGGTAGTTGGACGTGTGCGCCTTCAAAATCAGCGCCGTGTCGCCGTTGATCGCGGATTCATAATCGCGCAGATGCGTGCGGTTGGTGGTGCCGACCTCGATCAATTTCACGCCCGCGCGCTTCATGATGTCAGGCAGCCGGAACGCGCCACCGATCTCGATCAACTCGCCGCGCGAGACGATGGCCTCGCGGCCGGCGCCGATCTCGTTCAGCGCAAGCAGTACCGCGGCGGCGTTGTTGTTGACGAACACCGCGCTTTCCGCGCCGGTGATCTCGGATACGAGGCCGCGCACGTGGTCGTCGCGTTCTCCGCGCTTCCCAGTGGCCAGATTCGAATTCGAGCGCGACGGGCGCGCGCATGGCAGCGACCGCGGCGCGGATCGCAGATTCGGGCAGAAGCGCGCGGCCGAGGTTGGTATGCAGCACAGTTCCGGTCAAGTTGAAGACCGGACGCACGGAAGGGACGTCGGCGCGTTCGAGGCAAGTCATCGCTTCGGCTGCGACGGCGTCGGGGGGGAGCGCGTCGGCGGACGCTGAATTGTCGCGGAGCGAGGCGACGACGCCGCGGATGGCGTTGGTGGTCGCCTGTCGTCCGTAGCGGGCGACAGCGATTGCAGCGGCATCCGTGCGCAGGATGCGATCGATGGAAGGTGGGCGCGGCCGCCCGGTGGTGGCCGTGTCGCTCATGGCTTGGTTTCGGACACGTCCGCCGCGCCGCCGGGAGCGTCAAGCCCGGTCCCGGTCAGGAACACGTTGCGTCCGAGACGCCGCCAGCCGGCTTCGACGAGCTTCATGTCGAGGCCAAGGGAGGCGATGTCGTCGGCCAGCGGCTCCACCTCGGGATCTTTCACCGAATAGAAAATTTTCACGTAGCCGTGGCAGGCGTCACAGGTCTCACCCTTAATGGTATCTGGCTTGCCGTCGATCGCCATATAGCGGATGCCGCCCGTGGTGCCGCACCGCACGCATTTGACGCGCACAACGTTCCACTGCGTGGCGCAGCGGACGCATGTGCAGAAACGCGTGCTTTGTGCGCCGGGGCGGCCGACAACTTCGCTGGCGATCGGAGCCGAGCCACAGGCCGGGCATACGCCATCGGCAATCGGCTGCAACGAGGCTACGTCGAGCAGGGCGGCGGCGCGGGCGTAGTGCACTTCCGTTGCCGCGGACAAAAGGACGTGCGCCGCAATCTGGTCGGCCGGCACCTTATCCGCAGCGATCGCGTCCATCGCGTCGGCGATGGCGGCCGCATCCATCGCGCGCACGATGTTCGCCGCGTGACGAGCCGGCTCGGGCCAGCCGTTGCTTTCGTCCAGGATGGCGGACAACAGCCGGTCGAGCGTCGTCTCAAAGGCGGCGTCGTGACCGAATTCGGCACTCCCGAGCGGAGGCATGGTGCCGTCGCGCGCCTGCGCCAATTGCTCGGCGCTTGGCAGAACGGGCTCTGGAAGGCCCTGTTGGATATCATTCTGCAATTGGCAGATGCGGCCGATGAATTCGAGATAGCCGCCGATCTCATGGCCGCTCGCAAGGGCATTCAGCCTTCGCGCACGGCGCCGAAACAGCTCCGAAGGCACGGGCAGAACGGCGAAAGGCGGGGCGGCCTCGTCACCGATGTTGATGGGGTCGTGCGTAGGGGCGCCGATTTGTGTCATCGAAGGGAGACCTCAGACTGAGGATGCTACCGCAAGCCGACGTGTGCTTGGGGTCATGAGCGTTTGCTCAGTACGCCCGCCAGCGGGAACAGATTGCCAGACGCGGCTCGGATTGTCAGCGGGATTGCGGCGGCAATGGTTCATTCGCGGCCGCGGTCAAAGCAACTCCGGAGCGCCGAGCCCGCGGGCCCGACGCTCCGGATGATATCGTAACGGCCTAAACTCGCGTCACGAATGACGCCGAGTTTCGCCGCCCTGGACCATCTGGCGAAGCCACTTGCGATGGTGCCGCCAAGCCCAGCCGCCGCTGACCGAGCCCTTGGTCATGGCGCCGATGGTGCCACGGACCCAGATCCCGGCGTAGACGTGCACGATCCAAATCACGATGGCGGCGATGGCCGCCATGGCGTGCAGGAGGGCCGCGTAACGCTGCGCGTCGATGCTGAACGTGAACCCGAGCGCCGTCTCGATGAACGACTTGCCCTGATCCCACAGGATGCATCCCGTGATCAGCAGGAACGGCACCAGCAGCGACATCAGCCAAAACACCGCCTTCTGGCCGGCGTTGTACTTGCCGGCCTCGGGCAGGTATTCTTCATGACCGGACAATACAGCGCGCACGCTGACGAGCCATGTGCCATCGCCCCGTTCGGGCAAATTCGCCGGCAGGAAGCGGATAAAGAGCCCGAAGAAGCTCACCGCCAGCACGACACCGAACCAGGGATGCAACCAGCGCATATTCTCAGCGCCGCCGAACAGGGCTGACAACCAGAACAGGCTCGGATGGAAGAGGGCCAAACCGCTCAGCCACAACGCCACGAAGCTGATGGCGGTGACCCAGTGGTTGGCTCGCGCCGAGCCCGAGTACCGGCGGACCTTGATGTGAGGTCCGTCTGCACCTTCGATGCGATCGCCTTTCATCATGCCTCACGTCCTTTCGCGAGCTTGTCGGCGTTCGCCTCATCCTCTTCGCTGACACGGTTGGCACCGGCCAGAAGGTGATGCACCGCGCCCGCCACCACGCTCAGACCCAGCACGGCAAGACCGGCGTACTTGGCCGCGCCCTTCCACAGCTCGACGATGGGGCTGATGCGCGGATTTTGCGCCAACCCTGCGTAAAGCTGCGGCTGGTCCGCATGGTGCAGCACGTACATGACGTGAGTGCCGCCAACGCCCGGCGGATTGTAGAGACCCGCCTTGTCGAAGCCGCGCGTCTTGAGGTCCGCGATGCGCTTCTCCGAGTGAGCAATCATCTCGGCCTTGGTGCCGAACGTGATCGCGTGCGTCGGACACGCCTTGGCGCAGGCCGGGATCTGGCCGACGGCCACCCGGTCCGAGCAGAGGGTGCACTTGAACGCCTTGCCTTCGGCCCTGGAGATGCGCGGGATGTTGAACGGGCACCCCTTCACGCAGTAGCCGCAGCCGATGCAGTTCGCCTTCTGGAAATCGACGATGCCGTTGGAGTACTGCACGATGGCGCCGGGCGCCGGGCAAGCCTTGAGGCAGCCCGGGTCCTCGCAATGCATGCAGCCGTCCTTGCGGATCAGCCATTCCAGATTCCCGCTTTGGGGATTTTCCCACTCCGCGAAACGCATCAGCGTCCACGAGGCGGGAGTCAGGTCATGCGGGTTGTCATAGACGCCGGCGTTGACGCCGACGTCCTCGCGCAGGTCGTTCCACTCCTGGCACGCCGACTGACAGGCCTTGCAGCCGATGCAGCGCGACGTGTCGATGAGCTTAGAGACTTCGATTGCCCGTCCGGGAGTCGGCGCCGGCATTGAGGTTGCCGAGCGGCGGATCACGGTGAAGGCTTGCATATCAGCCATTGTTGCAGCCCTCCCTCATGCTACCGCCGGTCCGCTGATCGAACTCGATGTCGACCAGGAACGCCTTGAACTCAGGGGTTTCGATGTTCGCATCGCCTACGAACGGCGTGAGCGCGTTGGCGCCGAAGCCCTTCTTGGCGGCTCCCATGAAGCCCCAGTGGATGGGCACACCGACGATATGCACGGGCTTGCCGTCGCATATCAGCGGCTTGATGCGCTTGGTGACGACGGCACGGGCTTTCACCGACCCGCGCTTCGACCAGACGCGCACCCAGCTTCCCTTGACGATGCCCTTCTGCTTCGCGAGTTCCTCCGAGATCTCGACGAAGAATTCGGGTTGCAGCGACGCATTCACCCGGTTGTGCTTCGTCCAGTAATGGAAGTGCTCGGTCAGGCGGTAGGTCACGGCGGCGTAGGGGAACTCCTTGGCGTCGCCGAACACCTCCATGTCGCCCTTGAACACGCGGGCCGCCGGGTTGCCCCGGATCTTGCGCGCGATCAAGTTGACGACCGGGCTCTCGAACGGCTCGTAGTGAACCGGGAAAGGCCCGTCCTTCATCATGTTGCGCACCCACAGGCGGCCGGTGCCTTCCGGGTTCATGATAAAGGGCATGACCACATCGGGCTTGGCTGTCGGGGCGATATCTGGAACGTCGTAACCGGCCCACTTTTCACCCGTCCACTCGATGAGCTTGCGCTTGGGATCCCAAGGCTTGCCTTCGAGGTTGCAGGACGCGCGATTATAGAGAATGCGCCGGTTGGCCGGCCAGGAGAACGACCACTTGAGGAACGCGCCGGTGTTGTCCGGATCGGAGTTGTCGCGACGGGCCATATTGTTGCCCGCCTCGTTGAAGCAGCCGGAGTAGATCCAGCAGCCGCACGCGGTCGACCCGTCATCGCGCAACTGAGCGAAGCCCGCGACCTGCTTGCCTTTCTCGACCAGCACCTTGTTGGGATCGGTCGGGTCCTTCAGCGTGTCGAGCGCCTTGCCGTTCAACTCGCGGGCCAGTTCCTCCGGCGAAGGCTCGTCCGGATTCTTGTAGTCCCACGTGAGGTTGAGGATCGGGTCAGCGAAGGCTCCGCCCTCTTTCTTGTAGAGCGCCTTCAGCCGGCGATGAAGCTGAGCCATGATCCATACGTCGGACTTGGCCTGACCTGGAGGCGTCCCGCCCGCCCAATGCCACTGCAGCCAGCGGCCAGAGCTGACGAGGGAGCCCTCATCCTCCGCGAAGCACGTCGACGGCAGCTCGAACACCGTCGTCTTGATGTCCTCGGGCTTCGACGGATTGAACTCGCCGTGGTCTTCCCAAAAGCGCGCCGTCTCCGTCTTCAGCGGATCGATGACGACGAGGAACTTGAGTTTGCCCAGCGAGGCTTTGATCTTCGCCCGGTTCGGGAACGACTGCAGAGGGTTGAAGCCCTGGCAGACGTAACCGTTCATCTTGCCCTGGCTCATCAACTCGAAGGCGCGCAGGACGTCATAGGACGGCACGTCAAGCTTCGGCAGCCAGTTGAAGGCGAATTCGTTCGATGCGTTGGCGGCATCGCCCCACATCGTCTTCTGGAAGCTGACGAAGAACTTCTTGTAGTTTTGCCAGTAGCTCATCTGGCCGGGACGTAACGGCTTGAAACCGCGCTTCGACATATACGATGCGAGGTCGGCTTCCTTCTCCGTCGGCAAGGTGAGATAGCCGGGGAGCAGGTTAGACATGAGCCCGATGTCGGTCAGCCCCTGGATGTTGGAGTGACCGCGCAACGCGTTCATGCCGCCGCCGCGGATGCCCATGTTGCCCAGGATGAGCTGCAGCATGGCCATGCACCGGATATTCTGCGAGCCCTTGGAGTGCTGCGTCCAACCCAGTGCGTACATCGACGTCATCGCCTTGTCCGGCGCGGACGTCTCCGACATCAGCTTGGCCACCTTCAGGAACTTGTCCTTGGGTGTACCGCAAATGTCCTCGACGAGTTCGGGCGTGTAGGTCTTGACGTGCTCCTTCATCAGGTTCCAAACGCAGCGCGGGTTTTCCAGCGTCGCGTCGACTTTGACGAAGCCATCGTCGCCGATCTCGAGCTCCCAGGAGGAGCGGTCGTAATCGCGCTTCGACTCGTCATAGCCCGTGAACAAGCCGTCGGCGTATCCGTAACCTTCCTTGATCAGGTAAGTCGCGTTCGTGTACGCCTTCACGTAATCCCACTGCACCTTGTTGTTCTGGACGCAGTAGTTGATGACACCGAGCAGGAACGCGATGTCGGTTCCCTGGCGGATCGGCGCATAAACGTCGGCAACGGATGCCGATCGTGTGAAGCGCGGATCGACCACAATGAGCTTGGCGCCGCGATTTTCCTTCGCTTGCGTCACGCCCTTGAAGCCGCACGGATGCGCCTCGGCGGCATTGCCGCCCATGATGACGACGAGATCGGTGTTCTTGATGTCCGTCCAAGAGTTCGTCATTGCACCACGGCCAAACGTCGGAGCCAAACTGGCCACCGTCGGGCCGTGTCAAACACGGGCTTGGTTGTCGAACACCAGTGCGCCGGTACTTCTGACCACTTTATAGGTCATGAAGGCGGTTTCGTTCGTGGTCGCAGACGCGGCGAGGAATCCCGTCGTCGTCCAGCGATTGACCGTCGTGCCGTCCTTGTTCGCAGCGACGAAGTTTGCGTCGCGGTCGGCCTTCATCAGCTTGGCGATGCGATCGAGCGCATCATCCCAGGAGATGGGCTTCCATTCCTTCGAGCCTGCCTCGCGAACCATCGGCTCCTTCGTGCGCGTTTCCGCCTTCACGAAGTCCAACAGCGCAGCGCCTTTCGGGCAGAGCGTGCCGCGGTTCACCGGATGGTCGGGATCGCCCTCGATGTGGACAATCTCAGCTTTCTCGCCCTTTTTCACATCACCATTGGAATACATGATGATTCCGCAAGCGACGGAGCAGTATGGGCAGGTATTGCGGGTCTCGGTCGTTTTCGCGAGCTTGAAGGGCCTGATGGATTGCGCCAGTGCTTCCTCGGCTCCTGCAAAGCCGAAAGCCCCCAACGCAGTCCCGACCGCCCCAGCTCCCGACAGTTTCATAAACTGCCGGCGTGAGACTTCTATGTTCATGAAGGTCTCTCTCCCTAGGCTCAGTGCCACCCGCGACCATTGCTGACGATCCGCACGCGCGGATTGGACTTTCGGGCGGTACAATCTATGCTGGCATGCCAACACGGGTCAACGCAGTCCGTACGTTGAAAAGCATATTTCCGATCACGCGTCTGCGATTTCATGCTGCAATGCAAAAACGCTTATTGAATTTCGGGAGAATGAGCAGTCGAAACGCCAATATTTTATGCTGCGCTGCACATGTTTGACATTTCATCTCCGACTTAGCACTATTTGTGCTGTGAAGTTTTTTTGCGCTCCCGAGTTTCGGGGCACCTCCAACCCCTCTCCGGGCTCTGACCGGCTCCACCCAGATCGGCGCCGCCGGTTAGCTGGGCTTATTGCGTTGGCAACAGCGGCGGCGAGTTGTGCGTTGGCCGAGACTGCGGCCACGCGTTTGCGCGAGGCAGGAAATCAACCCGCGCCGCTCTTTACCCTTCGAGATCTCCAAAAGCAGCTGCATTCACTCGACGGCTTTGCTGGCCGCGTCGTGGTCGTCCATTTTTTCGCGACGTGGTGCGAGCCGTGCAGGGATGAACTCGCGTCACTGAACTCGTTGGCGGCCCAACTGCCGGATGCGGCGTTGCTCGCCGTCGATGTGGCGGAGCCGGCTTCGCGCGTCGCCAAATTCCTCAGCGGCAATCCGGTCGGCTTCCGCGTCGTTCTCGATACCGACCGCGCGGTGACAAAAGCGTGGGCCGTAGCCACACTGCCGACGACCATCGTGCTCGGTCCCGACCTGCAGCCGCGTCTCATCGCCGAAGGCCAAATGGATTGGGATAGTCCCAACGTCGTCGCGCAATTGCGCACGCTCACCAATGCAACTCAACAACCAGCGTCCAGGGAGAAGAAAAAATGACACTGACTCGGCGTGCCCTTTTGAGGTCGGCCTGCGCCGCACCGGCAATCCTGATGTTGCCTCGCGGTGCATTTGCGGACATCGAGTTCGCGCCGGTGCCCGGAGCGTGGAGGACTTTCGAGACCACGCTCAGAATGGAGATCGCAAAGCCTGGAACGCAAATGCAGGCTTGGCTGCCGATACCGGGGCACGAGGATGCGTCATGGACGAAGCCGCTGGATAACGCGTGGACCGGGAATACCGCGAGCGCCGAGATCAAGCAGGATTCCCGTTACGGCGCGCAGTTCCTGCACGTGACCTGGAAGGACAACGAGAGCACGCCCTTCATAGAATTGAAGAGTTGCGTGCAGACGCGCGACCGCTCGATCGATACGGCCAAGCCGAACGGAGCCGCCGCGCTGTCGGAGGCCGAGATCAAACTCTACACGGCTGCGACTGAACTCACCCCAACCGACGGCATCGTCAAAGAGACCGCACTGAAGATCGTCGCCGATGCCAAGAGCGATCTGGACAAGGCGCGCGCCATCTACGAGTGGATCGTCGATAACACCTTCCGCGATCCCAAGACGCGCGGCTGCGGCGCCGGCGATGTCGCGGGAATGCTGAAATCAGGCAATTTCGGCGGGAAATGCGCTGATCTCAACGCGCTTTGCGTCGGCCTCGCGCGTGCGGCGGGGTTGCCGGCTCGCGATATTTACGGCTTGCGCGTGGCGCCGTCGAAATTCGGCTACAAGAGCTTGGGGCCGACGACCGAGGTTGTGACCAAGGCGCAGCACTGCCGCGCCGAAGTGTTCCTGACCGGCCGCGGATGGGTGCCGATCGATCCGGCGGACGTGCGCAAAGTCGTTCTCGAGGAGCCACCGGGCAATCTCGCCGTCACCGATCCGAGAGTGGCAGCGGCGCGCCGGGTGCTGTTCGGCGCATGGGAAACCAACTGGATCGCGTACAATTCCGCGCATGACATTGCGCTTCCGGGGTCATCCGGACCCAAGATCGCGTTCCTGATGTACCCGCAGGCTGAGGTGAACGGCGAGCGGCGAGACTGCCTCGCGCCGGATGACTTCAAATACAAGATCACTGCGCGCGAGATCACTGCTTAGGGTGACTGACCGAAAAGCTCGTGTACGAAGGGTGGATCTTTCCATCGCGAGCCACCAGTCATGCCTTCCTCCACGACGTCCGCGCCGCCGCTTCAGAAACACGAGCGGCGGCGCTCATAGCCATGATGACTCGCCGCTCGGTCCCGCCACGTCATCTGATCGGGCCTGGTCCATCGCAGGCTGATCTGGCGCGGCTGATCGAGGCAGCCTCGACTGCCCCGGATCATCGCGGATTGCGGCCTTATCGCTTCCTGGAAATCGCAGATCGGACCGCGCTTGCAGAGGCCTTCGTCGTGGCCGAGCGCGAGATGAACTCAACCGCAACCGAGGCGGATCTCGATCGTGCCCGCGAGCGGGCCGGACATGCACCCTGCCTCCTCGCCGTCATCACCCGTATCGACGACGACAATGCGGAGGTCACGGTGCCTGAGCAAATCGCCTCGGCCGGCGCGGCCCTCGGCTACCTGTTGCTTGCCGCGCATTCGCTGGGGTTCGGCGCCATGGCCGTTAGTGGCGAGAAGGCACGGTCCCGCTCGCTGCACTCGAGGCTGGGACTGTCGAGAAACGAGTCGCTTCTCTGCTTCGTCGGCGTCGGCACTCCCGCGAAAACGCGAGGACCACGCAAGGCAGATGAAACGGCGGGTCCGCTGCTGACGCGTTGGACGGCGTGAAGACTGGATTTTATGCGGAACTCTTGTCGACGCCGGTGATGCGTTCCATCAGGCGGGGGCGACGATCCGGCTTAGATGGCGCAGACGCCGTTGTTTGCGCGTCACCGGATGCAGGACCCTCCGAAGCGCCAGCCTCGGCGGAAGCCCCGCCATCCACCGCTTTCAGATAGCCACCGACTCGAGCGACTTCGGCGTCCGCAACGTCGGTGCTGCCGGAGGCCGGGGGGGCCGAGGCCATCTTGCCGAGGCGCGGAGAGCGCGGCTCGTTGATGCGCGATGTCAGCGATGCGGCGGGCTTGAGCGTCGACGGAGCGCTTCGCCTCTGCGCCGGTTGTGGTCGGCACGTGCCGGCGCCAAGGCGGCGCATCGTCGTCGGCGGAAATGCGTGGCTTGCCGCGCCATTCGCTCGTTCGTAGCCGCAAGCTCGGCTCGCAGGCGCTGGATCGTCGCGGTCTGCTCGTCGGTCTGAGCCTTCAAGGCACTAATCTGCGCCTTCATCCCCATCTTGCTGTCTTTAATGCCGCGCTCGTCGTCGCCCGTGGTCTGATACGACAACAGCGCCGCTTTCAGGCGCGTGATTTCGGAAGCCTGATCCTCGGCCGTGGTCTTGGCAGCGCGCAACTGCTGCTCAAGTGCGGCATGGGCGCCATCGCCCGAGTTCTGCTGTGCGGCGCGCAACGCCTTCTCGGCTTCGTCGAGGGCCGAGCGAAGCCGCTGCAGTTCCCCGTCAGCTGCGGCTGCCTGGGCGACCGCCAACTTGTCGACACCGTTGATATCCGCGTGCCTCTCAGGCGAGCCGGTCGGCAGGCCGCCGCGGCGGGCGACGAGACCCTGACAGTCGGCGTGATGTGTGCAGCCTGATCGCGGTTCTTCTCTCGCAGCGCCTCGATCTCGGAGCGCAAGGCCACTTCGCCGTCGAAGCGGGTATCGCCGATGCTCTCGCGATTGCGGGCGGCACGAGCGGCGAGCGCGGCATTGAGCCGGTGGATTTCGTCGCGCTGCTGCGTCGTGATCTGCGTCATCTCGTCCAACGCCTTGCTCTGCTTGTCGGCGGACTGGGTGAGAGTTGAGATTTCGCGGTCGCGGTGGAACAGCATTTTCTTGGCTTCACCGAGCCTGCTCTCGACCTTTGGCAGGCGATCGGTCACCGTCTGCTCGAGGACGCGGCGAGCATTCTCATGCTCTTCGAGCGACGTGCGCATCCGCATCACCTCGCCTTCGAGGTTCGATATGGCGGCGTCGCGGCGGTTGAGCTCGACCATCTGACGCGCGGCGACCAGTGCGCCTTCCTGGACCTTTGTCTCGAGACGGTGGACGGTGATCGCGTACTCGGCGCGTAGCTTGTCTTTATCGGCGCGGATCTCGGCCTCGGTCAGCGGCATCGAGCGGCGGATGGCGTCCGTCGTCAGGCGTACGGCACGGCGGCGGTAGGCAGGGGCCACGAACAGCGTGATGAGGGCCGCCACAAGGAAGCCCAGCGCCACCAGCATGGCCGACTGGATGGTGATCAACGCCGCTTCCCCGACTGCTCAATCGCCTCGTTGGACGGGCCAACTCCGCGACGCGTCGCGGGGCAGGTCCACCAGATAGGATTCGTCGCGCGCATTCTTTGTTCCCGTTACCCAATCCTCAAGACCAGGGTGCGCCGACGTCCGGGGGCCGAGATGCCACCAATTCGAGCGCGACTTAGAACGGATTCCAGGTCGGACTGCGCGTATACTTCAAATAACCTACGTTGGCACCTAAGCGAAGCCCGATTCCTGACCGGATGGGCGCCAGTACCACGTCGCCGTACTTCTGGAACTGGATGCTCACGCCTCCAACGACGTAGGCGGAGCCCTGGACTCCTCCGAAACGATTATAGATTTCAGATGGATCGCGGAGGTTGTAAACAAGCACCATCGTCTTGGAACCTTCGGCGCCGAAGTCGTAACCGAGAGATGGGCCCTGCCAGTAGACCTTATGGCTGCCGGCGTCCTTGGTGTAGAGGGCACCCTCGCCATAGCGCAGGCCTGCAACAAATGCACCGCCCGCATCCTCGCCCAGGATGTAGCCGTTCGGCCGGCCGGATTGCTGAAATGCATACTCGATGACGTTGGCCAAGCCCTGGCTTACCGAGCCGAAGAAGTGGTGGCCCGTGTTCAGGATCTCGTTTTGCGAATAGCTGCTCGGACGCGGCGGCGGTTCCTCGCCGCCATATCGCCGGCCGGGGCCATCGCGGTCAGGCCCGACGCCGGGAGGCGGGGCGCGATAGGGTTCGCCGTAGCCGCCCTGAGGCGGTGGAGCATCGCCATAACCTCGACCGTCCGGCGGCGGTGGCGGCGGCGGATAATCCGGAGAGCTCGGGCCACCCTGGCCGTAGTATCGATCACCGCTCGGGGGCGGGGCAGGGCCAGCTGGAGGCGGCGGCGCGGCACCAGATCGAGGCGGATAATAAACGTCGCCGGCTCCAGGCGTTGCGCCGCCGGTCGGACCTGGCGCGGTGAGAGTCCCGAGACCCGGACCTTCGCTTGGCGGACGGTAGGCGTCGTCTCGTGCGGAGGCTGGCCAAGCCAGCAGCATCGGCAGCACGACCGCAGCAGCGGCAGTCAGCAGCGGCCGGCGGAAACAGCGGGTCGACATCGTTGGCATCCCGATCAGGTCGCACTCCAGTAGGCGCCCGGCGAATCGGATCGCGGCGTCATACTCGGTCAACCATTCCTGGCAAAGTGTTACCAAAGTGTGGCCGCGAGGACGGAGGACCGCAAACCGCCATAATGTGCAGTGGATGAAGGTTTTTCGTGGCGCTTCGGTTGCCCAGTCATGGCGGAGACATGCCTTCGGCATGCGCAACCGCGCTCTTTAGTTGCGCTTCGGTTGCCCAGTCATGCCGGAGACATGCCTTCGGCATGCGCAACCGCGCTCTTTAGTTGCGCTTCGGTTGCCCACTCGCAACCGCGCTCTTTAGTTGCGCTTCGGTTGCCCACTTCGCAACCGCGCTAGGCCTGCAGACTTCCAGGCGATGAAAGGCTGGTTGATGAAGCGTTGGGCCGTCTTGCCGTAAACCAGGGGGTCGCCGTCGAGGTCGGTCACGAGACCGCCGGCAGCTTCGACGATGGCCTGACCGGCCGCCGTATCCCACTCGCCCGTAGCGCCGAGGCGCAAATAAAGATCGGCATCGCCGCGGGCGAGCACGCCGAATTTGAGCGCCGATCCGATCTTCAGCGCGCGCGCGACGCCTTTCTCGGCGAGCAACATCTCGGTCTCCGGTGAGCGATGCGACCGGCTTTCGACCGCCACAAGGTCGGCCGGATTCGGGACGCGACCGGAGAGCGACTTCCAGGCCAGTTTCTCGAACTCTGGCGGGTCGATTCCCACCGGCAACGTCGTCCAGGCGGCGGAATCCTTGCCGGTGGTCGCGAAGAGTTCGCCGGTGGCAGGCACGTAGAGCATGCCGAAGCGTGGGTGACCGTCCCTCACCATACCGACGTTGATGGTGAACTCCGGCCGGCCTGCGATGAACTCCCGCGTGCCATCCAGCGGATCGACCAGAAAGAACACAGCGCCCAGCTCAGGGACACGGCCCTCGGCCACCTCCTCCTCGGCGACCACAGGCACGCCCGGCGACAGCTCACCCAGGGCTTGCAACAGGCAGGCCTCTGCCTCTCGATCGGCCGCCGTAACGGGCGAGCGGTCCGACTTGTGCTCGACACTGACTCCGGCCTGGAAATAGGCCATTTCGATTCTTCCTGCTTCCAACAGAGCGGGAATGAGGCCGCGGATGAGCCTGCCATGGTCGATCGACGTCATCATGTCTCCCGCATCGAATTGGTCAGCCTTCCACAGCTTCGCAGAACGCCTATGAAAAGGCACCCGCGTGGCGCCGAGGTGCCGCGTCCCAAATAAAATCAGCGCGCGGCGCCACCTGCACCCGCAACTTGTTGCATCTGCTCGCGGGACGCGTGTATCAGAGCGTATTCGAACTTCGCAAGCGGCCCCTGTTTGCTCGCGTGGATGTCACGGCACGGCGGAAACGGCCGACGCCGATATCCGAGCCGCCGCAACTTCTCGCATCGCCGAGACCACAGGGGAAACGATGGACCAAAGCGCACAACCCTCCGATCTCGAGCTCGCCGCGCTGATCTCGAGCAAGATCTGCCACGACGTGATCGGCCCCGTCGGCGCGATCTACAACGGCCTCGAGATCCTCGACGAGGACGACGACGCGGAAGGCGAAGTCCTACGCGCTGGATGTCATCCGCAACGTCACCGAGCAGGCTTCGGCGCGGCTCCAGTTCGCGCGCTTTGCGTTCGGCGCCGCGGGATCGGCCGGCGCGGAGATCGACCTCGCCACCGCCGAGCAGATCAGCCGCGGGCTCATCGGCACCGCGCAAGCACAAGCTCGCCTGGCGCGGCATCGCCCGGCTACATGGCGAAGGACAAGGTGAAGCTGCTGCTCAATCTGATCGCCAGCGCGATCACCGCGCTGCCGCGCGGCGGCGAGATCATCGTCGAGTTCGCGCGGCACGATCGAGGCGCCGAGCTTCCTGCTGCGTTGCCAAGGCGACAAGGCGCGCCCGCCTCAGTACCTGACCGACTTTATCATCCGGCGCAGCAGCCCCCGGCGCTCGATGCCATGTCGATCCAGGCCTACTACACGATGGCGGCTTGCCAGCAGCGCGCGGATGCGGCTCGACATCCTGAAGGACGGCGCCGACATCCTGCTTTCCGCCGCGTGCGGCGATTGATTGCCGACAGCCATAGATGTTGGTCTTCGCACTGCCCTCGATCAACGCCGCATTAACGCCTCTCGCGCACACTGCTCCCTGCCTCAACCCCGGCGAGGCGGCCGTGGTGCGGGAGGCGTTTTCTTGAACGGCGCGCAGGGCTCTCGGCATGACCTCATCGAAGCGGTGTCTGATCGTCGATGATTCCGGCGTCATCCGCAAAGTGACCCGCGTCATCTTGGAGGATCTGCGCTTTTCGGTGCAGGAGGCGGAGAATGCTCAAGAGGCGCTCGAGCTCTGCAAAGCAGAAATGCCCGCGCTCATCCTGCTCGACTGGCACATCCCGGGCATGAACCCGTTCGACTTCATCACCGCGTTGCGGTCCGCCCAACGCACGCGCCGGCCGTTCGTGATCTACTGCACGACCGAGTACGACACCAATGACATCACCCGGGCGCTGCAATACGGCGCCGACGATTTTTTGATGAAGCCGTTCGACCGGTGTGCGCTGGAGGCGAAGCTCGCCGAAATCCAGACCGTCGCGGCTCTGGTCTGAAGTTCGTGCGCTTCAGAATGTCGCCCGCTTCGACGCCTGCGCACTGGCGGGCACGGTGGACGCTTGCTAAGGCAGGGCATCACCAACCGCCGAAAGCGCACCACTTGCTCCGCGTTGAAAATCTGAAGGTCGGCCCCATGCCGCCGCTCTCGTTCGAGGTGGCGGATGGTGAGTGCTTGGCCGTGGAGGCGCCCTCGGGTACGGGAAAGACGCGGCTTTTGCGCGCGATCGCCGATCTCGACCTAGCCGGTGGTCATATCTTTCTCGACGGTGCCGAACGCGGTGAGGTGGCGGCCGACCAATGGCGGCGCAGCGTACGCTATGTCGCCGCAGAGCCGGCTTGGTGGACCGACACGCCGAGACCGGCATTTCCCTCCAATCCGGCGGCGAGCGTGCGCATCGACCGTTTGCTGCGCGCACTGGGTCTCGACGCTGCACTGCTCGACCGGCCGATCGCCCAGCTCTCGACTGGAGAGCGGCAGCGCCTGGCGCTGGCTCGCGCGCTCAGCGACGAGCCGCGGGTGCTGCTGCTGGACGAGCCCTGTGCCTCGCTGGACCCGACCTCGGCGGCGATGGTCGAAGAGCTCATCAAGTTCCAGATCCTTTCTAGCCGTTCCGTCATCCTGGTCAGCCATGATCGCGGTCAGGTCGAGCGGCTGTCGCACGCACGGCTGCAGCTAGCGAAGCCTGCGGCGGTGGCATCGGATCTCTCCGCGTGGGGGGCGCCGGCATGAATTACGTTCCACTCTCGCCGCTCGACCTCGCGCTTGCGGCGACGATGCTCGTGATCAACGGCGGCCTCTCGGTCGCATTCCAGCTTCGGCTCGAGCGCACGCTGGCGGTGGCGGCCGCACGCATGGTCGCGCAGCTGCTGCTGGCGGGCCTCGTATTGAAGTTCGTTTTTCAGCAGACGTCGCCCGTGTGGACGGCAGCGATCGCCGCGCTGATGATCGGCGCCGCCGGCTACGAAGCGTTGGCTCGGCAAGAGCGCAAAATCAGCGGCTGGCAAAGCTTGGGACTCAGCACTGGCACATTGTTCCTGGTCGGCACGCTGTCGGTGCTATTCGCCGTTGGCGCGGTGATTCGTCCGAGCCCCTGGTACACGCCGCAATACGTGCTGCCACTGCTCGGCATGGTGCTCGGCAATTCCCTCACCGGCATTGCGCTGACCCTGGATGCCGTCACGTCCAACGCGGCCGCGCAACGGGGCGCGATCGAGGCGCGGTTGTCGCTTGGAGCCTCGCGGTTCGCGGCGATGGACGGGGTGCTGCGGCGGGCGCTGAAAACAGGTTTGATGCCGATCCTCAATTCCATGGCCGCGACGGGCGTCGTGTCGCTTCCGGGCATGATGACCGGTCAAATTCTGGCCGGGCTGCCGCCGCTGGAAGCTGCGAAGTATCAGATCATGATCATGTTTCTGCTCGCCGGAGCGACGGCATTCGGCGTGGTCATCGCAGGCGTCGGATCCGTCTTGTTGCTGACCGACGACAGGCACCGGCTGCGGCTCGACCGGTTGCAAGCAACTGCCTGATTGTTCGTCGGCTTTCAGGGCTGCGGCGTCGCCTTAACAAAAAAAGCTCCGGCTTGCGGGCCGGAGCTTTTTTTTATTTGTTAGAGAGACATGTTGTTAGAGAGACTTGGCGTCCCTCCACAGTTCATCGATCTTACTGCTTAAGGACAGGCATCGCTCGGGCGGCGGCGGCAGCCCGCTCAGCGGCGGCCGCGGCGCGCTCGGCCGCGGCGGCAGCGCGCTCGGCAGCAGCCGCGGCGTCGGCCGCCTTGTCGGGCTCGGGCGCAGCAGGAGCAGCTGCAGGAGCTGGCGCGGCGGCTGCCACTGGGGCGGCCGGAGCGGCTGCGGCCGGAAGCGTTCCGGTCTCGATCGCCTTCGGAGCGGCGGGTGCCAGAGCGGCGGGCGCGGCGGCCTTAGCCTGAGCCTTCGGCGCGGCGGCGGGTTTCGGGGCGGCGGCCGGCTTCACCAGCGCGGCCTTTGCCTCCGGCTTGCCCTCGACGGGTGCCTTCGCCGACTGTGCCGGCACGCCGGCACCTTCGCCCTCACCGAAGCAGACGGTCGCCTCGGCGCGACAGGTATGCTCGTCGAACACGATGAAGTTCAAGAACAGATCGCACTTCACGTCTTTCTTGCCGACGACGTACTTCGTGATCTTCTGATCGGCCGCCCACTTGGCGATGTACTTGTCCAGGAGATCCTTGGCGTCCTTCGTCGGGCCGTCCTTGCCGTAATCGTTTACGGAGAAGCCGAGCCGCGTGCACTTGGCGGCGGCAGGAGCTACGGACAGGACCGCAGCGCTGGTGGCGGCGATGGCTGAGATAGCAATCTTGGCTGTGAGACGCATGGCTTCCCCTCTCGGATCCCCGGCCCTATCGGGCCACTCTTCGAGAGAGCTATACCCGTCCTCCAGGGCCGTTGCCTAGAGGTTGTACGCCGTTATCCGTGCATCACGATAATTGGCCCGCTCGTGTTGTAGCGGTGCGCCCCGTAAACGTCTCAAATCGGCACGTCCGCCAGCTTTTTGAGTGGCGGACGTCCTTGAGGTTTAGTGAATGTAGGCCTAGTCAGCCGCCATTGATGCTGGAGGGGCGGGAATCGAAGAGGAAGCCGTGGTCGAAGAGACTGCCCTTGGGCTAACCCCAGCCTCGAGCCTTAGTGGAAGGCAGGTGCATCGCCGCCAAACGGTCCCGTGGGTGTAATAAAAAAGAACCCATTGTCGAACGGCGCCCCTTGGGTTTCAAAGGGCCTTGGAAGTCCATCAACATAGCGACGATAACGACCGGACGTCAGCGTATCGCTGTAATGATATGAGTAGCCCCCACGGTGTCCCTTCATGTAAATCGTGCCACGAAGAGGGCGGCTAGCGTGCTTGGCCTTCACGCCTTCGGCGGCGACCGACACATCCACCACAGCGAAAGACGTCACGGCGCTCAAGAGAGCCGCCCACAACACAGACCGCCGCATAGTTATCACCTTCTTTGACCAATGAGTTCAGCCTCGAACTGTAGCTGAAAAGATTAATCGATCCTTCAACAAAACTGCGGCTTAGTTCAAATCGCCCCCGCTTGTGACCGCGGAAGCACGACGCAGAGCGGATAATATTTATCAGCGCGCTGATGCTTTTGTCGTAGCCCCCGGTTAGCGTTGCCGCATGCGTTGCAATTCCTGGCCACTGCCATCCGGGTGAGCCAGCGCAATTGGCGCGACTGCGCAGCAACCGGAGTTAAAGCAATGTCCACGCTTCTTCCCCTGCTCATCCAACTCGCCAGCGGCGCCATCGGCGGCAACGTGGCCGGCAATCTCTTGAAGACCCTCAGCCTGGGCGTGCTTGGCAACTCACTCGCCGGCATCGTCGGCGGAGGCATCGGCGGCCAGATCCTGCAATCCATCCTCGGCACGGCCGCGAGCGGGGCCGGCGGCATGGACATCGGCTCGATCCTGGCCCAAGTTGCGGGCGGCGGCGTGGGTGGCGGCACCGTGATGGCGATCATCGGCCTGTTGCGCAATATGCTGGCCAAGTAAGGCCCGGGCAAGCCGTCGAGACATACCCCAATATGACGAAGCCCGCCGATGCGTGATGCGCCGACGGGCCAACTCGTCAATTGCGTGCGCTCAAGCTTTGCAGGCGCGCTGCTTGGCCGTGCAGTTGATCGGGTAGCCGGACTTGCACGTCACGCTGACCGGGCCGGTGCCCTTCAAGCCCTGCGCCTTCATCGAGTTGTTCAACGCGGCGTTGGCCATGAAGCGCGCCAGGTCTTCGGTGATCATGTCGGCTGTGCCACCCGCCATGACGCAGCTGCCAGCTGCATTGGCGGTGCCCGCGGCGAAGAAAGCAGCGAGCGCGACGGCGGCTGCGGAAATCGCGATTTTCATGTCATCCCCTTTGCTCGAATAGTTGGACTTGCTGCCAAAAAGCGCGACCGCAGCGCACGGGGCTCCGGCCCGTGCGCTCAGGCCGGCCGGTCATCAGATCTTGCAGATCGTGGAGGTGCCGCGACAGGTGTACCCGAGGCCGCTTCCGCCTTTGCACTTGTAGGTGCGCTTGCCGTAGCTGTAGCCCGGGGTGCTGCCGTTCGACATCCAGGAGGCCCACGCACCCCAGTCCACCGCCTGCAGCAGCGCTTCATCGACCTGGAACTGGGCAGCCTTCTCAGTGCCGCCGGTGCCCTCGGCCGACTTGGTCACGCAGGACTTGCCTGCGGCGAAGCTGTCCGAGGCCATGCTGAGCGTCATTGCGGCAACGGCTGAAGCGGCCAACGCCCAGCAAGTCGAGTGCAACATATTCGTCCTCATTCTGTGATTGGAACTGATGCAGGACAGTATCCCGGATAACGGCCCTGCCCATTAACCAATTCACAGAAATTAAACGATGCGAGACGCTTTCCGCGGCAGGCGTGGCCTATTCGCGACGGAATAGACACTGGGCTTATCTAATTGGCCAGATCAGTCGAGTATTTCCTCGGCGGATCTTAAATACTATGCGTGAGAAAAAGGCGCTGAGGAGCGTCACGCCTGTTGAAGGTTGACGGCCTTGGGTCCCTTGCCCCGCTTGTCGGGCTCGGTCTCGAACGAGATGCGCATTCCTTCGTCCAGGCTGTGAATGCCTGACCGCTCGACGGCGGTGACGTGGACGAAAACGTCTTTGCCGCCCTCATCGGGAGTGATGAAGCCGAAACCCTTCTGTGCGTTGAAAAATTTCACGGTACCGGTCTGCCGCATGAGCGTTCTCCTCTAATGCCCAAGTCATGGCTACAGAAGACGCCAGCCCTACGGCTGACGCCCAGGACTGTTGCGGCAGGCTCGTCCGATTGCGGGGATCGCGAGAGGGCGTGAGAGTAACGATTGCATGCGTGCAAACAGTCTCAAGCTGGCTCAACCGTGTCCGCCGGGTCGATAGGCCGCCCGAACGACGCCGAATATCGACGAAAGACTAATTACACGCAATAGAAAATTCGCTTGCAAAACGAACACGGATGAAGGCGAGAATTAAATTACCTCTGTGCCGAGATTGAGCATTCGCCAACCGCCGCCTTCGTCTTGCATGAGCATCGCGCTCAGCCACGGCATCAACACCTGCAACTTGGAACTGAGCGTGTAGGGCGCGTTGAGAATGACGAGTCCGGTCGCCCCGAGTCCGGCATCCTGGGAAGGGGCGCGGACCGACAGCTCGACGGCGATGAGCTTGGGAAGCCGCAAGCCGGTCAACTCATGGTGGAACGCGGCCACCGCGCGAGGGTCCTTTGCGGGGTACCAAAGCATCACTGTGCCGGTAGCGAAGCGCTCGACGGCGTCGCGAAGTCCGCGGGCAAGTCGCGCGAACTCGCCCGGCTGCTCGAACGGCGGATCGACCAACACCACGCCGCGCCGCTCCTTCGGCGGCAGCAACGATTTCAAGACCGCCCAGCCGTCGAGGCTCAAGACCTTTGTTTGCGGGTCTCCGGAAAAGAGTTCCGCCAGTTGCTCACGGTCCTCCGGATGAAGCTCGTTGACGACGAGGCGATCCGCGCGGCGCATGAGCCGGCGGGACAGCAATGGGCTGCCCGGATACGTGCGCAAATTGCGCGTGGAAACGTCCGAAATACCTTCGGCGACGACGTCGAGGTAAGGCTTCAGGATTTCTGCAATATCGGCCGGCGGCTCGGCGGCGAGGATGCGACCGATGCCGTCTCGCCATTCGCCGGTCCGCTCCGCCTCATCGGCTTCCAGATCGTATCGGCCGAGGCCGGCGTGGGTATCGATGATGCGAAACGGTGCCGGCTTCAGCTTCATGTGTTCGATGACGAGCGCGAGCACCGCGTGCTTCAGCACGTCGGCGAAGTTTCCGGCATGAAATGCATGGCGATAGTTCATCCCCCACGCTTCACGTGATCCGGACGCCCTCTGTCAAGTGCTAGAGAGCATCCGATTTGCGGTGAGCTTAGCGATCAGGGCGCGGGAATTGCGTGAGCCGTGCTCGGAGCCGTCAACGCGGCGGTGTGCTGAGGCTCGGCGGGGCCCATCATCTTACCGGCCAGTTCCTCGATGGCGCCGGCGATCGGGCGGAACTCGAACACGACGGTTTGTTTGCCCGGGGGCACAACGACGGCGCGGAACATTACGTTGGCCTTCAGGATCTCGGCTTCCTTGCCGCTGACCTCGGCGTCCCACCAGGGATGCCAGACATCATTGAGAACCACGTAACCGCCCGACGTGCTGTCGACCTCGATCTCGACGCGCGTATTCATGTAGGTGCGGATATGCACGGTGCCTGTGGATGGCGGCGGCGCCGGACGCCCGAGCGTGCGGTGAAGAAGGGGCGGGTCAGTTTCCAGCAGCACTACTTCGGATGGATCGACGTTGGGCCACCGGCCCGTGCGGACGACGTTGGCGAAATCGGCGCGCTCGGCGTTGGGGACGAACATCACGCGCGGGTAGGCCCGCGGGTTTTCGTAGACGTAAGCTTCGGCGGTGCGGCTAATCAGACGCAAATCCCCTGGCATCAGGGCGTGGTCGATCTTCTCGATGGGGATGCTGGATGCGATGAAGCGCAGGCCGATGAGATCGGCCAGGCGCGACCTATAGGACGGGAACAGCGGCGTGAAGTTGCGCTGATCCGGGCCGGCGATCGTGTCGCCCGCACCGACCGCCTGCGTGACGACCTCTAGCCGCAACGGATTGTAGCCGAGGACGTGATCGATGCCGTGGACCATGGCGGCGTTCGGCCATTCAAAGCCCAGGCCAGTCAGCTCGACACGATCGCGGCGGGAGGAGCCGGGGCGTTGGACCAGCAGCGACTTCAACAGCCGGATCGTCTCGTTCGAGCCATCCTGCTCAAGCATCGCATAGCCTGACGGCGGCAGCGCTGTGAACTCGTTGGGGCCATTGTTGGCGGCGAGGTCGGCAGCGAGCAGAGCGGCGGGAAGAACGAGGGCGAGGCGCGGCGTCAATGTCGCGAGCCGCGGCAGGATCTGGATCGTCATCGCCGACAGCCCGATCCACACGATTGCCAGCAGGATCGGCTGGGAGGCGTCTCCCAAATGATGCATCCACAGTGCGACCCCGAGGGAAGCAATCAGGCCTGCGGCCGGCAATGCGAGGCCAGAAATCCTCTCATGCGGGGCAACGGAGCGAGGCGCGTCGGTGATTACCCGGTGGACGAGATAGCCGCCGAGGATCGCCATCAAGCCGCCGATGAGGAACGTGGCGTCGGCCGGACGACGGAAGAGCTTCACGCCGGGCACATAATCGTAAAACAGGTGGAATATCGGGGTGTGACGGCCGATCGCATATAGCAGCAGTAGAACCGTTGCCGCCGCGAACACTCGGACCTCCCGTGTCCAGGCCTGCCGCCGCATGAGCCCGTGGGTGAGGATGAGCAAGAACGGAAGCACGCCGAAATACATCTGCGACATGTTCTGGGCGAGCGTCAGCTCGTTAGGATCCCATGCCTCGCTGAAGGGGCCCCAATAATCGACCTTGGGGTCAAGCGCGCCGAACAAATCGCCGACGAGCATGGTCAGGAACGAAATGGGGTGGAGCGAGCCCCGCGCGGCTTCCGCGAACGGGATTTGGGGACGGTTGCTGTCGGCCACGAACAACATGGTCAGCACGAGCGGGACAGCGACGATGAGGGCGCCGGTCAGGGTGGCCGCGGCAAGGGGCCCGACCGTCTCACCAAGTCGCCGCCGCCAATCAGGGGCACTCAACCAGTGACTGACGATATAGCCGGCCATGATATAGGCGCCGAGCAGCGCCACCTGATCCGGCTCGGCAAGCATGACGCCGGCGGTTAAGCCGGCGGCGATGCCATACCCGATGGACCGCCGGTCCAGGGCGCGCGAGAGGAACAGGAGCGCAATCCAAACGAGGGCGAAGCTCTTGATCTGACCGATGTGCTGCACGCGCCAAGCCGCAGAGGCGCCGAAGGCGAGTGCGACGGCGGCAACCAGTGCGCCGGCAGGATGCCAGCCGCGATCGCGGAAGAAGGCGATGACCGCGAGGCCGGCGACCGCCAGCAGGCCGAACGCATAGGTATCCATGGCCCGGAAGCTCGGGTGAGCATCAAATAGCGCGAGCAGGGCGGCTGGCGAGAAGATCAAGGACTGCGGGTCGGCGATCTGCGGCGATCCGCCAAACGTGAACGGCGACCAGAACGGCGATTGGCCCGAATGCAGGGCATTGGCCAAGAATTGAATCTGAGCCTGAAAATGCGCTTTGGCATCATAGGGAATCGTGACGTGGCCCGACAGCCAGGGCGAGCACAAGGCCAGCCATACTACGGCGAACACGGACACCGCCAAGCCGTAACCGCTGCAGAGCGCCGGCTTGATCCGCGATACCGCCACAGGCTTGAAGTTGGTTATGAGCAGGGAGACGAATTCGAGGATGGTCTTCATCAGGCCTTCTTCTCCCAGCGACCAGCCGCAGATTGCTGCCAATAAGTGACAGCGCAGCCCGCAGCCTTGGCCTTCTTCCACTGCTGACGCGCGGACGCCACGGCCGCCTCGTCGTGACCATCGAACAGGTAGACGATGCGGGCGTAGCTTGCGTATTCGCTCGCTTCCGCGCCATCGACGAGGAACCGGACGCCTGCACTGTTAGGATTGGTGGCGTCGGTCGCGAGATAGATGGGCTGATCGGCGGCGTGCCCGTCCTTCGCGGTCCCATGCGCTAGAAAGCTATCGTCTCGATAAGTCCAGAGAGCCAGATCCAGGGCCTCGAGCCGCTCCTGCGATCCTGCCTGCACGACGGCCCGCCAATTTCGCTCGAGCACCTTCTCGAGCATGGAGGGCAGCACCTTCTCGAGCGGCTGCCGCTCCAGATGGTAGAACAGCACCTCAGGTGTGGTCTCGGTCGTCGCCATGGAATCGGGTCGAATGCCTAAACCTTGTGCATCTTCTGCAGCGGAGCGAGTTACAGAGGGCGGTGCTTAGATCGCGAATGTGCCCGTTGAATGACGCGCTTCTGCGATCTCGGTCAACGGCGGAGCTCTCTGCAATTACAATAGGCAACGAGCATTCTGTGATTAGACGAAAGACTTAGCCTGATAACTTAACCGATGGACAAAACAGAAGGCCCGGCTGAAGCAACGCCTTGGCGCAAGCGTCAACCGGGCCGGTATTAACATTACCGTATTGCGAGTTCAGCGCGCCCACTTCGCGGGGATCTCGCCCTCGGCGGCGAGCGCGCGACGGCAGGCCAGGGAGACGGCTTTCCCGTGCGAGCGCATGCACTGGCGAAGCGAGGCGCTATCCAGCGGGTACCCTGGGCAGAAGGAGTGGTAATCGCCGCGGCACGAGTTCTTGACGCGCTGCGAATGGGCCGAGGCCTCTCCGTTCAATCCGACCAGAGCAACGACCGCGGCGCCCGCGAGAAGCATTGCCGACACGCCTGCACGGCGCACGTTGAAGTTCGACATCAACTCTTACCTCGTCTTGATGTTAACCGATGCCCGGGTTGCGGGCGATGGCGGAAACTAACTGTTTTCAGGGCATTACACCAGGGGACCATGTTGCAATGCGAACTGGAGCGTTAAGCACGTCAATTGCGGCGTTTTTTGTCGGCATATGGGTTCTCGCCTTTGCGCATATTGAGGCGGATTGGCACACCCGGCAGCCCGAAGGCTTCCCTCATGCTGTTGGTTAGATAACGCGCATAGGACTGCGGTAGCACCTCAGGGCGTGAACAGAATGCAACGAACGTGGGCGGACGTGCCGAGGCCTGCGTCATGTAGCGGATCTTGATGCGGCGTCCACTGGCAGAGGGCGGAGCGTGGCGTTGCATGGCTTCTTGCAGCCAGCGATTGAGGGCGGGCGTCGAAACCCGGCGGTTCCAGATCTCGTAGGCCTTCAACACTGCGTCCATCAGCTTGTCGACACCGCGCTCGCCAAGGGCCGAGATGGCGACGACCGCAACGCCCGGAACCTGCGCCAGCTTGTACTCGAGGAGGTCGCGAATCTCTTTCAGCCGCTTCTGCTTGTCTGTGACGAGGTCCCACTTGTTGATGGCGATGACGAGGGCGCGGCCTTCGTCGGCCACCATGTCGGCAATGGTCAGGTCCTGCTGCTCCAGAGCGCGGTCGGCGTCGATGAGCAGCACCACGACCTCGGCAAAGCGGATGGCGCGGATGGTGTCGCTGGTGGACAGCTTCTCAGCAAGCTCGGTGACCTTGGCCTTACGGCGGAGCCCGGCAGTATCGAACAGGCGCAGCGGACGGCCTTTCCAGTCGATATCGCTGGCGATGCTGTCGCGGGTGAGGCCCGGCTCCGGGCCGGTGATCATGCGATCCTCGCCCAGGATGGTATTGACCAGAGTCGACTTGCCAGCGTTTGGGCGGCCGACGATGGCGACGCGGACAGGGCGCGCATCTTCCGGTTCCTCCGGCTCTTCCGCGCTCTCTTCGCCATCCTCTGGACGCTTGCGGTCGAGCGAGATGCCCAATGCGGCGGCCATATCGGAGATCAACTCGCCCAAGCCTTCGCCGTGCTCGGCGGAAATCGCCACCGGATCGCCGAGACCGAGCTGGAAGCCCTCGTAAAGGCCATCGCGGCCGGCGCGGCCTTCGCACTTGTTGGCGACGAGGATGACAGGGCGGCCGGACGTGCGGACGATCCGTCCGAACTCGGTGTCGGCAGGCGTCACGCCATCGCGCGCGTCGATCACGAACAGCACGAGATCAGCCGCGGCGATCGCCGTTTCCGACTGTTGGCGCATGCGGGCGGCAATGCTGCCTGCGCTCGCTTCCTCCAAGCCCGCCGTATCGACGACGGTGACCTTCTCGCGGCCGATCTCGGCCGTGCCGTCCCGGCGGTCGCGGGTCAGGCCCGGCATATCCGAAACGAGCGCGGTGCGCCTGCCGGTCAGCCGGTTGAACAGGGTGGATTTGCCGACGTTGGGGCGGCCAACGATGGCGATTATCGGTTGCGGCATCGGAATTCGGCTCTTCAGGGCTCGATGGCGAGCCAATCCATGGGCTCCGTAATGGAGCCGTTTCTTTGTCCGGCCTTATGCCCGAGATCGGGAAAGAAGGAAATGGTCTCGCCATCCTGGTTAACCCGCCGGACTAGAGCGGGGAACTCATCCCATACGACGACGTTGGAAAAAGCAGTCCGCATTTCAACTGAAAGCGAGGTTCCAATCATGCGATTTGCGATCATTTCTGCCGTGGCGTTGTTGACTGCCGGTAGCGCCTCAGCCGCCGAGCTCTATGTAGGGACCGATGGTGCGTACGCCCGGGCGCCGGCCCGCCCCGTGGCTCCTGCCGACGAAGTCTACATCCGCCGCGAGGGTCCGCGCGTCTATGGGTGGCGCGAATGGCGTCCGGAGAATTGCGGCACTTTCAAATACTGGAATGGCGAGTACTGCGCCGACGCGCGTAACGAGCCGCCGCCGAAGCAGTGAGCCGGGAATCGATCTACATGGGCGTCCGCGTGATGCAATTCAGCGCTCGCGTTGACGCTCATCCTCGGCTACAGGGCGGACAGGCGGCGCCGCCGCGAAGGATCCCGCCAAGCCCGCCAACATCCGGCGGACATCGGGCCTCTCGTCGTCCGGCTTCCAACTCGCGAGCATTTCATGCAAATCGGTCTCTCGCCGGTCGACCAGCCTGCGGTAAGCGGTGTGTCCGTCTGCCGTGACTTCCACGGTATCGATCTGGCCGTCGGCGATCATTCCCGCAGTTTTTAGGCTCACCAGCCAGTCGTTTAGTTCAGCGCGGTCGAGACGCAGTGTATTCGCGAGCCAACTAGCCGTGACTGAACGTTTACGCTCAGCGATGCGCGCGAGCAGCCAAAGGCAATTTGGTGGCAGCGCGATGCTAGCCCGTTCGGCGGCGCGCTCGTAGACCCGCCAGCGATTTTCGGTCGCAGTCATCCGAAGGACGATCTCCTCCAGCTCGGAGAGGGAGGTCGCTTCGCGTGGCAACGGCAGTGCATCCCGCATCGAAGCCGGCCGCAGGCTCGTTCGCAGCGGCACCTCCTTCAGCGCGAGCGATAACAAGAAGCCGCCGAATGCCAGCAGGCTCGCCATGCGGAAAACCGGATGCAGCGCGTTGACGAACAGGGCCAGATAGGTCGAGCGCATCGGCTCGGACAGCGTCGCGATCGTTGTCGGGTCCGGCAGGGCGGCAGGTGCGCCCGGGACGCTATTGATGATGCTTGCCTGCAGGACGTAGGTGAATACGCCACCGAAAAGAGCGGTGCCCAGGCAGCCGCCGATTGATCGCGATAGGGTCGTTCCGGAGGTCGCGGAGCCGAGTTGCTCGTAGGCGACGGCGTTCTGCACGGCCATCACCAGGATTTGCATGACCATGCCGAGGCCTAGACCCAATAGGAGCATGTAGGCCGAAGCGACGAGCGGCGGTGTCGCAACATCGAGGAGCGAAAGCAGCAGCAGCGCCGCCGACATCAACGCGGTGCCGCAAACCGGAAAGATCTTGTATCGGCCGATACGACTGATGATCTGGCCGCTGGTTACGGAGCTCAACAAGACTCCCAACATCATTGGTGTCATGACGAAGCCGGCGTCGGAAGGGGCGAGGCCCTTCACAGCCTGAAGGTAGACTGGCATCAAGGTGATCGAGCCGAACAACGCCATGCCGACGACGAAGCCGATCGCAACGGCAATGGCGAACGTCGAATTGCGAAACAGGGACAGGGGCAGCAGCGGGTCTACGGCTTTGTGTTCGGTCCGCAGGAAAGCGATGAATGCCGCAACGGATAGGGTCACGAGGACGGCAAGGCTCGCCGGCGCGCTGCGGAAGAAATCGACGCCGAGGCTTGTCAACAGCACGATGCCTGTCAGCGTCATCGCAAGCAGAGCTGCTCCGGCATAATCGACGTGGATGTGCTTAGGCGGGGGCCGCGCCCTGAACGTCGCGTTGATCACCGCCAAAGCCAGCAGCCCGAGCGGCACATTGATGTAGAAGATCCAGCGCCAGGACAGGTTGTCGACAAAGAAGCCGCCGAGGACGGGGCCGAGCACTGTCGAGAAGGCGAATACGCCCCCGAAAATGCCCTGATAGCGGCCACGATCCCGCGGCGGTACGATGTCGCCGACGACCGCCATCGCGGTCACGATAAGACCACCTCCGCCAAGCCCCTGCACGCCGCGAAATACGATCAACTCGGCGAGGTTTTGCGAAAAGCCGCACAACGCGCTGCCGGCTAGGAAAATCGCGATCGCAACCTGCAACACGAGCCGGCGGCCGTAGACATCGCCGAGCTTGCCGTAGACGGGGACGACGACGGTCGAGGCGAGGAGGTAGGCGGTGACGATCCAGGAAAGATGCGCGAGGCCGCCGATCTCGCCCACGATGGTCGGCAGGGCCGTCGAAACGATCGTCTGGTCGAGCGACGCCAGCAGCAGCACGCAGCCCAGGGCAAAGAATATGACCAGACGGTCGCGTGGGGTTGGCTCGGCCGTCGTGCCCGGTTGCGCTCGTTCCTGCATGTCGGTTCCCGCATCGGCGTCAGGGACGCCTCACGCGGCCCGACATTCAAACCGATGTCGGCGCAGTCGGTTCCGCGGCAGTGAACCAGACCCGGATGCTGCGCGAGCCTAAGCGACGGCCAACCCGGGCCGGGTTAACGTCCCGGCATCCGCTGGCCAGACATAGAAGCCCGCAGTCTCCACATGAGCAACGGCGTCGGCATCACCGCTTTCGTGGAGTTCCAGGGCTCGCAGGCGGCGCCAACCGCGGCCGGGTAAATTGCGCCCCGCGGGATCGCGGCTCAGTGCAGTGTGCACCTCCCCGGCAAAGCGCATATCGCGGGCGAACTTAAAAACTACCACTCGCCTTATCCTGTCCTGTGAACGCACTCACGGTGCGGAGCGATATAGACGTGATTCGACGACTATTTGTTGACGAGCCCGCGTCAACGGCGCGGCGGAAGCGGTCCGACCATGTCAGCGATCACTTCCTGCGCGCGGAGCATGCGCGCCCGAGCCGACAGGGCGCGCCGCATCCGTGGGCTGTCCACGCGCGCCGGTTCGTAGTTATCAATCGGGCGATGACCGTTTTGGCAGCGCAACGAACTCGCAATCGCTGCCTGGGCGGCCAGCCAGTCCAGCTCACGTGCCACTGCCTTTCGGAGGAACTCGCCGAACGAAGCATTGCGAGCAGCCATTGCCTCGACTTCGCGAAGGTCGATACAAATCACGGTCGCGTCGTCAAGCGCGCGGCAGGTTGCGATGCGCTCGTCTCCGGCGCTCAAGGAGAAAAATTCGCCGCGGCGAAGTGTAGTTGACGAATTTGATGGAGCCGTCTCAGGCGGGTCGAGCACCAGCGTTCCGGCCTCGAGAAAATACCAAAAACGGGCGCGATCACCCTTCGAGAACAGGATGTTGCCACGAACGAGCTTACGCCGGACGCCGTAGCGTGTGATGAGTTCGCTGAGAGCAGTGGCGCGAGATGTGGAGATGCGCCGCGGGAGAACGGGGACGAGGCCCATTCCCGGGCGGATCGGAATAACGGGTGCAAATGGTTCGGATCTCGGGACTTCGGCAACGCTACTGAAATCGATCATCTGCCGTCCTCTGTTTCCTTGCCGGTACCTTGGCCGAGGATAGATGGTTCGACAATCTGGCCGAGCGGGTGTCGCCTCGACTTAGCCACAAGAACAGCTTCAACAGGGCTTTTCGACTCGAAAGGCCAATGACGGGCTTTCTTGTCCACAGGTTAATGCCGCGTTCAGCGGTGACAATGTGGTCGCAAACGGGATTGCAAACCAAACGTGGAACAAATCACTCCTGATCCTGGCCGATAGGCTAATCCTGACGGTCGTTCGGCCAGTGCCATCGCACTACGTTGTCGTGCCCTGTGGCGACGTGCGATCGTCTGAAAGCAGGGGTCCGTGAAGGAAGCGGTGCCAGAATACGGGGCGGTCGCAAATGGGCGCGGTGGTCGAGCTTTTGGACTATCACAAGCAGCAGCGCGAGGAGCGGCCCTTCCGCGTCCTGGCCAGCGCCCGCTTCATCAGCTCACTTGCGGACTTGAGAGATTTCCCGCGGGCAACATGCATTCTCGTCCGCCGCGACGCCGCGGGGTCAGCGCGCGTGTTTGACGATGTTGCGCGCGCCTTATGCAAGCCGGTCCCTCAATGGCGCGGTGATCCGGTGCGCCGGCGCGATGCTGGGCGCCAACGAGGTGCATGTTTGGAGCAAAGAATAGTCTGGCTATCGGTTGGTCCGGCGGCCAATTGATGGACCGCCATACCGTTCTCAATTCAGCGCGATCAGCTTGGCGTTGTCCGTCAGGATGTACATGCGGCCGCCGGCGACGACGGGCGGGACAAACACGGGATAGCCGATGTCCTGCTGGCCAGTAATCTTACCGGTCGCGGCGTCGACTGCGACGAGCGCTCCCTTACTGGACGCGACCCACAAGTTGCCGCTGGCCAGGACTGGACCCGACCACGTCTTCGCGCCTGGGAGCTGAACCGTCCAAAGGATCTTCCCGTCGCGCCGCGAGACGGCGACGAGCTGCCCGTTGACATCGACCACGAACACCGCGTCGCCCGCCACGTAAGGCATCTGAGTGCCTGGCAGGTTGATCGACCACAACCGCTCACCGCTGCGGGCTTGGGTCGCGATCATGCGGCCGGCATGCCCCACCGCGTAGACCACCCCAGCCTCAATGGCTGGCCGCGCGACATCGCTGAGAGAAGCCATCTGCGATGTGGTGCGCGTCCGCGCCAAGCTCTCGGTCCAGGCGGCCGAGCCGTCGGCCACGCGCAGGGCAACCAGGTCGCCCGACGGATAAGGCACGACGACGATGTCGCCATCGACCGCGGGGCTCACGCTCATCACGAGGCTCGCCTGCTGCGGCAAGCCGCGCACGGCCCACAGTTCCGCGCCGTCATTGCCGGACAAGCAGAAGAAGCGGCCCTCGGCGCTGACAACGAAAATGCGGTCGTTCAACACCGTGGGGGCGGCGCGAAGCGGGACGCCGAGATTCTTCTCCCACAGCTTCTTGCCGCTTGCCGGATCGAGTGAGACGACGGTGCCGAAGCCGCTTGCTGCGTATAGATGGCCGTTTTCGATGGCTAGGCCGCCGCCGTAACCGCCACCTTTGTCGTTGCCGCCAAGTGAGAGCAGCCCAGAGAAGCCCAAGCCGCCACCGCCCTTTGTAGCCGTGGGCTCAAGCGACGCGCGCCACAAGGAGGACCCGCTAGAGGCATTGAAAGCGGTGACCACGCCTTGGGCATCGAGCGTGTAAACGTTGTTTCCGGCGACAACCGGCGGCGCAAGGACGCGGCCTGCCTTGCCGGAGCCAGCGCCCGCGTCGGCGCTCCAAGCTTGCCGCGAGCCAGCGAGCGTCAAATGCCCCGGCGAGTTGTTGGGCGTGCCGCCGGACTGCGTCCAGGCATCGTTGGCCTGGATCGGCGGCAGCGCGATCGGCCCTGCCGCGTCCGCCAATTCGCCGGCGATCTTGTCGGGCGTCTGCATCACGGCCACTCGCCGGCCCGGAAGCGGAACCTGCTTCTCCTTAAAGGGATTGAGGTCCGCCAGCTTGGGCAGAGTCGGCCCTTCGCCCGCACACCCCGACAGGAGCAGCATGGCCAGCACCGACGCGGCCGTGACGGTCTTGATCGGGGTCGTGCCAGACATTCTGGCTCTCCTATTTGTTCGGCGCTTGCGCAGGCGCTCCAGCATCCTTGGCGGCTGCCGGAGGCTGCGCCGTGGCCGGCTGTGCCGCTGCTGGAGCCGGCTGGGCCGCTGCTGCAGGCGCTGACGGTGCGGCTGCTCCCGCTTTGGCGAGCTCAGCGGTGGCAATCTCGGACAGCATGAGGCGCGCCCGCTCGGCAATTCCCGGCGGCGTCTTATCGCCGACGAGCATCTGGAAGGCAGACCGAGCTTCGCTGAGCTTTCCGGCCTTGAACGCGGCTGTGCCCAGCAACTCACGCGCCGACGCCGCCCATGGGCTCTTGTCGGTCGCCAAATCGTTGAGCCGATTCTGCATCTCGGTAAAGTCAGCCTCGCCGAGCCGCAGCGCGGCTGCCTGCAGGCGGGCGAAATCCCGGAGCAGCGGATCGGCCGAGCTGCGCTTGCCGAGCTTTTCGAAAGCTGCGAGCGCCTCGGCGTTCTTGCCGGCCTTCACGAGCGCGCCAGCAGCCTGCAATTCAGCCAGAGCCGCGAACCCGCGCGGCCCGCCATCAGCCAACGATTGCAATGCCTTGATGCCGTCGTCCAGCTTGCCGTCAGTGATCAGCTGGCGGGCGGCGGCAAAGCTGGCACCGGCATTCTCGGCGGCGGCATTGCGACGGGTTTCCCAGGCCTTATAGCCACCCACCGCGAGCACTATAGCTGCGGCCCCGACCATGATGTGGTTGGAATAGCGCTTCCACAGCTTTTCGAGGGCTTCGCGCCTCAGCTCCTCGTCGACCTCCCGAAGGAGCGTGTCGTTCCTGTCCACCATGATCGCTCAAAGTTCCCGACTTGTCGTTTCTGGTCATACGTCCGCGCCGCTGGGCGCAGTTCACGCCTCGGCCCATCACTCGGCGAGAGTGATAGCCCAGCGCAACGCCGCCGCAAATGGCCGAATGACCGAACGCCCCCCACAATTCGAAGCAATCGCGGTTCCCTGTCCCGATCCTTTAGCTGGTCGCGGTTTTCGTCTTTTTCGTGACCCGAGACGGATTTGCTGCCTGCGGCACGTCAGCCGGCTTCATTGCGTAGGTGTGTTCGGGGGCTGGGAAGGTGCCCGCCCGCACCTCGCCGGCATAGCTGCGGATGGCACCCTCGATCACCGCGCCGACACTGCCGAACTCTTTGACGAACTTAGGCACGCGCGGACTGAGGCCCAGCATATCCTCCATGACGAGGATCTGGCCGTCGCAGCCGCCACCGGCGCCGATGCCGATGGTCGGGATGGGGATGGCGGCCGTGATCTGCGAGGCGAGTGGGGCGGCGATGGCTTCGAGCACGACGGCGAAGGCACCGGCGGCAGCCACGAGGCGCGCATCCTCCTCGATGGCCGCCCACTGATGCGCGGTCTGCCCCTGGGCCTTGAAGCCTCCCAGCACGTTGATGGACTGCGGGGTGAGACCGATGTGCGCCATCACCGGAATGCCGCGATCAACGAGAAAGCGGATGGTCTCGGACATCCGGCGCCCGCCCTCGATCTTTACCGCGCCGCAATCGGTCTCTTTCATGACCTTCGCAGCATTCCGGAATGCAACCGAGGGGCTCTCCTCATATGTGCCGAAGGGCATATCGACGACTACGAGAGCCCGGCGGGCGCCACGCACGACGGCCCGGCCATGCATGATCATAAGGTCGAGCGGGACCGGGACGGTCGTCTCGTAGCCGTGCATCACCATTCCGAGGCTGTCACCGACCAAAAGGAAGTCGCAATAGGCATCGGCGATGGCGGCCGTATGAGCATGGTACGAGGTCAACGAGACGATCGGCTCGACACCCTTCTTGGCCGTGATGTCGGGCGCCATGAGACGCTTGCGAGGGGCTTGCGATTGCGACGACATGTGCCAAAAATCCCAGTTGGAGCTGCCAGTCGAAATCTTAGTGCGGGAGGACCCGCAGGGCCAGGGGCCACATCAGTGTGGTCAGATCTCCGATTACGATGATGCGGCCTGGGCGACATCCGTATCCAGAGCGCCTCCGTTGTATCGACTCCCCTGACACGAATTCACCACTTGTCAATCGTTGCATCGGAATCGCATCAATCGGGCACATCTGCTGACGCATCGTCTTTGATAACCAAGGCTTAGTGTGTAGTACCGTACATAAGATCTAATCTCGGTTTTCAAGACTTTCTCAGGGGTATTCGCGCAATGCGCAAGATCGCAGACCTATGGCAAATCGTTACTACTACCGCATTTGGAATATCCGTTATCGCGATTGCAGTTGCGGCAACAACGACGTTCGGCGCCATCGGCCCGGCAGAGGCGCGGGAGCGTTCGGCTAAGAAGGAGCCGGCCAAGTTCGAGAAGCCCCGGGGGCCGTTCGTCGTCGTGGTGTCTACGAAGCGGCAGCGCGTGACGGTGTGGGGCCCGAACGGCAACCGCGTGACCGAGAGCCCGGTGTCGACCGGCGCGACGGGGCATGAGACGCCGCACGGCATCTTCTCCATCATCGGCAAGGAGGAGATGCATCACTCGAATCTCTACAATGACGCGCCGATGCCGTGGATGCAGCGCATCACCTGGTCAGGCGTCGCCATGCACGCCGGCAACCTGCCCGGTTATCCCGCCTCGCATGGTTGCATCCGGCTACCGTACAATTTCTCGAAGTCGCTATTCGGCATTACGCCGATGGCAACCCGCGTGATCGTCGCGCGGGACGACGTCTCGCCAGTGCCCTTCGCGCATCCGTTGCTATTCACACCGCTGCCGCCCGCTGCCGCCCAACCGCAGCCCGCCCCCGGTCCGATGGCGAGCGCTGCCGGGCTTCTGGAGCCCGCCCGCCTCGGCGGCCCGGCCACCGCGGATGTGACGCCAGCGGCTACCCCCGTTGTTGCCTTCAACACGGTTGAGGGCAAGACCCCGCGCCGGACGCGCGATCAGATCGCCGCCGAACGCGCCGCCCGCATCGCAACTCTCACCGCCGACCTCAAGACAGCCGAGGCACGGCGGATAGAAGCTGACCCTGCTGCAAAGGCCACCGCCTTGGCGCTGCATGAAGCTCGCATCGCGCAGCGGCAGGCGAAGATGGCGGTGGACAAGCTTGCCGAGGCGCAGCAGAAGATCGCCCGGCAGATCGCGTCCGTGAGCGCCGACCTCAATGCTCTCGTGAAGAGCAACGGAAAGATCACGACCGACGAAGCGATCGATCGTGCCGCAGACCGCGAGCGGGTGCTGGAAGAGAAGCTGCTGGCGCTCGGGGTCGAGGCGGACAAAGCACGCGCGGACGTCGAGGCGCAGGCCCCCATAGTTGCCGAAGCAGGACGCGGGGTAGAGAACGCCGAGAAGGCTCGTGCCGCGGCCATCGAGACTTTAAAGAAGACGGCGGACACGCTGCGCCAGACCAGGCTTGCACTCGAAACCGCGTTGCGTGAGGAAGCCAATCGCGCCAAGCCGATCAGCATCTTGATCAGTCGCAAGACGGGCAAGTTGCACGTCCGCCAGGGCTTGGAGGATCTGTTCGACACGCCGATCACCATCGAAAGCCCCGAGCATCCGTTCGGAACGCATGTGCTGACCGCCCTCGACCTGACGAATGGCGAGCGCGAGCTGCGCTGGAACGTGGTGACGTTGAAGGGCAGTGTGGCGGCCGATGAACCGAAGAAGACCAAGAAGGGTAAGAAGGACGAGGTTGCAGTGCAGCCTGTCACTCACGCTCCGGCACAGACCCCGGCGAAAGCGTTGGAGCGTGTAAAAATTCCGGATGAAGCGCTTGAGAAGATCGCCGAGTTCATCAAGCCGGGATCGAGCGTGATCATCACCGACAACGGCATCAGCCACGAGACCGGCAAGGGCACCGACTACGTGATCCTGACCCACTGACTTAGTCGGCGCGTCGGTTGCCCGCTCTCCTATTTGCGCTTCGGTTGCTCACAAGCAACCGCGCTGCTCTGGTTGCCCACATAGCAACCGCGGTGTTTTCAACGCCTCGCCGTTCATCGGCGGGGCGTTTCTGTTTCTAGCCCGGGAGCGAGATCGTTCGTTCCGGCGGCGATGACACGATTTCGACGGCGTCTCCCAGTCGAACCGTTCCGCCGTTCACCACCTTGGCGGTGATGCCGCCCCGCCAATCCGGATGCAGCGCCCGCAGCAAACCCTGATGAGCTTCGTCCATGCGACGGCAGGGCTGCGTCGGATACGTCACCTCGATCAGGACGGATCCAATTCGCAGCACGGCCCCGCGGGCGCGCGGCAGCCGCACGTTTTCGATCAGGAGGTTGGCACGCCGGGTTGTCCACGGCATGTCGACCGGGCCGCCCAGATCAGCGAGTTCGGCCAGAGCCCGCTCCCAATCTTCGCGCGCTAACACGGTGACGCCCCGGCGGGGGAATTTGGTGCCCTTGTAGTCGCCTTCGAGCCCCGCCCCGGCGGCGATCTCGACCGCGTCGATCTCCTGCATCCGCACGCGGCGACCGGAACGCCGAGCGATACCGATCAGCCGTCCCGCCATCCTGCCACCCTCTGCCGAAACCCCTTCAGGGTGCGAAGCTGAAGCTCAGCGCAATCGGCACCTTACCGACCAGCCAGTAGTGGCCGCCCAGCAGCAGAACGACATAGAGCAACGTACCGATCCCGACAGCTGCAATATCGCCGGCGAGAGTGCCCTTGGCATTGCCGAGCGGACCGAGCGAGGGACGTGTCTTTACCGAGATGCGGTCATAGACCGCCCACGCCAGGAAGCTTCCAAACAGCAACATGCCGCCAAGGTCTCCGTTGGCCAGCAGATGCGAAAACGCCCACAGCTTCACCGCGAGCAGCATCGGGTGTTTCACCGCGGTGCGGATGCGGGAGGGGGTATAGGCCGCGACCAGGAGGATCATTGCCGGCAGCATCAGGGTCGCCGCGATATGGCGCATGGCCGTCGGCGGCGTCCAAATTTGCGGATTTTTGCCGGGGTGGAGTTGCAGCTTGTGGTAGCCGAGAACGATCAGCGCTAGCCCCACGGCCGACAGGAGCGCGAACACCCCCTTGTAGGCGTTGAGGCCGAAGCGGCCTACCAGCCCGGACCGCAAGTCCGTCTGCGTCGGCAGCAGATGCACGCCCAGAAACAATGCCAGACCGACAACCAGTGTCAGCATTTCCAGTGCCTCCCGATCCTTCCCCGGATTCGCGCCAATCTTATCGCATTGTCCACGGTGCGCGATAAGACCTTGTCTTCCATCCCGGCTACTGACGATTGACTCCGTCAACTGTAGACTTCAGGTTAGGCTGTCTAGAACGAGGTGTCATTCATCATGGCCGACGCGCCGGAGCCGCGCCGTGTTTTTGCAGTGCCTGCCGGCGCAGCTGGCACGAGGCAACTCGAACCCGAGCCAACAGCCACGACAATTCCCGTCCGGCGCCGGCGCGACACGAGAGAGCGAGCCGCCATTAAGAAGGGCGGCCACGCGGGGCAGAGCTACGCTTACCTGGATATCGACCACGGCTTTGCCTGGGAAGGCGACGGCAAGACCGCGACGGACGAGCCGCAAGATTTCACACCACCGTCCTGGATCAAGCGTTCGCGGCGGCGGCGGGTCTTTGAACGCGTCCGCAACGAGTTGGCGTGGGTCGTGGCACTCGGCGTTGTTCTGCTGATAACCGCACTCGCTGCCACAGCCATGCTCGGCCCTCCGGACAATTGGGGTCCCGTCCTCACTCGCGCCTTGACGCAACCGGAGACGGCCATTGCCGTGGAGCCCGCGGGCGGTCCTGCGGCGACCCCGAACGCTGAAACTGTCCCGCTTCCGGCCGGGCCAGTCCGCACTCAGCCGTGACGGCATTGGGCGCATTCGGCGCTGATGCCGGCATCTACGGCAGGAACCCCTTGTCGAGGTCGAGGGCCTGACGCGCCGAGTTGCTTGTCCTTCGCGTCGAGGTGTCCGGCCGTCCAGGCGACGTGCGTGCCGGCATCCTCGGACGTCTTCGACCTCAAGCGAGAGCGCTGATCGTTTCGCCGGCCTTGGCGGCGATTGGTGAGAGCAACGGGAAATAGAGCTGCTCCCAGTGCGTGCGCGGGGCATCGGGCGCGGTCGACAACGCGACTGCCGGGAACGAGATCGGCCGTCCACCAGCGCGGCGAAGCCGTAGACCGTCTCGGGATTCGCGAGCTTCCAGCGCACTTCGCCCTTACGGGCGGAGCTGGCGTCGCGTCGCGAGATCGACCGTATCCCAGACCTTGGCCCGCCAGGCCTCGATCAGTTCTTCGGGGGAAAACCAGCGCACGTAGATGTTGTTGAGGCTCATCGTGCGAGCGATGGCGAGATCGAGGCCGAAGCCGACGCGATCCCAGACATTCAATTCGTCAGTGGATGCGCGCGCTTCTGACGGGCGCGACGAGCTGGCTGATGCGACCCGGTATCGAGATTCCGTTCGGCTTCAGGAAGCGGGCGCGGGCGTCGGCCAGGGTCGCGACGATGCCCTCTTCCAGCGCGAAGTTGCCGAGTGTCTCGCGACACCACGACGTCGACGCGGGGCGGGTCCTCCATCTCGGTCGAGTGGCACGGAATCAGGTGACAATTGCGGGCGCGGTTGGCCTTCAGCACCTTCGCCGCGACGCCCGCCGACCTCCGCCGTTTCGTAGAGATAGACGTCTTTCGCGCCCAGCTTGGATGCCATCAGGCCGATCAGTCCCGTGCCCGCCCCGATGTCCGCGACCGTCGTCTCGCCCGGCTTGATGACGGCCTTGCAGAGCCGGCATGAAACGCGGCGTTGCGTACGGCGTCGGCGATCAGCGTGCGATGGTATTCGATGCGCATGTCATGGTCTGCCGCGAACGTGGTGGACGGGGCGTCCGGCACACCACACAGCGCGCTCACAGCGCAATCACTTTCGCGAGATAAGCTCCGTATTGCGGGCGTTTACGCACCAAGCTGCGACGTGATGCCGCATCCGACCCGAAGATAAGTCAAAGCCGTTGCCCGTGGCAGGCCGTCACATGCGTGAGCGTGCCGCGAAGAGCGCGTGAAGACAAGACGCCGGAGGAACCCATGAAAGTCTGGAGTGCGCCGGAGGCTGGCGCTGGGAAGGCCGCGGCTTAGCACGGTGCCCAAACAAATCTCGCGCCTGGTCCGTCGCTCATCATGGCGACGCTGCACGGGTCGCGCTTCGACGATCGGACTTTCATGCTCATCAGGGTTCTCGGGTCAGCCGCAGGCGGCGGCTTCCCGCAGTGGAATTGCTCAGTGCGCCGAATTGCAGGGCGGTGCGGGCAGGCCGAGCCCGGCTTCGCGTCCGCGCACGCAATCATCGCTGGCGGTCAGCGGCAACGGACGGGACTGGGTGCTGCTCAACGCATCGCCTGATCTTGCGCAATCAGATCAATGACGCCCCTCAGCTCTCAGGCGCCGACGAGGGCGCCATGCGCGGCAGCCCAATCAAGGCCGCAGTTCTCACCAACGGCGACGTCGACCACGTTTCCGGCCTGATCAACCTACGGGAAATGCAGCCGCTCAACGTCTACGGCACGAAGCGGGTGCTCGGCGACGATCGCGTCCAACTCGCTCTTCAATGTGCTGGCCGCCGATCTCGTCCCGCGGCTCGAATTGCCGCTCGACGAACCGGTCGCGGTCAAATGCGGCGGCGCCGACCTCGGCCTCGACCGTCGAAGCCTTCCCCGTTCCCGGCAAGGTCGCGCTCTATCTCGAAGATGCCAACGCCGGCCCGGGCTTCGGCACGCAAGCCGGCGACACCCTCGCTCTCAAGGTTTCCGCGACCCGCCACCGGTAAGCACTTCTTCTACATTCCCGGCTGCGCAAGCGTCGACGACGACATCCGTCGCCCGCGCTCCAGGGTGCGCCGCTCGTGTTCTTCGACGGCACCCTTTACACCGACGATGAGATGATCTAGTGCAGGGGCTGATGCGACAAACCGGCAACCGCATGGGCCACATCTGCATCTCGGGCCGGCCGGCTCGATCGCCGCCTTCCGCGACCTCGGAGTTGCGCCGCAAAATCTACGTCCACATCAACAATTCGAATCCCGTCCTCGACGAAATCTCGCCCGAGCGCCGCGCCTCACCGAGGCGCGGGTTGGGAAGTCGGATTCGACGGAATGGAGATCGAGCTATGAACGAGTTCGTCCGCTCTTTCGCGCCCGCTTCCGCCCCTGGACCGTGGAGGAGTTCGAGGCGGCACATCCGCGCCGTCGGCGCCGAGCGCTATCACGACAAGCATCCAGTTTCATAAGCTGCTGCACGGCGGCAAGCTGAACAAAGGACAGGTCGCAGGCCTGGGCCTTGAACCGCTACTGCTACCAGTCAGCCATTGCCGCGCAAGGATGCCGCCCTGATCAGCCGCATCGCATGATCGCGAGCACTGCGCCGCGAATGGCTGCACCGCGTGCACGACCACGACGGCATATTGCCGGAGGAGCCGGGCGGCATCGAGCGCTGGCTGGTGCTGACGGATGGCCTGGGGCTCGATCGCGACTACGTCACGACGATGCGCGGCGCGCTGCCGGCTACCCGCTTCGCGGTGGAAGCCTACGTTCGCTTCGTCCGTCGAACAGCCGCTGACAGTCGCCGTCGCATCCTCGCTCACCGAGCTGTTCGCGCCGAAAATTCATCAAGGAGCGCATCTCGGGAATGCTCGAGGCAACTACGACTTCATCGACGATCGATGTCATGGCGTACTTCAAGCGCCGCCTGACGCAGGCGCCGCGCGACGCGGACTTCGCGCTGGATTACGTCAAGAAGCACGCAGCTTCCCGCAGCGAGCAGGAAGCTTGCGTCGATGCCGTTCGCTTCAAGTGCAACGTGCTGTGGGTGCAGCTCGACGCGCTCCACCACGCCTATGTCGACGGCAACATTCCGCCGGGCGCCTTCCGTCCGGAGCGGCAATATGGCTGAGGCTTCCGCCCCAGCCCGCGGATCATGGACGGTGGAAGCCGGCCCGCGTTTCCGCGCCACATCAAGTTGCGCCATGACGCCGGCCGCGGGCGCTGGGTGATCCTAGCTCCTGAGCGCGTGTTCAACCCCGACGACACCGCAGTTGCGGTTCTGCAGATTTGCGACGGGGAGCAGCCGTCGAAGCCATCGCGGAGCGGCTGGCGGCAGAGTACACCGCACCCGTTGCCGAAATCTCCGCCGACATCATCGCGATGCTCCAAGACCTCGCTGACAAGGGCGTGGCTGACAGGAATTTGCGAGCGCGGCTCGTCCATCTTGCAGCCCCATATAATCCCGAGTACGCATCGATCGAAATGGCGCAGGGCGCGGATGGCTGATCCAGGCAAGAAGCGCCGGGATAACAAAAAAACGGAAACGACTCATGACCCAATGCCTGTCGGAAGCCGGAACCAAGCTGCCGTGCGCGCGCGTCGCGCCGATCGGCCTTGCTGGCCGAGCTGACCCATCGCTGCCCGCTGCAGTGCCCCTATTGCTCCAATCCGGTCGATCTCGAACGCACCAATACGGAACTGACGACCGCGGAGTGGCAACACGTTCTGCGCCAAGCGGGCGAGCTCGGCGTGCTGCAGCTGCACCTTTCAGGCGGCGAGCCGACGGCCCGCAAGGATCTCGAAGACATTCTCGCGACGGCGGTCGAGGTGGGCTCTACACCAACCTCATCACCGCCGGCGTGCTTCTGACGCGCGAGCGGCTGGCTGGCCAGGCTCGGTCTCGATCACGTCCAGCTTTCGATCCAGGACGTCGATCCCGAGAACGCCGACCGCATCGCGCAGTACAAGGGCGGGTCGCAAGAAACGCGAGGTCGCCCGCTGGGTGCAGGATCTGGACCTGCCGCTCACCCTCAATGCGCCGATCCATCGCCAGAATATCGAGAACCTGCCTGCAATCATCGATTACGCGGTCGAGGTGAGGGCGGCTGTGAGGTCGCCCACATTCAGTATTACGCCTGGGCGCTGAAGAACCGCGCGGCGCTGATGCCCACCCGCGAGCAGTTCATGAAGACGCTGAGCATCTTCGATGAGGCGCGGGAGCGCCTCAAGGGCATCCTCCTGTTCGATCGTGGTCGCCCGACTACTACGCGGTGCGGCCGAAACCCTGCATGGGCGGCTGGGGCCGGGGGATCATCAACATTACGCCTCAAGGTGCTGCCTTGCCATCGCGGCGGAATCCTGACGGCTCGAGTTCGATAACGTCCGCGACAAGCCTCTGTCGGAAATCTGGCTCGACGGGCAAGCCTTCCAGAAGTACCGCGGACAGGACTGGATGAAGGAGCCGTGCCGCTCCTGCGACCGCAGGGAGATCGACTTCGGCGGTTGCCGCTGCCAAGCTTTCGCCTACACCGGCGACGCAGCGAATACCGATCCGGCCTGCTCGCTTTCGCCGTGGCACCAGACATTCGTGGATGTCGCCGAACGAGAAGCCGCCGAGCCCGCGCCCGAATTTGTCTATCGCCGCATGGGCAAGGAGGAAGCCGGCCCGATGCCGTTCGAGGCGCTGGGTTAGCGCCGCCGCAAAGCGAGGCGGGGACGCGGGAGCCATGCCCGAGCAACCGGGATGCCGCGTCTCGGAACTGCGGAGTTTTTGGCTTTGCCGGAGCGGATGTCCGTAGCGCCGCACGGCACCAAAAGACAAAAAAATGTGTCGTTCCGGCCGAAGCTTTCGACGGATGACGTGCGTGAGCGTCCAACCGCAGTCGCAGGCCGACTGGGCGCCGTTCTCTGATGAACCGCCCACCGAAGTCTAGAGGTGACGGCTCTTGCGCGGACCGCGGACGACGCTAGTTGCGACGCCGAGCGCGCTATTGAGCAGCCTTCTCAGGCGGCGAGGCGTCCTGCACGCAAGCGGCTGCGGCAAGAGCGTCGGGCTTCAGGACATCAATGCGGCGGGTGCCGCGGACAGCGATAACGCCGCGCGTGCGCAGCTTGCCGACTTGACGACTGACAGTCTCGAGGCTGAGGCCGAGAAAATCGGCCATCTCGGTGCGCGACAGCGGCAGATCGAATGAGCAGATTCGGCCGGCCGCCGGCGATGGCGCGAGGCGTTCGGCGAACTCCAGCAGAAGGCTCGCCACGCGCTGCTCTGCAGTCTTGCGGCCGAGCAGCAGGATGCGCTCTCGGGCGGCGTCGAGATCATCAAGCGCCGTCTTCAGCAGCCAATGTTCGACTTCCGGAACCTCGCCGATGAGGCCTTCAAACTGTGGTTTGGCGAACGTGCACAGCCGGACCTCGGTCGCGGCCTCGGCCCAGCACGAGCTATCGGCGCGGAAGGGGCGGCCCACGAAATCCGACGGCAGCGCGAGTCCGACGATCTGCTGGCGACCATCCGAGAGGGTTTTCACGAGCTTGACCACACCCGAGACGACACAGCCGACATAGGCCATGCGCTCGTTCTGGCCAAAGATCGTCGTGCCCGCAGAGAAGCCGCGTTTCCAGGCGATCGAATTGAGCTTGTCGACGCCCTCCTGTGGAATCGCGCCGCACAGGCCTTTATGGCGAATGTCGCAGCTATCGCACGTGTGGCGCGATTTACGCGCCGTGAGCGGTACCACCACGTCACACGTCATGTTGTTCATCCAATCTGGAGAAGGCCAGTTCCTTACGAATTGGCCTAGGCGTATTGCCCACTGGTCTACCAGAAGATTCCGTATGTCGGGTTAGCGGCGTTTGAGCGCGGTCAAATTGGGACCTATTTGGCTCGGATAATTCGCCGGAACGATGAGATTCAGCAACGGACCGTCCGCAGAAATGTCGAGCGGCGGACTTTGGAAAAGCTCTCCGTCGAGTTGAGTCATGAGATGGGGGCACGCAGGAATTTGCACTCGCGCGCAGGGCACGATCTCGACATTCGCAAGCGGAGGTCCGGCGCCGGACGCGATGGCGACCATGGACCGGAGGAGCCCCAGCCGGCTTTGCGCCTTCACCAACACGGCATGAAAGTGGTCGTCGATCAGGCTCTGGCCGGGAGCTAGGACGAAAGAGCCGCCGTAGCGGGCGGCTCGGGTGACGATCAACCAGTTGCACTCCGCGCGCCGGCCGTCGATGACAGCTTCGAACGGCGCGGCGCCGGACTGCAGTCCGCGCAGGATGGGACCGGCGTAGGCGAGCTTTCCGATACGGCGCTTCAGGACCTGATCGAGGTGGCTGAGGACGCGCGCATCGAATCCGGCACTGGCCATCAGTAGAAACGGCTGCCCGTTGGCGAGCGCGACACGCACCGGCACGTCACGGTCATCGAGCAGGCCACGCGCCAGCTTCTGAGCATCGCGGACGAGGCCCAGCTCGGAGCCCAGTACATTTCCAGTGCCGACCGGGACCAATCCCAGGGGTGTGCGGGTGCCCATCAATCCGGCCGCCAATCCGCGCACCGTGCTGTCGCCGCCGGCAGCGACAACCGCATCGAACTCGCCCCCGGCGGCGGCATGGCGCGCCATGTCCCGCCCCGCATCGAAACTTGGTGCGAGTGCGACTTCGGCGCTGGCACCCAATTCAAGCAGGCGGGCAACCACGCTTTTCACCAAGACGTGGCGACGGCTTTTGCCGGCCAGCGGATTGTGGATGATCAGAAAGCGGCGACGCGCCTTCACCGGCGACGGCCTAGCGTCAGCGGCGTGCATGAGGCGCGTGGCTCCTTCAATCGGCGAACGGGTCGCGCACCAGGATCGTGTCGTCGCGCTCGGGGCTGGTCGACAGCAGCGCCACCGGGCACTCGATCAGCTCCTCGATGCGGCGGACGTATTTGACCGCCTGCGCCGGCAGGTCGGCCCAGCTGCGCGCGCCCGCGCGTCGACTCCGTCCAGCCTTCGAACGTCTCGTAGACCGGCTCGACTCGCGCCTGGCGCGCTGGCTCGGCCGGCAGGCGGTCGAGGCGCTCGCCGTCGAGCTTGTAGCCGACGCAGATCTTGATCTCGTCGAAGCCGTCGAGCACGTCGAGCTTGGTCAGCGCGATGCCGTCGATGCCGGAGACCTTGGCGACCTGGCGCACCAGCACGGCATCGAACCAGCCGCAGCGGCGCTTGCGGCCCGTGACGGTGCCGAACTCGTGGCCGCGCTCGCCGAGCAGCTCGCCGATCTCGTCTGTCAGCTCGGTCGGGAACGGGCCGGAGCCGACGCGGGTCGTGTAGGCCTTGGCGATGCCGAGCACGTAGCCGACGGCGCGCGGGGCCGACGCCCGAGCCGGTCGCCGCCTGCGCCGCGACCGTGTTCGACGAGGTGACGAACGGATAGGTGCCGTGATCGATGTCGAGCAGCGCGCCCTGCGCGCCTTCGAACAGGATGCGCTTGCCGGCCGGCGCGCGCTGTCGAGCAGCTCCCAACGTCGCGTCCATGAACGGCAGGACCTTCGGCGCGATCTCGGCCAGCTCGGCGTTGAGCTGGTCGCTGGTCGATCTCGCGGCTGGCCGAGGCCGCGGCGCAGCGCATTGTGATGCGCGAGCAGGCGGTCGAGCTTGGCGGCCGAGGCGTCGTCGGAGTCGGCCAGGTCGCTGAACGCGGATGGCGCGGCGGCCGACCTTGTCCTCGTAGGCCGGGCCGATGCCGCGGCCGGTGGTGCCGATCTTGCCGGCGCCGGCGGCATCCTCGCGAATCGCGTCGAGCTCGCGGTGCAGCGGCAGGATCAGCGCGGCGTTCTCGGCGATCCGCAGGTTGTCGCGGCGTGATCGCGACGCCCTGGCCGCGCGAGCTTCTCGATCTCGGCGACGAGCGCCCAGGGATCGACGACGACGCCGTTGCCGATGATGCCGAGCTTGCCCGGCCGGACGACGCCCGACGGCAGCAGCGACAGCTTGTAGGTCTTCGTTGCCGATGACGAGCGTGTGGCCGGCATTGTGGCCGCCCTGGAAGCGCACCACGACGTCGGCGCGCTCCGACAGCCAGTCGACGATCTTGCCTTTGCCCTCGTCGCCCCACTGGGCGCCGACCACCGCGACGTTCGCCATAGCCAACCCTGCCGTCAGACACGATGAAGCCCTGGATCGGTCGTCCAGGGCCTTGAAGCATCGGGTTATAGCGCAGATTTGGAGGGCGCAAGCGGTTTTGCGGGTCTGGGGCGCGGAGGGATGCGGCCGAGGGGGCTAGCCCCGTCAACATAACTTCACTACAGGGTCTGCTTCGATCTGCTGACCCCCCGAGCCCATGCCCTCCCAGTCCTTCCTGCAACGCTTCGCATTGCACCGTCTCGCCGAGCCGACGGCTCCGGTGGCTTATGTGCTGCTGGTCGTCACCATGCTGTGTTGGGCGGGGAACTTCGTCATCGGCCGGTGGGCGAGCGCCTTTGTCCCCCCGCTGACGCTCGCGGCTTTGCGCTGGACGGGCGCGAGCTTGTTGATCCTGCCGCTGGCGGCGGCACATCTCAGGCGGGACTGGCCGCTCGTCCGCGCTAATCCGAAGATGCTGATCTTCCTCGGCGTGATGGGGTCCGGCGTTTTCAACACTTTGCAGTACATCGCCCTGGGCTACACGACGGCGACGAGCGCGGCGATCATCAACTCGTCCGGGCCGGTGATGATCGCGGTGGCGTCGTGGCTGCTGCTCGCTCTGCGCATCCACGGCTTTCAGGCGCTCGGCATCGCGATCTCGCTCGCTGGCGTTGCAACGGTGCTGGCGCGAGGCGAATTCGCGGGACTGGCGGGCATCGGGAAGAATCCGGGCGATCTGATGATGGTCGTCGCGGTGATCGGATGGGCGGTCTATACGACGCTGCTCTACCGGCGGCCGGCCATCCATCCGTTCTCGTTCGCAGCAATCACGTATGTGGTGGCGGCGGTGCTGAACCTGCCGCTGAGCTTGATCGAGATTGCCAGCGGCGCGCACGCCAATTGGACGCCGGCATCGGTGGCAGCGGTCGCCTACACCGCGATTTTTCCGAGCTTCATTGCCTACCTTTGTTTTGCGCGCGGCGTCGAGATCATCGGCGGCACGCGGGCTGGCGCGTTCATGCACCTGATCCCGCTGTTCGCCGGCATCCTCTCGATGATTTTCCTCGGCGAGGCACCTCACCTTTACCACGCGGGCGGCTTCGCGCTGATCCTGGCGGGCGTCTATCTGGCGGCACGAGGGATGTGAAGTGAAGGCGAGGGGCTAGCCCCTCGCGAGGAACTGTTCCCCGCACCCGCGACGCAGCTGGTTAGTGCCCTGACAGTTGCCGCTGGGTGCGCCGATCGTTGGGTCCTCGGACAAGCCCGTCGATGACAAATCGAGGGGTTGTGCGAGCCCCAGCTGGGGCCCTTCAGCGGCCGTAGACGATGCCTTTCGCCGCCGGCCAAGTGACTTTGTAGCCGAACTCGATGACGCGCTCCTCGTCAGGGGCGACGGAACTGTCGAACGACATCACGCCGCGCTTGTCCTCGACGTCGCGCTTCGTCGGCTGCGACTTGCCTGTCAGCTCGACCTTGATGTCCTGGTTTTGCGAGGCCGGGATCTGGTCGAGAATGGTCAGCGCCACCGGCCGTTCGTGCAAGTTCTTGACGCTGATGCGGTAGCTGCGAACATCGGTCTTCGCGGATGAGATCAAGCCGCTCTCCCCGCGCTTCTCCTCGACAACCGCGTATTTGACCTTCACCGCGTCATCGGCGCCGAAGCCCAACTCGTGCTCCTCGCTCGGCGCAAGTTGCGGGAGGCGTCCGGTGCCAACGAAGGTGCCGTCGCGGAAGATCGAGATCGGTCCAGCCAGCAGCGGCGCACCCTTAGGCAGCGCCAGCTTGGCGTAAACGAATGCGCGCGGGTCCAATCGCGGCACTGTGCGAACGGTGAGTGCGGGCTCGATGCTCTCCTCCTGCAACTGCACGCGCTTCGCCTCGCCTGTTCCTGCGACCGACACGCGGCCCGGCACGCCGAACACGGCCTGGAAGCCGGAATTATCGACGCTGGCCCGCGTCTCCTGCGCGACCTCGAGAATCGGCGCCTCAGCCTTCTTGGCCTTGCGCATAACGCCCCGATCGGCGGCATCCTCATCCGCCATCCCGGGAGCAGCTGCGCCAGCCCGCGGCGCCATTGCTTGCGGCATCGGCGGCGGCGCCGCGACAGGCTTTGCCTCAGGTTCGAAGTCGACGGTGATCGGCCGCAAGTCCGGCACGGCGGTGCCAGTCGAGGGGCGTGTCGTCGAGAGTTGCAGGGCGACGTCGTCCCAGGCCTCGCCAGTGCGCTGCTGGATGCCAGCCCGGCGTGTCAGCGTCAGCCGTGGCGGCGCTGATTTGGTTCCGGACACGAGGCGGGCATCGTAGGTCGGCTGCCAGGACGCATTTGGCACCTGGTAGCGGACGGTCAGCTCAGCATCGAGAGGCGCGCCGGCGGCGACGAACACCTTCACTCGCGTCAGCCGCTTCACCGGCGGTTGCAACGCGGCCAGCTTGGCTTGCTGGTCGGCAATCTTGCGATCGGCGTCACGCAGCTTTACCTGGGTTTCCGCCGCGAGCTTCGCCGCTCCAGCGACACCGGATGCGATGACGGCCAGGACCTGATTCCAGTCTTCGGCTTTCTCGGCGCCTTGCGTCGGCGCTGGACGGCTCGGCAGGTTAGTGAGGTTCTCAATCAACTTTTTCTGCGTCTCCGCGGCCTGCGATTGCGCCTCGATGACGGCCCGCTCGTCCTTCAGCCGCTCGATCTCGTCCTGGATCGCCTTCTGCTCCTTGCTCGGCTGGTCGGCCTGTTGCAAGTCGTAGCTGCTGGTATCCACCGAGCCGATTTCGAGCGCGCCAGTCGCCTTGCCTTCGACGCGGATGGAGTTCTGGATCGCCGATGCGGGCAGGTCGGCAAAAATGACGGTGTGGTCGCCCTTGTCGATCTTGAGCTTGGCGAGCCGCGTGACCTCCGCGCTGGACGGGAACACGGTGACGGCATCGATGCGGGAGGTGGCGGTCAGTTCGGTGGCCGCCGCCGACATGGAGCGGGCCGAGGCGGAGAGCGCGAGCAGGGCGAGGGAGGCTGCGAGAATGGGGCGCGTTGTGCGGTGCATTTGGCTTTCCCGTTGATCAATCAAGGCGCGGCGCGGGCCGGCGGCTCGTTCGATGGGCTCGAACGTAAGCCTGCGAAACGTCAGACGCGTTGACGCCCGAGAACCTTGGGGGACCCGGGCGTCATTTTTTCGGCAGACTGAAATGTTTTTTCGTCAGAACGCGAGGCGATGGACGCGTCCGACGTTGGGTAGCGCCTCGATTTTCTTGATCGTCTCGTCGGATGGCGGCTGGTCTATGGCGACGAGCGCGATCGCGTTGCCGCCTTCCTGGTCACGGCCGAGGTTGATACGGGCGATGTTCACTCCGGACTCGCCCATTACCGTGCCGAAGCGACCAATGAAGCCGGGCTTGTCCTTGTTGGTGACATAGAGCATGTGCGGATAAAGCTCCGCCTCCATCTCGATGCCCTTGACCTGGATGACGCGTGGGCGGCCATCCGAGAAGACCGTGCCGGCGACGGAGCGTTCCTGCTTGTCGGTCGTCACCGTGAGGCGGACATAGGTGTGGTAGGCGCCCTGGCCGCCGCGGCGGACCTCCTCGACGACGATGCCGTGCTCCTTGGCCACGACGGGGGCCGAGACCATGTTCACGTCCGCAAGCATCGGCCGCATCAGGCCGGCCACCAGCGCGGACGTGAGTGCCTTCGTGTTCATCTCGGCGACATCGCCAGCGTACTCGATGCGCACCTTCTTCAGCGGATTCTCGGTCATCTGGCCGGCAAACGAGCCCAACTGCTCGGCGAGCTTGACGAACGGCTTCAGCTTGGGGGCTTCCTCGGCAGAGATCGAGGGGAAGTTGATGGCGTTGGAGATGGCGCCTTTGAGGAGGTAGTCGGACATCTGCTCGGCGACCTGCAGTGCGACGTTCTCCTGCGCCTCATTTGTGGAGGCGCCAAGGTGAGGCGTGCAGATGACGTTAGGGATGCCGAACAATACGTTGGACTTCGCCGGCTCGGCCTCGAACACGTCGAAGGCGGCGCCGGCGACGTGGCCGGACTTGACTGCCTCGGCCAGTGCCTTTTCATCGACAAGGCCGCCGCGAGCGCAATTGATGATGCGAACGCCCGGCTTCGTCTTCTTCAGCGCCTCGGCCGACAGGATGTTCTTCGTCTTCTCTGTCAGCGGCGTGTGCAGCGTGATGAAATCGGCGCGGCGGAGCAATTCGTCCAAGTCGACCTTCTCGACGCCGAGTTCCATGGCGCGCTCTTCCGAGAGGAACGGATCGAACGCGATCACCTTCATCTTCAGGCCCTGCGCACGATCGGCGACGATGGCGCCAATGTTGCCGCAGCCGATGATTCCGAGCGTCTTGGCGGTCAACTCGACGCCGAGAAACTTCGACTTCTCCCACTTGCCGGCGTGCGTGGACGCATTCGCCTCCGGGATCTGGCGAGCCAGCGCCATCATCAACGAAACCGCGTGCTCGGCGGTCGTGATGGAATTGCCGAAGGGGGTGTTCATCACGATGATGCCCTTGGCGGTCGCGGCCTTGATGTCGACGTTGTCGACGCCGATGCCGGCGCGGCCGACGACCTTCAGCTTGCTGGCCACGGCAATCACCTTCTCGGTGACCTTGGTGGCGGAACGAATAGCAAGGCCGTCATAAAGGCCGATAATCTTCTCCAGCTCTTCCTTCGGCAAGCCGACCTTCACGTCGACCTCGAGGCCGCGTTCGTTGAATATGGCGATGGCAGCGGGAGAGAGATCGTCGGAAATGAGCACGCGCGGCACTTCGGCCATTGAATAGTCCTCCGGTTGTAGCTTCTCGAACGGGAGCGGACGCACTTCCGCTGAGTTCCCGCGAAACCGGAGGACGTCGCACGTCAGGTCGGCCCCGGATGGGAAGCCGAACCGATCAGTGCACCATGCCGCCGGCCAAATCCGTGCAAGCACGCTCGCAGCCTCGGCACGCCTCGGCGCAGATGCGGCAGTGCTCGTGATGATGGTGCTTCTCGCATTCTTCCGCACAGGCCCGGCAGACATCTGCGCAGGCCTGGACGAGACTCGTGAACGGACGGTGCTCAGTGTTCGACACACGCGACAGCACTCTGCCGGTCAATTCGCAAACGTCGGCGCAATCGATGTCGAGGCGGATGCAGCGCGCAAGCTCGGTGACGTTCTGCTCGTTGAGGCAGGCGTCGGCGCAGGTCGTGCAGGCTTGCGCGCAATCGTAGCAAGCCGAGACGGCCGCGCCGAGCACGGCGGCATTGCCACCGATCCGGCGCGGATGCGTCTCGAGCATACGTTGGGTGTGCATCTGCATGGTGATCTCCTTGGGTCTCGCTGGTCACTGACTCCGGAAATCAGGCCGGAACCGGTGGCTCAACGCACCGTTGGAGGAGCTGTTCCGAACGGCCAGGCCGGCCGGAACAGCGAGAAAGGGAAATGGCTCAGGCCGCTTTCGCGAGCTTCGCCTTGGCGGTGGCGAAGGCCCACTCGAGCCACGGCAGCAGCGCCTCGAGGTCGGCCTTCTCGACCGTCGAGCCGGTCCAGATGCGCAGCCCCGCCGGAGCATCGCGATAGGACCCAATGTCCTTGGCCGCATTCTCCTTGTCGAGAAGCGAGACGATGTCCTTGGCGAGCGCAGCCTGGGCATCGGCGTTCAGCGACGTTACCGCGGGATCGACGATCTTCAAGCAGACTGAGGTGTTCGACCACGTCGCCTTGTCGCTGGCGAGGTTGGCGATCCACGGCGTGCGCTCGATCCAGTCGTGCAGCACCTTGGCGTTGGCGTTAGCGCGGTCGACAAGGCCCTGCTGGCCGCCAACGCTCTCAGCCCAGGTCAGGGCATCGATGTAGTCCTCGACACAAAGCATGGAAGGCGTGTTGATCGTCTCGCCTTCAAAAATGGCAGCGTCGAACTTGCCCTTCTTGACCATGCGGAAGACCTTCGGCATCGGCCACGGCGGCGTGTAGGTCTCCAGACGTTGGACCGCACGCGGACTGAGGATCAACATGCCATGCGCCGCTTCGCCGCCCAACACCTTCTGCCAAGAGTAGGTGACGACGTCGCACTTCGCCCAATCGATCGGCTGAGCGAAGATCGCCGAGGTGGCGTCGACCAGCGTCAGGCCGGCGCGGTCAGCGGGAATCCAGTCGTAGTTCGGGATTTTGACGCCGGACGTCGTGCCGTTGGCGGTGAACAACACGTCTCGCGAGAAATCCACGTCGGAGAGCTTGGGCAGGTCGCCGTAGCCGGCCTTGAGCGTCCGGCAATCCTTGAGCTTCAGTTGCTTGACCGCGTCCGTGATCCAGCCATCGCCGAAGCTCTCCCAGGCCAGCGCATCGACTCCGCGCTCGCCGAGCAGGGACCACATCGCCATCTCGAACGCGCCGGTGTCGGAGCCGGGGACGATGCCGACGTGATAGCCGGCGGGAATGCCGAGGATCTGTTTCGTCTTCTCGATGGCGAGCTTCAAACGCGCTTTTCCGTCCTTCGCGCGATGCGAGCGGCCAAGAAACGCCTTGTCGAGAGCTTTTGTCGTCCAGCCGGGGCGCTTTGAGCAGGGACCCGAGGAGAAATGCGGATTGGCCGGGAGCTGCGCCGGCTTCGCAACGATGGTCATTACGTTTCTACCCTTCCAGATAGGAGCCTCCCGGTGGGGGGAGGTGGCCCAATCGCGGGTCTAAGGGCAGGGCGGCAAGGTGTCAATTGACATCGCCGACGGAAAAAAGGCGAAAGGCGGGCTGACGCGGCCCGCCTTTGTTTTCGTGATCGGGATCGCTGAGGAAGTGCGCCTCAATCGATGTCGAAGCGCAGACCCGTGCGGATTTCGTGATCGATGCGATCGGGGATCTCGACCATGCTGAAGCCGAGCACGCTGTCGCGGGTCGAGGTGATCTTGCCGTTCTGGTACATGAACCGGTATCCGGTATCGAGAAGGATGCCGGGTGACATCTCGTAGGAGAAACCTGCCATCAGTGCGCCGGCGAAGCCGAAGCCAGTCGAACTGACATATCCGCTACCGTTGAAGCTGCCGTTGCAGGTCTGATCCATCAGGCTGCTGGCCGCCTGGCCGTACTGCGGCATGGCTGCGTAATAGAAGTCTCGGCTCGAGCACGAGCTCGTTTCTGAGTAGTTCCGGCGCAGCATATGCATGGCGACGCCGATGCCGGCGCCGACATACGGCGTGAACGAGCTGGCGTTCTTGAAGTCATAGTAGAAGTTCGCCATCGCCGCGTAATTCCCGACGTGGCCGTCCTCCTGATAGTTAATCGCGTAGTGATTCACGATCGTCACCGGCTGGGCGACGGTGGCCATCCCACCCGGCGTCACGACCGTCAACGCATTGGTCGACGTGCTCGTCACCGTCCCGGTGGTGGCACCGCGGGTGGAGGCGTAACGCTGCTGCGTACGATAATCGAGGGCGAACTCGCCGCGGATGCTCGGCGTGATGTAGCGGCCGACGCCGAGGGTGGCGCCGATGTAGCTCGGCATATTGTCGGCATTGGACACCGGGAACTCGAAATCGCCGCCCGCAATGGTGTTGCCGGAGGACCGCAGCGCATAATTGAGGTCGGCCCGAATGTACCAATCCGCGGCGGTCACCGGAATCGGAGCCGGCGCGGGCACTGGAATGCCGGCGCTGCCGTAATCTTTGACGCTCGGATAGCCGCGAACTCGGGCCGAAGTCGGCTGCCGACGCCGGAAGACTTCGCAACGGCCATCACCAAGCCGAGGCCGAGCAGCAAGCTCTTAGTTTCGCATGTCATGGGCGTCGACCTTTCGTCTCGGAGCGGCCGACTGGCGGCTCGACCGGCTAAATGAGCGTCTTCTCGTGGCGACACGGCCCCGAGGCTCAACAGCGATGGTCACCCTGAACGACGGTCCCGGGCAGAGTCTGTACGGACCCGCCTCATACGCGCACAGGAAACACAGGAGATCGAAAGCAAGGCGCCCGACGCTGAGGCTCGGCCGATGCCGTACCTGGGTCCGGACAGCCGGGACGGCAATTTGCCGCCCCGTTTTTTCTGGTAAGCGAAAGCCTAGCCTTGCGGCCCGGCGCCTCGAATTACTGCAAGTTGTAGCGAAGACCGACGCGAACCTCGTGGGCGTGCAGATCCTCGACCACCGGGTCGCCGTCGATGCCGGCGAAGTGGGTGTCGCCCGTCTTGGCATCGCCCAGGAAGAGGAAGCGATAGCCGACATCGAGCATCAGGCCGCGGCCGGAGTCGACGACGACAGGCGCGTCCTTCACGCTGGCGCAGCAAGCCGTCGAGTGACCGCCGGTCAACTGAACGCTGAAGCCAGCCATCAGGGCGCCGGCAACATGCGTGCTGGTGTGGCTGTCGACGGTGCCCGACAAGCCGGTGTTGTCCTGAGTCAGGGTGCCGGCGCCGACATTGTTGCGTACGAAGCCGATACCGCCACCGACGTAGGGAGTGAAGCGGCCGCCCATGTCGAAGTCGTAGTAGAGGTTGGCCAGGAACAGGTCGCGCTTATAGGGGCTCTTGGAGTGGATGTAGTTGCCCTTGGCGGCTTCCGTGGCACCGATGATGTTGGCGCCGGCCGTGCCGGTCACATCGGAAGCGAAGGAGTGATCCCAGGTCAAGTCACCGCGGATGTTGCGGAAGAAGTACATGCCGACGCCGCCGCCGATGCCCCATGCGCTCTTCATATCGACGTCGTTGAGGTAGGCGACGTTGTCGACCAGGATGTCCGGGCGGTCATAGCTCGAATAGGTACCGTCGAGGCGGAAGTAGAACGACGGGCCGCGCGAAGGCATCGGAGCAACGTAAGTGTCCTTAACGCTGCCGCCACCGCCGTAGAGATCGGCTGCATTGACGCCGGCCGCGCCGCCCAAAATCAGTGCCGCGCCCAAAAACATGGAGCCGCGATAGGAGGTCATGACTGTCCCTTTCGTAAATCTGTCCGGCAACGCTTTTGAGGCCGGGTACACGGTGCGAACGCGTTACTGCTTCAGAGAGGGACTATGATGGGTAACGCTTAAAGAGCACTTAATCGGCGGCTCATTTTGCTACGTTCCCTGAAAGCCAGCATCTAAGTTTAAAACCTGATCATCGGCCTATCAGGCAATCAGGCAGCTTTTGCTTCTATACGATACGGCGGTTAACCACCGTTCAATGCGGAAGCAGATCGCGCGGCAAACCTGGCTTAGGTTTTGGATCGGTGAATTCGTGCAAGATCATTTGAGACAAAGTCACGCGTCATGTCCCGCTGGCCTTTTTCCCGCTTCGCCGCCGCGCTCGTCGCCACGGCATTTCTGCTCGGCGCCGACGCCAAACCCGGCCGCGCCGCTCCTGACCTATCAGCCGTGCCGCAGCCGGGTCCGAGCCTCGAGCTGATTGTGCTGGAGGCGCCGGGGTGTCTCTATTGCTCGATCTTCCGTCGTGACGTGCTGCCGTCGTACACGGCATCGCCACGCGCGCAGACAATGCCGATGCAATTCCTCGATCTCAATGACGAGGCCGCCGACAAGCTCAATTTGACCGAGCCGGTCAATATCGTGCCGACGGTCGTGTTGATGTACGACCACAGGGAGATCGGGCGCATCCCGGGCTATGTCGGGCCGGAGAATTTCTTCCACTCGATCAACTTCATGCTGCTCGGCTTCGAGTGAGCGTCCAGCGCGTGCGCCGTTGTCATGCGGCGGCGGTTGCGCTTTGATGTCCTCGCCGTGCGCCGTTGCGCCGGAGGAGGTGCCCGGTATGGATCGCCGCTCGTTCCTGAAGACAACCAGCGTTGTTGCAACTGTCGCGACGGGGGTGGCCGCACCCGCACTCGCCGCCGAGCATGGAGGTGGCGATAGCGGCGTGCGCTCCGATCTGCCCGCGCCGGCGATCGGAAGCGACGTACGGCATCTCGTGATCGTGTCCGCCTGGCCGGAATCAGTGGCGGGATACTCGGAGCAGGGGCGGCGGCTCGCCGAGCGGATCCAGGTCGCGAGCGCGGGGCGCTTCGTCTTCAGCTTTGCGCATCGGGACAACCGTGGGGGGCAGGTTTCTGCGACGGGTGATGCGGATCTGGTTCTCGGCAGCGAGCACCGCAATCTCGGGCGCCATCCTGCGTTTGCCTACTTCGCCGGGCTGCCCTGCCGAACCGGGCTCAGAGCCGCGGATTTCGATAGATGGCTCGCCGCCGGCGGCGGTCAGATGATGTGGGACGGCCTGGCGGCCGAGCACGGGCTCAAACCTCTCCTGATCGGTCATTCCGGAGGCCGGCCCGGTTGGTGGTCAGCCCAGCCCATCAGCCGGATCGCCGACCTCCAGGGCAAGCGGGTGGCGGTCGAAGGCTTGGCCCGCAACGTCGCCGCTGCGATTGGCGCCGAGCCGGTCGAGGTGCTGATTGGAAGCATGGCCCCTGCCGTGATCGAAGGGGATGTGGCGGCAGCCGAGTGGGGCGGTCTGTTGGCGAGTTGCGCGATAGGTCTCGACAAAGCACGATGCTGGACAGGGTTCGGGATCAACACGAACGGCACCGCGCTATCTCTCGGCATTCGGCGCGATCTGTGGGACGCATTCAGCGCCTCGGATCGGGCGATATTCGAGGGCGCTGCAGCGGAAGCGTTCCGCTTCAGCCTCGCCGAAGCGCGGGTGCACGAGCCGATCCTGCGCAAGGTTCTGGCGGAAACGCGCGGTGTTCAATTCGGCCGGTTGCCGGAGGAGGATCGCGAACTGCTGCGCCGGGTGGCGGAGGTCATCGTTGCCGACGTGGCCACCACCGATGCCCAATCCCGCGCGATCAACGCTAGTTATATGGCATTCCGCCGCCTGTTTTCCGGCACGCGTCGGACAAGCACTGAAATTGTTTGATGAAATGCCGTTTTTCGGCTCGCTTTTGCCAAAAAGCTGCGTAGACTTCGCATGGCTCGAGCTGCGCCGCTGGTCTAGTAGGCTGTTGTGATACACGTCGCTGCGAATACGAGGCGAGACGCCGTCGGGCGAGAACAAGCCCTGAGGAGGGAGACGCCATGGCCCCCGCACCAAAAGTCGATTATCTCGCAGAAGTAAAACGTTATGCGCAGAATGCCGATGAGAAAGCCGTCGCCGGCATCGTCAAACATCTCGGCATTGCTTTGAAAAGCGCCGATGCTGCTCTTGTCTCATGCTCCAGCAAGGACGAACTGGCGACTGTGCGCGACAGCTGGTTGAAGCGCAAATTGGCGCTCGCCGATGCCGACGACGTGCTCGACAAATCCGTCAAGGAAGTCTGCGAGAAAATGAAGGCGGACAAGAACAAGCAGCGGGTGACCTTCTATTACCTGCTCGCCGAGAAGCACGGCAAGCTCGCAAGCCTTGTCAAATCCGCGACGCCTGTCTGAAAGCCGCGTCCACAGAATTGCGCATTTGCCCGCATCGTGGGAGCTGAGTGCTTCCGCTGTGCGGGCAAGCTCGTTTTCGAGCCTACTTTTTTTGAACATTATCGCCTGTTGCAGCGCATCCGGAAACGCTGCGCCGCAAGCCGAGTTCAATTAGCCAGCGTCCGTGAAAACCCGCGTCCCTTTGCGGCGGGCGGGCGCATCCCCATTTTCATCACATCAGAAGCGCATGGTGCGTTTTTCCAACTCTTGTCACCCACGAGATTTGCGAACGCTGCCAGCGCGTGACACCATCGGGACAAACCGAGATTCGGAAGTTGCCGTACGCCCTTCCGGACCGGCTGAACCGCCAGACGGAGTAAGCAATGGGTCATCGCCCGAGCCTCCGCGACAAGTTCGATCTCGGCGTGAGCCGGCAGCTGCTCACGGGCACGCAAGCCGTCGTCCGGCTGATGTTGACTCAGAAGGTGCGCGACGAGGCCGCCGGATTGCATACAGCGGGCTATGTCACTGGTTACCGCGGCTCCCCCATCGCGACTCTCGAAGCTGCATTCGCCCGCGCCAAGCAGGAGTGCGAGCGCAATGAGATTCTGTGCCATCCGGGACTGAACGAGGACCTGGCGGCGACCGCCATCTGGGGTTCGCAGCAGGCCGAGTTGCGGGGGGAAGGGAAATACGACGGCGTGTTTGCGATCTGGTACGGCAAGGGCCCCGGCGTCGACCGCACTGGCGATGCATTCCGCCACGCCAACCACGCCGGCACGTCCAAGCATGGCGGCGTGCTCGCGCTGATGGGGGACGACCATACCTGTGAAAGCTCGACCAGCGCGCACCAGTCCGAGTTTGCGTTCGTCGATGCGATGATGCCGATCCTGAACCCCTCCGGCGTGCAGGAGATCCTGGACTACGGGCTCTACGGCTTCGCGCTTTCGCGTTACGCGGGGGTGTGGGTCGGCCTCAAGTGCGTCAAGGACAACGTCGAGTCCACCGCTACCGTCGATGGGCGCCCGGACCGCGTGGCCGTCAACTTGCCGCGCGAGAGCGAGTTCGCCATCCCGGAGGGCGGCCTCAACATCCGCCTGGTAGATACCGCACTCGCCAAGGAAGCGCGCCTGCATGAGCACAAGCGCGCGGCAATCACCGCCTTCAATCGCTCCAACAGCCTCGATCGGGTCGTCTTGAGTGGCGGCCCTAACCGGAGGCTCGGCATCATCACCACCGGCAAGAGCTATCTCGACACGCGACAGGCCCTCGAGGAACTCGGCCTGGATGAGGTGCGCGCCAATGAGCTGGGTCTCGCGCTCTACAAGGTCGCGATGACATGGCCGCTCGAGTCGCGCGGCATCGCCAAGTTCGCGCATGGACTCGACACCATCCTCGTCATCGAGGAGAAGCGCTCGCTGATCGAGACGCAGGTGAAGGAACAGTTGTTCGACACGCCCGATAGACCTCGCGTGCTCGGCAAGAAGGACGAGGTGAACGGCTGGCTGTTCCCAGCCAAGGGCGCGCTCGACCCGATCGACATCGCGACAGTGATCGGCGAACGGCTGTTGAAAATTGCGCCCGACGAGGAGCTGCGCGCCCGCGTCGATGAGCTGGAGCAATTAAAGACCGCCCGAAAGCTGGCGCCAGAGGCTTTCGTGCGCACGCCCTATTTCTGTGCAGGCTGTCCGCACAATAGCTCGACCAAGGTGCCCGAAGGCTCGCGCGCTTATGCCGGCATCGGCTGCCATTACATGGCGCAGTGGATGGACCGCGAGACCCTGGGCTTCACGCAGATGGGAGGCGAAGGCGCCAACTGGGTCGGGGAGGCACCGTTTTCCAAGCGCGGCCACGTATTCCAGAACCTCGGCGACGGCACGTATCTGCATTCGGGCTCGCTGGCGATCAGGGCGGCGGTTGCGGCGGGGGTCAACATCACGTTCAAGCTGCTATTCAACGACGCAGTCGCGATGACCGGCGGGCAGCGACTCGATGGCGGGCTCACCGTCGGGCAAATGGCGGCGCAAGTGCTGGCGGAAGGTGTCACGCGGCTCGACGTCGTAACGGACGAACCCGGTAAATATCGCATCGGCGAGCTGCCGGCGCAGGTGCGCGTCTACCATCGCCGCGACCTCGAGCAGGTGCAAATCGAGTTGTCAAAAACGCCGGGGGTGACGGCTCTCATCTTCGACCAGACTTGCGCTGCGGAGAAGCGGCGGCGGCGCAAGCGCGGAGAACTGAGCGATCCGGACCTCAGGGTGTTCATCAATCCCGCCGTCTGCGAGGGCTGCGGGGACTGCGGCAAGAAATCGAACTGCGTCGCAGTACTGCCGCTGGAGACCGACCTCGGCCGCAAGCGGCAGATCGACCAATCGGCCTGCAACAAGGATCTCTCCTGCATCGACGGCTTCTGTCCGAGCTTCGTGACGCTTTCGGGCGCCAAGGTTCGCAAGGCTCCCGCGGCGTCGAACTCGTCTCGCGACGCTTCCAACTTGCCCTTACCGGAGCCGCAAAGGCCAAGTCTCGCCAAGCCCTATGCCGTGCTCGTCACCGGCATCGGCGGCACCGGCGTCGTCACTGTCTCCGCGGTGCTGGCGCAGGCGGCGCATCTCGCCGGCATCGGCTTCGGCTCGATCGACGTCACCGGCCTCGCGCAGAAGGGCGGCGCGGTCGCCTGCCACATGCGGTTCGCGAGTTCGCCGGACGCGATCCACGCCATCCGCGTCGGCACCGCGCACGCCGATCTCATTCTCGGCGGCGATCTCGTGGTCGCGGCAGCGAACAAAATCCTGGAGACCGTGAAGCCGGGCCATACCGCCGTCATCCACTCGACGCACGAGACCACGTCCGGCGACTTCACGCGCAACCCCGATCTCGACGTTCCCGGCGGCGTGCTCGCGCGATCGATTGCCCGGCGCGTTGCCGGCGGTCCCCTCGACACGATCGACGCGCAGGAAGCCGCGCTGCGGTTGTTTGGCGATAGCCTCTACGCCAACATGATCCTGCTAGGCCTCGCCTATCAGAGCGGGCACATCCCCGTCTCGGCCACGACGATCGAGGAAGCGATAGCGCTCAATGGCGCTGCTGTAGAGGCGAACACGAGGGCATTCCGGCTGGGGCGGCTGGCGGGCCGCGACCGGCCGCAGTTCCTGAAACTGATCGAGCCGGCGCATCCGCTGGTCCCGCAGGCCTCGCAGGATCTCGATACTCTGGTCGAACACCGGGCAGAGGAGTTGACCAGTTACCAGGACGAGGCGCTGGCCAATCGCTACCGCGTCGCCGTCACCAAGATCGCCGCTGCGGAGCGCGAAAAGGCGCCCGGTTGCTCCGGGCTCGCGGAAGCAGTGGCAAGGAGCTACTTCAAGCTGCTCGCCTACAAGGACGAGTACGAGGTCGCCCGCCTCTATACCGACGGCCGTTTCGAGCGGCAGGTCAGGGAGGAGTTCGAGGGTGTCGGCCGCATTACGTACTCGTTTGCGCCGCCGATGCTGGCGCGCCGCGATCCAGCGACGGGCGAGCCACGCAAAATGCGGTTCGGCCCGTGGTTCCGCCATGCGCTGAAGCTGCTGGCGCGGGGCAAGACGTTGCGAGGCGGCCGCTGGGACATCTTCGGCTACACTGCCGAACGCAAGCTTGAACGGCGCATGATCGCAGATTTCGAGCGGCTGACCGACCGTCTGGGCCATATCTTGACGCCGGCCAATCATGCGACGGCGCTCGAACTTGTGCGACTCCCCGAAGCGGTCCGCGGCTTCGGACACATCAAGCATGAGAACTACGAGAGGACTCGCGTCCGGGCCGAACAATTGACGGCGGCACTCGAGACCCCGCGCCAACCAGCGACGACCATCAGAGCCGCCGAGTAGGGTGCCTGATCGGCCGTATCTGGCCGATTTCCCGCGCCGCCAGGGCCACCCCTGTAACCCTTGCGAAGGAACGGGATTTTTCAATTTTCGCCGCCATGCTATAGGACTTTTCATGTGGGGTATATCTGGCTCGAACGCATGCGCTTGTTCATGCCGCCGCCTATCCGGATACTTCGGGGTTACGACTGAGTAGAGTTGAGCATATGAACGCCACGCCTCCTCCCGGCGAGTTCAGGAACGGGTCTGCCATGCGCGATCCGGACGTTGAAAAAATGGATCAAATCCGCGAGTTGCTGGTCGGTGAGCATGTTCGCTCGAACGAGGCGCGGATGGCCGCGATGGAGGCGCGTCTGCGGGAGATCGAGACGGGCTTGATCCAGCGGCTCGACGCCATGGCCGCGCGCATCGAGGCGCTGGCCGGAGAGACCGAGAGCGATCGCCGCACGGCGTTCGACGACCTCGCGCGAAGCGTCATCGACCTCGGCGAGCGCATTCGGCGCATCCCCAAGGACTAAGTGCGCGCCGCCGCAAGGCTCGCGCGCCCGCAAGGATCGTCATGTCGCAGAATGTTGCCCAGCTCAAAGCCTTGCTGTTCGACGGTGAGGCGCGCGCCATCGCGGATCTGGCGCGCCGTATCGACGCCCTCGCCGAGGGCGAGAAGCAGGCTCGCGCCGAACTCTCCAGCCAGCTTAGGCAACTCGCCTCGGCGGCCGATCGCGAGAACCGCCAGATCGCGGAAACGCGCATCCGCGAACTGCGGCAACTCGCTGAAGCGCAAGCTGCCGAGGTGAGGCAACTTCAGACGCAATCGGCTGAGGTTCGCGCCCGCGCCGAAGCGGACGCCGTGCGCGCCAAGCAGATCGGCGACCGGCTCGATGCCGTGTTCGAGCGCGCCGGCACGACCGAAAGGTTGGAACGCAACGTCGCGTTGGTTATCGACGGCGCGTTACGGCAAGCCGAGGTCGAACGCCACCACGACGTATCGGATGCGATAGCGCCGCTCGTCGTACGTACAATCAAGGCCGAGATCCGCAATAGCCAGGAGGACCTAGTCCAGGCGCTCTATCCGATGACCGGCCGCATGGTGAAAGCCTATGTGGCGAGCGCCATGCGCGATCTCATCGAGGACATCAACCGGCGGCTGGAATCCAACTGGCTGATGCTACGGCTGAAAAGCTTGCAGACCGGTCGCTCGGTGGCTGAACTGGCCCTAGCAGAGACTCAGAGGCTCCATGTCGATGAGCTCTATCTCATCCGCCGTGGTTCCGGCGAGTTGATCGGGCGCTGGCCCGACACCCCGGCCACGGCCAACCGCGACCAAGTCCTGAGCGGCATCCTCACGGCAATCAACGATTTCGCCAGCGAGGCCTTCAAGGGCGAAGGCTCGGCGCTGCGGCAGATCGATCTGGAAGATTCGCAGGTCTATCTGCGAGCTTCGCCGGCTTACCTGCTGGCTGTTCGCTGCACGGGCACTGCGCACGCCGCCGTTGAGCGGGTCATAGACGACGAGTTCTTGTCCGCAATAGAGCATCATAGCGAGGCCTTGAGCGCGCATCCCTCCAGCGCGATGACGGCCGGGACACACACTGCGCTACTCTCCGAGTTGTCCAGCCACCTTTCAAGCCGCATTGCCGAAAAACAGGCCGATCTCGTTCGACCAGCTTTCGGCTTCTCGCCGGCCAAAGTGCTTGCCGCAATCATCCTGTTGCCCTTCACCGGCTGGCTTGCCTGGACGGGCATCGAGAGCTTCAAGACATCGCGCGTCCGCTCGGTGGCACAACGCGTCATCGAAACGAGCACGGAAGTCAAAGGCTACCCATTGGCCGTCGACGTCGAGCCGTGGGGCAGGGCGTTGACGATCACCGGACTCACCCCCACCGACGCGGCACGCGAGGACGTGGTGAAGCGGCTCACCGACTTGCTGCCCAATACGCAGGTGCGCGACCAACTCAGCGTCGTGCCTTCCGCCGGCGATGCGCGTCCACAGCTTGCGCTGGTGCGAGGCGAACTCGCGCGGCTGCAGGCCGATACGGTGCGTGCGAGCCTGAGGCGGACGGTCGACCGCACGCGGCTGAGGCTCCAGCAGGCCGTGACTGACCTCGCGGCGCTGAGAGCAAGTGCGGCAGACGCTGCGGCGGCGAAGGTCGTTGAACGCGCTGAAGAAACGGCCACGCAAACGATTGCCGAGTTGCGCGCGCTGCAACAAAAGCTCGGAGCTCTGCAGGGCCGTCACGCCGATCTGGCACCGGTCAAGGATCAACTGGCGGAACTGTCCCGCTCGCTTACCGTCGCGAACGGCGACATTGCCGGCATCATCGGGAATAGAGAGAAGCTCAGTCGGGCCGTAGCGCTCGCAACAAATGCAACGGCGGCGGATGCGGCCGAGGAACTCAACGCGCAATCCGAGCGCCTCGCCGCACTGACCATTGCGGTCTACCACGCGAACCTGCTCAACGGGCGGCCGATGCCGCCGATAGCAGCACCGACACCGCGCGAACGGGTGGAGGCGTGGGCCCGCGCGAATGCCGTATTCTTCGGCAACGGCACCGAGTATCGCAACCCGCAACGAGCCTCGACGAGCCTGGACGCCCTGGCGGCGTTGCTGAAGGAGGCGAGACTGCTCGTCCGCGTTGTCGGATTCACGGACGAGCAGGGCACCGCGACACAGAACAGCCAGCTTTCCATATCCCGCGCCGAGCGTGTGGTCGCGGACCTCGTGGGGCGCGGCGTGCCGGCTGCTAAACTCGTCGCGATCGGACGCGGGCAAGGCAACGACGTGAGCCCGGTCAAGGGTCCTCAAAGCCCGAACCGCCGCGTTGAGATCCAGGTCGGGTTCGAAGGCGAAGAGTCCGAATGACGGTCAGCAAGATCATGCTGCTGGGTGAAATCGGGGTCGGCAAGTCGTCGATCGTACGCCGGCTGGTGTTCGACAAGTTCGAGATGCAGTACACGCCCACCATCGGGGTCGACGTCTACCGCTATATCGTGCCCATCCCAGAAGGCGGCACCCACAACCTTATCGTCTGGGACACCGACGGTAACTACGCCGAGGCGATCTTCCGTCACGTGTACATGCGCCAAGCCTCTGCCGCCCTCGTCGTCGCCGACATCGCGCGCCCAGAGACGATCGTGCACGCAACGAAGCTCGCGGAGGGATTTCGCGAGCAGATGCCCGGACGTCCCTGCGTCATCATCATGAACAAGGCCGATCTCGTCACCGACGCCGACACAGTCAATCTTCCGGCGTCTTCCGTTAATCGCAGTTTGCCCCTTCTTCGCACCAGCGCAGCAACCGGACAGAACGTGAAACATGCCTTCGAGTACGCCGCTGCCGCCATCCGTCGCCGCAGCCTTTGAGGCAGGCCCGAACAGTCCCGTGGCAGGTCCCCTAGCGATCGCGGCCGCCGGCGAGTTGATGGCGGAGCGGGGCATATTCGGCATCGTCTGGCTGGACAGCGATCTTATCGCCCGAACGCGGTATGGCCGATTGGTCGACTTCATTCCGCTGTCGCAACCGATCACCGACGAGGTGCTGCCGCTCATCGGCCTCGAGACCGATATTCTGGCGTTGAAGGACGATCCATCGCGCGCGGTCGAGGTGACATCCGTCGCCATCATCGCGCAAGACGGCACGACGCCGAGGCTGAACCTGACGCTGTTCTGGTTTCCCGCGGCGCAGCGCTTTCTGCTGCTCGTCTCGCGTGCCATCTCGCGGTCGGACTTGGAGGCTCAGCTCGTCTCGCAAATGCGTGCACGGCTGATGGCCGAAGCGGAGGTGATCGCCAAATCGGAGCAACTCGCGCGCGCCAACACCGACCTGTCACGCGCCAACCGGGATCTGGAGGATTTTGCTTCCATCATCGCGCATGACCTTGGCGCGCCGATGCGCGCGATGCGCTATTTGGTCGACGACCTCGAGACGCGGCTCGGCAATGCCGACAGGCCGACGGATGTAGAGCCACTGGCAGCGATCGCAGAACTGCGCAAGCAGACGCGCCGGCTTTCGACCATGCTGCGGGAACTGCACGATTATTCCAGTATCGGCCGCAAGCAGGACGCGCTCGCCACGGTGGCGACCTCGGAGTTGATTTCGGCCATCGTGGCGTCGATCCCGCATCCGCCCGGCATCGAGGTAATTGTCGAGGGCGAATGGCCCATCGTCGAAGCGCTCGCGGCTCCGCTCGACCTCGTGCTGCGTAATCTGATCGACAACGCCGTCAAGCACCACGATCGCGACCGCGGCGCGGTGCGGGTTCGTTGCGTGCCGCTGGAGAAGCACCTTGCGATCACGGTCGCGGATGACGGTCCCGGCATCCCAGCCGCTGTGCGCGACGCGGTGTTCCTGCCGTTCCGAACGCTCGGCCGGCCCGGCGCAGGGACGGGCATGGGGCTTGCCCTGGTCAAACGTACACTCGATAACTGCGGTGGCGCGCTCACGCTCGCGTCGCAACCCGAGACGGGCCGCGGGTGTATTTTCAGCATCATGTGGCCTAAAGGCATCCCTGGTTGAACCGCAACCCGCCGCGGTGCGGAATATCCGATATGAACAGAAGTCAAATTTCCGTGGGATGGCGAATCCGGTTGTCATGACAGACAGCGGCGATTTACGTTCGTAGCGAACAACAGTTTTTTCGCTACGGGTGTTTTAGCCGCTTACAACGGATTGCCTCACTGGCGGGCGGTGGCAACAGCAAGTACACCGAGACATCCGAGCTGAAATAACAACGAAGGGCAATCCATGGCCACGTCATCCACCGGCTCGGGCGGGGACTTCCTCGCGAAGAAAAGCGATATGACGCGGGCGCGCAAGAATATGCCTGTGCTGAAGTCTATCCTCATTATCGAGGACGAGGATCCGGATGCCGAACGGCTGCAGGCGACGCTGCGGGTGATGTTCGGCTATGACCTCGAGCTGCGCCGCGCGGCGACCCTTGGTTCTGCCATCGATGCGATTCTGAAGAAAGTCCCCGAGCTCGTCTTCCTTGACGACGTGCTGAAGCCGTCCGACGAGGCGCATCAGACCATTCCGTTCATCAGGCGCGCGGGCTACGAGGGGCCGATCATCGTCGTCAGCGGCCGGGTTACCCGGCAAAGGCGCACGGCGCTTACGAGCGCGGGCGCAACGGATGTCATCCATAAGGACGACGTCGATAGCGTGCGGCTTGCCGAAGCTTTGACAAGCGTCTTTGGTGTACCGGAGGCCAAGTCGGAAGGCTGACCGGATTCTCGAACGCCGCCGCGATACGAGTTGAAAGCGCCCTCGAGCTGGGCCAGCCTCGGGGGATTGCCGCTAGCTCCGGGGTTCCTCTTTCATGACCGCAGAAACGTCAGTACGGCCCCGGCGTCGGCGCTGGTACAGCCCGACTTCAATCGGCCGGTCCATGATGCTACGGCCACGCGTCTATCTGGCAGCCGCCACAGGCCTTGTGGTGCTGCTCGGGTTGCCGCACTCGATCCCGACCTCGCTGCGGGGCACATTCGCCTGGAACGCCGGTGGGCTCGTCTATCTCGTTCTGGCTTTGATGATCATGCGGCGATGCGGGGTCGACGTGATCCGGTCTCGCGCGGCGCGGCAGGACGACAGCGGCATCGTAATCCTTGGCGTGATCCTGCTCGCCATCTGCGCGAGTTTCCTCGCGATTGCCGAGCTGATCGGACTGGCCAAGACCGCGGCTTCCGAAGCCCGGATCTGGTATCTGGCACTTGCCGGCAGCACTATTTTCGTGTCGTGGTTGGTGACGCAGGTGATGTTCGCCTTCCATTACGCGCATGAGCATTATTCGCCGCACGGCAGCCACGCGATCGAAGGCGGGCTCGACTTTCCCGCCGACCGGCATCCCGACTATTGGGATTTCATCTATTTTTCGACCTCGATCGGTGCCACGTCACAGACTTCCGACGTGTCGATCAAGTCGAAGGAGATCCGGCGGCTGGTCACGCTGCACGCCGTCGTCTCGTTCTTCTTCAATACCATGGTGCTGGCGCTGACGATCAACTTGGCGGCGAGCCTAGTCCAGTAGCGGCCGTCAACCTCCGACCAGCCCTGAAAGGCTCGTCAGAACGCGATCGGGCGGCAAGTCTGGGTATTCATCAGGCATGCCGAGGCGATTGATCCAATTGGTGCGGTAGCCGAACACCTTGCCGCCGGCGATATCCCAGCGGTTGGAGGATTGGAACTGAATGTCGCCCGGCGCGACCCCGAAGCGGCTCGTCGCCAGCGCGTAGACCTTCATGTCGGGCTTGAACACGCCGCATTCGGCCACCGACAGAACGGCGTCGAAAACCCCGGATAGGCCTGCCGAGGTAACGGCCGCGTCGAGCATGTCCGGGTCGCCATTGGAGAGAATGGCGAGGCGAGCGCCGGATGCCTTGAGCGCCGCTAGCACACCCGGCACCTCGGAATAGGCGGCAAGGGTATCGTAATTCGCCAGTAGCTCGGCGCGCACGCCCAAAGGTATGCCTCCGATCGCGGCGCTCGCATAATCGAGGCCTTGCTCGGTCATGGCCCGGAAGGTGGCGTGGCGGCCGGTGCAAGCGCGGATCCAAGTGTATTCAAGCTGCTTGATGCGCCAGATCTGCGACAGACGCGCAAATTCGGGGCCGATCTCGGTTGCGAGCTTGGCGGCGGGCGAATGCACGTCGAACAGCGTGCCATAGGCGTCGAAGACGTAGCAGTTTGGACCGGACATGCTTCGCGCGGACCCTGGAGGATGAATGTTGGGCATATCCTAAACTGGCGAGCGGGTATTCCCAACACCGATGCGCGAACCATGGCGCAAAGAAAAGAAATGGGCGCCGCTCCGGCGGGGAGGACGCCCGTTGCACGTCAATAATGCCGCTATCAGGCCGCCTTGGCCTTGGCCGGAGCAGCGGTCTCGGCGAAATACTCCATCGCCGCAGCGACGCCGCCCTTCTGGTGCGGGATGCCCGCCACCGACAGCGCCATCTCTACACCCGCAAGCGCGCCCATGATGGTGAGTTCGTTGGTGTCGCCCAGGTGGCCGATGCGGAACACCTTGCCGGCGAGCTTGTTGAGGCCGGTGCCGAGCGACATGTTGAACGTCTCGAGCACCAACTTGCGGAAGGCGTCGGCGTTGTAGCCTTCCGGCATCTGCACGGCGGTGACGGCTGGCGAATAATACTTGGCATCGCGGCACAGGATCTCGAGGCCCCAAGCGCGCACCGCCCGGCGCGTCGCCTCGGCCAGGCGCTCGTGACGCGCGAACACGTTGTCGAGGCCTTCCTCGTTCAGCATGTCGATCGCCTCGGCGAGGCCGTAGAGAAGACCGGTGGCCGGCGTATAGGGGAAGAACCCGGTGGCGTTGTTGGCCAGCATGTCGTCCCAGGCGAAGTAGGCTCGCGGCAGCTTGGCCGTCTTGCTGGCCTCGAGCGCCTTGTCGCTGACGGCGGTGAACGACAGGCCCGGCGGCAGCATCATGCCCTTCTGCGAACCGGAAACGGTGACGTCGACGCCCCACTCGTCGTGACGATAATCCATGACGCCGAGCGAGGAGATGGTATCGACCATCAGCAACGCCGGGTGCTTCGCTGCATCGATGGCCGCGCGGACCTCGTCGATCCAAGAGCGGCAACCGGTCGAGGTCTCGTTGTGGACGACGCAGACGGCCTTGATCGCGTGCGCCTTGTCCTCCGCCAGCCGCGCCTCGATGGCGTTCGCATCGACGCCGGAGCGCCAATCGGTGCCGAGGACCTCAGGCACGCAGGCCGAGCTTCACCGCCATGTTCTTCCACAGCAGGCGAACTGGCCGGTCTCGACCATTAGCACGTGATCGCCGGGCGACAGCGTATTGACGAGCGCAGCTTCCCAGGCGCCGGTGCCGGAGGAGGGGAAGATGATGACCGGCCGGGTGGTCTTGAACAGCGTCTTGACGCTCGACAGCACCTTCTTGCCCAGCGCCTGGAAGGCGGGGCCACGGTGGTCGAGAATGGCATCGTGCATCGCATTGTAGGATGCGATCGGGAACGGGCGTCGGCCCGGGGATCTGCAGGAAATGGCGGCCTGGGCGACGGAGCTCGTTCGACATCGGCTTTCCCCTCTCGGTTTATTCCTCCCCGCCAGCGCATTGTTATTTAAGAGGCAAAGCCAGCTTTCAAATAGCTGGTGCCCGACTTTCTGGCATTCGGCCTATGCGGGAGGCAGGCAGCTATAAGTGGGGAAGCAAAATGCCGTCAAGCCCATAGGAGAATGGTTGGATGCGGCATGAACGCTTGCTGCAGTGCAGCGGATACGAAGTCGGGAGTTTTGCCAGCGGCGGCTCCTCTTGACGCCGGCGCCTGTCCGTCCTCAATCCTCGATAAGCCATAACAAAGAGGAAAAGCCTCATGCTGGCCGCGACCGACCCGACGCGATTTACCGCAACAGAAGCCGCAGCGGCTCTCCGGGCGGGCGAGTTGACGAGCGTTGCTATCGTGAGCGCGTGTCTCGATCTCATCGCTGCCGATGATGCACGAATTCGCGCATGGGAGCACATCGATCGCGAAAAAGCACTCTCGGCCGCGCGAGAGGCGGATAAGCGGATTGCAGCGGGAAGGCCGCTTGGACCGCTCGAGGGCGTGCCGGTCGGCATCAAGGACATCATCGATACCGCCGACATGCCGACCGAGAACGGCTGTCCATTCTATAAGGGCCGCCAGCCCAACGCCGATGCCGACTGCGTTGCGGCGTTGCGCGAGGCCGGCGCGATCATCCTCGGCAAAACGGTTACGACCGAGCTGGCGCTGCTCAACCCATCGCGCACTTTAAATCCACACGATACCGGGCGCTCGCCCGGCGGCTCGTCGGCGGGTTCCGCGGCGGCCGTGTCGGCATTCATGGTGCCCGCCGCGCTCGGCACGCAGACCGCGGGTTCGGTGATCCGGCCAGCCTCCTACTGCGGCATCGTCGGGTTCAAGCCGACGGCCGGACGTATTCCGCTCGGCGGCGTGCTGCCGCAATCGCACACGCTCGATACCATTGGGGTTCTCGCGCGATCGCTCGAGGATGTGGCGCTGCTGACCGACTGCATGACCGGAAGCGGTCTGTCGGCAAACCTTGCGCTGCCGCTGGCGCATAGGCCGCGCTTCGCGTTCGTCAAAACGCCGGCCTGGAAGCCCGAGGGAGAGCCCCCGATGCAAGCGGCGATGACGGAATTCGCGGCTCGGATGCGAGATTGCGTCGAGGAAGTCGTGATTCCGGAACTCGACGACGCGGTTGCCGACCAGCGTCTCGTGCATCTCGCCGAGAATGCCTCCTACTACGGCTCTCTTCTCAACGAGGCCCCGGACCACCTGAGCCCACTCATGAAGGAACGGCTGAAAGCCGGGCTCAGTATCGCTGCCGTGCCTTACATCGACGCCATGCGCCGTCGCGAGCCGACTTATCGCGCCATTGCCGCCGTCCTCGATAGATACGACGCAATTCTGACGCCTGCCGCGCCGGGCGCGGCGCCTAAGCTCGACCGTGGCATCACCGGCAACCCGATCTTCAGCGGCATGTGGACGTGGGCGGGCGTGCCCTGCGTGACGCTGCCGCTGCTGCAGGCGGAGGACGTGCCGCTGGGCGTGCAACTCGTTGGCAAACGCGGCGAGGACGCGCGCCTGCTGCAAACGGCACGCTGGTTGGCAGCGCACGCGGCCGATTGACTAGATGCTGCGCCGCCGTGGCTTGCCGATGAAGGCAATTCCGAAGTGACGGCCATCGCGCCAGATAACACGCGCTTGGCTTTCGATTTGATCGGCGCAGAGCCAGACGCTCAGGAGATCCGGCAACTCCGCTGCCGTGGCCAGTCCGCCTCGCAGCTGCTCGATCTCCAGACGTGCCCCGGTCGCCGAGCGATCCCGGAGGGTGCACGGTAATGGCGCGATGCCGAATGCGTAAACCTCGGCGGCCAGTGGCAGCTCGGACCGGCGACGCGCCGTCCTCCTCTCCACCGGCTTGCCGTCGTTGCCGATGAGCCGGGGCGTCGACCGCAGCGAAGCCATGCCGCCGCGATAGATGTACTTGCTCATGAGGTGATTCCCGAATCGCGTGGTCGAGTGCGCGCCAAATGCTGGGGCGGGGACCTTGCCGCTGGCTTGGCTGAGCTCGACGAGTTCAGATCATTCGGATTGCACATATAATTTTAGGACTTCGTTGAGACACTGGGCACCGCGTCCGGCCACGTCGGGGGCGGTTTGCGGGGGCTTTGTTCATGCGTACCTTCGTTGCTCTCGGCGTGGCCGTCACGGCCGCGGCCGCGTTTCCCAATGCGCCTGCTTCAGCGGGCGGATTGCTGGCGCCGATCTGGTCGGGTGCCTACATTGGCCTCGATGCCGGTGCCGGCTGGGGCACCGTCCGCGATGCCACCTATTCGCAATCGATCGACCTTGCCGGCCTAACCGGAGGCCTGCACGCGGGATACAATTTCCAGATCGGCAACATCGTGCTGGGCGCCGAGGCAGATGCGATCCTCAGCGGTGCCGGCGCCACGCTGCCGTTGGGGCCGGCTTCCTCGGTGTCGCTAGACCTCAACTGGGCCGCCAGCATCCGTGGCCGCCTCGGCTTCGCGTTCGGACCGCTTCTGCTGTACGGCACCGGCGGCGTGGCCTGGTCGCAATTGGCCTACGATTCACAATTGGCCGGCGCCTCCGTATCCGACGGCAAAAGCACTCTCAGCGGCTATGTCATCGGCGGCGGCATCGAGGCGAAGATCATGCCCAACGCCGCAGTGCGGATCGAGGCGCTTCACTACATGTTCGAGAAGCAGCCCTATTCCGCCTTCGACCTGACGGGGGCACACCTATTCAGCTCTAACCTCGATCCCAGTTTTCACGCTGGTGCGCGCCGGCGTCAGCTTCGGGTTTTAGAGCGATCTGAATATGCTCAGCCTCTCTCAAGAAGCACGTCCTTGGCCTCGTTGATTTTGGCGGCAAGGTACGTGGAGCCGCCGCGGTCGGGGTGGAATTTCAGCATCAATTCGCGATGCGCCTTGCGGATGTCGTCGTCGCTCGCGCCCGCCTTCAACCCCAGGATCTCGAGCGCTTCCTCGGGTCCCATGCGGCCGCCAGGACCATTCGCCATTTCGCGTTCGCCGCGTGCGAGGTCGTCGCGCCACGTCGGATGCATCCGGTCGAGATAAGCCTCCACGATTTGGGCGGACCGCTGGTCGGTGAAGCGGCAGTCCTGCCACAGCAGCGCGAGATCGACGGGTTTCAGGTTCTCTATTCGGCGGCCCTCGAATATGCCCTTCAATACGCGGCCCCGCATCTCGCCCGTCGCGTGATCGAGCTCGGCTTCGAGGTGGTCGGTGACGATGCGGGAAACCTGGCTCGCGCCCGCCGGATTGGCCGAACTTCCGCCTAAGCGGCGGCGCAGATCGTCCAACATGCTTTGAATGCTCAAGCGGCCGCCCAGCAGCCACCAGCCGCCGATCCCGAACAGCACGAAGGGGATGAACGCGCCGCGCAGAGCAAAGAATGCCGCAAACACGAGCATGACTGCGCCTGCGAGCCGGCGTATCTGGAGCGCGAGCACGGCCGGATTGGCTTGCGTGAATGCGCGGGCCGCTGTGAGCCACAGCGCCAGAGCGAGAATTCCGAGCAGCAGATAGATCATAGGGCGTTGCGGGACCGGAGCATTACACGGAACGCGCATCATCGGCGTTTTCGAGGGCCACCTCAAGGTTTTGTGGCCGGCCCGCGCACTTGTCGTGGCTTTCCGCCGCGCAACGAAAATGTCGGCTCAGGGAAGGCTTGGGCTCTTCCCCTATGGAGGGGACAGGGCATCGGCTTTCCCGCACGCTGCCGGCCCTTTATCCTCCGTCCATGACGATCCGCCAGCTCAGCCCCGAGACCGTCAACCGCATCGCCGCCGGCGAGGTGATCGAGCGCCCGGCCAGCGTGGTCAAGGAGCTGGTCGAGAACGCGCTCGACGCCGGCGCCAGCGAGATCGAGGTGGTGACCGCGGCCGGCGGGCTTTCGCTCATCCGCGTCACCGACGACGGCGCACGGCATGGGCGCCGGCCGACCTGGCGCTGGCCGTCGAGCGGCACGCCACCTCCAAGCTCGCCGACGAGGACCTGTTCAACATCGCGCACGCTCGGCTTTCGCGGCGAGGCGCTGCCCTCGATCGGCTCGATCGCGCGCATCTGCCGATCGCAGTCGCGGCCAGCGCGAGGCCGGCGCGGCGCACGAGATCGTCGTCGATCGCGGCGCCAAGAGGCTCGCTGCGGCCGGCCGCGCGTCAACCCCGGCACGTGCGTGGAGGTGCGCGAGCTGTTCTCGGCGACGCCGGCGCGGCTCAAGTTCCTGAAGTCCGAGCGGGCCGAGAACATGGCCGATCTCCGAGGTGGTGAAGCGCCTCGCCATGGCCCACCCGCATGTCGGCTTCACGCTGACCACGGGCGAGCGCGCCGGCCTCAAGCTGCCGCGCGCGCAGCCGCTCGGGCCGGACGGCCTCTTGCCAGCGGCTCGGGCGCATCATGGGCCGCGAGTTCCTCGACGACGCGCTGCCGATCGACATCGAGCGCGAGGGCGTGCGGCGTGACGGGTTTCGCCGGCCTGCCGACTCTGCACCGGCCGGACGCCGGCCAGCAGTTCCTGTTCGTCAACGGCCGGCCGGTGAAGGACAAGCTGCTGATCGGCGCCGTGCGCGCGGCCTACGGCGATCTCATCCCGAAGGGCCGCTATCCGCTGCTGGCGCTGTTCGTCGACGTGTCGCCCGCGCGAGGTCGACGTCAACGTGCATCCGGCAAGGCCGAGGTGCGCTTCCGCGACGGCGGCCGCGTGCGCGCGCTGTTGATCGGCGGCGCTGCGGCAGGCGCTGGAGGGCGCGGGCCACCGCGCGTCGATGCGCGGCGGCACGGCGACGCTCGATGCGTTCCATGCCGCGACGATCCCGGGAGATGCCGCGCAGGCGCAGGCGATGCCGCCCCACCTGCAGACCGCCACGGCCGCGCCGTCTTACACGCAATCGACGTTCGGCTATCGTCCGACACGGCCGGCTTTCGTGTCGCCCGGCTTGGCGGAAGCGATGCAGGCGCCGCTCGACGGCTTTCGACCAGCCGAGCGCCGATGCGCGCGCCGCCGCGACGCCGATGCCGGATGCGATCTGCTCGACCGCCCGCTCGGCGCAGCGCGCGCGCAGCTGCACGAGACCTACATCGTGGCGCAGACGCGCATTCGATGGTGATCGTCGACCAGCACGCCGCGCACGAGCGCCTCGTCTACGAGCGGATGAAGGCGGCGCTGGCCGACGGCGGCGTCGGCGCGCCAGGGGCTGCTGATCCCGGCGATCGTCGAGCTCGACGATGACGAGGCCGTGGCGCTCGACGAAAAGGCCGCCGAACTGGCGGAGCTCGGCCTCGTGCTGGAGGCTTCGGACCGGGCGCAGTGTGCCGTGCGCGAGGTGCCGGCGCTGCTCGGCGACACCGACGTCAACGGCCTCGTGCGCGACCTCGCCAGCGAGATCGTCAACGAGACCGGTCCGGCCACAGGAACGGGGCTCGCGCTGAAGGAACGGCTGGAGGCAGTCTGCTCGACGATGGCCTGCCACGGCAGCGTGCGCTCGGGGCGCCGGCTGACGCCGGAGGAGATGAATGCGCTGCTGCGCGAGATGGAAGCGACGCCCTATTCCGGCCAGTGCAACCACGGCCGCCCGACCTACGTGGAACTGAAGCTGTCGGATATCGAGCGGCTGTTCGGGCGGAAGTAGGTCATACAACCACCTGCATAAGAACAGATCCAAAGGGAGCAGGGCGGGCGGCGCAGCCTGAACAATTGCGGATGAGGCACCGGTCCCGCCCCGCTTTCGGAGCCGTTTACCGCTGCATGAGCCGAAGCCATCCTAACTCCGGCCTTGCCGTTCTCTTGGTTGCCCGGATGCCTATGGGCATCCGAAGGGCCAACCAATGAGCCCGGCGCCACGGCGGTACGGTCCAGCTGATGGGTACCGCTCGCGGCTCTGAAGGTCCAATTCCCGCAGGGCGCCCAGCTCGCACCCCACCCCTCGCGACGGGCGGACGGATGTGAAGCTAACTGAGCTGAACAGGACGGGGAAAAAGTTCACGGGGTTGCCCCGTGATTCTGGCGCGAACGCGGCTTTCTCCCTGTCGGCCGAAATGACGGTCACGTCCGCCCGACCTGCATTCGGCCGTCTTTACCGTAAACAATCAGTTGGCGGGCGAGTTGTGGTGAAATGACTTAGGTTCATCAACGATGGCGCGTGCGTTGCATGTCCGTCGGGGCCGGCGCCGGGGGGGCGGACGCCGTGCCCCTGACCGGCCAAGTGCCGGTTCGCCCCTGCGTGCGCGGGAAGGCGGGGCTGCGGTGGGGGTTGGGGTGAGACGAGACTTCATGGACGGGGACGAGGGGCGCGCGGGGGCGTGCCGCCTGCCAGACTTGTGCGCACGCCGGCCGAGCCGGCTCGCTGGATTCGTCTGCAAACTCAGCACATCGCTTTAGTTCGATGGCATCTCTTCCTTTGAGCTCACGCTCATTCCAGTGGCGCACGCCCATGCCGCAGTCGCAAACTGCAAACGCCGTCTCATGGCTGCTGCAGACGGCGATGTTCTCGATCATCTTCCTGATGATCCTGGTCAGCCCGACGCCTTTTCGCGACTTCTCGGACCCGACGCTGATCATCCTTGCCGAGCGCGGCAACGTATTCGTGCAGGTGACTTTCGCGATCACGGGCGCGCTCGCCGCACTGCTGGTGCTGACCACTCGCGCCTCGCTGATCTCCACGCTGATGCGGCCGATCTATCTACTGACACTTGCTTGGATGCTGTTGACGGCGATGCTGTCGGGTTATCCCGATCTCGCGCTGAAACGGTTCTTTTTCGCCGCCATCATCATTTTGATGGCAGGCTCGGCACTGACATTGCCGGCCAGCTTGGCACATCTGGCGCGGCTGTTGGCCTGGCTGTCGCTCGCCACGTTGGGGCTTTGCTATTTCGGCGTCACCGTGCTGCCGGACGTCGCTATTCACTCGTCGCAGGAGATCATCGAGCCGCAGCTCGCGGGCCTTTGGCGGGGCGTTTTCCAGCACAAGAACGTCGCCTCGCCGATCATGGTGATTTTTATCTTCATCGGGCTGTTCGTGGTGAGGGCGGCCAGCGCGCGGCTCGGCTGGGCCATCGTGCTGCTTGCGCTTGGCTTCCTTGCCGGCGCGGGTGGCAAGACGGCGATTGCGCTCGCACTGCCGGTGCTGGCGTTGGCGCAGATCTGCTTTGCTATGGATGGCAAGCCGCTGCGTCGCGCCGGTGTGGCCATCGGCCTGCTCGTTGTCTTGAATTTCGCAACCATCGGATCGGCCTACTTCACCAGCGTCCGCAGCCTCAATGAAGCGCTGCTTCCGGACGCGACGTTCAGCGGCCGCGTCGACGTGTGGCGGTTCGCGATCGAGAGCATCCAACGTAAGCCGCTCACGGGTTACGGATTCGCCGCGTTCTGGCGGTCGGATGAGATCTTGAGCAGCGAGAACACGGATTTCGACGACGCGACGCCGTTCGGCGGCGTTCCGGTTTGGATCAAGAGTATCACGCATGCCCACAACGGCTTCGTCGAGATCGCGGTGACGACGGGAATTCCGGGGCTCATCCTCATCCTCGGATGGATCGTCGTCGCGCCGCTCATCGATTACGGGCGCGTGCGGCGCGGCGGGCCGGAGCAGGCTCTGGCGCAGCTTTTCTTCCGCATCTGGCTGTTCGGAATTTACTTCTCATCGCTGGAAGGCGTGATGTTCAATCGCGCGCATCCCGTGTGGTTCCTGATGCTGTTCAGTGTGTTCGGCCTCTACATGCTATCGCGGTTCAATCTGCGCGAGCGCGAATCCGTCCGGATGACCGCTTGATGTGCCTTGCGGTCTGGCTTCAGGGCACTGCCGCGGTCCGCTTCACGAGGTCGAGCCAAGCGGGAAGACACTTCGCCTCCAGGTCGTAACGGGCGACGATGGTTTCGCGGGCGCGCTTGCGGATGGGCATGAGGCGGGCGGGTTCCGCCAATGCAGCGATGACGCGGGCGCTCAGATCATTGACATCGAAGAAGTTGAAAAGCTCGCCGTTGACGCCGTCCTGGATCACCTCCTCGACTGGAGCGGTTCGCGATCCGATCACGTAGGCGCCGGCGCTCATCGCCTCCAGCATCGACCACGACAGCACGAACGGGTACGTCAGATACACGTGCGCGGCCGAGACCTGCATAAGGCTCACGAACTGCGGATAGGGGATTTTGCCGGTGAAATGGACACGCGCCATCGGCAGCCGGTCTTTCACCTCGTCCAGTAAGATTTGTTTCCAGGTCTGGCCTTTAGGGGCTGCGGCGCCATAGGAGACGCCGTCACCGCCGACAATAACGACGTGGGCGTTCGGCCGCGCCTTCAGGATAAGCGGCAGCGCCCGCATGAAGATGTGATAGCCGCGATAAGGCTCGAGGTTGCGATTGACGAAGGTGATGACCTCGTCGCCAGGCTTGAAGACGTGACGGCCAACCGTGAACTGCGCGGCGGGGTTTGGTGTAGCCACGCCGGTGGCGATGCCTTCGTGCAGCACCTCGATCTTCGATTGAAAGTGAGCCGGGAACCGGCTCGCCTGCCAGCGCGTCGGCGTCACCGCGACGTCGGCATCGTTGACGGCAAGAAGGATGGAGGCGTTGCGGCTGCGTAAGAGCCGAAGCTGCGCCGCCATGTCTTCCTTGGAGAATTCCGCGTCGAAGCCGACGTCCGCGCCCTCGCCGGTATAAAAGAACTCGGCATGGATGATAATTCGCGTTTGTGGCCAGACATCCCGAACATAAAGCGTTTCACCCCAGCCGAGATGTCCGATCACGAGATCCGGCGTGAAGCCCTTTTCCTTCATGATCAGCAAGGCGCGCGCTACCACGTCACCGCGGGCGCTGGCGGTCATGAACGGGCGAACGAGCGACAGCGCCTCCTTGAGGCCGGGGACGTGGCCGGCGCCGAACTTGTAGCGCACCGTGGGGATCAAGTCCGAGCGCTGATTGGCGGCGTCGGTAACGGCGAACATGACGTGGCGGCCCTCGGCCCTCAGCGCTTTAGCGACCTCGACGAACTGGCCGGGAAAGTTCTGATGCAGGAAGAGGATGCGCATGGGCGCCGATTCTCCGATAACCCTTGACTCGGGGGTACATCGTCGCAGACCTGATGGCAATGTGCTGGCGTGAACGGAGAATTGTCCGTGCCGATGAAGCTTGCGCCCTTTCTGATCCTCGCTCTCGGCCTTGCCATCGTCGGCTACGGCCTTTGGTACCAGCGCCAGCACCCGCCGCGCATCGTAAGCCACGGTACACTGCGGGTGATCGACCCGAAAAGTGGTGCTGCGCTGCAGTTCGAGACGCGCGTCGTCGAGATCGGAGCGTTCACAAAGACGGAGCTGCGGCTACCATCCGGGACGTGGATCGACTGCGGTGGCGATTGCCACGAGGCCGTGCTGCGCGATCACCTCGATATCTGGGACGAGATGCGTAAGCGGGGGAATTGATTCCTCAGTTGGCGCTTCGGCTGCCCACCCGCAGCCGCCCGTGGTCTCTTGGCGCTTCGCCTACCCACTCGCAGCCGCGCCGTGGTCTCTTGGCGCTTCGGCTGCCCACCCGCAGCCGCGCCGTGATCTCTTGGCGCTTCGGCTGCCCACCCGCAGCCGCGCCGTGATCTCTTGGCGCTTCGGCTGCCCACCCGCAGCCGCGCCTATGCCTCACGCCGTGCGATGAGGATCTCGGTGTCGCCGTATCCGCGGCGGTCGATCTCGGTCAGACCTTCCGGCAGCGTGACGGCTGTGCCCTTGCGTTCCTCGATGACCACGACGGCGCCGGGAGCCAGCCACTGGCCCGACATCAGAGATACGAGCGCCTTGTCGCCCAGCCCCTTGCCGTAGGGCGGATCGAGTAACGCGAGCCGGAAGGGCGCCATATTGCCGGCGGGTCCGAGATCGGTCGCATCGCGGCGCCAGATCTTGGTGATGCCGGTAAGGCCGAAGCCCTCGATATTGCGGCGGATGAGGGCGCGGGCGTCGGGCTCGATCTCCACGAACAGACCGTAGACCGCGCCGCGCGATAGCGCTTCGAGGCCCAGTGCGCCGGTGCCCGAGAAGAGGTCGATGACGCGGGCGCCTTCGACGCTGAAATCCTCGATGCCGTGGGCCAGGATATTGAACAGGCTTTCGCGGACGCGGTCCGAGGTCGGCCGCAACCCTTCATGCTCCGGACTCGCGAGGCTGCGTCCCCGCAAGCTGCCGCCGACGATCCTCATGTGCGAACCCCGGTACGGCGGCGATGGATTTCAACTCCGGCCGTAAACATTGTCATGGTCGGACTTGTGCCGACCACCCATGCATCGACGGGTTGGAGCGTCGCTCGTGGCCCGGCCTGAAACAGCGCATCTGTTCTCCGTTTCTGTCGCGCAATGGGCCCTCGGAACAAGTCCGAGGATGACAATTGAGGGGGATGCGCCTCATTCATCGCCCTCCCCTTGCGCGTCTGGCTTTGCAGATGGGGAGGTTACCGGCTCACTCGCGATCGCGGTGCTCTCAATCACGGCGCTCTGGGCCGAGTTCGAACTCCGGCTCGGGCTTCGTCTTCGACACGGGCGCGGACTTCGTCTCGGGTTTGGCGGCCGGCTTTTTATCCTTCCACTTGGCGCGATGATCCTCCGCCGTCTCGGCAAGCCCCAGCTCTCGGGCGACCTCCGGCTTCAATTGATCGGCGATGACGCGGCGCTTGACGCTATCGACCTCGCCAGGGCGCAGTTCCAACAACTGGAACGGGCCGTAGGAGATGCGGATCAGCCGGTTCACTTCCAGCGAGAAGCCGGAGAGGATCTTGCGCACCTCGCGGTTCTTGCCCTCGCGGATGCCGACGGTCAGCCAGACGTTGGCGCCCTGGGTGCTGTCGAGCGTGGCCTCGACGGGTCCGTAGTGTACGCCTTCGACCTCGACGCCCTCCTTCAAGCGATCGAGTTCGGCCTGACTGACGCGGCCATGGGCGCGCACGCGATAGCGGCGCAGCCAGCCGGTGGCGGGCAATTCAAGGTGGCGGGCGAGCGACCCATTGTTGGTCAGCAGCAGCAGACCTTCGGTATTGAAATCGAGGCGGCCGATGGAGACCACGCGCGGCAACTCCGGCGGCAACGAGTCGAACACCGTTGGGCGGCCCTCGGGGTCGCTGTGCGTCGTCACCAGCCCCTTCGGCTTGTAGTAGCGCCACAACCGCGTCGCTTCGGCGGCCGGAAGCGGACGACCGTCGACCAGGATCTTGTCGCCGGGACCGACCTCGCAGGCGGGTGTCTTCAGCACCGAGCCGTTGACACTCACACGGCCGTCCGTGATCCACCGCTCCGCCTCACGGCGGGAACAGAGGCCCGCGCGCGACATCGCCTTGGCGATGCGCATCGGCTCCGATAGCGGCGCGGCTTCGGCCTGCGGTTTCGCATGGTGCCCCTTGGCGCGAGGGGGCAGCTTGGTGCGGGTGCGGCCGTCGGGACGATCGCTGGCGCGCTCGCCACGAAATGTTTGAGGCCGCTCACCGCTTGGCGCACGAGGGCCGCGCGGGCCGCGATCCTCGCGAGATGGACGTTCCTCGCCAGCCCCGCGGCCGGGGCGATCACCACGGAATGGCTGGTGCTGGCGCGGCGGCCGGTCATCGCGGGACGCACGATCGGCACGCGGCGGCCGCTCCCCGCGGTCGGGACGATTTTCCCTGGCAGGGCGCTCGTCCCGGGGATGACCGCCTTCACGAGGACGACGTTCTTCGCGGGCCGGGCGGCTGGAGGCATGAGGTCCGCCACGTGGGGCACGATCACCACGGGAGCCGCGCTCGTCACGCGGACGGTGTTCCTCTCGGGGACCGCGATCCTCGCGGGGACGGCGTTCCACGCGGGGACCGCGTTCGCTCACGCGGGCGGCGATCATCGCGGCCCGCACGCTCGCCCTTGAAAGGGCGGTGTTCCCGGTCGGGGCGCTTCGTCCCTGACGGCCGCGCCTCGCCAGCAGCCGGTCCGGCCCCAGTGCGCGGACCGCCTTCCCGGGATGGACGGCCTTCCCGTGATGGGCGTTCGCCGCGCGACGGCCTCTCGCCACGGTCGGGGCGGGGTCCGCGCCCCGGCTTGCCGCCTTCGTGCCTGTGTGAAGGGGGCTTGCCAGGGCCACGTCGGCCATTGAAGGATTTGGGCATGGGTCTCAATCGCAAATCGAATTCGGAATGCCCCTTATGACACCAGCCCGCCGCCTCGGCCACATGGAGTTGGCTCTTGGTGAAGCGCACGCCGCGGCCGACCGCGACGAGGTGCCGGTCGGGGCCGTGATCGTCTCCGCAGCGGGAGAGGTGCTGGCTACGGCTGGTAACCGTACACGCGAGTTCAACGATCCGACCGCGCATGCGGAGATGCTGGCGATCCGCGCCGCGTGCTCTACGCTCGGCTCCGAGCGGCTGGAGGGGTGCGATCTCTACGTCACTCTGGAGCCCTGCCCCATGTGCGCGGCGGCGATCTCGTTCTCCCGCATCCGGCGGCTTTATTACGGTGCATCTGATCCAAAGAGCGGTGGCATTGCGCAGGGTCCACGGATTTTCTCGCACCCGACCTGCCACCATGCGCCGGAGATCTACGACGGCATCGGCGAACAGCAAGCTGCCGAGTTGCTCAAGGCGTTTTTTGCCGAAAAACGCGGCTGCTAGAGCCGCAACCCCGGATCCCTGCTTATTACTCCCCCGGACGGCTGCGTCCCAACCGGCGCTTTGATTTCGAATGAGTTGTAATCGCGGGAGCTGCCGGAGTGTCGGCCAGCGTTAGCGTCTCGGAGGTGAGCACCTTCAGGAGTTGCGCCTTGAACCGCTCCTTGGCCGGCTCGGCGCGCTTCAGGATTTCATTGAATTTCAGAAAGTCCAGCACCTGGAAATGGCCGGTTCCGGCGTCGATGTAGACGTCCGGCTGGCGCTGCTTCAGCTTTTCGCGGATGATCGTGCGCTCGAAGATAAACGAGGCCGCCCACAGCGCTTCCGTGGCACTCGGCCAATCGCGCTTCTCTGAGGGCATTGGCGCGCCGGCGACGTCGATCGCAACGACGATGTCGGCCATGCCCTGCAGGAGATCGAACGGCAGCGGATTGACGAGGCCGCCATCGAGCAGTGCGCGGCCGTCGATTACGACGGGCTGGAAAAGCGCGGGGAGTGCCATGCTGGCCGCCACCGCGCGACGCAGGGGGCCTTCCTCGAACACCACCGCGTCCTGGCCGTAGAAATCGGTGGCGACAACCTTCAGCGGAATCGCGAGATGCGCAAAATCGGTCGCGACGCCACGCGGCATCAGAATATCAAGCAGTACGCCGGGTTCGAGCAGCGCCGAGCGGAGCGAAAAAAGGCTCAGCAGGGACGTCGTCGCGCGCGCTGCCATCAATTCGCGAAACAGGCCCAGCCGCTCGCCCAGGATCACCTCGCACTGGGCGCGGATCTCCTTGGCCGAGAGACCCGAGGCGTAGGCCGCGCCGAAGATGGCGCCGATCGACGTGCCGGCGATGACCTTCGGCTTCAGCCCCAGCTCGTCGAACACTTCGAGCATCAGGATATGCGCTAGCCCGCGCGCCCCGCCACCGCCCAACGCCAGCCCGATCGACGGCTGCTTGGCGGGAAGCTGGGGTTCGGCGTGCGCTGGCGGCACGAGTGCATGCGGTGGATGGAACATGGAGCCTCCGTGAGGTGGGATCATGCGGGGGAGCAGGGTAAGGACAAGGGGCGCCGATGCACATTAGACGGACCACCGCTTGTATCGAGGCTGCCATCACTGGCGCAGATTGGATTGCTAAAAAGGCTACGGCCGATCAGATCACCTTATATCGGGACCGAGAGAAGCGCAGTTATTAAGGCCGCCGATGCGCGCCAAGTGCCGATAAGATAGCTGATGCCTCACACGCCAAAACGATTGCGGCTGCCGCGCGTAGGGAGGCGCAGCCGGCGAAGCTGGATTGCCTGGCTTGGCCGCAGATATCGCGGGTATCGTAACCTTCGCATTGAGAACAATTAGGCAAATGGCAGCCTGCTATGGTTACGATCGGCCGGAAATAGATGAGGCGCTTCGCGTTTTATCGATCGCTAGCTCGGGATCACAAAGGAAGAGAAGTTGATCACATTGCTGGCACTCAAGGCAGACTTATACCCTAGTGACTAAAACAACTCTTAAGGCCATGACGGCAACCGGGACGCAAGGAGCAGCAATTATTGTTCTTCGCGATTTCGCCAAATCGCTCGGAATAAATCTCACAAAAAGAAAGATATTACAAAGAGTGCCAGTAATTGGTGCTGGCGTAGGGGCGGCCGTAAACGGTGCTATATGAAAGACGTAAGTTGGGGGCACGCCGGTACTATCAGAGATGCTGGCTCGAAGACCGCGGAAAACTTGAGCGGATTGGGGTCGAACCGCACCTCTAAGGCTTCTCCCGCTCCACCGCTCTCCAACCGATATCCCTGCGGCAGAAGCCGCCGGGCCAGTCGATCTTGGCGATGGCTTCGTAGGCGCGGGCTTGGGCTTCGGCGACGGTCGGGGCCATCGCCGGTGACGTTTAGGACGCGGCCGCCATCGGCGAGGAGGCGGTCGCCTTCGCGTTTCGTGCCGGCGTGGAAGATCTCGACACCGGGCACCTTGGAGGCTTCATCGAGGCCGCGAATCTGCGGTGCCCTTCGTTGGCGTGCCAGGGTAGCCCTCGGCGGCCATGACGACGGTGAGCGCGGCGTCCGCGTGCCAGTCCACCGACATGCCGTCCAGCCGCCCTTCGGCGGTCGCCAGCATCAACTCCAACAGGTCCGACTTCAGGCGCAGCATGAGCACCTGCGTCTCGGGGTCGCCGAAGCGGACGTTGTATTCGATGAGTTGCGGACCCTTCGCTGTCAGCATCAGGCCGGCGAACAAAACACCCTTGAAGGGGGTGCCGCGCCTGGCCATCGCCGCCACGGTCGGGCGGATGATCTCCGCCATCGTGCGATCGATGAGCTCGGGCGTCATCACGGGCGCGGGCGAGTAGGCGCCCATGCCGCCCGTATTGGGGCCGGTGTCGCCATCGCCGACGCGCTTATGGTCCTGGGCAGCCGTGAGCGCGAGTGCAGTATGGCCATCGCAGAGCGCGAAAAAGCTCGCCTCCTCGCCTTCGAGGAACTCCTCGATGACGAGTTCCGCGCCGGCGGCTCCGAACGCGCCGGAGAAGCAGGCGTCGATGGCGGCCTCGGCTTCCTCGCTCGTGTTGGCGATGACGACGCCCTTGCCGGCGGCGAGACCGTCCGCCTTCACGACGATGGGAAGGGTCTGCGCGGCGAGATAGGTCTTGGCGCTCGCGGCGTCCTTGAAGCGGCCATAAGCGGCGGTGGGGATTGAAAACTCGCGCGCAGAGATCCTTGGTAAAGCCCTTGGAGCCTTCGAGCTGTGCCGCCGCCTTCGATGGCCCGAACACCTTGATGCCTCTCGCGTCAAGATCGTCGGCAAGCCCAGCGACGAGCGGCACCTCGGGTCCAACGGCGACAAGGCCGATGTCGTTCTCGGCACAGAAGCGGGCAACGGCCGCGTGATCGGCGACGTCGAGCAGCGTCACGCACTTTGCCACGGTGGCAATACCCGGGTTGCCGGGGGCACAATAGAGCTTGCCCAAATTGGGGCTGCGCGACAGGGCGAGGCTCAAGGCATGCTCGCGGCCGCCAGAGCCTATGAGTAGTACGTTCATGGGAAAGCCGCCCCCGTTTCGCCCGAGATCGCTTGTGAATTGGCGGCCTTCAGAGCCGCCGCGAGTCGCGGCCTGATGTATCATCTCCCGGCCGTCTGACAACATGGGACCGATTCGTTGACCGCATCCGCCCTGCCGCTGCCGAAAAGCCCAGCTGGATCGAACGCGCCCGAGATCACCGTCTCGGAGCTTGCGGGCGCGATCAAACGCGCGCTGGAGGATGGGTTCGGCTACGTACGGCTGAGGGGCGAAATCTCCGGCTATCGCGGTCCGCATTCCTCCGGCCATTGCTACTTCGCGCTCAAGGACGACAAGGCGAAGATCGAGGCGGTGATCTGGCGCGGATCGTACTCCAAGCTGCGGTTCAAGCCGGAAGAGGGCATGGAGGTGATCGCGCAGGGGCGGGTCACTACGTTCCCGGGGTCTTCGAAGTACCAGATCGTGATCGAGGCGCTGGAGCCGGCGGGTGTCGGCGCGTTGATGGCGATCCTGGAGGAACGAAAGAGAAAGCTCGGGGCAGAGGGGCTATTCGAGGAAGCGCGCAAGCGCAAGCTGCCGTTCTGGCCGAGGATCGTCGGGATCGTCACGTCGCCGACCGGCGCCGTCATCCGCGATATGCTGCACGGGTTCGAGGAGCGCTGCCCGACGCGCGTGATCGTGTGGCCGGTGCGGGTGCAGGGCGAGACCAGCGCGACGGAGGTGGCGGCGGCCGTGCGCGGCTTCAACGCGCTCGCAGTCGATGGACGCATTCCGCGGCCGGATGTGCTGATCGTCGCGCGGGGCGGCGGCAGCCTGGAAGATCTCTGGGGCTTCAACGAGGAAACCGTGGTGCGGGCGGTGGCGGCGAGCCAGATTCCGGTCATCTCGGCGGTGGGCCACGAGACGGACTGGACGCTGATCGACCTGGTGGCGGATGCGCGCGCACCGACGCCGACCAAGGCCGCCGAATGGGCGGTGCCAAAGCATTCCGACCTCGTCGAGAATACCTCAAAGCTCGGCCTCCGGCTGCGCATCGCCGAGCGGCGCGTGCTCGACGCGGCGGCGACGCATTTGAAGGCGGCCGCGCGCGGCCTGCCGAAGCTGGACGATCTACTGGCACTGCCGCGGCAACGGTTCGATGCGGTCGAGCGGAGGCTTGCGCGCGCCCTGCTTGCCAACACGCGGGCGCATGCGATGCGTCATGCCAAGATCGCGGCGCGGCTATCACCACGTCTGATCGAGAACCGTCTGGCGCAAACGCGCAACCGTCTGGAAAAAGCCTCCCGCTGCGCGACCGAAGCGCTGGCGCGTCTGGCATCCGGCAAACGCGCGCGACTGGAGCGATGGGGCGGACGGCTGCAGCCGGCGACGCTGACGCACAGGATCAATCACGCGCTGCATCGCCTCGAAGTGTGCGGCACGCGATCGACACAAGCCTATATCGGGACGGTGGAGCGCAAGCGGCGTGAACTCGAGGGCGCAACGAGCATGCTGCGGTCCCTGAGCTATCAGAGCGTGCTGCAACGCGGGTTTGCGCTCGTCCGGACCAGCGAGGGCCATGCCGTGCGGCAGGCCGCGGCGGTGGCGGCGGGGATGCGGCTCGACATCGAGCTCGCGGATGGCCGCATCGCGGCCGTCGCGCAAGACGGCGGCGCTGGGACACCGCCTCAGGCTGAGACCAAGCCACGGCCGCGCCGGACGGCGGCTTCGGCATTGTCCTCGGAGCCACGGCGGCCCTCACGAACTGATAAGGACCCCGACGGCGGTTCTAGCCAGGGCAGCCTATTCTGACGAACACACGGCTGGTCCATCGGCCGCCTTGACGGGGCGCGCAACATTGGCGACTGATGGGATAAACAACCGACCGCTCCACCCGCGTGGCAGCCGGCCGCAACGCATATATGCCTGGAGCAACACCGGGCGAGGGACGCGATGAACCGAATTCGACAGACTTTTCGGCCTGAAAGGCGAGGCCAAGCTGCGCTATCTCGATGGCGAATTCCAAGTCGTTACGCAAGGTGACTTCGTGCGATGCGCGGTCACCGGCGACCCGATTGCGCTGGCGGACCTCCGCTATTGGAGCGTCGAGTTGCAGGAACCCTATGTCTCAGCTGAGGTCTCGCTGAAGCGCGTCGTGCAGTTGCGCCAGCGCCAGGGCTAGCCAGGGACTAGAGACGAACCTTCCCAGGTTCACGAGCGAGCAGGCGCATTTGGTCCAGGTCGAAGTGACTGTTGCTTTAGCGCGATAGGCCGCGGCGGTAGCCGCCTGTCTCCACCGCGGTCGCCAGCAGATCCTTGAGCCGCGCCAGATCGTCAGGCGGCATCGCAAGCCGGATCGGCACCCTGCGGGTCGCGTCCCGCAGCTCGGCGAGGCCGTTCTGCCCGGGTGCAAGTCGCACGAAATCCTTTTCCGTCGTCACTAACTGCGCCCCGTGCTCGCGGGCTAGCTTCAACAGCCGCGCCGCATCGCGGTCGCTGAATGCGTAGTGATCGGGGAACATTTCGGTGCCGGCAAGCCGAGCGCCCAAAGTTTCGAGAAGCTTGAAAAATCGCGCCGGATTGCCGATGCCCGCATAGGCGACGACTTTCGCGTCCTTCAGCCAGTCCGTTTCACCGGATGGCGCCGCTTCAGCCTGCAGCACGGGGCCGGTGAAGCCGCGGCGTAGCGTCTCCAGCACGCGGCGTGGTGGGCTGCCTTCGCTCTCGTCCGGCGCGCGCCCGTTGACCACGATAGCGTGCACCAATTCGAGCTGGAATTCGAGTGAGGCTCGCAGCGGTCCTGCCGGGATCACGCGGCCATTTCCGACGCCGCGTCCGGCATCAACGAGCGCAATCGTCAGATCTTTTGCGAGGGCAGAGTTCTGCAGGCCATCGTCCATGATGATCGCGGTCGCGGCGCGGCTGTCGGACTCGATCGCCTGCGCGCCCACGCGGCGATCACGCGCAAGCATCACCGGCGCGCGTGCCGCCAGCAGCAGAGGCTCGTCGCCGACATCGCTCGGGGAATGAAGGACGGGATCGACCCAGATCGGACCCTGGAGCTTGCCGCCGTAGCCACGGGTGAGAAAGGCGGGCCGTTCGCCGCGCTCGCGGAGGTGTTCGGCGATGGCCAGCGCTAGCGGCGTCTTACCTGTGCCGCCGGCCGTGAAGTTTCCGACGCAGATCACCGGCAACCGGGAGCGGTATGGCTGGCGCCGGTTGTAGCGGCGTTCGGCAATGGCGCCGTAAAGGCGGCCGAGCGGCGCCAGAAGCAGCGCGCGATGATCGCGGGACTGGGCGTACCACCAGCCGGGCTCCTCACGAGGCACGCTGCAACCTCGTCTCGGCGGGCAGCAGTGCCAGCAGCGCTTCGGTCGTCCGCTGCAGTGCGCCCGACATGCTATCGAGCGCGAAACTGGCGCCGGCGCGCATGGCCTCGGCCGAGGCCGGATCAGCATGAAGGGCGATCACGGCGTCGGCTAGCTCATCGCCCGTCTTGACCTCGCGAACGCCTTTGTGGCGCAGCAACGATTTGTAGGCGTCGCGGAAGTTCTGACAGTGCGGGCCGGTTAGTACGACCGCGCCATGACGCACCGCCTCGATCGGGTTCTGGCCGCCGTGCTCGATCAGAGAACCGCCGATGAAGGCGATCGGCGACAGCGCGTAGAACGTGCCCAGCTCACCGATCGTATCGGCGATGTAGACGTCGGTGCGGGGTCCGGGCTCGGCGCCAGTCGACCGCTGCACGACGTTGAGACCGAGGCTTTTCAGCTCCTCGGCGATGGCGGTGCCCCGCTCGGGGTGCCGCGGGGCGATGATGGTGCAGAAGCCATCGATTCGCTGCGCAATGCGGCGATGGGCTTGCCCGACAATTTTCTCCTCCGGGTCGTGCGTGCTGGCGGCGACGAATAGCGGCCGGCCTGCCAGAAGCGTGCGCAAGTGCTGCAACTGAAGGGCGTCGACCGGCGGTGGCGGCGCGTCGATTTTCAGGTTGCCGGCAACGATGACGTTGCGCGCGCCCAGCTCTTGAAAGCGACGGCCCAGCGCATCGTTCTGCGCCAGCACCACGCTCAGACGATTGAACAGAGCTTCCGCGTTGCGGCCGCCACGTTTCCAGCGTTTCGCGCTACGCGGCGATAATCGCGCATTGACGAGAGCGATCGGGATGTTGCGGCTCGCCACTTCGAGGATCGTATTGGGCCAGATCTCGGACTCGGTGAAGATGGCGAGGTGGGGTTTCCAGTGGTCCAGGAAGCGCGCGGCGTATTGCGGTGCATCGAGCGGAACGTACTGATGAACCGCATTGCCTTTGAGGCGTTGCGCGGCGAGCGCCGCCGAGGTGACGGTACCGGTCGTGAGGAGGAATTTGAGATCGGGCCGGGCCTTGGTCAGCGCCTCGATGACCGGCAGAACGGCATTGGTCTCGCCCACGCTTGCCGCGTGCGCCCACACCAGAACGCCGCTCGGCCGCGCTTGGCCCGCAAGCCCGAAGCGCTCTCCACGCCGGCGGGGATCTTCCTTGCCCTGCCGCTCACGCAGCTTGAGCAGCAGCGGCAATCCCGGGCGGAGCGCTGTCATGCCAGCGCGATACGATTTGAGTAGCATCCCTGGGGATGCCGCCGGAGCATTTGGATCGGGGATCGCAGGCGTGGCGTGGGCGGCATTTGCGCCTGCCAACTCGTAGGCACGAAGAAAAGCCTTGTTGAGCGCGGTCTCAACCTCTTGGCGCTTGGCTTCGAGCAACGCCTCGTCCGCCTCTCGCGGCACCCAGATCGGCTCGCCGGTTACGCACGCCATCCGGCCGAACGGCAGGTTGATCGTCATCCTGCTCCAGGTCTCGAGCGAGCGGTAGCGAGACGTAGCGGGCACGATCGGGATGATGGGCCGGCCCGACATGCGGGCAAGCGTGATGATGCCCATGCCGACGCGGCGGGCAGGCCCCGGCGGAATGTCGGCCGTCATCACCAGGGACTTGCCCTCGGCGAGCGCCCGGACTGAATTGCGCAACGCCTGCGCGCCGCCGCGATCTTTCTGACGGGAGCCCGCGCCTGCACCGCGGATCAACTCAATGTCGAACTCCTCGAGGGCGGCGCCGATCAGTTCGGCGTCGCCGTGCCGCGCGACCATCGCCGCAAACGGCCGCCGAATTCGCCGGCGTATTGCGGGCAGCATCATGAACTGACCGTGCCAAGTCGCCCCGATCGCCGGATGGTTCGCTTCGACGAAGCCCGGCAAATCCGCCGGCTCTGTCACCAAGGACGACGATCGATCGACAAAAGAGATCAACCGCGCGAGGCGGCGACCCGCAAAGTTGGCGAGCCTGGCCTTCTTGTCCGGCGAGATGGCCATCGACTAGGGCATGCCTCTTGGAATGCTTCGGGAAGGCGACGTGGAGAAACGGGTGACGGTTGAGGATGTGGCAGACCAGCACCCCTCGAAAAGACTACGCGTGCCGCTTCAGTCTAAACATCCACAGCTGCTTAGGCAGCAAGATAAGCCGATTTGCCACAGGCAATGGACGGCTCCGCCCCCAAGGCCCCCAAGCCCCTTGCGGCTGGTACCTATAGCGAATATCTAGCAAAAGCAAACGCAAGAACGCGGGGGCATTTTCCAGCGATCAGACCCGCAATCGGCGGGACACGCTGCAGCGTCTTCCCTTTGGATCATGGCTCCCTTTGGATCATGGCATCGAACGCTTCCATGCCGTCAATCGCGAAACAGGCTAAGCGCGCGGTGCGGCGCGTGACGCGGGGGGTGCGCGATTCGGCGATCGAGCATGCGCCGGACTGGGCGAAGCGTGTGTTCGGCCCGCCGGCGACCTACTTCGATATGTTATTCGTAGATCACGGCATCTTCCGCCTGTTGTATCTCAACAAGCACCGGCTTTCAGGCGAAGCATGGCGCGCTGCGCAACCGGCTCCTCACAATGTCCGGGCACTGGCCCGACAAGGTGTCCGCACGATCATCAACCTGCGCGGCCCGCGGGTGTGCGGCAGCTACTGGCTGGAAAAGCGCGCTTGTGCGGCCCACGGCATCAAGCTTGTCGATTTCACGATCTATTCCCGCGGCGCCCCCACTCCGCGCGACGTGCACGGCGCCGCCGAACTCTTCCGGACCGTCGAATATCCGATCCTGATGCACTGCAAGTCCGGCGCCGACCGTGCCGGGTTGATGAGCGCCTTTTTCAAGCACTTCCACGAGGGCCAGCCGATCGAGATGGCCAAGCAGCAGCTATCGCTCCGTTACGGACACGTCCGACAGGCTGACACGGGCGTGCTCGACTACTTCTTCGAGCGCTACCTCGCTGACAACGCGAGAAAACCGGTACCATTCCTCGAGTGGGTCGACACAATCTACGATCCGGAAGAGCTGAAGCGCTCGTTTCGCTCCCGCGGCTGGGCCAATCGCGTCGTCAACTCGGTGCTCAGGCGCGAGTAGCGCTACTTCATCTGGCCGAGCAGCAATTGAGCTCCCGGCTGGCGTCCCGAAATTGCCATCTGCTCCAAGGCCTTGCGTCCGCCCGTGGCGTAGACTGCGACGGCGGTCAGCAAATCGCGCAGTTGCGACGCCGAGCCGGCATCGAACCGGCAATAGGCGCCCCGGGTCAGACGAGCAATATCGCGGAATGCCTGCTCGGCCCGGATATCGCGCCCCTCGTGAAAGAGAAACACCGGGACGCCGAGCAGCGACAGCTCGCCGGCCTTGGCGGCTAGAGCATCGGCGTTTTCCTCCATGCAGTCGCCGACGTAGACGAGGGCGTGGATCTTGCGCCGCTCGGTCTCCTGACGAGCATGCGACAACACCTTGCCGATCTGAGTCGTGCCGCCGCGGCATTCGACGGATGTCATCAAGCGCGAGAGCGCTTCGGGGTCGGATACCCACTTAGAAGAACGGCACTCGCCCATTCCACGGAAGTAGACAAGCTGCACGTCGAGGCCGCCGACCTGCTTCACCGCCCCGAACATCTCAGACTGCAGCGACAGCGCCAGATCCCAGGTCGGGCGGCGGCTCATGGTGGCGTCCATGGCGAACACAAGGCGACCGCGCCCGGTGCCCGTATGCGGCCCCAGAGCCTTTATCTGCTTCAAAAATTCGGCGACCTCCACATCGCTGGAGGGCTGGACGGCGGGAACGTTCGAGGTGTCCGCCGCAGTGGAAGGTCGCTTCTCCCCTCCGCTGGTGGCCAGTGGCGCCGCGGTGGGATGTTTTTCGGTCTTGCTCATGCCTGGAAACTCGCGGCTTCGGTCTCGTCCGTGACAGCGGGGAACGGCGGCTACCGCCTAAACTCCGGCAAAGTGCAACTCGGAGTTGATCAATGGCTCGTTTCGGCAGACCCACGCCGCTCGACATCCTAGCCGGCGCTTTCTCACGGAGGCGCTACGAGGACATCCCGCGCTACTATGGCACCCGTGCGGCCTTCTACAATACGCTTGCATTCGGCGTCCTGATGCTGCTGGCGCTCGGCACCGGCGTCACCGTTGCGGTGAAGTACCTCTCGCTGGCGCCACTGCGAGGGGCAACGGACGCTGTCGCCAGCGTCGTCAGCGCGCATGTGGATACGCGAACGGACCGCCGCAACCGAATCACTTATGCGACCACCGTGACGTACACGTTCAAGACACCGGATGGCCTGACTTACTCGGGATCGGCAACGCGCGTGCTGAACCAGAAACTCGCTCTGCGGCGGGCGGGTCCGGTCGCGATCAAGTATGACGACGCTCGACCCGAGCGGAGCACGATCAGCGCGGAGCTCGATAGCGAGGTTTCGTCGCTCGGAGGCATGGCGCTGCTGTTTTTCGCCCTTGCGGCGTACTTCGGCTGCTACGTCTACCGCTATGTGCAGTGGCGGCGGAGCGGCGCCCCCCGGCCGAATCCGCCGCCCATTGATGCCGGCGCCTAGCGGTCGGAGAGGCCCAGCAGCTTAGTGTTGCCGCCCGTCGCGGTGATGTCGTTGGTGCGCACGCGCTCGGTGGCGAAGCGCGCGAGGTAATTCGGGCCGCCGGCCTTCGGTCCGGTGCCCGACAGCCCCTCGCCGCCGAACGGCTGCACGCCGACCACGGCGCCGATCTGGTTGCGGTTGACGTAGAGATTGCCGACGCGGGCGTGCTCGGCGACGTAATCGGCGACGCGCGGCGATGCGGCTGTGCAGGCCGAGCGTCAGCCCGTAGCCGCGTGGCGTTGATGCGCCTCGATGACCTTGTCGAGGTGCCCGCGCTCGATAGCGCACCACGTGCAGGATGGGCCCGAACACCTCGTCGTTCGAGCACGTCCAGGCTGGTCGATCTCGAAACGCGCCGGCGTGACGTAGGTGCCGGCCCGGCATGCGTCCGGCAGCGCGCAGGTCGACGAGCTCGCGCGCCCTGCGCGCTGCATGCGCAGCTTGTGCGCTTCGAGCGCGTCCTGAGCGTCCTCGTCGATGACGGGACCGATGTCGGTGGCGTAATCGAGGGGATCGCCGATGTCGAGCGCCTCGATCGCGCCGACCAGCATGCTCGATCATGCGCGGCGCGACGTCCTCCTGCACGAAGAAGCACGCGCGCGGCCGAGCAGCGCTGGCCCGCCGATGTCGAAGGCCGAGCGCACGACATCGCGGACCACCTGCTCGGGCAGCGCGCTGCGAATCGGCGATCATGGCGTTGATGCCGCCGGTCTCGGCGATGAAGGGGACGATGGCGCCGCGCCGGTCCGCGAGCGCCCGCTGGATCGCCCAGCCGTCTCGTTGGAGCCGGTGAAGGCGACGCCGGCGATGCGCGGGTCCTTGACCAGCGCCGCGCCGACCGCGCCGCCGCCGGCAACAGGTGCAGCACGTCGCGCGGCACGCCCGCCTCGTGCAGCAGCTTGACCGCGAGGAAGGCCGCGATCGGCGTCTGCTCGGCGGGCTTGGCGAGCGACCGGATTGCCCGCCGCCAGCGCCGCGGCGACCTGGCCCGTGAAGATCGCGAGCGGAAAATTCCAGGGCGATGATGCAGGCGAACGGCCCGCGGCCGCGCAGCGTCGAGCGTGTTGCGTCTCGCCGGTCGGGCCCTGCAGCGCGACGGGGCCGGCGAACAGCCGCCGCGCCTCGGCCGCATAGTAGCGCAGGAAGTCGACGGCCTCGCGCACGTCGCCCAGCGCGTTTTCCAGCGTCTTGCCGGCCTCGCGCACCATGCACCGCCATCAGCGCGCGCGCGGTCGCGCTCGTAGAGGTCGGCGGCGCGTTCGAGGATCGTGCGCGCGCGCCGTCGCCGCCCGAGCCGGTCCCAGGCGTGCGCCGCGCGCGTGGCTGCGGCGAGCGCCGTCTCGATCTGCCGCGGCGTCGGCCGTGCGCACCGTGCCGATGCGCTCGCGCCGGTCGTGCGGGCACAGCGACGAGCTACGCGGCATCGCCGCCGGTCGTCGCGTTGCCGTCGACGATCGGGGCCGACGCGAAGGGCGTTGTCGAGCTCCGCCGCGATCTCGCCCTGCAGCGTCGGCGCGCACGCGGCGGCTCGGTCAAGCGCGAGCCCGGCGCTGTTCTTGCGCTCCGGCAGATAGATCTCGCGCGGCCGCGGCGACAGCGGCACGCGTTCGCCGGCTATCGTGCTCGCGCTCCACGATCTCGACGGGATCGCGCGACGATCTCCGCGATCGGCGCCTCCTCGTCGGCCAGCCGGTTGACGAACGAGGTGTTGGCGCCGTTCTCGAGCAGGCGGCGCACCAGATAGGCGAGCAGGTCCTCGTGGCCGCCGACCGGCGCATAGATGCGGCACGGGCGGTCGAGCTTGCCGTCGCCGACGACCTCGCTCGTAGAGCGCCTCGCCCATGCCGTGCAGGCGCTGGAACTCGAACGACGCGCTGCCGCCGGCGACGATGGCCGACGGCGATCGTGTGGGCGTTGTGCGTGGCGAACTGCGGATAGAACGCCGCGGATCGGAGAGCAGCAGCCGCATCGCAGGCGAGATAGGACACGTCGGTGTGGAGCTTGCGCGTGAACACCGGATAGTCGGCGAGCCCGCGCTCCTGCGCCCACTTGATCTCGCTGTCCCAGTAGGCGCCCTTGACGAGGCGCACGGGGATGCGCTTGCCCGTGCTGCTCGGCCAGCGCGGCGCAGCCAGCGCAGCACCGGGATGGCGCGCTTGCCGTAGGCCTGCACGGCGATGCCGAAGCCGGCCAGCCATCGAGCGCGGATCGATGAAGGCGCTCGGCGAACAGCTCCAGCGTGAGGTCGAGCCGGTCCTGCTCCTCCGCGTCGACGGTGAGGCCGAGGCCCTTGCGCGCGCGCCGCCGCGGCCAGCTCGAGCAGCCGCGGCGGCAACTCGCGCGCGAGGCGCGTCTTCCTTGCCCGGCTCGAAGCGCGGATGCAGCGCCGACAGCTTCACCGAGATCCCGGACGCGCCATCAGCAAATCGGACGTCGGCGTCGTTGCGCAGGACGCCGGCGTCTTGCCGATCGGCTCGATCGCCGCCATGTAGCGATCGAAATAGCGCTCGGCGTCGGCCTCGCGTGCGCGCCGCCTCGCCCAGCATGTCGTAGGAGAAGCGGTAGCCCTTGGCCTCGCAGCGGCGTCGGCGCGCGTCAAGCGCTTCTCTGATGGTGCGCCCGAGCACGAACTGGTCGCCGAGGATCCTCATGGCCTGGCGCACGGCCTGGCGGATGAACGGCTCGCCGGAGCGCGCGACCAGCCGCTTCAGCGCACTGGATCGGGTTGGCGCCCTTCGCCTCCTTGAGCCTGACGACGCGGCCCGTCAGCATCAGCCCCCAGGTCGAGGCGTTGACGAACAGGCTGTCGGAATGCGCCGAGGTGCTTTTCCCAGCGCCGCCCGCGATCTTCTCGGCGATCAGCGCGTCGGCCGTGTCGGCGTCGGGAATGCGCAGCAGCGCTTCGGCGAGGCACATCAGGATGACGCCCTCGTCCGCGGACAGCCCGTACTCGTGCATGAAGGCATCGACGCCGCCGTGCTTGGCTTTGATTGGCCCGCGCGACCTGGACGAGGCGACGGGCGCATCTCGGCGGAGCGGCGGCGCTCGTCCTCGGTGTATACCGCGCGCTCGACGAGGCCGCCGACGAGACGCGTCTCGTCGATCAGGTGATACGCGGCGATCTCTTCGCGGCTGGGCAGCCCGGCGAGGTGATCGCGGGGCGAAGTGGTTCCAGATTGGTTCGTGACGGGCTGCTTCAGCGCGGCCATGCTGGTCCTCTTCTCTTCCCGGTCGTCAGAGCAACGAGACCGACGTGATTTGGAGCTTTCGCACCATAGCAAATCAACGGACGAGCGGCTCTCCGAGACGCGGGGGTGACGGCTTTACCGATACCGGTAAGCCGCGCGGCTGCCAGTTTGACCCTGCCGCGACCCGCATGTTAACAGGTGTGCGATCAATCGCTGGACTGCAGGTTTACTGGTCTGAATCGCAATGATTTTCTCGCGTTTGCGGCCATGCACTCCTCAGTGCCAAATGGTACGCATTACATCGCGACGGGAGTGCGCGGCTTGGACGTCGATCAGTCCGCTCGAGAGTGCGGTTGCAGCGTGGCGGGCAATATCGGAGGCTTCTAGCGATGTCAGACGTTGCGGTCGTGCGGGCCGTTTTGGAACTACGCCGGCGCGTCGGCGACTGGCGCAGGGCCGGCGGTCACGGCACTCGCGTTGCGCTGGTCCCCACCATGGGCGCCCTGCACGCCGGGCATCTGGCGCTGGTCAGGCTGGCGAAGACGCAGCGCAGATCATGTGGTCGTCGTCGATCTTCGTCAACCCGACGCCAGTTCGCCCCGCACGAGGATCTTCGACGCGCTATCCGCGCGACGAGGCCGGCGACCTCGCCAAGCTCGCCAGCGTCGGCTGCGATCTCGTGTGGGCGCCGACGACCGGAGCGAGATGTACTCCGGCCGGCTTTGCCACCCGCATCGAGGTCGGCGGGCGCGGCGGAGGGGCTGGAGACGCGATTTCCGCCCGCACTTCTTCGGCGGCGTCGCGACCGTCGTCTGCAAGCTCTTCTCCCAGGTGACGCCGGACGTCGCCGTGTTCGGCGAGAAGGACTACCAGCAGCTCTGCGTCATCCGGCAGATGGTGCGCGACCTCGATCTGCCGCTCGAGATCGTCGGCGCGCCGACGGTGCGCGAGGCGGACGGCCTGGCGCTGTCCTCGCGCAATGCCTACCTGACGGCGGAGGAGCGGCGGGTCGCGCCCGAGCTGCATCGGGCCATCCAAGCGGTCGCCGCAGCGGTGAAAAAAGATGGCGACGTTGCGACTGCGACTGCCGCGGCGAAGGCGGCGATCCTCGGCCACGGTTTCGCGAAGGTCGATTATGTCGAGGTGCGCGACGCCGAAACGCTGACGCCGGCGGCTAGTGGCGAGGGGCGTCCGCTGCGCGTGCTGGTTGCCGCGTGGCTCGGCAAGACCCGGCTCATCGACAACATCGGCGCGTGAGGCAATCCGTCCTAGTCCTGCCGGTGCAACCGGAATGGCACACTCCCGGCAAATCAATTCCGGCGCGGGCGTCAGATGACCAAACAGAACCAGGAGCTGATCTACGCCGGCGCGGCAGGAGCCCTCGTTGCGCTCGTCTACCAGCTCGCCAAGGCCCACTATGCTGGGGGAATGGCGACCGCATTTGCGCCCGAACTCATCCCTATTCTGGGTGTCGGCGCGCTTGCCGGCGTCGCCGCCATGTGGCTTCGCAGGATCACCTGATCGGCGAAGGCGCACCCGTCCGACTTGCCAATCCACAGGCACCCATGCGACTGGAGCCGATACACCCTTGTCGAAGAATTTGCGGGGGCCGCAGCCGCTCGCGACGGAGTTTACTTGTCTCCCGCTTCACATCGAGGCGGGTGAGAGAGGCAAAAAACGTCCATGGCACAACCGAAGCGCGACCTTTTCAATATCGAGACCGAGATGAGCGAAAAGACGCGCACCCGCCGCACGACCGACGCCTCCGAAAGCTACACCGCCGCCGACATCGAGGTGCTGGAAGGCCTGGAGCCCGTGCGGCGCCGGCCCGGCATGTACATCGGCGGCACCGACGAGAAGGCGCTGCATCACCTGTTCGCCGAGGTGATCGACAACTCCATGGACGAGGCCGTGGCCGGCCACGCCACCTGGATCGAGGTGCGAGCTCGAGGCGGACGGCTTCCTGTCCGTCACCGACAACGGCCGCGGCATCCCGGTCGACCCGCACCCCAAGTTCAAGAACAAGCAGCGCGCTCGAAGTCATCATGACCACGCTGCACTCGGGCGGCAAGTTCGACAGCAAGGTCTACAACACCTCCGGCGGCCTGCACGGCGTCGGCGTCTCGGTCGTCAACGCGCTGTCGGAGAAGCTGCGAGGTCGAGGTGGCGCGCGGCCAGCAGCTCTATCGCATGGAGTTCGCGCGCGGCGCGCCGCAGGGCAAGCTCGAGAGCCTCGGCTCGATCAAGAACCGGCGCGGCACCAAGGTGCGCTTCAAGCCGGACGAGAAGATCTTCGGCAAGGGCGCCGCCTTCAAGCCGGCCCGCCTGCTGCGCATGGCGCGCTCCAAGGCCTACCTGTTCGGCGGCGTCGAGATCCGCTGGTTCTGCGCGCCCGAGCTGATCAAGGACGACACGCCGGCCGAGGCCGTGTTCCACTTCCCCGGCGGCCTCAAGGAATACCTGGAAGCGCACGCATCGACGGCCAGACGCCTGCGTCACCAAGGATCATCTTCGCCGGCCGCGTCGAAGCGCGAGGGCGGCCACGGCTCGGTCGAGTGGGCGGTCGCCTGGATCGCCGACGAGGACGGCTTCTCCTCACTCCTACTGCAACACCATCCCGACGGCCGAGGGCGGCACGCACGAGAACGGCCTCCGCACGGCGCTCGGCAAGGGCCTGCGCGACTTCGGCGAGCGCGTCGGCAACAAGCGCGCCGCGCAGATCACCGCCGACGACGTGCTGGGCACGGCCGCCGCCATGCTGTCGGTGTTCATCCGCGAGCCCGAGTTCCAGGGCCAGACCAAGGACAAGCTCGCCACGCAGGAAGCCACCCGCATCGTCGAGAGCGACCGTGCGCGACGCCTTCGACCACTGGCTGGCCGACAGCCCGCAGCAGGCGACCAAGCTGCTCGAATGGACCGTCGATCAGGCCGAGGAGCGGCTGAAGCGCAAGCGCGAGAAGGAGGTCGGCCGCCAGTCCGCCACGCGCAAGCTGCGGCTGCCCGGCAAGCTCGCCGACTGCTCGATCCAGCAGGCGGCCGGCACCGAGATCTTCATCGTCGAGGGCGACTCGGCCGGCGGCTCGGCCAAGAGGCGCGCGACCGCGAGACGCAGGCCATCCTGCCCCTGCGCGGCAAGATCCTCAACGTCGCCAACGCCTCCTCGCAGAAGCTGTCGCAGAACCAGCTGCTGTCCGACCTGATCCAGGCGCTCGGCGTCGGCACCGGCACGCAAATACCGCGACGAGGACCTGCGCTACGAGCGCGTCATCGTCATGACCGACGCCGACGTCGACGGCGCCCACATCGCCTCGCTGCTGATCACGTTCTTCTACCAGGAGATGCCGGAGCTGATCGAGAACGGGCCACCTGTTCCTGGCCGTGCCGCCGCTCTATCAAGCTGACGCAAGGGCGAAGTCGTTCTACGCGCGCGACGACAAGCACAGCGACGAGCTGATGCGACGCGAGTTCAAGCCGGCCGCCAAGGTCGAGATCAGCCGCTTCAAGGGTCTGGGCGAGATGGACTCCAAGCAGCTGAAAGAGACGACGATGGACCCGAAGCGCGCGCCTGCTGCTCAAGGTCGAGATCGGCGACGGCGAGCGCTCGGTGCTGACCGAGGCGGTCAACGCGCTGATGGGCTCCAAGCCCGAGGCCCGCTTCCGCTTCATCCAGGAGCGCGCCGCGTTCGCCAAGGATCTGGATATCTGAAGAGCGGGCGCAAGACTCGTCCGGGCGGATCATATTTCGTCGATTCTTAAGCCGTTTCCGCGACACTCGCTCGGCCGAGGACGACGGAATGGGGCTATCGCTATCGCGGTTCCGGTCTTGAGCCGCTCACTCCCGCGCAGTCGAGGCAGTGCGTTTGTGGCCGCATTTCTCAAGGGGCAAGGCGGTGGTTAGCCAACCTTCCTTGGAGATGGTGACGACGTAGCGGCGGCAGCCGGGGGCGGCGCCAGTGACGAAATCGATCTTGTAGATCGCGATACCGGGCTTGGCCTGCTTCGGCCAAATAAAGACGGCGTCCTCCTTCTCGGCCATGGCCTTCTCGACGGCGACGCCGGCATTCTTGTAGTCGGTCTGCGAGAGCTTCTCGAGCAGCACCCGTGACAACTCGGGATGCAGGCCGGCGGCCACCGCGCGCTTCTGATAGGGCTCAAGTGCGGCCGGTTTCGCAGGCTGTGCCGGCGTCTCGGTATAGGGAGTGGTGACAGGCGAGGCCGGCTCGCGTGGAGCCGCTGCCGCTGCGTCCGGAGCGGCTGCCTCTTCGCGCGTGACCTTCGGAGTCTCGATCACAACTCCGGTCGGCGTTGCGCTTGATGCTGCGGGCGCGGCCGACGGGGCTGCCGCCTCGAGCACGGGGGGCGACGCCGCGGGCAAAGGTTGGGGCGGCGGCTCGGCGGCGGCGGCCGTGCTCACTGGATCGACGTGCGGCAGGGTCGATTGAGTGCGTGGTTCCGCGGGTCCCGATGCTTGACCGCCGTTACGGCGTTCGAGCACCGACGAGGCCAGCTCCATCGCGCTCGCGGACGCTTTCGCCCAAGTCGCGCGCATGGAATCGCCGTCGAGATAAACCCAGCCTGCACCCGCGAGGCTCAGCATGACGATGCCGCCGCGAACGATGAGCTTGCCGCGCCGGCGCGCGAGCGGCGGTCCTACCCGGTCACTCGGCTGGACATCCCAATTGGCTGCGGCTGCGGTGTCGTCGAAATCGACAAGCGCCGACTGCAGCGCTGCGGAGTACTGATTGGAAGCTGTCATGTTTTCCCCCACGACGTTGCTGTTCTGCTTCGCGTCTCCCCCCGCTGGGTTGCTGATGCGAGCTATTTGCGGACGAAAAAAAGGCAACGGCGCGGGTAAATTTTCGCCAAGGGAGGGAATAGGCCGAAGGGAAGCCAATTGCCGGGACCGCTTCTGGCGGAGCAGACGGTCAGCTCCCGCCTGCGTTCCGCGCCGCTTGCGAAGGCGGCACGCGTGCTAACCTCCGCATCTATCGGCGTGGAGGCGGCCCATGAGATTTATTGTTGCATCGACGAAAGCGGTTTCAGTCGCAATTGCAATGAGTGCTTTTGCTGCCTTTTCAGTAGCGGCCGAAAGCGATCTCGATCGCGCGTATAGAACAATTGCCGCCAAGCAATTCGTCGATCTCACGCACAGTTTCGGGCCGGATACGCCGGTATGGTCCGGCTTCGGGCAAGCGCGCATGACTCCGGCCGGCAATCCAAAGACGAAGGAGCCGTACACCATTCCCAAGGATGGCTTTCGAGCGACGATCTATGAATTGCCTGGCCAGTACGGGACTCATGTCGATCCGCCCGCGCATTTCGCCGAGGACGGCATCACGATGGACAGGATTGCGCTCAAGCAGATGATCCTGCCACTCGTCGTGCTCGACGCGACGCCGCTCTTTCGCCAGTACGCCAACCATGCCTTCTCGGTGGCCGACATCCGGGCCTGGGAGAAGAAGCACGGGCGCGTCCCGAAAGGGTCATTCGTCGCGCTGCGAACCGACATGTCGAAGGATTTCGATCGCGATCCGGAACGCTTCAAGCGGCAACCGTTCCCGGCCTGGTCGCTGGAGGCGATCAAATTCCTGTACGAGCAGAGAGGCGTGACGGCCACCGGGCACGAGTTGCTCGATACGGACACCACCGACAAGATGGAGTTGGAGACTTATCTGCTGCGGCGCGGACATTATCAGATCGAGGCGATGGCCAATCTCGACCAAGTGCCCGCCCGCGGCGCGCTTATCGTTGCGACCTGGCCCAAGGTGCGCAATGGGCTCGGATTTCCTGCCCGCGTTTTTGCGATCCTGCCGTAACGCTTCGCCTTTTGGCGTTTCAGCCCTTCTTTGCTTTCGCCTTCTCGTAGAGCGGCAGCACCTCGTTCAGATGAGTTCTTGATGGTGTCGACGCGTGTGGAGCCGGCCGGATGGGTGGAGAACCACTCGGGCGGGGCGCCCTTGGCGGCTGAGCTCATCTTCTCCCACAGCGTGATCCCGGCGCGCGGGTCGTAGCCGGCGCGAGCCGCCAGCTCCATGCCGACCAGATCGGCGTCTGTCTCGTCGCCACGGCTAAACTTCAGGTTCAAGAGGCCGCCGCTGACGCGCGCCAGCTCGCCGGCGCCGTTGCCGACGAGCACGCCAACCGCCAGCACGCCGACGTTGGTCAACATGCCTTTGGCGGCGCGCGCGCGAGCATGCTCGCGCAGGGCGTGCGCGATCTCGTGGCCCATCACCATGGCGAGCTCGTCGTCGGTGAGGTTGAGCTTGTCGATGATGCCGGTGAATACGACGATCTTGCCACCGGGCATGCAAAAGGCGTTGATCGTCTTCGAGTTGATGACGTTCACTTCCCACTTCCAGTCGCGGGCGCGCTCGTTGAACTTCACCGCATGCGGCAGCAAGTCCTCGGCGATCTTGCGAACGCGGCGCGCGCGCTCGTCGGGCAAATGAATGAGCGCGTGCTTCGCCTCAGCCTGGCCCTTCAACTGGGTGTATTGCAACGTCGCCGTGCGCTCCATGCGCTCCGCCGGATAAAGCTTGCGCAGCAGCGACGGGGACCCAATCTTGACGCCACCGTCGTCGGGCTCGCGCGCGATCGCGGGGGCAAGCGGCATCGCACAGATCAGCAGAGCGGCGATCGCCGCCTTCGCCGTGCGCGCGAAATTGAACGTCATAACTTCGGTCTCCTCAGAGGCGCCAACCATTGTCAACAGTCGAGAGCCAACTCCGCATGCATCCGATATTAGCCTCGGACTTCCGCCCGCGATAGGTCCGCACCAAGCTGCTGGCAAGTCCAATCCGGGCGCACCATCATATAGGGAAGCAAACCGCCCCATACGAGACGGGATGACATGAGCAGAGCCGGTGCCTTGACCGCCAGAATCGTGCCGCGGATCGCCGACATCGCGGCCGATCAGTGGGACGCGTGCGCGCTCGCCGACGCGGCGAAACTCAATCCCTTCGTGGCGCATGCCTTCCTGAAGGCGCTGGAGGATGCCGGCTGTGTGGGCCGCGGCACGGGCTGGACGCCGAGCCACATCGTGGTCGAGGACGCGTTTCCGCGGGTCACGTCGTGCATGCCCACCTATGTCAAGAGCCATAGCCAAGGCGAGTACGTGTTCGACCACGGCTGGGCAGAAGCCTACAACCACGCCGGCGGCCGCTATTATCCGAAGCTGCAGTGTCGCCGTGCCGTTCACGCCAGTGACCGGGGCCGCGGCTGCTGGTGCGGCCGGCGCGGACGCAGACGCGCACGCCGACATGCTCATCGCGGCGGCTAAGGGAGCCGCACAACAGCTGGCGTGTCGTCGGTCGCACGTGACGTTCCTCGATGAGGCGGCATGGCAGCGTCTCGGCGACGACGGGCTTCCTGAATCGCACCGACCAGCAGTTTCACTGGCTCAATCGCGGCTATGCCACGCTTCGACGATTTTCTCGGCGACGCTGGCGTCGCGCAAGCGCAAGACGATCCGCAAGGAGCGCGAGCAGGCGCTTGCCGCGGGCATCACCATCGAACTGCTACGCGGAGCGACGATCACGGAAGCGCACTGGGACGCGTTCTTCGCTTTCTACATGGACACCGGCAGCGCGCAAATGGGGCCGGCCCTATCTCAACCGGCAGTTCTTCTCGCTGCTCGGCGAGCGGATGGCCGACCACTGCCTGCTCATCATGGCGAAGCGCGCACGGGCGCTACGTTGCGGGCGCCCTCAATCTCATCGGCGCCGACGCGCTCTACGGCCGCTATTGGGGCGCATCGAGCATCACCCGTGCCTGCATTTCGAGGTCTGCTACTACCAGGCGATCGATTACGCTATCGCGCATGGCCTCGCGCGTGTCGAGGCGGGCGCGCAAGGCGAGCACAAGCTGGCGCGCGGCTATCTGCCGGTACGACGTACTCGGCGCACTACATCCGCGACCCGGGCTTGCGGCGAGCCATCGACCGCTATCTCGACGAGGAGCGCCGCCATGTCGCCCGCGTCGGCGAGGTGCTGACCGAGGCCGGACCGTTTCGCAAAGGGCCGGTGGAGGAGCAGGATTGATGAACGCCGAATGAAGTTCCAGCGGGAACAGTCATTCGGAATGGCGACCGCCATACTCGCTCTCGTGATTTCCGTAGCATCGAGTATCGGGATTGAGAGCACGCCATGAGTATCATCGGCCGCACGAAATCGATCGCGCTCGCAGCGCTTCTGGTCTTCAGCCCGTTGACGGCGGCGATCGCCGAGCAGGGCAACGGCCAACCTTCCGCCTATCCGGGGATCGCGGTCCCCTCCGAGGACGCCGTCGTCTCGCTGGCCGACCGCTCGATGCGCATCTTCATCGCGTCGGTCCGCGAAAAAAGCATGCAATCATTCTGGGAGCACGTCTCGCAGCGGTTCCAGAGCACCTACTCCGTCAATAAGCTCGACGAAGCCTACAAGGGCCTCTTCAGCTTGAGCATCACCGGCGACCCTCTAGCCGGCAAGAGCCCGATCTTCACGAAAGCGCCTGCGATCGACGGCAACGGCAATATGGTGGTCGACGGCTTCTACACCACCACACCGAGCCGCATCAGCTTCCACATCACCTACGGCCTGGAAGGCCGCGCCTGGAAGGTTCTCGGTCTCTTCGTCAACATCGCGCCGGTCGGGAAGCCCGACGTGAAGTCGAGCTCGTTCCAGAGCCGCGCCTGATCAAGGGTGATGCTCCCCCCAACGGTGGCCGCGGGTGCTCGATGAGCATCTAGCGGCCTCGTTGCGAGTAGCGTAGGTTTCGCCTTGTTTCGGCTCCAATGAGCCTGCGGCAAGGGAAGCTAATCCGTATGAGCTACGACACCAGCAACGTGTTCGCGAAGATTCTGCGAGGCGAGCTGCCGGCACAAAAAATCTACGAGGATGCCGACACCCTCGCGATCATGGACATCATGCCCCGCTGCGAAGGGCATGCGCTGGTGATCCCGAAGACACCGGCGCGCAACATCCTGGATGCGAGCCCGGCGCAGCTCGCCGCCTGCATGGCCACGGTGCAGAAGCTTTCTCAGGCCGTGATGACTGCATTCGATGCGCCGGGCGTCACCGTCCAGCAGTTCAACGAACCGGCTGGCGGGCAGGTGGTGTTCCATCTGCATTTCCATGTACTGCCGCGCCACGTCGGCGTCGCGTTGAAGCCGCACACGGGCCAAATGGAGAAACCCGAGGTCCTCTCGGCGAATGCCGAGAAGATCCGGGCAGCGATGAAGGGGTGACCAAGACCTTCAGGAAAACGCCCATGAACATCGTCGTCATCGGCGCGAGCCGCGGGATCGGGCTTCAGACGGTCAAGGCCGCGCTCGCGGCGGGGCACAGCGTGCGCGCGATGGCACGATCATCGCTCGCCATCACCGACCCGCGTGTGACCAAGATCATGGGCGACGCGACGAGCCGGGCCGATCTCGAGAAGGCCATCGCTGGCGGCGACGTGGTGATCCAGGCGCTCGGCCTTGCCCCATGGGACCGCAGTACCTTACCGGGACGACGTTATTTTCCTCCGCGACGCGGGCGCTGGTCGAGGCCATGAAGGCGACCGGGCTTAAGCGGCTCATCGCCGTGACCGGTGCCGGGGCGGGCGACAGCCGCGGCAGGCTCGGATTCGTCTACGACGCGATGTTCGCGGTCATGCTGAAGCGCGTCTACGACGACAAGGACGTGCAGGAGCGCATCATCCGCGACAGCGGGCTCGACTGGACCATCGTGCGGCCGGGCCTGTTGAACGACGGCGCTGCGACTGGCAATCCGCGCGCGCTCGTCGATCCCAGGGACTGGCACGCCGGCTCCGATCAGCCGCGAGGACGTCGCCGCGTTCCTCGTCAAAGAGGCCGAGACCGGCGCTTATCAGAGGCAAGACACCGCTGTTGTTGCTTATCTAGGTTCCCCGCGAAAAAAGCAACGGCCGGAGCCCATTCACCCGAGCAGCCATTGGCCGGCGATGAGCAGCGCGGTTCCGCCGAGCACGCCCGCGGCGAGGCTGCGTTTCGCGGCGTAGAAGATGGCAATCCCGGCCACGAAAGCGCAGACGCGCAGGCCGAGGGGCACAGCCGCGAGCGATTTCGCGGGAAACAGGATCAGCCGCATGATGAGGCCGGAGACGAGCGCCGTCGCGACGCAGCGCACCCATTGAAATAATTCGCTGCCGACGTCGATGTTGCGGCCAAGGACCATGCCGGCCCAGCGCCACGGCTCGTGCGCAAGCAGCGCCACGAGGGCAATAAACAGCACCGCGCTCCAGCTATTGCCGACAGCGTTCATGCGCCCCACTCCCCGCCAAAGGGATGTTTGAGCTCGAACGCCTTGCGCCAGCGCTTAGCGGCGAAATGTGCAACCGTGCCGCCGATAAGGCCCGAGGCGAGAAGATCGATATCCGGAGAAATGACGTGGGCGATGGGTCCGATAACGGCGCCGCTGAAGATTGCGAGCCGGTCCGAGGCGACCCCGGCGGTGGCGAGCAGCGAGATCATGAAATAAATCGGCGTGAGGAACAGCAGCGCAGCCTGCAACACTTTCGGAAGCTGTCCCGCTACGACGAACCCTATGCCTGTCCCAAGCATCGAGACGCTGATCAGGCCCAGGCCGATGCCGAGGAAGTGCGTCAACCGTTGGCTCTCCGGCACATGCGGAAGACGGCGCATGCCTTCAAGCCACGCCGTGATAGCCACCGCATGAACGGCGACCAGCGTGTGCCATCCCGGCCGCTTCTCGGCTCGCAGATAGGGCATGATCGTCACCACCATCGGCAACATCCGGATGCCGGTCAGCGATACGGCCAGGGCCCCCGCCAGCAGCGATCCGCCGCGTGCGAGCTGGTCGGCCAGCACGACCTGGGCGGGCAACGCGAACAACGCCGCCATCATGAATATGGAGTTTGCGAGCGTGAACCCGGCGTCACGCGCGAGCGCCCCGAAGCCGAGGCAGGAAAAGTGCAGGATGAGGCCCGGCACGGTCGTCGCGACGAGGAGGCCGCGGCCGAAAGCTTTCGCGGAGCTCTCCCGGGTGCGGGGAGCCGGAGTGTTGGCCTGATCCACGTTCGCTGCCGGTCGGGTTGAAGTTTGGGCGCTCGGGCCCGGGCGTTGCGGCGTCTTTATCGCGGTGGGGGCCAAGGTTCAAACGGAGTTTCTTGCAGCAGCTAACGGGCTTACCCAATCACTGGCTGCCAGCCGGGGGTTGGATTGAAACGCCTGCCGGTTCGAGCGCGAGAGTGACGCGTGAGGGGAGCTCCGGACGCAGCCGCCGCAACGCCTCGGCGACAACTGCGACGTGCCCGCGTTTCGTCGCATAGAATGACACCACGTCGTCTCCGGCTGATATCGATTTCGTCCTCAGAGTCGCAACCTTGACCCATTGCTGCGGCATGCCTTCCGGAAACCAACTTTCATAGATCATTGCGGCGACGACGCCCTTCGCTTCGCAAATCGCGAGGACGAATTTGGTGTCGAATTGCCGGGCCGCTCGCGCCTGCCGCACCGGTTCTGACCCCAGTCCCCAGAGGTCCAGCACGAAGTTGTCGTTGCGGTAGGAGACGAGGCCGAGGTCGTTGACCGCCACGGGCTTCCCCAAGTACTCGGCGGCGAAGCGGTGCATTTGGAACTGCTGGTCATATATGCCGCGGGCTGCGGCCGGCGTCTCCCTTGCAGCCTTGAGATAAGGCCAGCTTGCGATGCTCACGGCGATCACGAAACAGCCGAGTGCTGCCGTCCGGGCCTTCAGTGTCAGGGTGTCGAGCGTCGTGACATAGACGAGCAGGACCGCCGTCCAACCCAAGCTGAGTGCGTAAACCTCGTATCTGTAGAACCAGCCGTATTCGCCGCCGAGAAGGTGTCCACACAATGCGGCGCTGGCGACGAAGGCGACGGCGTTCTGAATGGACCGCCGCTGCGGAAGCGCAAATTGCAGAGCTGGCGGAAGCAGCGCCGGGGTCAGGATCAACATGGGCCAGACGTTGGCGGTGCGGTCCGTTTGGTTCGGAAGCCGTTTCAGCTTGGCCAGAAGGGCGTCAAAAATCCCGCCCTGACCCAAGGCCGAGCGGGCCACGGCGGACTTGAGCAGCACCGAACTCGGCACCACGGGCAACCCGAGCGATGTCATGTAGAGCGCGTACACAGCAAGCGCGCAGATGATCGCCGCCGCCAGCGCCACCGCAAGTCGGGCGTGACCGAGCATGGCAATGGCCACCACCATGCCGAGCGCCAAAGCAATGCCTTCGAAGCGTACCAGCGGGAGCAGTACGACGCTGAGGATCAAGCCGGCAGAGGCGGCACCGTTCGTAATCAGTGAAACCAAACCATGCAACGCGGCTAGACCCACGAGTACTTGCAGCGAATGCTCCATGCCGGTCATCGGCAAGGCCAACGCATTCGAGGCCAGGGCCAACGCGAGCGCGATGCTGCTCGTCAGGCCGAGTTGCACAGCCGACGAGGCACCCTGCAGGCGCGGCAAGACGAGGTCGCACGTCATGCTCGCCAGCAGTGCGACCGAGATCGAGGTTGCCGCAAGATTGATCGCCAGCGGCCCCGCGGCGCCCAATCCAGCAATTCCGTGAGGGCCAACAGAAACGGATAGATAATCGACGAGGACGGAGAGGAATGCTCCGATATGTTGATGCCGTAGCCGCCGGTCAGGATAGTTTCTGCGACGGCCAGGTGAATATATGGATCGTCGAGCGTGTAGATCAGTCTGCCGCCGCACAGCCAAATGCTGGCGGTGATGATTGCCAGACTGCCGACGGCCCAGGCCGACATGACCGTGGCGGAAACATCGCCCCGAGGGGATCGCAAGCCGATGCTAGAAGGCGGCATGTCCTGATTGCCTCGCTGCTGATCGCCCCAGTTCCCTTTAGCTGATTTGATGCCGCAGTCGCGGATAGCCGTTGGTCGTGCTTGTGGCACTCGCAGCTGCATTGACGGCCCCGGCGGGTCTGCTACTCAATTCGGCCGACAACGCTCTATTCGTCGTCGAACCATCTTATTGCCGCCCGTCGCAGTTTGACTGAGGGAGACGAGCAATCTTTCACAAGGACCGCATTGCCCTCTCCATCCTGCTCGCCGCCTATCTCATCATGTCCGTTGCCGGCGTATGGAATCGGGTGCTCCTCGTTCACGACGGCGCAGCTTTCGCCGCTACTGCTTGGCTCGGCGACCCGTGGGCGCAATTCCTACACAACTTTCCCGAACGATCCTTCGCGACGCTGATCTATTACCTTCCCGCGCAAGCGTTCGCGTTCTGGTCGGACACCGATATCCGCCTATTCATTCTTCTTTTTCATCTCTGGTTCTTCGCGGTGCCGCTGATCTGGCTCGGCGTTCTCATGCTGATTGGCAATCAGCTCAGCAATCCGCTCACCTATGCTCTGGGGACGACGGCGCTCTGCTTCACTTTGCCGATGCTCCACTTTCCGACCGAAGTCATTGCCTTCGTTTTTGCGTTCGTGGTCGCGCTGTGCATCGCCACGGCTCCAGGGCCGATGAGTCGCCGGCGTACCCTCGCCTTGACCGCTACAGCGATCGTCTGCGCGCTTTGCCACCCGGGCGGCATAGCGACGACATTCGGTTTCGTCGTGCTTTGCCTAATCGCGACCTATTTCCGCTGGGCGCCGATGGGCCGGGTAGCGGCGATATTCGGCGCAATCGTTGTATTGCAAGGGCTCGTGCTCGTGGCTGCGCCGTATGTGGTCGACATCGACAATCCCTCGATCCGCTACTACGTCGCGAAAAACGGGTTCGAGATCGTCAATCCGCTGCACGTTCTGAAAATGTCGCTGCGGTTTCCGTATGTCCTGCTCGCCTGCGGTCTGGTCGTTGCCGCGCTGACGTTGCCCCTCCTGCAACTGCCACGCTGGCGGCAAACGAGAATATCGTGGGTTGCGATCGGCGCGATCGCCGGGAGTGTGCTGGTCTTGGCCACCATGACGCTGCCGGCGTGGTATCAGGCGCGGTGCATCGTTATTTATGGCTTGGGGCTCGCCGCGTTTGGTCTCGTCTTCTCCGCCTCTCAAACCAAAGGGCAGATACCGCTGGCGATCGGGCCGGGTGTGGCAACCGTGGTGGCGGTGATATTTGCAATCGCGGGCCTGCTGAACGCGTTCGAGGCGGGGCGATATCTCGACATCGTGCGGGCCTACGCCTACGAAACCCACGGCATCGATGCGGCGCATCCTTCAGGCGTCGGCCCAGCCGGCCGGGAGATCGAAGCCATTCCCGGCACTGATTTAAGGTTCCGCGTGCGGCACGACTTCCGCGCGGTGGCCATCCGCGCTACCTTGACCCGGCTCGCCGCGCGCTGGCAAAATCCCACGGCCTTTGTTCTATTCGCCTACGATTGGCATTGGGCGCTGCCTTACGCGAGTTATTTCATACCGATGGTCGCGCCATTCTCTACTACCCAGAGAAGGAGTGGATTCCGTTGACGTGCGAAGCGGTCGCTGCGGCTCCCCGGCGCCAGGCCGCGACGCTCGTCACCTTCTCAATTCGGCATCATTGCGTGAACAGGATCTCGACTTTCGGCACGGCGGCCCTTGAAGACGCTTCGGCACTACCGATCCATCCCGATCGGCTAACAGTCGGGGGCGATTACGCGAAGAGCACTCGAGAGAACCCGGAACTTGGCCGGTGTCCGGGTTATGATCTCGCCGTCGGCGTTGACCGGCATCGGGCGCTGCGTCTCGATCTCGAAGCTGTCGCCGACGCGTGTCTCGACCGTTGCCCAGCTCCCGTGCGTGCCCCGGCGGAAGAAAGCATCGGTAGAACCCGCCATATGCTTTTAACCTCCAAGCTGTACAGGTGCAGGTGGCCGTCATCGATTGCGGCCCGCTCGTCCACCGCGAGGCCGCCGCCGTAGTAACGGCCGTTGCCGACAGCAATCTGCATCGAACTCGGTGGCAAATGTTTCGCCGTTGCACGTCACCGTGGCTTTGAACGGCCGGCATGAAAGCGCAACGCGCGCGGCCGTGAGAGGATACGCAGCGACGCCCCAGCGCTGTTTGACGTCATGCGTGAGGTTACGGGCAAGATCCGCGCTGACGCCGATGCTCGCGACATTGAAATACGGATGTCCATTCACCTCGCCGAGGTCGATTGCCTGCTCGCGGCCATTGGCGATGACCTCGGCGGCGGCAACCGGATCGGTTGGGATGCCGAGCGTCCTCGCGAGGTCGTTCGCGGTGCCCATGGGCAGAATGCCAAATGGGAGCCTTGCCTGCATGAGCAAAGGGGCAGCCCGGTGGAGCGTCCCATCGCCGCCGCCGATCACGATGCGATGACAGCAACGAGCCGCGGAAAGCGCGCGACGCTGACCGAGTGCGCTGAGATCGAGATCCATATCCGCGATTTCGACACCGGCTTCGGCGAGGCGCCGCAGGCCGGTTGCCAGGTTGGGGCTTCGACGCTTGCCAGCATTCACGAGCACGAGCGCCCGCACGGGCGAAGCACGTTCGCCGAGCCTACTGCCATATGACGTTGAACCGTCCACCGCTCCTCCGGCGCTGGCGCATCAGAATGCGCGCTTGTCTCGAAGACAGCGGGAGAACGCCAAATCCGCAGCACAGTTCCGCGGGCAGAGGTAAGAGGGTTTGCCGTTGGAGCTTCACGGCAGCGAATTGCAGAGCGACTTCAGCGGGCCTCGATCAGAAACACCGACCACACCCAATTATTCTCGATGTCGGGGCCAACGGTCTTTCCCTGCGTATCGCTGAGGAGCCACACCGGGCCGCGGCCACCGAGTGCTAGGGGTCGTCCGTCGGCTTCGATGGCAAGCACCCAGTTCGCTTTGCGACGGTCGGCGGCGCTCAACTCAACCCCGTAACCATCGAGGGCGGTGGCTACGATTTGCGCATCCTCGGCCACGCCAGCGGCGCTGAGTACATCAGCCAGCCGGGGGCCGGTCGCCTTCACCTCCGCTGGCCATCCGTCCCCGCGGGCGGTGATCGTGACTTGGGGCATGTTCGACAATACCGTGCGGGTGAACGTGAAAGCCTTGTCGAACTTCTTCTCATGATATTTCAGAAACCTGTCGCTGAAGGGGTCGAATGCGCCGCGGTTGGTTCTGTTGATCTTGCCAGCAATTGTGATGACGTCGGCATCGGCTGCTTCCACCGCGCAAGGGACGGCGCAAACGATAAGCAAAATCAGCAATCCCTTGACGTACTCTCGAATGGTCACCACGGGCCATCTCCTCCGCAGGGCTGCAATTAAGAGAGCGGCTGGCAAACAGCCTCTTTCCGGAAGCCTTCAACGAAAATCCGGCTGCAGCTTAAGCCCCTGCTCGGGCCTTCGTCGAGTCACCGCCGGCAACGTCAAGCAGTTTGGCGCGAGCTCAGGAAAGAGAAAACGCCGCGAACCTTGCGGCTCGCGGCGTTTCATTAGACTGGGGTGGACTAACCCTCACTCGTCCTTGGGACGAGGCACGTTCGGGACGGTGCCGGTGGAGCGCGGCGGACGTTCCTTTTTCTCCTTCGGCCCAGGCAACGCCTTCTTCGGCGTGGCATCGACCAACACGGGCTGCGGATCGTCCTCGCCGTCGTCGTCGTCGTCCTCGGATTTCGCCTTGGGCTTTTTCGACGGGTCAGCGGGGATGATATCGAAGGCGAGCTTGGAGTCCTCGCCCTTACCGGCGACGACGACCTTCACGGTCCCGCCGTTCTCCAATTTGCCGAACAGCAACTCGTCAGCCAACGGCTTCTTGATGTGCTCTTGAATGACGCGGCCCAATGGGCGCGCGCCAAATTTCTCGTCGTAGCCCTTCTCGCCGATCCATTTGGTCGCGGCTTCCGAAAGCTCGATGGTGACGCCGCGGTCTGCCAGCTGCGCCTCGAGCTGGAAGATGAACTTCTCGACGACCTTGGCGATGACTTCCTGTGGCAAGCCTGCGAAGCCGATGACTGCATCGAGACGGTTGCGGAACTCCGGCGTGAACATCCGGTTGATCGCTTCCGTATCGTCGCCCTCGCGCTTGGCGCGGTTGAAGCCCATGACCTGTTTCGCCATGTCGGAGGCACCCGCGTTCGACGTCATGATGAGGATGACGTTTCGGAAATCGACCGACTTGCCGTTGTGGTCAGTGAGCTTGCCGTGGTCCATCACCTGCAACAGGATGTTGAACAGGTCCGGATGCGCCTTCTCGATCTCGTCCAGCAGCAGCACGCAATGCGGATGCTGGTCGATGCCGTCGGTGAGGAGGCCGCCCTGGTCGAAGCCGACGTAGCCCGGAGGGGCGCCGATCAGCCGCGAAACAGTGTGCTTCTCCATGTACTCGGACATATCGAAGCGCAGCAGTTCCACACCCATGAGATCGGCGAGTTGCTTGGCGACTTCAGTCTTGCCCACGCCGGTGGGGCCAGAGAACAGGTAGCAACCGATCGGCTTCTCCGGTTCACGCAGGCCGGCACGCGCAAGCTTGATCGCCGAGCAGAGGGCTTCAATCGCCTTGTTCTGACCGAACACGACCCGCTTCATGTCTTTCTCGAGGTTCGACAGAACCTCGGCGTCGGACTTCGTCACGGTCTTCGGCGGGATGCGGGCCATGGTCGCGACCGTGGCCTCGATCTCCTTCACAGTGATCTTCTTCTTGCGCTTGCCCTCGACGACCAGCATCTGCGACGCACCCGTCTCGTCGATCACGTCGATCGCCTTGTCGGGCAGCTTGCGGTCGTGGATGTACTTGGCTGAGAGCTCGACGGCCGCTTTCACAGCCTCGTTCGTGTACTTGAGCTTATGGAACTCCTCGAAGTAGGGCTTCAGGCCCTTCAGGATTTCGATGGAATCCGCGACCGTCGGCTCCTTGACGTCGATCTTCTGGAAGCGCCGGACGAGCGCACGATCCTTCTCGAAATGCTGCCGGTACTCCTTGTAGGTGGTGGAGCCGATGCAGCGGACCGTGCCCGACTGAAGCGCGGGCTTCAGCAGGTTGGAGGCATCCATGGCGCCGCCGGACGTGGCGCCGGCGCCGATGACGGTGTGGATCTCGTCGATGAAGAGGATCGCGCCCTGGTGGTTCTCGATCTCCTTCATGACGGCTTTCAGCCGTTCCTCGAAGTCACCGCGATAGCGGGTGCCGGCGAGCAGCGCGCCCATGTCGAGCGAGAAGATCGTCGAGCCTTTGAGGACTTCAGGCACCTCGCCCTTGATGATCTTACGGGCGAGGCCTTCGGCGATAGCTGTCTTACCGACGCCGGGGTCGCCGACGAACAGCGGGTTGTTCTTCTGGCGGCGGCATAGGACCTGGATCGTACGCAACACCTCAGCCTCGCGGCCGATCAGCGGGTCGATCTTGCCGTCACGGGCTTTCTTGTTCAGGTTGACGCAATAGGTGTTGAGCGCGTCCTGACCGGATTTCTTCTCTTCCGTGGCACCGCCTCCCTCTGAACCTTCGCCCTCGTCAACGCCGCGAACGGGGCGCGGCTCCGACATTCCGGCCCTCTTGGCGATACCGTGGCTGATGTACTGAACGGCATCGAAACGAGTCATCTCCTGCTCTTGCAGGAAGAACGCTGCGTGGCTCTCGCGCTCAGCAAAGATCGCAACGAGCACATTCGCGCCCGTGACCTCCTCGCGGCCCGAGGACTGCACGTGAACTACGGCGCGATGGATGACGCGCTGAAAACCGGTTGTGGGCTGCGCTTCGCTCGATCCCTTTGAGACCAGGGCGGACAGCTCAGTATCGAGGTATTCGGTGACGCGGGTCTTCAATGCATCGAGATCGACGTTGCAGGCACGCATGACGGCGGCCGCGTCGCGATCCTCGATGAGGGCGAGAAGCAGGTGCTCTAGGGTTGCGTATTCATGACTGCGGTCGTTGGCGTACTCGAGTGCGCGGTGCAGGGCAGTTTCCAGGCTTTTGGAGAAAGATGGCACGGCGGGGCTCACTCCTCTTCAGCGTGATCGGCTCGGAAAGCGTGCGAAAGGCTGGTTGGGAGAACCCTGCTCTGCCGTCGGTGTTCCGAGAATGAAGCATGTGGGGACGATCGCGACGCCTTGGTAGGGCGCGCATCGCAAGGCAACTGAGAATTGCGGGCGTGCATTACGAGTGAAACAGTAGACTGGAGGAGTAGGCCAAACGACATGACCGGCGGCGCCGGTGTGAGCTGCGCGATCGTGCCGGGCACGGCTTCCGCTCGAATGTCCAGGAGCCTCACTCCTTCTCCATGGTGCACTGCAAAGGATGCCCGTGCTGACGTGAGAAGTCCATCACTTGCGTGACTTTGGTTTCCGCGACCTCGTAGGTGAAGACCCCGCAGATCCCGACGCCCTTGTGATGGACATGGAGCATGATCCGCGTGGCCTCATCGCGGCCCTTGTTGAAATACTTTTCGAGCACATGAACGACGAACTCCATGGGAGTGTAATCGTCATTCAACAACAAGACCTTATAAAGGTTTGGTTTTTTTGTCTTGGGGCGGGTCTTGGTGACGAGCCCGGTGCGGCCCTCGTCATCCGGGCCGCCGCCTGAGCCGCCGCCATTGTCCTTCTTGCCCGCCATCCAGGGGCTCGTCGTCATCGCTGTCTCAATCCCTGTGATCATGGGCTCTTCGTGGTCAGTCCGTGCCGTGGCATGTTTCGGTGGCCAGGTTCCGTGCCGTGGCAGCAGCGTGGAGTGCTCCGGCATTCTACGCAATCGCTGCTTCTCCGCAAACGCGCCCTTCTATCATCCTACGATGCCGGTTGCGACACGAACGCGGGCAACATGGGAATGGCAGGCGACACAAAAAAGGCCCGGCTCGCAGAGCCAGGCCATTTTCGCGACGAAACGCTTGCTCGCGGCTGAGTCGTAATCAGCGGATGTTCTGCAGCAGCTTCTCGGCCGGCTTGTAAGCTTCCTTGGCCAGGCTCGTGTACATGCCACCGATCTTCGACATCTGCTGCATGTACTCGTCATATGCGCGCTTGGCGTAGCTGGTCTGGATCTCGATCGCCTGCTCGAGCGACTTGGCCGAAACGAGTTTCTCAAAGGTGGCGGTGCCGTCCTCGAAGGAACGCTTCGTGTAATCATTCATCTCGGCGGCAATGGCCTGCCAATTCTTGTTCCACTCGCCGAAGACCTTCATGGCCTGATTCATATTGGTCTGCGAAAGCTTCTGGATGTCAGTGAAATTATTGATCATCGGGGCACTCCATTGGCGGTTGGGGACTGATGTCGGTATCGTAAAATGCTGCACTGCAACAGCGCCGATGTGCCAGATATAGGCCGCTTGCATAAAAATTCAAGCGTGTTATTGCGTCGCACAATGAGCTGTGCACAACTGCTTAACGGATGATTAACCGACTTAATTAAACATAACGAAGGAACCGAGCGATTAGTCTCGCGACCATAATGCTTGCGCGTCACCATCCGCCGGCCAGTCCTAATGCCGCCCCAAACCGGTGGTGACTATGGCCAGAAGGCGGAGCGCTTGCCGAAGTCATGCTCCGAGCCGCAATGGTCCGCGGTTGCGCCTTACATATGCCTAACCGGTTGAACTCAATAATGCAGCGCGTTAACTCACCGTTCCTTGCCTTCGGGCTTCGGCTTGCTGCGGCGGCTACGATCTTTCTCGGCAGCTCGATTCAGCTCACAGCTCCTGCCGCGATTGCCGGCGAGGCGAGACACGCCGCGATGATCATCGACGCAAACAGTGGCGCCGTGCTGCATAATAGCGCCGGCGACGAGCTGCGCCACCCCGCGTCGCTCACCAAGATGATGACGCTCTACATGACTTTCGAGCTCATCGAGATGGGACGGCTCAGCTACTCCTCAAAGATCAAAGTGACGCAGGAAGCCGCTGGAGCGGCGCCGTCGAAGCTAGAACTCGAGCCGGGCGAAGAAATCACTGTCATCGATGCCATCAAGGCGTTGGTTACCAAATCCGCTAACGACATGGCCGTCGCGCTGGCCCAGCACATCGGCGGCACGGAGTTCGAATTTCGCGCGGTTGATGACCGAGAAGGCGCACCAACTCGGCATGACGAAGACCGTATTTCGCAACGCGTCCGGTTTGCCCGATCCGCAACAGGTGACGACGGCGCGCGACATGATCACGCTCGGTCTCCACCTGCAGGACGACTTTCCGAAGCACTATCCGCTGTTCGGGCTACGAACCTTTACCTACAACGGGCACAGCCACCGCAACCACAACACGCTACTGCTGTCCTATCGGGGCACCGACGGCATAAAAACCGGCTACACGCATGCGTCGGGCTTCAACCTCGTCGCATCCGTGCATCGCGACGGCAAGCATCTGGTCGGTGCCATCTTCGGCGGTGAATCGGCAGGATCGCGCAACGCGCAGTTGCGCTCGCTGCTGGACCGCAGCTTCGGCCATGCCTCGTCAGTCAAGACGCGTAAGGCCGCGCCTCAATTGATCGCGAGCGCTCGACCTGCGGCTCGGACGAAGCCGGTATCCGTCGCCAAAGCGGAACCGGCGCCGTCACCTCGCGCACCCGTTCAAGTTGCTGCTGCCGCGCCTAAACCGCAGCCAAAGCCGCTGACGTCGAAAACAGTCGAGCCCGCGCCATCGGCGGCAAAAGTTGCCGATGCGAGCCCGTCCATCCCGAAGATCATCGAACCAGTGCCGAAGACCATCGAGGAGGCTGCAGCTCTCAAGACGATCGACGACGAAGGGCAAACTCCGGCCGCGCCGATCGCCGCTTCAGGTCCGGTCGTAGTGGCGCAAGTCGACCTTCCAAGGACGACGGATGTGACGGCCGTCGCTGAAGCTCCGACGATCGACATCGCGAAGGTGCGTCGCGTCATGGTTGCGCCGCGCGTGAAGTCCGCCGTGCCAACCCCAGAGCCGGTAGAGGAGCGCTCGACGGACGTGGCGCCCGCCCCTGCTCAACCGGCATTCGTCACTGCTTCGGCAGGAAGCGCGCCGAAGGTTGATTTTCGCAGCGACCGTCAAGGCGCGGCTGTCGCGCCTGTGGCTGCTCCATCGCCGCAAGCGCAACCGCTTGCCGATGAGACCGTGGTTGCCAAGGCCGCCACAGCAGCAACCCCGGCCGCCGCCCGCCAACCCTCGACGTTCGAGGCGCAAATGGCGGCGCTGGCCGTGAAGCTCAATTTCCCGACGCCTCCCAACAGCGGCACGCCGCAGCAAGTTGCGGAAGCGGCCGGCGCTCCGCCGCCGCCCGCTTACCGGCTCAAGGGTCCCGATCCGATCACGGAGGTTGCCGCCGCTCCCATGACAGCGCCCGCAGGCCCGGTTGCTTCAGCGCCACTCGCAGCCGCCTCTATCGCGGCTGCTCCTGTCGCAGCGGCGAAGGCTCTAGCCCCCGCGGCCCGCGTTGCCGTCGCCAAAGGCGCGTTCCAGATCCAGATCGGCGCATTCGGTTCACCGGTCGAGGCCACCAATCAGATCTCCGTCGTGCGCCAAAACGCAGCGCAACTGCTCAATGGCCACGAGGGCGTCACCCTCCCGATCGTTAAAGGCGACCGCAAGCTGTTCCGCGCCAGATTCTGCGGGTTTCGACTCAACCGGTGCCGCGAACACCTGCCTCGAGTTGCGCCGGCGTCAGATCGACTGCTTCGTCATGAAGGCAGAGTGAGGCGAGCGGCGTCGCGGCTTTGACGGTCATCAACGACCTGCTGCCTAATGTTCCGGCAGTCTTTCCGCACGGGCCGCTAGAGCCCAGTCTCGCGGAGGACAAGGCCATGACCAAACCGGCGACTGCACGTCTCGTTGTCATCATCGCGGCTTTGGCAAGCATTGCGTCGCTGGCGCTTCCCGAGGTCGCGCTCGCCGAGGACAGGCAAGCCGCAGGATCGGCGGCTGTCGGGCAGGAGACCTACTTACGCTATTGCGCGGTCTGCCATGGCCTCGACGGTCGGGGCGCAGGCCCGTTGGCTGATGCAATGAAGAAGACGCCGCCCAACCTCACGCTGCTCGCCAAGCAGAACGGCGGCAAATTCCCCGCGACGCGGGTTGCCGACACCATTCGGGACGGCGCCATACCCGGCCACGGCCGCAAGACTATGCTCGAATGGGGCAAGGTGTTCGGGGGCGATAAGGACCGGCTGGAGGCGACCTCGCTGGTCCTGGATCTGACGCTCTATCTCGAGACTTCTGCAGGAGAAGTAGGGTGACCTGCCACTCGCGGCACCGGCAACACCATCAGCCGGCCGCTGAGGTGCGGCCGGCTGCAGTGAACATAGCCCGGGCGCCAGCCCGATCAGCCGATCTTGAAGGGCATCTCCTTACCCGCGAAGGCGGCATCCAGGTTATCGAGCGCTTCGAAGCCCATCTGGTTGCGCGCTTCGATAGCCGCCGAACCGAGATGCGGCAGCAGGAAAGTGTTGGGCAGGTCGTAGTAGCCCTCGTTGATCTTGGGCTCGCCGGCGAACACGTCGAGACCGGCGTACGAGACGCGGCCGGACTTCAAGGCTGCGATGAGGTCGGCGTCGTTGACGAGGTCGCCACGCGCCGTGTTGACGATGACGACGCCGTTGGGAAGCTTCCCGATCGTCGCCGTGTTCAAGAAGCCGCGCGTCTGCGGCGTCGAAGGGGCGTTGATGGAAAAGAACTGTGAGACCGCGAGCAGGCTATCGAGCGTGTCGTGGAAGATCGCGCCCTTTTCCTTGTCCGCGGGTTGGCGCACGATGTCGTGGTAGTGGATTTCCATGTCGAAGCCGCGAGCGCGCTGCGCCAACGCCTGGCCGATCTTGCCGAAGCCGTAGATGCCGAGCTTCTTGCCGTCGAGCCGCTGGCCGACAAGCTGAAGAGGCGCCCAGCCGGGCCATGAGCGGGTCCGGATCATCTTCTCGCCTTCGCCGGCGCGGCGGGCGGAGCCCAACAGCAGCAGCATGGCGATCTCGGCGGTGGCGACGGTGACGCCGTGGGGGGCGTTGCCGCATTTGATGCCGCGCGTCTTCGCCGCCTCGATGTCAATGTGGTCGAAACCGATCGAGAACGTCGAGATGTTCTTGATATGCTCAGGCAGGCGATCGATCACCGCCTTCGGCATCTTGTCGGTGATGGTGATAAGCAGCGCATCGACCTCGTTGGCTTTTTCGACGATCTCGTCGGCCGTCATCTGGTGGTCGTCAGCGTTCTGGACGACCGTATAGTCGCGATGCGCCCTCGCCTCGGCGTCTTCCGGCAGGCGGCGGGTGATGAGAATGCGCTTCTTCATTGGTCGTCTCTCCCTCAGGGCCGTGTTTTGCGACTTTAGTATTGACTTTGTTCATGCCGCACCAAGCAAGCGCTGACAAGCGGCAACAGGGGCTCCCGCCCCGCGACACGGTGCGCCCGGCGCTGCAGCAAGGCTTCGTTAACCGTGTTGGCCGAGACTTGGTGGACGCGGCCGCTCCCGGCTGCGCTGTCCATCGCTTGGAGCTGCGCCATGCGAGCCGTCGTCATGATCCTCGCGCTGCTCGCCGGATTGAAGATCTGGGCGCACGACCAGATGTTCCGTTCCGGCGCGGAAGAGGCGCTCATCGCCGCCTATCGCGAGCGGGCCATCGCGGCTTGCCAGAGAGACGCCGCCAGGACTCTCAAGGGGCAGGCGGCCGGATCGGCGCAGGCGTGGTCGTCACCCGCGGCGGTAAAAGTGTCGATCGGCAGGTCGGGTGTCGACGTCAACATCTGGGACGTCGATAACGCGTTGTGGGCGTCGCGCTACAAATCCGCGTACCTGACGCTGGTGCCCGCCGACCGCAGCGCAACCTGCGAATACGACGTGACGGCCGGACAGGCCGAGATTGTGAAGCTTTGAGATTTGAGCTCGCTTAGTCGCGCTTCGGTTGCCCAATGCCACCGCGCTGGTGGTGGCGCTTCAGTTGCCCGCCATATCGGAGACATGCTCCGCATGGGTAATCGCGGGCTCTGAGTCGCGCTTCGGTTGCCCACCAGCAACCGGCTTTTTGGTGGCGCTTCGGTTGCCCACCAGCAACCGGCTTTTTGGTGGCGCTTCGGTTGCCCACCAGCAACCGCGCGAGCGCTAGCGCTTGCGCCCCTCGATGGAGATCTGGGCCATGAACAGGTGGTCGTAGCGGCCGCCTGTCAGACGCGAGAGGGCCATCGTGCGCTGTGAGAACGGGGTCACGGGGCCGACGCTTTCGACGCGGAAGCCGGCGCGCTCGAACATCTCAACGAACGTGGCGGGCGTGAACCAGCGCATATGAGTTCGATCGAAGACGCCGCGATCGGCCAGCTCGAAGCGGCCCATGATCAGCTCGCGCGCAACGCGCCAGTGGGAAATGTTCGGCGAACTCGCCAGCACGAGGCCACCCGGACGGATGACGTGGGCAAGCCGTTCGAGCGTGGCCCAGGGGTCGATGAGGTGTTCCAGCACCTCCGATAGGATCAGCGCATCGAAGCTCGAAGGTTGCCAATTCAGCTCGATGCGCTCGACGTCGCCAGTGACGACTTCACTCAAAACCTTGCGGGCCTCGTCTGCGGCCGTTTCAAACAGCTCGATGCCGACGTAACGGCCGGCGCGGCCGCGGGCGAGAGCAAGAGCACCGGTGGCGCCGGTGCCGCAGCCGACCTCGAGCACCGACGTTGTGGTGTCACGCGGCAGCCGGCTGACGAAATCGGCGCGTGCGCCGGAGAAGTAGGCCTGCTCCTTCAACTCGTAGAACAGCCGTAGACCATCCGTCTTGGCACACGTATCCATCGTCACGACTTGGCTACTCCCGGTACTCGATGCCTCGGTGAGCGAAAACCGACGCGGGAGCGATGCTAGAGCAGGATGCTAAAACTTCGGCTAACGGCGGCTGCATCCACGTCTGATGCCGAGTTTCAGCTCGATCCAGTGACCGCATTAACGGTGCGTTTACCGAAAAGGGCGTTTGCTCTTTGGAGTCTTGTTCCGGACGACCGTCATAGCGGACGGCGTTGCGGCCCTGAGTGTTCGAGCGGTTTTGCGTTCATGTCTTTGCGTCTTGTGACTGGAAAGTCCTGGTTCGCCTTTGCAGCCGCTGCAATCGCTGCCGCATGGCTTAGCGCATGCGCAAACTCCCCCAGCGCGCAGTTGCCGAATTTCGCCACCGGCGAATCCGCATTCGCGACCGCAACGCCGACGTCGCGCGTCTATCGCCTAGGTCCTGGCGACAAGTTGAAAATCACCGTCTTCGGCGAAGACAACCTCTCCGGCCAGTTCGATGTCAACCCCAGCGGCAGCGTCGGCATGGCTCTCTTGGGCGACGTCCAGGCCAAGGGGCTCACGGTGCAGGAGTTCCGCGACGCGGTGACACAACGGCTCGTTCGCGAAGGCATCCTGAAAAATCCCAAAGTCGCCGTCGATGTCTTGAACTACCGCCCGATCTACGTACACGGCGAGGTCAAGAACGGCGGCGAGTTTCAATACAAATCCGGCTTGCGGCTGCGCGACGCGGTGGCCATGGCAGGCGGCTACACTTACCGCGCTGAGCAGAGCTACGTGCTGCTCGGCCGCGACGACCAGAAAGAATTGCAGGTCACGATGCCAGGCGATGCGCCGGTGCTGCCCGGCGACAACATCCGTATTCCGGAGCGGTTCTTCTGAGGCGAGCCCTCCTTATGACCGCCCCCCGAACATTCGCGCCAATAAGGCCCAGTGTGCTGCGTGCAGCGCTGATCGGCTTTTCGACCGCGGCTTCAGTGTCGATCACCTCGATCGGCAGGGCGTTCGCGCTCGACCTGGATGCGGGCGACGGTCTCATCACCGACACCGTTGCATCGCGGGACCGGCTGCGCGTGTGGGATGACAGCAAGAAGTACGGTGCGGAACGGATCAGCGAACGGTCGCGTCTCGATTTCCAGCCCGATGGCCTGAGGTTCGGCAATTACCGGATTTTTCCGGCACTCGGCGCCGCCGTCACCTACGACAACAATATTTTTGCAGCACCGACGAACCGCCAATCGGACATTCGTACGGAGGTGGCCCCGAACGTCACGTTCAAATCAGAGTTGCCTCGACACGTCCTCGACCTTTCGCTCGGCGGCAAGATTGTCACCTTCGCCGAGCACGGCGACCAGGACTATGCGAACGCGCATGCGGCGCTCAACGGCGCCTTGCATTTCGATGCCGCACATACGCTCTCCGCCAACCTGCTCACAAGCCTCGAACATGAAGAGCGGCAGGATTCGACGGCCTGGCGCTTCGCGGCCGAGCCGCTGGAGATCCTTCACAACCGTGCCGCCGTGGGCATCACGCGCGACGTGGGGCGCCTCTACGGCACGCTGTCGGGAACGTTCGAGCAGTGGAACTACGGATCGGTGCGGACCACTGATGGCTCCACGCTAAACGAAGCGTACCGCGACACCGACGTGTTCAGCGCACAAGTGAAAGCGGGCTTGCGGCTTTCTCCCGGCTTCGATGCAGTCTCGCGCCTGCGCTTCTCTCGCTTCCTCAACGCGGGCGACGGCAGCGTCTCGCGCACCGGCAACGGCTTTGAAGGGCTGGCTGGCCTGTCGTTCCAGACCAGTCCGCTGTTGCGCTGGCGACTGATGGGCGGCTGGGGATTGCGCGAGTACGATCAGGACGGGCTGGCCAGCCTACAAAGCTGGCTCGCCGAGGGCGAGGTGCAGTGGCTGGTCACGCAGAACTTGACGCTTTACGGGACGCTCTCGCGCAACATCACAGACCAACTCGCCTCCGACGGCGGCAGCGTCGTCGAATCGGCGGTGAAAGCGCGGCTCGAATATGAGATCTGGCACAACCTCGTCTTGAGCGCGGGCGGCAGCTACGCCGAGGACCAATTCCAGGGTGTGACTCGCACCGATCGCATCTGGAGCGCGAAAATAGGTATCGATTATTACGCAAACAAAAACTGGCTGTTCACCTTTGGATACGAACATCAGGTTAGAGATTCGACGGACCCTGCCTACGACATGAACAGAGACCGGTTCACCGTCGAAGCCAAGTTGCGCTTCTGATTTTTAGGATTGCGACACCTGACCATGAGCCGGCCCAGCCCACACGCTGAGCACGACGAGGACGACGGACAAGGCGGCCTCAGCCCGGAGCGGCTGATCGGCGCCGTTCGCCGCCGCTGGAAGCTTGTGGCCGCCGTGACCGTCGTGGCCGCGGGGCTCGCGGCGGTCGCCGCATGGAGCATTCCCAATCGCTATGACGCTGCGGCGGTCGTGCAGATCGACCCACGCAAGAAGACCATCTCGAACATGGATGGCGTGATCTCGGAGCTGAAGGCGGATTCAGCCACCGTCGAGAGCGAGGTCGAGATCGTACGTTCGCGGGCGATCATCCTGCGCGTGATCGACGTCCTGAACCTGCGTGACGACGACGAATTCGCGGGTGCGCCGGCGCTGAAAAAATTCGCCGCCCGGATCGGCATCGCGACGCTGCTGCCCGAAGAAGAAGGGGTGCGCCCGCGGTCGACAGCGCCCGACCCGATTTCGGAACTGCTCGGCCAGAAGCCCGGCGGGTCGCGTCCGGAGCGGGATACCGTCGCCGCTGCCTTCAGCGACAAGCTCAAAGTTTCGCGCGTTCGCAATACGCTCCTCATCGAGGTCAAGTTCTCGTCGCCCGATCCGGTGAAGGCCGCGCGCATCGTCAACACAATCGCCGAGGTTTATCTCAACGATCAGCTCGAGCAAAAAACGCGCGCCGCCGGCGCGGCTACCGGAATGCTCGAGGAGAAGCTCACGGAGTTGAAAGTCAAGCTTGCCGCGGCCGAAACCAAGGTGGAACAGTTCAAGGCGGCGCACAGCATCTTCGACAGCAGCGGGCACATTCTTTCCGAGCAGCAGCTTTCAAAGCTGATGGAACAGACGGTCACGGCGCGCAACGCCACCGCGGAAGCGCGCGCCAAATACGAGCAGATCAAGAAGCTCGTGCAGAAGGGCGACGGCAGCGGCACGTTCGGCGACGTGTTGCAGAGCCAGACCGTGCGCCAGATGAAGGAGCAGCTGGGCATCGCGCAGCGGCGCGAGGCGGAGCTGATGACCAAGTACGGTCCCAACCATCCCGACATGCGCAAGGTGCGCGCCGAGGTGCACGAGGCCCGCGCCAATCTCGATGCCGAAATGGAACGGCTCGTCGCCAACGTGCGCAATGAATACGAAGTTGCGGAAGAGCGCGAACGGCAGCTCCTGGCAAATCTCAATACGCTCAAGGCGCAGGAATTATCCGTGAAGGGCGCCAGCATCGAGCTCAAGGAGCTGGAGCGCGAAGCGACCACCAGCAAGCAACTGTTCGAGGCGCTGCTCGCACGCTACAAGCAGACGGCCGAAACCCAAGGTTTGCAATTGCCCGACGCCCGCATCGTGGAGCGAGCGGACGCACCGTTGTACCCTGCCTTCCCGAAACGGAAGCAACTCGCCATCGCGGGACTTGTCGGCGGCCTCGCGCTCGGCATCGCTCTGGCGCTGCTCATCGAGGTCATGACGCCTGGCATTGGCCGGCTGGAGGATGTCGAGCATGCACTCGACATGACCCACCTCTCGTCCCTGCCGCAGACGCAAGGCACAACCGCGACCGCTCAGATCGAGCCTCTGCGCTCCGTCCGTCTCGTGGTCGCCGATCCGGCCGGGCCCTTCGCCGAGGCGATCCGTGGCGTGCGTCGCGAGATCGACGTGCGGCGGCGAGTCGGCGCTCCACGTGTGATCCTGATCGCGTCCAGCTTGCCCGGAGAAGGGTCGGCAATGGTCGCGTCGAACCTCGCTCATCACTATGCGATGACGGGAACGCGGGTTCTGCTGATCGATGGCGACTTGCGACGGGCGGGGCTCTCCAAGCAACTCGCGGCGCAGCGCGCGACAGGGCTCGCGGAGGCGCTCGGCGCGGGCACGCCGGTCGAGCACGCAATCCTGCGTGACGCCACGACCGGACTTCACTTCCTACCGGCCATGGGGCCGGCGCCGGTCCGGCTGACGCGTCCGGAAATGCTGCATTCGCCGCAGATGAACGCCGCGATCGCGAGCCTGAAACAGCAGTTCGATACCATCATCATCGACGCGCCGCCGCTGTTGCCGGTCATCGACGGACGCATCCTGGCCGACCACGCCGACCAGATCGTGATGGTGCTGGCATGGCGGCGTACCGCGCGCCAGATCGCCAAGCGCGCGCTCAAGAGCCTCGGCTTCAATCAGGAGAAAGTTCTGGGAGTCGTCGTCAGCGAAGTGGACCCTGACGTGATTGCCGAAGCCGAGGGTTTCCAGCCGGCTCTCCTTGCCCAACAGCGCGGGTTAGGGCACGCGGCATGAAATCTCTCTAACGATATCGCGCGCGACTAATCCGCGTTCAGCCAAAATTTAGAGACTTGAGGCTAAATCGACCTGTCGTTCGAATGAGTAGGCGCCCCTGCAACGGCGCTATTGTCGAAGGTTTGGCAGATGTCAGTCGCATCCGTAGCGTCCACGGAAGTCGAAAGCAGACGCGCGTCCGGTCCACAAGCGAGCAAGGTCCCTCCGCAACGCTGGTCGCGCCGCGTAGCGATCGACATCGTCGGCTTGATCGATATCGCATGCGTTATTGCCGGCGGAATTGTCCCGGCGTTCGTCTTTCCCGTGCAGAGCGGACACAGCATCAACTGGGTGCTCATGGTGCAGGGAAGCGTTCTGGCCGGAGTTCTCGCCGGATTGTGCTTCAAGGCTTGGGACTTCTACGATTCCAAGCATTTCGACCACATCAACGCAAATCCGCTGCTGCTGCTCGCGACGCTCTCCATCGTGATCGGCGCCGTCCTCGGGCTCAGCATGCCGAACGCAGTCGCCAGCGGCAACATCCTCGGTTGGGAAGCCGCATGGGCCGGCAGCAGCTTCGCGATGCTGTTCGTGACCCGCAACATCGCGCACTTGGCCCTGAACCGGCTGGTCGCGGCGGGCCGGTTCGATCAGCGAATCGCCGTCTTCGGCGCAGGCTCAATCGCGCGCCGCGTTCACGATCACTTGGCGAACGTGCGCGAAGGGATTCATTTCGCCGGCGTTTTCGACGACCGCATCGGTGAGAACCGCATCAATCCCGAAGGCCTTCCGATTGCCGGACGTCTCACGGAGCTCATCGACGCCGCGCGCACCGGCCATATCGACCAGATCGTGATCGCGCTACCGCAGTCGGCGGATCGCCGCATTGCCGACATTGCGCGCAAGCTCGAGCAGTTGCCAGTCAGCATTCATATCGTCACGCACATCTCGTCCGACTTCATCGAGAACGATGCTTCGCACCGCGTTTCAAACGTCGGACCGGTCGGGCTTATGGACGTCAAGAAGAAGGCACTCGCCGACTGGGCGCCACTGATCAAGATGACCGAGGATTATGTACTGGGCGCCGTCATTCTCTTGCTCGCCGCCCCGCTTTTCCCGCTGATTGCGCTCGCCATCAAGCTCGACAGTCCGGGGCCGGTGCTTTTCGTACAACGCCGCCGCGGCCTCAATCAGCGCATCATCAACGTCTTGAAGTTCCGCACCATGCGCGTGCTGGAGGACGGCGCCAACGTCCGCCAAGTCGCCAAAGGTGACCCGCGCATCACCCGCGTCGGCCGCTTCCTTCGCTCAAGCAGCCTCGATGAGTTGCCGCAACTGTTCAACGTCCTGAGGGGCGACATGAGCCTCGTCGGCCCGCGTCCGCATGCGCTGGTTCATGACGAGCAGTACGGCGAGATGCTGGAAACCTACGCCAATCGTCATCAGGTGAAGCCCGGCATCACGGGCCTTGCTCAGGTGCGCGGCTACCGCGGGGAAACGTCGAGCACCGACAAAATGCAGGCGCGGGTGGAAAACGACATCGCCTACATCAAATCGTGGTCTCTCTCCCTCGATCTCAAGATTCTGGCCCAGACGATCCGGGCGGTGACGACGCGTAAGAATGCGCATTAGCCGGGACAAGGAGCCCTGCGGCGTGTGAGCCACTTGGAATGCGCCCTGACAACGGCAAGCCGCGCGGCAGTGCGCGGCTCGTCGGCGTTTTGTGGTGCCGGGAGGGCGAGATGCTGAGAGCCTTGGGCGCGGCACCCGGCCCGATCGTCGCGCTGATCCTGAGCTTTCTTTGCCCAACGGAGCTGTCGCTGTTCCTCGGCGGCCTGCGACTGCCGCCGCACCGTGTCGCGCTCATCCTCCTGTTTCCGTTTGCGCTGTATCGCCTGATCTCTCGCCGCGACATTCGCGTGCGCAGCTTCGACATTGGTTTTCTCGCGTTCGCCGCCTGGAGCGTGGTCGTCTATGCCATGCACTCCGGACAGGAGGGCGTCGTCTACGGCGGCTCGCTCGCACTGGAAAGTTTTGGGGCCTACGTCGTGGCGCGCGCTTACGTGCGCGACGGGGCCGCAATGCTTGCGACAACGCGCATGATGGTCCTCGCTATTGCGCTTGCGGCTGTGTTCGCGCTGCCGGAAACGCTGCTCGGGCAGCTCTACACGCACGACTTTCTTCGCCAATTGACAGGCTACCAGCATCCGGTCGGGATCGAGCAGCGGCTGGGGCTGACGCGCGCCTACGGCACCTTCGACCACCCCATCCACTACGGCACCTTCTGCGCCGGTCTGTTCGCGGTGCTCTATTTCGCGGAAACGAAGCGCTGGCAGAAGCGCAAGCGAACGGCATTCGTGACTGGCGCGACGATCCTCGGATTGTCGTCGGCACCGATCCTGTGCCTTTGCGTTCAAGGCGCGCTGATGACCGCCGAACGCGTGACGCGCGGCCTCAAAGCACGCGGTTACCTTGCGGTCGCAGTGCTTTCCGGCCTCTACATCGGCATCTCGTTGGTCTCCACGCGCGGACCTTTCGCGATCATCGCCACCGGCTTCACGCTCGATCCGTGGACCGGCTTCTACCGGTTGCAAATCTGGGAGCACGGCCTCGGCAACGTACTCGCCAACCCGTGGACCGGCATTGGCCTGGGCGAATGGGAACGTCCGCAATGGATGGTGTCTTCGACCGTCGACGCGTTCTGGCTCGTCACCATGATGCGCACGGGTTTACCCGCGTTCCTGCTGCTCGTAGGCTCGGTCTTGCTGATTGCCCGAGGCGTCGTGTGGGGACGCTTGCGGATCGGAGATCGGCACCTTGCGGGGCTCGGCACGGGTTGGCTGATTTCGCTCATCGCGCTCGTACTGGTCGGCTGCACCGTGCACTACTGGAATGTCGTCCACACGTACTTCTTCTTTTTCCTCGAACTCGGCGGGTGGCTTGCTGATCCGGTTCGAAAGAAAAAGAAAGCACAGCGCGCTTCGGTGCCGCTGAGGTCGCCAATGCCGCACGATTTTGCGAATCCGGTGCCCGCGCTGCAAATCAAGGGGACAGCATCCCTACGGCAGCGGGCCGTATTGAGTCGAGACGCGGTCTGCGAGCGTGGCTTTGGGGTGGATGCTAGGACGGCGGGCGTACCGGCGGGTGGCCGAAGGCGCGGATCGGCTCGCTGTAGACCCGCGCCGCCGGGACCGAGACAATCTCGTTTTCCGGCCAACGCAGGGCAGTCAGATTGCCACCGAAACAACAGCCGGTATCGATGCAGAGCGTGTTGTTCACCCACTCGGCCTCGATGACCGGAGTATGTCCGTAGACAATGGCTGTGCGGCCGCGATATTGGGCGGCCCAATGGTAGCGAATGGGGAGCCCAAATTCGTCGGTCTCGCCACTGGTCTCGCCATAGAGACAGAATTCGCGAACCGCGCCGGATGCGCGGCCGATCATATCCTCACGGATGCCGGCATGGGCCAAGGCCAAGCGTCCGCCTTCCAGCCAGATGTGGCTCACGAGGCCGTCGAGGAACGTCTGGACGCGCGGCTTAAGCGACGCAGGCTCGACCGCGAACTGCGCGATGGTGCGGTCGATGCCGTGAGCCATTTTCACTTCGCGGCCGTTGAGCCAGCGCAAAAGCTTCACATCGTGATTGCCCGGCACGCAAAGCGCTTGGCCGGCCGCGACCATATCCATGACGACCCGGAGCACGTCCGGCGAGTTGGGGCCGCGATCGACAAGGTCGCCGATGAAGCAGAGCCTGCGGCCGGGCGGCGGCGTCGTGACTGCGCGGCGCGTTTCGCCAGTCCCTTCGAAGCGTACGGCGTAGCCGAGCTTCTGCATCAGCGCGATCAACTCGTCCACGCAGCCGTGAACGTCGCCGACAATATCGAACGGACCATGCTCGTCACGGCGGTCGGTCGAGAGACGTTGACGCTCGACGCGCATGGCGATGGCATAGGGCTCTGATCGCAGGTCGTGGACGACGCGAAACCCTTCCTTCTCCAGCTTTGCGCGTTCCAGCGTGATGCCCTTGCCAGGGTCGAACACAATAGCGAGTGGAAGCGCATAGTGTCGGCGCGCCAACGCCACGAGCGAAGTGCGATCCTGATGGTGCAGGTTTGTGGCATCGATAACGGTGAGCTTGCGCCGGCTGAGGCGCTTTTCGGCAATGGCGGCGACGATGTCGAAAGCGTCCGCGGCTAATTCGGGATTACTTTCGTGACCAGAAGGCGCGGTTTCGTTTCCGCTTTCCTCGTCGGTGAGGAGCGCGCGGCAATAGTCCGCAGAAATGATCTCGGTTGGTCTGAAGTGCTCGCGTGCAAACGCCGATTTGTCAGAGCCAGTCGCGCCAATCAGCACGACCAGGCAGAATTCCGGAATCGGCAGTGGGCTCGGCTCAGTCATGCAGGTCGCGGCCGAAGTGATGGTAGGGGCCGACCTGATGCACGCCCTTGCTCATCACGTGCCTGGCCGTCTCGACGATCTCGCTGATCCGCATGCCCGACCGAAGCGGACTCGGGCTCAAAGGCGCGGCAAAGCGCCAGCGCTTCGTCGGGCGTGTCGGCCGCAACGTGATAGACGGTGAAAAAACCGGCGGAGCCGTCGTGAGGATCGGTGCCTTTCGTCCACTGCGCTTCGAGCAAAAGCGTGTAACAATTGGTCTCGGCCCCAGGACCGGCACCATGCGATGGATCTTGCAAGAGGCGAGAGAGGGCGATTGCCGGCTGCGAGCGGCGGTCGAGCGAGACTGCCCGGGCGAGCGTCCGCCGCGCTTCCTCCAACCGGCCGGTGTTGGCGTATGCCTCGGCTTTGCGGACCTCTTTCAGAGCCGCGGCCGTATCGGTCCCGGTTGCGGAAGGGGCAATCGCAGTCATCGTCATGTCGTCACTCTTGCTCGGATATGCTGCAACCGATGCGGCGCGTTTGGTCCTCATGCGGTCCCGTCATAAGACCGTAAAGCTCAAACGTTTCGCGTTTTTTTGAAACGAGGCTCGTCGCCGCAACCGCCTTCAGGGCGTTGGGCCGGCTGGCCTGATACGCAGATCACGCGTCGATATACTCTTCCGGCTTGCGATTGGGCTTCGGCACGTCCGAGACGAACTTCGCCAACTCCTCCAAGCCGCGGGGAACTGGGCCGCCGTAGGCCCAATCCAACAGCTCGACGGTGTGCGCGATGGGGACTGAAATCGCGCCCTGCAACTGGGTGAGGCAACCGATATTGCCGGCGGCGACGAGATCGGGGCGAACGCTGTCGATGTTCTTCGCCTTGCGCTCCTTCAACTGATCGGCGATCTCCGGCTGCAGGATGTTGTAGGTGCCGGCCGAGCCGCAGCAGATGTGGCCTTCCGGCACGTCGACGACGCCGTAGCCAGCCTTCTTGAGCAGGGCCTTTGGCTCATCCGTGATGCGCTGGCCATGCTGGAGCGAACAGGCTGAGTGATACGCAATCTTCAAGCTCGACCAGCGCTTGGGGGCTCCCAGTTCGTAACCGGCGAGGAATTCGGTGATGTCCTTGGCCAAGTCCGAGATGCGGGCGGCGCGCTCCGCGTAGGCGGCGTCGCGCGCTAGCATGTGGCCGTAGTCCTTTACTGTTGTGCCGCAGCCGGACGCCGTGATGATGACTGCGTCGATCGGGCCTTTCTCCATCTCCTTCGACCAGGCATCGACATTGTTGCGGGCGAAGGCCAGCGCCTCCTGCTCGCGGCCCATGTGATGGGTGAGCGCGCCGCAACAGCCGGCGCCGGCCGCGACCACGACGTCGACGCCACGGCGAGCGAGTAAGCGGATGGTGGCGTCGTTGATGTCGGGACGGAGCACCTGCTGGGCACACCCGGTAAGCAGCAGAACGCGGGCGCGGCGCTCGCCGCCGGTCTTGGCGGTGCCGGGGCCATCGTATTTCGAGGGAGGCGGCAAGTCGCGCGGCGCGAGCGCGAGCATGGCGGAAAGCTCTTTCAAGCCGACGCGATCGAGAAGTGATGCAAAAGGACGCCCAAGGCTCGCGGCCTTCACTGCGGCGCGAAAGCGGTTCGGATAGGGGATGACGTTAGCAATCAGATTACGCAGCATGCGATCCTTGAAGCTGCGCGGGCGCGTCTCCTCGATGTGGGCCCGGGCAAGATCGACCAAGTGCATGTAATCGACGCCGCTGGGGCATGTCGTCATGCAGGACAGGCACGAGAGGCAGCGGTCGATGTGATACTGGACCTCGGGGCTGGCATCGCGTCCGCGCTCGAACATGTCCTTCATCAGGTAAATGCGGCCGCGAGGGCTGTCACGTTCGTCGCCCAGGATCACGTACGTCGAGCAGACCGCCGTACAGAATCCGCAATGCACGCAGCGCCGCAGGATGCGGTCCGCTTCCGCCAATCGCGGATTTTCCAACTGCTGGGGCGTGAAATTCGTCTGCATCGGGCTCGTTTCTATCGTTGGATGTCAGCCGGGGACGGGTTCGAACGGGTGCAATTTCAAAGGTGGGCGTACATGCGGCCCGGATTCAAGACGCCGGCGGGATCGAACGCGTGCTTGAGGCCGCGGGTGAGCTTGTCGAGCCCCGGCTCGAGCGGCTGGAATACTTCGACCTCCGAACGCATGGTCTCGTCGGCGCGGATAAGCGTCGCGTGTCCACCGTGCAGCGCGACGGCACGGCGAATGTCGGCGGCAGCGGCGTCGGACGTCGCTGGCACCTCGAGCCACAAAAGGCCGCCGGCCCAGTCGTAAAGAACTTCGGCGGACATATGGCGCTTGATGGCAGACACCAGCGACGGCGCTTTGCGCGGTGCCGTGGAAACGCGCCACAGCAACGTCGAGGCGCTCGCTGGCAGTACGGACAGGCGTCGTAATTCGGACCAGAAGCGGACACTGTCGGCATGTTCGAGCAGCATCGTCTTGCCGTAGACTTTCAAGGCATCCTTCAGCGCATTGGAGCGGTAGACGACGGACTTGGCGAAGTTTTCGATGCGCAACGCGGTAATCGGCTTGCCGAGAGCGGCCACTTCCTCGCTCTGTAGCCGCGAAGCCAGCGTCGCCGGCAGGTGGACGGCGCCGGAAACCTCGAACGGCGTACCCACGGCGGCGCACATGGTCTCGACCGCGATGTCCTCCGGCAAGCCGGTAAAGAAGACGGTCGCAGAGGTCTCGGGGATGGGCACGACCTTGAACGTCACCTCGGTCAGCACGGCGAGCGTGCCCCAACTCCCGGAGAGGCCGCGGGCAATGTCGTAGCCGGTCACATTCTTCATGACGCGGCCGCCGGACTTGAAGATCTCGGCGCGGCCATTGACGCCGCGTACGCCGAGCAGGTGGTCGCGTGCGGCGCCCGCGGAGATGCGCCGAGCGCCGGAAAAATTCGAGGCAAAGACTGCGCCTACGGTCTGCGCATTTGCTCCGGCACCGATGGCCGGGCCGAGATCTATCGGCTCGAATGGCAACATTTGGCCGCGCGCGGCGAGATCGGCCTCGACCTGCGAGAGCATGGTGCCGGCCCGCGCGCTCATCACCATCTCGGAAGGCTCATAGAGCGGGATGCCGCGTAGCGATGCGGTCGAGACGGTGACGTCGGCCTTGACCGGGCGTCCGACGGCGCGCTTGGAGCCTCTGCCGATCAGTTCGATCGATGAACGCTTGTCGATGCAGCCGCTGATAATGCTCTGCAGCTCCCAGTCGGCGGCTGGTCTCAACACGTCTGGCACGTCGGGTGTCTCCTCGGGGCAGGCTGTCTTGGCCGGCTTCGTGGCCGGGCTTCTTAGATAAATTCAACGAAACGCCGTTAGGCGGTTACGCTCTCGCGCGTGTCCATGAAAATCTCCGGCGGTGCTCCGTAAGCTTCCGGCAACCGGCCGTGGAGCGGGAACACCTTGGCCGGGTTGAGAAGCCATTTCGGATCGAACACGGTTTTGATTCGCATTTGCAGCGCGAGGTCGGTTTCCGTGAACTGAACCGTCATCAGGTCGCGCTTCTCGATGCCAACGCCATGCTCCCCGGTCAGGCAGCCGCCGACCTCGACGCACAGCTTCAGGATTTCGGCGCCCGCCAGCTCGGCGCGATCGGCCTGGGCGGCGTCGTTGGCTTCGTAGAGGATCAAGGGGTGCAGGTTGCCATCCCCGGCATGGAAAATGTTGGCGACCTTCAGCCCGTGCTTGCGGCAGATATCGGAGATAGACGTCAGCACTTGCGGTAAACGGCCCAGCGGGATGGTGCCATCCATGCAGTAGTAGTCCGAGATACGGCCGATGGCGCCGAACGCGGACTTGCGGCCTTTCCAGATCTTGGCGCTCTGCTCCGGGCTCTGACTGACGATGACGTGGCGGGGGCGATGTCTCTCGGCGATGGCGACGATGCTGGAGAGAAGATCCGAGATTTCCTCCTCGGAGCCTTCGACCTCGACGATCAACAACGCCTCGACGTCAAGCGGATAGCCGGCCTTGGCGAATTTCTCGCAGACCTCGATGGCCGGCTTGTCCATGTACTCGATGGCGACCGGAATGATGCCCGAACCGATGATGGAGGAGACGCACTCACCCGCCGCTTCGGTCGTATCGAATCCGAGCATCATCGGACGCGCGCCCTCGGCAGCGCGGAGGATGCGCACGGTCGCCTCGGTAATGATGCCGAACTGGCCTTCCGAGCCGACGATGAGCGCGAGGAGGTCATATCCTTCGGAGTCGAGGTGTTTGCCGCCGATGTCGATGATCTCGCCGTCGATGGTGACGAGCTTGACGCCGAGAATGTTGTTGGTTGTAACGCCATACTTCAGGCAGTGCGCGCCGCCCGAGTTCATACCGAGATTGCCGGCCAGCGTGCAGGCTAGCTGGCTCGATGGATCGGGCGCGTAGAAGAAACCGCGCGGAGCGACTGCGGCCGAGATACCGAGGTTGGTAATGCCGGTCTCGACAGTGGCGGTGCGGTTGTCGAAGTCGAGTTCAAGCACACGGCTCATCTTCGAGACGCCGATGACGACAGCATCCTCGGCGGGAAGTGCGCCGCCACACAGAGAGGTGCCGGCGCCGCGAGCGATCACCTTCAAATTGTTGTCGCGACAGTAGCGCAATGCTCTCGAGACCTCTTCCGTCGAGCGCGGGAGCACGACCGCGAGCGGCATCGCGCGGTACGCTGTCAGCGCATCCGTCTCGAATGCCCGACGCCCGTCCTCGTCCGAGATCACGACGCCCGGGCCGAGCAGCCTCTCGAGATCGCGCACGATGTGGTCGCGCCTCGCGATGATGCCGGCATCCGGCTCAGGCAACTGGATATGGGACATCGCACGGCCTCGTTCTGTTTGAAGTTTCCGCGAGATCCGGTGCCGTTGACCCGGACCCGATTACCGGGTTCAGGGAAACAACAGGGGGCGGAATTTCAACGATATGGAAATAGAATACCGCTGGTGGCATACTATGCCGACACTCTTTCGTCGCCTACGACCGTAATACCGAGAGGGAAGGGCCTTGGCCTCTCGACACCGTATCTGAAGGGACCAATTTTGTGACCGCCATCAGCGACCTCGATATCTTTGCACGCGTCGCGCGCACCGGCAACATGTCGGCGGCTGGGCGCGAGATGGGTCTCTCGCCAGCCGTGGTGTCCAAACGGGTCAGCCTGCTCGAGGAGCGACTCGGCGCCCGTTTGTTCCAGCGCACTACCCGCCAACTCACGCTGACCGAGACGGGGGAGGGCTACTTCAAGCGGGTGGTCGACATCCTGAGCCTGGTCGAGGAAGCGGAAGATTTCGTCAGCCGCCGCAACACCAAGCCGCGCGGTCTGTTGAAGATCACAGCGCCGACATCGTTCAGCCGGTTCCATATCGCGCCCTACCTCGCCGAGTTCATGCAGCGGTATCCGGACATCGAGCTGGATTTCCATCTGACCGACAACTACGTCGACATCATCCGCGAGGGTTTCGACCTCGCCATCCGCATCGGTGAATTGCAGGAACTCTTCGCTCGTCGCGAAGAAATTGGCACCCGACAATCGCGTGATCTGCGGGGCTCCCGGGTACCTGGAGAAGTTCGGCGCGCCGAAGACGCTCGCCGATCTCGAGGATCACACCTGTCTTTCGGCCGGCGCGCAGGACGTCTGGCGGGTCGAAGGCCCGGGCGGCCAACGGCAGATACGGGTGAAGGGCGCGGTGCGATCGAATTCGGCGGAGCTGGTGCGCGAGGCGCTGTTGTCCGGCCTGGGGCTCGGGCTGCGCAGTACGTGGGAGATCGGCTCGGAACTCTCCGCAGGCCGGCTCAAGGTCGTGCTACCGGAGTTTCGCGGCTCATCGAACGTCGCGATCTACGCCGTCTATCCCTGCCGCGAGTTCATGCCGTCGAAGGTCAACGTCTTTATCGAGTATCTGGCCGAGTTGTATGGCGTCGAGCCTTATTGGGACAAGGGCATCGACTACGGCAAGCCGACCAAGTCCGCTGCGCCCGCCATCAAAACGGCCAAGAAGATCACCGCCTGAGCGAAGCAAAGTTAGGCCGGGTCAGCATCGTGACCCGGCCATGCGGTTCAGTGCTCGCCACCGCCGGTGATGTGGTGGTGGACGCGTTTCATCAGCACCCACATGGCGAGCACGACGAGCGGCACAGCGACCGCCGTCACGAGTTCAGGCGTCAAGGGCTTGGGCAATAAGCCGGCATCCTTCACGCCCTTGGCCACGTAGGTGATGAGGCCGATCACGTAGTAGCTGATCGCGGCAACCGACAGCCCTTCGACCGTTTGCTGCAGTCGGAGTTGGAGCTGCGCGCGCTTGTCCATCGAAGTCAGAAGATCGCGGTTCTGGTGTTCCAGCTCGAACTGGATGCCGGTGCGCAGGAGATCGGCGGTCCGGGCAAGCTGTGAGGACAGACGGGCTTGCCGCGCCTCGACGGCGTTGCAGGTCTCGATGGCGGGCTCTAAACGGCGGCGGAAGAAGGCCGTGATGGTGACGTATTCGCCCTCCTGGCGCTCGCGGATCAGCTCGATACGGCTCCTGACGAGGGCATAGTAGGCCCGGCTAGCGCCGAAACGGAACGCGGTTCGGGCGGACTGCGCCTCGATCTCGGCGGCGAGGCGCGTCAACTTCTGCAACATGCGCTGGTTGCGCGATGGGTCCGGAGCCTTGGCGATTTCCTGCGTGACCTCGGAGAGCTCAGCTTCCATGCGCGCAAGCTCCGGGCCGGCGCGACGGGCGACCGGAAGTCCGAGCAGCGCGAGCGTTCGGTAGGTCTCCAACTCCAGCAAGCGCTGCACGAGGCGTCCCGCGCGGGTCGGCGTTAGCTTTTTGGATTCTATCAGGAAACGGGTGAAGCCCTGGGGATCGACCTGGAAGTCGGTGGTGACGCGCGCCGAGCCCTCAGAAGCGTCGATGACGCAGAGGCCGGACGGGTTGAAGCGCTGGGTCGGGTCGTCGGCGAGCTTTTCCGGCGCTACCAAGCTCATGTGCACGGCGGCGATGAGGGGGCCGGGCGGTGTGAAAGCGATCTCGCCCTCGCGCAACGGATCGGTGTGGACGAAGGGCTCCTCGGCATCACGTGCGGTGAGCCACGTGTAGGTGGTGAACTCGGTGTGCTGCTCCCAGCGCAGCTCCCAGGCACCGAAGTCGAAGCGATGGTACTTTGCGTCGGTCGCGGGCGGCGCGAGGCCACGGGCAGCAGCGAGTTCCGTGATCGCGATCCGATCCGCCCGCGCTTCCGTGTCGCCGGTCATGAAGGCGAAGTGATAGATCCGACGCGGCGCGGGCAGCGGCAGGAATGGCCGCGCATGCAATTCGCCCAGCAGAAGCGCTCGCTCACCGTGCTGCGGCAGCCCTGCCGGTCCCGGCAGAAAATTGCGTGGCGGTTCGATCCGCTCCACCATCTGGCTCCCCGCTTAATTTGTCGTCCGAATCCCCTATCGCGGACGCTAAAGCGGCCGTCATGGCGAGACAAGTGTACAGCGGTCCATGTCAGCGCCCGCTCAAGCAGCACTTGCCAACCCGCGCGCGGGTGCGCACAACTTCAGCTTGCGCCCATCGAGATCTCGAGATCCTCATGCCCAACCTGCCCGCCGACCGGCCCAAAGTCGGACTGTTCGTGACGTGCCTCGTCGACCTGGTGCGGCCGTCGGTCGGATTTGCGGCGGTCAAGCTGATCGAGGCGGCCGGTTGCGAAGTGGTGGTGCCGCGGGGCCAGACCTGCTGCGGCCAACCGGCCTACAATTCCGGCGACCGGGCGGATACAAAAGACATCGCGATCAACACGATCGCCGCGTTCGAGGGCTGCGACTACGTGGTGGCGCCGTCCGGCTCATGCGCGGGCATGTTGAAGGCCCACTACCCGCGCCTGTTTGCAGGCGAGGGCGATGCCGAAATGAGGGCGAAGGCGTTTGCCGAGCGAGTTTTCGAGCTCGTTTCTTCCTGGTCGACGTCCGGCATATGACGGCGATCCCCGCCGGCCTCAATCCGGAGTTTGAGGTCCGTGTCACCTACCACGATAGCTGCTCGGGCCTCAGGGAACTGGGCATCAAGGAGCAACCTCGAAAACTATTGACGTCGATCAAGGGCGTGGAGCTGATCGAGATGGCAGATAGCGAGATCTGTTGCGGCTTCGGCGGCACCTTCTCGATCAAATACCCTGACATCTCCAATGCCATGGTCGAGAAGAAAACCGCCAACATCGCCGCGGCGGAGCCCGCACTGGTGCTCGCGGGGGATCTCGGCTGCCTGATGAACATGGCAGGAAAGATGACGAGGGAGGGACGGCCGATTGCCGCCCGCCACGTCGCCGAGGTGCTCGCGGGTGAGCTTGCCGAGCCGCCAATCGCGCGGAGCGAGTAGCGGCCCAGCGGGTTCGACCGATACACACACCTATCCCGGAGACCAACACCAAGATGTCCCACGTCCAGCACGAGCTTCACGACGAGTTTCCGGAATATAAAGAGAAGATCCACGCGCTGAAGACCGGGGATCGGCACTTCGCGCGCCTGTTCGATGAGTATCACGTCGTCAACCGCGAGATTCACCGCCATGAGGTCAACGGCATCGACATTGCCGACGACGCTTTGGAAACGATGAAAAAGAATCGGTTGAAGCTGAAGGACGAGCTATTCAAGATGCTCGCTGGCTGAGCCGCGGACCGCCAGGCGTATCGCCTGGGGTCGGCCGGTGTCAGCCAGAAGCGGCACCGGCAGGATCCTCCCCCAGGCCATGAAGCCAACCACAACGCTGTTCAAAGCCAACGTGCGCGAGGCGCTGGATAACTCGCAATTGCAGCGGGCCCTCTCCGGGCTTCCGTCCGGTCTCGTCGCGCAGCGTGCCGCGGCTCGCGCGCGATTGCCCGAGTTCGAGGCCTTGCGCGAGGTGGGCCGCAATGTTCGCGATCACGCGCTCGCCAACCTCGACATCTATCTCGAAGAGTACGAGGCGAAGGCCACGGCGGAAGGCGCGCACGTCCATTGGGCGGCGACAGCGGCTGAAGCGCGCGAGATCATCGCCAGCATCTGTCGGGAGGCCAACGCCCGCATCATCACCAAGGGCAAGTCGATGATCTCCGAGGAGATCGCGCTCAATGCCCATCTGGAGCAGGCCGGGTTCGAGGTGGTGGAGACCGACCTCGGCGAGTACATCCTGCAGATCCGCAACGAGGCGCCGAGCCATATCGTGGCGCCGGTCATCCATCTGACGCAGGAGCAGGTGGAAGCGGATTTCCGGCGCACGCACGTCAAGCTGCCGCAGACCCGCATGCTGGCCGAGCCCGTGCAACTGGTGGACGAAGCGCGGACGATGCTGCGAAGCAAGTTCCTCGCCGCGGACGTCGGAATCACCGGCGCCAACTTCCTCATTGCCGAAACCGGCTCGTCGATCATCGTCACCAACGAGGGCAACGGCGATCTGACGCAATCGCTGCCCAAGATCCACATCGTCATCGCGTCCATCGACAAGGTGCTGCCGACGCTGGAGGACGCGACCACGGTGTTGCGGCTGCTGGCACGATCGGCCACGGGACAGGAGATCACCAGCTACACAACGTTCTCGACGGGGCCGCGGCGCAAGGGCGACCCGGACGGACCGGAGGCCTATCACGTCGTGCTGCTGGACAATGGCCGCTCAGAACTGATCGGCACGCCATTTCGCGAGGTGCTGCGGTGCATACGCTGCGGGGCGTGCATGAACCACTGCCCGGTCTACAACGCGGTCGGCGGACACGCCTACGGGTGGGTTTATCCCGGGCCGATCGGTGCGGTGCTGACGCCGGCGTTGATCGGCGTGAAGGAGGGCGGCAATCTGCCCAATGCTTCGACTTTCTGCGGCCGCTGCGAAGCGGTCTGCCCGATGAAGATCCCCCTGCCCAAGCTGATGCGGCACTGGCGCGAGGCGGAGTTCGAGCAGGGCGGGACACCTGCGGGCTATAAGCTCGGGCTGAAGACGTGGGCGTTCCTGGCAAAGCGGCCGCGCCTCTATCACCTCGCCATGCGGTTCGGCACAGCTAGTCTCAGCGCGCTCGCAGGCAGCAAGCGGCGGCTGTCGTGGCTGCCGATGGCCAGCGGATGGACGAAGCACCGCGATCTTGCAGCGCCGCAAGGCCGAACGTTCCAGCAGCTCTGGGCGGAAACCGGCAAGGGAGTGCCGCGATGAGCCGCGAGGCGATCCTTGCCAAAATCCGTGCGGGCCTTGGCGTTTCCCGCAATGGGAATGGCGCTGGCGACACAGAGCGCCGGGCGGCAGCGCGCCAGTACATTGCCGAGCGCGAGCGGCATCTCGTGCCGGAGCGCGCGCAGAAAGCACGACCGGAGTTGCTCGAGCAATTCACCGCGCTGTTGAAGGGCCAATCGGCCACGGTCAACACGCTGGAGGGGCCGGATCAGGTGCCCGCTGCGGTCGCACGATATCTCGTGGAAAACAACCTGCCGGCGCGGGCCCGGATGGGTGTCGATCCGTGGCTGACGGCACTGCCTTGGGACGCCGTCGCGGGGCTAACAATCCTGCGCGGCCGGGCGGAAGCGAACGATGAGGTCGGCATCTCGCGGGCCAAGGCCGGTGTCTCCGAAACGGGCACGCTGATGCTGGTGTCGGGGGCGAGCAATCCGGTGACACTGGCCTTCGTGCCGGAGACGCACATCATCATCGTGGCGGAGGATGACATCGGAGGCAGTCTCGAGGATGGATTCGATCTCATCCGCGAGCGGCTAGGCGAACGCGTGATGCCGCGAACGCTGAACTTGATCTCAGGTCCGTCGCGCACGGCTGATATCGGCGGCCGCATCGTAATTGGCGCGCACGGGCCGCGCCGCCTCGCTGTGCTGATCGTCAAGAATGCCAAGGACGTCTGAGGCGGGTGCAGGCCTGGCTGAATCCGGAGCCTGCTTTTTCTGCAGTCGCTATTTCTTGCAGCTGCTGAGGCACTTGGTCAGAGCCGCGTCGCAACTCGGGCTGCCTTTGGACGAAATGCGGCATTGGTTATGCTGGGCATAGCAGGCGGAGGCACATGGGTTGGCGACCGCACGCTCGCCACCGACCGCGACCAGCAGCAGGGCCAGAGCAGCAACGGCTACGACAGCCGTGATCATCGATTTCCTGGCCAGCAGAGCCACTTTCGAACTCCTATTCACCGCGCAATTGAAGCACGGCCGGGCGCCGTATTCCTTTTGCGGCATCTATTAACGTTGATGCGATGAATGCAAGCTGAACCAAGATCAGCGGTAGACGAACCTCCGATGTCGTCCCGCCGTCAACCCGGACTCTTGTGAAGCCGCTGCCCGGGCTCGACATTCAACACCGACCCGCCCTAGATGGTCCCTCGCGCCAGCGGAACTGGGACGGGAAAGCAACAGGGCCTGGGACCGTGGCGTCGGCAGGGGAGGTGCTGATGGCAACTGAGCGCAACGGCGTGGCCGTACCGCAATTCGACGACGGCATCCCGCTCGGCTCTATCGAGTTCGTGATGCCGGAAGTCGGCGATGCCTTGGAAAAATTCGTCCCCGTCACCCGATTCGCGCTGATCGACCGGCTGGCAGCCTCGGGGCTATGGCCGGCCGGAACCGCCGCAGACGTGCGCCGCTTTTTCCGCTACCTCGATTACTGGCGCCAGCAAACGTATAACGCCGCATTGCTCGAACTGGAGCAGAGCTACGAACCGTTCAGCCCGGATACCGATCTCCTCCTCACGCGCAAGTTCACGCTGGAGGAACGACACACGCTGCAGAAGCGCGTTGTGCAGGACGTGACGCGGCTGCTCGAGCAAGCCAACTATCGGCGGATCGACCCGAGCGACATCAATCTCATCATGACGCGGGAGACCCATTATGGGCTCGACCTGCAGGTCGACCTCAGCGCGTTCGAGGAGATCTTAATCTATTACCGCGGCGCGACCTGCACGAGGGAGACGCGGCGCAGCCTGCGGCGCTTCTTGCGGAAAGAGGAGTTCGATGTTCCAATCTTTCAGCGGCTATTCCTGCTGTTCAAACTGAAGCCGCTCAAGACGCGCATCGCGGAAATTTCGGCGGAAAAGGGGTGCACGGAGGCCGAGGCCGAGCGCATCGCCAAGCGCATGCGCTCGATGCTGCCGCCGCAGGTCACAGATACCAACATCTATCTGAAGTTGTTCAAGAACATCCCGCGCACCGACATCGAGATGGTATTTCCCAACACGGCCGTGCGGTTTCGCATGTTCGATAAGATCAAGCTCGGCGTCTCGGCTAGCGGCGGGCTCGGCATGGGCGTCGTCGGCGCGGCCGGCAAGATCGCGTTGCTTGCCAGCAACCCGCTGGCTGCGGCAGGCGCAGTTTTCGGTCTCGGCGGCATCGCGGTGCGCCAAGCCGTGGCGTTCATGAACCAGAAGCAGCGCTACATGGTGGTTATGGCAAAGAACCTCTATTTCCACTCCATGGCGGACAACCGAGGCGTGATGCTGAAAATCGCTGCACGCGCCGCCGAGGAAGATGTGAAGGAGGAGATGCTGCTCTATTCCGTGCTGGTCAAGGAGCCGGCGAGGCGGAGTGAGTTGTCGCTGATCGACAAGGCGATCGAGCGATGGCTGGCGAAGCAGTTCGGCGTCACTGTCAACTTCGATATCGACGATGCGCTCGAACGCCTGCTCGCGGACGGCGTCGTGACCGAGGGCCCCGATGGCATGCTGAGGGCACTTCCCCCGCGGGAGGCCGCGCTTCATATCGACGCCAAATGGGACGTGTTGCTCGATAACTTGCCCGAGCCGGTGAGCTGCGAGGGCGTCGAATTCGAAGGCGAGGCCGCGGCACCCGCCTTCAAAACGCCTGCCAATCCCGCGGATTCAAAAGCCCGCCTCTAGTTCAAATGCACTTACTTATGGATCACCTAATGACCGATGCGACGAGCGGATCGCTCGACAGCGCCTACCGCCAGACCAAGCTCGTGCTGGAAACCGAGGACCGCGATTTCGCCCGTACGATTGCAGGCACGTTGCAGGACTTGATCGATCCGCCGCCGCATGCACTGACACTTTTCGAGCAGGGGCCATCGAACTGGCGGATCGAGGCCTATTACGACGGTGATGCCGACGGGAGCGCGCTCAGCGACGAACTGACGGCCATGATAGGTCGCGAGGTGCCGCTGCTTGTCGCTGAGGCAGTGCCGGATCTTAATTGGGTCGCCATCTCTCAATCGGCACTGCCACCGGTCGAGGCCGGTCGTTTCACGGTTCACGGCAGCCATGATCGCGGACGTGTGCCACGTGGACCGAACTCCATCCTGATCGACGCGGGCGAGGCCTTCGGCACGGCCCATCACGCGACGACCTATGGGTGCCTGACGGCGATCGACAAACTCACGCGAGGCCGTACTTTCGGCCGCGTGCTCGACCTCGGCTGTGGCTCGGGCGTCCTGGCAATCTCGGTCGCGCGAGCACTCCCGCGTGCGCGCATCATCGCCACCGATCTCGACAAACAGTCGGTGAAGGTGGCTGCCGGCAACATGGGCGTCAACGGCGTCGGCCGGCGCATCCGTGCGATCGAGGCGGCTGGCCTGGACCATCCGCTGTTGAGGGGCGAACGGCGTTTCGATCTCATCATCGCCAATATTCTGGCAGAACCGCTGATCCGGCTATCGCGCTCGATCGCCAAGGCTCTTGAGCCGGGCGGGACGCTAGTGCTGTCGGGTATCCTGATCAACCAGGCACCGCAGGTCATCGCCGCTTATCGCGCAGCGGGTTTCCGGCTCCGTTCGCACGCCCGCTTCACGGGCTGGTCGACACTGACACTGGCGCGAAGGTAGGCAGAACGCGATCGCCGGGGCGGCGTCTCCGACTTAGGCGGTCAACATTAAACCAACGATCTGCACTGGGAACGGAGACAATCAATCACACTTGACGGCCTTTGCTGCAGGCTACTAGCAGCGCCAATACAACCACTTGCGGAAGGCAACTCAACGCAAAGATATTCATTGACATGTGTCGGTCCTGACACATAGTCAGGTCATACAAATTCATTTTTTCGGGGTGCGTATATGCCTCGCGCAATTGTCGATTGCAGCCGCCAGAATTTCGAGACCGGCAACCCAGACGTCACCTTGACGGATGAACTTGCATCTCGCCGGACAGAACTCGTCGAAGCGGGACGGCATTACCCATTAGAACGGGTCGCATCGTTTCTCGTTTTTTTGGCTCGCGATAACGGAAATTGCGGGCGCGATACTTCGGTCATCGCGGACGACTTGCGTTGCGGGGTCGTCGCAGATCTGCTTCACTTGAGCGTTGATGAACTCGAAGGTCACTTAGTGTCGTTGCAGCAGCTCGGTCTCATTCGCGCCACCGAAACGGGGGCCTTAAAATTACTCGATATCGTTCAACTCGAGCGATTGGCCGACGGCGGGTTTCGAGAAATAAAAGAAGGCGCATAATTATGCGTTTGAAGCGCGCCAATCGGTTGCATTTTGGTTTCGTGGCGCTGGTGCCGTTGTGGCTCGCCATCTGCTCGATGATCTCGGGTTGCGCCACCTCCAATTCCTACTCCTCCTCCACGACCCAAACCAGTTGGAAGCAGTCGGCGGCGGCGCCTGCGTCGGGGCAGCTGTTCTGGGATTGGGATGGCGACCACCGCGTCGGCGGCAGCGGCCGGCGGATCGTGCGATTCGCACCGTCGTTCGAGGCCGGAGAAATCGTTGTCAGCTTTGCCGATCGCCGTCTCTACCTGGTCACGAAACGTGGCGAGGCCATGAGTTATCCGATTGCGGTTCCTCGGGAACAAGACCGCTGGGAGGGTGTCACCAAAGTTTCGGACAAGAAGATCAACCCGTCCTGGACTCCGACGCCAACAATGGTAGCCGAGAACCCAATGCTACCGCGGTGGGTTCCGGGCGGACATTCGATGAATCCTCTCGGCGTGCGGGCGCTTTACCTTTCCGACAGCATGTACCGCATCCACGGAACCGATGCCCCTTGGACGATCGGCACGGCGGTCTCGAAGGGATGCATTCGAATGTATAATGATGACGTTCTCGATCTCTATTCGAGGGTCAATGTCGGCGTCAAAGTGACGGTGACTTGGCAGCAGTTTCTGAGCTAAGCCCTGATTCACTTGAGGGATGGTTACTGGGTCTCGCGAACTGCATCCGCGTCACAATCTTCTTTACCGGCCAAGACAGCAAAAGCCCCGAAGCAGCAAGGCCGCTCCGGGGCTTTAGTTGACTTTGCTGCCGGCTCAACCGAGCGGGCGCGGGTTCAATTACTGGCCCCGGGCGCGCTTGGCGCCTAAGAAATCCAGTTCCTTGACCTGCTCGGGTGAAACATCGTCGAGCCTATAGAATTCGGCTCGACGTTGCTGCTCGGCGACAATTGCGCGCCAGAGAATGCGGAAGAAACCGGGCGAGCGAAACTCGCGCGGCGACTGTGGCCGGACGAGACCGGCCATAGGCAGAGATAGTAAGCTCATGATCACCACAACCCTGATCGGGCTGTCCCAGTTCAGGATGCCCAGGCGGCTGCCATTTTGGCAATCTCACCCATGGCCGATGATGCGGACGCTATGCCTTTCGCAGGTGCCCGGCCAGCCGGAATGCTGCAACGCAGCAATGCAGGCGGGACATGCAATAAGCACTAAATTGCTCCCTATCCGGCGGGGCTTCGCAGGTCACTTTTTGAATCATACCGCGATTGCCGAATGACGGCGGCCTGCTTAAACAGAAACGCATGTTCCAAAGCTTCGAAAAATCTTCCTCACCCGCCGATGCAACGAGCCGCGTCAAGGCTTTGCGCACGTTGCTGATCCGCCAGGGGCTCGACGCCCTGATCGTGCCCCGCGCCGACGAGCACCAGGGCGAGTATGTGCCGCCCTCGGCCGAAAGGCTGCGCTGGCTGACCGGCTTCACGGGCTCGGCAGGCCTCGCGATCATCACGCGCAAGTCGGCAGCATTGTTCGTGGACGGGCGCTACACGGTGCAGGCCCGGGCGGAAGTCGATTGCGAACTCTTCGAGCTTCCGGAGTTGCCGCGCAACCGCATGAGCGAGTGGCTCCTGGGCAAGCTCGGCAAGGCAGCGAGCGTTGGCTTCAATCCCTGGCTGCATACCTTCAACGAAATCGAAACGTGGCGCGGCCACCTCGCGGAGCGTGAGGTCAAGCTGAAGCCGACCTCGCGCAATCTTGTCGACCAGATCTGGGGCAAGGACCGCCCGCCTTCGCCGACGCACCGGGTGATCCCGCATCCACTGAAGCACGCGGGTCGGTCGGCTGCCGACAAGATCGCCGACGTGCAAGCCGTGCTGCGGGAGGATAATCAGCACGCGGCGGTGCTTACGCTGCCGGACTCGATTGCCTGGCTGTTCAACATCCGCGGCAGCGACGTCGCGCACAATCCCGTGGCACTGGCCTTTGCTGTGGTGACGGTCAGCGCGAAACCGGAACTGTTCATCACGCCGGAAAAGCTCGACCGCGAGGCCCGTCAGCATCTGGAACCGGTGGCAAAACTCAATCATCCGTCGGGGCTGTCGACGCGCATCAAAGAGCTGAAAGATGCCGGCAGGACGGTACGGCTCGACCCCAACAGCGCAGCATGGGGGTTTGGCAAGACGCTTGGCGGGGCGGGCAAATTCGCCAAGGGCGCCGATCCTTGCATTGCGCTAAAGGCGCGTAAGAATACGGCCGAGATCAAGGGCGCACGTGCCGCTCACATTCGGGATGGGGCGGCGATGGTCCGCTTCCTCGCTTGGCTCGACACGCAGGCGGCGCATGGGCAGCTCGATGAGATCACGGCGGTCAAACAGCTGGAAGACATTCCGGCGCGAAACCGAACAATTGCGCGAGATCAGCTTCGACACGATCTCCGGCAGCGGCCCAAATGGCGCCATTGTGCATTACCGCGTTTCCGAGTCGACCAATCGCCGGCTCAAGCCGGGCGAGCTGTTTCTCATCGACAGCGGCGGACAGTACCTCGACGGTACGACCGACATCACGCGCACGGTCGCCATCGGCAAACCCAGCGCGGAAATGTGCGAACGGTTCACGCTCGTGCTCAAGGGGCACATCTCGATCGCAACGGCACGTTTTCCTAAGGGGACGCGGGGAATTGACCTCGATCCGTTCGCGCGGCGGGCGCTGTGGGATCACGGGCTCGACTACGACCACGGAACCGGCCACGGCATCGGCAGCTATCTCTCGGTGCACGAGGGGCCGCAATCGATCAGCCGCGCCGGCATGGCGCAGTTGGAGCCCGGAATGCTGTGCTCCAACGAGCCCGGCTACTACAAGGAGGGCGCCTACGGGATTCGCATCGAGAACGTCGTGCTGGTTAACGAGCCTGAGAAGGCGCCGGGAGGGGACAGGCCGGTGATGAGCTTCGAGACGCTGACGCTGGCGCCGATCGATTTGCGGCTCGTCGTAAAGGGGTTGCTCACGCCTGCCGAGATAGCGTGGCTCGACTGCTACCACGCCAAGGTCCGCGAAGTGCTGTCACCTCTGCTGGAGGCCGGCGACCGTACGTGGCTGGCGACGGCAACCAGGGCGCTGGGGTGAGTAGGCAGGATGGTCGATACTTTGCGCGAGGTGATCGGCAGCGCCGCTGCGTGCCTCACGACATTCTCGTTCGTGCCGCAGGCATTACATGTGATCCGCTCCAAAGATACGCGGGCGCTGTCGCTGCCGATGTATCTGGCGTTTGGGCTCGGGATCGCACTGTGGCTCATCTACGGCATGATGCTGACAAGCTGGCCGATAATCGCCTCTAACGTGGTTACCCTAGTGCTGGTATCGGTTATCATCCGATTGAAGCTGCGCTACGGCTGAGATAAAGCGCTGACGATTCGAACGAACACCGTTGGCTGAGGGTGGTTCATACAGCGTTCAGTTTGGGTTGTGCATCATCCCAACCGTAGCTGGAGCAAGCCGTAGGAGGCGGGCATGGTTGAGATCGTGATCTGGGGCGTCCTCGCAATCGCGTGCTCAATGACCGCGGGCGTGCTGGCCTTCATCAAGAACCGCGACTGGTCAGCCTGGATGGCTTGGGGCTTTCTGATCCCGCCGGTGGTGCTGCTGTTTGCAATGCTGCCGCGTAACCTCGGGGCGCGTCCGCGCCAGCCGCGGCTCGACGAGATCGGGTGAAGACGTCCTCGGCATAGAGCCGAGGACAATCCACCGCCCGATTATCCCCGTCCAATCAGCGCCAGCCACTCATCCTCGGTCAGCACCGCGACGCCGAGTTCTTGCGCTTTCGTGAGCTTGGAACCGGCGTCCGCGCCGGCGATGACGTAGTCGGTTTTCTTTGACACGCTGCCGGCCACCTTGGCGCCGAGCCGTTCCGCCTGTGCCTTCGCTTCGTTGCGGCTCAGCTTTACGAGCGTCCCCGTGAAGACGACCGTCTTGCCGGTGACAGGAGACGACTTCACGATCTCGCGGACGTAAGGCTCGACTGTGACGTGGGCGAGAAGATCGTCCACGGCCTTGACGTTGTGCTCCTCAACAAAGAAATCCACGAGAGCGTCCACAACCGCGGCGCCGATGCCTTCTATGTTGTCGAGATCGCGATAGGCTTCGCCATCCTTGCCTTCGGCCGCGGCCTGCGTGGATGCGGAGAGAAATGCCTCGAGGGTGCCGAGCGCGCGGGCGAGGTCCTTGGCCGTGGTCTCGCCGATGTGGCGAATGCCGAGTGCAAAGATAAAGCGTTCAAGCCCGATGCGACGGCGCGCGTCGATGGCTTTGAACAGCTTCCCGACCGACTTGGAGCCTAGCCCCTTGCGGTCCTTGAGGCGCATCAACGAGGCCTCGTCGCGGGTCTGCAGCGTGAAGATGTCGGCTGGCTGTCGGATGAGGCCGTCGTCGAAAAAGACCTCGATTTTCTCCTCGCCGAGCCCTTCGATGTCGAATGCGAGGCGCGACACGAAATGCTTCAGGCGCTCCTTGGCCTGCGCTGGACAGATGAGGCCGCCGGTGCAGCGACGCACGACGTCGGCCGCGCCTTTTTCATCCGTCTCGCGGACGGCGTGGCTGCTGCAGGCGGGACAGACGTTCGGGAACTCGAATGGTTTCGCATTCGCGGGCCGTTTCTCCTCCACGACGCGGACGATTTGCGGAATCACGTCCCCTGCGCGTTGCACAACGACAGTGTCGCCGATGCGGACATCCTTGCGCGCGATCTCGTCCTCGTTGTGCAGCGTGGCGTTAGAAACCACGACGCCGCCGACCGTGACGGGTTGCAGCTTGGCGACCGGCGTCAGCGCTCCGGTGCGGCCGACCTGGATCTCGATATCGTTCAACACCGTCGTCGCCCGCTCGGCCGGGAACTTGTGGGCGATGGCCCAACGGGGCGAGCGCGACACGAAGCCCAGCCGCTCCTGTAAGGCGATGCTGTTGACCTTGTAGACGACGCCGTCGATGTCGTAGCCGAGGCTCGCGCGTTTTTCGCCGATCTCCCGGTAATATACGAGCAGGTCTTGCGCGCTTTCGCACGTGCGCATCAGCGGGTTAACCGGAAGACCCCACCCCTTGTAAGAGGCGACGACGCCGGACTGAGTATCCGCCGGAAGGGGTGATGCCTCGCCCCAGGCATAGGCAAAAAAGCGCAGCGGCCGCGAGGCGGTGATCTTCGTGTCGAGCTGGCGCAGTGAGCCCGCAGCCGCATTGCGCGGGTTGGCGAAGATTTTCCCTCCTGCTGCTTCCTGCTCCGCGTTCAAGCGGCGGAAGTCGTCGTGGCCGATATAGATCTCGCCGCGAACATCGATGACATCGGGGACGTGAGATCCGTGCAGCTTGTGCGGGATCTCCTTGATGGTACGGACATTCTCGGTGACGTTCTCGCCTTCGGCGCCGTCGCCGCGCGTGGCGGCTTGCACGAAACGCCCCTTCTCGTAGCGGATCGAAATGGAAAGCCCGTCGATCTTCGGCTCCGCGGTGATGGCCGGGATGGTGTCTCCGGCAAGCCCCAGAAAGCGTTGCACGCGCCGAACGAACTCGGTCACGTCTTCGTCGGCGAACGCATTGCCCAGGGAGAGCATCGCGACGCGGTGACGGATCTTGCCGAAGCCTTCGACCGGAGCGGCACCGACCTTGCGCGAGGGGCTGTCGGAGCGAATCAGTTCGGGGAAGCGTGCCTCGATCGCCGTATTGCGTTGGCGCAGTGCGTCGTAATCGGCGTCCGAAATCTCGGGCGCGTCTTCGCGGTAATAGAGCTTGTCGTGATGCGCGATCTCGGCTGCCAACCGAGCGAGCTCGGCGTGCGCCTCGATCTCCGTAAGCTCATCGACCGCAATCGTCGCCGTCGACCGTTTTGGCATGTGCCCTACACCCTGTTCACGCGGCAATGGCCGCAGCCGATGGTCATGACCACGCAGTCACGTTCTGTGCGGTCAATACCTGACGCCCGCGGCGCGGAACAGGAATGACATCAGCCATGCAGGCCCGATCAACAGGAACTGTACGTCCTTGAAGAACGATGGGCGCCGGCCCTCGATGGCATGGCCGATGAACTGGAACACCCACGCAACCGCGAAGATCACGAGCGCAAACTGCCAGACCGGATAGGGGCTCGCGCGGAGGATATGGATGAGCACGAGGCAAATGGCTGTGAACGCCGCCATGCCGAGCGCCAACGGCACCGAAAGGGCCATGTAGTAGATCGTCGCCAACACTGCCGCGACGACGGCCCAATCGAGCCACGGAACGACCCCGAACGGGGCGGGGAACGGAAGCTCCGACAACAAGGCGAGCGCGCACCAGAAAATGGCCGGCACCGCGATCCAATGGATCAGCTTATTGGTTGGGTTGCGATGGCTCGCGCCATATTCGGCGAGCAGCCTATCGACAGGCCGAGTTGCGACCCTGCCGGGCGACGTGTGCGATGGGGAGCCAGACATGACATTTTTCTCCCTGCTTTCAGGGAGAATAACGCGGCCGAGCCGCGAAACGTCAACGTTGAGTGGATTGCCGCCTGTTCAGCCCGGGCCGCCGAGCGAGAGCTTGGGGAATTTGCTCCAAGCCTTGGCGATCCAGGAGCCGCTGTCTTCTTGCGGGGTCAGGCCGCCGGACCCAAGAAGGGCGTAAGCGTTCTTGTACCACGACGAGTTCGGGAAGTTATGTCCGAGCACGGCCGCCGCGTTCTGCGCCTCGTTGGTGATACCGAGCGACATGTAGCATTCGACCAGACGGTACAGCGCCTCCTCGACGTGGGCGGTGGTCTGGTAGTCCGTGACGACGACCTTGAAGCGGTTGATAGCAGCGACGTAATTGTTGCGTTGCTGATAATAGCGCCCAACCTCCATCTCGTTCGCGGCGAGGGTGTCCTCGGCGATGCGGATGCGGTTGTCAGCGTCCTTGGCATAGGGGCTGTCGCCGAAGCGCGAGCGGAGGACCTTGAGCTGGGCGAGCGCTTTTCGCGTTTCGGACTGATCGCGATTGGGACCGCGGATTTCGTCAAAGTGCGCAGACGCGATGATGAAGTGAGCGAGGGCGGCGTCCTTGGTGCCGGGATGAAGCGCGGTGTAGCGCTCGGCCGATGCGATCGCCTCAGGCAGCTTACCGCCCTTGTAATAGGCGTAGGCGGCCATGACGATGGAGCGGCGCGCTTCCGGCGAATACGGGTGGTCGCGATCCAATTCCTCGAATTTCTTGGCCGCTTCGTCGTACTTGCCCTTGGCGAGGTAGGCATCTGCGTCGGCGTAGGTCTTGCCGGGTGGATCCGGATTGAGCGCCTTGGCCACGTCCGGACCGGAGGCGCATCCGCCGAGCGCCAGTGCGCAGGCGACAGCGAGCGCCGTCGCCGCGGATCGGATCGTCGATGTCGTTAGCTGCATCAACTTGCCCCTCTCGGCCGATTCCCTTCGGCCGTGCCCCATCAAAGACGCCCTAGCACAGAATCTGACCGGTCTGAACGATCATACGGCACGCTAGAGGCGGAACCCCCAAGGTTCTTGGCCGTAAACGGCAAATGTGGTTGATGTAGGGCTCATGGAACGGGAGTTTTCCGCCGGATTTTGAACGTTCCCGCGACTCACGAACGGCGCGCCGCAGCTACTGCGGATTTCCGAGGCCGCCCCAACGCCTCGCACGCGCTAAACCTCGACCAACTCAGTTACTGATTTTTGTATCGCGATGCTGCCGCGCACCGCGCTCAGCAGTCACTCGCCGGCTGCAACCGCCAGACCGACCTCGCGCGAGACGGTCTCGCGAACCCAGGGAGCCTGAACGATGCTCCAAGCCGTCGTATCGGCGAACAGGGCCTGCAGAACGTTGGAGTTGAGCTTGTGACCGCCGCGGACTGAGCGGAAGGCGCAGAGCATCGGATGACCAGCCAGCGATAGATCGCCTACGGCATCCAGCATCTTGTGGCGCACGAACTCCTGATTGTAGCGGAGCCCCTCGCGGTTCATGATCTTGTCGTCGCCGATGGCAATAGTGTTGGTCAGGTTGGCGCCGAGCGCCAGACCGGCCTTCCACAGTTTTTCAACATCGCGCATGAAGCCGAAGGTGCGCGCGCGGCAGATTTCGTTGCGGAAGATGCCCGGGGTCATCTCGACCGCCATACGCTGAGCGCCGATGACGGGGGTGTCGAAGTCGATTTCGACGTCGAGGTGGAAGCCCGAGTGGGGAGCGATCTCGCCCCAGCAGTCGCCGTCCTGGACGCGGATCGGCTTCAGAACCTTGATGAATTTGCGCGGTGCTTGCAGCTCGCGGAGGCCGACCTCGTCGATCGCATCGACGAACGGCGCCGAGCTGCCGTCCATGATCGGAACTTCTTTGCTGTCGATCTCGATATAGCAGTTGTCGACGGCGAGGCCACGGAGGGCGGCGAGCAGATGCTCTACTGTGGAGATGGTAACACCGGCGTCATCGCCGATAACGGTACAAAGGGTGAGATTTTTGACGTGTCGTACGTGAGCCGGGACGTCAGCGACCACTCGGCCGCGTTTGGTAACAATAAAGCGAAGACCGGTATCGGCTTCTGCCGGATGCAAGATGACCGATACCGGCGCCCCGCTATGCACCCCCGTGCCAGTGAGTTCGATCTCGCGCGCAATCGTCGTCTGTCGTGCGCCGATAAATCGATTCGACATGTTGTGCAGTCCCTCGATGCCTTCCCCGGCAAACCGCCACTACGCCCCGGCGGATTTGCCACCCCTGGCCATCGTCCGTCGTTCCAGATTACGCGGCTCTTACTGCGTTCCACCTTCCCATAGGTGAGCAGCGGCCCTTCGGAACTTCGCGAACTAGGTCATTAACGAAGCGAAAGATACCCCGTGGTTTGCGTGCCGCACAAATCACGGTTTCTTACACTGTGTTACCGCTTGTTGCCGAGCCTAGGCACGCCATCCGAACACGGCACGCAAGCCGAGCCGGCTACTTGCGCTCTCGATTGAAAAACACAGGCAATTCAACGTCTTCTTGGGTTTTCCCAGCGACGCTCCGCGAACGGTCAACAGGACCGTGATTCGATATCCGAGGGCGCTCAGAAGACTGTTGGCCGGCACGGCCTGTAACAGTTTGTGAGGTCATCGGACCGGCAGCGCCCGGCGAATCATTTTCATGCCGTCCGCGTCCGGTCAATCGCTCGAACAGGCCGGCTCGCCGGCGCGGCTCGACGGAAGCTGGCGGCGGCACTGACTCGGAAGCGGTCTTGGCACGATATTCACGCTGACCGACCACTGGAAAGTCCTCGACCTCGGGCATGCGGCGAGCGCCCGACGGCGGGCGGCGAATATCAGCCGGAGGTGCGGGTGCGAAGTCCGGCACGGGCGCGTTCACGGCCTGGAGTTGCGGCACCGGGGCGCGCGGCGCAGTCGTCAACTGGGGCAGGCCATCCTCAATCACAACATTGCCGGGGGCATGCCATGCCGCCCGCGATTCGCTGCGTGGCTCCTCGCGCGCATAGCGGGGGTCGGGTTCATGCTCGGAGCCGCGGCCGGCGCTGTTCCCGTACGCGTCGCCGCTCGGGGCGTATTGGATTGCCTCGGACAGCCGGCGCTGAACGTCATAATCGTCGGCCGGCTGCGGAGCCGAAGGCTGCGCGGGCTGGCTCGGTGCTGGCGCCCAAGAATAGGACGGCTCGTGGGCGGAAACGGTGGGTGCCGTGACGTTGACGGGCGGCGCGACCGGCTCGGCGCGGGAAGCCGCTTGATAGGCAGGCTCCAACGGGGGAGTGCGCGGCCACGACGACGTCTGCGCTGGCGCCGGCTGCTCATTGGTGCGGGCCATGCCGGAGGCCACGATCGAAACGCGAACACGCTCGCCGAGGCTGTCGTCGAAGGTGGCGCCAACGATGATGTTGGCGTCGGCATCGACCTCCTGGCGCACGCGGCTCGCAGCCTCGTCGACCTCGTAGAGCGTGAGGTCGCGGCCGCCGGTGATCGAGAGCAGGAGACCCTTGGCACCGCGCAGCGAAACCTCATCCAGCAGCGGATTGGAGATCGCCTCCTCTGCTGCCTCGATAGCTCGGCGCTCGCCGGACGCTTCGCCCGTGCCCATCATCGCGGTGCCCATTCCGCTCATGACGGTGCGCACGTCGGCGAAGTCGAGGTTGATCAGACCTTCCTTCACGATCAGGTCGACGATGCAGGCGACGCCCGAGTACAGCACCTGGTCGGCCAGTACGAAGGCCTCCGCGAAGGTAGTTTTCTCGTTGGCGATGCGGAACAGGTTCTGATTCGGGATCACGATCAGGGTGTCGACGCGCTTGCGTAGCTCGTTGATGCCGGCATCCGCGATGCGCATGCGGCGGGCGCCTTCGAACTGAAACGGCTTGGTGACGACGCCGACGGTCAGGATGCCCGCCTCGCGCGCGATGCGGGCGATGACTGCGGCGGCGCCGGTGCCGGTGCCGCCACCCATGCCGGCCGCGATGAAGACCATGTGCGAACCCAGCACGTGGGCTCGGATCTCCTCCATGGCTTCTTCGGCAGCGGCCTCGCCGATTTCGGGCTTGGAGCCGGCGCCTAGTCCTTCCGTGAGGCTTGCACCCAACTGGATGCGGTGCTCAGCGCTCGACGCCTGCAGGGCCTGGGCGTCGGTATTGGCGACGACGAATTCGACGCCGCCCAGGCCGGCAGCGATCATGTTGTTGATGGCGTTGCAGCCCGCGCCGCCGACCCCGATGACGGTCAGCCGCGGTCGCAAATCGGTGAGCTGTGGCAATTGCAGCTTGATGCTCATCGCCCCCTCGATCGGCCCTCGTCCGCGCGTCCTTCAAGGCGGCGCAGCACAAGCCCGGTTAAACCAATTCCAGGGCTTCGCGAGGTCTCGTGTGGCGATCGGCTGCGCTCTAGCAGGCCCTCTCGTTCCCCATCAAAAACCCTCGCGGAGCCACTGCCCCACCCGGCCGAAGTACCCGACCGCCATAGCTCCGTTGGCCTCGGTCATCATCACGCCTCCGGCTCCGGCAGAAACCGCAGTGAAGAGACCTGCAACGGTCGAGAACGCGGCACTTGAAACACTTTGCGGCAGCCCCGGCACCTGCTGGGGGCGCGCAACGCGCACCGGGCGGCCCATGGTGTTGGCCATGAACTCTCCGATGCCGACGAGCTGGCTCGCGCCACCCGTCATAACGACACGGTCGCCGGCGTAATTCCGGACCTTGCCCCGATCGAGGCGTTCCTCGATCAGCCCGGCGAGACTCGACCATTCGCGGCCGTATTACCGTAGTGAGCCGCGCCTTGGTCGTATGGGCCAGCGCACCATCCTCCTCTCCCGCAAGGGGGAAGGAAAACGCCTCGTGCTCATCCGATGGTGCTCCGACCAGCGTCCCATACAGCGCCTTGATTTGCTCTGCTTCGGCAAGCGGCGTCTGCAGATTACGGGCGATATCGAAGGTGATGTGGTTTCCACCTACCGGGATTGCATCGGTGTAGAGAAATTGTCCTTCTGAAAAAACCGCGATCGTGGTGGCGCCGCCGCCGATGTCGATGCAGGTGACCCCGAGCCGGCGCTCTTCCTCACTTGTGGCAGCGAGCGCGCTGGCGTAGGGCGTGGCGACAATGCCGGCGACCGAAAGGTAGCAGCGCTCGACCACGAGCATGAGGTTTCGCAGCGGTGCGTCGTCGGCGGTAACCGCGTGAAGGTCGGCGGAAAGCTTGCGGGCGGCCATGCCACGCGGCTCGCGGACACCGGCCGAGCCGTCGAGGCGGAAGCCGTAGCGGTTGAGGTGGACAAGGGTGCGGCCCTCGCGCTCGGCGTAGGCTCGGCCGCCGGCCAATACGCGGGCGATATCGTTGTCTGTCACGACTCCTGCCTCGACGTCGGCATTGGCGGCGAAATTGTGCGAGCGCAATCGGCCGCAGGAGACGGACAGGAATACCTCGTCGAGCTCGACGCCGGCCATGCGCTCGGCCTGGCTGACGGCATCGCGCACCGCCTGCTCGGCCGCTTCAAGGTCGGTGATGACGCCGGCTTTCAAGCCGCGCGACCGCTGGTGACCGACGCCGTAGACGCGCAGGCCGCCCGGTCCGCCGCCGGCCTCGCGGGAGCGGGCCTGAGGCGCAGCGATGAGGCAAACGATTTTCGAGGTGCCCACGTCCAGCAGGCCGACGATGCCGCGGCCTTTAGCCGAGCCTCCAACTCTCTGACGCACGTGACTACTCCTTACGCATACGCAAGAAACTAAAACTGTATTCAGGGGCTCCCACTGAGGCGGGGGCCGACAGACGGCGGCGCGGCTCGGACAGCGATGCGACTGCCGGATCGCAGGTCGATTATGCGATCCCTGGCAGCCAAGAGCTTGGCGCCGCCCGCGGTGGCGGTGATCAGTTCCAGGGCCGGGGCCTCGCGGTCAGCCGGCAGGTGCAGGGTGACGTTGTTCTTCAGGTGGAGCGTCCAACGGCGCTCGCCGACACGCTCTGATTTGACGACGCGCTCCTGCAGCGCGGGATAGCGGCCGAGCTGGGTGAAGAGGGCCGCGGCTTCGGCAGGGGCGCCCTCGCCGGCGATGCGCGGCAAAGCTGGGGTCTCCTCGAGGCGGATGGCGGAAAGCGTCCGGCCGGTAACATCGACCAGGAACGTGCGATCGCCGCGCTGCCAGACGAACGATGGCGCGCGCTCGGTGATGCGGATGTCCAGGCGGCCGGGAAAGACGCGTGTGATGACGGCGGTCGCCACCCACGGCAGCTTCTCGATACGGGCTCTTGCCGCGACGCTGTCGAAGCTCACGATCGAGCGCACCTTCGGCAAGTCGAGTGCTTCGAACACCTCGTCGTCGTTGGTGAACCGCTGGCCGGTCAGGGCCACCTCGTCGATGCCGAAACCGGCCAACGTCGCGAGCCTATCGATGGTTGGCAGTTGCTCTCGCAGGGCTTGCATGCCGATGCCGCCGCCGATCAGCAGGTTGGCGGCGAGTGCAGCCGACAGCGTTACGAATGCGATGAGGAAGATCGCTGCCGCGCGACGGGCCGGCCCCTTGAAGCGTCGAGGCTGACCACGGCGGCGTGTGAAGCGGTGCGGGGTGGCGTTGGCGATGACCCGCGGCAGATCTGGTGCGGCTTGGCGAGGAGAACTCGAGGCGATACACGTCCGGGCGAGGTACGGGTGCTTGCGGCGAAGGCGCCTCAGGCGCCCGCCAATTAATCCCGAACTCGACCCCTACCTGTTGCAACTCGCGTCCTCGATGATCCAACGCACGAGCTCACCGAAGGACCAGCCCGCAAACTGCGCGAGCTCTGGGACCAGGGACGTGCCCGTCATACCCGGCTGCGTATTGACCTCGAGACAGATCAGCTCGCCCGTTCCACCTTCGGTGTCGTCGAGACGGAAGTCCGCCCGAGACACGCCACGGCAGCCGAGCGCTTCATGCGCAGCCAACGTGTATTTCCGGATCAAATGGTTAATTTCCGGTTTAACTTTTGCCGGCAATTCGTGTTTTGAGCCGCCTGGGGCGTATTTGGCTTCGAAGTCGTAGAAGGCGAGGCCAGCCTTGGGGACGATCTCGATGACCTCGGTGACGAACGTGCCGATGACGGCGCAGGTCAACTCGCGGCCGGCGACATAGCGCTCGACCATGACGATGTCTTCGGGCTTGCCGGATGCCAGAATTGCCTGCGGCGGGCGGTTGGCACCGGAGCCGACGATGATGACGCCGACGCTGGAGCCTTCGTCCACCGGCTTCACGACGTACGGCGCGGGCATCGCATGAGTTGCAGCAGCGTCCGCCCGGGTGACAATCCTGGCCTCGGCGACCGGCACGCCGGCCGGCTTCATCACGGCTTTCGCGCGCTCTTTGTGCATGGCGAGCGCGGACGCCAACACGCCGGAGTGGGTATAGGGGATGGCAAGGCACTCGAGGATGCCCTGGACGCAGCCGTCTTCGCCGAAGCGGCCGTGGAGTGCGTTGAAGCAGGCCTCCGGCTTCACCTCGGCAAGGCGCGCGGGCAAGTCGCGGGCGACGTCGATCTCGGTCACCGTGTAGTCTTCGCCGCGCAGAGCCTCGGCGACTGCCGCGCCGGACCGCAACGATACGTCGCGCTCGGCCGACCAGCCGCCCTTCAGCACGGCGACGTGGTTGAAAGTGCGGGCGGGTGCCTTGCCGATCATCGAAGCGCTCCTTGCTGTGACGCCGGCACCAGTTGAACGGCGCGGGCGGAAACCCAATAGCGCAGGCGAGGGCGGAGAGCGAGTGGGGGTGCGTACTGCGGACTTGCTGCCGGCTTGGGAACTCAGCCGCGATCGGGCGATTTACATTCTGCGGCGCGGATCAGGCTCAAGCCCAATCCCGCCGATTTCAGCGACTGTCCCAAGGAGCGGTCATGATGCAAGACACCACCGTGCGCGATCCCTCGACGCCCGAGGCCATGCCGCCATCAGACCTTGCTATCCATCAGCAGAACTACGACACGTTCGTGAAAGGTGTCGTGATCTTCGCCGCCCACGTCGCGGTCATCCTGGCCTTTATGGCGTATTTTCTGACTTGAACGGCGCCGGGCCGTTCTCGCCCTCGACCATAACAGTGGGTTTGGTAGCACGACGCGAACGGACGTAACGCCGCAGTGAGGCCTGATTAGGTTCCGTTCGGCATTAGTCCGATTTTTTCGATTTGCGGAATGCATCGCATTCGGCGTCCGGGATACGGCGCAAGCGGAAATCGAGTGGCGGCTTGCGCGCGGCGCGCTCTTCCTCGTCGAAAGGCTTGGCATCGCCGCCGACATGATAGCTGCCGGGCGAGCAACCGCCCGACATCCGTAAGCCACCGCTGCGAGGATTGAAGCGGAAGACGACGTCGCTCGTTCCGGCCACCCTCTCAACCTCCATCCCGCCGCCATCACAATCGATGCCGCAATAAAGCGTCGTGGTGTTGCGCGCGACGATGTCGCTGCTGCCCTCGATCGCCTTGTCGCTCTGGCGGAACGGACACTCTCCCGAAGCATCGAGAGTTCGGGGCCAACCCTGCAGCGAGATGCTCATGGTGAAATCGTGCATCTCGTCCCAGGTTTCGTGCTCGCGCTCGTCGCGTCCGACGAGCAGCGTCATCGCCGTCAATGCCTGATCGACGTAAACGTAGGGCTCGGGACGCATCACCTGCTTGCCGAACTGGAAAACCCCCGGCACCGGCACGGGCTTCGCCTTGGCATAGTCCCATACGTTGACTTTCTGCCCCTCGAAAGTTCCCGCGAAGCAGACGGCATCGCCGATCTTCGGCGCGAGCACGCTCTTGATGAGTGCGTCGGGCGGGAACGGTGCGCTTGGCCTCACTGGCGGTGGCAGACCCGGCAACAAAGACGCCAGCGGACGCCAAGATGCGAAATGGCCAACGGCTCATTTAGGGCGCTCCTCCATCGTAATGGCTGGGTGGAGCCTAACGAGTAGCGGCGCGCGGTAGCAACCCAAACGGGGCTAACTGAGGACATATGGGCGTTACCGGAATTGCCGGCGCACCGCGGCTTCGCGATGGCGCTGGTCGCGCAGCGCTGGCTCGATTGCAGCGATGACTAGCGTCTGTTCACGGAAGCCAATCTATCGCCACAACTAATCAATTGCCGAGCGTTAACAGGTCCGAGCTGCCGCCTTCCCTACGCAATTCGCGCGGAGGCAGAACCTAGGCCGTTTATGCGGGGAGGGACAGTTACGCGGACTTAAAAAGTTGGGATCTTCCTCAGGTGCAATGCTCTACGATGTACTCCGCGCGATGATGCAACTCATCGAAAGTAATGATTTCCGGCTCATGCAGGCTTCGACGGTAGAGCTCAAACGAACGGTACTTCGCCTCGTTTGGACCGTGCGCAGTTTGAAATTCGGAGAGCCTGCCAGCGATAACAAATGACCTCGGCTTGATACCGTATAAACTCTCTCCTGTTGGATCGCCCTGCCTATTTATTGGATCAAGCCGCCGACCCAAGTTTTCGAGCGCGGCGTGAACGGTCGCTTGTGATTGAGCAACAGCGCCAATTAGCTCTGATGACGGCGCATAAACTCCGGGCCTATACTCTCCCGACTTAAGCAAGTCTTGATCGTGGCGCTTAATCTCAACAAAGCATAACGAAGCAATAAGACCTCGCGTTTTCATTACCGCGTCGGCTCTTTTACCTACACTACACAAGCTGGCCCCTTGAACAACCTGCTCAAGGAGCTTTCCTTCCAGTGACCCCATCGACACAAGCGTTAATCCGAACCCAAATATCCACTTGTTGGTCTCGAAATATTTCTGCCACACTCCCTCCGGGCCAGCGCCTACAATTTTCGCTTCTTCCGCGAAGAAATTCGAATCAGACAATAAACGTTCAAACTTCTTGAGCTGGGTTCGACGGTAGGCAAGAGCCTTCACATCACCTATGGACACGTCGCTGCGAACGACCTGCGCAATTAGTTCCGGATTGCTCTGAACTAATTTACGCGCCTCATCAAGGGTGAGATTGTGCCTACGCAGATCAGAGATTGCTTACGGAAAACGCCGCATCCGACTTCATCGGCAATGTTCTTAAGCTTGTTAGAAACTCCATCAATTTCGTGATCTGCGAGCCAACAAAGGAGAAATGGGCTTCGCCACTGGGCTTTTTGCCATTGTAACGCTTTATCGTCAGAACCGTAACGTCCCGGTCGGCTTCATAAATCTTAGCAATTACTTCTCGCCTGCCGCCGTGCGTCACCTGCAGGACAGCTTCACCTTTTTGTTGAGCTTCATCAAAACCTATAGAGCTATCGAAGACCTTGGAAACAACTCTCTTTCGCGCACCATTTTGCGGCACCACGAACGCGCTAGTAACGTAGGTCTTCGTCGGTGACTTATTATTGTGAACCTCTTCTTCGTCGATCATAGGGCCTCGCAGTTGACTGCGACGACCGGATGCAATCCAGGTCGCTATCAGGCCCCGAGCATATCAGATGTGCACGCTCAAATGAACCTACTGAGAGTTCATCAGGGATCGGAAATTGCCAATGCCTCGCCGGTCGGCCGGCCGTCGAGCGGCACGCCGAGGCGGATGATCTCCCAATTGAGCGTCACGCCGAACTGGCCTTGACGCGGGCGCGCACCGTCTCGCCGAGGCGCTCGATGTCCTCGCCGGTGGCGCTTGCGGTCGTTGATCAGGAAGTTGCAGTGCATCTCCGAGACCTTGGCGCCGCCGACGCGCAAGCCGCGGCAGCCGGCGGCATCGATCAGCTTCCAGGCGCTGTTGCCCGGCGGGTTCTTGAAGGTCGAGCCGCCGGTGCGCTCCTTGATCGGCTGGTTGGCCTCGCGATACTCGGCGACCTCGCTCCATCTGCTTCAGGATCTCGGCCGGCTCGCCCGGGCCGCCCTGGTAGAGCGCCTCGGTGAAGATCCAGTCGTCCGGCACGCCGCAGTGGCGATAGGTGAAGCCCATGTCGGCAGCGGACAGCACGTGGATGTTGCCCTGCCGGTCGACGGCGCGCGCCTCGACCAGCAGTCCTTGGTCTCGCGGCCGTGCGCGCCGGCGTTCATGCGCAGCGCGCCGCCGATCGAGCCCGGAATGCCGCGATAGAAGGCGAGCCCGGCGATGCCGGCATCCGCCGCCGCGCGCGCGACCTTGACGTCGGGCACGGCGGTGCCGGCGCGCGAGCTTGTGGCCGGGCTCGACCTCGATCTCGGCGAAGCCGCGGCCCGAGGCGGATGACGACGCCCGGCACGCCGCCGTCGCGCACCAGCAGGTTGGAGCCGAGCCCGATGACGAAGATCGGCAGGTCAGCCGCTGGGGGCCGACGTGCTTCAGGAAATAGGCGAGATCGGCCTCGTCGGCCGGCGTGAACAGCACCTGCGCCGGGCCGCCGACGCGAAACCAGGTGATGTCGGCCAGCGGCGCGTTGGCGATCAGCCCCCGCAGATCAGGCAGCCGCGCGTTCAGGTCGGCAGTGATGTCGGGAAAGCCACGAAGCTCCGCGCGTTTTTCCGCCACCCCGGTCGCGGGGCGAGGGTTGGGGTGAGGGCAGCCGTCAGCGTGGGTGTGTTGCCCTACCCAACTCGCCTCGCAAGATGGCGATGGGCGGCGGATGCTCACCGTTGCGCGGCGCGCTCGGGCTCGCCGGCAGCCATTCGGGCAGCGCGTGCGCCCATTCGGTGCTGTTGCCGGCGCCCAGGCAGACGACCATGTCGCCCGGCGCGCCATTGCGGCGCAGCGATCGGCGGCGATCTCGCGCTCGCTGTCGACGGCGATCACCGCAGCGGTGACCCGTGCGCGCGGATGCCCTCGGCCAGCGTGTGGTGATCGATGCCATCGATCGGCAGCTCGCCCGCCGATGTAGAGCGGCGTGACGATGACGCTGTCGGCGTCCTTGAAGCAGGCGGCGAACTCGTCGAAGAGATCGCGCACGCGCGTGATAGCGATGCGGCTCGACCACGGCGATGACGCGGCCCGTGCGCCGGCGCGGGCGGCCTTCGAGCACGGCGGCGATCTCGACCGGGTGATGGCCGTAGTCGTCGTAGATGGCGACGCCGTTCCAGGTGCCGGTGAGCTGGAAGCGGCGCTTGACGCCGGAGAAGCCGGCCATCGCCGCGCGGATCACGTCGTCGGCGATGCCGGCCTCGCTGGCCGCGGCGATGGCCGCCAGCGCGTTGAGCGCATTGTGCTGGCCGGGCATCGGCACGCTCCAGCCTTGAGCGTGCGCGCGCCGCCGCTTGACGCGCGGCGCCGAGCTCGGCATCGAAGCACGGTCGTGGCGCCCTCGACGCGCGCCGACTTCAGCACGAGGTCGGCGTCCTGGCGTGGTCGCCGTAGGTCAGCAGGCGGCGGCCGTCGCGCCGCAGCTCCAGGCGCTCGATCATGTCGCGCACGACCGGATGGTCGATGCAGGCGACGGCGAGGCCGTAGAAGGGAATGTTGCGGAAGAAGGTCTCGAACTCGCGGTGCATGTTCTCGACCGGTCTTGAAGTAGTCGAGGTGCTCGGGATCGATGTTGGTGACGATGCCGATCTCGGTCGGCATCTTGATGAAGGTGCCGTCGCATCTCGTCGGCCTCGACGATCATCCACTTGCCCTTGCCGAGCCGCGCGTTCGAGCCCCACGTCGTTGATGATGCCGCCGGTGATGACGGTCGGGTCGAGGCCGGCCGGCCTCGAACAAGTGGGCGATGAGCGAGGTCGTGGTGGTCTTGCCGTGCGTGCCGGTGACGGAGACGGTTGCGATAGAGCCGCATCAGCTCGGCCAGCATTTCGGCGCGGCGGATGATGGGCAGGCCCTTGGCGCGCGCCGCTTCCAGCTCCGGATTGCCCGGCTTCACGGCCGTCGAGATGACGACGTAGCGGGCGCCGACCAGGTTGACCGGCGTCGTGCCCGACGAACACGCGGATGCCCTTGGCGCGCAGGCGGCTGACGTTGGCGCTGTCCTTCTGGTCGCTGCCCTGGACCGTGTAGCCCTTGGCGATGCAGGATCTCGGCGATGGCGCTCATGCCGATGCCGCCGATGCCGATGATGTGCACGGTCCCGATCTTCGCGGGGCATCTGCATGGTCGTTTTCCCTCGTCCTGGTGCCGGCTCACGCGCGGCACTGCAAGCCCACACCAGCTCCAGTTCCCGCCCGTAGTTCATATGCCGGGACCCCGATCCCGGTATGCTGTGTTGCCGGCGCCCCATCAGCTCCTCGACGAGATCGGCCAGGCGCGCCGACCGCATCGGGCCGCCCCAGGCGCTTGGCCGCCGCGGCTGCCTGCGCAAGCCGCTCCGGCGTATTGCGCCAGAGGCCTCGATCTCGGCGGCGAAGCCGCTCGGGCGACAGATCCTTCTGCTCGATGCACCAAGCGCCCCTGATTCGGCAAGCCGCGTCGCGTTCTTGAGCTGATCGTTGTCGAGAGCGTGCGGCAGCGGCACCAGGATCGACGGCCGGCCGATGACCGTCAAGCTCGGCCACGGTCGAGGCTCCGGCGCGGGCGATGACGAGATGCGCCTTGGCCATCTCCTCGGGCAGGTTGGCGAAAAAGGCGGCGAGCTCGCGCGCGCGACGCCGGCTGCGTCGGTAAGCCGCCTCGACCGCGGTCCAGATCCTCCTCGCGGCATTGCTGCACGACGCAGCAGGCGGGCGCGGATCGCGGCCGGCAGCAGCGCGAGAGCCGGCGGCACGGCATCGGAGAAGAAGCGCGCGCCCTGGCTGCCGCCGAACACCAGGAGCGAGAGCGGCCGTCGCGGCCCGGCGCGCTGATAGCTCTGCGCCGGCCGATCGATGCACCGATCGCGCACCGGATTGCCGGTGAAGCGGGCCTTGGCCGCAGCTCGGCCATCGAGAAACTTGGTCTTCTCGAACGAGGTGGCGATGGCGGTCACGCGCGTGGCGAGCATGCGGTTGGCGCGGCCGAGCACGGCGTTCTGCTCGTGCAGGGCGGTGGGATGCGGCGCAGGCGGGCCGCGACGAGAGGCGGAAAGGCCGGATAGCCGCCGAAGCCGACGACGGCGGCGGGCTTGACCTCGCCCAGCAGCTTGAACGCGGCGGCGACGCCGCGCGAGCAGCGAGCATCGCGGTCTTGGCGATCGCGAGCGGCGAGCGTGCCGCCGAGCGTGGCGGAGGGCACGCTGGTACACCGCGCGCGCCGGAAAGCCCGCGCCGTAGCGGTCGCCGCGCATGTCGGTGACGAGATCGACGGCGATACCGCGGCGGGCCAGCTCCTCGGCCAGCGCGAAGGCGGGAAACAAGTGGCCGCCGGTCCCGCCGGCCGCCAGCATCACCGAGCCTGAATTGTCCTTCACTGCGTTCAGTGTCCTATCGTCTGCCGTCCGTCCGGTATGGGCTCCATCGTCGGCACCAATCGCGGCTTTTTGAGGCGCGCCACATCCGGGCGGCGTCGCGTCAGCGCCAGCAGCATGCCGAGCGTGATCGATACCGCCAGCATCGACGAGCCGCCAGCCGAAATGAAGGGCAGCGTCATGCCCTTGGCCGGAAGCAGCCCCACGTTGACGCCCATGTTGATCAAGCGCCTGCAGGCCGAACAGCGAGGGCCAGGCCCTCGATCGCAAGCCGCGTAGCGGCGTCCGGTTCCTGGCGCAGCCTTGAGCAACGCGCGCAGAACGACGAAGGCGAAAAGGGCGAGCAGCGCGAGGCAGGCGATGACGCCGTACTCCTCGGCGATGACGGCGAAAATGAAATCGGTGTGGGCATCCGGCAACACGATCTTGATGGTGCCCTCGCCGGGACCGCGGCCGAAGAAACCGCCCTCGGAGAACGACTGCATGGCGCGATCGACCTGACTGTTGTCGCCGGGGGTGGGGGCGAAGAATCGGTTCACCCGCTGGTGGACGTGGGGAAAGGCCCAATAGGCCGCGGCGAGCCCCGCGGTGCCAATGCCTGCCAGGGCCGCGGCGCCAACCAATGATTGCCCAGAAAGGAAGTAGAGCGCACCCCAGACGAGGCTGATCAGCAGCGTCTGGCCGACGTCGGGCTCGGTGACAACGAGAGCCGCGACGAGCACCCATAGGCCGATGGCCAACGGTCAAAGCCGGCATGTCCGGCCGGGTGCGGGTTTCCGCGAACAACCACGCCGAGAGGACCACAAACGCGGGTTTTGCAAACTCGGACGGCTGGAACGAATGACCGGCAATCGACAACCAGCGCCTGGCGCCATTCAACTCCGCGCCGAACAGGTGAACTGCGACGAGGCCTCCGACAGCGCAAATCAGCATTAAGAGCGCGAAGCGGCGGACGGTTACGCCGCGACATCAGCGATACCGACAGCATCACACCGAGGCCGAGACCGGAAAAGAGCAACTGCCGCTCGACGAAATAGTAGGTCGGCAAGCCCTTCTTCATCGCGACGGCTGGGCTCGCCGCGAGCGACAGCACGAGCCCAGACGCCGACGATCGCGAGGATGGCGCCCAGCAGCACGCGATCGACCGTGAACCACCACTCGGCGAGACGCGAGCGATCGGAACGGCTGATTCTCATGCCCGGCTGCCTCCAGTAGGCACAATGCCGGGAAGCGCGAGGACGAGCTTGGCGAACGCGTCGCCGCGCACCTCGAAGTTCCTGAACTGGTCGTAGCTGGCACAGGCGGGCGACAGCAGGACGACGGGCTCTTGCGCGCCGCTCGCGGCAGTCTCGGCGGCTGCCTTCGCCACGGCGACATCGAGCGTGCCGCAGCGCTCGAACGGGACCTTGCCATCGAGCGTGGCGGCGAACTCCTCGGTCGCGGCACCGATCAGATACGCCTTGGCGATGCGCGGAAAGAGCGCTGCCAGGCTGGCGATACCGCCCTCCTTGGGCTTGCCGCCGGCGATCCAGTAAATATTACGATCCCATGAGAGCAGCGCCTTTTCCGTAGAGTCCGCATTGGTGGCTTTGCTGTCATTGATGAACAGAGCCGTGCCGATGCGGCCTATCTCCTCCATGCGATGCGGAAGACCGGGGTAGGATGCCAAGTACTGCTGCCAATCGAAATCGGCTGGGCGGCCGATCGCGTTAAGGCATTCTCGAACGGCCGCGACGGCAGCGAGAGCATTCTGCGCATTGTGATTGCCACGGAGAGTGGAGATGCCTGCGGCAGTACCGAGCCGCACGGCAAGTCCCGTGGCGTCGCTGCAGATCAGCCAGCCATCATTCAAGCAATATCCGGGCATGATGGGCCGCCTGACGCTGATCGCGGCGACTGGGCCGGTCGCGGCGCGCCGCTTAAGGATTTCGAGGCTGTAGTTGTCTTCGACGCCGACAACAGCGACTTCGGCACCGGAAATCAGCCGCTCCTTCACGTCGGCGTAGTGTTCAACGGTGCCGTGGCGGTCGATGTGGTCGGGGGTGATGTTCAAGAGTACGCCCACGGTGGGCTTCAACGTCGGCGTCAGGTCGATCTGGAACGACGACATCTCAATGACGTGGAAACGAATGTCTTTGTTTTGGCGCTCCGGGCCAGGCCCCGACGCGCCGACGGGCGGCTCCAGCGTCAGGATGGCGCGGCCGATGTTACCGCCCATCTGCACGTCGTGGCCGGCCTCGCGCAGGATGTGGGAAACAAGCGCCGTCGTCGTCGATTTGCCGTTGGTGCCGGTGATGGCGATAAAGGGCGCATCGGGGCAATGCGCGACGCGCTCGCGCGCGAAGATCTCGATGTCGCCAATAATTTCGATGCCGGCGTCGCGTGCTTTCAGCACGACCCAATGAGGTTCCGGGTGCGTCAGCGGCACGCCGGGGGCGAGCACGAGGGAGGAGAATTGGCTCCAATTGGCGGCGCTGAGATCGACGATCGGAATGCCCCGATCGGCGGCGGCCATGCGGCCGGCTTCGCCGTCGTCCCAGGCGGCGACGGTGGCGCCACCCGCGATGAGCGCTTGGGCGGTCGCCAACCCCGAGCCGCCTAGCCCGAAAACGGCGACAGTCTTGCCTGCGAAGGTGGTGGCTGGGATCATCGGGCCATTCCGTTTGTCGGGGCCATGCCCCCTCTTTTGTCATCCCGGGATTTATTGCCGGGATCCAGCCATCGGCTGGGGACGCGTTGCGAGGTCGAACTCGACAATAGACGACTGCGCCTGCTGAACCCTGGATCCCGCGAACAAGTCGCGGGATGACAAAAGGTCAGCGCAGTTTCAGCGTCGCCAACCCGACCAGCGCCAGGATCACGGAAATGATCCAGAAGCGGACGACGACGGTCGATTCCTTCCAACCTTTTTGCTCGTAGTGGTGATGCAGCGGCGCCATTCGGAAGACGCGCTTGCCCGTCATCTTGAAGGACGCGACCTGGATGATGACCGACATCGTTTCCAGCACGAACAGGCCACCGACGATGGCGAGCACGATCTCATGCTTCGTGGCGACCGCGATGGTGCCGAATCGCGCCGCCCAGCGCCAGCGAGCCGGTGTCGCCCATGAAGATCATGGCGGGCGGGGCATTGAACCACAGGAAGCCGAGACCGGCGCCGATCAGCGCACCGCAGATGACCGCGAGCTCTGCCGGTGCCGGGCACCGAATGGATCTGCAGGTAGAGCGCATATTTGGCGCTGCCTACGAGATAGGCGATCAATCCGAAGGTGGCGGCGGCGATCATCACCGGGACGATCGCCAGCCCATCGAGGCCGTCGGTAAGATTGACGGCATTGCCGGCGCCGGCGATGACGACCATGCCGAAGATGACGAAGCCGTAGCCCAGCGCGATGACGACGTTCTTGAAGAACGGGACCGTCAACGCATCGGCGAACCCACGTTTACCGAGTTGCATGATGATGAAGGCGGCAACAGCTGCGAAAAGCAGCTCGAGCAGCAGGCGAAAGCTGCTGGAGAAGCCTGACGTGGTCTGCTTGGAGACCTTCAGATAGTCGTCATAGAAGCCGAGCGCGCCGTAGCCCAAGGTGACGCCGAGCACGATCCAGACGTAAGGGTTGGAAAGGTCGCACCACAGCAGCGTCGAGAAGGTGACGCCGGCGAGGATCATCAAACCGCCCATGGTCGGCGTGCCGCGCTTCGCGAGGTGCGTCTGCGGGCCGTCGGCGCGGATGGGCTGGCCCTTGCCCTGTTTCACGCGCAGAAGGTCGATGATGCCAGGCCCGAACAGCATGACGAACAGGAGTGCGGTGAAGATCGCTCCGCCGGTGCGGAACGTAATGTATTTGAAGACGTTCAGCGGCCCGATCTGATCGCTGAACTCCACGAGCTTGTAGAACATCCCCTACCCTCCCCGGCGCCGCCGGCGTCCCCGCCGTTGGCCTGCGCCGCCGCCCTCAGGCCGCGCGCGACTGCTTCAGTGACTCGACCAGCGGCGCGAGCCGCGAGCCGTTCGATCCCTTGACCATCACCACGTCGCCGGCTCGGACGGCCGCCAACAGCGCTGCCTCGATGCCGGCCGAGGTCTCGGCCCATTTGCCCTGGCGAGCGATGTCCAGGCGTTCGAACAAGCGCCGCATGTTCGGTCCGCACGCAAAGACCAGATCGACACCCGCGGCGTCAAGCGCGGGCAGCAATTCCTCATGCAAGCGGACAGTCTCGGGTCCCAATTCCAGCATGTCGCCGAGCACGGCGATCCGGCGGGGAAAATCCGTCCGTGGAACGCTCGCCAGGGCTGCAAGTGCCGCGCGCATCGAGGCCGGATTGGCGTTGTAGCTTTCGTCGATGAGGAGGGCGTTGCCGGTCCCACGAGCGAGAGTGAAGCGGGCGCCGCGGCCCTGGGGTGCACTCAAGCTCGCCAGCGCGGCAATGCCGGTCTCGACGTCTGCGCCGATGCAATCCAGAGCAGCCGCGACGGCGAGCGCATTCTGCGCGATATGGATGCCGGGGAAGCCGACGCGGAAGGTCAATCGCCGCCCGCCGACGCGGGTTGTGATCTCCGAGTGGTCGTGCATCAGCCCGATCGTCTCGAAGCGCACGTCGGCGGTGGCGCAATGACCGAATGCGATCACGGGGCGGCCCAGCAACTTGGCCGCCGCAGCCAGACGGTCGAACTGTGGATTGTCGCGGTTGAGGATGGCGGGGCCGCCGGGCTCGAGACCCGCGAATACTTCGGCCTTGGCGTCGGCGATGGCTTCGACGTTTGCAAAGTGCTCCAGATGGACTGCTTCCACGGTCGTCACGATCGCCGCGTGGGGACGCACCATTTTGGTCAGGGGCGTAATTTCGCCCGCGTGGTTCATGCCGATCTCGAATACGGCGTAACGGCTCGATGCGGGCATGCGAGCGAGCGTCAACGGCACGCCGATGTGGTTGTTGAACGATTTATCGGCGGCGTGGGTCTCTCCGAGACGCAATAGGCAGGCGCGCAGCATCTCCTTGGTCGTGGTCTTGCCAGCGCTGCCGGTGACGGCGACGACACGCGCCTCGCGGCGCAAGGCGTGAGCGGGCGGCGCATCCAACGGATTCAAGACCCTTCAGCGTGTCGGGGACGCGGATCAGTGCGCCGTCATTGGGCTTGCGAACATAGCTGTCGGAGACGAGGGCCGCGGCGGCACCGCGCTCGAAAGCGACCGTCACGAAGTCATGGCCGTCGCGAACATCCTTCAGGGCGACGAAGACGTCGCCGGGCGCTACCGAGCGGCTGTCGATGGACAAACCAGAAATCGCGCCGGTTGGGGTGCCATCGGCTACGCCATTGGCGGCGCGCACAAGCTCGTCCCAGCCCCACAGCTCGTATGCCATCGTTCGTGGTTCCTCAGTTGGCGAGCGCGCGGGCGATCTCGTCGTGATCGGAGAACGGAATTGTCGTGTGGCCGATGATCTGGCCGGTCTCGTGGCCTTTTCCGGCGACGAGAACCACATCACCTTCGCCCATCATGGCAACAGCGGTCCGGATCGCTTCGGCCCGGTCGCCAATCTCGCGGGCGATGCGCCCAGGGACGGCGGCTCCGGCGAGGATCTCGGCGCGGATGGTAGCTGGGACCTCGGTGCGCGGGTTATCATCCGTGACAATGGCGATGTCGGACTTCTCGACCGCGATGCGACCCATGATGGGCCGCTTACCGCGATCACGGTCGCCACCGCAGCCGAAAACGCAGATGAGGCGGCCGGTGACGAAGGGGCGGCAGGCGTCGAGGGCGGCGGCCAAGGCTTCCGGCTTGTGAGCGTAGTCGACGACGGCTAGTCCGCCGCGCGCTTCGCCGACGATGTCGAGGCGACCGGGGACGCCTTTGAGATGGCCCAGAGCTACCACCGCCTCGGAAGGCGGTATGCCGGCGGCGATTGCGAGCCCGGCGGCGACGAGGGCATTCTCGACCTGATAAGCACCGACCAGGGGCAGCAGGACGTCTCGCGTGCCCGCCGGGGTCGCCAGGGTGAGGCGCTGCTTGAAGCCGTCGCAGACGACGCCGGCGAGGCGGATGGCTTCGCCGCGCGAGCCGACAGTGAGCACGTGCAGACCGCGGTTGCGGGCGGCTGCGATAACGTCATCGGAGCGGGCGCCGTCGGTGTTGACGACGATCGGCTGGCCGGGTTTCAGCAGCTCATTGAACAAGCGGAGCTTGGCGGCGAGGTAGGAGTCCACGGTCGGGTGGTAGTCCATGTGATCACGGCCGAGGTTTGTAAATGCTCCGGCCGTCAAGCGGACACCATCGAGCCGGTACTGGTCGAGGCCGTGCGACGAGGCTTCCATCGCGAGGTGGGTGACGCCCTCGTCCACCAACGACGCCAGCGAGGCATGGAGGGAGACAGGATCGGGCGTGGTCAGTGAGCCATAGACGGCGCCCGACGGCTTCACGACGCCGATGGTGCCAACAGATGCGGCGGCCCTGCCGCAAGCCGCGAAGATCTGCCGCGTGAATTCGGCAACGGAGGTCTTGCCGCTGGTGCCGGTGACGGCGACGACGGTTGCGGGTTGCCGGCCGTAGAACCGCGATGCCATCAGTGCCAGAGCACGTCGCGGTTCCTGGGTCCGAAGCACGGGCACGGCAAGGCCCAGAGGAAGGGCTGCGTCCGTCGCGGCCAGGACTGCGACTGCGCCCTTGGACACGGCGTCGCCGATGAAGCGTGCGCCGTCGGCATGAGTCCCGGAGAGTGCCGCAAACAGGGTGCCGGGACCGGCTTTGCGACTGTCCGCGGTCAGGCTCGCGATCTCAATGGCGCCGCATGTCAACAGGGGCGACGATCTCGGGACCGATGAGGGCGGACAGCAGCATGTTGGGCCTCTGTTGCACGGTGGACGGGGCACGAGAGCCCTATGGGCAACACGAATGCGACAGAACGCCGACAGCAAGCGCTGAACAGAAAAAACGACGCAGCCTCACGCGACTACATATTTGACCCGCTCAGGGCGCGTCAAATGTCTCGGTGTCGCCAGCAGGTAGAAGATCCGTGCCCGCTGGAATAACCCCGAGCAAGGGCGCGATGCGCTGGATAAGGCGGGCGGTGGTGGGCGCGGCGTTGAGGCCGGCAAGGATCTGGTTCTTGGTTTCGGGGCTCGGCTTCGGCTCGAACAGCATCACGAGGGTGACGTAGCGAGGATCGCGCATCGGGAAGGCGCCGAGGAACGAGGCGATCACGGCGTGCGCCTGATAGCCGCCGCGGCCGGGCAGCTCGGCGGTGCCGGTCTTGCCGCCGACCTCGTAGCCAGCGACCTCGGCGCGACGGCCAGTGCCGGCCGGATCGGTGACGTTGAGACGCATCAGCTCACGGATGCGGGCGCTGGTTTCGGGTGCGACGACACGGGTGCGGGCGATATCGGCACCGGGGAGGCGACGCAAGAATGTGGGTGTGACCAGCTCACCGCCATTGACGAGAGCTGCGGCGGCGGCGGCGAATTGCATAGGCGCGACGGCGAGGCCATGGCCGTAGGAGACGGTGATGGTTTCCACCCGGTCCCAATGGTCCGGCACCTGAGGCGCGGAGACTGGACCGGCCTCTGTTTTTGCTCCGGTGAGCAGGCCGAGCCGCTGCAGGAAATCGCGCTGGCGCTCCGTGCCAGCTTCCAGCGCAAGCATTCCGGCGCCGACGTTGGACGAGTGGACGAAAACTTCAGCGACCGTCATCGGACGGCCGAGTGGATGCAAATCTTTGATCGTGAAGCGGCCGGCGGTCAGGGGCTCGCGCACGTCAAGGACACGGGCGAGGTCGGCCTGGCCGCCGTCTAGGGCCATGGCGATGGTGACTGTCTTGAAGATCGAGCCCAGTTCATAAGTGCCGGCGAGCACGCGATTGATGTGCTCAGCGCCGAGTGCAGTGGCGGGGCGTGCGGGATCGATGTCGGGCAGCGAGGCCGACGCCATGACCTCGCCGGTCTTCACATCAAGCACAACGCCGGCCGCGCCGGATGCGTCGTAGCGCTGGCGGGCGTTGCGAAGCTCCTCCTCGAGGGCGTGCTGGACGCCGATGTCGAGTGAGAGGCGGACAGGCGCGCGATCGGACAGCGTGGCGCCGTGTACGGGCTCGACACCGACGGTCTCGTCGAGGTGACGCTCCAGTCCCGACAGGCCTTTGTTGTCGATGTTGACGAAGCCGAGCACATGGCCTGCCAGCGAACCTGCCGGATAAGCGCGCTTCAGCTCACGGCGGAAGGCCAGGCCGGGGAGCCCGAGATTGTGCACCGCTTGCGCGACCTTCGGCGTCAGGCCGCGCCGAACCCAGGCGAAGCGGCGGCTGCGGTCGGCGATGATGCGGCGGAGCTCCTGCTCGTCTAGGTCGGGCAGGACGGTCAGCAGCTTTTCGACCAATTCATCGCGATCGAGGATCAGCGCGGGGTCGGCGAACAGCGAGTGCGTTTCGACATCCGTGGCGATCAGGCGGCCGTTGCGGTCGACGAGATCGGGCCGAGCGAAGGTGGTGGCGATCGGCTCGCTCATAGAGGCCGAAACTTCGTTCTGGCCGCGCGCCAACCGCACGAGCTGGCCGGCCACCGTCAGGAAGGCGAGAAGCGTCACTCCCGTCACCGTGAGACCGCGCATTCGCAAGGATCGGCGCAGCACAAGCGGCTTGACGGCCGCGTTGGGCACGAGATCCGGCCGGGGAGGCAGTGCGGCCGAAATGGTGACGGCGGGTCGCATGGCGTTCGCCTCAGCGCGCGTGATGGCTGGGCCGGGTCTTCGGCGGCTCGAGGGCGTCCTCAGCCCCGGCGACGAACTGGTTCTCGGATGCGGGGCTCAATCCAAGAGCACGCGCCGCCGGCTCAATGCGCTCAGGGCGCGCGAGGTGGGCGCGCTCGGCCTTCAGGACAGCGATGTCGCCGCGCGCGGTCTCCGCGGCGCGCTCCTGGGTGTGGACCTGGGCCGCAACGCGCCGCGTATCGTAGTTGAGGCCATAAAGGAGGAAAGCGCTGGCGAGCGCCAACAGTATCGAAGACACGGTAAGCATACGCATGGCCGAACTCCCGTCCTGTTAGTGCGGAGCCGCGCAAGTCAATCGAGCGGGTCCGGGACCGAAAGGTCGCTTGCGTCGCCGGCCATCGGGGGAGCGTCCGTGCGGATCGCCGCCCTGAGACGTGCCGAGCGGGCACGCGGGTTCAGGTCCAATTCACCTTTCTAAGGTGTTAACGGACGGGAGTTAACAATCCGGAAACTGGGTGCAGACAATTTTACGGGTGTTTCCGGCAGATGCCGGGAACCGCGGCTTTTCTTGCCGGCGCGGTTCAGTGAAAAACCGTTTAACTATCCGGTCTTCGAGGCTGTGGAAGGTGACGACGACGAGACGGCCGCCGGGTTTCAATATTTTTTCCGCGGCGAGCAGCGCGCGAGCCAATTCACCCAGCTCGTCGTTGACGTGAATGCGCAACGCCTGGAATGTGCGGGTGGCCGGATGGCGGCCATCGATCTTGCGACCGTGGAAGACGCGCGACACGCACTGCGCCAGCTCCGAGGTGCGCGCGAACGGCTGCTCGTTACGCTGGCGAACGATAGCGCGGGCGATGGCGCGGGATTTTCGCTCCTCGCCGAGCTGATAGATGACGTCGGCGAGCTCTTCCTCGGCATGGTGTTGACTACGTCGGCGGCGCTTTCGCCCTGACCGCGACATTCGCATGTCGAGCGGGCCGTCGCTCTGGAACGAGAAGCCGCGTTCGGCCTCGTCGATCTGCATCGAGGAGACGCCGATGTCGAGCACGACGCCGTCGACCGATTCGCCAGCCGGCCACGGCGGCGATGGCCTCGATATCCCCGAAACAGCCGGGGCGAAACAAGAAACGCTCGCCGAATTCGGCCATGAGCGGGCCGCGCGGGGAAACGCATCCGGATCGCGATCGATGCGCGATGACGTGGGTAAACGCGGCTTCCAGGATGGCGCGGGTGTATCCGCCTGCGCCGAAGGTTCCGTCAATGAACGTCTCGCCGTCCTGTGGGTCCAGCGACTTCGATCACCTCCGAAAGCAGCACGGGAATGTGACGGCGGCGGCGCGGCCGTCATGCATTGCACCCTTCTCCCCGTCGCCCTCCACCGGCGTCCGCCACCGGGGCGACTGCTCCCGCACCGAACAGCTTGCGGGTGTCGCTGAACCTTGTCGCGGGCGCGCCTCGCGGCGCTCTTCGAAGCGGCTGAGGCTCCCACATCTGAAACTTGTCGCCAAGGCCGACAAACGTGACCTGGGATTGAAGGCCGGCGTGGGCGCGAAGGCTTTCAGGAAGGACGATGCGGCCGTCGCCGTCGATCGAGAGAACCTGGACGTCGCCGTAGAGCGCGACAGAGAGCTCGTCGCGCTCGTCCGAATAGTCCGGCAGGCCTCGAGAAGCCCGTCGATTTTCTTCGCAAGTCTCTCGCCGCCTGCATCGAGTGCTGCAGCATCGAGCGAGGGGTAGCAGTAGAGCGCCGCGCGCCAGGCATAGCCGTCGCGTTCGAGCACGGCGCGGAAGGGGGCGGGAATGGAGACCCGGCCTTTGGCGTCGATCTTGTTTGTGAATGTCGAGACAAAGCGGTCCATCCCCCGATTACGACCTCACCCTCGACGCACACGCGGCTGCCGACGCCCCCGCCCGCAGCTCCCAGAAACTGATCCCGTCCGCGCGCCTCCCGATTGAAGGAAAGCGAACCCCGCTCCGGGCGGGCCGTGGCGGTCGCGGCGACCTCGGCCCTCTCTCGAGGCGGCGCCCTGCCACGGACCCATGCCCGGTGCGGACGGGCACTTATGGGATCTCATGGATTTTTATGGTCGTCAATGGATTCTTAAGGGATTAGCTAGGGAAAACCTGGCAATTGAGCCGATGCGCCGGTGGAGGCCTCGCTGCCGAAGCGCCGGGAATGTCCACTGCGGCACAGCCGTTAACCTTGTGGCGACCAAGATCCGTTAGGTTCAAAGAATTGATTCATGCGGTTTCCGGGGTCGGCGAATGGTGCGTGCCTTGAGGCGTTTGGCGCTAGCGTTCGCCGTCTGCGGCGGGCTCGCCAGCGCGCGCCCGCAAGAGGCCAGCGCTGCCGCATTCCCCCGGCCGCAACCAATCGAATACGACCTCACCGTCGCTGGGCGGGATGGCGGTGCCGTGCGGTTGCACGCGCTGGAGATGGGACGCGGCCCGACAATCGTCTTTCTGCATGGGCTCGGCGGCTCGACATACACGTGGCGCAAAGTGATGCCGGCCTTGAGCGTAACGCACCGCGTTGTCGCCATCGATCTCAAAGGCTTCGGCCAATCCGAAAAACTGTTCGACACGGCCTATTCTGCCGCTGACCAAGCGGCACTGGTCATCGATTTCATGAAGCGGCGGGGTTTGGCGAACGTTACGCTGGTCGGCCACTCGTTCGGCGGCGCCGTGGCGCTGACGGTCACGTTGGCGACGCAGCGCTCGCAACCAGGCCTGATCCGCCGGCTGGCGCTGCTCGATGCGCCCGCCTTTCCGCAGGCGCTAACGCCGTTTGTCGCGTTCATGCAGCGCCCGGTGCTGCCGTATGCGCTGCTGACGCTGGTGCCGCCGGAGATAGCGGCCAGTGCGGCGCTCGACAAGCAAGTGATGGCGGGGGTCATCGACGACAATGACGTGCGCGCTTACGCGGCGCCGTTCTATGATGCCGCCGCCCGGCACGCGCTGATTGCAACCGCGCGGGCGATCGTGCCGCCGAACTGGCCGGAGATCGTGGCGCGATATCCCTCGATCAAGCAGCCGACGCTGCTGGTCTGGTGCGGGCACGACGACATCGTGCCGCCGACGACAGGATTGCGCCTTGAGCGAACGCTGCCACACGCACGGCTCGCGATCATCGACGGTTGCGAGCATTCGCCGGCCGATGAAAAGCCGGTCGAACTCGTGCGGCTGATGCGTGGATTGCTGGCAAAGTAACGGGACTGTTTCGCGGGTGACATCGCGGCGGGGTGGCACCATTTACCCTAACGCTTATCAACTTAGCCCGAGGAGGCCCCCCATGCAGCCCGCGTACGCCCCCCTCACCGAGAAAGCCCCTTCCAAGGCCGCTTCCACCGTCCGCCCCGAAATGGCGGTTGCCCCGTCCGTGGACATCATGACGGCGCTCATGTCGGCGCTGACGTCGTCTGATCACTTCACGCTTGTCGAGCGTGACGGCGAGCTCTTCGTCGAGCCGGTTGATCGCACTCTTCAGTAACCCGCCTGCGGCGAGCCCTGCAGCGCGGACCTCGGCCTCGAGGCTGTTGGCCCGCGCAACGCTACTCTAGCCCATCAGGCGCAGAATAATCACCAGCCGGCCTGTAAGCCGGGTTCTGTCTGGAGGTTGCCCCTCCGCGACGGCCATTCCTCTGGGACGCCTGTCGCCAGGCGCCTCATGCAATCAACCCGGGTGGTAGCGTCATGACGCGCCTCGCGTGCTGCGGTTTCCCGCTCCACGCGCCCACCCCTATTCGATCTTGCTCCCGGTGGGGTTTACCCTGCCGCCGCTGTTGCCAGACGCGCGGTGCGCTCTTACCGCACCTTTTCACCCTTACCCCGCGGCTGGCCGAAGCCTGGCCCCGAGGCGGTATGTTTTCTGTGGCACTTTCCCTAGGGTCGCCCCCGGCGGCCGTTAGCCGCCACCGTGTCTCCATGGAGCCCGGACTTTCCTCCAGGCGCCCCACCTCGCGATGGGGACGCCCAGCGGCCGTCCGGCCGGCTGGTGCGCCCAATAAGGGTGCGCCGGGGCCTGCCGTCAAGGCGATAGGCATTAACCAGCGCATTTGCTCAAGCTGAGATTGTATCGTCATTTTGCACTTATGTGCCCCCCGGAACAGCGAGAGGGGACCCCTGCCGGTAGCTTCCAATCAACGAAGACATTCCAGCAGCGGGTGACGAAATGACCACTAAGGACCACAGCTACAAAGTTGCCGGCGGCCCGGTCGGCGTCCTCCTCATTCACGGCCTGTGCGGCACGCCCTCCGAGATGCGCTTTGTCGCCAACGGTCTGGCGCGCGCCGGCTACACCGTTCACTGCCCGACGTTGGCCGGCCACTGCGGCACCGAGCACGACATTGCCAACGCCACCTGGCAGGATTGGTACGCCAGCGCCGAGGCCGCCCTTCTCGAGATGCGCAAGACCTGCTCGACGGTGATCGTCGGTGGCCTGTCGACCGGCGCGGTGCTGAGCCTACTGCTCGCCGCCCGCCATCCTGACAAGGTTCAGGGCCTGACCCTGCTGGCGCCGACGCTGAAGCTCAACGGCTGGTCGATGCCCTGGTACACGCCGCTGTTGAACCTCGCCCGCACCAAGTGGTTCGCCAACAAGTTCCTGAAATTCCAGGACACCGACCCGCACGGCATCAAGGACGAGCGCATCCGCAAGTTCTTCCGCGACGCGCTGTTCAGCGGCGACACAAGCGGCACGGGCTTCGTCCACACGCCTGGCGGCGCGGTGCTCGAGCATCGCTGGCTGGTGCAGGAGCTGCGCAAGGTGATGGGCACCATCGAGCAGCCGACGCTGATCCTGCATCCGCGTGAGGACGACATCGCCGACATGAGCAACGCCTGGGAACTGCAGCGCAAACTCAAGGGCATGGTCGAGATGGTGGTGCTGCACGACAGCTACCACAATGTCACGATCGACCGGCAGCGGCACGTGGTCGTCGAGCGGACGGCTGGGTTCGTCGAACGTCTGGTGGCCCAGCTCGCCAAGTCCCCGAAGGCGCCGGTGCAACTGCGCGCCGCCTGAAACCGGCCAACAGCTGAACCCGTCGCAACTCAGGTTGCGGCGGGTTTTTTCCTCGCCGCGGCGCTGTTCGCGCGGCTTTCGCATCCGGTTCCGTAGGAGACAGCGCGAGGCTCCGCGGTGTCGCAAACTCCTTGCATCAAACGGCGGCTTAGCCCTCCCCCCCCCCGCGGGACCGCCCGGCAGAATTCTTCAGGAGTATGGTTCCATGTCCAAGAGCTTCACCTTCGCAATCGCCGCGGCGCTGCTAACCACGACGACGGCGCTGACGCCCGTCGAAGCACTGGCGCGTGGAGGCGGCGGCGGCCACGGCTTCGGTGGTTTCGGAGGAGGAGGAGGAGGTGGCGGCGGCGGGTTCCGCGCCTTCACGCCGAAGCTGCAAACTTTCAAGATGCAGACGTTCAAGGCGGCCCCGCGCATCACTCACGTGGCGCCTAAAATCACCCACGTCACGCCGAAGTTCGTGAAGCCGACCGTGCACGCCACGCGCAAGCTCGACACGCATCGCGATACGTTCCGCAAGTTCGTCAAGCACGACATCGCGCCGAAGATCGTGAAGCCGACGCTGCTCTCGCGCCATTTCACGCCGCAGTCCAAGGCGGGCAAGGTGCAGACGGTGCTGCAGACGGCTCAGCTCGCACATACCCTGCACGCTGCCAAGCCGCAGGCGATGAAGCTCACGGCTGACCACTTCAAAGTCGCCAAGATCATGGACGGCAAGGGCAACCACTTCAGCGCCACCAAGAAGATGTGGTTCGATGGCAAGCACTGGTGGAAGGGCCGTTGGGCCTGGCTGTTCATCAACGGCGCCTGGTACTATGGCAACTCGCCCTGGACCCAGACGGAGAGCGGCTGGACATCGACCGACACCGTCTATCGTCCGGAGTGCGTGGACTGCGGCGGCGCGCCCAAGACGGTGACTGCGGCGATGGTGCCGCCACCCCCCGCTGGACCTGCCGGTGCGAAAAAGGTGGTCACGGCCGTGAAGCCGCCGTGTGTGCAGCCGAAGCCGGTAGGCGCCGGGCCTGCCGACGCCGGCGCACAAACGCAGACCGACGAGCCGATGGCGACGGCCGGTAGCGACCAGGCGCAGCAGGAGCCGACAGTCACGGGCATCCCGGGCTCGGCGCCGCAAGGCTGCAAGCCGGGGAACGGCACGGAGATGGGCACAGACGGCGCGACCGCTAAGATCGACCCGGCGACCAGTGAAGCCACCGTGCAGCCAATCACGACAACTCCGGGCGAGGCAACGGTCAGCCCGGCCGCGGTCGGCCCCTCCTCGCCTTCGCCGACTGCCACCGAATGCCGTCAGTTCGTGCCGGCCATCGGAATGACGATCGAAGTGCCCTGCGGAAGCTGAAGCTATCGATGACGTGAAATCAAAGGGGGGTGTGTCAGGCGGTACAGCCGGATGCACCCCCCTTCACTACGCTCAATTCACTCCACTTGGATAAGCACGAGAAAGACGGCACACTGCGACAAGCCGTCTCGGGGCCGGATCGCACTCTGCCAGAGGAAAACGAGATGCTGCAGCAAACAGGTCACGCCGCCTATCCGCCAGGGGGCCTTCCTGGGGGAGGCTCGGAAAAGAAAGTGCGGATGGCGCCGAAGCTCGCCTTCCGAAATCTCATCCATGACCGGCTGAGCCTGTTCGTCACACTCGTCGGCATCGTCTTCTCAGTGGTGCTGGTGGCGGTTCAGTTCGGCCTGTTCCTGGGCATGGAAAGAACGATCGGCTCGATGTTCGACCAAGCCAAGGCTGACCTGTGGATCATCCCTATCAGCACGAAAAGCTTCGATGACCCCACGATGCTACAGGGGCGCGAAAAATATACCGCCCTGGCCACTCCCGGGGTCGCCGACACCGAGGAGATGATGGTCGGCTACGCGGGCTGGCGCAAACCCACCGGCGGCACCACGGCGGTGCTGGTTGTCGGCACGAGCTGGCAAAATGGCGGGCTGAAGCCCTGGAATATCGTCGAGGGCAGCCTCGATGCCCTCGCCGCGCCCAATGCCGTCGCCGCCGACAAGTCTTACTTCCGCGACCTTGCGATCGAGAAGCTCGGCGACTCGGCCGAGATCAACAACGTGAAGGTCAACGTGACGACGGTGACCAACGGCATCCGCTCGTTCACGACGCAGCCCTACATCTTCATGTCGCTCGAGCGCGCCCGCACGCTGCTCGACGCAGCGCCAGAGCTATCGACCTACGTCCTTGTCCGCCTGAAGCCGGAGGCGGACGTGGCGGCGGTGCAGAAGCGGCTCGCGGCCGAGTTGCCGAATGCGGAAATCATCACGCATCAGGAGTTTCGCAAGCGCAGCATCAACTTCTGGGTCTACGAGACGGGCGCTGGCTCGGCGCTCATCGCAGGCTCGATCCTCGGCCTCATCGTGGGCGTCGTTATCGTGGCGCAGACGCTCTATGCGAAGACCAAGGACCACATCAACGAGTTCGCCACGCTGCGCGCGCTCGGTGCATCGTCGAGCTACATCTACCAGGTGATCCTGATCCAGGCGATGCTCAGTGCCGCCGTCGGGTTCGCGCTCGGGATATCACTCGCCTTGTTCATCGTGCAGATGGCGCGCGACACCACGCTCGTCATCGTAATGACACCGGGCCTCGCCGCCACACTGTTCGCCCTGACGATCGGCATGTGCGCCATCGCCGCCATGTCCGCCATCTTCAAAGTCACCCGCATCGATCCGGCCGGAGTATTCAACCGATGAACGGCAACGCGTACGCTTACGCACACGGTCCCGCCAATCCGACCATTCTGGAGGCCAAGGAAATCGTGAAGACGGTCGGCACGGGTGCCGGCGAGTTGACGATCCTGAAGGGCATCGATCTGTCGCTAAGGGCGGGCGAGCTGACGCTGCTGATGGGTCCCTCGGGCAGCGGCAAGACGACGTTCCTGTCAATCCTGGGGTGTATCCTGACGCCAACGTCGGGCCATCTCGAGATCGCCGGCATGACTACGGAGGGACTGGGGTCGGAAGGCCTTGCCAACGTGCGGCGGCAGCACGTCGGGTTCGTTTTCCAGTCCTACAACCTGTTCCCGACGCTGAATGCGCTCGAGAACGTGATGCTGGCGCTCGACGTCCGCATGGGTGGGGCCGCCGAGTCGATGGCCGCTATTGCTCTCAAGGCGGTCGGGCTCGGGCATCGGATGAAGCTTATCCCGGCAAGATGAGCGGTGGCGAGAAGCAGCGCGTCGCCATCGCCCGTGCGCTCGCCGGCAATCCGTCGGTCGTCCTCGCGGACGAGCCGACGGCAGCGCTCGACAGCGAGAACGGCCGCGCGGTGATGGAGTTGATGTCGAACGTCTCCAAAGACAATTCGCGAGCTGTGCTGTGCGTTACACACGACCACCGCACGCTGGTTTATGCAGATCGCATCATCACAATCGAGGACGGGCGCATCGTTTCGGACGAGCGGCCCAAGCAGCAGCAGCAGGCGCAGAGGATTCATGGCAATGGGAACGCAGATGTCGCACTCGGGGCAGCCGGCAACAGGCTCCGCCGTGGCGACCATGCTTAAGGTCGTCGGGGCCGTGGCGGCGCTCGCGATGTTCGGATTTGCCGGATATCTCGTAAGCGGCGGGGGCAAGCTCAAGACTTTCGCGCACGCCGAAACGCCGACGAACTCCTATCGCGCCGACGCGGCGCCATCCGAGCAACTGCCGTGGGTCGCCGCTGCTCCGGGGCGCGTCGAGCCCAGAAGCGGAGAAATGAAAGTCGGCACGGCAATCCTGGGTCGCGTCGCGGAAGTGCTTGTGCGCGTCAACGATGTGGTCGAGGAGGGCGAGCTGCTCTTCAGGCTCGACGACGAGGAGGTTCGTGCTCGCCTCGCCGCGGCCGAGGCCGAGGCCGGCGCCCGCAAGCGCGAGCGTGACGCACAGGCCGCCACTTCCGGCCGGGAGGACATTCGTACCGCCGAGGACGGCGTGTTCTCGGCTGGCCGGGCTCTGACGGGCGCGCGCTTCGAACTCGACTACGCGCTGATTGCCAAGCGCAGCGGTCACGGTACGACGGGACAACTGCAAGACGCCCGCCGCCGGCTTTCGGAAGCGCGTGATCGGTTACAGCGGGAGCGCATCGCCTATGCGAAAGCGCAGGCGAAGGCCAACCTGCCGGCGCCAAATCGCATCGAATCGGCTCTGAGCGCAGCTCGGGCCGAGGTCGAGATCGCCGAAGCCACGCTCGACAAGACGCGCATTCGCGCTCCGGCCGGCGGGACCATCCTGCAATTGCATGCCCGGCTCGGCGAGATCGTGGCACCCGCGGCGGAACAGCCTCTCGTCTTCATCGGCGACATGAGCGTGATGCGCGTCAAGGCCGAGGTCGAGGAGGGCGACGTGTCCAAGATCAAGGTTGGCCAACGGGCGTTCGTAAAGTCCCAGAGTTATCCGGGACGCGAGTTCGAGGGACGTGTCTCCGCGCTGGCCCCGTCACTCGCGCCGCCCCGCATTGGCCTGCGCGGTCCGCGCCGTGCTACCGACGTCGAGGTCTTGGAAGCGACGATCGAGCTCGACGGTAACGTGCCGCTGCTGCCAGGCATGCGAGCGGATGCGTTCTTCAGGCGCAACAACTGACACTTATCGTGAGGGTGAGTGGCTCCATCCAGCTGCTCACCCGAGATTTTCAAGCTCACCGGCGTGGCCGGTGCGGATTCGACATCCGAGGTCAGGCCCCGTCGGGGGCGGTAGTCAAACTCTCGCACGCCACGAGCAGCAGAAACTGCGATGCCGTCAGGCACTGTCCCCACGACAACCTTCAGCTATCCCGATAACCGCGAGGATGAGTGGGTCGTGCGGATCTGCGCGCATCGCGCGTGGTGACGCATGCCTTGGATGGCCGCCGAACCGCCACTTGCAGCGGCTCGCGCGGCCATGACGATCAAACAGGCTTGGCCGCCAAAACCCCACGCGCGATGACGAATCTCCGCGATTCCAACGAAAGGAAACGGCGGAGGCAGTGCTACTCCGCAGCGATGATGTGGTCGGCGACGGGCTTGACAGCGACGCCGCGCTTGCCACTCAGAGCCAGCTCGTAAGCCGCCAGAAGGTGGGCGCGCTCGGTCTCCCAGCGCAGCAGCGAGGACGCGCGTGAACGTCCGGTTTCGGCGAGACGCGACCGCAGGTCGTCGTCGTCCAGCAGGCGTCCCATGACGCCGGCCAAGTCCACGGGCGAGTTGTTGTCAGCGTAGAGCGCCGCGGCGCCGGCAACCTTGGACCCCTCGATCAGATCGAACTGCACGAACGGGATGCCGAGCGTCATGTACTCGAACACCTTATTCATCGAGATCTTGTCGTTATAGACGTTCTTCGGGTCGGGAATGACACCGATGTCGAAGGCCGACAGCGATGCCAGCAGAGGTTCGCCCGACTGGAATCCGGTGAAGGTGACGTAGTCGTCGAGCGCAAGATCTTCCACGAGTCGCTTCAGCGCCGGCAGCTCGGTGCCGGAGCCGACGATGGCGCATTGAACGTCGCGGCGGCCGGCTCCATGGACCAATTCGCCCATCGCCTTGATCAGAAGATCGACGCCGTCCTGAGCGCCCATGATGCCGACATAGCCGACGAGGTGTTTACGGCCATTCTTCAAGGCAAGATTTGGCACTGTGCGGCGGAAACGGGATAGGTCGGGGATCGAGCGGACGATGAAAACGCGGTCCTCGTCCATACCGCCACGGCGGACGGCGATTTCCTTGAAGGTCTCGTTGGTGGCAATGGAGACATCGCAAGTCCGGAACGTCATCCGCTCCAGACGCAGCATGAGCTTATGGAAGAAGCCGCGGCGGCCGAACTTGGCCTCGAACAGCTCGGGGTTGATGTCGTGGTGATCGAAGACGAACGGCTTGCCGAACAGGTACTTCCATACTCCCGCGACGAGGAAAATGAGATCGGGGGGGTTGCAGGCCTGGACGACGTCGAAACCGACCTTGAAGTAGGCGCGGATCGACAAAGCCATTTCCCAGGCTAGTGCCCAGCTATATTCGAGTGCATATCCGAGGGCGCCGTCGGCTTCGATGGGCAGCGGATGGCGAAAGACGTGGATGTCTTCCAGAAGCTCATACGGCTTGGTGTACTGGCCGCCCTTGGGGCAGACGACAGACACGGTGTAGCCCGCATCACGAAGCGTGCGCGCCTCTTGCCAGACGCGGCGATCGAGCGGCACCGTCAGGTTCTCAACGATGATGAGAACACCCGGCTTCTTTTCCACGGCAACGAACTCCACAAGCACGCGGGAGCCCGGCCGGCGTTCCACTACGCCTTCGAAGCCTCATGCCCCCTGCTCGCGGATTGTCGGCTGCAACAGTAAAGGAACCCTGTAGGTGTGCCTGATTGGTCTGGGCCACAGCACGAGTGTCCCGAAATGGCACGAAACACTTGTAAAATAAGGTCAAGTTGCCTCTTGCAGGCGCGGCCCCATTCTTGCAAAACATCAAGTGGACGCCTGTTAACCGTCCATTAACCCAATCGTGCCCGTTCGAGGATCAGTTCAAGTGTTTCGATCAGCGCGCGTGAATGCCAGTCCGCCTGCCATCGATCTCGCCACCGTGCGCGATACCATCCTCTACATGCAGGACGACATCGAGCGGACGCCCGGCTTGGAGAAGATCGCAACCGCGCTGCGGATGGCCGTGGCCGAGATAGATCGCTTGAACCCCGATGCCGATGAGCCGGCGATTGCGAAAGCGGTCCGGTTTATTCCGTGGCGCCGGGCGTGACGCGTTTTCTTTCCAAATTCCCGCGCCGCCGTTTGCGGCGTTAGGCGCTTCAATTCGCTGCTAATGAGGATGCGTTAGCCCTTCCGGCCGCGCCAGCCTCAGAACTCCACTTCGAGGCTCAGCTTGTAGGTGAGATCTGGCGTGTTTGGCGTGACGCCAGCCAGCACACCGAAACCGAGCGTCGCTACCGGATCGTCGTCGTCGCCGCGCTTGCCGGACTTGGCGCCCTTCGCGGCCGGCCCGTCGTCATCATCGGCGACGCCTTTGATCGCGCCGAAGCGGTCCTTCAGTCGTCCAGCTCCGGTCTCGAAGCTATAATAGACGATGGGGCCGACGCGATGCTGGTCGTGGCGGCCAAACAGGAGCGCCTCGTCGCTAGGGGTGCCCGAGTTGGCGATGCGGTCGAGGCTTCCGTACCCTTCGATGGCGAATGCAAGCTGTTGCGAATACCTGTAGCGAAGCTGAGCGGCGTAAGCGAAATCCCACTTGTTGTCGCGGAATGCCTCGCCGGCCTCATTGACCGCCAACGGCGAAAACGTCTTCACCAGGAACAGATTCGCGGTAGCGGACCAGGGACCCTGCACGGCCTGCACGATCGTCCCCATGAATAGCGTGTCGGCTTCTGCGCTCGAAACGGCGTGCTGATACTCGGCGATGAGGCCGATGCCGAGGCCATGCTTGGGTGGAACCAGAATGAGCACACCTTCGATGGCGAGTTCCGACAGCTTGAGGCTGTCATACGAATTTGCGCGGTCGAGCGTGCCGGGATCGTCGAGACGCTGCTTCTCAAATTCCAAGCCTACGCGCATGCGGAAGAAGTCCGTGAGATGGACCTCCAACTCCTGGGCAAGGCGGGCGCGGGTGACGCTGTTGTCGTCGAAGGCGTACTCGCCGGGAGCGGTCTCGATGGTGCGGCGACGCGGTTGGCCAGTGGAGTAGGCGTTCTGGCTCTGGAACTGAATGTTGCCGGCTTCGGCTTCCAGGTCCTTGACCTCGAACTGGTTGACGGCGGGACCGGCGCTCGCAGCTTCGATCACGGCTGCACTGAGGGCGATGCCCGCCAAAGCTGCTGGGATCGTACGTGCAAGACCCGTTCGCATCGGCGGCATGCGTGTCGGCCCCCTCTGCCGTCGGTCGATTGAAGGCGTGTCCACTCGAAGACCGTCGACAAAGCACGAGGGGGACGGCTCGCCAAGGTGTCGCGGCTTCAGCCCCGAACCTTTTTTGACGGATGATGTCGCCAGCGCACCAGCGTATGCAGCCTCAGACGATGCACGGAAACTGACATCAATAATCACCAAATGCGGGCATAACTAAGGATAATCAGTGCGCGGGCGCATGCCAATTAACCCTGGGTTATTCAATCGGCAATAGGTTTAGTAGGCAACGAATCAAAAAGCGGCGGTCTATGCTCAACGGCGCAATCGGCAGCAACAAGTCAAACTCGCTCATGAGCCAGTATGCCTCGCTGCTCGGCGATGCCGTCCTGCGCCACCGGGCGCGAACGGCCGAGCACAGCGCGCGCATCGAGACCGAGCTGGCGAGCAAGGTGAAGTCCGAATTCATCGCCAACATGAGCCATGAGCTCAGAACGCCGCTCAACACGGTGATCGGCTTCGCCAAGCTGCTTGGCGAGCACGAGAAGCGGCACCTGCAGGACAGCGAGATCGTCGAATACGCCGACGCTCATCCGCGACGCCGCCGGCCACCTGCTTCGCCGTCATCAACGACATTCTCGATATCTCGAAGATCCAGAGCGGCAAGTACACGCTCGATGCCGCGAGGTGGAGCTCGACGAGATCCTGCACGTGTGCGCTCGCCTCGTTCCGGCTCGACAGCGCTCGAGGTCGGCGTGCGACTCGTCAAGGGCCGCTCGCCCGGACCTGCCCACGGTCAGCGGCGACGCAGTCAAGCTGCGCCAGGTCTTCACCAACCTCATCGGCAACGCGCATCAAGTTCACGCCGCACGGCGGCTCGGTGACCATCGAGGCACGGCGGCTTCCGGACGGCGGCGCCTACCGTCGTCGTGCGCGACACCGGCGTCGGCATGACCGAGGAAGAGATCGCGGTGGCGCTGACGCCGTTCGGCCAGGTCGACGCCAGCCGCTCGCGCTGGCGCGAGGGCACCGGCCTCGGCCTGCCGATCGCCAAGGCGCTCGTGCAGCTGCACGGCGGACGACTGGAAATCCGCAGCGCCAAGTCGCTCGGGCACCGAGGTCACCGTCATGCTGCCCTCGCGGTCACGAAGTCTCGGTCGCACGAACGGGCGCGACCGTCGCGATGCGGCAACGGATCACGCCGATCTAAGCAGACATGCCAAGGAACCCGCAATGCAGTTGACACTCTCGCACCAGCCGTGAACGAGGCGCGCCCCGACCGGTCTCGATCGGCCGCATCGTGTCCGTCACCGGCGCCAAGGCCATCGTGCTCCTCGACGGCGGCATGGCGGCGAAGGCGCGCACGCGCTCCGGCAACGAGCGCCCGGAGATGGGCACGCTGTTCGCCATCGATACGGCCAACACCGTCGTGCTGGCCATCGTCTCGGCGCTGAGCGTGCCGGTGCCGGCCCAGCGCGAGGGCGAGAGCGAGCTCTGGATCGCCGAGCTCGGCCTCGTCGGCGAGCTGTGGAAGGCCGACCGACGCGGCAGGGCGATCACCTTCAATCGCGGCGTCTCCGGTCTACCCGGCGCTCGGCGACCGGGTGCGCGTCGCCTCGCAAGCCGGAGCTCGAGCTCGCCTTCTGCGGCGATCCAGCGCAACTCCGTGCGCGTCGGCTGCATCCGGCAGGACCCATCGATCTCGGCCATGGTCCGCGTCGACGACCTGCTCGGCAAGCACTTCGCCATCCTCGGCACCACCGGCACCGGCAAGTCCTGCACGACGGCGCTGATCCTGCGCGCGATCCTGCAGAAGAACCCGGCCGCGCACATCGTGCTGCTCGATCCGCACAACGAGTACGCGCCCGCCTTCGGCGAATGGGCCGAGGTCATCAGCCAGCGCAACATGCAGCTGCCGCTACTGGCTCCTCACCTTCGAGGAGCTGGTCGAGGTGCTGATCGGCGATCCGCAGGAGCGCAAGGCCGAGATCGAGATCCTGCAGGACCTGATCCCGATCGCCAAGGCGCGCTACAGCGCCGGGCCGCGGCAACGCGCGCAAGCACCGGCCTGCGGCGCGGCTCGCTCGATCGGTCAGTTTCACCGTCGATACGCCGGTCCCCTACCGCATCTCGGACCTCATCCAGCCTCATCGACGAGCGCATGGGCAAGCTCGAGAACAAGCGCGACCTGTCGCCCTACCGCAACCTGAAGACCGCGGATCGACGATCATCTCGCACGACCGCCGCTATGCCTTCATGTTCGGCTCGCTCACCGTCTACGACGGCATGGCGCAGATCCTCGGCCGCATCTTCCGCGTGCCCGTCAACGACAAGCCGATCACCATCCTCGAGCTCACCGGCCTGCCGACCGAGATCGTCAACGTCGTCGTCTCCGTGCTCTGCCGCATGACCTTCGACTTCGCGCTGTGGAGCGAGGGCCAGGTGCCGGTGACGCTGGTGTGCGAGGAAGCGCACCGCTACGTGCCCGCCAACGCCACGCTCGGCTTCGAGCCCTGCAAGCGCGCCATCGCCAAGATCGCCAAGGAAGGCCGCAAGTACGGCGCCTCGCTGTGCATCGTCACGCAGCGCCCGGCCGAGATCGACCCGACCATCCTGTCCCAGTGCAACACCGTCTTCGCGCTGCGCATGTCGAACGACCGCGACCAGGAGATCGTGCAAGTCGGCCATCGCCGACACCGGGCTCGGGCCTGCTCGAGTTCCTGCCCTCGCTCGGCCAGCGCGAGGCCATCGCTTTCGGCGACGGCGTGACGCTGCCCGTGCGCATCAAGTTCGACGAGCTGCCGAAGCATTGCACTGCCGCGGTCGCTCGACCGCGCGCTTCACGGAGAAGTGGCAGAAGTCGGTCGGCGACGAAGGCTTCCTCGAGCAGGTCGTCGAGCGCTGGCGCTCGGCCGGCATCGGCACCAGCGGCGACGCCACGACCCAGGCAGCGATGATGGCCGACGCTTTGGGCATCTCTTCTCACGAAGAGGTCGAGTTGGACCCTGTGGGCGGACCAGATCCCTATGGCCGGCAGAATGGATATGGCTACCAGCAAGCCCCGCAGCAGCAACCGCCCCTGCGCCCGGCGGGAATGCCCGCCGCGATGCCCCGCGCATACGCCGCGCCGGCCGCTGCCGCCGCTCCGCCCGCGTTGCGGTCGTCTACTCCGATGCGCCGTGACATGACCCCGCCACCACCGCCAGTCATGGAGCCCGCGGGCGGCTCCGGCAATTCGCTCAGGTCGCTGCGCGAGCGTCTTACGCGGCCGAAGTAAGCGGCTTTTGCAACGAGCGGAAATAGCGCAATAAAGCAACTTCTGCCGATGCCAACTGACTTAAGAATGTGCCAGCAAACGCTGCCTTTCTTGAGCCAGAACACTTCTCTTGCTAGACCAATCGGGTGAGTCGACTCCTTCGTTTTGGCATGCGCTGCGTTGCAAATACCCATTAGGTTGCCTCAAACATCGAGCGAGAGATCATTGTCCTTCAGAGGCCCTGAACCCATGAGCGCCATCTATCCCGTGATCCTCTCCGGCGGGTCGGGAACGCGGCTGTGGCCGCTGTCGCGGTCGATGTATCCGAAGCAGTTCATCCGCTTCTTCAACGGCCAAAGCTCGAGCTTTCTCGGCGCCACGCTGACGCGTCTCGACCAGCGAAGCGGGCTTCGCACCGCCGATCCTGCTCTGCAACAACGATCACCGGTTCCTGGTGAAGGAAGAGCTGGATCGCGCGGCATCACCCCGCGCGCTCATCGTTCTGGAGCCGATCGCACGCAATACCGCACCAGCCATCGCGGTCGCCGCGCTCGCTGCGTCGCGCGACAATCCCAGCGCCGTGCTCGCAGTCATGCCGTCCGACCATGTCGTGAAGGACGAGGCGAGTTCGTCGCGGCAGTGCGCCGCGCCGCGAAGGTCGCGCAGACAGGCAAGCTCGTACTGTTCGGCATCAAGCCGACCGAACCGCACACCGGCTACGGCTACATCCGGCACGGCGCCAACGCTCGAGGGCTTCGACGGCGGCGCATACGCCGTCGATGCGTTCTACGAGAAGCCGAACAAGGCGACGGCCGAAAGCTATGTCGCGGACGGCAACTACTTCTGGAACAGCGGCATCTTCGTGCTCAACGCCCGCACGTTCCTGGAGGAGCTGGCACGGCTCGAGCCGCGCATCCTGGATGCAGCGCGCAGCGCTCTCGCAGGTGCCGAGATCGACCTGGCGACTTCCTGCGGCTCGAACAAGGCCGCGTTCGCAAGCGCGCCCGAACATTTCGGTCGACTACGCGGTGATGGAGAAGACCGACGCCGCAGCGATGCTGCCGATCGACGTCGGCTGGAACGACGTCGGCTCCTGGTCGTCGCTGTGGGATATCGCGCCGCGCGATGCCAACGGCAACTGCGTCACGGGCGACGCGATCCTGGAAGACACCACCGACTGCTACGTCCACACCGAGAGGTCGCTGGTCGCCACCATCGGGCGTCAAGGACCTCGTCATCGTCGATACGCCCGATGCGCTGCTGGTCGCCGACAAGGACCGCGCGCAGGACGTCTCCAAGATCGTCGCCCGCCTCAAGCAGCTCGAACCGCAAGGAGCAGGAGCAGCACCTGCGCAGCTACCGGCCGTGGGGCTACTTCGAGACGCTGAGCATCGGGCCGCGCTTCCAGGTCAAGCTGCTGCACGTCAAGCCCGGCGGCAAGCTGTCCATGCAGATGCACCATCACCGCTCCGAGCACTGGATCGTGGTGCACGGCACGGCCAAGGTGATGATCGGCGGAGACGAGAAGCTCGTGCGCGAGAACGAGAGCGTCTACATCGTCGCCACGCAATGGCACCGGCTCGAGAACCCGGGCAAGGTGCCGCTGGAGATCATCGAGGTGCAGATCGGCAGCTATCTCGGCGAGGACGACATCGTCCGCACCGACGACATCTACCACCGGTCAGCGGACGAGACGAAATAGGAAGCGTGGTGGCTGGCGCTTCAGGTGCCGACACGGCACCCGCGCCTCTTGCTCGCGCTTCAGGTGCCGACATGCACCCGCGCTCTCTTGCTCGCGCTTCAGGTGCCGACATGCACCCGCGCCGGGGCGCTTTGGATGCCCGTGCTTCGACTTGCCCGTTTGCGGCGGCAAGCGGCGTCGGGTTGACAGCCGATTTATGCAAGTGCATGGGTTTGATCCACCCCGGTTAACGAGGATCATTCTGCATGAGCCGTCTTTTCGAGCCGCTTTCGATTGGAAACCTCACGCTCGACAATCGCATCGTGATCGCGCCGATGTGTCAGTATTCGGCCGAGAACGGGTCGGCGACCGACTGGCACATGATCCATCTCGGCTCGCTGGCATTGTCGGGCGCGGGCTTGCTGTCTACCGAGGCAACGGCGGTGTCGCCGGAAGGGCGGATCTCGCCGGAGGATCTCGGCCTCTACTCGGACGCCAACGAGGCTGCGATGGCGCGCGTGCTCGAAGCCATTCGGGCCTATTCACCGATTCCGGTCGTCTCGCAGCTCGCGCACGCAGGCCGCAAGGGCTCGAGCCGGGCGCCTTGGCACGGCGGCTCGCAAATCCGCCCGGAGGAGCCGAACGGTTGGACGACGGTAGCGCCTTCGCCGGTGCCTCATTCCGAGAGCGAGATCCCACCGCACGAGCTGACCGAATCCGAGATCGAGAAGGTCAAGGCCGATTTCTCCGCCGCAACGAAACGGGCGGCACGTCTCGGCTTCGACGGCATCGAGGTCCACGGCGCGCACGGTTATCTGCTGCACGAGTTCCTGTCGCCGCTGTCCAACACTCGGACCGACCGCTACGGCGGAAGTCTCGAGAACCGGATGCGCTTCCCGCTCGAGGTGTTTGCCGCAGTCCGCGAGGCGTTTCCCGCGGAAAAGCCCGTTTGGATCCGGCTTTCAGCCAGCGATTGGGCGCCCGGGGGCTGGGACATCGAAAGCACGGTCGCACTTTCGAAGGAATTGAAGAACTTGGGCTGTGCGGCGATCCACGTCTCAAGTGGCGGTTTGGCGGCGCATCAGGCGATCGAGATCAAGCCGGGCTATCAGGTGCACTTCGCCAAACGGGTAAAGGCAGAGGTCGGGCTGCCGACGATCGCGGTCGGCCTCATTACCGATCCGGAGCAGGCGGAAGCGATCATCGCCAACGGCGAGGCGGACGCCATCGCATTGGCGCGCGGCATGCTCTACGACCCGCGCTGGCCCTGGCACGCGGCCGCCAAGCTCGGGGCGCAAGTGCATGCGCCAGAGCAATACTGGCGGTGCGAGCCGCATGGCGTGCGCGATCTGTTCAAGGCCTCGAAGCACGGCCAGCGCTGAGAGCCCCGACGGACGCTCGCCAGCAGCGAAACGGGCGAACCATTGGGTTCGCTCGTTGCAACTCGTTCGCTTAACGAGGAGCGCGGATTTAGAGGGTACCGGGCGGAAGGTCGGCGAGACGCGGGAGTAACTTGTCCTTCTCGGAGAGGACGACCGAGGCGGTATCGACCGGCCATTCGATGGCGAGCGCGGGGTCGTTCCATAGGATGCCGCGATCGTTCGCGGGCGCGTAGAGCGCCGTCACCTTGTAGATGACCTCGGTATCCGGTTCGAGTGTCACGTAGCCGTGCGCGAAGCCCTTCGGCACCCAAATCTGCGTCCAGTTGTCGGCTGAAATCACTGCACCGACGTGACGGCCGAAGGTCGGGGAGCCCGTACGCACGTCGACGGCGACATCCCAGATCGCGCCGCGGATAACCCGGACGAGCTTGTCCTGGGCCATCGGCGCGGTCTGGAAGTGGAGGCCGCGAAGGGTCCCCTTGGTCCGTGACAGGGCGTGGTTGTCCTGCACAAACGGCTGGTCGATACCGGCCTCGCCGAACGTCCTGGCGTTCCAGGTCTCGGAAAAGAAACCACGGTCATCGCGAAAAATTCGCGGCGTCAGCAGTTTGACGTCAGGTATCGCAAGGCTTTCGACTTTCACCCGTTCCCCAATCCTTCGCTATCGGTGGGGCAGATCAAGACGCGACTGCCCCGAGCTCTCCCCAGCAGAGCCGTGATGAACCTTAACGCTTGTCTGTCGGGCGGATGCCGACAACGCGATCGCCGTCGATGCCGGGATTAGAGCCGGGTACGGGCGCGACCGGCATCGCTTTCAATTGGTGCCGATAACGTGACCAGCTCACCGGGATGCAGGCAAGATAGATCAGGGTACCACCGGCCATCGTCGCGAACGGATATGTCAGCAGGAGCCCTACGAATCCCATCACGAGGACGAAGATGGGCAGCACGTATTCGCGGCTGATCCGCTCGCCCATCAACTTGCCGGAATACGTCGGGATGGTCGAAACCATCAGGAAGGCGATCGCCAGCGCGTAGAACGCGACCACTTTCATCACCCACGGCGAGCTGACGTCGATGATCCCGAGATGTTGCACATAGACGGGCAGCAGCACGACGATCGCCGCGGCCGGCGTCGGCATGCCTGTGAAGAAGTTGCCCTGCCACTTGGGCTTTTCTTCATCGACCATGACGTTGAAGCGGGCAAGCCGCAGCGCGGAGGCCAGCGCGAAAATCATAAGACAGATCCAGGCGATGCTCTTGATCTCGCCGGCGCCGCTGGGATGGCCCCAAGTGAACAACAGAATCGCGGGAGCAACGCCGAAATTGACGAAATCGGCGAGGCTGTCGAGCTCGGCTCCGAATCGGGAGGACGCTTTCAGAAGGCGGGCGACGCGGCCGTCGATGCCATCGAGGAAGGCGGCGAAGGCGATGCCGGCCAGCGCCAGATCCCAGCGGCCCTCGATCGACATGCGCATGGAGGTGAGCCCGGCGCACAGTCCGAGCAGCGTGAAGAAGTTCGGCACTAACATACGCACAGGGATGCGGCTGTGGCGAAACAACAGCCGCCGCCGCCGCCGCATGGTTTCCTGCTCGAGCCTCGGAATGACTGGATCCATCGTCCTGCTCCTTTCGAGGTTTGAGTCCACCGCTCCCTCACGAATGGGGAGACTGAAGATTAAATCCGCCTCGCCTCGCGCTCGGGCTCGTCCGATTTCAGGTCCGCGAGAACGGTCTCGCCGCCGATCGCGAGCTGGCCAACGGACACCAGTGCATGGCGTCCGGGCGGAAGAAAGACATCGACGCGGCTGCCGAAGCGAATAAGACCGAAGCGCTGGCCCTGGCCGATGCTGTCGTTTTCGTGCACGAAGGTCACGATACGACGGGCGATGAGGCCGGCAATCTGGACGACGCCGATCTGGGTTCCCGCGGGGGTCTCGATCACCAGCGCACGCCGCTCGTTATCCTCACTCGCCTTGTCGAGGGCGGCATTGAGGAAGGTACCCGGCACGTAGACCGAGCGGATGATCTTGCCGGCCACTGGCGCGCGGTTGATGTGCACGTTCAAGACAGAGAGGAAGATCGAAATGCGGACGCGCTCGGTGTCGCCGAGTGCCAACTCGGCCGGTGGGCGCACTTTTTCGATCATCGAGACGCGGCCATCGGCCGGCGAGATGACCAGCCCATCGCGCATCTGCGTGACGCGGTCAGGGTCGCGGAAGAAGTAGGCGACGTAGAGGGTTACGATCGCGAAGAACCAGCCGAGCGGTGGCCACAGCAGGAAGAACAAGAGCGCCAGCGCGAGGGCGATGGCGACGAACTTGTGGCCGTCGCGGTGTACCGGCGCCAGGTTCTCGGTGATGGTCTCGAACAGGTTGTGGCCAGACAAAGGGGGCTCCGGGGGTCATTAATCGGCAATGCGTGCCCGCTGTTTAGCGCGCCCGGCCGCAGGTTCAAAGCTTGCGATTGTCGCGGTGTTAAGGCGGACAAGGAAAAGGCGCGGCCTGGAAGCCGCGCCTGAACTTTTCTGCTGTGACCGTTTAGGTCAGCGGCACCGCCACGAAGCGCATGTCGCCTTTGGCGTCCTCGATGCGCAGGAGGACGGCCTTGCGGCCGGCTTTCTTCACCTTTTCAATGCTCTTCGACACGTCGTCGGGCGTGGAGACGGTGTCCTGGGCGGCTTCGACGATGACGTCGCCGATCTTGACGCTCTTCTGCGCAGCCGCGCTGTCCGGATCGACCTCGAGCACGATGACACCCTTCAGCTTGGCGTCGATATTGAACTTGGTGCGCAGCTCGTCGGTGAGCGGTGCCAGCTTCAGGCCCATAACGACGGTCGGCTTGAGGGTGTCGGCCTCGGGCTTGTCCTTTTTCGGCGAGACGTCGGCCTTCTCCTTCTCGTCTTCCTCAGTGAGGCGCCCGACCGCGACCTTCAGCGTCTTTTTCTGACCCTTACGAAGCAGCTCGACGTCAACCGATTTGCCGATCGGCGTCTGGGCGACAATCCGCGGCAGGCCGCGCATGGTCGTGACTTCCTTGCCGTCGAATTTCAGGATGACGTCGCCGGATTCGAAGCCGGCCTTGGCGGCGGGGCTATCGGGGGTGACGCCGGCCACGAGCGCGCCAGTGTTCTCAGGCACGCCCAGCGTCTCTGCGAGATCTTCGGTCACGGACTGGATCTTGACGCCGAGCCAGCCGCGGCGCGTCTCGCCAAATTGCTTCAACTGATCGATGACGGAGGTCGCGGTGTCGGAGGGGATGGCGAAGCCGATGCCGATCGAGCCGCCTGTCGGCGAGATGATAGCGGTGTTCACGCCGATTACGTCGCCGTCCATGTTGAACAGCGGGCCGCCGGAGTTACCCTTGTTAATGGCTGCGTCGGTCTGCAGGAAGTCGTCATACGGGCCGGAGTTGATGTCACGCTGCTTGGCCGAGATGATGCCGAGGGTGACCGAGCCGCCAAGGCCGAACGGGTTGCCGATGGCCATCACCCAGTCGCCAACCTTCAAGGTGGCGGACGAGCCGAAATGCACTTCCGGAAGCAATTTCTTCGGCGTGACCTTCAGGAGTGCGAGGTCGGTCTTGGTATCGCGGCCGAGAACCTTGTCGACCTTCAGCTTGGAGCCGTCATGGAAGTTGACGATGATCTCATCAGCGCCCTCGATGACGTGATTGTTGGTGACGACGAGGCCTTCCTTGCCATCGACGACAAAGCCGGAGCCGAGCGAGGACACCTTGCGGTCGGGCTGGGGCTTGCCTTGACCTTTTTTGTTGAAGAAGTCGTCGAAGAACTCCTCGAACGGAGACCCTTTCGGAACCTTGGGAAGCGGCACGCCTTGCGGCCCCTTGACGGTCTGGGAAGTCGAGATGTTGACGACCGCGTCGATCAGCTTCTCTGCAAGCGGCGCGACCGACTGGGGGCCGCCGCCCCGCTGAGCCTCGGCTGGGACAGTTCCCGCCGCGATCACCGCAATGGCCGTGGCAGCAATGGCCGCCCTGAAGCGCCCGGCACCGGAAGCAAATAGGCCGACGAGCGACGAAGACCGCATGTTGTGAACTCTCCTCATGATGTGCCGGGCGCGGCTCTCGGGCATGCCGGCACCGGTGTAGCGGCGGGCCGCCTTGCGCGCCCCGCCACGTACCTCCCAAGTTCCGCCATGCCGCGCGCCGCTGTCAACGCAGGATGTGGCAACGCGGGATGTCGACCGACAGGCGCAAGTCGCAGTGACTGCAAGACTTCAGCCGCGGATGAGCCAGACAATTGCCACCCCAACCGCGACGGCGATCCAACCGGCCGAGCGCAACGAGCGCTCGGGCGTGGCCGCCGCGACCGCCAGCAGGCGCATGGCCAGATGCGGCGCGAGGCCCCAGAGCAGTCCCTCGATGACGAGCACCAGGGCCGCGCCGACGATCAGATCGCTCATGGCTTCGTTTGTGCAGGCGCCGTCTTTCCCGTCGGATCGTTGAAGTAGCGGAAGAACTCCGAGTTGGGCGAGATCACGAGGCGGGTGTCGCCAGCCTTCATCGCGGTTTCGTAAGCCTGCATCGAGCGATAGAAGGCGAAGAAGTCCTGATCGCGGCCGTAGGCCTCGGCGAAGATGCGGTTGCGCTCGGCATCGCCCTCGCCGCGCAGCTGCTCACCCTTTCGGGTGGCCTCGGCCTTGATCACCGTGGCCTCGCGTTCGGCGGTGGCGCGAATGCGGTTAGCTTCGGCCTCGCCCTGGGCGCGGAACTCGGACGCTTCACGGCGGCGCTCTGCCTTCATGCGGTCGAACACACTCTTGGAGTTCTGCTCGGGCAGGTCGGCGCGCTTAATGCGGACGTCGACGACCTCGAGGCCGAAGCCCTTGCCCTCGTCGTTAACCTGCTTGGCAATCTCACCCATCAGCTCGTCGCGGCGGTCGCGTACGAGATCCTGGAACGTGGCACCGCCAAGCACGCGGCGCAACGACGCTTCGACCAACGGCGCGAGGCGAGTGCGGACGTTGCGCTCGTCACGTACGGTCTGGAAGAACAGCAGCGGGTCCGTGATGCGGTAACGGGCAAAGGCATCGACTACGAGGCGCTTGCGGTCGGAGGCGGTGACCTCCTGGGCCTGGCTGTCGAGGTCGAGGATGCGCTTGTCGAAATAATCGACGGTGTCGAGGATCGGCACTTTCCAGTTGAGCCCAGGCGTCTTGACGACGCGCTTTGGCTCGCCGAAGCGAAGCACGAGCACCTGCTCGTTCTGATGGACGATGAAGGCCGACTGATAGACAGCGGCGGCGGCGACGCCGAGCAGGATGACGAGGGTTGCTAGGAAGCTGCGCATGGCTCAATTGGCTCCCTGCGGTTTCTTGGGGCTCAACTGGTCGAGGGGCAGATACGGCACGACGCCGCTGGCTCCACCGGACTTGTCGAGGATGATCTTGTCGCTCGCGCCGAGCACGCGTTCCATCGTTTCAAGGAAGATACGCTTCCGGGTGACGTCCGGAGCCTTCAAATACTGTTCGAGAACCTGACTAAATCGCGCAGTCTGGCCCTGCGCCTCTGCTACCGTCTGCTGGCGGTAACCTTCGGCGCCCTGCAGGATCCGTTCAGCCTCGCCGCGTGCCTCCGGCACGATCTTGTTGGCGTAGCCGAAGGCCTCGTTCTTTTTCGTCTCCATGTCGGCGCGGGCGGCCTGCACGTCGCGGAACGCCTCAATGACCTCGGCGGGAGGGTCGACCTTCTGGAGTTGCACCTGGTCGATCTGGATGCCGGCGCGGTAGCTGTCGAGCTTCTGCTGCATCAGGAGCTGCACGTCCTGCTCGATCTTCTGGCGTGCGCCAGTGAGGATCGGCTGAATCTCCGAGCGGCCGACGATGTCGCGCATGGCGCTTTCGGCGATGTCCTTCACCGTGCCTTCCGGGTTCTGGATGTTGAACAGGTACTGGGCAACGCCGAATTCACCGGACTTGGGGTCCTTGCCAGGACGAATACGCCAGTAGATCACAAACTCGATGTCGACGATGTTCTCGTCGCCGGTCAGCATCTGGCTTTCCGCGCGCAGATCCCGGGCGGCGGCGCCACTCCCCCGGATCGACGTGTTCGTGCGCATGCCCACTTCGGTGATGTTCTGGCGCGTCACCTTGGGCAGCAAGACTTCCTCGATTGGGTAGGGCAGGCGGAAGTGCAATCCCGGCTGCTCCTGACGCACGAACTCGCCGAAACGCATGACGACGCCGAGTTCGTCAGGATTGACGCGGAAGAAGAAGGCGTACCAGGCAAGCACGGCGCTGCCGGCGATCGCGAGCAGGAACAACAGCGGACCCGGCATTCCGGAGCCGTGCATGACCTGCTTCATGCGATCCTGGCTGCGCTTCAGGATCTCTTCGAGATCGGGGGGCTGGCCGCCACCTTGGCCCCAGGGGCCACCGCCGCCTCCCCCGCCGCCGCCACCGCCGCCTCCGCTCTTCCAGCCACCACCACCACCATTCTGATTGTTCCAGGGCATCGGAGGTCTCGGATCTCTCTCGGTTTCAGGGGTGCGATCAAAGGAGGGCAGCCGGAATAGAGAAGCGATTTCCCGTCGGCTGACCGGTTGCGCGGAACTCGTTGGTGCTTATAGGACAGCGCCCCAGCCCACGCAAACGACACCCCACAGATTGGTAACGGGGGGGCCGGGTTCAAGCCGGAGCGGATCGCATTTGGCAAACACGCGACTAAGGAGTAGCCGGCAGGCGGGCAGGCGCGCGCTCCAGAATGTCGAGTACGCTGGTGAAGTCATCGCCTTCCGACCGCGGCAGAGGATCGGACGAGACGAGTTGCCAATCCGACTTGTCGAATGGCGGGAAAAAAGTATCGCCAGCGGGCGCGCCGAGGACGCGGGTGTAATACATGCGCCCAGCGTCGGGCAGCACGGCACGAAAGATGTCGGCGCCTCCGATGACAGCGATCTCATCGACACCGCGATCCGCCGCGCAGGCGGCCGCCAGCGCCATCGCATCGGGAATGTTGAGCACGACGCGGACGCCTTCCGGAGCTGTGAAGTCAGGATCGCGCGTAACGACGATGTTGTCGCGGCCGTCCAGGGGTTTCTTCAAGGATGAGAACGTCTTGCGCCCCATGACGACGGGTTTGCCCATGGTGACGCGGCGAAACGTGCGCAAGTCCGAGCGTATCCGCCACGGCAGATCGCCACCGCGGCCAATGACGCCGTTCTCAGCAACGGCGACGACGAAGGAGATGATGGGTGTGAAGCGATCGTAATCTGCCTTTCTTTGCAGCTTATGCCCGCACCTTAGCAATTCGATTGCCGGCTATTTAGCGGTTCATGGCGCCGCTCAGCCTAGCCGAGCTGGGTCTCTGGCTAAACCGCCACAGGGGCCTTGATGTGGGGCCAGGGGTCGTAGCCGGTGAGGGCGAAGTCCTCGTATTCGAAGGCGAAAATCGAACTGACTTCAGGGTTGATGTGCATCCGCGGCAGCGCTCGCGGCGTGCGCGCAAGTTGAGTTTCTACCTGCTCAAGGTGATTCGAGTAGAGGTGCGCGTCGCCAAACGTGTGCACGAATTCGCCCGGCTGCAGTCCGGTCACCTGCGCCATCATCATGGTCAGCAGTGCATAGCTGGCGATGTTGAACGGCACGCCGAGGAAGATGTCGGCTGAGCGCTGGTAAAGCTGACAGGAGAGCTTGCGTTCGCCTCGCCCGCCTTCTGCAGGACCGTCAACATAGAACTGGAACAGGCAATGGCAGGGGGCCAGCGCCATCTTGGGGATGTCGGCCGGGTTCCACGCCGAGACGATGATGCGGCGGCTGTCGGGATCGCGCTTCAGGAGATCGACCGCCTGACCTATTTGGTCGATGGTCTGGCCGTCGGGTGCCGCCCAGGATCGCCACTGCTTGCCATAAACGGGGCCAAGGTTACCCGCCTCGTCCGTCCAGTCGTCCCAGATGCTTACGCCGTTGTCCTTCAGATACTTGACGTTGGTATCGCCGGCGAGAAACCAGATCAATTCGTGAATGATCGACTTCAGGTGCAGCCTCTTGGTCGTGACCAGAGGAAAGCCTTCGGCGAGATCGAACCGCATCTGGTGGCCGAACACGCTCAAGGTGCCCGTGCCGGTGCGGTCGGTCTTTATGGCGCCGGTGTCGCGGACGCGGCGCATGAGATCGAGATATTGCTGCATGGCTTATTAGATAGGGTGATTCAACCACCTTGCGGCCGAAGAACCGGGGCCATTCCACAGGTTCCGTTAGAATTCTGCCCACCTCCTAGCTTTCCGATGAGCGAGAAAGGAGTCCGGGTCTCAGGCTGGAAGTGGCACTAACGCCAGGGCCAGGATCAGCATCGAGTTGTAGACGGCGTGGCAGAAAATCGTGACGCGCAGGCTGCCGGTGCGATAGAGGAGCCACGAAAAATATAGACCGATGATGCCGACCTCGATCATGCCGGGGGCCGAGTAGTCGGAGTGAAGCATCGTCCAAATTGCCGTGGTCAACGCCGCGGCTCCAGCTATCCCGGCGCGGCTACGGGCGAGACTCGAGAAGAGAAACCCGCGAAACAGCAATTCCTCGGACAGCGGTGCCCCGATGCCGACCACGAGCACCGTCACCCACCAGAAATCCGACCGGATGAGGCCCACGAACGGCTTCAAATCATTCGTGAAACCGCCTGGACTAAAGATGCTCGACAACAGGTTGCATATAACTACCACGCCGATCATGCCGATAAACGCCTCGACATAGATGCGCTTGCCGCCGGCGGGAGGATCTAGAGCCAGAACATCGGCAGGCTGGTCGCCGAAAAATCGCGAAGCGCGCAGCGTGGCGAGAACAAGAAACGTCTGCGATAGCAGCATCAGGACGATCTTGCGCTGTAACACTTGCGGCGAATTGGCCTGCGACTTGGTCTCCGCAGCGACCTCATGGGGTGAAGCGAAGACTGCCTCGGAGGGCGCTGCGGCTGGCATGGCTGGGGGTGGATCGAGTGCGATGCTGAGGACGCTCAGGACGAACATCGCCGCAGCTATACTACCGGCAAATATGAGAATTCCGGCGCCAATCGCCTGCCACGGAGGCCAGCCGGTTCGCGGACGGTAGGCCGGGGGTCCAGTCAGCAGTCGGGGCACGAGCCAACGCGGCATTGTGGGAAACCTCTGTGATCCGGACCGCCGGAAACGGGTGCGTTGGGTGCATCGTCACAACACCGATTGGCGTTACATCGGCCGGAGATGCAACAGGGTCTTTTGCTCAGGCGCGATCCCCCTTATATTGCGGTTGTCGGATTCGTCCGACTATGGCGATAAACGCGGTCGTAATAAGCCGTTCGGACCCGGGGGCAGTACCCGGCGCCTCCACCACATGCCGCGGCCGTCAGGCTCAGCGATAGACGCCAAGTCGCGGTCGTTCGCGGCGGCATCTGATGGGGGCGAACTAGGATCGACGAAGGTGTAAAGGGCTTAGCTTTTGCTCGGCATGATACCGCCGTTATCGGGTCATTCAGAATAGTTGCCAATGACAACTATGCTGAGGCTGCTCTCGCTGCGTAATGCGGCGCGAATAGCCTGAACTTGAAGCCCTTGCCCTTAGCCGGGTAAGGCGCGGTCCGGAGGGCACCGGGCAACAGAAGCCCTCCACTTCCTCCTCCGCGAGGCTGGACGGACGACGAGACGCAATCGGGGATTAATACGCGAGACCGCATGACTTGGCCGGCCCGATCCATCGACTACGACGCTCTTGCTCAGGACGCCATGCGCGGAGTCGTGCGCACTGTGCTGATCCGCACCGCCAAGATCCGGCCTGCCGGGCGACCATCATTTTTATATCTCGTTCGACACGCAGGCGCCCGGCGTCATCATGTCGAAGCGGCTGCAAGGAAAAATATCCGGCCGAGATGACGATCGTGCTGCAGCACCGCTTCTGGGACCTGATCGTCTCGGATGAGCGGTTCGAGGTGAAGCTCACGTTCGACGGCATTCCTGAGCGGCTCGTCGTGCCGTTTCCCGCACTCAAAGTCTTCTTCGACCCCAGCGCGCAATACGGTTTGCGGTTTGAGGATCCGGATGCGGTCCAGGAAGGGCCGACGCTCGGGCAGGACAACGTGAGCGGCGAGGATGCCACCGGGGACCGTCCGCCGATGACGACGCGGTCGTCCTCGCAACGCAAGCCACGCGCGCCGCGGAAGACGAAATCCGAAAAGGATATCAACGGCGGGCTGACGCCGCACTCGCACGATCCGGCACCTGCTACGCCACTCAAGCCGCTGACAGCCCGGCCGGTCGTGGCGCCAGTTGCACCTCACGGTAAAGCACCGCAGCCGGCAGCAGCATCAGCGGATAAGGACCATGAGGGCGAACGCTCACCTCCAAATCTGAAGCCGGTGCCGCAGCCCGCGGGAAGCGGGCAGGTCGTCAGCCTGGATGCGTTCCGCAAAAAGTAAGGCCGCTTAGAAGATCGATCGGGCTAGATGGTGCACGCGGCTTCGGTCGGCGATCAATTCAGCGGGGTCGCGGGATGCGTCGGCGGAACTCCCAATGCCATGCTGGTTTCGCGTGAGCAAAATTGCTCTCACACTCAAAGTCTAGAAAAGGTCACCGAACGGCGAGCGGCGCGGTTCGGAGTTGACTGAGCGCGCGCGCGACTTCGGCTCGCCTGCAGTGCCCGGTGTCGATGCAATCGACTTCTTGCGGCCGGGCAAACCGCCGCCTTCAGTCGTCATACCGGTTGTCACTCCGCCGACCGCTACGGAACGCCACCGTTGCGAGGTGAGGGGCTTCGCTGCGACGCCCGCGACACTCGCCTCCACGGCTTCCAAAGGCTCGCTGGAATAAAAGACGAACTTACCTTTCTGAGTGAGGCGGTAGACCGAGCGAGCCCACACCGGCCGAACCGCCGCCGGGTGGAAATGCGTTGCGACGGCAAATTCCTGCGCATCATCGGAAGCGGGGCGTCTCTGCGTTGCCAACTGAGCGACCTGCATCGCATTCTTCCAGGCGGCTTCATCATCCGGGATGACACCGAGGTTCCGGCAGGTATTGCGGAAGAGGCAACCCATGGGACGGCCAAGTCCCAGATAGATCACCTTGCAAATCGACTTGGGACCTGCCGCAGCGCGCACGCGGTTCATGGCGACTTGCGCGATCGCGGACTGGACCTCACGCGGCTCGCGTCCGGCTTCGAAGTAGACCGCGTGAGCGAGACAGAGCACATCGTTAGCCGCAAAGGCGGACACGAAATCGGGTGCAGTTTTGTCCGAAGCGGGGATCAGACCGGCAGCCTTCGCGGCGCTGGCAGCCTTGACGGCAGCCGCGTCCTGGCTGAAGCGAACCGGCTCAACCCCTGCGGCCAATCTGTCTTTTGACAACTTGCCGCCGAGGTAAGCGAACATGTGCTGGGTGCCACCGACGACATCGAAGCGGCCGGATATCCAACCGAAGGCGGCCCATGCCATTACGGCTGCGAACACCGCGCGCCGTGCCACGCGCATAACCAGCGCACGCAATAGCAGCGATTTTGCATCCATCGGTGATACGCCCCCAACACAAGAAGACTATCTAGTCAGGGCGCGAAGCAATGATCCATCGAAAAGCTGTACACATTCACTGTTCGACGGCACAGAACCTTTTCCAAAACCTTAAATCAACGACGAAGGTTGTAGAACATGCGGAAGAGGCTTCCGAATTCGGTCGCTCCGCCCACCTTCGTGGTGTGGACGGAGCTTTCCTGATTAGGCCAAGATGCCGAGTTCATGCAGCGTAAGCTGATGGTGGTCGGCTCCAACGCTGTGGGGGTTGATGTTGTCGAGCCCGACGATATCGACCCAGTGACCCTGAACGTTGCCCATGATGACAGTGCCGTCGAAGTCGCCGACGATCTTCAGAACCTCATTGGGATCCTTGTGACCCTTGAGGAAATCGGACAGGTCCAGCTTGTCCTCGCCAAGGTGGAAGTCGCTGACCTTGTCCGTTGCGCCGTCGAGCACGTCCTTCTTCAGCCAGACGAACGTGTCCTTGCCATCGCCGCCGGTGAAGTTGTCGAGGCCGCCATTGCCGCGGAACCAGTCGTCACCCGCGCCGCCGATAAAAGTATTGTTGCCGTGATCGCCCATGAAATGGTTGCCGAAGTCGTTGCCGACAATCTGCTCGAAGCCTGAAATCGTCTGCACGTTGGCATTGGCGCCGTGGCCGAACGAAGCCGTATGCTTGGAGAGATCGATCTCAATCTTGCCTGCGATATTATGGAAGTCGATGGTATCGAAGCCGGAGCCGCCGCTGACGACGTCGTTGCCAGTCGACGCGATCACGACGTCGGCGCCGGAGCCGCCCGAGATGTCGTCGGTGCCGGCTCCGCCATCGAGAATGTCATCGCCGGAATTGCCCTCGAGATGATCGTTGCCGCTATTGCCGAGCAGCACGTCGTTATCCGAGTTGCCCAGGATGTAGTCGTCGCCCTTGCCGCCGGTGATGAAGTCATCGCCTTTGCCGCCGCTGGCAGAGTCATCACCCTCGCCGCCGACAATGACGTCGTTTCCTTCGGTGCCGCGCATGGCATCGGCCGAGGTGCCGCCGCTCAGGTAATCGTTGCCGGCGCCGCCGACGAGTTCGTCGCTACCGCTGACACCGAGGAGTGCGTCGCCGAGCTTGCCGGCAAACAGATGATCATCGCCCCCGTGACCATTGATAAGGTTAAAATAGTATTTATCGCCGATAAGGATGTCGGCTTCTTTGGTGCCTTCGATGATACTCATATGCCAGTCCCACCCTGTCGCGACCGCTGTGATGCGATCATTTCATCTGCGTCCGTGCGTTACTTTGCGACCACTAATCCGGTCCCCCAGATATCCGCTAATGTTTTGGCTCGGTCTTCACGGATGCTTCAGAGATACGACAAATGTCTTGAGACAGATCTTCTGTCGATAGATCAATTTGAAGCAATTTTGTACGGCATTGCAGGCGCTGACGCGCCAAAGGTGCGCGGCCGGAGACATCTGCCGGGTGAGGAAAAAGACGGGCTAGAGAGCGTCCCGCGCGCGTGCTATCGGGGCCGCAACCTGACGTTAACTTGTCTCACAGCGAGGGCGCTAAGCCATGACCAAGACCCGCACCGAGACCGACACCTTCGGCCCGATCGAGGTCGCCGGCCGACCGCTACTGGGGCGCGCAGGCGCAGCGCTCGCTCGGCAATTTCAAGATCGGCTGGGAGAAGCAGCCGCTGCCGATCGTGCGCGCGCTCGGCATCGTCAAGCGCGCCGCGGCCGAGGCCAACATGGCGCTCGGGCCGGCTCGACCCGAAGATCGGCGAGGCGATCGTCGCAGGCCGCGCAGGAGGTGATCGAGGGCAAGCTCGACGACCATTTCCCGCTGGTCGTCTGGCAGACCGGCTCGGGCACGCAGTCGAACATGAACGCCAACGAGGTGATCTCGAACCGCGCCATCGAGATGCTGGGCGGCGAGATGGGCTCCAAGAAGCCGGTGCATCCCAACGACCACGTCAACATGAGCCAGTCGTCGAACGACACCTATCCGACGGCCATGCACATCGCCTGCGCCGAGGAGATCGTACCACCGGCTGCTGCCGGCGCTGCAGCACCTGCACAACGCGCTGGACGACAAGGCGAAGGCCTGGGCGCACATCATCAAGATCGGCCGCACGCACACGCAGGACGCGACGCCGCTGACGCTCGGCCAGGAGTTCTCCGGCTACGCGCACGCAGGTCGAGAACGGCATCGCGCGCATCGAGTCGACGCTGCCCGGATCTGATGCAGCTGGCGCAGGGCGGCACCGCCGTCGGCACCGGCCTCAACGCGCCCGATGGGCTTCGCCGAGAAGGTCGCCGAGCGCATCGCCGCGATCACCGGCCTGCCCTTCACCACCGCGCCCAACAAGTTCGAGGCGCTGGCCGCGCACGACGCCATGGTGTTCAGCCACGGCGCGATCAACACGGTGGCCGCGGCGCTGTTCAAGATCGCCAACGACATCCGCTTCCTCGGCTCCGGCCCGCGCTCGGGCCTCGGCGAGCTGTCGCTGCCGGAGAACGAGCCGGGCTCCTCGATCATGCCGGGCAAGGTCAACCCGACGCAGTGCGAGGCGCTGACGCAGGTCTGCGTGCAGGTGTTCGGCAACAACGCGGCCATCACCTTCGCCGGCAGCCAGGGCCATTTCGAGCTCAACGTCTACAACCCGGTGATGGCCTACAACTTCCTGCAGTCGGTGCGGCTGATGGCCGACGCGGCGCGTCTCGCTTCACCGACAACTGCGTCGTCGGCATCGAGGCGCGCGAGGACAACATCAAGGCCGGCGCTCGAGCGCTCGCTGATGCTGGTCACGGCGCTGGCGCCGAAGATCGGCTACGACAACGCCGCCAAGATCGCCAAGACCGCGCACAAGAACGGCACGACGCTGCGCGAAGAGGCGGTCGGCGGCGGCTACGTCACGGACGAGGAATTCGACGCTGTCGTTCGGCCGGAAAAGATGATCGGCCCGGATGCGTGATCGCGCATAGTCACGTTTGAAGACGAGACGTCCGCATCCTCGACGGTGCGGACGTTTTGCTTTGGGAACTGCCTCACTCGCCTTTTTGCAGAAGGCCGGTGAAGCCTGTTACCGCGAGGGAGGCGAGGATGAGGCCGAGCAGCTCCTCTACGACATAGAGAAGGTAAAGGACGCCGCCCATCGTGAAGCTGAGCGTCGGCCCCCTGGCCGGCAACGGGATCGGACCGTCCGCGGCGCGGACCATAGGGCGCCCTTTCAGGTAATCCACGTCGGGCAGCGGCAGCTCGGCGAACGGCATCCAGCGGGTATTCGGGCGCCAATGGTCGGCATAGCCGAACGTGACGAACGGCACGAAAATGTCGAACGAGTAGGCGAGGGCGTTGAAGGGCGGGTAGACCTGCTTGAACGTCTCCGGCGTGTAGCTGTCGCGGTTCATCACCACGAACACGCTCTCGTCAAAACAGTCCGCGTCCGCGCACGACTGAGCAGCCCAACTCCAGATGCCCGCAAACAGAATGATGAAAGCAGCCATCCACACGACCGTGCGCCACGGGTTGAAGCCGTAGAGCGCCAGCGCATCGAGGAGGCGGCCCTGCCAGCGCGTGCCCGCGGAGGCGTTGCCACTGCTTCGCTCAATACGACGACGGAGGATGGACAAGTCGCGGACATCGTCGTGATAACCCTGCGCCTCCAACCGCTTGCCGAGCTCGATCCACGCCTGCGGCTTGAACCGCTCCTTCACGTCACGCGGATGCTGACCCTCGAGCCAGATGAGACGTGAGCGAGCGACGCTTTTGGTGCCGCGCACGCCCTCGGCGGCTCCGCCGGATGGATTGCCGAGGTGCTCGTAACCAAAGCCGTCGAGCACGAGGTGGTCGATGTCGCGGCCGTCTCGCGTTCGCGTGCGCGCGTCGGGCTTGGGTGGCCACGTCGCGGCAAAATCCTCGAATGCGCCGACGCTGGCGCGCGAGAGATCGACGATTCCGCGCGGGCGGTCATCGGCGGCGTCCGGCATCTGGAGGCGCCCGACGCGGGCGTCGACGAGACTCAACGCTCGCTCGTCCCAGAAACGCTCGGTGGCATCCTGCGGCCGGTCTGCGTTGGGAGCGGCCGAGCCTATCGCGGCCATGGCAACGCTGACGATGCGGCTGCCCTTCAAGTCGACCGATCCGCGCACGCTCGCCTGGTCGAGCACGATTGCCCCCGTGACCTGGCACCCGCTCAGTTCGACGTCGCGGCCGAATGTGGTGCCACTGGCAAGCAGCGCCCGGCCTTTGTCGACCTTCAATGACGCGCCGCGCAATCGGAACTGGTTACCGATGTCGGCCGCGGGAAAGCGGACGAGGCCAAATATCAGGGCGCGCGATAGGAAGCAGCCGCCACGGATACGGGCGCCATCTGCCCGGATCGCGATCTCCGCGCCATAAAGACGAGCTTCGGTGAGGCGGAGCTGGCCGTTGATATCCGCTCCGGGCAACGAGACCATCCCGACTAAGCGGGCGCGAGCGATATCACAGTTGCCGCCAATGCGGACAACGTCGGCACCGATTGCGGTCGTCGCGCCCTCGATGTCGATGTCCGCGGCCGAGAATTCCTTGCCGATCACCGCGCCTTCCAGCCACAGCGTGCCAGTAAGCTTGGCTCCGTCGAGGCTGACGCCTTGCTCGACATCGAGCCCGTTGCCGAGCACGGCGTCGGGCGTGGCGGCTATGCTGAGTTTGTCTGCTGAAAGGCGACCCCGGATGCGAGCGGCGGGCAGCTTGAGGCACCCCGTGAGCTTGGCTTCCGCGAGGAGGAAATCTCCGCGAAGCTCGGCGCTCTCGCCGTCGATGGCTGTGCCTTCGGCCGTGACGGTTGCGCCCTCGGCGTAGACGCCGCCAAGATTGGCCCGTGGAAACGATAGCAGACCCTTGGCGAAGCAGCGGCGCAAGATGAGCGGGCCCGTGAGGCGAAGGCCGGCAGCGAGAAGAGCCACCTTGCCGTCGCCGATCTCGGTGCCTTCGATGGCGAGAGCGCCGGTGACGTCGCCGCCGCGGATCTGCAACGGTCCGGTGATGTTGCCGCCGCCCAGGAACAGGCCGCTTTCGATTTGGACACGGTCGGCGACGATGCCGCCGAGGGTCGTCGACGAGTGAATGCCTAGGCGCTTCAACCGGGCATCCCGGAGAATGACAGCGGTGCCGTCCGTGCCCTCGATGCGGGAGTGCCAAAGCAGCAGCGGCTTCACCGCGATGACACCTTCGAGGTCGAGCGTGCCCTTGATGACCGCTCGGGTGATCCGGACGCCCACGGGCGGCACCATCCAACCGTCGCGCGCCTCGACGACGAGGTCGCGCAGCACCGAGGCGCGGATTTCGTGGCGCTTGGCGTCAGCCTTCTCTCCGCGCAACACCGCCGCCACGACGAAGCGCTCGGCGTCCGTCAGGTTGTCGAGGTCGGGCAGTCCAGTTGACGACATCGGCAGCGCTTTCCCCTCCCGCCCAGCCTTTACCGGCTTTGTCCCGCATGCTTATGACCGGACATTCACGGTCACGTCAGCGGGCAAACTACCGGCGCGGCGTCACCCGGTCGAGGGGCGCCCGCGGTGGCTGCGCAATTATGCTGAACGTGGTGGCCGTTTTGCTGGCCGGGTTCTGCGGATGCGCTTCAGTTGGCCACCAGCAAAGCGTGCGGGAACGGCCGGGTTTGGTTATGATCGATGGGATATGACGCAGGACCCGAGAGCCCAGCATGACAACCGCCAAGCAACACGACGCCGCGCAGCCTGCTGATACCAGCGGCTACCGCGAGTTGGCGCGACCTCGGCTGCGGATCATCTTCGCAGAGGGGCGAAAGGTGGGGCCGGGCAAGGCGGACCTGCTCGAGGCGATCGGGCGGACTGGATCGATCTCGGCGGCGGGACGCGAGATGGGTATGTCATACCGGCGGGCATGGCTGCTCGTCGACGAAGTCAACCGGATCTTCAAAGAGCCGGTCGTCGTCGCAGCGGCCGGGGGAACGCACGGCGGCGGCGCGCAGCTCACCGATTTCGGCCGCGCCCTGGTTGCGGCCTACCGACGGATCGAGGATCGCACCCGGACCGCAATCCGCGAAGAACTCGGCCCATTCGAGAACAACCTCGCGAAGGGGTGAGTCGTCACGTGCTGCCTTCGATCACTTTGAGGCCGGTGACGCCGCGCTCGTCGATGGCGACGGTCTTTATCAGGGCATAGACGTCGTCGCCGGCGTCGAGGCCGAGTTCTTCGATGGCGAGGCGCGTGGCGTAGGCGTAGATGCGGTCGCCGCCTTTCAACAGAAGCGAAACGAGGCCGAACGGGCCATCGTCGGTCTCGACCTTCGTGACGGTGGCGGCAAGCGCGGAGCGAACGCTGACGTTGCTCGGTCGCTGCATGGCGAGCGTGACGTTGGTGGCGCGGATGGCGACGCGAACGGGGCGCGCTGTGTCGCTTACTCGCCAGGGCAGCACGATTTCGCCGGCGGGATGCTCCAGCACCGTGATTCCGAACTCTGGCTCTTCGCGCTTCACCCGCCCGGTGATCATGGAAACGGCGGCGAAGCGGTCGGCGGCATGGGCAAGGGCGGTCGGGGCCAGGACCTCCGATGGGGTGCCGATCGCTGCGACCTTGCCGTCAGCGAGGCGAACGACCTTCGAAGCCAGGCGCGCGACCTCTTCGACGGCGTGGCTGACATAGACGATAGGGATGGAAAATTCATCGCGAAGCCGCTCGATGAAGGGCAGGATCTCGAGCTTGCGATTGGCGTCGAGCGAGGCCAGCGGTTCGTCCATCAGCAAGACGCGGGGGGAGGCGAGCAGGGCCCGTCCTATAGCGACGCGCTGGCGCTCACCACCCGACAGCGTGTTGGGCGCGCGTTCGAGCAGATGGGCGATGCCCAGCGCCTCGATGACGGGTTCGAAAGCGATGCGGCGTTCGGGGCTAGCGGCGTGAACGACTGGCCGTAGAGCAGGTTACGCTTGACGCTCAGGTGCGGAAGCAGCTGCGCGTCCTGGAAGACGAGGCCGATGCGACGACGGTGCGGAGGGACTGAAATGCCGGCGGCAGTATCGGCCAGCACGGCGCCGTCAATGACAATATGGCCGCGGGTCGGGCGTTCGAGGCCGGCAATGAGGCCGATGATCGTAGATTTGCCAGAGCCGGATGTCCCGAACAGCGCCGTGACGCCTTCCGTGCATTCGAAGGCGGCTTCGAGTGTGAAAGCGGGTCGGGAGAGGGTGCAATCGAAGGTGATCATTCGAGGCCCGCTCCGCGACGAACGGTGCGCCGCGCCAACCATTCCGAAACGACGAGAGCGACAATGGCGATCATCGCTGCAATGAGCGACATGCGCAGCGCGTTGGGCTCGCCGCCGGGTGTCTGAGTGTAAGAGTAGATCGCGGAGGGAATCGTCTGCGTCTCCCCTGGAATGTTGGAGACGAACGTGATGGTGGCACCGAACTCGCCCAGTGCCTTGGCGAAAGCCAGCGTGGCACCGGCCACGATTCCGGGAAGCGCCAGCGGCACGGTCACGGTGAGGAAAACCCAGAAGGGCGAGGCGCCGAGAGTGGAGGCGGCGCGTTCCAATCGGAGATCGATATTCTCGATCGCGAGCCGGATGGCGCGGACCATGAGCGGAAACCCCATGACGGCGCAGGCCAGCGCGGCGCCAGTCCAGCGAAATGAGAACACGATACCGAACGTCTGCTCAAGAAAGTGGCCGATGGGACCTCGGCGTCCGAACAGCAGCAACAGCACGTAGCCGGTGACGACCGGCGGCAGTACGAGCGGTAAATGGACCAAGCCGTCGAGCAGCGTGCGGCCCCAGAACCGGCGGCGCGCCAGCGTGTGGGCTATGAGGATGCCAATGGGCAGGCTCGCCAGCGTCGCCACGGACGCGACCTTCAGTGACAGCCGAATTGCCGTCACTTCCTCCTCGCTCAAAGCCCACATTGCCGCATCCCGATACATAGCGTCCTTTTTTGCCCGTCTCCGACGGGACGGCGCTATGAATGATGGTATACAGCACTCGGCTCGCTATTCGTGCGGTGTTTCGACGCTTTTCGGCGGGCATCTTCGTTGTTGGCGCGATTGCGCCGGGGCAAGCGGAGTTCCCTGGTAGAACGTGCGGTTGGCGCGGCACGGGGCTAGGCGTAACCATAGGGCTGGACGGGCCGGAATCTCACAGACGAGGCGGCGGCACTCGGGGGCGGGCACTAGGTTCAGCATTGGCGAGGGCGATAGCGATGGCGGATCACGAGACCACCGAAGTGCTCAGTTTAGCGGCCGTGGTCTATGGCGGCGGCACCGACATCGATACCGTGATGGCCATGTTCGTCGCCGAGATCATGGGCGCGCAGGCGCGTGTCGGCGGCGTGATGCAGGTGAAGATCGACGGCCGCATGTGCGGACCGAATGCTCCCATGCTGCTGAAGGACGTCGCCAACGGAGAGATCCTGTCGATTTCGCAGGACTTGGGGCCTTGCGCGGAAAGCTGCCGCCTCGATCCGGACGGGCTGGCGCAAGCGGCGATGCGGGTGCGCAATGCGGCGGAGAGCACCGACTACGATCTCGTCGTGATCTCCAAGTTCGGCAAGGAGGAGGCCGCCGGGCGAGGCTTCCGGGAGGAGCTGGCCTTGGCGGCGGCAACGGGACGGCCGGTGCTGACCAGCGTGCGGCGCAATCTGGTGCAGGACTGGCAGGAGTTCACGGGCGGTGCCGGAACGCTGCTCGAGCCCAAGTTGCCGGCGTTGCGCGCGTGGTGGAGCGAGGTCACGGCCGCGAGGGTAGATGCGTAGTCGGGGTGCCTTACTTGCTGCGGGTGAGGCCGAGACCGTCGAGGTAGACGAGTATCGCGGCTTCCAGCAACTCTTCTGGCGTCATCGGGATCGGACGGCGAGCGGCATCGCCACGACCGAACAAAGCAGCGATGCCATGCGACAGCGACCAGATGTGCAGGGCCATCATCATCGCAGGGGGACGCTTGCCTGCCGGCGCGGTCGCCGATAGCGCTTCGCAGCCTTCACGAAGCACGGCGAAGGCGCGGTCGCCGGCATCGCGGACGGCGGGATAGTCGGCGAACGACAGCCCCGACTCGAACATCGCGGAGAAGTAGGCGGGCTGGCTACGCGCGAACTCGAGGTAAGCGCGGCCCAGCCGTTCGAACGCGGGCATGGGAGCGGGCCGGCCGGCATCCCAGGCGGTACGCAGGGCCTTCTCAAAGGCATCGAAACCCTGGAGGGCGACGTCTGCCAGGAGGGCATCGCGGTCACGAAAGTGGCGATATGGAGCGGCAGGACTGACGCCAGCCGCGCGGGCAGCCTCGGCGAAGGTGAACCCCGCAGGGCCCTTCGTCGAGATCAGGTCGAGGGCGGCCTTGATCAGCGCCTCACGCAGATTGCCGTGATGGTAGCCGCGACGTCCGCCGGGGCCGTCCTTATGCCAGCTCATATCGTTGGATAGCTCAAACGGGCGCGGTTGGCACGCGCCGACCCAGCCGATTGCTACCAGCGCAGCAGCCGGGAGCCGAGGAGTGCGCCGAGCCCGGACGTGACGGCGATCGCGATCGAATACCAGAAGGCCACGAACAGTGGAGAGTCGTCGGTACAATGAGTTGCATAGAGCGCCGCGCCGATGCCGCCGGCTACGAGGCCAGCTATCGCGCCGCTGCGCGCCGGGGACTCCGGCGCACCGTTTCGCATCGCCCAGATAAGCGCCGCCAGCGGGGTCAGCGACAGGACCGGGATGCTCGTCAAGCAGTAGCGGGCGTTGTAACCGATCAGCCGGGGCATCCACGTCGATGGCGGCATGGCCATGAGTTCGATGAGGATCAATGCGGCGAGGAGAAGGGGCACGGCGGCCAGCGCCATCGTTGCCGTCGAAGTCTCGGCGCCGGGGCGAACGAGTCGCATCGCCAGGCCGAACGCCGTAAGCGCGAGGAGCGCGGCCAGCACAATCTTGGCGTCGAAGCGCCACGTCGAGACGACGGTCGCGAAGTCAGCCCGCACTCCGAGCATGGCTGAGAACATGAGCGCGGAGATGCCGATCGCGATGGGCAGCGCCCACATGGCCTGCTCGGCCACAGTCGACTGCCGGGTGGCAGCATCGGCGCCCAGCGCCTTGATGAGATCATCTGTTTTCATTGTTGTTGATCCCTGTAGGCGGCAGACAGTGCGGCAAGGCCGCGATGCAAAGCAATTCGCACAGCTCCTTCGGTGATGCCGAGACGGCTTGCGGTATCGCGCGTGGTTTCGCCGTTGACCGAGATCGCCTGCACGACCTCACGCTGACGATCGCTCAAGACTGAGAACAGGCGCTCGGTTTCGTCGGTGGACAAGGTCTGCTCGGGCTCGGGGGCAGGCAGCACTTCGAGGAAATCGTCGATTGGCACGTTGATGCGGCGACCACGGCGACGAAGGTTGTCGATCAGCTTGTTGCGCGCAATAGCCCTCACCCAAGGTCCCAGCGGCTCCGCCGGGTTCCAAGTCTGACGCTTCAAATGGATTGCGAGCAGCGTTTCCTGCACGACATCCTCGATGTCCGCGAGCCCGGACCCATAGCGTTGAAAGCCGCCGCGGATGGTCGCCCGCAGCACTGGCGCAAGCGCGGTCAACAGCCGCTGATAGGCCGCAGCGTTACCCGCTAACCCCAATCGCATCCATTCGGCCCACTCGACTTCCGTCTGCTTCACCGTGAATGCCTCTAGGGGTGCCATCGATACGTGGTGGCGCAGGTGTTTGTTACGTTCTCTTGGGCTTCGTTGCGCTTGGGTGCCCCCAAGCGAAAGTCAGAGCGCTACAGTTGCCCGATTATTTGCAGACACGCTCCGCATGAGCAACCGCGTCGCGGAAGTGGCGGATCGTCTGCAGGACACGGGTTCGCCCAGTTTTGCGCTATGTCGCCCCTTCGGCTCGCAAGACGCTCACTCAGTTGAGGATGAAGCCTCTCAGACGCTCGGGCCGCCTTCGAGGCCGAAACGCTGCTTGATGCGCGTGAACAGCTGATCGCGGACGTGCCGGTAGGCTGTCAGGATCTGCTCGCGGCTGCCGTGGCCGATCATCAGCGTGGCGTCGAAGGTCGGCCAATACTCGACGTCGACCGCCATGGTGCGCGTCAGCTCCAGCGCCTGTGGTGCGCCTCCGGCGACAGCGTGACGATCAGATCGAACGAGGTGTCGTGCAGATCGCGCAGCGTGTGCGGGCGTGTGCTTGCGAGACGTCGATGCCGATCTCGTCCATGACCTGCGGTGACGAACGGCGTCGCCGTCGCCGGCGCGCACGCCGCCCAATTCGACGTAGACGCCGCTTGCCCGCCAGTGGCGCAGGATGGCCGCCGCCATGGGCGAGCGTACGGCATTCATGGTGCAGGCGAAAAGAACAGCGCCCGGCAGGTCGTGCCCCCCGCGCCCGGCGCCTCAGCCTTTCCAGTGCAGGGCGCAGATGAGCGTGAACAGGCGCCGCGCGGTGTCGTTGTCGACCGCGATCTTGCCCGACAAGCCGCTCCATGCAGCACGCGAGCTGCCTTCGTCGTGCAGGCCGCGGCGGCCCATGTCGATGGCCTGGATGCGCGAGGGCGGGGCGGTGCGGATGGCCTGGTAGTAGCTCTCGCAGACCATGAAGTAGTCCTTCAGGATGCGCTGCAGCGGCGTGAGCGAAAGGACGTAGCGTGACAGACGTCGTCGCTGGCTTCGTTGCCCGACGGCGAACACGAGGCGGTCCTCGACGATGCCGAGGACGAGCGTGTAGGGACCATCGTCGCGGCCTTCGAGCGCGAACGAGTTGCCTTCGAGGATGTCGAAGATCGCCACCTCGCGCTCGTGCTCGATGTTGGCGTTGCGGCTTGCCGGACCGACTTGGCGTCGAGCGTGATGGCGATCAGCCGCGACTTGCTGGCGTTTCGGCGTCGGGGTCGGACATGGCGCGCTCGGTTTCGTTCAGCGTGTTCTTGGCGAGGCGGATCGCGACCGAGCGGCGGTGCGCCTCGAGGCCCTCGGCGCGGGCGAGCGCCATGGCCGCGGGGGCGAGGCTGTCCAGGGCGCGGGCGTCGAGCTTGAGCAGCGACGTGCGCTTCATGAAGTCGAGCACGCCGAGCCCGGAGGAGAAGCGGGCGCTGCGGGCGGTGGGCAGCACGTGGTTGGAGCCCGCCACGTAATCGCCGATCACCTCGGGCGTGTAGTGCGCCGAGGAAGATGGCGCCGGCGTTGCGGACGCGGCGCGCCAGCGCCTCCGGGTTCGCGGTGGCGATCTCCAGATGCTCGGCGGCGATGCGGTCGGCGAGCGCCGGGGCCTCGTCGAGCGAGCGCAGGAGGATGATCGCGCCGAACATCGCCCAGCTCGCGCCGGCGATGTTGCTCTTGGGCAGTTCTGGTGAGCTGGCGGGCGACGGCGGCTTCGACCTTGCGGCCGAGGTCTTCGTCGTCGGTCATCAGGATCGACTGGGCGGCAGTGTCGTGCTCGGCCTGGGCGAGCAGATCGGCCGCCAGCCATTCCGGATCGTTGTCCCTATCGGCGATGATCAGGACCTCAGAAGGGCCGGCGATGGAGTCGATACCGACAGTGCCGAAGACCTGCCGCTTGGCGGCGGCGACGTAGGCGTTGCCGGGGCCGACGATCTTGACGACGGGGGCGATGGTCGCTGTGCCGTAGGCGAGAGCCGCGACAGCCTGCGCACCGCCGATGCGATAGACTTCCTCGACGCCGGCAAGATGCGCGGCGGCCAGCACCAGCGGGTTCAGCTCGCCCTTTGGCGACGGCACGACCATGACGATGCGCGGCACGCCGGCGACCTTGGCGGGCACCGCGTTCATCAGGACGGAGCTGGGGTACGCAGGCGAGCCCGCCCGGAACGTAGAGGCCGACGGATTCGACCGCGGTCCACCGCGAGCCCAATTCGACGCCGAGCGCGTCGGTATAGCTGTCGTTTTTGGGAAGCTGACGCTGGTGGTGGGCGACGATTCGGTCGCGCGCGAGCTTGAGAGCGTCCAGCGTCTCGGCAAGGCAAGCGGCGACCGCGGCACCGATTTCGGCGGCCGTGACGCGGATGCCGGTTTGCTTGAGGTCGATGTGATCGAACTTCTGCGAAAGGTCGAAAAGAGCCGCATCGCCCCGATTGCGGACGTCGCGAAGGATACCCGCGACTGCGGTGTCGACCTCTGCAGAGACCTCGCGCTTCTCCGTCAGAAACGAAGCAAATTTCCGGGAGAAATCCGGCTCAGCGGTGGAGAGCCACTTCGGCATCGATCAATCCGGCCTCGCGGCCGCCTCGCGTGCAATGGTTCAGGACGTTTTCTTCGATGAGCCGGCGTCCGGCGGGGCATCGGGATGGCGGGGTTTCAATTTGGTGGTCCAGGCGGCCCCGAGATCTTTCATCTCCGCCTCAATGCATTCGACGTGCAGGCGAATTGCACCGCCGCCGGCAAAATGCAGAGTGACGAAGCCCTCCGGCGGCTCCGGGCCGGCTTCCCAACAAATGGCCAGAAGCTCCAGCGCAGCTTCCTTATTTTTCAGATCGACATCGTGGAGCTGGGCATTGCGGACACGCTCGAAACGAAGGCCGGCCCGGCGGCGCTTAAACTCGAGTTTCGCCTTGGTTGCCGATTGCGCAGTCGAGGCCCAGTCGAAGCGATTGGCGACGAGGGCGAAGCGCTGCTCGGGCTTCAAATAGGCGAGGTCGCCGACGCGCAGCACCGCATCCTGCAGATGCGCGGACAGAACCGCGAGGTCTTCCGCGTCCAATGCGATCAGTTTGAGGTCGGGCATTTCCGTTGCGGGGCCTCGGTTTGCGGGTCGGGTGCGCTTGGCCTTGCGGCGCAAACGGGTCTACCGAGTGATAGCGGCATGGCGAGATCGGCGCAACAAAGCCGCCCCCAGCCGATATCGACGCGTTGTCGCGGCGGGACGCACGTGCAGTCGAATGGGAAGGCGAGAAGACAGGTTCGGCGGGTCGCCCCTAGAGCGTCCCTCTCCCCACAAGAAGCGGGGAGAGGGATGAGAACTCAAGGCTGACGATAGTTGCCGGACTTGTTGCCCTGACCGCCTTGGCTGCCGCGGCGCTCGCCACCGCGATTGCCAGCGGCGCGATGCTGCTCGCCACCGTGCGGGCGGTTGCTGCCGGGACGGCGCTGATGATCAGAACCGCCAAGGAAGCGGACGCCGCTCAGATCAGCCCCGGCGGCTTCGCGACCGCGGTCGCCGGTGCGATGCTCGCTGTGATCGCGATTTGGACGGCCTTCGCCGCGCGTTTCGCTGCGAGCGTGGCCGGAGCCGTGACGCGGCCGCTCCGAGTTGCCGGGACGACGGTCGCCATTGGGTCGACGGTCCCCGTTGCCATGCGGCTTGCGCGGACCGTGATCGCTGCGGCGGGCTTCACCTGCGAACTCGGGATCGCGCTTGGGCTTGTCGCCGTGCGGACGCGATGGCATCGAGCCGAACGCAAGTTCAGAGACGTGCTCCTCACCGCGATGGGCGGGCCGCTCGTGGCTGTGACGCGGGCGCTCCGAATGAGCGGGTCTTTCGCTGCGAGTGGGGCGATCGGCGCGAGCCGAGTGCTCGCCGCGAGCGGCGTGCTCACTGCGAGCGGGACGCTCGGCGTGGGCGGGACGACTGGCGCGGTCGCCGTGTGTGCGCGGCTTGCTGGGGCCGCTTCGGCCACCGGCCTGCTGACGGCCACGGCTGTCACCGCGGCCACCGTCGCGGCGGCGGTCGCCGTTGTGCTTCTCGTTAGGTGCGCGCTCGTCAGCCTTCAGGCCGGCATCGTTGCGTCGGTCCTCGGACGGGATCGGCTGACGCGTCAGCTTCTCGATGTCCTTGCAGGTAAGCGCGCTCCTCGTCGTCGCACGAGCGAGATGGCGATGCCCTCGGCGCCGGCGCGCGCAGTGCGGCCGATGCGGTGGACGTAGCTCTCCGGCACGTTCGGGCAGCTCGAAGTTGACGACGTGGCGTGACCCCGTCGATGTCGATGCCGCGGGCGGCGATGTCGGTGGCGACCAGGACGCGGATGCTTGCCGTGCCTTGAACGCCGCCAGCGCCGCCTCGCGCTGGCCCTGGCTCTTGTTGCCGTGGATGGCGGCGGCCGCGGATGCCGGCGCCTCCAGATGGCGGGCCACGCGGTCGGCGCCGCGCTTGGTGCGCGTGAAGACGAGCGTCGCGGGTCATCGCCTGATCGCCGAACAGCTCGACGAGCAGGGCGCGCTTCGTCTGCTGCTCGACGTAGATGACGCTTCTGCTCGACGCGCTCGGCCGTCTTGGCCACGGGCGTCACCGAGACGCGACAGGGATCGCGCAGCAGCTCGGCGGCCAGCGAGCCGATCTCCTGCGGCATGGTGGCCGAGAAGAACAGGCTCTGCCGCTGCTCGGAGATAGCTTCGAGATGATCTGGCGGATCGGCTGGATGAAGCCCATGTCGAGCATCTGGTCGGCCTCGTCCAGCACCAGCACCTCGACGCGCTGCGAGCAGGATGTTGCCTTCGTTCATGTGGTCGATGCAGGCGGCCGGGGGTGGCGACGAGGATGTCGACGCCGCGCAGCCAGCGTCTCGCATCTGGGGGCGATGGCCGACGCCGCCGAACACCGTGGCGACGGTCGACGCCCGAGTGCTGGCCGTAGGTGCGGAAGCTCTCGGCGATCTGCGAGGCCAGCTCGCGCGTCGGCGACAGCACCAGGCACGCGCGCAGTCCTGCGCGGCGCGGCGGCGCTTACGGTCGGCGGCGAGGCGGTGCAGGATCGGCAGCGCGAAGGCCGCGGTCTTGCCGGTGCCGGTCTGGGCGATGCCCAGCAGGTCGCGGCCCTGCAGCACGGCCGGGAATGGCCTGGGCCTGGATCGGCGTGGGCGTGGTGTAGCCTTCGGACTCCAGGGCCTTCAACAGCTCCGGGTTCAGTCCAAGGTCAGAAAAGTTGGTCAAAATCAGTTCTTTCTCGGGTATGCCGCGCAGTGACGCCGGCCGGGCAAAATGCCGGCACCTGGCGCGATCGGGCTATTGCCAAACGCGCGGCGGTTCTTGGAGACACCCCGCGTGGCCTGGGTTGTCTATGTGGGTTATTGGCTAGAAGCGCTGCGGCAGGAGGACGAACGAGAGCGCCACTTACGGGCGATACTCCCAAGTCCCTTCACGCGGCTGGAGCGCCTTTTGATTCGCCGCACAAGGCTAGCGATGGAGGGCATATCTCATGTTGCGTTGCAAAAGGCAAGCGCAAACCTGACGGCGGCGGGCCACTCGCACGGTGCGCCTTGCAGAGTGCCTCCTCAGCTTACTTGCAATAGTCCTTCAAGCCATCCCTGCCGTGGCGCGCGAGATCGAGATGAAAATGGTCGCGGTGAAACGCGTTAGCCTCGGGCCCCAGTACCGTGGTGAAGTCACCGCATGCCCCGCGATGGACCGCGCGCAAAAATTCACGCTCGGCGTCATCACCACGCCAGCCAGCAAGCACCGTCACCTTGCGCCCATCGGCCAGGACGAACCCCGAGACGTCGATGGCGTTGGCGTGGCCGTGCTCTGAGAGCTGCGCTCCATCCTGATTGTTCATGGGGCGGCATGAATACGACGCCGCAATCTTTATCTCGACCACCGGCCAGCCGAAGTAGCGCTGCGCCGCGGGATTGACCACGGTCGCGACCCAGTGGTCGACCTGCGGCACCATCGGACAGCGCAAAAGGGCAGCGGGACTGAACTGGGTGCGACCATTGTCAGCAGCCGCCATTTCGAATGGCCTTGCTGCGCCGCAAACGCTCGGTCCGCCTAGCGCGGACTTTGCGCGAACGAAGGCGGTCTCATGCACCGTGCCGGATGCCAAGCACGCGTGCTCCTCCTTCTCTCGCCAGGGCTCGTCCTTGGCGACGAAGTTCGGCCCCGAGCTACAGCCTGAGAGCTGCGCTAGGCCGCCAATGAGCAAAAACGCAATGGTTACGCGACGGTACATGGGACGGGAGACTACCCCAACAACGCTAACGTTCAGTTATCCCATGCCCCTGGTTGAGGTGTGCCTCAGGTTCTGGTCCGATTTACGGCCTAGACGTGAACGTCAGACAACGACGACCAGAGCAGTTGGTTCGGGTTGGCGAAAAGGGCGGGCCAATTCGAATTGGGTCAATTATGTTGCAGTGCAGATAAGCAATAGCGGTGCTGAGTTATCCACAGGCGGAATCGTCGGGATACGACTTATCCGTGACTCCGAACGTGGTTTTTGCTAGGTTTTTCTTGTTCGAAGCCGTCTAGTTGCGTAAGTCGCGTAAGAGTTGTGCAAGCGTTCCGAGTAAGCGTTGCGTACGAGTTAGTAGGTTGCGTATCGCGTAAGAGTAGCCGCGTATAGGCCCTAGCTGTTCGTCCCGTTTGATCTGCCGACAACCCGCGTTTGTCTTTGCAGATCTAATCGGTGACTTGCTGGGGTCTATTGGCGTTGAGGAACCCTGCTTAAGCCCCTAGCCCACCGGCAGGCCGCGATGGCCCTAGCAGATAACGAATGCCGATGGACGCGTTGCAGGCCGCGATTGCTTCAGCGCAGTAGACCCGCAGGCATTGCCAGCCGTATTCGGCCTACGGTGTCAGGCAGCCCGAAAGATCAGGGTGTGCGACCTCGGGCGACGACCGAAAATCACCGCGACCGGCGCCTCTTTAGATCGCCAGCTTGGCCGCTAAGTCAGGTCCGCCGCTTCAAGAACGCGAGCACGCCATCCTTGTAGATGCGATCACCCACAGCCTTCATGTGGTCGCGCCCCGTAATCTCCAGCGCTTCGGCGCCTGGAATGAGCGCCGCAAGATCCGTAGCGGAGCCGCCGACGACATCAGTCGAGCCGACGGCCACCAGCACAGGGCATTTCAATGCGGCCAGTCCCTCTGCGGTTATGGGATCGCGCGAGGAGCGGATGCACGCGGCCAAAGCCTTCAAATCGCTGCCGGTCTGCTCGGCGAAGGCGCGAAAAGTGCGAGCGGTTGGATTGGTCACGTCGTCTATGCTCGGCGCCTCCAACGCGTGAGCGATCGGGCCGGTGCCGGCCATACCGCGCACCATGTTGACGCCGAGCCCCCCAAACACGAGGCTGCGCACCCGTTCGGGGTGGTGCATCGCCAGGAACGCCGAGATGCGCGCGCCCATCGAGTACCCCATGACATCCGCGCGGGCGATGCCGAGATGGTCGAGCAAACGGCGCGCGTCCTCGGCCATCACCGGGGCTGGATACGCTTCCAATTCGTAGAGCTTTTGGCTCTTGCCGTGGCCGCGATTGTCGAGCGCGATCACGCGGTAGCCGGCCGCGGTCAAGGTCTTGACCCAGCCTGTCGAGACCCAGTTGGTTTCGACGTTGGATGCGAAGCCGTGAATGAGCAGCACGGGATCGCCCCCACCCTCGTCAATGTAGGCGATTTCGACACCGTCGGACTGGAAGGTCGGCACTGTCTGGTCCTCCCGCGGAATTCGACTATCTGCGACTGCGTGCTCCCCTATCATTTCGGCACCTGCGCCGCTATGGTTCGGCGCGTTTTCATCGGCGCTTCGGTTGCCCAATAAGCAACCGCGCGTTTCATCGGCGCTTCGTTGCCCAATCGGTTGCCGCATCGGTTATCGGTCAACCGCGCCGGGCTAGAAGGCAGATCGCATGGCGGCCAGCATCGTTCCCCACCTCGCCAACGACCAAGGCGTCGAGAAGATCTTCGTGGGCGTGAAAGAGCTGAACTGCATGGGCGCGCGGCCGCCTCACGACCATCCGCACGTCTACCTCGACATGGGCTCTGACAGCCAAGTGCTCTGCCCTTACTGCTCCACCCTTTACGTGCACGACGCGCGGCTCCACGCAGACGAGTCGGATCCCAAGGAGTGCCTCGTGCACGATCTCGCCCCCGCGGCAACGCGCTGACGTTTCCGTCCGGGGCTTCACACGGCGACTTTTCTGAGATTCCGGCCGAGATCCGCGCCATGAGCGTGTCGCACCTGCCTATCGTGATCGTCGGCGGCGGTATCGGTGGCCTCACCACGGCACTGGCTCTCGCACAGCGCGGTCGCAGAAGCGTTGTACTCGAACGGCACGCGACATTCACGGAGGCCGGGGCCGGCATCCAGCTCGGGCCGAATGGGATGCGCGTGCTGGCAGGGCTCGGTATCGATCGTTTCCTCGAGCCGCAGGCCGGCAAGCCTGATTGCATCCGCATGCACGACGCGATTTCCGGCGCGCAGCTGACCGAGCTGCCGATCGGAGAGGCGTTCGCGGCTCGTCACGGGGCGCCCTACCGCACGGCGCATCGGGCAGACCTGCAGGCGGCGCTCCTGGAAGGCGTTCGGAAATCGCCGCTGATTACGGTGCAAACCGCATTCGAGGTCAACCAGATCGCGGACGACGGCGGCAGCGTGCGCGTCTTTGCCTCCTCCGGACAAATGGTCGAGGGCGCGGTCGCGATTGCTGCCGACGGCGCATCATCGGCGATGCGGCGCTTGCTAATCGACGATGTGCCATTCCCGGCTCCGACGCACGTCGCGGCGCGCACGCTCATTCCCGCCGACGAGATCCATAGCGAGGCCATCAGCACGAGTTGCGTCACGATCTGGATGGCGAGAGACGCTCATGTCGTGCATTACCCGGTGCGTGGCGGGCGGCAGATCGCAGTCGTGTTCGTGGTCGAGGAAAACGGCGGCAGCGCGGACTGGGCGACGCCTGCTCACGCCACCGCGTTTGCACCGCACCTGGACAAGCTGGCAAGGCCGCTGCGGGCGTTTCTGGCGCTCGGCAAAGACTGGCGGAAGTGGTCGCTTTACGACGTGAAGCCGTGGAAGCAGTGGGCGCGAGGCCGGATCGCCCTGCTGGGTGACGCGGCTCACCCGCCGCTGCCGTTTTTCGCCCAGGGCGGAGTGATGGCGCTCGAGGACGCAGTGACAGTGGCTGACTGCCTTATCGAAGGCGGAAATGACCCGGTTACGGCGCTGGTCAATTACGAGAAAAAGCGGCGGCCACGGGCGACTGCTGTGCAGAGGGCCTCTCGCAACAACGGGCGCATTTATCATCTGGCGGGGCCGATGGCCTTTGCACGAAACCTCGCGCTGCGCTCGGCCAATCCGGAGCGATTGATGGCGCGCTACGACTGGCTCTACGGCTGGCGGGCCTAGGCGACTTTCTCCGACGCTTGCGAATGCGCCGCCGTTGCGTTTTCATGCTGGTCCCTTAAACGATTGCTGGGCCGGCCGTCGACTGCCGGCTCATGTCGTCGGAGGAGGGGAAAACCATGCGCGTTGCAATGATCGGTTCGGGATATGTCGGCCTCGTCTCGGGCGCGTGTTTTGCCGACTTCGGGCATGTCGTCACCTGCGTTGACAAAGACCCGGCCAAGATCGATGCGCTGCTCGCAGGCGTGATGCCGATCTACGAGCCGGGGCTCGCCAATCTCGTCGCCAACAACGTGCGCGAGGGACGGCTGTCGTTCACGACCGAATTCGCCGACTCGGTACGCAACGCGGATGCAGTGTTCATCGCGGTCGGCACACCATCGCGGCGTGGCGACGGGCACGCGGACCTCTCCTACGTCTATCAGGCGGCACGCGAAATCGCGGGCGTGCTCGACGGTTATACGGTGATCGTCACCAAGTCGACGGTGCCGGTAGGGACGGGCGACGAGGTCGAACGCATCATCCGGGAGACGCGGCCAGATGCGGAATTCTCGGTCGTTTCGAATCCGGAATTCCTGCGAGAGGGCGCGGCGATCGGCGATTTCAAGCGACCCGACCGCATAGTCATCGGCACGAACGAGGCGAAGGCGCGCGAGGTGATGACGGAGGTCTACCGTCCGCTTTACCTGAACCAGGCTCCGTTGCTGTTTACAGAGCGGAGGACGGCGGAGTTGATCAAATACGCGGCGAACGCATTTCTGGCAGTCAAGATCACGTTCATCAACGAGATCGCGGATCTATGCGAGCAGGTCGGCGCCAACGTGCAGGAAGTCGCGCGTGGCATCGGCCTCGATAATCGCATCGGATCGAAGTTCCTGCATGCCGGTCCGGGGTATGGTGGCTCGTGCTTTCCGAAGGATACGCAGGCGCTGGTGAAGACGGCGCAGGACCATGCAGCACCGGTGCGCATCGTCGAGACGGTGGTGGCCGTCAACGATCAGAGGAAACGCGCGATGGCTCGTAAGGTGATCGCGGCCTGCGGCGGCAACGTGCGGGGCAAGACGATTGCAATCCTGGGCCTTACCTTCAAGCCCAACACCGACGACATGCGGGATGCGCCCTCGATCGCCATCGTGCAGGCGCTTCACGACGCAGGGGCGAACGTGCGGGCATATGATCCGGAGGGCATGGCACAGGCGAAGCCGCTGCTCGGCGACGCGCTCTATGCGTCAAATGCCTATGAATGCGTGACAGGGGCGGACGCGCTCTGCATCGTGACCGAGTGGGACGCTTTCCGCGCGCTCGATCTAAAACGGGTGAAGAGCTTGCTAAAATCGCCGATTGTCGTCGACCTGCGCAACATCTATCCGCCAGAGGAGATGGCCAAGCACGGGTTCGTCTACAGCAGCGTGGGGCGCGGCCGCGCCGGAGACGGCAGCGAGGCAAGATGATCAGTGCGGCGCGGCTCGACAACGCAAGCATCGTCGTCACGGGTGCCGCCGGGTTTGTCGGCTATCATTTGAGCCGGCGGCTGCTCGCCTCAGGAGCCCGAGTCAGCGGGGTCGACAATCTCAACGATTACTACGATCCGCGCTTGAAGAGCGATCGGCTGACACAGCTCGAAGCCATTCCGGGTTTCAATTTCGTCCGGGCGGACGTCGCAGACAGAAGTGCTATCCAAAGCCTCTTCGCGAGGGACAAGCCCGACTACGTTGTGCATCTGGCGGCGCAGGCGGGCGTGCGTTACTCGCTGGAAAATCCGGCCGCTTACACACATTCAAACGTCGATGGCTTTCTAACGATGCTGGAGGCGGCCCGCGCATTTCCCGTCAAGCACCTGATTTATGCATCGTCGAGTTCGGTCTATGGCGCAAATGCGAAGGTTCCGTTCGCGGAAACCGACCGGGTCGATCATCCGATCTCGCTCTACGCGGCGACAAAGCGGGCCAACGAACTGATGGCGCACACCTATGCCCATCTGTTCCACATTCCGCTGACGGGGCTGCGTTTCTTTACGGTGTATGGCCCCTGGGGCCGGCCCGACATGGCGTATTTCTCGTTCACGAAGGCGATCCTCGAAGGACGGCCAATCGACGTCTTCAACGACGGAAAGATGCGGCGGGATTTCACCTACATCGACGACATCGTAGAAGCGATCGAGCGGCTCATACCGCAGCCGCCCGCGACGACGGTTTCCGGCGATCCCGATGCGGCGGCGGTGCCGCATCGCATTTTCAACATCGGCAATCACACGCCAATCGAACTCGGCCGGTTCATCGAGGTGATCGAGACCGCGGTGGGCAAGACAGCAGCGAAGCGAATGCTGCCGATGCAGCCAGGTGACGTTCCGGCGACGTTTGCGGACGTCAGCCGGCTGGCAGCAGCGGTGGGATTTGCGCCACGTATGCCGATCGAGGATGGCATCGGCCGTTTCGTGGCGTGGTACCGCGAGTACTACGGGGTCTAGCGCGGGCGGCTTGCAACTGCTTGGACAGATCCTCGCCCAAAGGCGGCGGGGATGACCGCCAAGCAAGTTCGAGGCGGCTTGGACGACCGAGAAAAAGGCTACACAGGCGGTTCGGACAGAAGGGCCTCGAGGTCGAGGGGTGCCGTGAACATGGCGAGATTGCCGGCGGAGTTGCGCGGCCATTCGCCCTTCGGCCGGTCGCGGTAAAGCTCGACGCCGTTGCCGTCGGGATCGCGCAGATAGAGAGCTTCGCTGACGCCGTGGTCCGATGCGCCGTCGAGCGCGATGCCGGCGGCGATCAGACGGCGCAGGGCGTCAGCCAAGGCAGCGCGCGTTGGGTATATGAAGGCGACGTGGTAAAGGCCAGTGGTGCCGCGAGGCGGCGGTGGGCCGCCGGCGCTCTCCCACGTGTTGAGGCCGAGGTGGTGGTGGTAGCCGCCGGCCGACAGAAAGGCGGCTTGCTGCCATAACGCTGGATCACATCAAAGCCGAGCACGCCGCTGCATAGAAGCGAATAGAGCGGGCGAGGTCGGCCACTTTGAGATGAACGTGGCCGACACGGACACCCGCGTCGATGCTTCTATGAGAGGCTGGGGCGTCAGGAGCGGTGGTAATCGGGGCGCTTGTCACGGGCAGGGCTCCAATCATTAGTGGGCAACGGGTTCGAGGCCGCGGGCGCTGAAATGGCGCGTGAGGTAGGGCCCAAGAGCATACGCGCCGTCGCCGAGCAAGGCTTGAGCGACCAGCGCCGCGATCCAGAACACGGGAAACTCCCAGCCGCCGCCCGTGGCCGAGAAAAGCCAACCATTGCCGGCGTGCTGCATCGTCGCGCCGATCATGAGGGGCAACAGAGCCAGCGCGACCCATCGAGTGAACGTGCCAGTGAGGAGAAGCAATCCGCCGCCAAGCTCGGCGGCAATCGTCAAATATGCGAAGAAACCGGGGAAACCCAGCTTCTCGAAGTAGGCCACGGTGCCAGGAATCGTGAACACAAGTAATTTCAGAAGGCCGTGAGCCAGGAACAGCGTGCCGAGGCTCAAGCGTAACGCTAGAACTCCATATTTTCCTAAAGCCTGATCCATCGCAGCATTATCCCTGGTTATAGGTTGCTTGCGCCACTTGCGCGTTTTGATCCGCCCGGCAATTGTTCGGGTGTGCATCAGGAGTGAACAAAGAAAACTTACTGATCCCAGGGAGAAAATTAATCTCCAATCTTTCAGACAATTTGTTTCGAGCTATTGGATAGTGCATGGATCGCTTGGCAAGCATGACGGTTTTCACGCGAGTCGTGGAGGTGAAAAGCTTCACTACGGCTGCGAAATTGCTTGGTATTTCGCGAGCGATGGCGAGCAAGCATGTCCAGGACCTGGAGCACCACCTGAGCATCCGCCTGCTCAACCGCACGACGCGAACCCTGAGCCTTACCGACGCGGGCGCCACCTTCTACGACCGGTGCCGGCAAATCCTTAAATCGGTCCAGACTGCGGAGGAGGAGGCGGCGAGCCAGTCGCTGACGGCGACCGGTAAATTGCGGGTAGCGGCGCCCATGAGCTTCGGCGTCGGCTACGTTTCGCCGCTGGTCCCATCATTTCTCGAGCGGCACCCCGACGTGCGTGTTGATCTCGTACTCAACGACCGGATCGTCGATCTCATCGATGAGGGGTTCGACCTTGCCATCCGCATCGGCAAACTCCGCGACAGCAGCCTGATTGCGCGCAAGCTTTGCGGAACCCGGCTCTTGGTGTGCGCGGCACCGTCGTATCTGGCTCGCCACGGCGAGCCAAAGCGGCCCGAGGATCTGAAGACCCATCGCTGCCTCTGCTACTCACTGTCGTCATTCGGCCACGAGTGGCAATTCCGAGGAAACGACGGCGCATCCGTCGCAGTGCCGATCGGTGAGCAGATTGCGTGCAATAACGGCGATGCGCTGAGGCTGATGGCAGTGCAGGGGGCGGGCTTGGTGCAGCAGCCGTCTTTCATCGTAGCTGAGGACATCGCGGCAGGGCGGCTGATGCCGGTGCTCGGCAGTTATCTCGGCGCGGAGTTCGGCATCCATGCCGTCTATCCGGGGTCTCGGAACGTCGTACCGAAGGTGCGCGCGTTCGTCGATCATATGGTTTCCGCGTTTGCGCCGGCGCCGCCGTGGGAGATGGGTAAGCGGCCAGTGCCCGGCGGTGAAGGTGTCGATGCCGAAGCGTGATAGTTGGCGATTGACAACTGTTGCGTGACAACGGCGCCGAGAGAACGGCCCAACAAGCGACGGAAGGATCGCCTCGACGTGTTCCGACGAGGCGCCTAATTTGCCGCCCTGGGGCGTAATCTCTACTCTCCGGCCGCGCGCCCCTTCACAGCCGGAGCCGCCTCGATCCGCCATATGTGCATGAGGGTGGCCACCAATCGCGCCTCGCGCGCCCGAATGTCAGGGGCAAGCCAAGTCATACTGTCGAGCACGGGACGCGTGATCGGCAACACCGGCGCATCCTGCTCGGGGTCGCGGTAAATCGCCTGCTTGCGCTTGAATTCTTCGTTGCGGGCACGGTCGTTTTGCCTCGGTGTAACGAGCACAAGGTTGCCCAGGCTGTCGGTGCAGGTCTCTCGCTCGTTGGGGTCCGGGAACCACTGCCGCCACTGACCCAAGGGGGCGGGACGGCAGGGCAGAACGTGCTCGACGCTCCATTGGCTGGGATCGACAGCCGTATAGACGCCCGCAATCTCGTCGCTGAGACGGAGCAGAAGCAGTTTGCAAAGGCTCTGATTGCGCTTGTGGATGGAACGCAGATTGTAAAGTGTCGTACGAACCTCGTCGCGGGAGAGATCGAAAACGCCGCTTTCAGGCTCCAGCGCGGAGCCGTCGTGCAGGGCCGCGACGACGGGCTCGAAGCGGCGATTGCGCTTACCGGTCCCGAGGCCATGAATTCGCAGGAGATGAGCCAAACGATCGATCTCGCCGATGAGATAGCGAAGCGCACCGGGCTGGTCGCCATAGAGCTTCATAGCCAGCAGCGTGGGCGGCACCCAGTCGGCTCCGGCCAGGCGATTAAGATATTTCAACGCACGGGAAACCGAAGGATCGAGGCCGTCGTCGGTTCCTGCAAAGCCTAGAAGGCGGGCGTAAGCCTCGGCGTAAGGCCCGAATTGATTGAAAACGAAGGCGGACGGGCCGCCGACATCGGCGATGATGCTGCGGACGGCGGCAATCACCTGCGGTCTGGTCTTACCGTGGATTACGCGGATGTGGCTGAACAGGTCCTCGAAGTGTTTGCCGAGCCTGATCTCGTTGCGGTCCCAAAGCTCCAGTGCGCGGGTGCTCTCATCGGCCGGCATGCCATGGAGAATTTCGGCCTTGAGGATGTCGTTGCGCCGAAGGGGCTTCCCGCGCTCGTTCAAAACCGAAAACAGGCGGTGGGCGCGGTCGATGTCGTGGGTCTGAATGACGACGACATGGCAGCGCTCGGCGATGAAGCGGGCCAGCCTCGCGCGTGCCTCCGGCTCATAGTTCGCGAGCTCCTTGAGGAACAGGTCGCGCACTTCCAGGATAGCCGCCTCGCATGGGCTCGCGGGCTCGATGGCCGGGCTCAGCGCTGCTGACCCTGCCATCTGAACGAAGCGCTGCATGAAGCTCTGATCGTTTCCGCGCAATTGCAGGCGGAACGTGCGGTCCGCGCGTCCTTCAGATGCGCCGACCGTGACGAGGCCGCCGATCTCACGATCGCCCATCTCGCGCAGGACACAGGCAAGAATGGTGAGGGTGGCGAGGCGCTGCTGGCCGTCGATGATGTCGTAAAGGCAGGATGCGCTGCCCGGCGGATTCTCGGCCTCATTGGCCAACAGCAAAATCGCGCCGAGAAAATAATCTGGCTCGGCCTCGCCGCCATCGATCCCGGCAGCAGCGGCCACGTCCTCCAGCAATTGCGCGGCTTCACGCAGTGTCCAGGAGTAGGAGCGCTGATAGCTCGGAACCGAGAAGAGGAAAGGAGGTGCGAACAAGGCGGCGACGGTACGCGACAGAGTTGTCAAGCCAGAGAACATGGTCGTTTCTTTACTTCTTAAAGCCGGGGGGACTGAGAAGCTGGGGAGAGACTAAACCAGCCCGCAGGCCTCCGGCCATCCTCAGCACCACCTATTTCTGCACGTTTCGGTTGACCTGTGACAAGCGACTCGTCATCAGCCGCGGAGCACAACACTATTCTCAAAACGACGTTCCAAATCGCTCACTTCCGCACTATCAACGTGACGCGCTGTGACAGGAGTTCGAAGCGAAGCGCTCACCAAGGCATCGCGGACAATCCGATGACAAAAACCCGGCCTGAGCTGGTCTTCAAAATCTGCCGCGAGGCCGAGTGGGCCGAGGCTCGGGAGAGCGGCTGCTATACCGGCTCGGGGGACGATGCGCGGGACGGGTTCATCCACCTGTCGACCGCCGGGCAACTCATTGGAACTGCCGGAAAGTACTTCCGCGGCATCGAGGGGCTGGTGCTCGTGGCGTTCGAGCCGGCAGCGCTGGGGGAGGCCTTGAAGTGGGAGCCTTCACGCGGCGGGGCGCTGTTTCCGCACCTCTATGCGCCGCTGCCGGTAGCGAAGGCGCTTTGGGCGAGCCCGCTGCCGCTGGCGGCTGACGGAGTGCCCGTCATTCCGAAGGACATCGTTTCATGATCAAGGGAATTTTCTCGTTTGCAGCGCCGGTGTTGCACGCGATGCCACCGGAGGTGGCGCACGAGATGACGTTGCGGGCGCTCGAGATGGGCGCTTATCCCCGATGCGATGGGGCAAGCGAACAGAGCCTCAAGGTAAAGCTGTGGGAGCTCGACTTCCCGAACCCGGTCGGGATCGCGGCAGGGTTCGACAAGGATGCGCGGGTGCCGGATGCGGTACTCGGCATGGGGTGCGGGTTCGCGGAAATTGGGACGGTCACGCCACTGGCGCAAAGCGGCAACCCCAAGCCGCGTTTATTCCGGCTGACGGCGGATCGCGCGGTCATCAACCGCCTCGGATTCAACAACGCGGGCCATGCCGCCGCGCTCGGGCGGCTCGCCAAGCGGCCGCGGCAAGGGATCGTCGGCGTCAACATCGGCGCGAACAAGGAGGCGGCCGACCGGGCGGGCGACTACGTGCAGGGGTTGAAGGCGTTCGCGGAGGTGGCAAGCTATTTCACGGTCAACATCTCGTCGCCGAACACACCAGGGTTGCGCGACCTGCAAGCGCCAGCGCAGCTCGACGAGCTGTTGTCGCGAGTGATGGCGGCTCGGGCCGAGATCGTAGCCGCAGGCAAACCGCACCGGCCGATCGTGGTCAAGATCGCGCCCGACATCGCGGAAGAGGATGTGGATTCGATTTGCGCGCGGCTAGCTGCGCATCGCGTCGACGGGATCGCCGTATCGAACACTACGCTGTCGCGGCCGGAACTCGAGGACTCGCGGGCCAAGGAGGGCGGCGGCCTATCAGGCCGGCCGTTGTTCCACCGATCGACGGTGATGCTGGCGCGCGTGCACCAGGCCACGGGGGGAAAAATCCCTCTGATCGGCATCGGCGGCATCGACAGCGGAGCGACGGCGCTGGCCAAGTTCGAAGCGGGAGCGTCGCTGGTGCAGCTCTACTCGGCGCTGGTGTACGATGGTCCGGCGCTAATCGGACAGATCAACCGGCACTTGGCTGACACGTTGCGGTCTCGCGGTCTCTCCAAGGTCACGGAATTGACGGGAACGCGGGCGAAAGAGTGGGCGGCCAGGCCGCTCGCATAACGCCCCACGCCTCGATTCAATCATCCCGGCACGAGCCAGCGATTGGATGCTTAATCGGGGATTAACCTCCCCAAGGCAAAGTCCGCGCACGAGTGGAGTGCCAGCGTATGCGCGATGAACGCAATCTGACCGGACTTATGAAAGCTGCGTCTGCGGCTATGATCGTCGCGGGCGCTTCCGTCTACCTTGCGGGATGTGCCACCAGCGCGCGCAGCGGGCTCACAACGTCCGACCCGCGGTCCTCCCAGGACTTCCTAGCACCCATGCGCCCGCCGGCGGCAAACGAGCGCAAGACAGCTTCCTTGGAAGCGCCGCCGCAGCCGGCGCCGGAGTCCAGATTCGCCTATCGCGGCGGCAAGCAAGGCGCGTATGCGCCATCGCAGTTCTGGTCGGGCAAGGAACCTCCGGCGACGGCAGTCCCGCAATCTGCGAACGTTCCGCAGCCTACCTACGTCGTGCCGCAGACGGGAAGCGGCACGCCGCAGCCGGGGTATTACTCGCCGTCGCAGCAGCGGCCCGTGGCGGCGCCCGCCGCCTCCGCTCCGTACCCGCAGCCACCATCGCAGCAGCAGCCCCCGCTGACCCAGGCCAATGTCTCACCTGCGCAATCGCAGCCGCCTGCCATGCCGCCCTCACAGGGGCCAGCTCCAATTCGCATGATCGACGGACGACGCGTCGTCGAGGTGCGACAGGGCGATACGCTGTTCTCGATCGCCAAGCAGAACCGCGTCTCCATGTCTGCGCTCATGTCGGTCAACCGGCTGTCGAACGTGCAGCTCGTGCCAGGGCAGCAACTGGTGCTTCCGCGCGGTTGATCAGACGCGTGGACCGCCTGGCTTTCGAGCCGCGCCGAGGAGGCGCGCGATCAGCCACACCGGAACCACGACGACCGCGCCTAGCAACAGATACTGCAGCACGCTCTCGAAGGCGCCGAAACCAAGATCGTAGATGCGCTGCATGAGCAGCCGGAGGCGAAAGATCAGGTCTTTCGGCGTGATGTCGAGTGCCGACATGACGATGCCGACGATGATGGAGAGGACTGCGAGGCGCAGCAGCACGGCGACGGGGTTGCCGCCGAACAAGGTTTCACGATCCATAGGTCGTAAGGGCTCCTGCAAAGAACATGCGGCAGTCGGCAGTGTTTTACCGCTTCAAACGTGGCGTCGCTACTCGAGATAGCCCAAGCCTGCATCGATCACGTATGAAAGGGCATGGCGAGCCGCCGGACAGCAAAAAGGGATCAGACGAAGCCTGCGAGTTGCATGGCGATGCCGGAGCAGTTCGCGGCTTGGTTTGCGATGCGGGGATGGACGCCGCGAGCGCACCAGATCGCATTGCTTGAAGCCGCCGCGGCGGGGCAATCGACGCTGCTGATCGCGCCGACGGGCGCAGGCAAGACGCTGGCCGGGTTTCTGCCGAGCCTTGCGAGGCTGGCCGCGCGGGGCCGCCGAAAACCCGGAGCGTCAAAAGGAGCGGGGCTCGATACGCTCTACATCTCCCCGCTCAAGGCGCTCGCCGTAGACGTGGCGCGCAATCTCACGACGCCGATCGCGGAGATGGAGCTGCCGATCCGCACGGAGACGCGAACCGGAGATACGTCGCTTGCTAGGCGGCAGCGGCAGCGAGTGCGACCGCCTGACATTCTCATGACGACGCCGGAGCAGATCGCGCTGCTTCTCAGCCACGCGGATGCGGCCTATCTGTTCGCTGATGTCAAAACCATCATTCTCGATGAGTTGCACGCGCTTGCGGGCTCGAAACGCGGTGACCTGCTGGCGCTCGACCTTGCGCGGCTGAGATCGCTAGCGCCGCAAGCGATCTGCGTGGGTTTGTCAGCAACGGTGGCGCGGCCGAGCGAATTGCGCGCCTACCTTGTCCCGCAATCCGAGCCCGACACGGTGACGTCATTGGCCGGTCTGGTGGTGGCTGCTGGCGGGGCGAAGCCGCAGATCGAAATCCTGGAGCTCGAGACCGAGGTCCCGTGGGCGGGTCACTCGGCGCGTTATGCGATCCTCGAGATTCTGCAGGCCGTTGCGCGCCATAAACTGACGCTCGTGTTCGTCAACACGCGCATGCAGTCGGAATTGGTGTTCCAGGAGCTTTGGCGGGTCAACGAGGCCAACCTGCCGATCGGGCTGCATCACGGCTCTCTCGATCGCACGCAACGCACCCGGGTCGAGACGGCCATGGCGGAGGGGCGGCTGCGCGCCGTCGTCTGCACCTCGACGCTCGACCTCGGGCTCGACTGGGGGGACGTCGATCTCGTGATCAACGTCGGCGCACCGAAGGGGGCAAGCCGGCTCATCCAACGGATCGGGCGCGCCAACCACCGGCTCGATGAGCCTTCGAAGGCGATCCTGGTGCCGGCAAACCGGTTCGAGGTGCTCGAGTGCCGGGCCGCTCTGGATGCGGCGATGGATGGAACGCAGGACGTGACGCTGTCGCGGACGGGTACGCTGGATGTCCTGGCGCAGCATGTGCTGGGGACAGCGTGCGCAGGGCCTTTCGAGCCGAGAGTGCTGTTCGATGAAGTCCGCGCGGCATCACCTTATTCGGGCTTGAAACGCGAGACGTTCGACCGAGTCCTGGAGTTCGTGGCGACGGGTGGATACGCGCTGAAGACGTACGAGCGGTTTGCCAAGCTGAGACCCGACGGACAGGGGCGGCTCCGGCTCAGCCATCCAAGGTTCGCGCAGCAATACCGGATGAATGCCGGCACCATTGTGGAGACACCGCCGATCAAGGTCCGTCTGATTGGGGCGCGCCGCGTGGCCAAGGCGGGGACGGCGGGCGGCGCCATGATGGGCGGGCGCGTGCTCGGCGATGTCGACGAGACGTTCATCGAGCAGCTTTCGCCGGGCGATACGTTCGTGTTCGCGGGCGAGGTGCTGCGTTTCGAGGGGTTGCGCGAGACGGAGGCGTTCGTCAGCCGCTCGAAAGTCACGGACGCGAAAGTGCCGAGCTACGGGGGCGGCAAGTTCCCGTTATCGACGCACCTGGCGAGCCGCGTCCGCGCGATGCTGGCGGACCCTGAAAGCTGGCGGAGCCTGCCGGCGCCGGTTCGCGATTGGCTGGAATTTCAGCAAATGCGTTCGCAATTGCCTTCCGCGGACGAGGTGCTGATCGAGACGTTTCCGCACGCAAAGCGATATTTTATGGTGGCATACCCCTTCGAGGGCCGGCTCGCGCATCAGACTCTGGGAATGCTGCTGACGCGGCGGCTGGAGCGCGCGGGCGCACGGCCTCTGGGTTTCGTCGCGACGGATTACGCGCTGTCCGTCTGGGGCTTCGGCGATGTGGGCGCGATGATCGAGGGCGGACGCATCGATCTCGACGCGCTTTTCGATTCAGACATGCTGGGCGACGACCTCGACGCTTGGCTGGCAGAGTCCAGCCTGATGAAACGGACGTTTCGCCTGGCTGCCGTGATCGCGGGGCTGATCGAGAAGCGGTCGCCGGGCCGTGAGAAGAGCGGCCGGCAAGTCACCGTCTCCACCGATCTCATCTACGACGTGCTGCGCCGCCATGATCCCGGCCATATTCTGCTGGAAGCAGCGTGGAACGATGCAGCGACTGGGCTGCTCGACATCGCGCGGCTCAATGATTTCCTTTGCCGCGTCAGGGGCCGAATCAGGCATCAAGCCTTATCGCGGGTGTCGCCACTGGCGGTGCCGGTACTGCTGGAGATCGGCAGGGAACGTGTCGGGGGCTCGGGTGTCGAGGGCCTGTTGCGCGAGGAGGCCGCGGCCTTGATCGCCGAGGCGACGGAGGGGGAACCACATGCTGTTGAAGCCCGAGCGCTTCGGCGCTGACGACTTCCAGACCCAGCCGGTTTCGGTCTGCGGCAAGACCTTCATTGCGGACCAGTCGGGTGCACTCTACTGGCCGGCCGAGGACGCTCTAATCGTCGCCGACCTGCACCTGGAGAAGGGCTCGGCGTTTGCGGCGCGGGGTCAATTGCTGCCGCCCTACGACACACGCGAGACCTTAGCGAAGCTCGCCGCGGTGATCGACCGCTTCCAGCCGGAGACGCTGATCTCGCTCGGCGACAGCCTGCACGATTGCGGCGCCGCTGATCGGATCGGCGAGCAGGACCTCGAGACGCTCGCCATGCTGCAGGAAGCCTGCGAGTGGATCTGGGTAACGGGGAACCATGATCCAGAGATTCCGAAGCGGCTCGGCGGCTATGTCACCGGCGATGTAACGGTTGAGGGGATTGCGCTGAGGCATCTACCAACGGCGGGACGGACGACGCACGAGATTGCCGGTCACATGCACCCGGCGGCACGTATCTCGCTCAACGGACACGGGTTGCGGCGGGCGTGCTTCGTCGGCAACGGGTTGAGGCTGGTGATGCCGGCATTCGGGGCCTACACGGGCGGGCTCAACATTCTCGACGGCGCATTTGAACCCATGTTCGGGGCCGACGGCATGGCCGTGTGGATGCTGGGTCAGGAAGGCCTTTATCCGGTGGCCGCGCGGCTGCTACGCGAGGATTGATCCGTTCGAGGCTCAGGCGGGTCCCTCCCGAAGGTGCCGGGGATGACGACCGTAGAGCGGATCACCTTGTGCGGCCCATCAACGCGGAGGCGAGCAACCCAGCGGCGACCGCAAAGGTAACGGCGACGATGCCGTAGACAAGTGGCGAGCCGAACGCCAGCAGATAGACCAGATTATCGAACCCCTGACGGGCGAGCGTGACGCGGGCGGTGTATTGCGACAGCATCTCGCCGTCGCGGAACAGATAGACGCGCGTGACAAGGGCGCCGACAGGAACGTTGGCAGGCACGGCGATGGTGGCGCGGAACAGCGCACGCCCGACGAACGTGACGCTGTAGTCGTCATTGAAATAGAGGCCCTCCTTGCGCTTCAGGCGGATGACGGCCTGGGTGAACTCCTCGCGCTGATTGGCGGTGAGGTTTGAACCGGCGCCGATCGCAGTCTCGATGCGGGCATGCTCGAACCCAATGCGATTCTTTTGCAGCACGTCCAGGTCGGCGACCTCGTCGATCGGGCGCGTCGAGGATATCGCGTAAAAGGTCGGCACGCGGTCAAAGCGCAGCGACGAGGTGTTCAGCCATATGCCGGCGACGTTGCTCTTGCGGCGGGCAACGAGCGGAGCCGAAGCGCCCTCGACGACGACGACGATGTCGTAGAGGCCGGACTCCGCGCTCTCCTGGCGGCTGTGATTGACGGTGCCAAAGACGACGATCTCGGTGCCGCGGAACGCGGATGTGATGGCGACGCTGCGGGTGGAGACGTCAGCCTCGACCGTTTCCTGCGGCATCGCAGGCGCGACAGGGGCTGGAGGGCTTGGCTGCGGCTGGACGGGAGGAGGAGCGGCAGGATCGATCGGGGCGGCGCTGGCAGGTGGGGCAGGAATAGCCGGCGCTGCCTTAGGATCCGCCGGTGCGGCAATCGCTGGAGGACGGGTGCGGCCCGGGGGTCGCTGCTCGCGCGCAGAGAGCCCCTCCGACGACAGGGCAGCCAGCGATGCCACGGCCAAGAGGGTGCGGACGACAAAGTTGAAAGAGCGGAATGGGCGCGCCGAGCCGAACGTCATGCACACCCCTCCGGTCCGGCCATAATAGAAGTGGCACGGCCAGTCGGACAGCGGATGAGTGCGGCATCAAGGCGGGTCAGCATCGCCGGCAGAACGTCCAATCACGACTATCGAAAACCCCTTATAGGAGATCGGCGGACGATGACCAACGCCTAGGGCAATCTTCCGCGAAAAAGGGATGGATTTCGAAACAGCGACGGGCGCCCCTTTCGAAACGCCCGTCCTTTTCGTTCAATGAGTTGGGCGCAAGATCAGCCATCGCTGGGCAAAGGCTGCGCCTGTTGCGCCGCGGGCTGCTTCCAGGCCTCGCCAGCGGTGCGGGCGTCGTTCGTCATCATCTCTTGCGGCTTCGAGGTCCAGTCGCGGAGCATGATCTCGGCTGCATCCATTTCGGCGGACGGAAGCTGCGCGCGGACCTGCTCGCGGCGTTTTACCGTGTTGGGATCGCCGGCGCGGGCGGCAATGGCGAACCACTTGTAGGCCTGCTTCAGATCCTTCTGCACGCCGAGGCCGCTTTCGTAGAGCACGGCGAGATTGAACTGGCTGTCCGCAAGACCGCGCTCGGCGGCTTCCGTAAACCACTGCGCGGCAGTGGCGTAGTCGGGCGTGCCGGTCTGGCGGCCGGCGCTGAGCACGGCGAGGTTGTGCATGGCCTTGACGTTGCCCTGGTCGGCGGCGCGCTTGTACCAGACGCGGGCGCGGGCCAGGTCGGTTTTCACGCCTAGGCCGCGCTCATAGAGCGTGCCGATGCGGTACTGCGCCTGAGCAAAACCCTGCTGGGCGGAGCGCTGATACCACTTGATGGCTTCGGCGAAGTTCTGCTGCGTGCCCTTGCCCTCGGCGAGGCGGGCGCCGACCTCGAACTGCGCGGACGGATCGCCTTTGGCTGCGGCGATGCGCAGTGACAGAGGTCCGACCGTGGCCGGCGGCAGCTCCTGCATCGCGCGGGCGGCCGTCGGAGCTTCGCCCCCCGGAACTCCGGCAGGCGTGACTGGCTCTGCGGTGGGCTGCTCGGGAACGAGCGAGATCGGCGTGGGTGCGGTGGTCGTGGCGGCGGCACCGAGGCGCGAGGACAGGGTCGCCATCGCCTGTTGACGCTCAAGGTGCTCGAGCTGGGCTGGCGTAGGCCGGTCCTTGCCGATCTGCAGGGTGATGCCCTTCGGCGCCGTGACTTCTGCGGCTAAGGCGTCGGCGGAGGCAGCCGCTTCGGCTGCGGTATCGGCAGGCTGGTCGGCAGGGGCGGCAGCCGCATCGGCGGTTGTGGACTCCGGTGAAGCCGGGGTCTCGATGCGGATGGCGTTACCGGACAACTCGACGTGCTTCGGAGGCATCATCAGGCTCGCAACCATGATTGCGAGCACGGCGACGGCGCCACCCAGGAACGACTTGCGCTTGATGCCGAAGAACGACAGACCTTCGGTGTCCTTGGTCTTGGCGGCCGGTTTCTCGGCCGCCGGCGGCTTCAGTGTCGGCGCGGGGACCGCGAGCTGCGGCTCGGTCTTTGCGGGAGCCGCAGGCGGCAAATCTGCGGGCATGCCGGCGACCTGGCGGCGCGCACGGCGCGCGGCGGCGACGAAATCGTCCTTCGAGCGCTCAGGCGTGGCGCGGCCCTGCATCGGCGGACGCGGCGGATCGGACGGCGGCGGAGAGGTAGGCGCGCCCGCACGGGACATCTCGGGCGGCACCATACGGACGGGCGTGGCCGGAACGTCCGCCGATGGCACGTGTGAGAATGGCGAGGACGCGTGCGGCTGCATCTGGCCTGCTGCGGCGGCAACAGCGGCCTGGGCGGCGTTGCGCGCATCTTCATACACCGGCCGCTGCATGTGGTCCGACGGGGAACCGAAGCGAACCTGCTCGCGAACATACTCCTGCGGCGCAGCGGGCGCAGGTGGCTGGTGCGTGTGCGACAACTCCATGGCGTCGATCCGGTCGAGCACGCGGATCATCGCCTGCTGCATGGTATCGAGCATCGTAGCGGTGTTCTCCTCGCCGCTGCGACGCTCAGCGATGAAGGCTTCAACTAGGTCGCGCAACTTCTCGACGCCGCGATCCGGAGCCGCAGGCGCGGCGGGCGCCGGACGGACAGTCTCGGCATAACGGGAGATGGCGGTTTCGGCCGCGGCGGAGGCGAGCCGGCCGAGGTCCGGGGCCGGCTGCTGGATTTCGGACACGCGGCGGGCGGCGCGATCAGCCGCTTCGGCAACGAGGTGCTCAAGTTCGGCGGGACCGTGGTTCAGTGCGGTCTCTGCCAGGCGCTCGACGACGGCGTGGAGCTGGTTCTCGATCGTATCGAGACGGCCGAGCTGAGCCTGGGCATGTTCGAACTGGGCGGCGAGCTCGTTGATGTGCGCCTCAACGAGGCGCAAGCCCTCGACGTCCGAACGCGTGGCGACCCCGTCGAGGACGCTGCCGAAGCGCTCTTCGAACTGGTCGAAACGGCGGCCGAGCGCGAGGAAGGAGTTGTCTGGGCGGATGTCGTGCAGCGACTGCTCGACGCGGGCGGCGATGTCGGCGAAGCGGGCTTCGAGCCAATCGCGGCCGACTTCCGGCATGCCATGAGGTGCTGCCTCCTCGGTGCCCGCGGTGCGGTCGAAGCCGTCGTCGGGCGTTTCGTAGACGCGGGCGAGAGCCTCGGCCTGCTCGCGGTCCCAGGTGTGCTCGGTCTCGGGCACGACGCGATCCACCATGTCGAACGGATCGACACCCATCTCCGCGGGGGCGGCCGGCGCGGCAGCAGGGGCGGCGGAGCGCAGCGCGGCAGGCGCGGCGGCGGCAGCATGCGCCGAATATGAATGCGGCGCTGCCACCTCGACCGGGGCGGCGGGCTGGACGACGGAATGCATGATCACATGCGGCGGGATCGCCGGCGAAGCAGCCTCGGATGCCGACGCACCATAGAACGGCGCCGACGCGGCGGACTGCTTGGCCGCGCTCACGGCATGAGCGATGCGATCGGCGAGCAGGCTCATGCCCTCCTCGACACGCTCGAATGCCGGCATGTACTCGGCAGGAACGCGGTGGCGGACGGCACGCGCCTCGTGACCGAGAGCGGCGAGGCGGTCGTGCATCTCATCCAGCACTTTGCTCTGGCGGCGGTCCGAGTCCGCCAGGTGATCGGCGATCTGATGCAGCAGGCCTTTGAGCTCGTGGGCGCCGCAACCCTCGGGCGCGCCTGATCCGCTGCCCCCGCTCCCGGCGTCGCTGCCGCCGTGAATTCTGTTGTTTTCGGTATTCATCTCGTTCCCCGTCGGCACGAACTGTGTGTCGTGACTTCGCGGCCAGCCCTCCCAAGGGGGAGGTGATGAAACGAGGCGGGGTGTCCAGTACCGCATCGCTCGAACCGGTCTCGAGCACGAAAGAAGGTCCAGACGCGATGACGATTTAGAACCGGATAATGCCAACGTCTCAGGAGGCAGTAAATTTGAGGTTAAGCGCTTCTTTTAAGACACTGACCACGCGGCCAGAATCGGTGAGTTTCCAGAGTTGCAGGAGAGGATTGCAACGTACCCGGCTGTCGTTAAAGCCGCGCCGGATATAGAGAGATATTGATTCGCGCCGCTGACAACCCGATTTCGCTAGCTACGATGGTGTCGCCACAGTTCGGCACTAGCTTGACGCAAGACCAACTCGAACGCGAGGTGGTCGGAACACCGATCAGAGGAAAAAGCTCCGTGATTCGCGCCTTCCGCAACGCTCCGCCCGCGCTTCTCGCCGCTATCGCCGTGACGCTCTCCGCAGGCACACCCGCCTCAGCCGACGAACGCGCCGGACGTTTCACCATGACGCCCGCGAATGGCGGGTTCATCCGGCTCGATACGGTGACCGGTGCGGTGTCGTTCTGCAAAGGCCAGGACCCGGCGCAGTGGTCATGCACGCTGATGCCGGACGGCCAACAGACGATGCAGAAGCAGATCGACGACCTGAAGGCCGAAAACCAGACGCTGAAGGACGAGCTGAAGCGGATGGAGGATGTGTTCGTGCATGGCGGCAAGCCAGGCGAGACCCGGCCGGGCGAGGCCCATCCGGGCGGCGATGGAAGGCCCGGCGGCGGCGGCAAGATGGAACTGCCGAGCGAGCAGGATGTCGACAAGGCATTCGACTACCTGGAGAAGATGATGAAGAAATTCCGCGACCGGATGCATCGGATGGAAAAGCCCGACGAGCCGGAGAAGCCGGGCAAGTCGCTTTAATCGCCGGTCGGCAAGTCGCGCGGCGACGGAGCAGCAGATGAGCAGCGAGACGCAGGCGCTTAGGCAGGCTTTCCATACACTCACTGTGGAGACGCGCGGGCCGGGCTTTACCGAGATCACGCGGGATGTGGCTCGCTGGCTCGTCGCCGCCGGTTCGAGGGATGGGCTGCTGACCTTGTTCATCCGGCACACCTCGGCGTCGCTGGTGATCCAGGAGAACGCCGACCCGGACGTGCAGGCCGACCTCGGCACGGCATTGGAGCACTTGGCGCCGAGGACAGGACATTACGTGCACGACACCGAAGGGCCGGACGACATGCCAGCGCACATCAAGTCGATGCTGACGGGGGTGTCGCTCGCGGTGCCGGTGACGGGCGGGCGGATGGGGCTCGGGACGTGGCAGGGCATCTACGTTGCCGAGCACCGCGATCGGCCGCATTCGCGGCAAGTGGTGCTGCATTACCTCGGAACTCAGTCGGTGAAGTGAGCGCTGCGGGACGGGTCGCTGGCCACAAGGCTCAAGCCAGACGAGTCGGATGGGGTCGTCAAAAGCTCTTGCAACCAGACGGCCCGCTCCATGAACTCACTCTATCTCGACACGATCAAGCGTTTCGAAGGCTTTAGCCCTGCTGCCAAGCCAGACTATGCGCAAGTCTCGAACGGCTATGGCACGCGCGCGCGTTTTGCCGGCGAAGTGATCGACATGGCCGAGGCGGAGCGCCGGTTTACTGCGGAGATCGGCGAAGCTCGCGCGATCGTCGATCGCAACGCGCCGGCGGCCGACGAGGGGACGAAAGCGGCACTGACGTCGCTGACATTTAACGCCGGCGACGCGTGGACGCGCAGCGGACTAGGTGAGGCAGTGCGCGGAGGTGATCTCACGACGGCGAAGGCGCTTTTCCAGCAATACACGAAAGCCGGCGGTGACGTGCTTCCGGGGTTAGTGGCTCGGCGCGCGGCGGAAGCCGAGTGGATCGGACAGCCCGTCGCGACCCAGATGGCGAAAACGGAGCCGATGTACGCTGCAGCGGGAACAATTGCGTCGACGGCGCGGCCCGAACAACTGACCGCCGGGCCGGCGCGCAGCGCAATTCACGTGGCATCCATCACCGGCGCGGATGATGGCTCTGCAGCTCAGCTCATCGCATTGCTGGCCGGAAAGCCTCGGCCACCAGTTCGGAACGATGATGAGCGAGAGCGGACTGCGCAGCCACGCCAGCTTGATGGCGGCAACCGCACCGGCGAGGTTTGATCTGCTGGGACCCTTAGCGTTCCGCGGTCTGCGGCCGAAAGTACGGGTCCGACGCCGCGGCCGCGGCTCACGCTGCCGCCCCGTGGACATTCGTGCCTAGTAAGGCCGTGGCCCGGGGCGTCATTCTCGCTTGCTGCGACGTAGAGATAGCGATCAACCCGAAAGGCTTGCGAGAAGGACTTCGCTCAACGTCTCTTTTTTGCGGCTGATGGCAGAGGCCACCATCAACGTCAGGTGGCCGCGCTGCTGACCGAGCTTGCACTGGAACAGGCGCTCGTGGCCGCTCTCGAGAGTGACCAGACTGTCTATACCGGCTCGCAGCTCGACGATTTGGCCCACCTTCAGCTCGGAGATCTGGCCGAGGGTTAGGGCAGGTGCTTCGAGAGACGCTTGGATCGAAACTTCCGCGCGGACGACGCCGTCGCGCATCTTACGCGTCCAGGCCGGATCGGCGGGCGGAGCAATCGCCGTTCGCTCGTCGGCGAAGCGGGAGCGCATTGCATAGAGAGCCGCGTGCGGGATCACGACCATCATCGCGCCCGTGCGTCCAAGCAGTGAAAGTTCGAAGTGCGCGGCGAACACGGGCTCGGCGCGCTTGCCAAGAGCTTCGCGCGGGACCAGGGGCTCGAACTTTTCCAAAATGAAATCAGTCGCAGCCACGGGTGCGAACGCGCCGCGCAGCACCTCGCCGACGCGGTTCATGTAGGCGCCGGCCAAGGCCAACTCGGTCGCCGTGACACGTGGCTCGCCCTGTGGTGGCGCCTCACTGCCGTCGCCGCCGTAGGCTGCTTCGACGACGGCATCGAGCCACGCGCGGTCGATCGTGACGAGCACACGCGAGTCCCAGGCATTGGCGCGAAATATGGAGCAGAGATTATCGCGGGCGGTTTCGACGACGGCGGTGCTTTCCGCGCTCTCGAGCTTGGCAAGGCTGATCTCGGCAGGGGCGGACGCATAAGGGCGGGTCGCCTCCTGGCAGCCTTTGGCGGCATTGGCCAGCGTCGTGCGCAGAACGGGAAGCCGGTCGAGCGACAACGGCGGCTTCTGCATCAGTTTGGCGGCAAGCGGCGATGGCTCGGCGGCGGCAGCACTGGTGTTTGGCATCTCGACCGTTCTGGATGGGACCGCTTCGGACTCCGATAAGCGGGATAGCCTTACGTGGGAGTGGTGCAAGAAGCAGGCACGCGGCTACAGCAATCGACCTACTCGTCGTCGTCTTCCTCGCCTTCGGGGCCGAGTTCCAACTGGCCACGGGAGGCGAGATCGAGAGCTAGATCGGCAATCGCACGGCGCGCCGCCATGATTTCCTTCTGAGGCACCGGGGTGCCGGATGACAGCTCCTGCTCGATCATGCGGCGCGAACGACCGGAGAGGCATGAGAGGATGATGTCCTGGAGGGTCGGGTCCGCGCCGCGGAGCGCTAGCATCGTGCGCTCGGTCGGGATCTGGTCGACGAGCTTGCCGCGGTTGGCGGCGGTCATCTGCGCGATGTCCTCGAACGTGAACAGCAGTTTCTTGACCCGGCGCGCCTCTTTCGGGCGATGCTGCATCAGGCTGTCGAGGATGTCGTTCATCTGCTGGCGCTCGAGCTTGTTCATGATCTCTGCGAGGCGCGCGTGAGCATCCGAACTGCCGGAACGGGCGGCCTTTTGCAACAGGTCGACTTGTAGCGTCTCCTCGACCACGCGCAGGGGCTCAGCGGACACGGGCTTGATCGCGACCATGCGCCGGACGACCTCGTTGCGCAGCTCGGCCGGAAATTTGGCGATGACGGCAGCTGCGAGCGTCGGCGCAAGACGCGAGAGGATGAAGGCGGCAACCTGTGGATGCTCGCGGCCGAGATACTGAGCGAGAACGGGTTCCGGCATGCGAGCGATCCGCGGCCACACCAGCTTGGCCGAGCTCGCCACGCACGTCCGACAGGATCTCGTTCATCTGGTCGCCGGGAACGACGCCGGTGAGCAATTCCTCGACGTTGTCGATGCCACCGAGCAGATCCTGGCCGGCGGCGACGCCGTGCGTGAACTCGTCGACAAGGTCTTCCAGCAAGGGCTTAGACACCGTGCCGAGAGCCGAGACCGTGCGGGCAATCTTGCGAATTTCGATTCGTCGAGTGCTTCAGAAGGCGGCTGGCGGCCGGCTTGCCCATGGCAAGGAGCAGGGCGGCGACCTTCTCGGCACCACCCAGTTTGCGCTCAAGCGCTGCCGTTCGATCCAATCTGCTTTCGCTCATCACGCTTTCCGGGCGGGTACGCCGCGGTCATTGCGGCCCCAATATCCGGGATTACGACTTCGACGCTTGCGCGGGCCTCGCGCGTGGCCGTCAAAGTTGTGACGGGGGCGCGACGGAGTGTCCGGCAACGGTCAATTACGGAGATAGCGGCACTCTACGGTGCGGCCGAGCTTCCAACGGAAGAGGCCACCAGCGTGGACGACGGCCCAGGTGCTGCCCGGGCCGAGGCGTTCAACGGTCCACATCCACGGACGACCGGCGATCGCCTCGACCTTGAGGCGCAGCTCACCGTTGAGCGCCTGCTGGATGAGACGAAGTCCTTGATCGAAATTTGCAAATTCGTCGTGCCAGCCATCCAGGAAGACGATGCAGCCTGCGCCCGAACTCTCGAAACCGACGTCAAAGCCAAACTTGGAAGCGGCCAGCGCGGTAGCCGAACGATCGCGGACCAGAAGCCGGTGGGCGGGAACATGCCGCCGCATGATCTGCAAGGCTTGTTCAACCGGTGCCGCGCCGCTTTCAGGCACCCAGTTCTGCTGCTGGAGGTGAGGTGCCATCTGAATGGATGACTCCATGGGCTACCCCATTGAAACCACAGGCGGTAAGAACAGCTCGACTTGCACAGGACATGCTTCTCGGGAGATACAGGAAACCATTACAGACGGATACGGAGAGTCCGATTACAACCTGTGGAAAGCCATTGCAGATTGGGGAGGCCGATCGACGCTGCCGGAATTGTCTGCAATTTGAAACAACTTAGTCCACCGGTCTTGTCGAAGCTCCAACGTGAGCCGCGTATAACTACCGTAGCGTGCATTTCACGCCTACCACAATCTCATGGGGCAGTCATGTCGTATTCCCGCGAACTTTCGATGATCGAGCAGCGCCGCGACACCATTCGTGAGTGGCTGGATGACGAGGCGCCTTACGCCGCCGCCGATCAGAAGAATTTGGACGCGCACACGCCCGAGCGCGCCTACTGGCACTTCGGCTACCAGGCCGCATTATCCGACGTGCTCGGGCTGCTCACCACAGCCGACGAGAGTGCCGGCAACGTGGACAATCCCAATTAGTGCCGGCGGGGCGGTCGGGGTGGATGCGGTTCCCAGGCGGGCTGAAGTCGTGGAACAGCTCGCACTCCTTCTCGAACGCTTCCCTGGACGATGCGAACTGGCCAAACTTGAACATGGCCGCCGAGCCGATGCAGTCGTTCAAGCGGCTGCGCAAGTCGCTGTCGGAGCGGCCGACGTGATTGATGTGGAACTTACCGTCAGCGGCGGTGTAGCCGAGGGCATAAGCGCCGGCAGCGCGGCGTGTGACGGCCTGCTGGACGCCATCGAAGGTCAGGCGGTAGGGGCCGTGGAGCCCGGTCTTGGCCATATCAGTTACTGCTCCCATAAGTGAGGTCGCGATCTTCGCGGTCGCGGGCGATGGCTGCCGGCTTCGCGCGCGGAATGATTTGACCCAAGGAGAGCATGAGAGGCTTGCGTGGGGGTGGCGCGGGACCGGGCACGAGCGAACCGCTTTGCAGCCGGCGCGCTCACTGCGGGCGATTGGGCTCGGGTGGATCCCCGCCCGAAGAGGCGGGGATGACGGCCGGGGTGGCGAGGCTCGATCAAGATCGGAAGTCGGTTCCGGCGAGATCGAGACCGCTGGGACGGAAGGCTCGATCGATAGGAAGCCGGTTCCGCGAGATCAGAACTTTACTTTGAGGCCGCCGTAGACTGCGAACGGCTGGGCCGGGGTAATGGTCCGCGGATCGGTGAAGGTGATTGCGCCATTCGCTGCGTTGGTCGCTGCTGCGGTATTGAAGTATGTGCCGTAGAGGCCGTACTTGTTGTCGAACAGGTTCTGCACGTGGCCGTACAGCTGCACATTCGGCGTGATGTCGTAGCTTGTGTGCAGATCGACGCGCTCATAGCCGGGCAGCTTGGCGTTTTGATTGGCCTCGTCGCCGCGGAAGAACTGGTCGCTGGTGACGATGATGTCCGCGCCCGCCCTCCACTGCTTAGTCAGCCAATAATCGAAACCGGCCTTGAGCTTATGTGCCGGCACCGAGGGCAGTCGATTACCGGGGGTGACGTTGATGCACTGCGCCGTCGGGTCGGCGCTGCAAGGGATCGCCGAGGGATTGTTCGGCGAGGCAAGCTCCAGCGCATTGCGGAACGTGGCATCGACAAAGCTATAGTTGGCGTAAACCGAGAAGCGATCCTCACGGTAGTTGATGGCGGCTTCGACCCCCTGGCGCAACGTCGCGCCAGCGTTGGTAAAGTAACCGCGGCCGGTGGTGGGGGAGGCCACGTCGATGATGTCGTCCGTGTTCAAGGTATGGAAGAAGCCGAAGCTCCAGTCGAGCCGCTGGGGTCCACCCTTGCCCAGTTCGCCGCGCAAGCCAGCCTCGTAGGTGTGCGAGACGACCTGATTGAGCTCTGGATCGGCGGTGAGGAAGCTTTCGATGATGCAGGGCTTGTCCGGATTGGAGCAGGCCAACTCGACCGGCGTCGGCGCACGGTTGGCTTCCGAATAACCGCCGTAGAACGAAAGGCCGGAGAACACCTTGCAGGTGGCACCGATCATTGGGTTGAAGCGGCTATAGGTGTGGCTGCCGGTCAGCTCCGGGAAGTTGCCGGTTTGGTCCTGCAGATCGATCTGCGCGACGTTGTAGCGGCCGCCGCCGGTGATCGAGAGCCGGTCGGTGACGTCGAACGTGTCGGTGAAGTAGAGACCATAATAATTTGTTGTCGCGGTGAGGCTACGAGGCGTGACGTCCGCCGGGGCAGTGAGGCTAATGCCTGTGGGGCTAATGACGAACTGTGGACCAATGGTGCCGAGTTCGCTTGCTGCCGTGTAGGCAACCTTGCCGTGGTCGTAGCTACCGCCGATCAGGAACTGGTTGCCGAGGCCGAACAACTTCGATTTCTCGACCGCCTGGGCCGAGCCGCCGAAGCTATCGGTCTGGGTCGTGGTGCGGTCGAGCGAACCGGCGGGCGAGCCATTCAGAATCGCGGGATCGATGGGATTTCCGGCCCCGTCGAGAAGTACGGCGGTGGGGTCACCATCGAGACAGAGGAAGTCGTTGACGCCGTTATTGCATTCCTCGAAGTCGGTGATGTTGCCGTCGACGCGGCGCTGCTTGAAGTTGCGGTAATAGCCGAGGCCAGAGAGCTTGAGCGTGGGTGTGACGGTGACAGTGCCATTCAGCGAGACCATGTCGACCTCGCTCTTGGTCACCTGTGGCGAGGTGTAGGTATTTGCCCATCGCAAATCGAGCAGCTCGACGGGAGCTGCGGTGACTGCGCCGAACTTGCTCACCGCGCCGGTGTAGTTCAGGTGCATCTCGACGGCGGAGCCTTTGGCGCCGATGTCTGCATACATGCGCTGAATATTGGTCGGCGAGAAATCACGCCAACCGCTGTCGTGGATGGTCTCGAAAGCGGCGTAACCGGCGAAGCTGCCGGACTTCTGGCCGGCCTGAATGCCGAGCTGGCGGCGGCCGAATGAGCCAATGCGGCCGTCGATCTCTGCGCCCTGGTAGAGGAAGCCATCCTTCATGCCGATCGAGAGCGCGCCGCCGATGGCGTTCAAGCCGAAGACGGGGTTATTGCTCATGATCGTCAGATCATTGATGGCGTTGGAGGGCAGGAACTCCCAATTGACCGTGTCGCCCCACACCTCATTGATGCGGACGCCGTTCTGATAAATGGCGAGGCCCTGCGGCTGGCCGTTGACCGGCGACGACGTGAAGCCGCGGTACTGAACGTCCGTCTGGAATGCGTTGCCTTGGATGTCGCCGATGATGACACCGGGGACGCGCGTCTGCAGCGCCTCCTGCACCGTGACGGCGCCAGTCCGCTCGATGTCCTTAGCCGACACGGTCGCGACTCCACCCGGCACCTTCTCAATCGGCAGCTCGCCGCCTAAGGGCGACATCTTGACGAACCCGGCCTCGACGCTCTCGGGGGGAACGGTCGAAGCGGGCGCAGCAGCGGGCGGAGTTGCGCTGGTTGCTGGCGCAGTAGTGACCGTTTGCGCAGGCGCAGCTGGGGCAGCCGGCGCCGCAACAGCCGGCTTCTTCTTGGGAGCCGGGGCAGCTTCCTTCTTGGGCGCGGGCTTAGGCTTTTCCTGGATGATCTGCACCGGCGGCAGCGTGGTCCCTTCGCTCTTGGGAGCCTCGGCTTTCGGAGCTTCCGTTTTGGGGGCTTCGGCTCCTCCGGCCGGAGGCGCAGCGGGCGTCGGCGCAGCGGCGGGAGGCGTGGCTGGAGCGGGTGCGGCAGCTGGCGGGGTGGCCGGCGCAGGGGCGGCGGGCTTGGTGTCGGGCGCCTGCTGGGCGAACGCCGGCGCGGCAACAACTATGCACACCATCGCCATGGTCGTCCGTAACGTCATTTCTGTCAGCCCCCCGAAGGCTCAATCAGGCGTGTCTCGCGTTGCAATCGCAACTGCGTTTGCGCGGCCGTCTCGCAGAAAGCCGACTTCGCGTACTATCCTCGGATGCCAGCATTCGCGGTGCACTTCAAAAGATTCACCTGACACGGAATGACAAATTGGCTTGCGGTGTTGCTGCAAATCATCATCGCGGTGATGCGGCAATGAAGTCACGCCCTAAGCAATCAACCGCTTATTAGGCCACGCAAACCTGCGATCATTGTCTATGCGCGGCGTTTCCGACTGCGCTCGAGCTGGCGGGTTTAGGCCGGTGCCGGTTCGGTTTTAGAAATAGCGCTCGCCGATGCGGATGAGATCTCCCGGATAAATCGGGATGTTGGGTGCGGCCGGATACTCGCGCTCCGCCGTTTCGCTGGCGCGCCGCACATAGACGGTGCTCGTATTGGCGCGGTAGCTGTAGCCGCCGGCCAGAGCCACCGCGCTAACGACGTTGAGCCCCGACTTATACGGATATTCTCCCGCGTTCTTGACCTCACCCAAGATGTAGATGGGGCGGAAGTTGGAAATCAGAACCGAAACTTTGGGATCGCGAACGTAGCCGGCCTTTAGCCTCGCCGTGATCTGGGCTTCAACCTCGGCGGTAGATTTACCGGCGGCCTGGATGGCGCCAATCAGCGGCAATGAGATCCTGCCGTTGCCGTCGATCTCGAACTCGCCGGACAACTGCTCCTCGCGAAAAACGACCACCTTGATCTTATCGCCGGACGCAAGCGGCTGTGCTTGCATACCGGTGAGGACAGGGGCCGCGCCTGCGCCGGCGGGGAGTACGGCTACCGCCGGTGTCGCGCTGATCAGAGCATCGGACGTGGAATGAGTTGACGGACTGCAGCCAGCGAGCGTCGCCGCGGACAACAGTGCAAGTGCGAGGACAAAATTCCGAAGAAATTCGGGCGGGGCGGTCGTCATAAACAGGTATCTCGCTCTTGCCGGTGGCGCTCTCCACGCCCCTCCCACCGGACGACCACGAGGCGGGCCACCGACAACAGGTCAGTGCTGTGCCCACGCCTTGTACGAAACAACGCACCCATGGCGTCCAACTTACATCATACTGCGGATTGCACTCAACCCCCGACGGCTGCTGTGGCGATAGCGTGGGATCGTGGCTAAATACTGTTTGCGGATTATGATCAACTGCTCGCCGGCGCCGTCTGAATTAACCGTCGCCCAGTCCCTTCGAGGACGAGGCAGGAAAGCTGGTTGGTCGCATATGCGCCGGTATCGATATTAATCCGGTTGGGCCGAAACTCGACGGCAGGAACCGGAGTATGCCCGTGAACGACGACCTTGCCGAAGTCGCGGTCGCTGTCCAGGAAGTCTCCGCGGATCCACATCAGGTCGCGGTCGCTCTGCCGGTCTAGCGGAACTCCGGGCTTAACTCCGGCATGGCAGAAGAAATAATCACCGACAGCGACAGAGCACGGCATCGCGTGGATGAGATCAAAGTGCTCCGGGGGAAGTTTTGCAGCGAACTCGCGAGCAGCTTCGGCCAATGATGTCCGAGACATCGCCAAGCGTGGGTCAACTTTGTAGGACAGAAGCGTCTCCCTCCCGCCGAGATCCCACCAGCCGGCCGTAGACGCGGGTTCGACCAGGAACCGCAGCATCAGCTCCTCGTGGTTTCCCTTCAGCAGGACCCGTGAAACGCCTCCGCAAGCGCCGACGGCAAGCCGATCGAGAACGCCTTTGCTGTCGTGGCCACGGTCCACGTAGTCGCCCAAGTAGATGACCTTGGGCTGAGACACGGGATGGGCCGCAAGGTCATCGTCGATCATTTGGTGCAGGCTATCGAGCAGCTTGGCTTGGCCGTGAATATCGCCGATTGCGTAGACGCGAACGCCATCGGGAACTGCGGCCCGCCCCTTCACGGTGCTCGACCTCGCAAACATTTTCCTCAGCATAGAAATGCCTTTGCACTGCCGGCCATGCACGGTCGTTCGTGCGCCTGGCCATGTCGTTCCGCGTGCTGTTGTCCCCGTGGACATGTCCCCGCTTAGCATGGCCGCCAGGGCCCTGCGATCATCATCGCGGTGACGACCTTCATGGCGATGACAGCGATACGGTATGTCCTGCGCACGCACCCGGACTGCACTCTTCAAACCGAAAGCGAGTACTCAGCGATGGCACTGTTCGAGACCTACACGTCCGGCCTTTCCGGGCCAGCCTCCATCCTCGCCCCCGTCACTCGAAGCGACACGGCCGATCTTCCCGACGGCGATTGCCGGTCATTGCTGGTCGGGCAGGCCGGCACCGCGAACCTCATCGACGTTTCCGGCGGAACGCGGATCAACGTTCCGCTGCAACAGGGATTCAATCCAATCCGCGTTCGGCGCCTTCTGACCGGCGGCACCGCCGCTGACATCTGGGCGATCTATTGATGCTCAACCTCTCCCTCAGCACCGTCACGGTCGCGGTCCCCGGCATCGGCAGCCGAAGCGGTCAGCCTGCCGACGCCATCCTCCTCACCAATGGCCGCGATGCGTGGATGTGGTCGGCGGCGGCCTCACTCATCTGGCATTGATGAGCGCGCGCCGATCCTCTTGAAGAGCACATGAAGGCCCGAGCCTGATCAACGGCCCGGGCCGCTTTCAAGCGGCGCGAATGTTAAGTTCAGGGCTTCGTCGGGCTTATGGGTCCGCCGCCGCCCAATCCGCCGCCACCGCTACCTCCGAAGATCGCCGCCGATCCGGTCCCGCCGATGCCGCGACCTGCGATGCCGTTCCCGATGGTGCCGCCGGCGCTGGCGAAGGCGATCTGGAACGCACCGTTCGACTTTGCGACCTGGGCCGAGATCGCCGCCGCTGCGGCGGGGTTCGTCACCGCAAGACTTGCCTGGGCCGCAGCCAATCCGGCAGCGAGTGCGTCGACGACCGGAGAGCGCGCACTCTTAGCCACTGCAACCACCTGGACCGCGATAGCGGGATTAGCGGCCACGATGGCCGCGATGGCATCGACAAGGGCCTGACCGCCTTCGGGATTTGCAGCAATGGCATCAGCCAAGGTCTGGGCGGCTTGATTGATCCCAGGTTGAGCCGTCGCCATTTGTGTCGGTTCAGGCTGCTGCGCTGTGGCGGCATGCGTCGCAACTGCAATTTCGATAGCGGCAGCCAGCAGCGGTATCAGGCACCCGGATAATGTGCCCGCAAATGCCATGCTCAGACCTCGTGGGGACCGCTTCATATTCGGCTCAATCTTTGACTGCATAAGGTAAGGCTAGTGAGGATTCAGCCTAGACCGGATGTCTACTGATAGACCATATCGCAAACCGCGATGGCGCTCTATAAGAGACGCGAACGTTTCGCCTATACCTAAGCTCGGGAGGCAAGGCCCTTGTTGCGAGGACTCTTCTTGCTCGCCTCGATCATGGGTCTGTTGACGGCCGGTGCGCTGGCCTTCGTCGAAACGCGCGGAACTGGTCAGGCTCGGAATGCTGTACTGCCGTTCGGTAGCGCGGAGGCGCTCAATTCCGACCTCGATAGAGCCATCGATGATTTCGACGGGGCCACGCGCAATGCCGATCGGCTGCTGCGCATTTCCTCGCTCCGGCGGATCGACGACCTGTGCCGCAAGATCCTGGCCCAGCGTCCTGCCAACAGCGAGGCATGGGCGCTGCTCGCCGACACCGAATTAAAAAAAGGCGGCAGCATTGACCAAGCGCTGAGATTTTATGAATTGTCTCACCTCACCGGGCGTCTCGAATGGCCGGCGATCCGGCGGCGACTGGTTTTTGCCGTACCCGTCTGGGCAGAGCTCGGCGACACGGGACGAAGCATCGCCGAGGGCGACATTCGCAAACTTCTCGCGGCTGCGGCCACGCATCGTGCGATCACGTTTCTGGCCGGATTGGAGAAGGCGAGCCCCGATAGTCCTGGAGCAGCAGCGATTCGGAAATCTGTCGCCAGCGTCGCGCCGGGCTGGCTCAAAGAATTCGACTGGCAAGCACGGAAGTAGGTCGAATCCGCCCTCAAGCCGCGGTCTCGGATGCGGCTTGGCATGATATCATCGGGTGGCGTCCCTCACACTCGAGATCCATCTGCGCCATCGCGATTTCCATCGGGTTCCGGCGCTCGCCCCATATCGCCGTAGCGACCGTGCGCGATGCAATCCTCACGTCCAAGGCGGGCGAGGCGTGACGGACGTACCAGCGGTCCAGCATATTCTTCTCAGACACCGTCAGCAGCGTCCCGCCATTCACTTGCGCCCAGCCCGTAACGCCAGGCCGTACGGCAAGCCGCGCAGCAGCCTTGTCCGGTTGATCATTCGGCAGTAATGGTCGCGGCCCTACGAAGGACATCTCGCCGATCAGGACATTCCACAACTGGGGCAAATCATCGAGCTTGAAGCGGCGCAGATTACGGCCAATCGCCGATAGGCGGTCGCCATCCGAGATGCGAACGCCGTCAGCATCGATAGGCATCCGCATCGTGCGGAACTTATTGATGCGAAAAGGCCAGCCATTGGTTCCAGGCCGTTGCTGCCAGAACAGAACCGGGATTCCGACGTCGATGGCCACAAGCAGCGACACAAGCAACATGAGTGGCGACAGCACGATCAGCAATATTACAGCGAGCCCAAAATCCATCGCGCGTTTGCCCCAGTACGGACGATGACGCATCGGTGTCGACAAGATAGGCTGGTACGTTACGCCATCGTCGCGCGATACCGTGAAGCCCAACCTTTCAGCCAAGTTTTCGACGGCGATCCTGCCACCGCTCTCGATCCCGGCCAACGCGTTCCGGAGTGCCGGCGAAAGATCACTCTGGGGTTTGACGACGACGATCGCATCAATGTCGACGCCATGAACCCTCAGTCGTTCGACAACCCTATCGACTTCCGAAGGGCCGCCAAGAACGGGCAAGCCACACGCAACGCGACCGTGAAGTGCTTTGTCGTCGTCTAATACTCCTACGACCTCGATCGTGTTACCCACCACGCTTCGAGCCGCGCGGTTATAGAGTTCGGCCAGAGGGCCGGACCCGATCATTAAAACATGGCGGACGGTGGGGAGACCACGTGCGGAGGCAAACGGCGCCGCCTTGGCTGCCGGTGAGTTGACCACGCGCGCAATCACCCGCAGGGAGATCATGGCTGCGGGACTGATGAGCAGGTGCATGACGATGATCGCACGAGACAAACCGGCCAAGCGTGTCGTCATGAACGTCAGCAACGCTGCCAGGAGAATGGTCAGGGTGCACGCCGACACGACGCGCAGCACATCCTGCAAGGACGTTCGGCTCCAGATCCGGCGGCCAACACCAGTCGAGAACCAGATCAGCACGCCGACGCCAGCGCAACTGACAACATAAGTGTTTAATACCGCGGATTTAGCCGGGAGCAACGAGCTTAGCGCAAAATCATTCAGCAATAAAACCGTAAGAAATGGCACAACAACGAGAATGCCAAGGTCAAACAGAATTAAAAGCCAATGCGATACCGCTCTAGCGGAGATCATTACGCGATTTCCGGTTCCAAACACTCCCGCGGCTTGCAGGGTCCACTATGGCTTTCGCAAAGCTCTCACCTGGCCGCGTAATTCTGGATACGTCTTACATAAACATGCTGCAACGGATGGTCAACCAGAAACCTTCTACATATAACGGCGGGACAAGCTTTCCGAGCATCCTCGCTACTCAGCAACCATAGGTATACTGAGTCTGGCTTTCAGTCGTAGGTATTGAGTGACAATGGCCACTGACACGCCTACAGAATAACCGCTCTCCAGTTGGTTCTGCTCTGGAGATCGATTGTCCATGCACCGTGGCCGTGTTGGCCGCCTCTGCCGGGCATTCGACGAGGGATGAGACCAAGGAGCCTTTGCCGAGATGCTTGACGGCAAGACAGTCCTCGTAACCGGCGGCAGCGGGTCCTTTGGGACTAAGTTCATCGAATACGTTCTTCGCAAATCAGCAGTCCGAAAAGTCATCATCTATTCACGCGATGAATATAAACAATTTCTAATGGCGGAAACGTATCGGGATTCGCGCCTTCGTTTTTTCATCGGCGACGTGCGCGATTTGCAGCGCTTGCGCATGGCCATGCGCGAAGTCGATATCGTCATCCATGCCGCGGCTATGAAGCATGTTCCAATCGCGGAATACAATCCGATGGAGTGCGTCAAAACCAACGTCATGGGCGCGGAAAACGTTGTCGAGGCAGCGATCGGATGCGGCGTGCAGCATGTCGTTGCCCTATCGACCGACAAGGCCTGCAACCCTATCAATCTCTACGGCGCAACGAAGCTCGCATCCGATAAGGTCTTCATCGCCTCAAACAACCTGTCCGGCAACGTTGGAACGAAGTTCTCGGTTGTGCGCTACGGCAATGTCGTCGGCTCACGCGGCTCGGTAGTGCCGCTGTTCCGAAGGCTCGTCGCCGAAGGCGCGGAATTCGTGCCGATTACCGATAGCCGGATGACGCGGTTCTGGATCACACTCGAGCAGGGGGTCGAGTTTACCCTGTCCTGCCTGAAGTTGATGCGCGGCGGCGAATTGTTCGTCCCGAAAATTCCTTCGATGCGCGTGGTTGATCTCGCAAAGGTCATCGCTCCGCGCCTGCCGCAAAAAATCATCGGCATCCGACCCGGCGAGAAATTACACGAGGCGATGATTACCGAAGACGATGCTCGCAACACAATCGAACTCAGCGATCGCTACGTGATGCTGTCTTCACTGCTCGGGCCCCGTTACGAAATCTATCAAAGCAGCGGCAAGTGGGTGTCCGAAACTTTCCGTTACGGCAGCGACAACAACAGCGACTGGCTCGATTTCAAGGGGCTTGAGAACGTGCTGCGGATGGCGGTTTGATGTGTTGGAGCCGGTCGCAAACAATCTTCAGGTTGCAGGCATGAGTGGCGCCGACCCGGCCGGCGTATCGTTCATCCCCTATGGGCGGCAGGAAATCGATGACGACGATATTGCCGAAGTCGTCGCGGCGTTGCGGTCTCAATGGCTGACGACGGGCCCGCGCGTGGCGGAATTCGAGCGGGCCTTTGCCGCGAACGCGGGGGCACTGCATGGCGTTGCCGTCAATAGTGGAACGGCTGCGCTACACTGCGCCGTGCACGCGGTTGGAGTGGCGGCTGGAGACGAGGTTATCGTGCCGGCGCTGACGTTCGCGGCATCGGCCAACTCAGTAATTTATGAAGGCGCGAAGCCGGTCTTCACGGACGTCGAGGCTGACACCCTGTTGATCGACCCGGAGCAGGTCGAAGCCCTCATCACGCCGCGAACAAAAGCCGTCATCGCCGTCGACTATGCTGGACAACCCGCGGACTACGATAAACTTCGCGCATTATGCAGCAGAAACGGATTGCGCCTCATCGCCGACGCGTGCCACTCGCCAGGTGCGACGTATAAGGGACGCTCGACGGGCACTCTCGCGGATATATCTTGCTTTTCCTTCCACCCGGTGAAGCACATCACGACGTGCGAAGGCGGGATGTGCCTGACTGATGACGCCCAGATTGCCGAGGACATGCGGCGCTTTCGCAATCACGGTATCAATACGGATCACCGCGCTCGCGAACGCATCGGCGCGTTCTCCTATGACATGGTCGAGCTCGGCTATAACTACCGCCTGTCCGATGTTCAATGCGCACTCGGCCTTGCCCAGCTCAAAAGGTTGTCTCGCTGGGTTGCGCAGCGGCAGAAGATTGCTGCCCTCTACGACGCGGCCTTCGCGGACATGCCTCATGTGCGTCCGCTTGTAACTCGGAGCGACCGCAGTAATGCTCGTCATCTCTATGTCGTGCGGCTGGAACTTGCGGAGGCCGCGCTCGACCGTCCCCAGGCATTCCATCATTTGCGTAGCAGGGGCATTGGCGTCAATGTGCATTACCCGCCGGTCCATCTAATGAGCTTCTACCGGTCGCGGTTTGGCACCGGACCAGGACTCTGCCCCGTCGCAGAGGCTGCGTATGAAGACATCCTAACCCTGCCGATGTTCCCGGCGATGACGGAATCTGACATCGATAGTGTGGTCGCGGCTGTCAGGGAGCTGGCAGGGGGGAAAATCGCGTGAAAGCCGTTTTCGTCACCAACCAGCGCAAAACCGTTTTCTTCGATGCGGTAGCCCGCCGCATGCTTCAGCTCGGTGATGAAATATATTGGATTAGCGTCAGCAAATTATGGACTGCCTGGCTTGTGAAGCAAGGTTGGCCGCGTGAGCGGATTCTGTCGCTTCCGGATTTCGGTCCGGAGTGGACAAGCGCTCAAGCACCCACCAAAGCGGACGCCGAGCGCATTAATCGCATCGAGGCATCCAGTGAGACGAGCTTGAAGAACATCGTGATCATGGACCGAGAGCTCAATAAATGGCCTGGGTCACGCGCCGAGACCTATGTCTACGTTGTTCTGCGCGAAGTCGAACGTTTCATTCGAATAAACGGGATCCGCTGGGGCTTCGGGGAAATCACCTGGGCTTGCGAAATGCTGACGAGCGAGGTCCTGCGAGCTAGCGGCGGTCGCTACTTCATGCACCATACGGTGCGCATCCCTTCCAGCCGCTTCGGCTTTTTCGAAGGCATCTTCCACGGCAGGCTCGCGCACCTCGCGGCGCCGAACGCAGCTCACCGCGAACTTGCCCGTCAGGTCATGACCCGGGTGCGCGACAGCGGTGAAAAGCCCTATTATTTTGCGAAGAACATGAATCCGCAGCGCTTCCGCTCCTGGTGGCTCGAGGAAGCCTTCACTGCAGCTTTGAGGCCCGACGTCCACCGTTACGATCATTCGGTGCCCGGCCTGCTCACGCGTAGCCTCCGGCGGATTCGCAAACGGGTCATGGCGCGCGTCGCCTTGCGATCCCCGAAATTTGAAAGTCCCGACCTCGAAAGTGCGCGTCCGTTCGTTCTGGTCACGCTCCACGTTCAGCCGGAATTGTCGGTCGATGTTTTCGGCAACGCAATGAGCAATCAATTGGAGGCTATTCGAGCGTTGGCCCGGTTGCTGCCTTTCGGGTTCGAACTTTGGGTTAAGGAGCACGGACACGCGGTCGGCGACCGATCGCCAAGCTGCTATAAGGCTCTCAAGGCTCTGCCCGGTCTCCGACTGATCGACCCGAGTTGCGACACTGGAATGTTGATCCGGCGCGCGCGGTTGGTCGTGTCGGTCGCCGGCACGGCATGTTTCGAGGCCGCTGTCATGGGAGTCCCGGCCGCAACATTGGGGGATCTTCTATGGAAGCCGATCCTTGTCGCTAATGGTCTCAATCCCTACGGAATGCATCATGGTGACATGGTTGAACTTCTGGATCGCGCGGACGAGTGGCGATCGGCTCCGGACCGTGATCGGGAAATCGAGGAATTCCTGACCTGGATGGTTGGGCAGTCCGTCGAAGGGATCATCAGCGATCCGTCCAGCGACCCCACGTGCATGACCGCCGAGAACATCGAGAACGTCGCGGTTGTGACCAGCGCTCTGATTAGGTCCGGCCCTCCAGCCTCGCCGGGCGCTCACCAGCGTGAAGATATCTTAGGCGGGCGAGCTGCATGACTGAAGACTGCTTTGCCCCGGCCATCGGTCACGCGCCGGCATTCAAAACTGCGGCTTCTGTTACCACCGTGCCCGAGGCGGAGAGGGTGTTTTCCGAATGGTTTGGCGCTCCGGTCGTTTTGACTAGCTCCGGGCGGACGGCAATCTCCCTGTATCTGGGCGTGACAGGGCACGAGAGATACCGTCACAGCGTCGCGGTTCCGCGCATGATTTCGGCTTGCGTACTCGACGCCGTGATCCGACACGCCTTTCCGGTCGATGCCGCTAGGCAACAAGCTGCGGACACGACGCTGCTCTACCACCAGTATGGCTTCATGCAGTCGGCACGCCCGCAAGGGCGCGTGCTGGAAGATATCAGCCACTCGTTCTTCGCGTCCGCCTCGACCGGTGCGCGACCATGGGCCGGTGATGCGGCAGTGTTCAGCCTGCAAAAGTTTTTTCCTCTTGCGACCATGGTCGGAGGGCTCGTCGTTCGCGACGTTGACCTTGCCCGAACTGTGCGCGACGCTCGCGATGCGTATGTCGAGCCCGACGCCAACCGCCGGCGTGAGCACGGGGCTGTCTTGGCGGCTGTCCCCGGCCGCGAGAGAGAAAATCCCGAGGTCGTCTATCTCGAACGATTGCTCAATCCTCGCCTTCACGACGAAGAATTGGGAGGCATCCCGCTTTCCGTGGACGCCATCCGCACCGTGGGTGCGCGGCGCGCGGAGATAGCGGCGGGAATCCTCGCCACCGTGCCGTCCGACGCTTATCCAAAGGGCTGGTCGATTTGGCTCGGCAACATGCTTCCCTTCGCCTTGCCGGTGTTTGGCGATCGTAAGTCGTTGGAGAAACTCGACCGGGATTTGGCCGAGATTGGTGTGTCGGCTGGCATCTACAGCATCGACACCGCCTGCAACATGCTCCGCCCCAATTACGCATCGGCACTCCTCCTGCCCTGCCACGACGGGATAGGGGAAAGTCGCTTGAACGCTTTATTGAAGCTCTTGGGCTCGCATTTGCGCTCCGCGCCTGTTTCTACTCGCATGACCGTGCATCGGCTGAGCAAGGATCCAAAGGCATACGAGTGGTTTCGATCGCGAGCGCAGCTGCCCAGTTTCATGCGCCTGATATCGGAGCCAACCGGACGCAAATATTATTCGGCCACGAATCTCACCGGAGTGGACGAAAGCTTCCTGATCGAGACGGACGGATCGGTCGATGCCATCATAGAATGTGACGCTTCTTACGGCGCACGGCTCGAACGATTTGGCATGCCCCTCGAAATTCAGCTCGACGGGCGCCGTAGCCGATCGCATCGCAAGAAGACATTACGCGATGCAATGTCCGAACTCTTGGCGATCGCGCGGCGGCGCTCTGTCAGGATCATTCGACTCCGCACTTCCTTGCGGACTGATGCCGATGAACTCATCGCGGGTCATCTGCTGAGCACCGCCGCCACCCACTCGCTCGAATTCCGGGCGGTTATTGATTTGACGCGAAGCGCTGACGAGCTTTTCGGCGACATGCGCAAAGGGCACCGTCAGCAAATCCGCTGGGGCCAAGCCAATATGCAGGTCCAAGTCGTCGATAGCACCACAGGCGACCGCTGCTCCTTTGACGCCTATCGCGCATTGCACGCCGCCGCTGCTGGGCGGATCACGCGGGGCGCGGAAAGCTGGGCTGCGATGTTCGATGCGATCGTTTCAGGTAGCGGCGATCTCGTCCTCGGCAGCATCGATGGGCAACTCGTTTCAGGAACTCTCATTCTGGATGCCGGCGACACCGCCTATTACTCGAGCGGCGCTTACGACCGCAGCCGCTTTGACAAGCCGTTAGCTCATTGGCCGCTCTTCAATGCCATTCTGCGTGCCAAGAACCGCGGCTTGCGCTGGTTCGACGTTGGTGAAATCGGCGGCTCCGGCAGCGCGAAGGAGCAGTCCATCGCCTATTTCAAAAGCGGTTTTTCATCTACACGCGAGATGAGCGTGATCTGGACCTTGCCGGTTAGCAACCCGCAAACCCACACACCGTCGACGGCACCTGAACCGGCTTCCCGCGAATGGGACAAGAACCGAGTTGGCCCATTTCCAGCATCGGCCGAGACCGAGCGGCTTATCATTCGCCCGCTCTGCGAGGACGATATCACGGACGCCTATCTTGAGTGGTTCCGCGATCGCGAAGTGACAAAGTACCTAGAGGCCAGCCACATTACGCGGCGGGACAGTATCGACTTTTTCCGGCTCGGAGTTTCGACAGCGAAATATCGCGTCTATGCCGTTTGCATCCAATCTAATGGCGAGCACATCGGCAACATGAAGTTGGGCCCGGTCGACGCCATCAATGGCGTCACGGATTTGACTATCGTCATCGGAGCGCGCTCGCGTTGGGGCAAGGGCTACGGATGCGAAGCCATACGATGCGGCATCGGCATGGCTTTCAACAAAATGGGCCTGCGAAAAATCGCGGTGGGGATCTACGCAGATAATGTCGGGTCCCTCAACGCGTATGCTCGGGCCGGCTTCGTCCCGGAGGCGGTCCGCCACGCTAACGGCATCCGCGACGGAAAAGCGTGCGACAGCATCCTGGTGAGTTGCTTCAACCCCGTGTTCTTTGAACACCTGCCGCCATTTCCGAAGCCCTTTCCAGTCACGTGATCGATATGGCTGATCTGGCGAATATCACCGATCGCTACAATGAAAGCGATAAGGCGGATCAAAACCCGGCCTTTTTGCCAAAGCCGAGCCGCCGGGCGGAGCAGGACAGCCTGATGCGAGCAGATGTGTTGATGATCTGCAAATACTTCCCGCCAGTATCGGGCGGGATGGAGGAATATGTTGGCCGTCTTGCGGACACCGTGGGAGAAGCCTGCGACCTCACCGTACTCGCACACGCGATCGGCTTTACCGGCTCAGCGGAAGACTGGGGGCGTTTCCGGCTGATCCGGGCTGGCACGATTTTTACCCTGTTATCGCAGCCCTTGAGTCCCGGCATGATCCGCGTACTCCTAGCGAAGCGCTACGATCTCATCCATCTCCACGTCCCCAACCCCTTCGCTGTCTTGCTGGTGCTCGTCCTCGGCCGCGGAGCGCGCGTCGTCGTTACGCATCATGCCGACATGGTTGGCTTTGGCCTGATCGGCCGGGCGGCCCGAGCGTTATATGCTTTGCTGCTGAAGCGAACCCAAATCGTCACGGTTTTGTCGCTCAAGAATCACGCCCTTGCATTTGACCTCGCGGGCAGCCAGGTCGCGTGCGCCGCACTGCCCGTTGGCCTAGACGCAGTCCGCTTCACCGTTACTGCCGACGTCGTTCGGCGGCGTCAGGAACTTCGCGCAGGAATGATGCCTAATGACGTTCTGTTTGTATTCGTCGGCCGGCTCGTAGCCTACAAGGGGCTCGACGTCCTCATTCGCGCGCTGAAGGACGTGCCGAACGCGCGTTGCATCGTTGGCGGCGATGGTAGAGAACGGCAGTCTTTGCAGACGCTGTCATGTGAAATCGGTGTAGAAGACAGACTGACATTTCTCGGGCACATTTCCGACCAGGAAAAAGTGGCTGTAATGCATGCAGCTGATGTCTTCGTGCTGCCCAGCACCACGACTGCCGAAGCGTTCGGCATCGCTCAGGTCGAAGCCCAACTCTGCGGTCTTCCCGTCATCGCAACCGATCTCCCGACCGGCGTCACCGAGGTGACGCTCGACCGCGAGACCGGTCTCGATAATTCCGCCGGGAGATGCACCGGCTCTCGCGGCTGCGATGCGGGAGTTGACCGGCGACCGTGAGTTACGCCGCCGGCTGGGAGCGGCTGGGCGCGCGAGGGCGGAAGCCAATTACATCGCCGAAACGATGCGCCGTAAAGCCATTGAGATTTATCAGCGAGCGCTGGCTTGAAACTGCGCAGCTACGTTGATTGCCATGATGTCGGGCCGCCGATGAAGAAGGGCTAAGATATCGGCCTGTAGGAAGTTTGGTTTATGCGGCAGCAGTTCCGCGTACACGGCCTCCGCAAATGCAAAGTCTGCCGGATTATCGACAGTCCATCGCAATGAGGAAAGATCGAATGACTGCTTCAGATGAGTGAGGCGAAACTGGCTGGGATTGCGATAGATGTACATGGTGACATGCTCGCGCTCGGGACCTGCAGCGGCCTGCGCTTGGGTGCGTTTTAGCGCCGCGGCCGTCATGACCTCGACGTCCAAACCATCGGGAAACGTTCGCTCGACACCGTTCGACGTATAATCGCTCCCCGTTTCGAGGTGAAGATTGATACATGCATCGATTATTTCCCAGTCGGTCAATGGACAATCCGCGGTCAGCCGCACAATGTGATCCGCGGGACCGAAAGCCTCGGCGGCGCCTGCAAAACGGGCCAACACATCCGTCAATGGCCCGCGATGACACAGAATCGCTTCACGGGTGCAGAAGTCGGCAATTGCATCATCAATCGGCTCAGTGCTGGTCGCGACCACTAAACGATCAATGCGCTGTGACCGCTTTAAACGATCGAGTTGCCGGACCATCATGGGACGTCCAGCCAACTGTCGGAGCACCTTGCCGGGCAGACGGGTGGACGACATTCGGGCCTGAAGAATAGCGAGGATCATAATCGAACCAGAAAAACTGAGACTAAGGGGCGCGCCTACCAAATCGCGGGATTGAGCACGATGGGATCGTCGACGGCCAACGCCCCCCAATCAAGGCCCGGAGCCGGTGCAGCGGCCGCTGAAATTATTTCACGCAATTGGTTCGTGCTCGTAACACCGACCACCGCGACATCGATGTTCGATTGTTGCAGAACAAACGCGAGGGCCGCGGCCAATGGTGTCGTGGACGCCGCATGAATAGCGGTGCGGATCTGAGCGAGGCGTGTCGCTGCGTGCACAAGCTTCTGCGGCAGCATTTCAGGAGCAACAAAAAGAAGTCCCTGCAGGAATATGGAGCGGACATGGACCTCGATGCCAAGCCGGCTCAACTCATCCAGCGATCCGTCGACAACGAGACGCTGGTCGAGCAGGCTGACGGGAATCTGCATGAGGTCCGGTTGATATCCGCGGGCGAGTTCCACAGGGTTATCGTGAGCGTAAGCCGAGATGCCAATGCGAGAGAACAGGCCTTCCGCTTTGAGCTTCTGCAGCTCGTTCCAAAGCGCTCCGCCATTCTTGCCGAAAAGATCGCGGGCTGAATGGACGAGAAGCGCGTCGATAGGGGCGCCTCCAAGCAACTCCGCCGATCTACGGGCGCGCGCAATAACGTTCGTCAGGCCTCCTTCCCTAAGGCTCAGCGTCTTGGTGCAAATGCGGAACCGAGCAGCTTGCGTCCTCAATTCGCCCAGCAGCGCCTCGGCCATGCCGTAGGCAGCAGCTGTATCGAGGACGCGAATCCCCGCTTCGTGCGCAGTCGCCAGTATCGCTCGTGCCTCTGCCGGCGGTACTTGTCCCGAAACATTTGAAACGCCATACGGCAGGCCGAATTGCACGGTGCCCAATCCCAGTCGCGCCGCAATGTCGCTCATGGCCGCCTCAGCGGACCTTGAACAAGGGTAGCAGCGGCTCGCATTTCAAATACCGGCGTACTTCATTGTTGCAGACTGCCTCGCCCAGGATGGCGAATACCTCGTCATAGACGGCGAGTGCGCGCCCGATGTCGGCTTCGGAGTGCGCGTAGCTCATGTTGTGGGCGCCAAGACAAAGATGCCCCCGCGCCAGGCACTCCTGCATCCACAGCGTCTTGATCTCCCAAGAGGTGGCGCCTTCTGCGTTCTTGATAACGAGGAAACTCCAAGTCGGGTCGCCGGAGATTGCGAGAAAATCCGCGACGCGATGTTGTTCAATGAGCCGGGCGACGCCAGCGGCCAACGCCCCCCCTCGGGATCGCATGGTTTCAATCACAGGCTCGCGCAGCAGCTTCAACATGGCGGCTTTCGCTGCCGCCAGAGACAGGGTGTCGCCTCCCATAGTGAAGGAAAAGAAGATCTCCTCCATCTGCAACATCAGATCCCGGCGTCCGCACACGGCGGATAATGGAAAGCCATTGGCCATCCCTTTCCCGAGCGTCGTCAGATCAGGTATGACGCCGAACAATTCCTGCGCTCCGCCGTTGGCGTAGCGAAACCCGGTGATGGTCTCATCGAAAACGAGCACTGCGCCGGCGTTGTGAGCGCGTTTTTTGACGCCATGTAGGTAACTCGGGGCCGGGGCTGTCACGTTCATGGGTTCGAGAATGACGGCAGCGACTTTGCCGTCGAGTTCGGCCAACTGCGCATCCAGCGCCGGCAGATCGTTATAGGGAAAGGTATGGGTCAGCGCACTCGTCGCTTCGGGTACTCCCTTATTGCGAGCAGTCGATCCGATATACCAATCCTGCCAGCCGTGATAACCGCACACGAGGACATGGTCGCGGCCGGTGGCGGCGCGGGCGACGCGGATCGCACCTGCGGTTGCGTCCGATCCGTTCTTGCCGAAGCGCACCATTTCAGCGGACGGCACGAGGCCGCAAATAAGCTCGGCCACCTCAGATCTCGAGAGCATGGGAAAGCGAGTAGATCGTCCCTTGATCGAGCTGAGCGCCGACTGCGGCGTTCACATCGGGGTCCGCATAGCCGAGCGTCACGGACGCGAGAGCGTTGACAAAATCCGTATACTCGTTGCCGTCGACGTCCCACACTCTCGAGCCCTTGGCGCGAGCCGCGAAGTACGGGGAAACGCCGAACGGATATTGCGTGATCGACTTGGAAAACGTTTGCGCACCAAGTGGAATTGTACGGCGGGCGCGGGTGAGTTGCTGTTCGGAACGGGCATAACGAACGACATTCTCGGTTTGGCTCCTGGGCCTGCGATCAGTGCTGGGCCTGCGATCAGTGAATGAGCGACTTCAAGCGATCATGTCCCAGGACAAGCGTTCGCCGCGTTTCAGGTCCCGCGTGGCGCGCTTCCCAAGCACCTGGGGAAGATGCCTTGGGGACAAACCGAAGCCGGGGCGGATAGAGCGGATATTCAGGCGATTCAATTCCGCACCGGCAGCCACATCGGCGACGACATAGAGAGATCGACGGAACTTCACGTTGGCACGCTCGCCACCGTGCAAGTCGTAGCTGATCCTTCCGACCGCTTTCCAGGCATTGCGGCAATCGGCGACAAGAGCCTCGAATTCATGGGGCTCGAGGCTGAAAGCCGCGTCCGGTCCGTTTTCGGCGCGCGATAGCGTGAAATGTTTCTCGATGATGGCCCCGCCTAGCGCGATCGATGCCACGGCCGCCGCAGTCCCTGGCGTGTGATCGGATAGACCCGAGACACACTGAAATGCCGCTCCAAGATGCGGCACTGTCGCGACGTTTGCGTCGGCGATCTGGGCCGGGTAGTCGGAGACGCAATGTAAAAGCGCGACTTGGGGCGAACCGTTCTCCCGCGCAGTCGTCACTGCGTCCTGGATTTCGCCTAAGCTCGCCATTCCGGTCGACATAATCAGTGGCTTGCCGCGGTTCGCCGTGTAGGCAATGAGCGGCAGGTCGACCAGTTCGAAGGAGGCAATCTTGTAAGCCGGTGCGTCGAGCGAAGCGAGAAGATCGACAGCCGTTTCGTCAAATGGACTCGAAAATAGCGTAACACCCAATTCGCGGGCACGTGCGAAGAGCGCGTGGTGCCACTCGTAGGGCGTACAAGCTTTCCGATAAAGCTCGTGGAGCGTCATTCCCGCCCACAATCCGCTTTCAACCCGAAATTCGGGGGCATCATGATCGATCGTGATCGTGTCGGCGGTATAGGTCTGGATCTTTATGGCATCGCAGCCGGTCGATGCCGCAGCTTCCATCAAATTCAGCGCTCGCTCCAGGCTGCCGTTATGATTGGCAGACAGCTCACAAATAATATATGGCGGGTGACTACGTCCGATCTCGCGGCCGGCGATATTGAAGTTTCGGCTCATCCGCTCCTCACCGCAGACACGAACGCTCAACGCGCAGTGGAGGAATTTACGTTGGTGGTGCTGCTTCGTCCACTGTTGACTGACGATTGCGACCGTTTGTTCCTGTGGCGCAATAATCCGGACGTGGCCCGGCACATGTACACCAGCCATAACATCGGTCTTGATGAACACCGACGGTGGTTCGCTCGTATCGGCGGAGATGGATCGCGATATTATTGGATATGCGAGGTCGATGGTGAACCTGCCGGTCTCGTCAACCTAGCGGATATCGACCTTGGCAACCGCCGATGCAGCTGGGCCTATTATATTGCAGAGCTGGCCGCCCGCGGTAAGGGAGTTGGCTCGGCAATCGAATTCGCAGTGCTGGACTACGTATTCAATAGTCTCGGACTGAACAAACTTTGGTGCGAGGTGCTCATCGAAAACGAGCAGGTGATCGCCTTGCATCAGCAGTTCGGATTTTCCCGCGAGGCCGGTTTCCGCGATCACATCTACAAGGATGGACGCTTCATCGATGTCGTCGGACTGGGCATGACGGCCGCGGATTGGCGGACGAAGCGTGCAACAGCGGCGAAGCGGCTGCACGAGAAATCGATAGAGCCCGCACGCATTACTTAGATCGGTACATCCGTTAGTTGTGCGCAGGCGATAGGCCGGATGCGTTGTGTCGCTGGCGCAACGCCAGATGCAACGTCATCGCCACATTTGCAGTTTACGCTCGAATTTTGCTTGCGTACACCCCTTGTCGACTCCATTGATTGGGTACCCTTTCGACCGGCAGGGCATGCCTTGGGAACTCTTTCATGGTTGCGGAGGCGTTGATTGTTCCCCTCGTCATCGATCTCGATGGCACCCTGATCAAGACGGACTCGCTCGATGAGACGCTGCTCGACGTCTTGCGGATCGATCCGTCGGCACTCCTGGCGCTTCCGTACACACTATTGCGGGGAAGGCCCGCGACGAAAGCTTATCTCGCCAGCCGTTCCCCGCTAGATGTCGGTGCGTGGCCCGTAAACGATGATTTCCTGGGCTTCATTCAAAATGAGGTTGCGCGAGGGAGGAAGATCGTTCTGGCGACCGCCGCTGATCAGTCGGTCGCACAAGCGATCGCAAAGCGCTTCGATTTCATCAGTGAAGTTATCGCTTCAGACGGCCGGCGAAATTTGAAGGGGCGGGCGAAAGCGGCGCAATTGCGCGAGCGGTTTCCTGGCGGTTTCATCTATGCCGGGAACTCTGCTGCGGATCTGCACGTGTGGCGCGAGGGCAGTGACAGCGTCATCGTCAATGCGCCGGCTGCATTTCTCCGCAAGGCAGCCCAGCACCGTGAACCGCTGGCTGTTTTTTCAGGGGCCACGGACAAGGCCACAGCTCTCTGGCGCAGCATCCGGCTGCATCAGTGGGCGAAGAATGCACTTGTTTTCGTCCCACTCGTCCTCGGAGGACGATCCGGCGATGTCCAGGCGTGGGTCGACGCTTTCGTCGGATTCGTCGCGCTCGGGCTTGCCGCTTCGGCAACCTATGTCATCAACGATCTGATCGATCTCCCCAGCGACCGCCAACACTGGTCAAAAAGGGGCCGGCCACTGGCCAGCGGCGACTTGTCCGTGCGCACCGGCATCGCCGTCGCTGTTGCCGGACTGATATGTGGTCTCGGTTTGGCGGCCTTGGAGGGCATGGCGGCACTGACGATGGTCATAATCTATATCGCAGCGTCGCTCTCTTATTCATTCAAGCTCAAACAAGTCCCTATCGTCGACGTATTCATGCTGGCCAGCCTTTTTACGCTGCGGCTTTATTTCGGGATCGTGCTCACGGGCGTCGTCCTGTCGCCGTGGTTGATGTCGTTCTCGATGTTCGTCTTCCTGTCGCTGTCGGTGGCCAAGCGACATACCGAGGTACTGAAGCTTGCCGAGCGCGGGCTCACCAACGCCAGCGGTCGGGGCTACGCCGCTGCAGACAGCGCGTTCACACTTGGTCTCGGCATCGCCTCGATGATGGGCTCGGTCATCATCCTAATTCTCTACTTAATCGAGGATGCCTTTCCGCGAGGCGTTTACGCTCATCCGCAAGTGCTTTGGGCCATCCCGCCGATTCTCTTCCTGTTTCTCGGCCGCGTGTGGCTGCGAGCGCAGCGTGGTCAGCTTGATGACGATCCAGTGGCGTTCGTCCTCAAGGACCGGACGAGCCTGCTGTTGGGGCTGATGATGTGCGCCACTTTTGCCGCCGCTCTCGTGAAGGTCTCGTGGCCGTGATCTTCGCAGAGCGCCGGAACATCCGGTCATGGGGCGGGGTGGTGCGGGAGCCGCAACGAATTGCCTCGCCACGCACTGCGGACGAGCTGGGACGCGCCGTATCGATGCGGCCCACGTCGACCATGCTACCAGTCGGGATGCTCCGTTCGTATGGCGATAGCGTCCTCAACACGAAGGGGAGCCTGGTCGAGACTGTTGGGCTCGACCGATTCATGGCGTTCGACCCTGCCACCGGACTGCTTCGCGCAGAGTGCGGGCTGACGCTCGATACGATCCTTCGCTGCGTCGTGCCTCGCGGCTATTTTTTAAAGGTGACGCCAGGGACGAGATTCGTGACGGTTGGCGGGGCAATCGCCAATGACGTCCATGGCAAGAACCACCATCTGGCCGGCACTTTCGGAACGCACGTGCGACGCATCGGTTTGATGCGCGGCGACGGCTCCCGCATCGAAGTGGCCCCCGACAGCGAAGGAGATCTATTCGCGGCGACGATCGGGGGACTGGGGCTGACCGGGCTCATCGAATGGGCCGAGTTCGCCCTAACTCCGATCAAGAGCGCGCATCTCGATGTGGAAACTATTCCTTTCCGGCGGCTCGCGGAGTTCTGGGAATTGAACGCGAAGTCTGTCGAAACGCACGAGCATACCGTGGCGTGGATCGATTGCACCGCCAAGGATGGTCGCGGCATCTTCTCGCGCGGAAACTGGCGCGGGTCCGGCGATTTGTCGCCGCATGCGTCCAGGTCGCGTTTGAGCGTACCTGTCGAGGCGCCCAGCTGGGCGCTTAACTCTTTAACTGTGCGCACCTTCAATCGCGCGTACTTCGCGGCTCAAGCGGCGCAACCGGCCAACAGGTCATTGCATTACGCGCCGTTCTTCTATCCGCTCGACGGTGTTGCCCATTGGAACCGCCTCTACGGGCGGCGAGGTTTCTGGCAATATCAATGCGTCGTGCCGACCCCCACGATGGTGGATGCCATTGCGTGCCTCCTCGACGCAATTGCCGCGAGCGGGCAGGGATCGTTCCTCGCGGTGCTCAAGACGTTCGGCGCGATGGAGTCGCCTGGACTTCTCTCGTTTCCGATGCCCGGCGCAACGCTTGCGCTCGACTTTCCGAACGCCGGCGAACAGACGCTTCGATTGCTGGAACGGCTCGATTCGATCGTGTGCGAAGCCGGAGGTCGTCTCTATGCGGCGAAGGACGGCCGCCTCCCCAAGGACATGTGGACCGCGGGCTATCCTAATCTCGGGCGTTTTCTCAATCACGTGGATCCTGCATTCTGTTCCGATTTCTGGAGGCGCGTCGGCGCGTGAGCAAAGCGATCGGACCCACCCCGCCGTGCAGGATCATTATTCTCGGTGCGCTATCTGCAATCGCAGAATCGTCGGCGCGGGTGTGGGCGCAACGCGGCGCGCATCTGATGCTCGTGGCGCGGGACGGAGCACGCCTCGCGACATTGGCGGCCGACCTGCAGATGCGCGGTGCCTCGCAGGTGCAGACGATGACGCTCGACCTGGCAACCTCGGATACCGAAACGTCATTTGCGGCAATGGTCGCGGCGCTCGGCGCCGTGGACGCCGTGCTGCTCGCCTATGGAACGCTCGGAGAACAAGAGCCGGCGGAGGAACGCCTATCCGACGCGCGCAAACTCATTCTCATCAACTTCTCAAGCGCAGCTGAGTGGTGCCTCGCCGCCGCGGAGATCCTGGAGCAGCAGAAACACGGCGTGTTGCTTGTTATCGGTTCAGTGGCGGGAGATCGCGGCCGCGCGTCCAACTACATTTACGGAGCAGCGAAGGGCGGACTGGGCATCTTGGTGCAGGGCATCGCGCATCGTCTCGCTTCAAGGGGCGCGCGCGCGGTGTTGATCAAGCCGGGGTTCGTTGATACGCCGATGACGGCCGCATTCGAGAATAAGGGGATGCTATGGGCGAAGCCGGCAGCCATTGCGAAGACGATCGTTGCCGAGGCGGATAAGGCTACCGGCAGGCCGATCGTTTATGCGCCGGGATTCTGGCGATACGTCATGCTCATCATTCGTGCGATGCCTTACCGAATTTTTCATCGCACGAAACTTTAGAGTTCGAGTTCGCTAGGGTGGCAGATCAAGCGAACAATTGCAGAATTGCCCCGGTGACGCGCTCGGCTCCTTCGCCGTCGCAAACTAATGCAGACTTTTTCGACATGGCGAAACGCTCACCGTCAGAGACAATGAGCCGCTTGACTGCTGTTTGCAGATCGGCGTCGCGATCCGGGCCCGCGATTGTCGCGGCAGCGCCCATCGTCGCCAATTCAATAGCGGCCCCGCGCTGATTTTCTGCAAGAACCACCATCACTGATGGGAGGCCGAGGCAACACCGCTCCCAACTGGTTGAACCCGCTGCACCGATTGCAAGGTCGGCCGCCGCCATCAAGCGAGGACATTTCCGTGGAATCGACGTGGAGTGCGATGCCGGCGTGTCCGGCAGCCAAATCGCGTAACCACGGCAGGCTCGGCGCGCTGCTGCCGATCACGATGTCAATAAGACAGCCGGTGGTGACCTTCAGCACTGCCCGCATTATGCGCGCCGTAACGCCACCGACATCGGTCAGGCCCATAGACACGAGGATGCGCCGTACAGGGAGCCCATCCGCAAAATTTGCCCGACGCCTTTCGAGGGCGTGAGGACGGGCGGCCGCGAACTCCGGTCGCAACATCGCGTAGCGCGGGCCGGCCAGGACACGAGCATGGGGCGGCAATAGCCCCGTGTAGTGACGCTCCTGCCGCCCAAGATTCTGGTCGACCAGGAGATCGCAATCGTGCTGTCGGTTTGCGAGGTCGTCGATAACGACGATCCGACGTACATGGGGGCGGAACGCATGTTCCAGGTTGGCATCGATCGCGTAGGAGTCAAAAACCAGGATGTCGGTCGATTGCGATGCCAGTTCCTCCGGGCGGAAGAACTCGAAGCCACTGCGACCGAGCGCCGGGACGCACTCAAGGCTCTCTGCAGTCACAGCGAAAGCAACGCGCGCTCCATGCCGCACCAACAAATTGGCCAACGTCAGGCAGCGCATGACATGCCCGCCACCAATCGACGGGCTGGCATTGGCGAAAAACGTGATCTTCATGTTGTCTTGCCGCCACTGCTTCGATTTAAGGGCGATTCTGAACGATCTCCACCTGTGCTGAATACACCCTTCTGAACCAAAGACATGCTACTGACGAAATCTTGCAAGAGTCGGCGGCGGAGTGCAATCCGTCACGGTTCTCACGGCCCTTGGAAACACCCGCGTGTCGAAGACGGCAACCAACAGATTTGAATCTCTGATTCCTCAAGATTGGGGATTCGCTGCATTTGTTGCCATCTTGGTGCTTTCGCCGCTTTGGTACGGAAGTGTGCTTGTCTCAGCGCAGCTCGGCAATTGTGCCGCTCTCGCGTGCATCGCCGGCTGGCTGGCAATATCTGCGCGCTGCGAAGGCGCGATCGGGAATCCGCCCCCGGCACTCCTCGCCGCTGCCGTCTTATTCGTTTCTGCGACAGCGTGGGCGCTGATCCAATCGTCGTGGCTCGTGCCGCAAGCGTTGCAGCATCCACTATGGAAAATGGCCGCTGACGCCTTGCAGGCGCCCATCGGAGGAGCGATTTCGCTTAACCCCGAACGGACGTGGCTTGGCGTCGCCGAGTGGCTGACAATCGGCCAAATGTTTCTGCTGGCGTTCATTTTCGGCAACGAGCCGAGACGTGCGCGAACACTCGTTTATACCGTCGGCACTGCGGGGGCGGTTTATAGCGCTTATGGCATCTTGGATGTCGTGATGGGCATCGACCATATTTTATTCGTACCCAAGAACCCTTACACGATCGCGCAAGGCATCCATTACGTCGCGGCCACATTTATCAACGCCGATCACTATGCCGCCTTTGCCGGATTTGGGCTGATTGCGCTCGGGGCACTGTCGATTTCCGAGGTTTCCGAGGCAGGTCCGGTGCGCCATCGCAACTTGCGTCGCCGGTTATACAAAGCGTCGTTTGCAGGAACTCCTGCCCGGGTTGTTGCTGGTGCCTTGTCTCATCGGCCTCGTGATGTCGACCTCACGCGCCGGTCTCGCAAGCACCTTTGCCGGCTTATTGACGCTCATCCTGCTCCTGGCCGCGCGGAACCGTAGCAGGCGAGCCACCATAGTAGTCGCGGCGTTTTTGCTGGCGGCCTTCCTGGTCGTGAGCGACATGGCAGGGGATGCGTTGGCGCGGCGCATGGGCTCGGTCGCGGCTGCATTCGATGATCGGCTTGCTGTCTACAGTATCGTTGTCGAAGCCATTCGATCGAACCCATGGACGGGTTTCGGCCTCGGCGCATTCGAGGACTTATTCCCTCTGTATCGCGACGCGCGTGCCGGCTACGGCGGCGTCTGGAACGCCGCGCACAATAGCTATCTCGAGTTGATGGCGACGCTCGGGATCCCCGCAGCGCTTGCCTTTCTCGGTTCTATCGCCATCGTGGTCGGGCGTTGTGCAGCAGGCGCAATCATCCGGCGCAAGGACGCGGCACCGGCGCTGGTCGCGACCGCGACGACGGCGCAACTGGGACTCCATTCGCTGTTCGATTTTCCGCTGCAAATTCAGGCCATCGCGCTTTTCTATGCTGCAATCCTAGGTGCCGGTCTGGCGCAAGCCTATTCTTCCGGAGACCGGATGCTTGCGTCGGGCAAATCGATGCGGCGTCCGTCATGATGCTGCTATCGACGCAACGGCTCATCGGGTTCATCGGCCGCAATCGCGGCAAAGTGGCCATTCTCGGCTTCCACTTCGGGGCATCCAAAGCCATCGCTTTCTTCGGCCCGCTCGCCATCGCCGCCGTGCTCGACGCAACATCATATGCTGCATTGGAGCTCGCGTTATCCTGGGGCACCTTGCTGGCTTTTGCAGCGAGCCTTGGCATTCCTAGCAGTTATCCTCAACTTGCGCTTCTGCGGCGACCGGTTGCCGCGGACGACATCCTAGGCCTTCAACTCAGCGCGGCGTTGCTGCTGTCACTCTCGATGACGGCCGTCGCCGGAGCTATTGGCGGCGCGCGCCCGGCCTTGGTCTGCGCAATCACGGCGCTGGCTATGGCGCAGGCGACGTTAAGCATCGTCTTCCGCACGACATCGAAGCGCGAACTCAGCGCATGGTCGACCAGCCTCGTGCTGATCGTGTCCAGCGCTGTCACTTTGGTCGCATGGCATCTCGGCCGGGCCAACACGGCTGGGCTCGCGTTGGGACATGCCATCGTCGTCGCCCTGGCTTTGCCCGGGGCTGTTAATTGGGTGTGGACGGCGCGGGCGCCTGATTTGCGAAAGCGTTTCCAGCGCGCGCTTGATCTTGCGTTACCGCTTCTTGCCAGCGGCTGCGTCACGCTCTGGCTGGCAGCCAGCGGGCGCATTCTCATCGGGCATTTTTTGACCGAGCGCGAGCTTGCGATTTACGCTTTCGATATGCGCGTGGCTGGAGCCGCGGTGGTTGTCCACCAGCTCGTGGTGATGGTCTGGTTTGCGCGGCTCTACAGGATGAGGACACGTCAGTTCGACCGTTTCGCTTCGCTATACCTCGCAGGAACGGCGCTCATCGCATTGATGATCACGGCGCTGTTTCCGTTGCTGCTCAGCCTTTTCCATTGGAACGCGATCGGCTCGGCCGACCACTCACGCGCAGCCGCTGTCATGCCGGCCATTGGGTTGCAGGTCTTTCTCATGAACTTCACGGCTGCGCTGGAATTGCGGATCAATCGGCTGCGGCTTGCACGGCAGTCGGCTGGGGCGAACCTGATCGTTGCATTCGCAATCGTGCTGGCAATGGGGCTCGCAGCACAATTGCAAGCCCTGTCGTTTGCAGTCGCAGTTTGGATGGTGACGCTGCAATGGCTGCTCGTGGCGCTTTCCCAGCTCGTCCTTCTCGCACGCAGACGTTTGCCGATGCCACTCATGCTGGCGACACTGCTGTTTGTGTGCGCGATGATGGCTGCGTTCGGCGCGCTGATTTAGGCAAGGCTCTCGACGATGTCCCCAAGCTCAACCACCGTCCCGCTGGCCATCCTGAACGAGAGGCTGACGCCTGCACTGGCTGTTCTTGCGGGGCTTGGCCTATGGTTTGTGATGTACGTGCTTGCGCCCGTGGTGCCACGATGGCCGCAAGAATTCTATCCGATCGGCCTCTTTATTCTCTGCACATTCGGACTGTTGGCCGGAACTCGCGATTCCCGAGATCATGAAAGTCGAATTCGCACCCGCCGTAGTCGATCCCGAAGTTTTTCGTTCTTATTTTCGACTGATTTTCATTCTTGCGACCATTGGACTCGTTGCGAAGCTGTCGGACGTGTTTCTCATTCGGGGCATGTCGGTATCGGCCTCCGCGGCAGAGCGCGACTTGACGATGCGAATAGCGGAATCCGGGCCGCTCTCGATCGTCGCCGCTGTGCTGCTGCCGCTCGGCCAAGCAACTCTATTATTGGCAGCGATCGGCAAAAAGCTCGGCATCCTTCCACGGATCGGCACGGGGGTCTTATTGGTCTCGCTTCTCAATCCGCTTGTTGCAGCGGCCTTCGGCAGCCGTTCGAGCCTGTTCCTGCTGGCGGTCGAAGCGCTGGCCGCTGCGTTGCTGCTGGTCCCCCGGATCACTGCCCGGCACGTCGTGTGGACCGGCGCGGTCGCCGTGATCCTGCTCGTCTCCAGCAGCTTGATTTTTGCCTCAAGAATGGAATTTCTAGGCATGGATTACCGGATGTCCGCGCGCTACTCTGTCTACACGATCACCGTGCCGGCAAACGCCGACTATCTCGATCTGCTTGATTCCGCGCATGGATCGATAGGGCCGCTGCTGGCCTCCGCCGTGTCGCTGTTGCAGTATTTCATCCACGGAGTGTTCGAGTTTTTTTATCTCGTGGAACTGAAGAGCGATAATTTCACATACGGCGACACCATCTTCTTTTTTGTCAGCAAAATGACGTCATATCTGACGGGCGGGGCGACGGCGCTGAGCACGCTCGAAATCGATGCAAGAAACCCCAGGGGCGGCACGTTCCAGAGTTTCTTCGGCCCGGCCTATGTCGATTTCGGGCAGTTCGTCGTGTTGTTCTGCCTCGTGTTCGGGGTGTTCGTGGGACTGGTACGACGCGCCGTCGTCAGCGGCAACGTTTATGCGTTTCCGTTGTATATCTTCCTGCTCATGAACCTGCTGATTATTCCGTGCGTCAGCGGCCTGCTCATGTACGCCGGATCAATCTCGCTGATGGTCTATATCGGACTATGGCCGCTTGGAACGTGGTGGCAGCGGCTCAGGGCCAGCTAATGCAAATGCGCGCTGGCTGCGGCAGCGTTCGAGTTGCATCAGGGCGGCAAGTCGCCTAGTGAACGCGTTCGCGCCTTCGGCTGCATCGCAGACTGCGGAGCGCGTTGCCTCCTCCTTATCTCTGATGAAACCGATCCGATGCCGAAAACAGCCGCGAGTCTCCGCATGACCTTCGATAGCGCCACGCCAGTTCCGCTACTGACGTCCGCGCGCGATCTGCTGGCGCGCTATCAGGTCATCTTTTGCGATGTGTGGGGTGTCGTCCATGACGGCAAGCAGCCGTACGCGACGGCGTGCGATGCGCTGATCCGTTTCCGGCGCGAGCGCGGCACAGTCGTGCTGGTGTCCAACGCACCGGTACCGAAGCACCGCGTTGCCGCGATGTTGGATGAACGAGGCGTGCCGCGCGAGGCGTGGGATGAGATCGTCTCGTCCGGCGACATCGCGCTCGGGCACGTGCACGAGGCCGGGTATCAGAAACTGTTCACGATCGGGCCAGCCGCGCGCGACAGTGCGCTGTTCAAGGCGCTTCCAGGCAAATCAGTGCCACTGCCGGCGGCGGAGGCGATCATCTGCACAGGGCTCGTCGACGACATCAACGAGACGGAAGAGACTTATCGGCCGCTGCTGGAAGCGGCGCTCGGCCATCGGCTCAAGTTCATCTGCGCCAACCCGGACAAGGTGGTCGACGTCGGCGGTACGCTCTACCTCTGTGCCGGCGCCATTGCCGACGTGTACGAGAAGATGGGCGGTGAGGTGTTCTGGTGCGGCAAGCCCCACGCCAGCGCCTACGATACCGCGCACATGGTGGCGCAGCGGTTGCGCAATGCCGACGTTCCGCGCAGCGCGATCGTAGCGGTCGGTGACTCTGTGCGTACCGACTTGACCGGCGCGCAGCGGGCCGGTGTCGATGCAATCTTCATCGCCGCCGGCATACATCGAAAGGAACTCGTGCAGAACGGCGCGGTCGTCAAGGCGCGGCTGGCCGACCTGCTGCAGCCCCCGGCGGCGCAGCCGGTAGCTGCCATGCACATGCTGACATGGTGAGGGGTAGCTTAGCCTGACCCAGCTTCACTTCTTCGCCGGCCCGTCCTTCAGCACGACAATACTGCGGAATGCGTGCCAAGTGGCGTGACCGACGAGAGGGAAAGCGATCGCGAGGCCGACGAAGAGTGTGGCGATGCCGAGCGCCATGAAGCCCGCAATGAGCGCCGCCCACAATGCCATAGCCTTGGGGTTGACAGCGACGGCCCGAAGGCTCGTCGACACCGCGGTCACGATATCGACATCCTTGACCATCAGCAGCGGCACCGAAAGCGCAGAGACCGCGAAGGTGACGGCAGCCAAGGCCGCGCCGACGATGGTGCCGACAACCATCAGGCCGAGCCCGTGCTTCGTGAACATCAGCATCGGCACGAACTCGCTCGCCGGAGGGATCGCGCTCGAGCCGGAAAACAGCATGAACAGCAGGAAAGCCAACTGCATCCAAACCATGAAGATCAGTAGCAGCAGGACGCCGAAGAATCCGAGTTGTCCGCGCGGATGCAGCACAGCACCGATGACTTGCGGCAAGGAGAACGGCTGACCGGCCTCAAGGCAACGGCTCTTTTCGTAAAGTCCAACGGCTGCCAGGGGCCCGATCAGCAGGAAACCGCCGGCCAGCGCCAAAATGACCGATTGGACTCCGGCCTGCGTGGTGCCCCAGGCGAGCGCCGCGGCGGCAAATGCGAATAGCGCGCCATAGGCCAAGCTGACGCCCGGTTCCGTCCACATGTCGCGCCAGCCACCGCCGAGCCAATCCCAGGGGGCGTCGAACGCGACATGACGGACCGAGATCTCATCCGTCACGATCAAATCGTCCACCTTCGGCGTAGCACTGGCATCGTTCAGCACCGGCATTCTCATCACCTCAAGGTCGTCCCGAACGGAAGCTCAGAAAAACTAAAATGCGGACACGCTTAGTTGGTCGGCAGGCCTTATCCACGCCCTTCCAAGCCATATCCGAATTGCGGACTGCGGACCCTTAACATTCCGCACCCCTGGCCTATTGATCGTCATCAAAACCTGTTTGGCATTTTTGATCAATTGGTAATCTGGCTCGCCTGGGGAGGCTTCATATGTCTGGTCTCGATACAGCCACCGGCGCGTCCGGCGACCTCAGGCGCTCCCTCACACTGTGGCACGCAGTGCTCTATGGTCTCGGCGTCACCATCGGCGCCGGAATCTACGTTCTGATCGCTCCTGCGGCAGGACGAGCGGGCATGTCGGCCCCTCTCGCCTTCATTGTCGCCGCCGCCATGATGGGACTGACCGCGGCGTCGTTTGCCGAACTCGGTAGCCGGATGCCGGTGGCGGCCGGAGAAGCCGCTTATGCGCGCGCCGGCTTCCGGTCTGAGCGGATCGGCGATGTCGTCGGCTTCCTCGCCATCGCGCTCGCGGTGCTGACCTCGGCCACGATCTCGATTGGCGCGGCCGGCTATATCCGCGTGTTCGTGGACTTGCCGATCCCCATGCTCGTGACGCTGGTGGTGCTGTCGATGGGAGCGGTGGCAGCCTACGGGATCGTGGAGTCGGTGACGATGGCGGGGGTGATGACGCTGATCGAGCTCGGCGGCTTGATCGTCGTCGCCTGCATCGGGCTCGCAACGCTGCCCGGCGCCATCGCAAGACTGCCGGAAATGATCCCAAACGGGCTGCCCGCTTGGCAGGGGCTGTTCGGGGCGGGTCTGCTCGCGGTGTTCGCCTTCATCGGTTACGAGGGGATCGTCAATGTCGCCGAAGAACTGGAGCGTCCCCGACTGAACCTGCCGAGGGCCATTTTCATCACTCTTGCGCTGACGACACTGCTTTATGTGGTGGTGATGTGGGTCGCGCTCCTGGCTGCAGGACCGGAGCGGCTCGCGGCCTCGAATGCGCCGCTGGCACTGGTATTCACCGTGTTGACAGGCTTGAGCCCCCGAACGATGAGCGCGGTTGCCATTGTCGCCACGCTCAACGGCATTATCGTCAATATCATCATGGCATCGCGCGTGCTCTACGGGCTGTCGCGGAGCGGGCGGTTGCCGCCGCTTCTGGGCCACGTCAATCCCCGGACGCAAACCCCGCTCTTCGCCACGGCTCTCACCATCCTGGCGGTATTAGGCTTTGCGCTGCTGTTCAGGCTGGAGTGGCTGGCGGACCTTTCATCGCGGGTCACGCTCATCGTATTTACGATCATCAACATTGCGCTCGCCCGCATCAAGGCGAGGGAGACGGAGCCACCGCGCGGCATCTTCATAGCGCCGGCCTGGGTGCCATGGGCGGGAGCCATAAGCTCGATCGCGTTCATCGCCGCCGATTTCGTCTTGTGAGCTGCTCACCGGGGCTTAAATCATACGTGGCTAGATCCCCGCCCGAAATGGCGGGGATGGCGACGTGGAAATGACAGCACGTCAACGGTTCAGCGATAGACGAGGACCGGCGTAGACGAGTGGGTCAGCACCTTGTGCGTCTCGCTGCCGAGCACCAGGGCCGACACGCCACGCCGTCCGTGGGAAGCCATCACGATGAGATCGGCGTCGATGTCCTTGGCGGCGTCGACGATGGCGCGCCAAGCCTGGTCGTTCTCGACGGTGCGGGTCGTCACCTTGACGCCCTCGGCCTTGGCGCGGGCTTCGAGCTTCTTGAACTGCTCGCCGACGACGGCCAGTGCCTCGCGACGCGCCTCCTCGACCGGATAGCTGATGACGACGCCTTCCATCACCAGCGGTGCGGGTGGCGCCACGACGCGAAGCAACGTCACCCCAGAGCCGAATTTCTTCGCAATATCGAAGCCGTGGCTGACCGCTTTCTCGGCCAATTCGCTACCGTCGGTGGGAATGAGGATGCGATGGTACATGGTTGTTTTCCTTATTATTTGCCGTTTATCACCGGTCCCGATCAATCGACGTCGAGCACCGACATCACCTTGAAGGTTCGCAGCACGCCGTCGTGCTCCTTGATCGAAACGTACTCGCCGGGGATGAACTTGTGATCGGCGAACTTGTAGCCGGCCTCGTCGTGGTCGGGGTCGCCATGGATGTCGTAGTGGAAGGCCCACGAGCCGCCGGGGCGGCGCACGATGTGGCCAACCTCATCCTGGTCGCCTGGCGCGAAACGCTTCACGCGACAGCGGTCGCGCACCAGCTTCCAATCTTCGGGAAGGATGCGACCATCCTCACCTAGCGGGGCGATGAAATCGTAGCCGTGGTTCCGGCTGCCATCCGGGTGGCCGCGCTCGCGCGCCAGCTCGAGGCGGACCCGCTTCATGGTCGATACAGTCGGCTTTCCGTTCATTTTCATTCCCCGAAGTGAGTCTTCGTGTTTGCGTTGCCGGCTAAGTTCAGTGAGACATCAGCGTCGGCGTGGTCATATGACGGGCGAGATGGCGGGTGACGCCGCCGAACACCATCTCATGCCACCGGGAATGGCCCCAAGCGCCCATCACCAGCAGGTCCGCGCCGGTCTCGGCAAGCCGGGACAGGATTGCTTCCCCCATGTCCTTCTCACCCGCGACCGATTGCATGGCGGTAGCCTTCACACCGTGGCGGACGAGCGTGGCGGTGACGGAAAGGTCCGGCTCCGGCGACTTGGTTCGTCTCGGCTCGTTCAGGCCCAGCACGATGACTTTATCTGCCGCCAGCAGGAGCGGCAATGAATCGAACACGGCGCGAGCGGCTTCGCGGCTGCCATTCCAGGCGACGAGCACGGTGCGCCCTACGCTGGCGAAGGTGCCGGCATGTGGAATCATCAGGACCGGGCGCCCGGCGGATAACGCCAGACGTTCCGGAAAATCGAGGACGGGGGATAGCTCCCAGGCGGGATCTGCCTGCGCGGCGACGATGAGGTCTGCACTTCGGGCATGGCCGGTCACGATAGCGGCCAAATCGGCATGCGGCGCCTCGATGGCACGCCATTCGGCAACGAACGGCTGCCCGCCGGTCATACGGTTGAAGATCGCTGCCAATCTGGCGCTGGATCGCTTCTCGGCCGCGACGACGTAGCCCATCACCTCGCCAGCATATGGCACGCCGAGTGGGGGCACGTCTGGGACGCCGGGCGAGACATCAAGGCCGATCAGATGCGCATTGTGGCGGCGCGCGATATCCGTGGCCGCCAGCAGCACCTTTTCGGCGCGGCGCTCGTCGTTGAGATGCACGAGCATCGTCTTGATAGACATGAGGGAAGGCCTCCCCGCCGACCCGGCTTGCGCGCCCCGGATCGATGGCTTCAATCACCTTGCACCCTTGTATAGCGCTGCCTCCTTGATGGTGATCAAGGACAGATCCGGATCAGAAAAGCGAGATCGTTCAAGCGTCGCGAATGCCCGGGGCTAGCATGACAATGAGCCCAAGCGAAATCAATGCACAGTTTCATGCCTTTGGAGGTATCCGATGAGGCGCCGTCCCGGAGCCAAGGCAACTCTGGCCGCGCTGGCGGTTGCATTGATGTGTGTGTCAGCCGATGCGGCCGATCAATCGTCGTGGATGCCGCTACTCAAGATGCAGTTGAAAGAGAGCCACGGCTGCGTCATCGACGTCATCGTGTACTCGCGCGAGATGAAGACTGGCGAGGATACCGGAACCGAAGGTCGGGTGCGGTGCATCGATCGGCGCGAGTACGATTTCACGCGCCGCAAGGAGCACCAGCGGTTCGAGATACGCCTTTGCCAGCCGACGGTGTGCTAGGTTTAGCTGAAACGGCTTCTGCTATGCTGGCCGGACAGTGAGCGGGGACGCCGGTGCAGCAGCCGTCAGCCAATGAAATCATGGCGTTTCTGAAGACGACACATGCCCTCGGCGGCGACTGCATTGAACTGTTCGAGACGCACGCGGCGCTCATTTTCGTCGGCGCAGAACGGGCGCTGAAGGCGAAGCGCGCGGTTCGCTACGATTACCTGGATTTTTCGACGCTGAAGCAGCGCCAAGCCGCGTGTATTCGAGAAATTGAACTGAACAAGCCGCACGCTCCCGAAATCTATGATCGTGTCGTCGCCATCACCCGCGAAGCGGATGGCACGTTGGCGATCGAGGGACAGGGTGAGACGGTCGAATGGGCGCTGCTGATGCGCCGTTTCGAACAACAGGACGTGCTTTCCAACCGCATAGAGGCCGGGCCGCTTACGGGAGACATCCTGAAACGGCTGGCGGACGCGGTCGTGCGGTACCACGCTGCAGCGCCTGCTGTCGGGGGCATCGACAGTCCCGGCCGGATGGCTGAAATCATTCACGAGTTGGGGGCAGCGTTCGCGCGTTTGCCAGCATGCTTTGCGGAGGACCAGCGGGCTGAATGGACACCTCAGACGCTGCTACAGCTCGACCTATGCCGTAACTTACTCGGCCGGCGGGCGCAGACCGGGCAGGTCCGGCGATGCCATGGAGATTTGCATCTCGGTAACATCGTGCTCTGGCAAGGCGAGCCGACGCCGTTCGACGCCATCGAGTTCGACGAAAAGCTGGCGGTCATCGACACGCTCTACGACCTTTCCTTTCTGCTGATGGATCTTGACGAGCGCGGTTACGGCGATGCCGCCAATGCCGTGCTGAACCGCTATCTGTGGCTTCGCGATCTTGCCAGCGACCTCGAAGCGCTTAGCGCTCTGCCGCTCTTTCTGAGCTTGAGAGCCGGCGTCCGCGCCATGGTGACCGCGCAAAGGGCAGCGCTTCGACCCACGGCCGCCGCTGAAGCGGACATCGCAGCGGCTAGGCGGTACTTTGGGGCTTCGCTCGGCTATTTGTCGCCTGCGAGCGCATGCCTAGTTGCGATCGGCGGGCTGTCGGGCACGGGGAAGTCGACCCTCGCCGCGCGGCTTTCGCCGTCCATTGGAGCGGCTCCAGGGGCACTGCATTTACGCAGCGACCTCGAACGGAAATCGATGTTCGGCGTCGAGGAGACGGCGCGGCTGCCGGCGGAAACGTACGATGCCGCAAGCTCGGATGCCGTTTATGCGCGGATCATGGAAAAGGCGGCGTTGGCGCTCAAAGCCGGGCATAGCGTTGTCGTCGATGCAGTTTTCGCGAAACCGGCCGAGAAACAGCAAATAGAAACAATTGCAGAGCGTTGCGGCGTTTCATTCAGAGGGGTTTGGCTCTCGGCCCCCGGATCTATTTTGAAAGAGCGCGTGGACGCCCGAAATAACGACGCATCTGACGCTACATCACACGTCGTGGAACGACAGCTTTTATGGGATTCGTCGCCGGACGGGTGGGCTGCAGTCGATGCCTCAGGCCCCATGGATGCCACATTCGCAATGGCTATCTCCGTACTCAGGTTGCCGCAAAAATGATCGCCTGAAACTTGTTGGCCGCACGGGTGTTTTGCTTGTGACCGCGGTCATGGTCATTTTTATGCAAAATGTGCAATAGTGCCTCGCATAACGAACGATAAACGGAGGAAATGCGATGAATTGGAGCGGCAATCAGCAGTCGTTTTCTTTGAACGGCGGCAGCGTGCCAAACCTGGACACACTGATGGCGTTCAACCGGCCTGCGATGGAAGCAATGGCCGAGATCAACAGCCGTGTGCTGGAGCAGATTGCGGCCGTCAATAGCGAGTGGACCAAGTTCGTCCAACGGCGGATTCAGCAGGATTTTGGGCTGCCCCAGCAATTGGCCCAGTGCCACTCGCCGCAGGACTTCTTCCGCATCTACGCGGAATTCACGCAATCGGCGTTTCAGCAGTATCAGCAGGAATTCGCCGAAATCGCGCGCATGAAATCAGGCATTCAGCAACGAAGCCGCCGACATCATGCGGTCGAAGGCAGAGAAGGCCAGCCGACAACTCAACGGCTGATCGCTCGGCAACGATTTGGTATTAGCTCTAGCACTCGATGCAAGATCCGCGCGCGGTTTCCAGTAAGCCGCGCGTTATTCTGCTGGCTGCGCCTTTGGGGCCTTGTCACCGTGCTTAGTCGCCAGTGCTGCGATTTCGCCTACGACACCCCGCCGGAACAACATCACCGTGATGACGAAGATGCAGCCCTGGATCACGAGCACCCACTCGCCCCAGCCCTTCAAGTAGTTCTGCATCGTCACGATAATGGCGGCGCCCGCGAAGGGACCTAGCACCGTGCCCATGCCGCCAACCAGGGTCATCAACACGACCTCGCCCGACATCTGCCATTGGGCGTCGGTGAGTGAGGCCGGGAAGATGATCGACTTGGTAGCACCGGCAAGACCGGCCAGCGCCGCAGAGATGACGAACGCCAGCAGCTTATACTGGTCCACGCGGTAGCCGAGCGAAATGGCGCGCGGCTCGTTCTCCCGGATCGCCTTCAGCACCTGCCCGAACGGCGAATTGATGGTGCGGTAGATGATCAGGAAGCCAATCACGAACACGGCCAGGACGAAATAGTAGAGATTGAGATCGTGCTCGAGGCTGATGGCGCCAAACAGCGGCCGACGCGGGACGCCCTGGATGCCATCCTCACCCCCGGTGAAGCTCGATTTCACACAGATGAAATAGACCATCTGCGCGAGTGCCAGCGTCACCATGGCGAAATAGATGCCTTGGCGACGGATCGCAACCAGTCCCACCAGCAGACCCATGATTGCTGCCACCAACGTCGCAACGAGAAGCGCGATCTCGGGCGTTTGCGGAGCGAGCGGGATGGTTAGCCAATGACCAGCGCCGAACGGCAGATCGATCGTGCCGACCTTAATCAGATGCGCCGCGACGTAGGACGCGAAACCGAAGAACATCGCATGGCCAAACGACAGTAGACCGACATATCCGATCAGCAGGTTGAAAGCTGTGGCAAACAGCGCGAAGCACAGCACCTTGATCAAGAACACCGGATAGATGAACAGCGGCGCTATCAACAGCAGCACAAAGATGACGGCGAAGACCAGGAGATCGTTGCGCATCAGTCTCTCCCTTACTTCGGAGTGCCGAAGAGGCCCGCCGGCCGCAGCATCAGGACGATGATCATGATGACGAAGATGACGGTGTTGGACGCCTCCGGCGCGAAGACCTTGGTCAGGCCCTCGACAAGTCCCAAGCCAAAGCCGGTGAGGATCGAGCCCATGATCGAGCCCATGCCGCCGATGACGACGACGGCGAACACAACGATGATGATCTCGGAGCCGAGTTTGGGCGTGATCGATTGGACGGGAGCCACCAGGACGCCAGCTAGTGCGGCGAGCGCAACGCCGAAGCCGTAAGTGAGGGTGATCATGCGCGGCACGTTGATGCCCATGGCCTGCACCAGATCAGGCCGCTCGACCGCCGCGCGCAGATAAGAGCCGAGCTTCGTCTTCTCGATCATGAACCAGGTGGCGAGACAGACCACGAGCGAGAACACCACGACCCAAGCGCGATACCAAGGCAGAAACATGAAGCCGAGGTTGGTGCCCCCGGGGAAAGGGTTCCAGGTGTAATTCACACCGGACGCGCCGAATAAATAGCGCATCATGCCTTCGATGATGATTGCTAGGCCGAACGTCAGTAACAGGCCGTAGAGGTGATCGAGGTGATAAAGGCGGGAGAGGAACAGCCTCTCGATCAGAACGCCGAACGCGCCGACTACCAAGGGCACGATGAGAAGAGCGGGCCAGTAGCCGATGCCGGCATATCTGGCGAGCAGGAAAGCGCCGAAGGCGCCCATCGTGTACTGCGCGCCGTGGGCGAAGTTGATGACGTTGAGCATGCCAAAGATAACGGCGAGCCCCAGGCTCAGCATCGCATAGAACGCGCCATTGATCAGTCCGAGCAGCAATTGCCCAAACAGCGCCTGCGGTGGAACACCTATCAGCTCGAACATGCGGCTCCCCAGCCTCCAAGTCGTCATTGCGGCACGGGGCGAGCTGATCAAGCCCGCCCAGCGCCATCGTTTGGAGCCTACTTGCCGGCGACCAGCGGGCAGCCGCCTTCGGCCATGGGACGCCAGGCCTCGGCCGCCGGGATGGTGGCGCGGACCTTATAATAATCCCATGCGTACTTGCTCTCCTCGGGCTTTTTGACCTCGAAGAGGTAGGCGTCATGAATCTTGCGGCCATCGGCGCGGACGGTGCCCTTGCCGAACAGCTTGTCGTCGGTCGGCATCTCTTTCATCTTGGCAACGACAGCAGCGCCATCCTCGTCACCCTTCAGCGCATCCACGGCCTTCAGGTAGTGGATGACGGACGAGTAGACGCCGGCGTGCACCATCGTGGGGTACTTGCCGCCCATGGCAGCCGCGTATTCCTTCGCGAACGCGCGGTTGTTGTCGTTCAGGTCCCAGTACCAGCTCTCCGTGAGCACGAGGCCCTGCGCGGTCTTGAGGCCCAGCGCGTTCACGTCAGTGAGGAACACGAGAAGGCCGGCAAGTTGCTGGCCGCCCTGAACAATGCCGAACTCGGCTGCCTGCTTGATGGCGTTGGTGGTGTCGGCGCCGGCATTGGCGAGGCCGATGACCTTGGCACCGGACGACTGCGCCTGCAGCAGGAACGACGAGAAGTCTTGCGCCGGGAAGGGGTGGCGCACGGAGCCAAGAACCTTGCCGCCGCTTGCCGTCACGACCGCCGCCGTGTCCTTCTCGAGGGCGTGGCCGAAGGCATAGTCTGCGGTCAGGAAGAACCAGGTGGTGCCGCCGGTCTTGGTAATGGCCCTGCCGGTACCGTTGGCGAGTTCCCAGGTGTCGTAAGTCCAATGAATGGTGTTGGCGGTGCAGTCCTTGCCAGTAAGGGCGGAGGAGGCGGCGCCGGAGACTAGCGCGACCTTGTTCTTTTCCTTGGCGATCTGGTTGACGGCAAGGGCGGTGGACGAGGTGACGAGGTCCACGATCACGTCAACCTTGTCGACGTCGAACCAGCTACGCGCCGTGTTCGAAGCGATGTCCGCCTTGTTCTGATGATCGGCCGCGACAACCTCGACCTTGAGGCCGGGATGCTCCTTCAGATAGTCCTCAACCGCTTTTTTTGCCGACCACACCGAGCCAGGGCCGGAAAGATCGGAATAGGTGCCGGACATGTCGGTCAGAACGCCGATCTTGGTGACTTCGTCCGCCCAGGCGCTGCCGGCCAGCAAGGCCGTGGCAGCGGTTCCGAGCATCAATGTCGTGAGACGCATCTCGTATTTTCCTCCGAAATTCGACTTCTTCAGTTCAGACGCCGAGGTAGCCCTCGAGCTTTTGCTTATTGGCCGCCAGTTGGCTGTTCTCGATCATATCGATGACTTGGCCATGCTCGACGACGAAGTGACGGTCCGCGACTGTGGCCGCGAAATGGAAGTTCTGCTCAACGAGCAGCACCGTGAAGCCACGCTTCTTCAAGGTGCGAATGATTTCACCGATATGCTGCACGATCACGGGGGCGAGGCCCTCGGTAGGCTCGTCGAGCAGCAGCAGCTTGGCACCCGTGCGCAGGATGCGAGCGATCGCCAGCATCTGCTGCTCGCCCCCCGACAGCTTGGTACCCTGGCTGGTGGAGCGCTCCTTGAGGCGGGGAAACAGCTCGTAGACCTCTTCGACCGACATGCCGCCCGGCTTCACCACCGGCGGCAGCATCAAGTTCTCGCGCACGTTCAGAGACGAGAAGATGCCGCGCTCCTCCGGGCAGTACGCGATCCCCAAGCGCGCGATGCGATGCGAGGGCAGGGCGATCGTCTCGACACCATCGAACGCGATGGAGCCGCGGCGTGAGCTGATGAGCCCCATGATGGCCCGCATCGTCGTCGTCTTGCCGGCGCCGTTGCGGCCCAGAAGCGTGACGACCTCGCCGCGTGGCACGGTGAACGTCATGCCGTGGAGGATGTGGCTCTCGCCGTAGAAGGCATGCAGGTCGCGGACGCTCAGATGGGCGGTAGCCGCATCCGGCATCTTGAAGGTGGCAACCTCACGCATGGGCGCCTCCAGCGGAACCGCCGCCCGTGCCCATATAGGCCTCGATGACCTGCGGGTTGCGCGAAACCTCGCGATAGGGGCCTTCAGCGAGAATTTCCCCGCGTGCCAGCACCGTAATCGTGTCCGAGAGGTTGGCGACGACGTTGAGGTTGTGCTCGACCATCAGGACAGTTCGGTTTGCAGCGACACGCTTGATGAGGGCGGCGACGCGGGCAATGTCCTCTGATCCCATGCCGGCCATCGGCTCATCGAGCAGTAGCATCTCGGGCTCGAGCGCCAGCGTCGTCGCGATCTCGAGGGCGCGCTTGCGGCCATAGGAGAGCTCGACGGCGGCGATGCTGGCGCGATCCTTGAGGCCGACCTCGTGGAGCAACTCCATTGCGCGATCATTCAGGGTGTTGAGCGAGCTTTCCGAGCGCCAGAAATGGAAGGAGTTGCCGAGCGGCCGTTGCAGGGCGATTCGCACATTCTCCAGCAGTGAAAGATGCGGGAAAGTCGCCGAGATCTGGAAGCTACGGACGAGGCCGAGGCGGGCAATGTCAGCCGGCTTCGCCGCCGTGATGTCGCGGCCGTTAAAGCGGATGGTTCCGACCGTCGGCTGGAGGAACTTGGTGATGAGGTTGAAGCACGTCGTCTTGCCGGCGCCGTTAGGGCCGATCAAGGCGTGAATAGTGCCTCGGCGCACTTTGAGATTGACGTTGCGGACGGCCCAGAAGCCCTTGAAGCTTTTAGACAGACCTTCAGTCTCGATGATAGTGTCTGATGCACTCATCGCAGCCGTTTTCAGAGCGTTTCCCAATCCGACACCCCGGAGGGTGGAGGGGTGCTCATTATTGGCCGGCAACCCTTCTCGGGTGCGACAATAACACGACCGCCGTTCCATACGTCAACAGAAATGGCGTGCCTACAAACAGACGTTCCGCATCGGCAACATATTGCAAGGACTTAACAATCCGCACACCTTGCGATCACTGATGGCGCACGCTCGAACGGGCACTTATCTTTCTACGTTTTTTTGCGCGGCTTTGCGGCCATCCGCGGACAGAATCGCGCGCAGCCCGTTGCGTTTGCCGCTTTGCCCGTTGCATTGTCGGCCATCGCCTTCTTGTTGTGCAGATTGACCCATGGCAAAGACGTTCGACCACCTTCGCGCGCAGACGACGCTGTTCTCGGCTCTGCTCGCGGCCGCGCGGCAGCAAGGGCACAAGAAGCCCATTGTCGAAGACACGGACCGGCAGCCGCTCAGCTACGATCGCTTGATACTCGGCAGTATGGTGCTGGGCGCCAAATTTGCCGGAATGTCCCGGTCCGGTGAAGCGATCGGGGTTTTGCTGCCGAACGTCGCCGGGCAGACGGTCACGCTATTTGGCCTCAATGCCTTCGGGCGCGTGGCGGCGCTATTAAATTTCACCGCGGGGCTGAAGAACCTCACCTCGGCGGTGGGGACGGCGCAGATCTCGACCATCCTGACGTCGCGGCGCTTCATCGATACCGCAAAGCTCGACGAAGTGGTCGCGGGCTTGGCCAAGGTCGAAACCGCTTCGGGTCAGAAGGTACGGATCGTCTATCTCGAGGACGTGCGCAAGACGATCGGGATCAAGGACAAGGTCCTCGGCGTGGTGAGGGCCCGGTTCGCGGGACACGTTCACAAAAGGCACCGCGTCCGGCCCGAGAAGCCCGCTGTGATCCTGTTCACGTCCGGCACCGAGGGACAGCCTAAGGGCGTCGTGCTGACCAACACCAACCTGGTCGCCAATGCCTATCAAATCTGGGCCCACGCCGCGGGCATGTTGACGCCGGCAGACACCGCCTTCAACCCGCTGCCGATGTTTCATTCCTTCGGGCTGACCGCGGGCACTCTGGTCGGCCTACTCAACGGCATGAAGGTCGTGCTCTATCCCAGCCCGCTGCATTACCGGCAGGTGCCAAAGCTGATCGGCGCGACAAAATCAACCGTGCTGTTCGCGACCGACACCTTCCTGCAGGGTTATGCGCGCTCCGCCGACCCGGGCGATCTCGCCAGCGTGCGCTTCGTCATCGCCGGCGCAGAACGGGTCAAGGACGCCACGCGGGAGATGTGGGAGCGTAACGGGGGCGAGGGCGGTGCGCTGATCCTAGAAGGATACGGCGCAACCGAATGCTCACCCGTCATCTCGTGCAACCTGCCGCAGAACAACCAGCCGGGATCCGTTGGCACGCTGCTGCCGGGCATCGACGCTAAGCTCGAGCCCGTCGACGGTATCAGCGATGGCGGGCGACTCGCCGTGCGCGGCCCCAACGTGATGGCTGGCTACATGCTCGCGAGCCGGCCCGGCGTCATCGTGCCGCCGCCCGGTGGCTGGCACGACACCGGCGATATCGTGACGATCGAGGATGGGTTCATTACGATTTGCGGGCGAGCCAAACGGTTCGCGAAGATCGGCGGCGAGATGATCTCACTCGCCGCGGTCGAGACTATGGCGTCGGCGATCTGGCCGGAGTCGCAGCACGTGGCGCTCTCGGCACCCGATCCGCGCAAGGGCGAGCAACTGATCCTCGTCACGGACAAGCTCGACGCCGACAAGCATCAGCTCCTGCAGGCGGCGCGGGCGCAAGGCTTCCCCGAGTTGTGGGTCCCGAAACTTCTAATGGTCGTGGGGACGATCCCGGTTCTGGGATCGGGAAAAGTCGATCTGCCGGCCACCTACGAGATGGTGCGCCTCGGGCAGAGCGCTGGTGCTTGAGGCATTTTGAACCCGGACCAAGCGCGGCTGTGGTTGCGGTTGCAAGCCTCACCAACCAGATCTGCCTGCCATCCGGGTGCGGCCAACCGTGGCGGCGTGAACACGTTATAACTATTGAAATAAATCTTACCGTGCTCGGCGTCTTGACCTCGCCTTGATCCTCCGACAAAAGTTTATCAACCAAATGCGAGCGGTCGCATCGCGCTCCGAAGCGATGCAACCGTCTTGCCTGCATCTGCATTGCGGTTCTTGAAACCGTTTTGCGCGAGGGGATTCATGACTATTTCGACGCCCACACCCACCACCGCGTCTGCTCCGGTGGCTCCGACGCTCGGGTGGGCAATCCGGCGGGCTCTGCTGGGCATCGTGATCATGATGGTCGTCGTGGGTGGTGCCGCGTGCCTGCTCTACTTCACGATCGATGCCGACGCCGAAGCTCGTGCCGAAGGCGATCCATCCGCGCGCCGGACGCTGTTCTTCGTCCCGAAGACGATGCGCATCCCTGGCTGACGGCAAAACCCGAGTTCGATCCAAGCCTTACTTTCGCTTCAACTGCATCGCACAACGGTTAACGCGGGGGCAACCCTGCCTTGTTAGCTTTGGGCTGCAGAGGAGCAATAGCTGCTGTCGAACAGTGGGATCACGCGTCGAACATGCTGTCGTGCCGTGCTTGTCGCACGTTTGCCGGCTTGTATCCGCGCCTTTAGGGTCCTATGGGCAGCCGTCATCGCCGCTTGCGTGAGCTTAGCGGCAACGTCGAGCCTGGACGCTGCAACTTCCAGCCCAGGCGCGGGCGCAGAGGCGGCCCCATCCAACGTGCCCAAGCCGGTTCCGGCCAAGCGGCCGACTGCACCTTCAGCTGCCAAGATTCCACCAGCCTCATCTGCCACCAAGCCGAAACTTGATGCTTCGGCGGCTGCAGAAGCCCGCGTGAATGCGATGCGGAGCGTCAAGGCATTCGCATACCAGTTGGTCGGCTTGAGCGTCGAGCAGGCGGCACAGTCGCCTTACGACATGATCGTCATCGACGCGACGACAGGGCTCGGCGACGGAAAGCCGCTCACCGCCGCCGACATCACCAAGCTCAAGCGCAAGCCCGACGGGGGCAGGCGCCTGGTACTGTCCTATCTTTCCATCGGCGAGGCCGAGGACTACCGCCCGGACTACTTCGCCGCCGAATACATTACGGAGACGGAGCCACCCGACTGGCTGCTGAAAGAGAATCCGCAGTGGAAGGGCAACCGGCTCATCCGGTTCTGCAAAGAGGGTTGGCAGCGCACGGTGCTCGGCGACGAGGACGGACGCTCGCTCTACAACAGCATCGAACCGTCACCGCTCTACAGGCTCGTCGAACTCGGGCTCGACGGCGTCGCCCTCGACCGCGTCGACGTCTACAGCGAGGTGAAGAACGAGTGCGCGGACGCTCGCAACAAGATGGTCGACTTCGTATCCCGGCTCGCCGCGCACGCCCGCAAAAAGAACCCACAATTCATGGTCGTTCTGCACAATACCGAGGAGTTGCTGGCTGACAAAAAAATGATGGCGTCGATCGATGCCATCTTGAAAGAGGATCTGTTCGTTGGCGCGGTTAGGAACGATACGGCCAACACCGAAGTTTACGTGCGCGAAGCACTTGCGCATCTCGGTCTCGCCAGGGCGGCGGGACGGCCGGTTTTCGTGATCGACTATTTGAGCGATCGCTCACGAATTGCAGACGATAAACGGCGGATCGAAGCCCAAGGCTTCATCGGCTATTTCGGGCCACGCAAACTCGACAAGTTGTGGCTACCCGGCGTCAATTTTTGAAGAACGCAAGCTACTCCGGAGGGATTTCGATGATCGGCCACCGTGTTGTCGTTGCAATTTTTGCTGCGCTGACGGCTCTATCCTTTAACGCTGTCTCAAGTGACGCCGCAGAACGCAAAAGCGCCCGCAAATCGCACCTTGTTGACCGCACTGCAAGCACGAGTTCAGCACTCTCGAGGCAGCGAATCCTCTCCGGCGTGAAGAACTGGGGTATCCAACTGCGTCTCATGGACGTCGATAGAATATCGGCGTCGCCGTTCGACCTCGTGGTGGTCGACTACGCTCCCTACCGGCACTTGAATTTCGAATTCCCATTCACGCCGGCCGATGTTCACAAGATGCAACACTCTCCCACCGGTAAGCGCCGGCTGGCGCTCGCCTACCTGTCGATCGGCGAGGCGGAGGACTATCGCTTTTATTGGAATCGCGATTGGAGCGAAGACGGCCAGCGGCCTTCATGGCTGGGCGAGGAGAACCCCAAGTGGCCGGGCAACTACCCGGTCAAGTTCTGGGCTTCCGAATGGCAGCGCATGATCTTCGACGGACCGGAGAGCTACCTCGACCGCCTAGTCGCTGCGGGCTACGACGGCGTGTATCTGGACCGCGCCGACGTCTTCGAAGAGTGGGTGAAAACCAATCCCGAGGCCGGCGCGCAAATGGCCTCGTTCATCGTGAAGCTCGGCGAGCACGCCCGCGAGACGAGACCTAATTTCCTCGTCGTGCTGCAAAATGCGGAAGAGCTGTTGCGGCGGCAGGAGGTGCGCGCTTCCATCGACGCGTTCGCGAAGGAAGACCTGTTTTTCGGGGCGAAGACTTCGGAAGAACCCAATCCGGGAGACATGGTCAGCTATTCGCTTGACCAGCTTCGCCTGGGGCGGCGGAACGGTCTCAAGATCCTCGTTCTCGAATACCTCAGTGATGCGCAGAAGGCGGCCCTCGCCCGCAAAGGCATCACGAAGGAAGGATTCCTGCCTCACATCGCGGAGCGCTCGTTGGGGACGCTTGCGCTGAAAGGCCCAGACGAAACCGACGTTCAGGGTGGCACGACTGGGGAAGACGGTTCAGAAAAGCGGCAGCAATAGCCGGCGACCCTAACTGATCAGGCGCGGCGCCGCGCAGCCAATGCGGCGCTGAGTCCTTCCCGCAACTTCTCCAACCCAGCCAGACGATATGAACCCGCGCTCGCGGTGCTTTCCCGGATGGATGGGTTGTTGCCGATGAAGGTCAGATAGTTGAGTTTCGCGAATGTTCGGGTGGCGAAATAATAAGCGGCGCAACTGACGATGAGACAGGCGAGGAAGTAGCCGACGCCGAAATAGTCCTCGCCGAGACGAATTGTGATGACGGTAAGCCCTAGGTTCAAGACGAGGAAAAGCGTCTGAAGCGCGAGATAGAGCATCCTGCGGTCGAAGAAGACGAGGATCGAGGTGGCGCCAATCAGCACGAAATGGAACACGGCTCCGAGCGCGCCATAGCGCAGGATGGCGATCTGACGGAACTGCAGATTGAGCGTTTCAACGATGGCCGGCGCCAACAATAGGATGACGGCGCAAAGTCCGGCCTGGACGACGGTGATCAGCACGAGATTATCGAGCGTGAAGGTGGACAGTTCCCTCCGTGCCTCCTCGATCTGGCCGATGGTGCCATGCTCCTGGATGGTGCCGTAATAGCGCTGGTAGCCGTTGAAGAAATCCGTCTCGAGCTTGATGACAAATGCGGACAGCGATGGAATCAGCGTCAGCGATGCGATGAACATGGCGCTGTCGTAGAGCGGGGCGTGGACGAGGCCGCCGCCGATGCTTTCCCCCACGGGCGAGAACCAGAACACCCATTTGTCGATCCATACGCCCGCAGTCCCGGCAAGAGCGCCAAGAGCGAGCTGACGGTAACGCGAGATGCCCTCGATGAGGGTGCGGATGCCGGCGACCGGATCGCGTGCGGGCTGCGGGAAGGTTGCCAGAACACGCGTCGTCAGCCCGAAGAAAATGATGGTCAGGCCGCAGAGGAAACCCCACAGCATCCCTGCCGGGCCCAAGGCCGAAATCGCGGCGGCAACGCTGCCGAGCACCGCGACGAGCAGGCCGATCAGAAACGAGAGTGTCACACCAACGTAATCGCGGACTGCACCGGAGAAGCTCAGCGCGACCCAGATCAAGGCGACCATGCTCGACATCGCGATGAGCGCGATCGCCAACCGCGGCGGCACATCGAAATAGAGCGCGAGCGCGGCGGCCACGGGGGCAACAGCCGCAACACTCAAGGCGTAGCTGGCAATGAGCAGCCCGCGCACATTTGCGTAGTGCTTCATCCATAGCGCGTCGGCCAGAAGGCGTGTCGCAACGATGGTGATGGGCGCTGTGGTGACGAGAGACGCCGCAAACGCGTAGATGACGATGATGCGGAAATTCGTGAGCGCCTCGATGCCGATCAGCGGCTGCGTCGTCAGCGTGATCAACGCCAGACTGATGATGGTAAAGATCCACGGCCCGGCAGCAATGACGGCGGCGTGACCGACCGCGGCAATCACGGACGAGAGCGAATCCGGCCGTGCTAGGCGACGCAGTTCGAAACCAATGCCTGCCATCAGCCCACTCTCTTCGCGCTGTCCACGGTCGGACTGTCGATCAGCCTGGCGTAGAGGGATTGATAAGCGCCGACTGCCTGCTCCGAGGTGTAGTAGCGCGACACGCGCTCACGCAGGGCCTCGCCGTAGGCCTTGCGGCGGACGGGATCGAGGAGAAGATCGGCGACAGCGTCGGCGATCTGATCGGCGGCGACGAGATCCGTGATGATGCCGCCGGGACCAAGGCGAGGTATCTCGTCGGCGCGGCCCTCGATGATCTCGCGGCAAGAGCCCACGTTGGTGGCGACGAAAGGAACGCCGGCCGCGCCTGCTTCCAGCACGACCAGCGGCTGCGATTCACTCAGGCTGGTCAGGACCGCGACATGGATCTTGCTCAGGTACTCCAGGACGTTAACGGTGCCCGGCATTTCGATCGTGCGCTCCAGCGCAAGCTCGCTCACCAGCCGGCGGCAATCGGCACAGTAGGCGGCGTCTTCATCGGTTGGGCCGAGGATGAGCGCGCGCAGGTTGGGCACGCGTTTCAATGCCAGCTTGGCCGCGGTGATGAATGTCTCGACGTCCTTGATCGGCACGACGCGTCCGATGAGCGCAATGGTTGGGCGCGCGTCGTCGGCGACTGGGGCGACCTTGCCAAAGCGCGCCACATCGATGCCATTGGCGATGACCCGGAGCTTCGAGGTCTCGGCGCCGAGGGCTTTCTGCAGCCGCTGATTGTCGTTGTAGAGGGTTACGACCTCGGTCGAACCCTCGTAGCAGGTGCGGGCGTAGGCTTCGAAGGCACGAACCCACATGTCGCGCAGGTCGAAGCGGGGATCGGCCAACGCGTGACCCTTATCGACCGTGTCGGCGACCCAGTCCGCCATCAAGAGTTCGATTCGACGTTCGTTCGTGTAGATGCCGTGCTCGGTTAGAAGAACGGGACGGCCGGTCTCCAGTCCGCAGCGCGCGGCGAGCAGCCCGGCGTATCCGGTCGAGATGGTGTGGTAGGCCTTGGCCCGGGGCAGCGGAAACTCCAGCACGGCGAACAGTCCTCCGAGCAGCGCCCGCCAGGCCCAGAAGTAGTGCAGGAAGGAGCCGTAAGGCATTTCCAGCTCGTACATTCGAAGCACGATCTGCCAAGCCAGCGGCGAGTTGAAGAGGACCGGCAATGGCACCCGCTGCCGCATGTCGCCGAGGCGGCGGCAGACGTCGGCGAGCGGCTGAATGCCACCGACCGTCGTGAGCGCGCTGAGCGCGGTGGCGAAATCGTCGGTCTTGATGTCAGCGGGGAGGGATGCCACTGGCCGCGCGCCGAAATCTTGCAGGTAGACGTGATCGAGGTGCGTGACATTCGGCGGCAGCACGTAGCGGGGCTTCTGAGTTGTCGGGCGCGGCCAGAGGGCCACGACCGAGAACGACTTGTCGGACTGCGAGCGCATCAGCCAATCGATCCAGGCGGAGACGCCGCCCGGTACATACGGGTAGCAGCCCTCGACGATGAGGCAGATGTCAGTCTCGGCCTTCGCTTTCGCGACGGGTTCTTGGGCGAAAGCCGGGGCGGTTGTGAGGCGGCCCGTCATGCGACCCCCTTGGATGCGCGTCCGGCCCGACCGCCATCGCGCCTGATCCGACGGATCCGGTAATGACCGGCGGCGAGGACCCGACCAATTTTGCGGGAGGCGCGAAATTCGGCGTGGCGGCCGGTGGCCAGCAACTCACTTTCGATGAGGCGCGCCACGGCCGCCGGACGAGTCGCGGCGGGAATGGCGCGGCCATCGAGATTGGCCGCGGCGGCAGCTTTTAGCCTGTCCACGGCGGCGCCAGCACGCAATCGATCGCCCTCGTCCAACAAGCCCGTGCGAATGTAGCCGTCAAGGTCGGCGGCAGCGGCAAGTGCTGCGTCCGTCGACGCCAGCTTTGCCGCCAGATCATTCAGTGCTTCCCGCACACGGCCCTTCAACTCGCCGCGGATACGAGCGGCGACGGCGGCGGCCTGAACGCGGACGACGGGTTCGGGGCTCTTCAGTGCGGCCTGAAGTGCCGGGGCATAGGCCGGGTGGAATTTTCGCGCGATAAGGCCGAGAGCCGTTTGCCGTTCGGCCAGCGAACCCCGCGCGATCACGCTCTCGAACGATTGCGGCGGCGGGGCATCGAGGCCAATCGTGCGTCCGCTCGCGACGCTATCTGCAAGGCGGCTGGACGGGTCGACCGCGACCGACATCGCGATGCGCTCATACCAGGCAGCGAGCAGTGCGGAATTCTTTACCGGGCGCAGGGTCGTCGCGAGCAACGCCAGAGAGCCCAGCGCACCGACCGGGCCTGCAACGAGGGTCGCGAGCAGGGTCAGTACCGAGGACGTGGTATCCGCGCCCGCTGCCATGCGCAAACGGACCAGATGCGCAAGAACACCAACGACTCCCAAGTGTCCGATCAACAGCCAGCCGACGCCCCAGCGGAAGCGCATTGCAGCGAAGGCGAGCAACACCTCGATCACCAGAGCAGCGGCCACGGCGATAAGCTCGAGGCGCAGGCCTTCGGCTCCAGGGACGTCGTCCGGGACTGCATCGACAACGGGGGGAGAAGCGGACGCCTCGGCGGCTGACATCTTCAGCGGACCACCGCGGGTTTCGTCACCGTCTGGTCTGGCTTGTCGACGACGGCGTCCGGCAATTGTGCAGTCTCCTGGGCCACGGTCTTCGGCTTCCAGCGGATGGTCCGCAAATTTGCGGGCGGTTGGGCTTTCTCCGGTGTCGCGGCCGGCTGCGCCGCTGGACGCTGAATGCCGGGACCCAATCGTTGGGAAAGAAGGGAGGAGACGAGTTGCAGCACCGGCACGATCTCTTCTGTCAGCGCTGACGGGTCCAGTTTCTCAATTTTGACAAGGCCGACGACCGGGGTGCCTGGCTCGCGGGGGCCGATCGGCACCGCGACCAACCCTTCGCCCGACAGCTTCAAATCATCACCGCGGTCGAGCACGGTGAGGCAGGCTCCCTCAGTAATGACGGCCTGATAAAGGGCGTGCGCAGCCGGCAGCTCGCTCGCCCAACGCGCGCCGGATGGCCATCCGACTGAGGCGACTTTTTCCAAGCCTTTGGTGGTGACGCAGAAAACCGAGGCCGCGACGCCGGGCAACGCACATTCCATGGCCTTTGCGAACGCGGGGCCGATCTCATGGCCATGGCCGGTATTTCGCAGCTCATCGATGCGATTGAGCAGCCGCACGGCCGGAACGTCGCTCTCCCCAGCACGGCCGCGCTCCAGCAACTCCAGCCGCGCCCGCAGAACTCGACGCGTATCCGGCCAGCGCCATGCGTTCCTCTGATATATCAACGAGCTGCTGACGAAGGACTTCTTTGGCACTGATCTGGCGCATTCTGAACTGCCCGAGCAGCACCGCGGCGGCGAACCAGAGAATGGGCTGCGAATAAACCCGCAGCGCATAGCTGAAATGGTTCTCTCCGACGCCTTCCTCAGGCAATCCCGACGCGACCGTAACGAGAAGTGCCACGCCCGCTGCCAGGACACCGCTGACGGTGCCGTATTGCAGGCTCAGCAGAAGCACCGGCAGCCAGAATGGGTTCGGCTGAATGTCCGATATCTCGAGTTCGGGAAACAGCCACGAGATAGACGCGATCGCAGCGACCAGGATTGCGAGCTCAATGAGGCCGCTCAAGGGCGGCAGGATCGGGACACCGGGCTTCAGGTCGCCCGCCACCAGATTAGCGAATATGTCGCGCTTGTCGTCCAAAGCGGCCCCCCGAGCCTGTCCCGTGCGGCGGCGAACCCGCCTCGTCGCGTCCTGACCCGCCCGCAACAACCGACGTGCGGAGCCGGCCAATGCTACTGATGTCCCGCCACCTAGACAGACAGCGCGTCACGCTCGCCGCGAGAAATACCAGAGGCTTGGTCGTGAGAGCAACGGCGACTTGCCGTGCTCCGTCGCTGCTGCCATGCCACTGCCGTGAGAAACAGGAGGAATGGTGTTCATTTGCAGCCGCATACATGAGATGGGCTGAACCGGAGCGTCTATTGCACCGGAACCGGGGCGGGAGATTGCACCGGCTTCGGAGCTGTCACGCCCGCTTGGCGCGGCTTGAATTTAAAACGCAGGCGGCGCGCTTTCTTGTGCTGCCGGATCATGCGGACGGCCTTGGCCTCGGTCGAGCCGGGCTTCTCGATGCCCATGCGGCGCAGGGCGGTCTCTGGCGAGGCGCTACCGTTGTCGGCGAGGAGGCGGAGCCACAATCCCGTACGCCACGTCTGCAGGCCTGCGGCGCCGGGGGTCGCTGCCACCGTCTGAACTGCCGCCGCCGCGGGAGGTGGAGTGGCCCGGGCCTCGCGGCGCACCGAAGCCGTCAACACCGCACTATTGGCGATCGAACTCGGCGGTCAGAGCGGCACGGATGTCGTCCAGTTCCACACGCTTGCCGATAGCCGCAAGGCCTTCCGCGATACCGACCAATTGGGCCTGCGGCAGGCGCGACCAGCCGAAGCGCTTGGAGCCTCGATAGGCGCTTTCCGGGTCGTCGGCGGCGAGTGAGGCATCAACGAACCGCACGGCAACGGCGCTGTCCGCAGCACGAGCCTTGTCGAGCCAGCCGCGCAGGTAGGATCGCGCAGCCACCGTCTCCGACTTGTCGATCATGATTTCGGCTACGGCAAGCGAGACGCGGTCACCTGGAACGCCGACCTCCCGTGCCAACTCGATCGCGACGTCTTGCTTCTTGGCGCGCAGCAGCATCTCGATCAACGTCAGCGACAGGTTCTCGTCGCGGCCGCCCTTGGCCCAGCGAATGCCCCTGCGGAGCGCCTCTTTAGGCTGATCGGCATCCACGAGCATGGCGAACAGCTGGACACGCTCGCGCTCGGATTTGAGGCGCTTCAAGTCGTCGACGCCACGCAGCAGCACGGAGGCCTGGGCCACGTCTCCATCGGCGGCGACTAGGCCCGCGAGACGCACCATGTCCTCGGTGCGCCGGTAACCCTTCTGACGGCACTTCTGGAGGGCCGCTTGCTCCTCAGAATAATCACCGGCGAGGCGAAGGACGCCGACCAACTCCTTGCAAGCGGGTTCCGAATACTTGAGGTCGATCTGGCGAAGGAGCTGGCGCAAATAAGCCGGCTGGTCGCCGATCTGCTTCAGGAAGCCTGATAGACGGGTTTGCACCGCCAGATCGCGCGGGCGCTGCTCGCCCAGCATCTCCAGCATCTGGCGCGCTTTCGGGATGTTACCGAGTTGTTCGTAGAAGCGGCCGAGCTGGTAAAGCGTTCGCTGGCGGCGGTCGCCGGCCGCGAAGCGCTCTTCGAGGATCTGCAAGGCCTCGCGCTCGAGGCCGTCACGTTCGAGCATGGCGATGCGCTCGGCATCGCCGGGTAGCATCAGAACGCCGATGCAGAGAGCGCCCGCGAACAAGACGCCCATCACGATGTGATGGGCATAGGCCGTCAAGAACGCTTGTAGCTTTCTGATCATTGGCAATCGAACCGCAGCGCGAGCGGCTCCATGGCAATGGGCGGAGCCTGCAGCTTCAGCATTCCATCCGCACCTGCCCGAGCAACCTCCCGCCAAAGGACCGTGGAGCCGCGCGAGGCGGAAATCGAGAAGCTCTTGCCCGCAGCGGTCTGCCACTGCATCTGCCCGGGGCCAAAGCCCTGCGCTGTCAACTCGAACCCGCACGGCAGAGCGGCCCGGTTGAAAAACAGCCAGCGGCTGGACACTAGGCTTGCGAAAGGCGTAGCTGGAGGCGGCGTTTGCGATCCGGCCACGACGGCTGAGGGGTCCGGCTCGGGCGCCGGTGCATCGGCAGTTCCAAGGGTGACGACGGCGTTTTGCACTGCCGAGTCGAGCGCGACGTACAGAGAGCCGTTGGTGCGCCTGGAGCCCAGCACGCCGCTGCTTGCGGTCATGTTGACGTCGAGAGCATCGGCATCGTCGAAACGCACGGTTTGTAATTGCCCGCGGTTCGCTACCGACCAGGACATCACGCCGACCTGTTCGATGGTGGCGGAAAAGAATAAGTCTGCGACGGCGGCGTAGTCAGACGCCGCCACCGGCACCACCTCGCCCTTGCGAGCGATTTCCAGAAAGTGCTTCAGCGACGCGAGCGCCGCGGCCTTCTCGCCCATGTACATGTGATAGTAGACGTTGAAAGGCTTCAGCCGGCGGGGCCTCTCGGTGTTGGCCAGCGTTTTCTCAAGGCTAAGATAGCCGTAATAGGGTCCGTGCCAGAAGTTGGTGTAGGTGTTCTCGTTGCTATTGCCGGCGTAGATCTGGCGTTCACGTCCGACGGGGCGGGAGATGGGCGGCACATAGAAGACGGAGGGGTATTCCTCGTCGAGACGGGTGTCGCCGCCGTTCATGTTGCGCACGCCGGCCTCGCGCGTAGCGCGCACCGCCGCCTCAAAGGGGATGGTATCGCCGCTCCACAGCATGATCTTGGCTTTCTTGCCCGGCGGGGCAAGCTTCTCCGATACCGCCAGCGCGCCTTTGATCTCCAGGTCGAGATCGAAGGGATTGCGCAGATAGGAGCGGGGAAGGTCGGCGCTGCCAGCGACCCAGCGATTCAGTCGATCGGACGTCGGCTCGCGCCCGGCGACTTTCCAGGCGGCGATGCGGACCTTATCCCAGAGCGAGCGCTTAGGTCGTTGCGCTGCGTCGATCTTTTCGAGCTCGGCCTTGCGGTCGTAATTCTCGAAGAATTCCCAGTCGAACGGATGGGTATAGGTGTGCGACGCCACCTCGACTTGCGGCAGCGCATACAGCTTGCGGGCGATTACTGCCGCCGCCGGGTTGCCGCCCAGGCTCGCGTCGATGTCGCCGGCGATGAGGCCGATGGAGACGGGAAGGTCCGGGTAGGGCTCGATCGCTTCCTTGGTGATGACCTCGGACGAGAGCGTCTGGCTTTGGCGGTAGCCTTCGATCTCGCTCACGTTGTTCCAGCCGTCGCCGTCGATGTGGCTGAAGTAAATACGGCGGCCAGATAGGGTTGTGGTGTCCGGGATCGGAAAGCGATCCTCGCCGAACACTTTTTTGAAGAACAAGAACGGGTTCAAGATCCAGCGCAGTCGGTCGGTATTGCCGTCGTAGAACATGGCGAACTCGTCTGAGACGTAGCCGCCGGCAGCACTGGTTGTCACCAAAGCCGCGGTGATCTTGGAGTCGCGTAGCGGCACCTCGGCCGCGAGATGCACGCGGACGTCGGGCGAGGACGGCACCATGACGGCGAAATCCGGGATCGCCTTGTCGAGAGGGCGCTCGAAGCCGACCATCGCAGCGTCCACGGTCGTCATGCGGGCGCGGTTGGTGATGTTGACGTACTCGCCGCTCTGCGCCAGGCCGAGGCGGTTCAACACGCGGCCGATGGTTGGGCGCATCTTCTCGTTCTCGGGCGGCGCTATCTCTGAAATGAGGGCGAAGCGAATGCCCTTCTCGGTCACGCGGTCGAGCCATTCGACATAGTCGGCCGGACGCGCCAAAGGCTCGATCAGCCAGCTCATCATGCCGCGGGAGCGGGCCAATTCGGCAGGCTCGGGCAAGGGGCCATTCACATCGACGTATCGTAGGGTGTAGCCGAGGTAATTCAGCGGCATCTCGGCGAACTTATGGATGCGCGTCTCGCTGGGCTTTTTTTCGTGACGGCTGTCGTAAAGCGCTACGACCTCTCGCCGGACGGTCTTGGCCGTAAACTCGACCTCGATCGCCCAGGCCGACGGAGCCGTCATCATCAACACGGCCAACAACAGCGCCAGCATCGCCGACAGGGACGCCAACCGGGCCGGCATAGCCAGGGCGGAAATACGCAGCGGTGAGGAGATCTCGGCCGTCTTCATCCTGCCTATCTTTGCTCCTCGTAGCTCACGGCTGGCCCTGAAGGGCATCAAGCGAGCCCGTCAGCCTCGCCTCACAGCTTTGAGAACCAAGGCGGTTTTTGCGCTTCTCTTCAACCACTGGGCCGCGCTGGATCAGGCTTTGGCGGCATGGCCGCCTCGCCGCTGCGTTAGATGCGTGATCCGGTTCCCGATGGCAAGCCCGCGTGCCGGCGGAACACTGACCTGATTCTAAGGTTGAGGGCGCGGCCCTTTCCCTCGACCGCGCCTTGGCCTAATCAGTGCCGGGCCGACTGCCTCGACCCTGTTCAGCACCTCGACCGCCCGCTCGGAGCGTCCATGCGCCTAGCCCTGCTCGCACGCAACCCCAACCTCTATTCGCACCAACGCCTCGTTGCGGAAGCGCAAGCGCGCGGACATACGATCGACGTGATAAACACCTTGCAAGTCCACATGAATATCACGTCGAGCAAGACGTTATTGAGGTATGGCGGGAAGACGCTGCCGCTGTATGATGCGGTGATCCCTCGCATCGGCGCCTCGGTCACGCACTACGGCCTCGCTGTGTTGCGTCAATTCGAGATGCAGGGCGTCTACCCGCTGAACGAGAGCGTCGCCATCGGCCGCTCCCGTGACAAGCTGCGCGCGCTGCAGATCCTCGCCCGGGAAGGCATCGGCTTGCCGGTGACAGCTTTCGCGCACGGTCCACGCAAAGCGGAGAATGTCATCAAGGAAGTTGGCGGCGCGCCGGTGGTGATCAAGCTGCTGGAGGGCACGCAGGGCATGGGCGTCGTGCTGGCGGAGACGCAAGCCTCGGCCAAGTCGATCATCGAGGCCTTCAGCGCGGCCAACGTCAACATCATGGTGCAGGAGTTCATCCGCGAGGCCGGCGCGTCCGACATCCGCGCATTCGTCATCGGCGGCAAGGTGATCGCCGCCATGCAACGAACCGGCACCGACGGGGATTTTCGATCGAACCTGCACCGGGGCGGCAAGGGCGAGGCGGTGCGCATCACGGAGCTTGAAGAACAGACGGCTATTCGCTCGGCAGCCGCGCTGGGGCTCAACGTCTGCGGCGTCGACATGCTGCGCTCGGCGCGCGGTCCGATGGTGATGGAGGTGAACTCATCGCCCGGATTTCGCGGAATCGAGGCGGCGACGGGGGTGGACGTTGCCAAGGGCATCATCGCGTTCCTGGCGGCACATGCCCGCTACGGCGAGACGGAAACACGGGGCAACGGCTAAGCTTACCCACATATCGTAGGTGACGGGGCGCGAAGCTTGTGAGAGCCTGGAGCGCAAGCGGGCGTCGGGATCTATGAGAATCAACTTTCGCAAGCGCAATGTCTTTGTCGGTGCCGCACTCGCGGTGACTTTGGGGGCAATCGTGCATGCCGAACTCGAGTTCCCAGGCTCGCGCGTGCCGCTCTATCCTGCTGGTGTTGAATCCGGCCGGCAGCGAGTTGCAGGTGCTTTCGTCCAACCCCACCTCCACTGGGCAAGGCGTCGTCCTATCCTACTCCTCGACGCCGCCCGGGCAGCGGCAACGCAATCGTCAGCTCATGTGCGTGTTCGGCAGGAACCGCCTCGGCCCCGACGACCTCCTTGCGTTGTCGAGCGACGGGCGAGTGCTGGGACCGGCCCGCCTGGCATTCATCAAGCGGTTCTGGCTGGTCTCGCGAGAGGCAAGGGAGGCCGACAGCGCGCTGGCCGAGCCGCGCTCGCGTTAGTCACGGCGCCGGAATGCACCGGCTAAACGTGAAGGCGGCGCTGCTTCAACTTGATACGGGGCCGAAGGGTCACGTATCATGAGTGCCCAAAACACATATTGTGACTGGCGCGCGGACATGGATGAGGACGCCTCGCGGAAATGACCGAGCAGCAGAAGCATTTCCCCGAGTTCTACGTGACGGCGCCACAGGCGTGCCCGTATCTACCGGGGCGGCTCGAGCGCAAGCTGTTCACTCACCTCACTCACGATAAGCCCGCGGCGCTGATCGACAATCTTCTCAAGGGAGGGTTCAGGCGAAGCCAAAACATCGCGTACATGCCCTACTGCGAGGGCTGCCACGCGTGCGTCTCCGTGCGCGTCCTAGTCGATGAGTTCGAGATGGGTCGTACCATGCGGCGGGTGATGGACCGCAACAGCGACCTGGTTTCAAGGCAAGTGGCGCCGGTGCCGACCTCCGAGCAGTACAGTCTTTTCCGCAGCTACATCGACACTCGCCATGCCGACGGCGGCATGGCTGACATGAGCGTGCTCGACTACGCCATGATGGTCGAGGACAGCGTTATCAACACATTCCTCACCGAGTATCGTGAGAAACCGGCCGAGGATCCGCTCGACAGCGGCCCCTCGACGTGGCCGCTCAAGAGTGTGGCGCTCTGCGACCGTCTCTCGGACGGGATTTCGATGGTCTACAGTTTCTACGACCCGGAAGATGCGACCCGCAGTCTCGGCACGCACATGATCCTCGACCATATCGAGTATGCACGCCGTCTCGGCTTGCCATACCTGTACCTCGGCTACTGGATTCGCGGCTCGCGCAAGATGAACTACAAGACCCGCTTCCAGCCACAGGAACAGCTGACTGCGAACGGGTGGTTGCGGGTTCGGACTTGATACCGAAATATCAGCGCATTCATTGCGTGACCAACGGGAGCGCTCGCATTTGCTACGACACTCCTCTTTCAAACCTTCGCGCAGCATCGTGGCAGCCCACGTAGGGATCTCGGGCTCGGGGTTCAGGGGCAAGCCGGCCTGGATTCTGCTGACCTGCCTCTTGACGCTGCTGGCGTTGGGCCCTGCGGCTCACGCAGCTAACTGCGGGAACGATGCCGCCGGCTTTTCCTCCTGGCTCGCGCAGTTTAAGCGAACCGCGGCAGCTCAGGGCATTTCGCAGAACGTCATCTCGTCCGCGCTCGACGGCGTCACCTACGACCCGACCGTAGTGCGGCTCGATCACTCGCAGCGCTCATTCAAGCTCAGCTTCGAGGCATTCTATGCCAAGCGGGTGGGATCGTCGCTAATCCGCCGTGGACAGAGCCTCATGCGGACGCATCAGGCGACGCTCGCCCGCATCGAGCAGCGGTTCGGCGTTCCCGGTCCCATTCTCATCGCGATCTGGGGACTGGAGACGAACTACGGCGCCGACAGCAGCGGCAAGTATTCCATCATTCGCTCTCTGGCCACGCTTGCTTATGACTGCCGCCGGTCAGAATTCTTCACAGGGCACCTGCTCGACGCGCTCCGTATTCTGCAGAGGGGCGACCTTTCGCTGGCACAAATGCGCGGCGGTTGGGCGGGCGAGATCGGTCATACGCAGTTCCTGCCCAGCGGCTATTACAAATATGCGGTCGATTTCGACGGTGACGGCCGCCGCGATCTGGACCGCAGCGTTCCGGACATGCTGGCGTCGACAGCCAACTTTCTGAAGGGGCACGGCTGGCAAGCTGGGCAAGGCTGGGGTGAAGGCACGCGCAATTACGCCGTTCTCGCTGACTGGAACAAAGCCTCAGTCTATCAGCGCACGATCGCCGTGATGGCGGATAAGCTGGCGGGGCGATAATCCGCGCCCCAAATCCTCCGTCCGATTGCTTCAGGCCTAATTCTTTTTTGTCCGACAGTTCAGCTTGACCGCTGAAAGTAATTGCAAACACATTACGGCGTTCTGTCCATTCATACGCCGCGAGATGCGATGCGTTTGCTGCCTGGAGGACGCCTCATGCCAAAATCTTTGCAAGCTGCAATTGCAGCTTTTCTCGCGCTTGGTCTCGCGACAGGAAGCGCCATAGCTCAGACACTTGCCTCGGGCTTCGCGCAATCGAACTGCGCGACCCTCCCCGCCTTCGAGCAACTCCGCGCCGCGCTCATTTCCGCAAATGAAGCCCCGGGAGGACTGAAACTCCGTAGTGGCTCGCCCAACAATATGTGGGCGACCCTCGTCAATCGCGACGGGATTGTTTGTGCTGTTGCATTCACGGGCGACGACCGTGGCAGCCAATGGCCCGGCAGTCGCGTGATCTCGGCTCAGAAGGCGAATACCGCCAATGCTTTCAGCTTGCCGGAATTCGCATTGTCGACGGCCAATCTCTATAGCGCCGTGCAGCCGGGCGGAAGCCTGTTCGGCTTGCAGGAAAGCAACCCGGTCTCAACGCAAGTCGCCTATGCCGGGCAGGGTGAACAGTTCGGCCGGCGCAACGATCCCATGGTCGGGCAGCGGGTCGGCGGCGTCAACGTATTCGGTGGCGGCCTAGGGCTTTATGACCAAAGCGGGCGGCTGGTCGGCGGCATCGGTGTCAGCGGCGATACCTCGTGCCGGGATCATCGAGTGGCCTGGGTGGCACGGTCGCTATTGAAGCTAGGCAATGTCCCTGCCGGCGTGAGCGGCGATCCCCAGCGGCCCGACAACATCATTTTCGATATCAGCCTCGGCAATGCCAGCACGAGCGCTGGTGGACCAACAGAAGGCGGGCGCTTCCTCAGTAAGAGCGGCTTCGGGCACCCCGAATGCAGTAGCGACGAGCCTGCTCTCGCCGCGGCTCTTCCTGTCGCCAACCCTCGCAGAATTGCTCAGAAATAGTCGAACTCCGTGAAGGCCAATCTCACATTGGCCTCTGATTCTTTGATTTTTGATTGTCGAGATTGCGCATCTGGTGCGGAATTGCGCGCGGGCTGAGCAGGTCCGCGCGGCAACGAAAATGACGTTGTGACCGCCATCCGTGGGGAGTGGCCCCGAGGGGTTGCATCGACCCTGTTCAAGTCCCACATCCCGCCCATATCCAACCATCGGTTGGACCGGGGGCTCTTCATTATGCGAGGAGCAGACAATGGCGACTGCACGACGCATTCCGGAAGGACATGAAGGCGTAACCGCCTACCTCACGATCAAAGACGCGGCCAAGGCCATCGACTTCTACAAAAGAGTGTTCGGCGCGACCGAGGTGATGCGGCTAGCCGACAAGCAAGGGCGCATCGGACACGCCGAGTTGAAGATCGGCAATCGCTTCCTGATGCTCTCCGACGAGCATCCCGAGTTTGGGCGTTCCGGTCCGCAGCCTGGCGGCGGCAGAATGCCGGTTGGAATGCATCTCTACGTCGAGGACGTCGATACCGTTTACAAGAAGGCCCTGGCGGCCGGGGCCAAGGAGGTGCGCCCGCCGACCAACGAGTTCTACGGGGACCGCGCGGCTCAATTCCTGGACCCGTTCGGACACCAGTGGATGATCAGCACTCACGTCGAAGACGTCAGCGTTACCGAAATGCAGCATCGCTTCGAGGAGTTCATGTCGAAGCAGGGGCAGGCCGGCCAGCAACCCGAGAAAGGCCAGGCTCAGACTAAGCGTTGACGGAGAAAGATTTGGATGCGCGGGCGTTACATTGTCCGTGGCGCCGCGCGTTCAATGAACGGCTTGTTCGCCAATCAAGCAATCGAGATTCGGGACGACGACACGGCGGCCGTCGAAACGCACGCGTCCTTCGCCATCCAGCTTATTGATCAACCGCGAAATGGATTCGGGCGTGGCTCCCAATAGGGCGGCCATGTCTTTTCTCTGCAAGGGAAGATCTATCAAGATCCCCCGGTCCTCAGATTTGGAGTTGGAGTTTTTGTAAAACATCATAATCAACTCCAAAAACCTGCTTTTCAGGCCCGCCGTCAGAAGGGCTGCGCATTTCGATTTCTATGTCCGCAATATCCAGCAGCGCCAACTTCAGAAATTTCTGTCCAAGCAGCGGATTGCGCTCGACCAGGCCCTCAAGTCTGGATACCGGGACGAAAAAAACGCGACACGGCGTCATGGCCTCGGCGGTGTTGTAATAGGGGCATTTCTCGACCAAGGCGCGATAGCCGAGGACATCGCCGGCGCGCTGGAGCCGCAACAATGCCGAGTTCCCTTGCGCATCGAAGCGGCGCAAGCCAACCAAGCCCGACAGCAGCCAATAGACGCCTTTACAATCGTCTCCCTGGCGGAAGAGGGACTGTCCGGGTTGTACGACGCTCACGCGGAGCATCTCCGCCGTGCCAGCCCGGTCCCGTTCGTCCGAAAGCAGATCAAGGAGTTCTGACGCCCAGACTGCCGTGGCCGGGTCTGCAATCGAAGCCATGTGATCCCCCTCGCCTTTTTTTATCAAAGAGGCGAGCTTCTCGGGATATTCCCGCATCGGCCACAAGGCCGTCACAGGCACATCCGCTTCCGCTGCCTCCGGTCAGGGAAGAACCTAGCTGCGGTTTGACGCGGGGATATATCCGATGTGTAGAGTTATGTATCGAGATGTAAGCGGCAGAGGCTGCTCTGGAGTGTTGGGCATCACGCAAACAAAAAGCCCGGCGAGCGGGTGCGCTGCCGGGCTTTCAGATGATCAGTCCGGAATTACTTCAGCCCGGCGCAAAAGCGCTGAATGCGGGTGCAGGCTTCTTCCAAGGCCTGCGTCGAGGTGGCGTAGGAGATGCGGAAAGCCGGCGACCCGGCGAAGGCTGCGCCGTGCACGCACGCAACTCCTTCCTCGTCCAACAGAGCCGTCACGAAGTCCTCGTCATTGTTGATCTTCACGCCCTTCGACGTGGTCTTCCCGATGGCTTCGCCACACGACGGATAAACGTAGAAACGCACCTTGCGGCTTTGGGCACTTCAACCCCTTGGCCTGGTTCAGCATTCACACGACGAGATCGCGGCGTTGCACGAACTCAGCGTTGTTCTTGGCGATGAAGTCCTGCGGGCCGTTCAGCGCCTCGACCGCCGCCCACTGCGTGATCGAGCAGGGATTGGAGGTCGACTGGCTCTGCAGTTTGCACATCGCCTTGATAAGTTGCTCAGGGCCGCCAGCGTAGCCGAGACGCCAGCCGGTCATGCAGTAGGCCTTTGAAAGACCGTTCATGGTCAGCGTGCGGTCGTAGAGTCCGGGCTCGACCTGAGCTGGCGTGAAGAACTTCAGGCCGTCATACAGCAGGTGCTCGTAGATGTCGTCGGTCAACAGCCAAACGTGCTTATGCTGCATCAGCACGTCCGTGAGCGCCTTCAGCTCGGCCTGGCTGTACGCTGCACCAGTCGGGTTCGACGGCGAATTGAAGACAAGCCACTTGGTCTTGGGCGTGATGGCCTTATCGAGAGCGTCGGGCTGCAGCTTGTAGCCGTGCGCCATCGTCGTCTCGGCAAAAACCGGGACGCCGCCGCCGAGCAGGACGATATCGGCGTACGAAACCCAGCACGGCGCCGGCATGACGACTTCGTCGCCGGGATTAAGCGTCGCGAGCAACGCGTTATACAGCACCTGCTTGCCGCCGGTGCCGACCGAGATCTGGCTCGGCTTGTAGGTGAGATCGTTCTCGCGCTTGAACTTGGCGACGATGGCTGCCTTCAGATCGGGGATGCCGTCGACATCGGTGTACTTGGTCTTGCCCTCGTCGAGGGCGCGCTTAGCGGCGTCCTTGATGTTCTGCGGCGTGTCGAAATCGGGCTCGCCGGCCGAGAGCGAGATAATATCGCGGCCCTGCGCCTTCAGCTCGCGCGCCTTGGTCGAGACGGCGATGGTGGCGGAGGGCGAGATGCGGTTCAGACTGTCGGCAATGAAGCCCATGGAGGAGGCCCTTATTTTCAAGCGTTGGCGGTCTGGCAAGCTTGGTCTGGCGATTGGGGATTTTGCGGCGCGGAAGCTACGCCCGGTCGCCTGCAACTGCAAGTCATCGTTCACCGGAGGGGTGGGACCCTGCTGCCGGATAATGAGGCATATCGCAGGCGTGTAGGCTGCAGTCTGCACAGCGGGTGCGCTGTAAATGGTCCGTAACGGACCAGTTTGAGATCTGCGCTCGTGGCGGGAAGGCATCAGATGCCGCCCGGCACGCAATTTGCGTCGAAGATTCATCGGGTTTGCCATCTTGCGGGCCAACCCTCGCCACAAAATCAGGTTGGATTAACGATCAGCAAGATAACAATCTCGACCGGACGACATACTCAAGGGGGCGACGATAGATGCCGAAGCGTGTGATTCCCAAAACTCGCCGCTCGATTGGCCGTCACCTCGCGGTCGACATGCTTGCCGGGCTCGCCGTGTTCGCATTCATGGTCGCCGTCACCTCGCACTCCGACTGCAGCGTGGCCCAGAGCGCCCGGCCCAGCGATCTCCTCGCCTGGAGCGCCCAAGCCGGCGAACGCACCAAGGACATGGTGAATGACCCCGCCAATACGGCCGGTCCGCTGACGATGGTCGCCATTCCGCGCACGTCGGCCGCCGCCGAAGCTGCCTATCGGCGTAACGAGCACCAGTCAACGATGCTGATGCTAGCCGCCTTGTTCTCCATGCTCGTGGCCGGCAACCTCGCCTTCTTCCGACACCTGCGCCGTGTGAATGCCTCCCCGCGGTCGGGTGGGGCGAGGAGAGGATAAGAGTTCCGTCGGGGCTCGGAAATCCTCTCCTGCGCTCCTATATTCAGGCGTTACCTGTCGAAGCCGACCCAGGAATCGAACCGGAACCCAGCGCCATGCCAGCGAAATACTACCGCTCCATCCCCTCTGCCGGCCTTTCGTTCGCGGCACTCGCCGCCACTGGGTTTGCGATCCTCGGGATAGGACTAATGAATACCGATAGCCTGATCGAACGGAGCTTCGCGGATGCGCTGTCGGGACCGGCGGTCGGCGCGGCCAATAAGGCCCGCAACTCGGGTCCCGCGGTCGCCGGTACGGAGGAATTCTGGCTCGGAAGTCAACTGCCGGCGGGCGCTTCGCGCGTGTCTTGGGTCAAGGGCACCAGCGTCGGAGATCGTATCTTGATCGGGCCTGCCGGGTCCGACCGCGCCTTGGAGATCATCGATCTGCATGAGTTGCCGGCCGATATGAAGTCATTCGGCAAGGTCTCGCTGTCGGGCCAACTCGTACTCGTGACGGCACGCGAGCAGGGCGTCCGCGATGCGCAACCGGTGCAGTTCATAGTCGATGCCCACGCGTTGCGGGCAAGTCTGAAGGCGAACGCAAGCCCCGACGCGCTATAAGCGACCAGCGAATTTGGAAGCGAAATGCTCGCCTGCGCGTTGCGATGACAGGGAGACCAGCGCAGCATGGCACGCGAAGTCACGTTCAGCTCCAAGGTGGCATGGACCGGCAATACGGGTGAAGGGACGGCAAGCGCCAAGTCCTACACCCGTGATCTCGAGATCTCGCCGGACGGCAAGCCGCCAATCCCCGGCAGCACGGCTCCGGCGTTCGGCGGCGATCCCGCACGGTACGACCCCGAGGACCTGTTAGTCGCCGCGGTCTCCTCCTGCCACATGCTTTGGTACCTGCATCTCGCCTCCGTCGCCGGCGTGGTCGTCACCTCCTACTCGGACAATCCAACTGGCCGCCTGGAACTGGTGAAAGGTGGCGCCGGTCAGTTTACCCAGATCGTGCTCAAGCCGAGAGTAGCGATCACGGCTTCGAGCGACGTGGAGAAGGCCCGCGCGCTACACGATGAGGCCCACGCCATGTGCTTCATCGCGCGCTCGATCAATTTCCCGGTCCACTGCGAACCCCTGATCGTCAACGATTGAGACATCCGTGCGCGAAGCCGACGCACATGCTAAGGATGATCGCGTCGTGCTGCCATGGCGGCTGCGATCGAACGTAGGGGAGGAACGGGCATGCGCCTCAACCCGCCGAGCATTGCGATTTTTCTGATCTCGGTTGTGATCGCAATCGTCGCGCTGGCCAGCAAGTTCGATTTCCTGCCGCTGCCGCGCTACCTGCCGCATCAGGAGTTCTGGCTGGCGATTATCGCCTACCTGTCGCTGATGGTCGGGAACATCGTGCGCGGCGTGTAGGCCTCAGCGGCGGTCCACGGTGATCTGGCGGGCGCGGGCCACGATATCATCGGTGTGACGCCAGTCGCCAAGGCCAAAGGTCGTGAACTCATCCTCGTTGGGACCCGCAACGACGCCTAACCCCTTCAGGGCAATGTTGATTGGCCAGAAGGACGGCGCGCGCGATCGCATCAGCGCCGAGGATAGCCGCATCGGGGTCAGCGCCAGTCCCCCATCGCGCCAAAGCATCGCGACTTGCTCTCCCTCTGATCCAAAGAAATCGGTCTGGAGGTACGCGAGCGGCGCGGCGCGGGAGGCGCTGGCGGCAAAGGCGAGGTCGGTGGCGGTGAGCAGCGCGCCTTCCTCGAGCCAGTCGCCGGTCCCGTAGGCCGCGTGCAACTCATCGTGGACGTTCTCGGAGATCGGCACGGCGAGGATGTCCGCAATCCTCAGAGCGTAAACCCTGGCCGAAGGGGAAGCCGCGAGAAATGGGCGCAGTGACGGCAGCGAACCGGCGAACAGGCGTACGCTGTGCCCCATAATTCCCCTCTCGACGCCGTTCTGCTGCTACCAAGCTATCGGCGCGCGGTCGCGGAAGAAGCCCCCAGTCGGACCGTCGTCGGGCAGCAGCGCGAGCCAGACCGCCGTATCGGCCCCCTGCTCGGGCGTTCGCTCCGCGTCGGGGCCACCCATGTCGGTCTTAACCCAGCCGGGGCAGGCCGCATTGACCTTGATCCCGTCGGCCACTACCTCGGCCGCCGTCGTGCGGGTCAAGGCATTCAGCGCCGTTTTCGACATCCGGTAAGCCGGCCATCCGCCACCCATGTCGCTGAGCTGCCCGAGTCCGGAAGACATGTTGACGATGCGGCCGTATTTGTTGGAACGCATCAGCGGCAAAGCGGCCTGTATGAGGTATAGCGGCCCCAGGAGATTGGTCTGAAACGTGCGCGTGACGACCTCGGGTGAGACGGTCTCGACGCTGGCGCCGCTGCTCGGGCCATCAAAAAGCACGCCGGCGTTGTTGACCAGAATGTCGAGGCGACCGAACAAATTTGCCACGTGGGCGGCCGCCGCACGAGCGCTGGCTTGATCGGAGACGTCGAGAGCAACGACGACGAGATCGAGGCCTTCCGCCTTCAATGCAGCGGCAGCTTCATTGCCCTTTGCCTCGTCGCGCGCACCGATCACGGTGATTATGCCGGCCCGGGAAAGTTGGCGGGCGACCTCCAGGCCGATACCGCGATTTGCTCCCGATACGAGGGCAACCCGAGTTGTCGTCATAACCTTCGCTCCGCCTTTGATCGGCTACCCGAAGGCATCCGAACCGATCCTGCTCGCCGCAGCGCTACCACCTATAATCGCGCACAACGGAAGAACGCTGAAGCGAGCATTAGCGTTGCTCGGCGGTTGCCGGCCTCGCGGCACCGTCGGCCGACTTGATGGGTGTTGGCTTGCCGATTGCCGCCCGCATGCAGGCTTTGCGGAATACCTTGCGAGGTTCTTCGTGCAGGCCCTTGGCGTCGGCTTCGGCCTTGCAGGCTTTGCCTGCCTCTACCTCGGCTGATGAACTACTTGCGGCGGCTTGCTGCGTCGCGACTGTCTTCGGTGCAGCGTTCCGTTTCTTCGCGGCCACGGCCGGAGACGTCACGACCGCAAACGCAGCCGCGATGAAAATCAACTTTGTCTTGATCATGATTGCCCCCACGAATTCCGAGCGCTGGGGATGCCACCGAGCGGACTGATTTGGCGAGGGGAATTTTAAACTTAGTGCCCGCCTGTGGCGCCAAAACATCGTTTGCGGACGATGCGCTCGCGTGAGCTGTGCCGATATTGCGGGCGAAAGCGCGGTGGCGTCGCAGGCCTGCCCAAAATGGCAAAGGCCGTTGACGTGAACTATATCCTATACGAAAGACGAAGTTAGACGACGCTGCGGCCGGCAAAGCCGCGCGCCTCCCAAGCTCATCGATCCGACAGACGCGCGGTGACGTAAGCTGACGACACCACGCTGAGGAAGCAACATGCCCATCGACAAGCCGACCCCTAATCGCAAGCCCCCTCTATTTCAGCACGCCGGGAGCGACAAACCGACGCGGGCCGAGGCGGAAGACGCCATCCGTACGCTGTTACGATGGACGGGTGAGGACCCTACTCGCGACGGCTTGATCGACACGCCGGGACGTGTCGTCCGCGCCTGGGAGGAATACAGCAAGGGTTACTCCCACGACCCTGAAGCCATCCTGCTGAAGACCTTCGAGGAGACCGAAGGCTACGACGAGATGATCATCCTGCGTGGGATACGCTTCGAAAGCCACTGCGAGCACCACCTGGCGCCGATCATCGGTCGCGCTTGGGTCGCGTACATCCCGAACGGCCGCGTGGTTGGCATCTCGAAACTTGCGCGCGTCGTCGAGGCTTACGCCAAGCGACTGCAGATCCAGGAGAAAATGACTGCGCAGATCGCCAATACGATCGAGAAGGTGCTGCAGCCGCAAGGAGTCGGCGTCGTGCTCAAGGCCGAGCATCAGTGCATGACGGCGCGGGGCGTGATGAAGCCGGGCACAGATCTCGTCACCAGCCGGATGCTCGGTTGCTTCCGCGACAGCGCGATCACCCGCCAGGAGTTCCTGACCATGGTGGGCTAGTTCTGACCTGACTATCCGTTTTCCCTACAGGCCGTTTCGCGCGATTGCGCGGAGCGGCCTTTGCGTTGCTGAAAGCTCTCTCAGCCGGAGCCCCTAACTATCCGTCGCAGTTCTTATTTTCTTTAGGCGCGATTTGCCTCATGACCTGGGGCCGGGGAAGATTTCGGCAAGACCGGATGGTAAGAGTTGGCCCGTGAAGCGACACGCGAGGCCAACTGGGGGTTGGGAGAAGGTCGTGCAAAAGAAGTCCAGGACAGTACTTATTACCGGAGCCAGCAGCGGCATCGGTAAGACGGCAGCGTTGCTGTTTGCAAACAAGGGCTGGCAGGTGGCGGCCACAATGCGCTCGCCGAATGCCACACCGTTCGTCAACGGCTCATCGCATCCGCTCATTCGCACGTATCGGCTCGACGTCACGGACCAAAGCTCGATCGAAGCGGCCGTGGCTGCCGCCGAAGAGGAACTCGGCCAGATCGACGTGCTGGTCAACAACGCCGGCTATGGCCTCGTCGGGCCGTTCGAGGCGCAAACCGACGAACAGATCCGCCGGCAGTTCGATACCAACGTCTTCGGCATGATGAACGTGACGCGGGCGGTGCTGCCGCAGATGCGCGCGCGGAAGGCAGGCCGGATCGTCAACGTCGCGTCCATCTGCGGACGCATGACGCTGCCGCTCTACACCGCTTACTGCTCGACCAAATGGGCGGTCGAGGGTTTCTCCGAGGCTTTGGCCTTCGAGGTCAGCCAGTTCAACATCAAGGTCAAGATCATCGAGCCCGGCGTTTTCCGCACGGAGTTCTTCGACCGCTCACAGGAGCTGGCGCGGAAAGCGGATCTGACGGATTACGACAGCTTCGTCGGCACGGTTCAGCCCAACCTGGAAGGCTGGGAAAAGGCAGCCCCTCCTCCCGACGCCGTGGCGCGGGCTATCTGGTCCGCGGCCAACGACCGGCTACCGCGGCTGCGCTACAGCCCGCGTGGGGCGGCGGTCCTGGCGGCACGCCGCTTCGTCCCGGGGGCGCTCTATGTGAGGGGCGTGCGGCGCTTACTCGACGCCTGGTAATAAGAAACCCCTCACGCTGTTCGAGCGCGAGGGGTGCCTAGGTTCGCACCAGGGATCGAGCAGCTCAGCCCTTCGTCGGCGTCACGTTGACGGGACGGCCGACGATGGTGACGATCAGTTCCTCGCCTTCGAACAGGCGCTTGGCGACGCGCTTGATGTCGGCCATGCGTCACGGCCTCGATCTCGCCGTTGCGCCTGTCGACGTAGTCCGGCCCAGCCCCTCCTGCATGGATCCACAGTAGCTGGTTGGCGATCTTGGCGTTGGTGTCGAAGCGCAGCGCGAACGAGCCGGTCAGGTAGCTCTTGGCGTTGGCCAGCTCCTTGTCGGTCGGGCCGTCGTCGGCCATGCGCTTCAGCTCGCCGCGGATCACGTCGAGCGACTGGCCGATCTCCTCGTTCTTGGTGGCGACGCCGCCGGAGAAGATCGAGGTCGTGCTTGAAGGGCTGCACGTAGGTGTAGACCGAGTAGGCGAGGCCGCGCTTCTCGCGCACCTCCTCCATCAGCCTGGACGACAAGCCGCCGCCGCCGAGGATCTGGTTCGAGCACGAACGCCGGCATGAAGTCCTGGTCCTTGCGCGGCATGGCGCCCAGGCCGAACACGGCCACCGACTGCGGCACGGCCATCTCGACGACACTCTGCGTGCCCTCGGCCACGCGGCTGCGTCTTCGCGACCGGCGTCAGCTCGGCCTTGGCCGGCAGGTCGCCGAACACCTTGTCGAGCATGAGCCCGCCAGCGTGGCGGCGTCGATGTCGCCGACCGCCACGACCCTCAGGTTGTCCTTGGCGAAGTACGCGACGGCGATAGCTCGCCGAGATCGTCGCGGGTGATCTCTGCGACGGACTGCCTGCGTGCCGTTGGCCGGACGGCCGTAGGGATGGCCGGCGAATGCCAGTCGCCGTACCATTGGTCGGAGGCGACCCGGTCGGGGTCGCGGGCGGCGTAGGCGAGGCCCGCCAGCAGCTGGCCGCGGATGCGCTCGACGGCGTCGGCATCGAAGCGCGGCTTGCCGAGCGCGAGCGCCAGCAAGTCGACCGCGCTTGTCGCGGTTCTCGGTCAGCGTCTCGAAGCTGCCGTAGAAGGCGTCCTGCTGTCCTCGAAGCTCATGCGCATGGCGATCTCCTCCATGCGCTCCTGGAACTTCTCGGACGTCAGGTCGCCCGCGCCCTCGTCCAGCATGGCGGCGAGGAAATTGGCGAGACCCTCCTTGCCGACCGGGTCCTGCGAGCTGCCGCCCTCGAACGCGAAGCGCATCGCCATCAGCGGCACGCTGTGCTCCTCGACCAGCCAGGCCTCGATGCCGCCGGGGCTTTTGACAGTCTGGATTTTCATGGCTTGTGCGGGCCGGCTTGATGTGACGAGAAGGGACAGCACGAGCATGCGCAAACGTGGCTGCGATGTCGAGGCGCGCCCAGCGGCGCGAAGCAGAGTGCATAGGTGACACGACTTGCATCTTTTGTCCTCTGACGCGCTTACGAACGGCTCTTGGCGCTTGGCTTCAGCGGAGACGGCGGGCTTCACGTCCGGCGCCAGACATGCCGGTCACCGAGCGGCGCGGATCAAGATACTTGGCCGCACCTTCTTGCACGTCCTCGGCGGTCACCTTGGCGATGTCCTCGGGCAAGCTTTCGATCTGTTCGATCGTGCGGCCGATGAGCGACGCCCCAGCCGTAGCGGCGGGCGAGCGTCGCCTGGCTGTCGCTCTCGTAGATGAAGTCGGCGATGAAGCCGTTCTTGGCGCGCTCCAGCTCAGCTTCGGTGACGCCGTTCGCGACGATATCGGCGAGCACTGCGTCCATCGCCGGCCTCGGCTTTGGCGAGGTCGGCACCGTCGCGACGACGACCGCGTAGAGCGCGACCGTGCCGCTGTCGAGGCCGCTGCCGGAGTAGCAGCCGCCGGCGGTGGAGGCGACCCTGTCTCTCGACGACGAGCTTGCTTGATAGAGGCGGCTGGTCGAGCCGTAGGCCGCGATCTTCATCAGCAGATCGAGCGCCTCGGCCTCGCCCGGCTGCGCCGTGGGTAGGCCGGGACCGAGTAATAGCGCTGGACCGAGGCGTTGCCGGCGCGCGGGTCCTTCAGCTCGAGGCGTCGTGCGACGCGCTGCGGCGGCTCCTGCGGACGCTCGCGCTTGGCGACATCTGCGGGTTGGCTGGGATCTTGCCGTAGGTCGCTCTCGGCCAGGCCTTGACCTCACTCGAGCGTCACGTCGCCGGCTGACGACGAGGATGGCGTTGTTGGGCGCGTAGTAGCGCTTGTAGAAGGTCAGCGCGTCGTCGCGCGAGAGCTTGGCCATCTCGTGCTCCCAGCCGATGACCGGGATGCCGTAGGGGTGGTTCAGGTACAGCGCGGCGTCCATCTGCTCGTCGAGCAGAGCGGACGGGTTGTTCTCGATGCGCGAGCGGCGCTCCTCGAGGATCACCTTGCGCTCGGTGACGACCTCTTTTTCGGTAAGGCGGAGGTTGACCATGCGGTCGGCCTCCATCCCCATCACGGTCTCCAGCCGGTCCTTGGAGACGCGCTGGAAGTAAGCCGTCGACGTCCTGGCCGGTGAAGGCGTTGTCCTGGCCGCCAAGGCGCGAGACGATCTTGGAGAACTCGCCCATCGGCAATCTTGTCCGTCGACTTGAACATCAGGTGCTCGAGGAAGTGGGCGATGCCGGAGACGCCGGCGGGCTCGTCGGCGGCCCCGACGCGATACCAGACCATGTGGGTAACGACCGGCGCGCGGTTGTCGGGAACCACAACCACCTCCATGCCGTTGGCTAGCGTAAATTGCGTCGCCCGGGGGGCGGCATGAACCATCAATGCGTCAGTTGTCAGAAGCATCAGAAGCGCCCCGATCAGGGTGGAGATACGGCGAAGGCCGGAATTTCTCATCGATTTCAATTCCTCAAATTTGAGGCAGGCGGCAGCGCCCGATAGATCCGCCTCCGGATTTCGCCGGAACGGACATCATCCGAGTAGCGCAGGACAGCCCGTTACCCCCATCTCGACGGAAGGGCCCGTGTTGTCAAATGACAACGCGGTAACGCTTTAGATCGGAATTGGTGCGGCTTTCGCTCAGATGCCGCTATTGGAGCTCGCGACGTTGATCGAGCCCGAGTTCTCACGCTGCCGGTCCACGAGTTTCGTGCGGCATAAGCCAGTTAGTCAAGAAACGAGGCTGAATTCAGGCAGTCCGGCCGGCTTAGTCGCCTTTATTCCACTTGGAAAAGGCGGTGAAGGCGGACGGGCGGCAGGGTCCGGCCGGGCCGGTGATCGCATCGGCGGTGGCGTCGCCGCGCGCTTTGGCCGGGTCGTAGTTCGCCTTGCAGAACTCGGCCTGACGCCGATCGCGCTCACTCGCCGACACGACTTTGGCTTTATCCGGATCCTGGATCGCGGCGAGAGACGGATCTTCCGGCTGAGCGGCGCCGGGGGCGGGAAGCTTATCCAATGCGGGTGGAACGATCAGCGGCTGGCGCTCGGCCATCTTCGCTTGCCCGCTTGGCGTGCCAACGAGACCGGTCGCGTTGATAGCGTCGAAAACCTTGCCGTTGAACTGGATATCGCCCGGCGAGCAGCCAGCGAGCACAAAGCCAGCGAGCAGGGCCGAGGTGCAAAACCCAGCGCGGATGATCGACATATTCCCCGGTCCCCCTCGTTATCGCTGGCGCTGCCGTCGGATTTACTCCGAACACTCCCCCGAGCATTCTGCAGCGCTAGCCAGCCTTTGCGGCATCTTTGCGACTCGTTAGATAGGAATCATATAGCAGCCCCGCAACGCCTGCGACAATCGCAACATCGGCTAAGTTGAAGATGTACCAATAGAAGCTGCCGACGTGCAGGGAGAAGAAATCGGCAACTCCGCCGAGTACGACGCGGTCGATCCCGTTGGCGACGGCGCCACCGATAATCAGACCAAGACTTACCGCCATCAATCGTCCGGTGCCGCTGCGCGCCAGCCAGATCCAGAGGGCGACGCTCGCAATTAGCGCGAATATCGCCAGAACATATTGACCTGTCATGGTTTTCTGATCGAGCAGGCTGTAACTGATGCCGGTATTTCGGACGTACTTGAGGTCGAGGAACGGCGTGACCGTGATGGTGATGCAGCGCTCGCGCACGCACTCCGGCAGGCCGACGCCTTTGATCATCCACCACTTTTGCGCCTGATCGACCACAAATGTCGCGAGCGCTGCCTGCAACCCCACGCGTGACCATGGGCCCCAGAGCGAACTCTTCAGAGCGTCCTCCATCACACCGCATCCTTCGCGCGGGCAGCGTCGATTTCCGCAACGGCGGCGGCGTCGCGGGCGGACAGATCTGGATAGCGAGGGTCGGAGCCGACATCCTTGGTGATGCGCCACGAGCGAGCGCATTTCCGTCCCTCGGCCATTTGCGGGACCACCCCCACGCCGGGCACGTCGGCGATCGTGAACGCACCTTCGGGTGCGGGCTTGTCGAGCAGCGTGGCGGCACTGGTGATGCAGACCTCGGCGAGATCGACGCCTTGCAACGCATCCAGGATGGCTTTCTCGGAGACGTAGATCTCGGGCGCGGCTTCGAGCGAGGAACCAATGCGCTTGCCGGCGCGCTCGAGCTCCAGGGCTCCCGTCACGACGCGGCGGACCTTGCGGATGGTCTCCCACTTCGCGGCGAGCTTGTCGTCGCACCAATGCGGGCCGACGGGCGTGAACGTCGCGAGATGCACGGACTCGGCGTCCGGATACCGCGCCAGCCAAGCCTCCTCTGCCGTGAACGAAAGGATCGGCGCCAGCCACAGCGTGATGTGGTGCAACAGCAGGTCGATCACGGTGAGCGCCGCGCTCCGCTTAACGCTCGACGGCGCCTCGCAGTAGAGCGTGTCCTTGCGGATGTCGAAATAGAACGCGGATAGATCCGTGTTGAGGAAGTGCGCGAGGACCGAGATCACCTTGCGGTAGTCGTACTCGGCATAAGCGGCCTCGATCTCCGGCGCGATGGTGGCGAGCGCGTGCAGCATGAGCTTTTCGAGCTCAGGCAATTCTTCGTGCGGCAGCGGCTCTGGCCGAGCCTAGATGGCCTAGCGCGCCGAGCATCCAGCGCAGGGTGTTGCGGATCTTGCGATAGTTCTCGGCTGCCGCATTCACGATCGCCGGTCCGAAGCGGATGTCGTTCGTCGTATCCGCCGAGGCGACCCACAGGCGCAGGATGTCGGCGCCGTTGGTCTTCATCACGTCCTGCGGCGAGACGACGTTGCCCATCGACTTCGACATCTTTTCTCCCCCTTCTCGTCGAGGATGAAGCCGTGCGTCAGCACGATGTCGAAGGGGGCGCGGCCGCGAGTGCCGCAGGATTCCAGCAGCGAGGAATGGAACCAGCCGCGATGCTGGTCCGAGCCTTCGAGGTACATGACGCTTGTCCTTACCGCCATCGCGATTTTGCGCCTGATGCCGGCCAGACTCGGGAACTGCTCCGGATCTTCGAGCATGAAGGCGTGCGTCGAGCCGGAATCGAACCACACGTCGAGCACGTCTTTCACCTGCTCCCACTGCGCCATCTCGGCATCGGGTACGAGGCCCTTCAAGAAAGCGCTCCTTGGCGCCCGCCTCGAACCAAACGTCGGCGCCCTTCTCGGCGAAGGCTTTCTCGATGCGCGCGATCAACTCGGACGACTTGGCGAAGTCGGGACCCGGCATGACCTCGTCGGTCTCGGTGTTGCGGAAGACGGTGATCGGCACACCCCAGGCGCGCTGGCGCGACATCGACCCAGTCGGGCTTGGTCCTCGATCATGCCGGTGATGCGATTTTCGCCCGTCTCCGGCACCCACTCGGTTTCCTTGATTTCGCCGAGCGCGAGGTCACGCAGGGTCTTGTTCGTTGCGCCCGGCGACTCCCCTGCGGGGAGCCGGCCGCCGGTCGCGCCAAGCGGCTTATCCATCGCCATGAACCATTGCGGCGTGTTGCGGAAGATGACCGGCTTCTTGGAGCGCCAGGAGTGCGGATACTGATGCTTCAAGCGGCCGCGCGCGATGATGTTGCCGGCTTCTGCCAGCGCCTTGATGACGGCGTCGTTGGCGTCGCCCTTGTCGCCATTTTCCTTCAGGACGCGCTTGCCTGTCGAAGCCCGGCGCGGCTTTCGTCATCACGCCATCGGCGTCGACGGTGAACGGGATTGTGGTGTCGATGCCGCGGTCGCGCAGCGCCTTCTGGTTCGCGGTTCCAGATGTTGTAGTCGTCGGCGCCGTGACCGGGCGCGGTGTGGACGAAGCCGGTGCCGGTGTCGTCGGTGACGTGATCGCCATCGAGCAGCGGAACGTGGAAGTCGTAGCCGAGCGAGCGAGGGATGGGCGCAAACATCGCTGTCGAAGCTCCGCGGCCGATTTCACCGACGACTTTCCGAAGTCTTCGACCTTTGCGGCCTTCATTACGTCGGCGGCCAATTTTTCGGCGAGCATGTAGCATGTCGCCGACCTTGGCCCAATTGCCTTCCGGCGCTGCAGTGACCTTGTAAAGCCAGTACTCGATTCTGGACGAAAATGAGATCGCTCGATTGCCTGGGATCGTCCACGGCGTCGTCGTCCAAATGACGACCGAGGCGATTGCAATCCAGATTTTAGGCTGAAGCATCGATCCCACTGACAGCGCCATCACTTGCCGTTTGATCGACGTCGGCGACCTTCGAAGCGCTCGACTGCTTCACCGGGAACTTCACCCAGATCTGGTCGCTCTGGTAGTCCTGGTACTCGACCTCGGCTTCGGCGAGCGCGGTCTTCTCGACGACGGACCACATGACGGGCTTCGAGCCGCGATAGAGCGTGCCGTTCATGGCGAACTTCATCAGTTCGCGCGCGATGTCGCCTCGGCGCGGTAAGCTCATCGTCGTATAAGGATGCGCCCAGTCGCCGATGACGCCGAGGCGCTTGAATTCCTCGCGCTGCACTTCGATCCATTTCTCGGCGAACTTGCGGCACTCGTCGCGAAAAGCATTCACCGCGACAGGATCGGCGAAATTGGGCTTCTCCTTGCCCTTGGCGCGATATTGCTCCTCGATCTTCCACTCGATGGGCAGGCCGTGGCAGTCCCAGCCGGGCACGTAATTGCAGTCGTGGCCAAGCATCTGCTGCGATTTGACCACGAGGTCCTTCAGGATCTTGTTCAGCGCGTGGCCGATGTGGATGTGGCCGTTGGCGTAAGGCGGGCCGTCGTGCAGCACGAACTTCGGGCGGCCCTTGGAGGTCTCGCGTAGTTTCTTGTAGAGGCCGATCTCCTCCCAACGCTTCAGAAGTTGCGGCTCCGTTGTCGGGCAGACCGGCGCGCATCGGAAAATCGGTCTTTGGCAGGAACAGCGTCTCGGACCAGTCGCGGCCGTCCGGCTTCGCGGCGGCGGCCTTCGATTGGGCTGGCTTCTCAGCAACCGCGGCTTCCGCCTGCTGGGCCGGTGCCTTACCGCCGTTGTCGCTGGGCTTGGTGCCGGGCTGGGCTCCGCCCTTAGGCCCGCTGCTCTTTGCCATGATCAGTCTTTCTGTTGCGCGTTCGTGCAAATCGGTGGGGCGTTGTAGCAACCGCCAGTCCGCGAATAAAGGGCCGCGGGTTCCCATCTCCCCATGCTCGGCTCTCGCATGGGGCGAGGGTTAGGGCGAGGGCAGCCTGGGCACGGGTGTTTGTTGCTGCTCCTCACCCCAACCTTCTCCCCGAAACGGACGAAGAGAGGAGTTAGGCTGGCATTTTTCCGGCTGCGGCCAACAGCTCGCGGGCCTTGGCGCAATCCTTGGCCATCTGCTCCTTCAGCGCCTCGATACTGTCGAAGCGGCGGTCGGGCCGGACGAAGTCGATAAACTCGACCTCGATCTCGCGGCCGTAGAGATCGCCATCGAAATCGAACAGAAAGACCTCCAGCACCGGCTTGCCGTCGTCGAACGTCGGCCTCGTGCCGAGATAGGCGGCGGCGTCATGTACCTCGCGGCCGAGATGGGCGCGGACGGCGTAAATGCCGTGACCGAGCGCCGTTCCCTTCGGCATCGGCACATTTGCGGTCGGGAAGCCTAAGCCGGTGCCGCGCTTGGCGCCGCCGACGACCGGGCCGACCACGCGCCACCAGTGCCCCAGGTCGTGGGCGGCGGCCTTGACGTCGCCCTGGGCGAGCTTCAGGCGCACGGTGCTGGAAGAGAACACCTCGCCCGCCTCGGCCACGGGCTGGACGATGGCGACGCCGAAGCCCATCTCCTCGCCCGCCTTGCGCATGGTCTCGGGGCTGCCGCCGCGGCCTTTGCCGAAGAAGAAGTCGTAGCCGATGACGACGTGGCTGACGCCCAAGCCGGCCACCAGGAGGCGCTCGATGAAGTGCTGAGCCGACAAGCCTGCCACGTCGGCATTGAAGGGGACGACGACGGTCAGGTCGAGCCCCATTTTGCGAAGAAGACGCAGCTTCTCGTTCAAGGGCGTCAGGTGAAAGTGAGGCTCGTGGGGATGGAAGTGCTCGCGCGGGTGCGGCTCGAACACCATGGCACCGGCGAGGCAGTGCGTGGCGCGCGCCACCTCCACCGCTTTCGCCAACAGAGCCTGATGGCCGCGATGAACGCCGTCGAAATTGCCGATGGCGATCACCGCGCCGCGGGCGTTCAACGGAGCATGTGCTGCACCCTGCAGGACGAGCATGGACGACGTTGTTCCTGTCTCTTCAACGGGTCTATGTCAGTATCTTCGCACGAACCCCGCTCTGCGCTAGCGGCGTAATGCGGGGGACCAGCGCGAGACTTGCCCGCAGGATCGCAGCGAAATCCGTGCTTCGCCGCGTCTTGCGCTGTGATCCCCGGCCTTCATGCGGCAAAAGCCGCACTCGGCCGGGGATGAAGTTTGTAAGTGTCAGGCCGGGCGCGGGGGCACCATCAATACGGCCTCGCCCTCGAGGACCGGCTTACCGTCGACGAGGCAGACCGTCTCGAACTTGGCGCGGCCGCCGCGCTTGCCCGGCGACAGCTCCACGATCGTCACTTTGGCGGTGACGGCATCGCCGATCTTGACGGGCGCTTTGAAGTTCAGCGTCTGCGAAACGTAGATGGCGCCGGGGCCCGGGCATTCCATGCCGAACACGGCAGAGATGTAGGCGGCCGACAGCATGCCGTGCGCAATCCGCTCCTTGAACATCGTGCCAGCCGCGTACTCGGCGTCGAGGTGGACGGGGTTCTTGTCGCCCGAGACGTTGGCGAACGCGACGATGTCGGCGTCCGCCACGGACTTGGTGAGGCTTGCCTCCTGGCCCACCTTCAGATCTTCGAAATAGTGCGTTTTCAGCGCTTTACCCGTCATCGTGAGGCTTCTCCAACAGCGTGCTGGTTGTACTTTGAGTTGTATTGCGGATGCGCGGGCAGCTATAGTCGTGACGGGCCAGCGCCCGCTGATCGACGGCTCAACGCCCGCGCGGCGCAATCAGCGCGACGACAGTAGCGGCCGGGTTGCCGCGCCGCAACAACGACGCTAGGCCAACATTTGGATCGGCATCCGGATACGGACGGGTCGCTGATTTATTCTGCATGTCGGCGCTCGTTATTGTTGCGCGGACCGGTGACGTGAAGCTATAAGGCACTATCCCCACATAGTTCACCGTCACGTATGGCTTTCCGCGCGGTTAGCGCCGGAGGCCCGGAGAAGAACATTATGAGCGACCGCAAACCGTTGATGCCGAAGGCGACCGCAGTTTGGCTCGTCGAGAATACTTCGCTGACCTTTGAGCAGATTGCCGAGTTTTGCGGTCTTCACGTGCTCGAGGTGAAGGGCATCGCCGACGGCGACGTGGCGCAGGGGATCAAGGGAACCGACCCGATCACCAGCGGCCAGCTCACTCGCGAGGAGATCGCGAAGGCTGAAAAGCGGCCATCGCACAATCTCAAGTTGGCCGAGCCGAAGGTCGCAATTCCGCAGCAAAGCCACGGCCGCAAGGGCCCGCGCTATACGCCCGTTTCCCGGCGCCATGTCCGGCCGAACGCGGTGCTGTGGCTGCTGCGCAATCATGCCGAGTTGAAGGACAGCCAGATCGTCCGTCTCGTCGGCACGACCAAGCCAACGATCCAGCAGATCCGTGACCGCACCCACTGGGATTCGCCGAACCTCGTGCCGCAAGATCCGGTAACGCTTGGACTTTGCTCGCAGATCGACCTCGACGCCGAGGTCAAGAAGAGCGCGAAGCGCGTTGACCGTACTAAGGAGGGCGCAGAGGTCGAAGAAGGCCGCACGCTGCTGCCGACCGAAGAGACGACCGCGCACGGGTTCGCTGAGATCGTGCAGCCGAAGACCGTGGAGAAGCGCGAGGAAACCGCGGCCGAGGAAGAGGCGCGCGTGTTTGCCAAGCTCAAAGAGCTCTCGGGTGGCAAGGATGACGAGGAGCAGGGGGAGTAGGCCCGAACCGAGGCCACTCTCACGATTTCGTTTTACGTTCGGGGGCTGCGCAGTGACCTGCGCGGCCCTTTTTCATTCGAGAGGGCGGCATGTCAGACGTAGAGCGGGGTGCCCCGGGAGGTTGCATGCTAACATCCCAGCCTTTCCGAACGAGGCATCCGCCCATATTTTGATTTGAATCAGGTCACCCGAGCCCTGCAGCGGCTCTAATGCACGCACCCAACCCGGTGTTTAAATCCATGCGAACCGCATTTCTGGCCGACATTCACGCCAACCGCGAAGCGTTCGCGGCTGTAATGGCCGATGTCAAATCCCGTGGCGTCGATCAGATCGTCTTCCTCGGTGACATCGTGGGCTATGGCGCCGATCCCGAGTGGTGCGTCGATCAGGTCATGCTCGAATGCTCGAAGGGCGCCATCGCGGTGCTCGGCAATCACGACGCCGCAGTGGCCAACGTGCGCGACCAGATGAGCGTGAATGCGCAAATCACCTTGAATTGGACGCGCGGACAGCTGGGGCAGGACACGCGCGAATTCCTTGCCGCTCTGCCGATGGAGGAGAAGCGCGGCACACACCTTTACGTTCACGCGGACGCCTCGGCACCTGCGAAATGGAACTACGTGATGGACAGCAACGACGCTGCCCGCAGCCTGCTTAATACCGCGGCGTGGCTGACCTGCGTCGGCCATGTGCACCGACCGGCTATCTACGCCATCGCAACTACCGGCAAGCTTACGCACTTCGTGCCGGTGACCAATGCGCCGGTCCCGTTGCTGCCGCAGCGCCGTTGGATCGTCGTCGTCGGCTCGGTCGGGCAGCCTCGCGACGGCAATCCGGCAGCGGCTTACTCGATCTACGACAGGGCGACGAACGAGATCACATCGATCCGCGTGGCTTACGATATCGACGCGGCGGCCGAGAAAATCCGCAAGGCCGGATTGCCCGACCCACTCGCCCGCCGCCTTAAGACAGGACACTAGCCTCATGGTGATGGCCAAGCTCTATCCCGGCAGCGACATCGACGGTTTCACTCTGCATGAACAGATGCACAAGGGCGGCATGGCCGTGCTGTGGCGCGTGACCAAGCCGGGCATCGACGTGCCGATGCTGATGAAAGTGCCGGTACTGTTCGAAGGCGAGGACCCGGCAGCCATCGTCGGCTTCGAGATGGAGCAGATGATCCTGCCGCGCATCTCCGGCGTGCACGTTCCGAGGTTCATCGCGGCCGGCGACTTCTCCGTGCAGCCCTATATCGTCATGGAGCGCATCAACGGGACCTCACTGTTCCCGCTGCTCGCCAAGCTGCCGCTGCCTTACGAGGAAGTCGCCAAGATCGGCCACGAGGTGGCACTAGCGCTGCACGACCTGCACCGGCAGCACGTCATTCATCTCGACGTCAAACCGTCGAACATCATCATCCGCGATACCGGCGAGGCGGCCCTGGTGGATTTTGGACTGTCGCGGCACGAACAGTTACCCGATTTGATGGACGAGGAGTTCCGGCTGCCCTACGGGACCGCGCCCTACATGGCGCCCGAGCAAGTGATGGGGGTGCGGAGCGAACCGCGAAGCGATTTCTTCGCGCTCGGCTGCTTGATGTACTTCTTCTCCACCGGCATCCGGCCCTTCGGCGACCCGCAGCGCTTGAAAGGGCTGAAGCGGCGCATCTGGCGTGATCCAGTCCCGCCGCGCAAGCTCAGGACGGATTTTCCGCCATGGCTGCAGGAGATCATCCTGAAATGCCTGGAGGTGCATCCGGCCTGGCGATACCCAACCGGCGCGCACTTGGCGTTCGATCTCGCCCACCCCGAGAGCGTGAAGCTGACCGCGCGCTCCGAGCGGCTGAAGCAGGACCCGTGGTCGATCGTGATGAAGCGCCGCTTCAATCCCGAGACGGCGCCGGCGATGCGCAAGGAGTTGATCGTCAACCAACTCGAACTCCGCGCCGATCATCGCGGTCGCCGTCGATCTGTCGCAATCGAATGAGCCGTTGCACGATTCGCTGCGGGTAACCGTCAAGCGCATCCTGGATACCGTACCGGGAGCCCGCGTTGCTTGCCTCAATGTGTTGAAGGAGAGCCGGCTCAGGATCAATTCCACGCTCGACGAAGAAGGGCACAACAAGCATGTGCGCCGTCTCGTCGAGCTGAAGCACTGGGCCGAGTCCATGAAGCTCGGCGAGGGGCGCGTCACGTTCCACGTCCTGGAAGCGGTCAGCCCCGCCGGCGCGCTGCTCGACTATGCCAACGCCAACAACGTCGATCACATCGTGCTCGGCGCGCGCACCAATTCGACGATGCGCAATTTACTCGGCTCGGTCTCGGCCGAGGTTGCGAGCAATGCGCCCTGCACCGTCACCGTGGTTCGCCCGCCGCGTCAGGAGCGCGACCGCATTGTGACGATGCCGGAGACCTCGCCGGCCACGGCGGCATAAAAAACTTTCCCGGCAAAACCGCTCGTTGATTTAATATCTAATCCGAAGGAAAAGCTTTACCTCCCGGAATGCGGATGACATTTACGTTTGACGTTCGCCGCATACGGTGCGATCCTTTGCCGCAACAAGAAAAGAAATAGCAGCAGCACCGATCGGGAGGAAATATGAAAAAGTTTGCAGCTTTCGCCTTTGCCATTGCGGCGGGAATTTTGATGGTTGCAGGGCCGAGTGCGAATGCAGCGCCGGCGGCAATGTGCGTCACGCTGGGCCTCAAGGCTGCAACCGGAACGACGGTCGACTCCGTTCGTTGTCGCAGGCACTGGCGTTGTCATCGCGGACACTGCCGTTGGTGGACGAACTGCTGGTAAAAGAAACTGCCAAAATTGTTGGCGAATGGCGCCCTGAAAACAGCAACGCTGGTTGTCAACGATGCAGCGTCGGCCACCCGACGCCTCGGAAAATTTCTTCTGCAAATGATACTCGCGAAGGAATTCGAACTTCAATTCTATGTTTCAACTCGATATTCAACTCGTTTTATTTTCCTCGACGCCAAAGCGCGCTGGCCGATAGCCGGCGCGCACTCTTTTGCAGCGTAGCCATTTCGAGCCGGCCCTCTTTTTCGGCATCCCAGCAAAGCATCCAGCACGCCGTAGCCCTGCTCGTCGTCGCAGATTAAGCCCAAAAGGTCTTCACCCGCCCGCAGCGCTGCAACAGCGGCGTGCGGCAGGCCTTCCGGACCCCCGTAATGGCGCCCATGCCCAAGTCGTCAGTAACGATGACGCCGTGGTAGCCCAACTTCCCGCGCAGCAGATCATCCACGACCTTGCGCAAGAGGGACGCCGGCTTGTCCTGGTCGACGACGGTGAGGCGAACGTGACTACCATCGTCACCACTCCGGGACGATCCCACAGCGTCTTGAACGGCTACCATCATCTGCGCGAAGTTCCTCGATCGCCGTCAGCAGGGAATGGCCAATCGCACGCCCACCTCTTGAAAAAGAAAAACCGGCGGAGTGTTGCCACTTCCGCCGGTGCTTTCATGAAGCCGTATGCCGCGCAAAGCCGGCGTTCAGCCCGCAGTCTTGGCCGGAGCGACCATGCCGCGGCCCTTGAGGACATCGGTGATCTCGGAGAGAATTGCCGGATCGTCGATGGTCGCCGGCATCCTATACTGCTCGCCGTCGGCGATCTGGCGCATGGTGCCGCGCAAAATCTTGCCCGAACGTGTCTTCGGCAAGCGCTTCACGACCATCACGTTCTTGAAGGCGGCGACTGGTCCGATGACGTCGCGGACGAGCTTGATGACCTCGGCCTCGATCTCCTTGGCGTCGCGGTTGACGCCCGAGTTCAGCACCACGAAGCCGGCGGGGAGCTGGCCCTTCATGTCATCGTGCACGCCGATGACGGCGCACTCGGCGACATCCTTGTGCTGGGCGACGACCTCTTCCATCTGGCCGGTCGACAGGCGGTGGCCGGCGACGTTGATCACGTCATCGGTGCGGGCCATGACGTAGGCGTAGCCGTCAGCGTCGATGAAGCCGGCGTCAGAGGTGGTGTAGTAGCCCTGGAAATCGGCGAGGTAGCTCGAGCGGAAGCGCGTGTCGTTGTTCCACAGCGTCGGCAGGCAACCCGGAGGGAGGGGCAGCTTGATGGCCAGAGTACCCGGCGTCCCGGCGGGCAGAGGCTTACCCTTGTCGTCGAGGCACTGCAGGTCGAAGCCCGGCATCGGCACCGTCGGCGAGCCGTACTTGACTGGCAGGAGACCGAGCCCCACCGGGTCGGCGCAAATGGCCCAGCCGGTTTCCGTCTGCCACCAGTGATCGACCACCGGCACCTTGAGCTGGGCTTCCGCCCACTTGATCGTCTCCGGGTCGGCGCGCTCGCCGGCCAGAAATAGCGTGCGCAAGCAGCGCAAATCGTAGTTCTTGATCAGCGCGCCCTGCGGATCCTCCTTCTTGATCGCGCGGAAGGCTGTCGGCGCGGTGAAGAGGGCCGAGATCTTGTGTTCGGAGATCATGCGCCAGAACGCGCCGGCGTCCGGGGTGCCGACGGGTTTGCCTTCGTAGACGACCGTGGTCGCGCCGTGCAGCAGCGGCCCGTAGCAGATGTAGGAATGGCCGACGACCCAGCCGACGTCGGACGCCGCCCAGAACACCTCGCCCGGCTCGATGCCGTAGAGGTTCTTCATCGTCCATTTCAGCGCAACCATGTGGCCGCCGTTGTCGCGGAGCACGCCCTTGGGTTGGCCGGTGGTGCCGGAGGTGTAGAGAATATAAAGCGGATCGGTGGCCTGGACGGCGACGCAGCCGGCCTTACGGCCGCGCGACTTGGCGGAGGCAACCATCTCGGCCCAATCGTAGTCGCGGCCGTTCTGAAGAATACCCGGCGCCATGGGACGCTGGAGCGTCAGCGTCATCGACGGTTTGTGCTCGCTGAGCTCGATCGCCTTGTCGAGCAGCGGCTTGTAGGGAATGACCTTCGAGCCCTCGATGCCGCAGGAAGCGGAAAGGATGGCGACGGGCTTCGCGTCGTTGATGCGGGTGGCGAGCTCTGACGAGGCGAAGCCGCCGAACACAACGGAATGGACGGCGCCGATGCGGGCGCACGCGAGCATGCCCATCACCGCTTCCGGGATCATCGGCATGTAGAGAATGACGCGGTCGCCCTTCTTGACGCCGAGGTCGAGCAGGACGCCGGCGAGGGTGGCGACCTCGTGCGTCAGCTCGGCGTAGGTGTAGCTGCGCGTCGTCTTGGTGACGGGGCTATCGTAGATCAGCGCCTTCTGACCAGCGCGGCCGGATTCGACATGGCGGTCGAGGCAATTGTAGGCGGTGTTGCACTCCGCGCCCGCGAACCAACGGCCATACTGGCCGGCATAGGGATCGAGCACCTTGTCCCAGAGCTTGTACCAGGAGACATCCTTGGCAGCGTTGGCCCAGAATGCTTCCGGATCCTTTTTCCAGGCTGCATATACGTCGTGGTAACCACTCATTGACGTCCTCCGGTCCAGCATCCCGCCTCGATCGAACAACGCGAGCGGGTTCTATCTTCTTGTTCAGCACAAGATAAAGGCGCCATCAATGCGCACAAAGCAGTCCCCACACGCCGCTTGACCGGCCGCGGCGCAGATCGGGCTTAAGCCTCATTTCATTGCTCCGGCGTAGAATCCGGCGGCGCGCGAGCCATTCAACGCATCGCGCACGACCATGCTTGTAATGGAGTCCGACACGATGATGACCGCGACGGTCCGCGCCATCCCGAATGCCTTCACGTGGCGGATTCTGATGGGGTTTGGAACTGCTACTTTGGCGCTCGGAATTGCCAAGGGGTTCACCGTGCATCCGCGCTCGCTGATCATAGGCGGCGGATTGATTATCGTGATGCTCTCGCTGGCGCACTTCTACTCAGTCTATAGGCCGCGGCCGCAGTTCGCCTATCCGATGTCGCTCGTTGGCTACTTTCTAGCCTCCGCCCTCGTGTTCGGGCCGATGAGCTACTTCCTGGCTTCGCTCAACATGCCGCTGGTCGATGCGGCGATGGCGCGCTTCGATATGGCGCTTGGCTGCGACTGGCGGGCATTGCAGCGCTTCACCGCGGAACGGCAGTGGCTGTCGCAGGTGAGCGCGTTCGTCTACCACACTTCTGGCGGGCAGATCTTCCTGTCGTGGATCGTATTATCGCTCACGGGGCAGCTGCCGCGGCTCAGCGTGATGATGACGGCGATGGCGATCGCAACGGGCGTGTGCCTTGTGCTGTCGGGCTTGTTCCCGGCGGTCGGGGCCTATCTCTATTACGGCATCACTCCGGCCGAGCTCGGGTTCCTGAAGGGCACCGGCGCCGGCGTCTGGCACATGCACGACTTCACCGGACTGCGGGAGGGCTCGATGCGCGCGATCGACCTGTCGCAGCTCGAAGGGATCGTCACCTTCCCGTCGTTCCATACGGTGGTAGCGATCCTATGCGGCTGGTCTCTGCTCAAGACGCGGTGGATCGGCTGGCCGTACGCCGCCTATGCCGGGTTCGTGGTGTTCACGACGCTGCCTTTCGGCGGGCATCATTTGGCGGATGTACTCTGCGGAGCGGCGATTGCCGTGGCCTCGATCGCCATCGGATGGCGGGTGGAAACGGTTCGGCCAGCGGCCGAGGCGGCCAATGGCGGGGTCCTCCGACCCGAAGCGGCCGCGACGGCAGGCTGATACGGCCCGATGCCGTGATCGTAGAGGGCTGATGCATTTTTTGGCTGCCCGGCTTGCATAGCAGGAATAGGGTCCGGACCTACGGGCGGGTCACCGATGCTTTCGCTGCTGCACCTTGACCGGATCATAAAAGCGGTGTCGGATGACGTATGAGATTAGCAATCCGCTTATTGCAGCGTGCGGCTATTTTAGGCCTGGGCGTTTTTAGCGTCTGGCTGATCGTGGATGTCTTCGAGTGGGTGGACCGCAGACTACCTTGGGTTCTGGCCCTGGTGGTGACCTACGGTTTCGGGGCGTATCTCATCCTCCCGCGCGCCGTTCGCATGGGTCTGAAAATACTTCAGCGCAAACACGTTCCCAGTTTCACGATTACTGGCGACGGACTGCCGGGAGATCCCGTAAATCTGGCGTTAGTTGGCACCTTCGGCCAGCTCCGTATCGCCTTTGCCACTGCTGGCTGGGTGGAGGCGGATCCGCTGAGCGTGAAAAGCTCCTGGGGCATGGCGCGGGCTTTCGTCTTCAACACATGCTACCCGACGGCCCCTTTTAGCACTCTTTATCTTTTTGGACGCGGCCAGGATATCGGTTTTCAAAAGGCAATCGATGATAGTCCTCGCAAGCGACACCATATTCGCTTTTGGGCGCAAAGCCTTACTTGCGCCCAGGATAGCGCCGGGACGGCCAGTTTCTGGCTGAACAACGACCGGCCGCCTGACGAGGAGCGCGTACTCTGGGTGGGCGCCGGCACCAAAGATACTGGATTTTCGCTAACCCGACTGACCTTCCAGATGACTCACGCCACGGATTCGGACACCAACGCCGAACGAGATTACATCGTCAATGAATTGAAAAGCTGTGGCGTCATAGGAAAAGTAACCAAATTCAAAACCGGCGATAGATTGATCACCGAGCACGTCAATCATTACATTACCGACGGCGAAATCGCTGTAGCTGAGATCGAAGCACCGATCGCGCCGATCAATCAAATCACCTACACGGACGCGACGGCCGGCGTCGCAGCGCTACGGGCATCAAATTAGTCCGCCCTGGGAACGGCCACGCCATCGCTTGCGGCTCGAGGCTGTACCCGCTACCCGGTTGATGCGATCGTACTTGAGGCGACTGCGCCGCTGCGATAGCGGGCGCGATGGCCAAGATCGAGAATGGGCTTCTCGAAATAGCGGTAAGACAGCTCCGCCACAACAAAGGTGAGGAGCAGCGCGACGAGGACGAGCGCGAGGTCGGTGGGGCCGGACAGCTCCGGCTTGCGGCCGTCATAGGCGAGCGCGACGAGCCCGTGCACGGGCTGGTGTAGGATGTAGACGCCGTAGGAGACGCGGCCGAGCCAGGCCAGGGCCGAGTTGGCAAACACGGCCTGGAGGATGGGGTTGTCGTGGTAAAGCGCGGCGACGATTATTGCGCCAGCGGCCAGCCCTAGGAGCGTGTAGCCGAGGGTTGCCATTGGCACACTGGCAGCGCCCAAGCCCAATGCTGTGATGACGGCGACGGTCACGAATGCGAGCCCCAGCATTGCGGCGAGCATCGATTGGTTGCCGCGCAACCGCGCCTCGTAGCCATAGACGTGGATCTGGGTCGCGATCAGCATGCCGATGCACAGCGCGTCCCAGCGGCAGGGCAGCAGCACATACGCGGCCATCGGGCCGCCGGTGGCGAAAAGGGCGACGGTGCGCAGGATTGGCGACAGTACGATGAGGCCGAGTAGCGTCGCGCGCAGGTAACGCAGGGGCAGCAGCCAGACAAGTAGTGGCGCCAGCAGATAGAACTGCTCTTCAATGGCCAGCGACCAGGTGACGGCCAGCCACTCGCCGCCCCAATCCTTGATGGCGGCCATGGTGAAGTTCTGCAGATAGAGCACGTAAGTCCAGGCGGGAATTGTCTGCGAATGGCCGTCGAGCAGCCAGCGGGCGGCCTCGGTGCCATTGGCGGCGAGCCAGGGCGAGAGAAGCACGTAGAGCGCGATCATCGCCATGTAGATCGGCATCAGGCGGGCGAAGCGGCGAGCGTAAAAGACCTGGAAAAAATTCTCTGTGCCTCGATAGCGGATGAGGATGCCGCCGATCAGGAAACCGGATAGCACGAAGAACAGGTCGACGCCGGCGAAGGTGAGTTTGAACGCGCCCTTTAGTGTGTCGAGGAAGGAACCCGGTTCGGGGTGGGCATCGACGACGAAGTAATGCCAGATCAACACGAGCAGGATGGCGAGGCCGCGCACGCCATCGAGGGCCGGAATGCGCGCTTCGGATCGGGAAGCGGATGTCGCGGCGGTCGATGCGCTCATGTGCCCTCCTTGCCCAGTTGCGGATCGGACTGCGGTTCGAGGTGGCGACGGAGAAAATGCGCGGATCTCGCGATGGCGGCCTTGGCCTCGGGAAGTTCCCAGTGGCGCTGAAACACGTGGGGCATGCCGTCGGCGGCGTCGAGGCGCGCGTCGATCCCGGCGTTGTCCAGCGCCGTGACGAGGCGCACGGCATTCGAGAGGAAGATCTCCTTTGTCCCCACTTGCACGAGCGTGGGCGGGAAACCGGGCTTGAAATTCCCGTAGACCGGAGAGACCCAGGGATTCTTGCGGTCCTTCAGCGCCGGCGCATAAGCGGCGGCGGCCTGCGCCAAGATCAGGTCGTAGCGCATAAAGGGATCGGAATCCGCGAGCGTGGTGTAGGTATCGCCGACCGGCTCAATGTCCGACCACGGCGACCATGCCAGCAAAGCAGCCGGCAACGGCACCCCTTCCTCGCGCATGCGGAGAATGGAGCCGGCGGCCAAAGCCCCGCCCGCGCTGTCACCAAAGAAGGCGATGTCGCCCGGCTTCGCACCTTCAGCCAGGAGCGCCTTCATCACGGTCACGACCTCGGCGGTGATGCCGCGGAAGTCCTTTGCGGGAGCCGTGGTGTAGTCGACGGCGATCACGCGATAGCCGCTTGCGTCGGCGAGCGGCACGCTGAGATCGAGCGTGTTCGACGCCGTGCCGAGAACGTAGCCGCCGCCGTGCAAGTAGACGACAGCTTTGCGAGCATCGCGGACGGCGGCCGGCGTGATCTCGAGAGCGGGTATGCCGCCGATGGTCTTGCGGGCGAGGGTTGGAGCGAAGGCGGCAACGGAAGGATGCGCGGACGGCAATTCGCCGGTAATCTCGCGCTCGCGCTGCTGGCGGATTTTGTCCAGCGCGGTCACCGTCGGAAACACGAGGGCTCGACGCTTGGCGGGCGTGTATTCGCGCGCAAGCAGCTCGTGGGCCTCCGCGGAGACGGTCGACGGGATGGCGGTGAGGGCCGGATGCAGCACGGCATCTGGTTCGGTGCGCAGCATGAGCAGCGCGATCACGGCTATGACGCCGGTCGCCAGCAAGCTGTGCGGCGACTTGCCTATCCGCAACGTCAGTCTCCCTCATCCAACTCGCTGCGCTGTGGTGCTCAGTACACTCGAACAAGGTTGAGGGAGGCTTAGCGGGGCTACCGCAAAGTCACTTTATTAGCGGCAATTTAAGCCGGTTCGCGCTCAATAGGCGGGTTACTGCTCAGTCGAAGAGACCTGGATGCGATCCACCCCCGCCATTCCCGTGACGCTCGCCCGCGATATCGCTGGTGCCGCCGGGCGGTTGATTGCTCGCGTCGACGCGCGGTTGGCGCTGTTCGGCTTGCTTGCCGCGATTCAGCTCGCGCTGATCTGGAACCACGAGCCCTGGGAAGACGAGTTGCAGGCGCTGCTCATTGCCCGTGACAGCCACAGCCTCGCCGACTGGTATTGGAATTTCCGTTACGAGGGGCATCCGCCCTTGTGGCACCTCGTGCTCAAGCTATTTCTGGTCTTCGCAGACCCGGCGGCGGCCCTGCATCTGGCACTGTCGGTGACGGCTCTCGCGATCCTCTGGCTGCTCGTCGTCGTATCCCCGTTTCCGGTGTGGTTCGCGGCGATGTTGAGCACCGGCTATTTCGTCTCATTCGAGTACGGGACCATTGCTCGCGGGTACAGCCTCGGCGTCGCGCTGCTGTTCGCGGTGATCGCTTTCCGCCCCCATCGCTGGGCATGGCTGCTGGTCGCGCTGCTGCCGCAAGCGGGCGTCCAGACGATCGTATTGTCGGCCGTTTGCGTCTACCTGATGTGGGACGAGGAACGCTGGTCGTGGCCGGGGGCGGCCCTGTGGATCGGAGGCGTCGGGGTTGCGCTAATTTGGATGGTGCCGGCTGCGGATTTCACGACGCCGTCCTCGATCAACATGCAGAAGTTGAGCTTCGTCGAGAGCCTTGGACGCACGCTCTACCAATCGGGCATCGCGTTAATGCCGGTGGATTGGGCAGGGCACCTGCTCGTGTGGGCGCAGCTCGCCAACCCGCCGGCCCTGGTGCTGACCGCCATCGGCCTGCTGCTGCCGGGGCTTACGATGTGGATGCTGCGCGGACAACCGCGACTGGCGCTGCTGGTGGGCCTCTTTTGCGCCTTCACGTTCGCGCTGTCGATGAAGGTCTATCCGCTGTCCGGCCGGCATTTCGGGCTGGTGCTAATGCTTACTATCGCCTGCCTTTGGATCGCTATGGAGCGGAAGATGCGGCTCAGCCGCGTGGCCATCGGCGTATTCGGCGTGCAGGCCTGTGGAGGCATGGTGGCGGCAGCGATCTCAGCGACCACGCCGTTCACCGTTGGCCGGGCCTTGACTGATTGGGTCGGCGAAAACGGTTACGGGACTGCCGCCTTCGTGCCCGACTATCCGTTATACGGACTTCCTGCCAGCGCCTATCTTGGTAAGCCCAGCGTGGACGTGACAGGGGCATGCCTGCAGACCTTCGTGCGGTGGCGGTTCAGTCCGGCTGATTTGCCGGCCGGACAAACGCTCCTGTCTGCGGCGTTGCGCGCGGCTGCTGCCGCAGACGGCCGGGCTTTGCTCGTCATGCATTCCGAATTCGATCCGGCGCTGCCAAGACCGGAGGGCGTCACGCTGAAGCTAGCTCGGCGATTCGAGGGATCGATTCAAAATCCCAAAGTGGTGGTTTACGAGGTTACGACCGAGCGCGGAGGTGGAAATTCGAAGCCGTTGCCGGTATGTCCGCCGTTTGCCAGCGCTCGCGGCACAGGTTGATCCAGCGCCTCAGAGCGTGATGATCCAAGGCGCCATCAGGACCAGCATCAGCAAAATCCAAAGGGCAACCCCGCCCGTGCCGTGCTCATGGGTTTCGATCATTGTCGTCTCCCGTCGATAAGGAGCGTCTCGTGCACCCAATCTTAAGTATAACTGATGATACCGCAGTGCGGTAGGCGGTCTAGTTAAAAGCGGCGCAATTGCGGTGGATCGTAAGGCTTGCGTCAGGGCAGCCTCGATGCCTGCAGACGCATCCGGCTCTACGCACTGATGATTGCTGAAGAATCCCGGACCGGCTAACCTCTAGCTTCCTCCACCGTTATTCCAGTTGAGCGTTACATGACCGCGAACCCCTACTCCCAGCACCTCGACAAGAACCCCGCGAATCACCAGCCACTGACGCCCCTCACGCTTCTGGAGCGATCCGCATCCGTCTATCCGGACCACGTCGCGGTCATTCACGGCAACATGCGGCTCAGCTACTCGCAGCTTTACTCGCGGGCGCGGCGGCTCGCCTCGGCGCTGGCGCAGCGCTACATCGGTCCGGGCGACACCGTGACGGTCATGCTGCCGAACGCGCCGCCGATGCTCGAAGCCCACTACGGCGTGCCGATGACCGGCGCCGTGCTGCACAGCGATGAACACTCGGCTTGATGCGGCGATCATCGCCTTCCAGCTCGATCACGCCAACACCAAGGTGCTGATCACCGATCGCGAGTTCTCGAAACTGATGAAGGACGCGCTCGCCCAGGCCAAAGTGAAGCCGATCATCATCGACTACGACGATCCGGAGTTCCCGCAATCCGGTGACCCGTTGTCGTCGGGAGGACTACGAGCCTTCATCGCCAAGGGCGATCCGAATTTCGCTTGGCGCATGCCAACGACGAGTGGGAGGCGATCTCGCTCAACTATACGTCCGGCACGACGGGCAATCCCAAGGGCGTTGTCTATCACCACCGCGGTGCTGCTCTGATGTGCTACGCGAACACGATCTCCACGGGCATGGGAAAGCACCCTGTCTACCTATGGACGCTGCCGATGTTCCACTGCAACGGCTGGTGCTTCCCGTGGTCGGTTTCTACCGTCGCAGGTACCCACGTCTGCCTGCGTTGGGTCGCGCCAAGGCCATGTACGACCTCATCACCGAGCACAAGGTCACGCATCATTGCGGGGCGCCGATCGTGATGGCGGCTCTCCTCAACGCCCGCGCGCACGAGAAGAAGGCCGATTTCTCATGTGGTGCAGCTGATCACCGCGGCTGCGCCGCCGCCGGCCGCGCCACTCGGCGCCATGACGGCCGCGGGTTTCGACGTTACGCACGTCTACGGGCTCACCGAGACCTACGGCCCCGCCGCGATCAACGATTGGAAGTCAGTGTGGGATTCGATCTTCCCGACGAGGAACGAGCCCAGAAGCAGGCGTCAGGGCGTGCGCTACGCGATGCTCGAGGCGCTGACGGTGATCGACCCGCTGACCATGGAGCGAGTGCCTGCTGACGGCGAGACGCTCGGCGAGGTGATGTTCCGTGGCAACATCGTGATGAAGGGCTATCTCAAGAACCCGAAGGCCACCGAAGAATTCGTTTGCCGGCGGCTGGTTTCATTCCGGCGACCTCGGCGTACTGCATCCCGACGGCTACATCCAGCTCAAGGACCGGTCGAAGGACATCATCATCTCGGGCGGCGAGAACATCTCCTCAATCGAGGTCGAGGACGTGCTCTACAAGCATCCCGCGGTCCAGAGCTGCGCCGTCGTCGCCAAGCATGACGAGAAGTGGGGCGAGACGCCGTGTGCTTTCGTCGAGTTGAAGCCCGGGATGGCGGCGACCAAGGAAGAGATCATCACCTGGTGCCAAGAGCGGCTCGCCAAGTTCAAGTGTCCGCGCCATGTGGTTTTTGCCGAGGTGCCCAAGACCTCCACCGGCAAGATCCAGAAGTTCAAGCTCCGCGAGATGACCAGGGACGCGGTTTGACGAGAAGTGGCGAATAGCCAACGGCCTTAGGCAATGTGGAGCGGTTCTACACGGCGAACCGCTTCACACTTCGCCTGAACCGCTCTAGCCCTATTGGCCATTCATTATTGGCAATTGGCTTGATCACACCCTATGCCCCAGTTCGCCGCCAACCTGACGATGATGTTCACCGAGTGGCCTTTCCTTGACCGCTTCGACGCAGCGGCGAACTCCGGCTTCACCGCGGTTGAGTACCTTTTCCCCTATGAGCATCCGCCAGAAGCGATTGCCGTGCGGCTTGCGAGAAATGGGCTGACGCAGGCGCTGTTCAACCTGCCACCTGGCGACTGGTCGGCGGGAGAGCGCGGGCTGGCCGCCCTGCCGGGCCGGCTTGACGAGATCATGGCCGGCACCGAGCGGGCGTTGGCTTACGCGGAAGCAACAGGCGCCAAGCGGCTGCATTTGATGTCCGGTCTCGGTCAGCCAAGTGATGCGGCGACGGCTGCCATCTATCGCCGCGCAGTCGCTGCGACGACGGAACGGCTCGCGAATGCCGGCATCGACTTGCTGCTCGAACCAATCAATCGGCGCGACATGCCGGGATATTTCCTCTCCGACTTCGCAATTGCGGAAGCGCTCATCGCAGAGCTGGGGCTACCCAATCTCAAGCTGCAGTTCGACATCTACCACCGGCAAATCCTGCACGGCGACGTGACGATGGCGCTGAGGCGGCTGATGCCGATGATCGGTCACGTGCAGATTGCGAGCGTGCCGGCGCGCAACGAGCCGGACGGGGGTGAGATCAGCTACCCATTCCTGTTCGAGGAGCTGGACCGGCTTGGCTACGACGGTTACGTCGGTTGCGAGTACCGGCCGCTCCAGGGCACCCGGGAGGGGCTCGGCTGGTTCAATCCGTTCGCCGGCAATCAAGCCAAAAGCTGTGGTGCTAGGCCCTAACCTAGAAGTTTTGGTTCGTTAGGAGCAAAGTTTGGTTCGTAAGGGAGCAAAGCTCTAATGCGCCCGCAGTTCTTTCGAGCCTCTTACTTCCGCCAGTTCCTGCTTCAGCTTGGCAATCTCGGCGGTTTGGTTCGCGGCCGTACGCTTGGCGGACTCGATTTCCTTCTTCAGCGCGGCCGCCCCTTCCGACGACTTGGCTGAAGACAGCTCTTGCTTCAATCGGGTGATCTCCTCCGTCCTCTCAGCGGCCTGACGGTAGGCAGCGGCCAGCTCGTTGCGCAGCTTGACCACTTCGGCGATCTTCGCCTCGGAGTCCTTCTTGAACTGAGCAGCTTCCGCCGCGTTGGCCGATGCCGCCTTTTGTGCTGCTTCGAGCTCACCGCGCAGCTTCGCCAAATCCCATGCGGCGTCCGATTTGGCCGAGGTGAGCTGACGCTCCAGCTTTGTGCTCGACGCTTTAGTGGTATCGAGTTCGCGGCGCACCTTTTCAAGCTCGGCAGCGTTGCTGGCGCGGGTCGCTGTCAGATCCTGATTCAAGCGAGCAATCTCGACATCCTTCATGGCGACCGACGACGCGGAGCTTTTCAACTCCGTGGCAAGCCTTGCCGTCTCGGTGGCGGCACGAGCGTCGGCCGCCGCCGCATCCTTGCGCAGCTTTTCCAGGACGGCAGCCTGCTCGCCCGCGGCAGTTCGGTGCGTATCGACCTCTGCCGTCACCAACCCCAGCGATGCCACCGCCTCTGAATGCGCAGTCTTTGCGGCTTCCAGCTCGCCGCGAAGTCGATGGATCTCGCTTTCGGCCATCGCGAAGGTGGCCTTGTGCGCCTCCATCTCCCCGATGAGACTCCACATCTGCGTCTTCATCGCGTGAAGTTCGTCCGGTGACGGTCCCTCGGGCTCTTTATCGTCGGCGGCGGGGTTCATCTCCGGGAGATAGGGCCGGAGGCTCGGGCCACCGAGCGCGATCCACCAGACGTACCAGAGCCAGGGGTTCACGGCGTCCACTCCTAGGTCAACAAGCCCCACGCGATGGCGGCGAACCAGCCGCGGATGCGATCGACTTTCCGTCCCTGGCAACTTTGGATCCCGGGACCGTACCCGACAAGCCAATTTGTGCTGCCGCCGCAACGTTGGTTAAAGTGCGAGAAACAAAGGCCCGCCCGGAAACGAGCGGCTTCACGCACCGTCTATTTATGGGCTTTCTTGCCCTTGGCCGAGGGGGCCGCCGCAGCGGGGGCAGCTTTCACCGGTTGAGCGCCCGCGGGCAAACCTTCGTCGGGCACCACGCCGGCGAGTTCGTAGAGATCGCGCTGGCCCACGTAAAGCACGAAGCCCAGCTCCTTCATCCGTTTGCGCGCAACGGCGATGTTCTGGCCCTTGGCGAGATATTCGATGACGAAGATGACCTTGCCGGCTTCATGCGCCTTTTTCAACAGCGCCTCCGAGTGCGTGATGTCGCCCTCGGGATTGCGGACTTCCTTGTGGCTGATGCCAAAGATCAGGTCTTCCTTGGCGATCCCGTCGATTGCCGCCACGTAGTCCTTGCGGTCCAGCAGTTCCTCGGCGTTCTGCGCCAGGATGACGACGTCCGGCTTCTTGGCGTGCATGTAGGTCGACATCGCCTTCACGAAGTCGATCATCTGGTCGCGCCGCTCTTGAGTGTCGCCGAAGTAGTAGTAGGCGTCCACGCGGTCAATGGAGAGGCCGTCAAAGCCGGCGTCGAGGATGCGGTCGATAAGGCTTTCCGGCGAGCCGTAGACGATCTTCTGCCAGTCCTTCATCCAATACTTGACAATGAAATCGCCCTTCCAGTCCTTGTCGGCCTTGAGCACCCAATCCGGCTTCTTGCGGTTCCACTCGGGTTTCCAGTAGTAGCGGAAGTCCTCGCTCTCGCCGGCGCTGAAGTAGGCAATGACGAGGCGGCGGGTGCCGTCGGGCTTCTTCTTCAGGCTTTCGACCTGCTCGCGGGTGAGCCTTTGCTCCTTGCCGCCGGGAAACATCGAGCTGTCGATGATGACCATGTCGAAGGGCGAGGCCGCGATCTTCTCGAGCTTGTCGGGCGTCACGTCCTTGAGCTGGTAGGCCCACGTCTTCACATTGGCGAGGGCTGGATGGCGGCTTTGCGCAGCGCCGGGAAGCGCGAGCATAAAGATGGCCGACACCAAGCAGGCCAAGCTGACGCCGCAGTTACGCAATACACTCATCATCTGACTCCGGAAGACACGAAAAGCACGCCCTTTGGTAATCGAGCCAAGTCAAAAAGTATACGAATTTCATGACCCTGACAGGTGCCGACAAGGCTGCAACCGGACGACAGTGTTAATTCGCAGGCAACGTGAATGTTGCGCTTTACGCCCATCTACGGACACTGCGCGGTCACCGGCTGAGAAGACGCGGCGACATTCACCACGACGAACCGGGCGGACAGGCAGCTTGGGTACGCTCGGGCGTGCCAACCTCCGTCGCGATATCGCGAGGCAGCGTCGGCTCGTCTCCGTCGAGACTGCGGGTCGGGAAGGTCGGCACAAAGCCAAGCGCGTTCAATTCCCGGCGAACCGTGACGATCTGGGGATATTTGACCAGGTACTCGACGTTAAACACGCCTTTGCGGTCATGGGCGAGCAGCTTCAGGCGGCTCTTCGACCAGGCAATGTCCTTTGCGCTGTTGCGCTGACCGGTAGCGCTGGCTCCATAGAGAAGGCTCTCCTTGGCGATGCCGTCGATAGCGCGCCGGTAATCCCGTTCGGTGAGCAGGTCCTCGGCGTTCTGGGCGATGACGATAAATTCGGGGTTCAACCGCCGTGCGGTCTCGCTGAGCTCGGCTACGAAGCTCACCATCTCGCGGCGGACCTCCGGACGAGAGGCAGTGAAGCCTTCGTAGATATCGACGCGGTCGAGATAGACGCCGTCAAATCCCGCACCGACGATCCGTTTCAGAAACGCGTCCGATCCCTTGAAACTGATGGCCTTCCAGTCGTCCATCCAGAAGCGCACGCGATGGGCCTGGGGCCAAGCGCAATTTTCCTCACCCAGCCAGTCCGGGGTCTCGGATTTCCACTTGGGGTCCCAGTAGAAGCGGAACTCCTCGGCCTCGCCGATCGACATGTAGGCAATTACGAGCCGTTTCGTCCCGTCCGGACGCACCTTCAAACGAGCCACATCCTCGCGCGAGAGGGGGACTTTGCCGCTGCTCTTGGCATGGTCGATCACCAGCATATCGGCGGTGTTGGCGGCGAGTTGCGGCAAGCTCTCCTCGATGCGGTCGAGTTGATAATGCCATGTGACAACATTGAGTAGCGGGCGGCGACCCAGGCGGGCTTCGTACCAGTTGTAGATCTCATCGCGCCAATGCCAGCCACCATACAAGAGGCCTACCGCCAGGGTCGCCGACAGGATGGCCAAGGTCCAGCGGACAAAGGTGCGCGGCATCGATTTGGCCGAATCTGCGTTGTTCCGTGCCATCCATCCGCTCCGCCGCGACTTAAGTCAGGTTCTGGTCAGAACCCACCGCATGGATCGCAAAATGCCTCTCCCTGAAGATATCGACAAGATGGGTGGGCAGCTTCGGACGGAGAAACAGTAGCTCGTGGGCTGGCGCAACCGAACCGAGTGCTCGGCCGTGAATTAATTGTACGCGGCGGGCGGTATTGGATGCGCACCTTCGCCGTATTATGTCCGACGCAGCGACTTGGAAACGGGAGTGTACGTGATGACGGATCTCGACAACGATCGCCGCAGCCTCTTGCCAGATCCGAATCTCAGCCGCCGGCGGATGCTTGCAGCATCCCTGTCATCGGGTTTTGCGATGGCGGTGCAGCCCGTCACCGCCCAGACGATGATCGTGACGGATGCCAACGGCTTGACGGCCGGCGAGGTCAAGGTGCCGACCGGCGACGGTGAGATCCCGGCTTACCGGGCGCACCCGGCCACCGGGGGCCCGTTTCCGACTATCCTCGTCGTGCAAGAGATTTTCGGCGTCCACGAGCACATCAAGGATCTATGCCGCAGGCTTGCCAAGGCGGGCTACTATGCCATCGCGATGGAGCTTTATGCGCGGCAGGGTGACGTCTCCAAGTTGTCAGCGATTCCGGACATTCAGGCCGTCGTCGCCAAGGTTCCGGACGCGCAGGTGATGAGCGACCTCGATGCCTCGGTGTCCTTCGCAAAAGCTTCCGGCAAGGCCGATACTTCCAAGCTCGGCATCACCGGCTTCTGCTGGGGCGGACGCATCGTTTGGCTCTATGCCGCGCACAATGCGAACTTGAAGGCGGGGGTGGCCTGGTACGGGCGTCTCGTTGGTCAGCCTAACGCAAACACGCCGCGCAATCCCCTGGATGTCGTTGCCGACCTGAAGGCACCTGTGCTCGGCCTCTATGGCGGCGCGGACCAGGGCATCCCCGCGGATACGATCGAGAAGATGCGCGAGGCAATCAAAGCGGCGGGCAAAAAAGCCGAGATCATCGTCTATCCCGACACGCCACACGCCTTCAATGCCGACTACCGCCCCAGCTACCGGCCGGAAGCAGCAAAGGATGGCTGGGCGCGCATGCTGGCGTGGTTCAAGCAGAATGGACTATCATGATCCTGATAGGTCACGTTGAACTTGTTCAATTGCTGGTAGAAATTCGAGAAAACGTTATGCTCCATCCCATCGTAGCTCGTGAACCATGTTGCAACTCTCAGTTTGCTGTCGTGATTTAGTGCGCGCATAACGCGCATGCCTTGAACACCTACGCGAGGGACTGGGTTTGCCGCGACGCTACGAGTACGATGCTTCCGCCGTCGATGATCTTCACACTGTGCGCGATTGGTTGCGTTACGGCACCTCCCGTTTCAACACGGCGCGGCTGGTGTTCGGCCACGGGACGACAACTGCCCTGGACGAAGCCGCGTTTCTCATCCTGTCGTCGCTCGACCTGCCGATTGACGAGTTGGAGCCCTGGCTCGATGCGCAACTCACCCGCGTGGAGCGGGCGCGCGTGGGCGACCTGATCGACCGACGCATCACGACGCGTAAGCCGGCCGCCTATCTGACCGGCGAGGCCTGGATCGGTGGCCACGCCTTCTACGTGGACGAACGCGTGATCGTGCCGCGCTCCTTCATCGGCGAATTGCTTCAAGACAACCTCTCCACAGTTGTTCCCGATGCAAATGCAGTCACTCGCGTTCTCGACCTCTGCACGGGCTCCGGATGTCTCGCGATCCTTGCCGCGCTGGCATTTCCGAACGCCGTGGTCGATGGCGCCGACATTTCCGCAGACGCGCTGGCCGTGGCGACACGCAATGTCTCGGAGTACGCCCTGCGCGACCGCGTGCGCCTCGTCCGCACCGATCTGTTTTCGGGTATCGCCGGGGAGAAGTACGACCTCATCATCTCTAATCCGCCGTACGTGACTGCCGCGGCGCTGGCGGCCTTCCCGCCAGAGCATCGCGCCGAACCGCCGATCGCGCATGCGGGCGGCGAGGACGGCATGGTGATCGTGCGGCGCATCCTGGAAGAGGCTCCCAGGCATTTGAACCCCGACGGCGCGCTCGTGGTCGAAATCGGCACCGGGCGGCCGATCATCGAGCCGGCTTATGCCGACCTGCCGTTCATGTGGCTCGACACCGCGCACTCGTCGGGCGAGGTGTTTGCTCTCCTCGCATCCGCCTTCTTTCCCTCTCAGCCACCAGCGGCGGCCAAAAAGCGCGGGCGTCCATCGAAAAAGACAGCATGAGTCGGCGCGCGAGCTTCCTCGTCGCCGTCGCCGCACTCAGCGGCGGGGTGCTTGCCGTGGGATTGCTGGCCCTGCTGCAGCCCGACCCCACTGCGCAGCACAATCCCGGCCACGTCAATTGTCCGCCCGGCAGTCACGGCCGCGGCTGGTCCGCCGATCACGCCAAGAGCTTCAATGTTCCGCGGCGGCAGGGGTGGGGCCGCGGCGAGGCCGCCCGCCTGGAAAGCGGACTCGATCTTTCCGAGCGCGCGCTGACAGCCGGCCGGCCACGGTAGACGGAACCGCAGCTGCCTAAGACGCACTTGCAAAGCACGGGTAACCGGCCCCAATCTACGTTGCACCGGGAGCAATCGGTCAGCGAAGAGTTCGGAACCCATGCCCGTCGAGACGCATCCGGCGACCCCCATGGAACGATCGCGTTTCCTGTTGATGATGGAAGCGTCGCAACGGCGCGCGTTCTGCATCTGCTGCATTTGCATTCCGCGCAACGAGCGACGGCGCGCGCGGCGCATCTTCAAGATCGCGCGCCGCGTCTCTCGCGATTGGAAGCGCGACAAGCTCGAAGCCATTATCGCACACGAGCCGCCGACGCCGGTGTAAGGCTCAGCCGAATGCGCCGAAGTGGTGCGTAATGCCGGTGCCGATCTCCCGCACGAACTCGTAGGCCTGCTCCATCGGCGCCAGGATCTCGACCTCCAGACGGCCGTAGTCGTCGATACCGTGCGGGAGGTACGTCGCCTTCTCATCGAACGCGGCAGCGTCGCCGGCCGCGGCGGCCGAGCGTCGAGGAAACGCCTGCCGCATGAAGGCGACGACTTCCGGCACTTCCAGCCCCAGCGCCCAGTTGAAGATTTGAGCGTGGCCGAGGTCGTTGCGCGGGGCGAAGCGCGGCAGCTGCGCGGAGAGGATGAAAATCCGCATGATCAGCGCGAGGCGGATCGCCTGCAGCAGGTCGAGTTCGAGCCTGTTGTCATCCGGGATCTTGCCGCCCTCTAGCCCGATCTCCTCGAGGATCGAATGCAGGTCGATGGCGTCGAGCCGCAGATGATGAACAAGACCATTGATGGCGCCGCAGCGTTCATCGCCGAGGAGATGTGTCGCCAACGCCCGGAACGCGCTTTCTAAGTGGGGCTCGCGTCCCCACGATGCGCGCGCCGCCCAGAAGCCGGCATCGAAGACGATGGCGTTGGCCTGCATCGCGTTGAGACTCGAGAGCTGCTTGCCGCGCGCGATCATCTCGACCAAAGGCCGCAAGCGGGACGACTTGCGGGCCAGCGCCACGAAGCGATCGCGCTCTGATCCGACAGCGGCGCCAAGGCCGGCAACCACGTTCGCGATGTAGCCGAACTGCTGCAGGATCGCGTTGTTTGGGATGGCGCGCATGCGGGCGGGATCGCCGCGGTCGGCGGGCGCGGCGTGATCGCTCTGGCGCTTCACTGCACGGCTGCCGGTCTTGAACAGCAGGTTCGGCCCGAACGCGCCGAGGACAGCGCGGTAACCGGGGTGTGCGAACAGATGCTGCTGATAGGCCTTCAGCCGTAGCAGGAAATCCAGCGACAGGTTGTTATCCGCGTAGAACGGATCATTCTCGGGTACGGGCTCGGCGCCATCCATGATGATGGTTGCGAGGGCCCGGGCGGTGAGTGCTCGGTTGCCGAAGAACAAGTAGCCGTCGCTGCCCTGGAAACTGGTCTCGTGCTTCAACGCCAGTCCGTGACGCGCGAAGTTGCGGCGGCATTCGTCGGGGAAGACATAGTGGAGGCGTCGCCGCAGATCGCCGGGGTGTGCACCGCGGCCCATCAACTCGCCGTGTGTCGAAAAGATCAGCGTCTCGACGTTGTTCAATCCGGACTTCGCGACGAGATCGGCAATACCATTGTGCAGGCGCTCGATCGCGAGGGTGGCGGCGATCTGGCCGACGAAGCGGCCGGCGTCCGAGAAGCCGGTCTGGATCGACAAGCGGCCGCGCTTCGTCACGTAGTCCTTGTAGGCGTCCTCCTCCAAGAGTCGCTCGACAAGCCGCGCGCCACTCTCGAGGCCCGAGGGCGTTTCGAACAGCGGCGAGATGTCGACGATATCGCTGACACCAAAGAGCTTGGCGAAGAAGACCGCGATCAGCACGGTTGCCGGGCTTTCGCACTCCGCGATCAGGAAGCGGATCGGCGTGTCGCGGTCGATGTGCTTCTGAATCTGGGCGATTAGCGCGAACTGACGGATGGCGGTCGCGGTCTCCAGCTCCAACGTCTCGAAATTGACGGTCGCGGCCGGAGTGTTGTCGATCATCTCGACGATGCGCGCGAGCGCCTGCCGCTCGGTGAGGTCGCGAGTCCAGGGCTCGTGGACAAACGCGCGGAATGCGTTGTTGAGCTGCACCGAATTGATCCGCACGTGGATGTGCGCGGTGCCAAGCCCCGTCGAACTCGACGAGGCCACTCAAGCTGGCGAGGCTGCGCTTCCATTGCGGCGAATCCACCGCCTCGATCATCTGCGTGAACAGCGAAACCAGAGGCTCGGTCGAGGTCAGGTTGTAGCTGTCGGAACGCGTGATGACGTTCGCGGTCTTGGCGAGGCCCCGCATGCCGGGCTCGACGTTGGTTAGCGCTCTCACCTGCTCATCGACGGCGGCGATGGCGAGGTCGAGCTTGCCGGTGATCTGCCGCGAAACCCGCGTGATCAATTCCTTGTCTCCGAACCGATGCTTGATGGTCAGGAAGCGCTCGCGCACGTCAGCAAGAGAGGCGCGCTTCTCCTGCAGCTTCAGGAGAAACGAGTAGCTCCATTGAATATCGGTGCGGCCATCCAGATCGTATCCGACCCAGGATGCGAACGTCGCGAGCTTGGGCCGCAAGGCGTACGCCTTATCCCCATAGCGCTGTGATGCGACGCTATAGAAGCTGTTCAGGAGGTCTGCATAGGCGGTGCGAAGATTACCGATCGCCGTCTGCGCGCTGGCGTGCTCGTAATCGAGCGTGATGCCCGTATCGGGCCGGTGCGGCAGACCGATACGACCATCCTCTGGATCGTGGCCATCGACCGCGAACTCGACCATGCGGCGCGTCATCGCCTCCGACAAGCCGAACGTCGGGTGCGCCGTCAGCACGACGCCCGAACGGGCGCGCGACCAACGGTTCGCGAATTCCTCGAAGGACACCTCCGCCGTGTCCTTGCCCATCGTCTCCTCGACGAAGGCGGAGAAGTCCCTCAAGGTGTCAGCTTGGTCGGCATAGCCGACGCGTTCGCGCAGCGACTTGGCGCGCCGTATGAAGGCGCGATCCATGAGCCGGCCCGCAAGCGCCTTGATATCCTCGAAACTGAATTCTCCGCTTTCCAGGCGCCGCGAAAGATCGAATGCCAGGTTGACGATCGGATTCATCGCCGGGCGATCGGGGATTTTCGCCCGCATTTCGCGGAGTTCATCGCGCAGCGCGTACTCGTTGAGCTTCGAAGCGGTACCGGTTTTTGACATATCGGGCATCTTCATCCTCCACCGCTCGAACCCTGCGCTCGTCAGGTCGTCTCATGGTCGTGGTCGCGCACCCGGCCGGACTTTGGGGGTGTCCGGCCGGGCCCCCGTGCGTGGACGGCAGCCGAGAAGGCGCCATCAGCGGGAAACCGTCGTTAGCTTGCCAAGGGTATGCGACGCACTTCAAAGCGGCAGCGCGCGATGACGCCCGCTCCGCGCTAGAAAAGCCGCCGGCGCCGGTGCTGGGGCGATGTGCTTCCCTCTTGTCGGCCAAGGGATGGCACCCAATTGTTGTCCCTCTCGCACGCGGCGCCGGGGCAAGTTTTCATTGCCTCAGGCTACTACCGTTGTAGCCTCAGGCTACCTTCTTCAAGGTGCCGAGCACCTTGGCGAGCGTCGAGCCCATGTCGGACGGGTTGGGCGCGATCGCCACGCCCGCAGCCTTCAGGATCTCGACTTTCTCGGCCGCCAACTCGCCGAATGACGAGACGATGGCGCCGGCGTGGCCCATGCGGCGGCCTTTCGGCGCCGAGAGACCAGCGATGTAGGCGACGACCGGCTTCTTCATATGGTCGCGAGCGTAGGCCGCGGCCTCAGCTTCCTGCGGGCCGCCGATCTCGCCGATCATCAGCACGGCATCGGTATCGGGATCGTTCTCGAAGTGCTCGAGAACGTCGCGGTGCGAGGAACCGTTGATCGGGTCGCCGCCAATGCCGACCGAGGTCGACACGCCGAGTCCGAGCGCCTTCATCTGCGCTGCCGCCTCATAGCCGAGTGTGCCCGAGCGTCCGACGATGCCGATGCGGCCGGGTAGGTAGATGTGGCCGGGCATGATGCCGAGCATCGCCTTGCCGGGGCTGATCGTGCCGGCGCAGTTGGGACCGGTGAGGATCATGCGGCTCTCCTTCTTGTAGCGCCGCATGTAGCGCTTCACGCGGATCATGTCCTGCGCGGGGATGCCGTCCGTGATGCAGACGCAATAGCGGATGCCGGCATCGGCGGCTTCCATGATCGCATCGGCCGCGAATGGCGGCGGCACGAAGACGATCGAGGCTTCCGCGCCCGTCTCCTCGACCGCGCCTTTCACCGTGTTGAAGACCGGACGGCCGAGGTGGGTGGTGCCGCCCTTGCCGGGGGTCACGCCGCCGACGACATTGCTGCCGTAGTCGATCATTTCCTGGGCGTGGAACGTGCCGATGCGGCCGGTGAAGCCCTGGATCAGGATCGGGGTATGCTCATTGATGAAAATTGCCATGGGTTTATCCTCCCTCGCTTCTCAGGCCGCGGCCTTGGTGCTTGTCTGGGCGGCCGCAACGGCCTTTTGAGCGGCTTCCGCCAGTGTATCGGCGCTGGTGATGGTGAGGCCGCTGGTTTCGATGATCTTGCGGCCTTCCTCGAAGTTCGTGCCGTTGAGGCGGACCACGACGGGAAGCTTGATCTCCAGCTCCTTGATAGCGTCGACGACGCCCTTGGCGACCCAGTCGCACCGGTTGATGCCGGCGAACACGTTGACCAAAATGGCGCGCACGTTTTTGTCGCGGAGCACAGCACGGAACGACTTGGTGACGCGTTCGGGTGAGGCGCCGCCGCCGATATCGAGGAAGTTAGCGGGCTCGCCGCCGGCCAGCTTGATCATGTCGAGAGTGGCCATGGCGAGACCGGCGCCATTGACGATGCAGCCGATATCGCCGTCGAGACCGACGTAGGCCAGGCCGCGGTCGCTGGCGTAAGTCTCGCGCGGATCTTCCTGGCTCTTGTCGCGCAGCTCGGAGATCTGCGGGCGGCGGAAGAGGGCGTTCTCGTCGAACGACATCTTGGCGTCGAGCGCGACGACGGCTTTGTTCTTGGTGATGACCAGCGGGTTGATCTCGACCATCGTGGCGTCGAGGTCGCGGAACGCGCGGTATGCGCCGAGGATGGTGCGCTCGAGCTTCGAAATGAGATCCGGCTCGACACCGAGGCCGAAGGCGACCTCACGGGCCTGGAAGGCCTGCATGCCGACCGCCGGGTCGACCGTGACCTTGATGATGGTCTCTGGCTGCTTCTCGGAGATTTCCTCGATGTCCATGCCACCGGCGGCCGAGGCCACAACGACGATGCGCTCGGCAGCGCGATCCATCACGAAGGAGAGATAGAGTTCTTTATCGATCTCGCTGGCTTCCTCGATGTAGAGGCGCGAGACGAGCTTGCCCGAGGGACCGGTCTGATTGGTGACGAGCTTGCGTCCGAGAAGACTATCGGCTGCGTCCCATATGTCGTTGTCATTGCGGCATACCTTGATGCCGCCGGCCTTGCCGCGGGCGCCCGAGTGGATCTGGGCTTTTACTACCCAACGGTTGCCGCCGATCTCGCTCGCGCGATAGGTCGCCTGCTCGGGGCTGTAGGCGAGACCGCCGCGCGGTACGGCCACGCCGAATTTCGAGAGCAGCTCCTTGGCCTGGTATTCGTGGATGTCCATGGGGAAACCTCCTCAGAATTTCTCGAACGCTTTTTCTTGTCTTGGGGCTTGTCCTGGGGGCCCAACCCTCGACTTCAATGGCTTCTTGCCGACTTCTCGATCGCCTCGGCGACGACGAGCACGTTCTTGGCCATCTTCTCAGAGGCCGCGTCGATCATCTTGCCGTCGAGGGATGCGGCGCCCTTGCCCTGTGCCTCGGCTTCCTTCAGGGCGACGAGAATGCGCTTGGCGCGGTCGATTTCGGCCGGCAGCGGGGAGAACACGGCATTGGCGAGCTCGATCTGCGAGGGATGGATCGCCCACTTGCCCTCGACGCCGAGAGCCGCCGCGCGCTTGGCAGCCGCCGTGTAGCCAGCGGGATCTGAGAAGTCGCCGAACGGGCCGTCGATGGGACGCAGGCCATAAGCGCGGCAGGCCACCGTCATGCGGGAGATGGCGAAGTGCCACTGATCGCCCGGATAGTCTGGGTTAAGGCCACCGATGACCACCGTGCGCGCCTTGTTGAAGGCGGCGTAGTCGGCGACGCCAAAATGCATCGACTCCAGCCGGCTCGGAGCGGCGGCGATGGCCTCGACGTTGGCCATGCCGAGCGGCGTCTCGATCAGCGCTTCGGTGCCGACCCGGTTGGTGTAGCCCTTGGCCGTCTCGATCTGCGAGATGAGGCATTCGACCATGTAGATGTCGGCCGGCACGCCGACCTTGGGCACCAGCATTGTATCGAGCTTGGAACCGGCCTGCTCCATGATGTCGACGACATCGCGGTACATGTAATGCGTGTCGAGGCCGTTGATGCGGACCGACACCGTCTTGCCGGCGGCCTTCCAATCGAGCTCATTCAGGGCCTGGATGATGTTCTTCCGGGCCTGCTCCTTCTCCGGCGGCGCGACGGCGTCCTCGCAGTCGAGGAAGACATAATCCGCCGCGCTCTTGAGGGCACGGTCGATCATGGTCGGATTGGAGCCGGGGACGGCCAGGTAAGAGCGTTGCAGACGCTGCTTGCGGACAGGATAGAGGGTGAAACTCATAGCTTCATTCCTTCACGAAGGGCCGTCGCCGCGCGGGAATCGCGCAAGCTGATCAAGGGATTGGAGCGGTGAACCGGGGCGGCACAGTGGCGTGCCGCCCGCGACTGCGTGGTTTGAGTGAAATCAGGCTGCCTTCGCAGTTGGAGCCGAGACGCCACTCGCCGACTTGGTGGCGGTTTTTGAGTAATACTCGGCCGCCGCGCCGGTGCCCGAGCCGAACTTGATGTTGGCGCCGCAATCCTTGAGAGCCATCTCAGCCGCAAACAGAGCGCTGCCGACCATCCCCTCGTCGAGCGCGCCGAGATGACCGATGCGGAAAACGCGACCATTGAGCTTGTTGAGGCCCGTACCAAACGACGTGTTGTAACGGTAGTACGCCGTTTTCAGCACGTTCACGGCATCCACGCTTTCCGGCACATAAATCGCCGACACCGTGTCGGAATGCCACTTGGGCTCCTTGGCCACGAGCTTCAGACCCCATGCATCGACGGCGGCGCGCACTCCGGACGCGAGGCGGTGATGGCGGGCGATGATGTTGTCGAGGCCCTCTGCCGCGATCAAGTCGAGGGAGGCGCGAAGCCCCCGGATCAGCTGGGTGGCCGGCGTATACGGGAAGAAGCCGAGGTCGTTCGTCTTGATCATGTCCTCGAACGAGAAGAAGCAGCGGTTCATGCGCCCGTTCGCGCTCTTGTTGACGTCGAGCGCCTTCTGGCTGACGGCCAGAATGCCGAGGCCCGTCGGCAGCATAAAGCCCTTCTGCGAGCCCGAGACGCAGAGGTCGACGCCCCACTCGCCCATGCGCATGTCCAGCGAGCCGACTGATGAAACGCCGTCAACGAACAGCAGCGCCGGGTGCTTGGCGGCGTCGAGCGCCTTGCGGACACCGGCGATGTCGCTCGTCACGCCGGTCGCCGTCTCGTTGTGGGTGGCGAACACGGCCTTGATCTCGTGGGCGGTGTCCTTGGCCAAGATGTCGGCGTACTTCTCGAGCGGCACGCCCGTGCCCCACTCCTCGTCGCACAGCACGACTTTGAGCCCCATGCGCTCAGCCATGTCGACCCACAACAGCGAGAACTGGCCGAAGCGGCTCATCAGCACCTTGTCGCCGACGGCGAGCGTGTTCTGCATCGCCGATTCCCAGGCGCCAGTGCCTGACGAAGGGAAGATGAAGACGCGACCGTCCTTCATCTTGAAGACCTTCTTGAGGTCCTCGAAGATCGGCAGCGTGAACTTCGGAAACTCGGGCGAGCGCATATCCTCCATCGGCAGGTTCATCGCCATGCGAACCTTCTCGGGGATGTTGGTCGGGCCGGGAATGAAGAGGTGGGGCTGGACAACCATGGCATTTCCTCCGTTCGATCTGTTGCAGCGATCCACGACGCGTTCGGCCTGGACCTGGATTCGGCGGCCCGTTCGGGCTCATCGAGTTCGAGATGCGCGGCGATATGGCGACGGCGGGTTCGGATCGCGGCGACGGGTGCATAATTGTGCCGGACGCTACCGCTCACAACACCCGCGGGGGGAGGAAATCAGCTCTCTTGGGTAGCCATTTATGCGGGCCGATCGGGTAGTCGTTTCCCCACCCTCGGGCGGGGAGAACAGACGTTTTCGCACCGCAAAATCAGCGGAATTGAGACTGGACCGTGTACCAAAGTCCAATCTTCCCGCGTGAGGGCGACGGCCTACCCCGGGTAGCATCCGGAACGATGTTGCTAATGCGAAGAAGCCGCGGGCGCAGCTAGCCGATCAGCGGTGGTCGCGGCTGCCCGACATGAACAGTGCAACGGCCATGGCGCGATTGTTGACGCCCAGCTTATCGTAGAGGTTCTTGAGGTGGTACTTCACCGTATTGCGTGAGATCCCGATGCGCGATGCAATCTGCAAGTTCGACCAGCCGTTGGCGAGCGCGGTCAGCAATTCCCGCTCCCGGGTGGTCAGCGTTTCGAGTGGATCGTCGTTGATCGTCTGCAAATCAACATAGGGCAGGCACAGGCGTCCGCGAGACACGGTTGAGATGGTGTCCAGAAGGATCGAGGGATCATCGGCTTTGGAAATGAAGCCCCATGCGCCGGCCTTCACCGCCTGGCGCAGCACGTCCTGACCAGAACTCTCCGGTGTAGATGATGACCCGCGTCTTGATCTGCCGTCGCTTCAAAAGGGCGAGCACATCGCCGCCGCTCATGTCGGTCAGCGACCAGCCGATGACTCCGATGTCGATCGGCCGCTCTCCGCAGAGATCGATGAAAGCATGAGCGCTGGAGACCACCTCGATTAGCTGAAATCGGCCGTCGCGCGTGACAATATCGGCCAAGCCGGCGCGCACGACAGGGTTCTTGTCGGCAATCGCCAAGCGCGCGCGGGCGCTCTGGCCGGGCTTATCGGCAGGTATGTCGATCACGGGCGGACCAGCGCAGTCGCCGAACAGAGGTTGCGCCACCGAGCGATGCCAAACGGGCCTGATGCACGTTGCTTCCGCATGGGGCTGTTGTCGTCCTTTTCGAGCTGGCAGCTCGCCGGAGAGGCGCGTGAAGCGCATGTTAGTTCAGACTTTGGTCGAAAGCCAAGGCCGGCGCTCTCGCCTGCGTCAATGTTCCATCACCAGAACTCCGATTGCGCACCCGCGAGGCCCACCAGTCCGGCGCAATTGGAGCCGTCGAGGCACCGCATTCTGCTGGAACCGTCCATTAACCAGAATAAAATTGCTTCAACTTGAAGGCAAAATGCCTCTGTCCGATTAGACGTTCTCAAACACCCCTATCGTAGAATTCGGCTCAATGTCACCGACAACTTGCGCGTTGCCGGTCTTGCAGGACTTCCGCACGTAACGATTAAGAAACGAAAGACCTCGACCGTGACCGTCAATCTGAAACTGACCGGTACCCTGGGCGACGATCTCCTCAGCGGCGACCTCGGCAACGACACTATTTCTGGCGGCGCGGGCGACGACCGCATTGCCGTCAGCGCCGGAAACGACGTGCTCGACGGCGGCGAAGGCTTCGACACGCTCGATGGGTCGGCCGCCAAGGCCGGGTTGCAGATCGACTTTTCGGTCGGCACCCTCAAGGGCCTCGGAGCCTCCACGATCAGCGGGTTCGAGGCCGCCATCGGTTCGAGCTTTGCCGATACGATAACCGGGGGCAACGGCGACGACCTGCTCTATGGCGGCGGCGGCAATGACGTCGTCTCGGGCGGCTCAGGCAACGATCAGCTCTATGGCGGTACCGGACAAGACACAATCGACGGCGGCCTCGGCAACGACCAGATCTTCGGCGATGACGGCAACGATAACCTCAACGGTGGCGACGGCAACGATGTGCTCGCGGGCGGCACCGGCAACGATGCGCTGAACGGCGGCGGCGGTAATGATGCCCTCCAAGGCGACACCGGCGACGATGTCCTGGATGGCGGCGACGGCAACGATACGTTAGCGGGCGGCGACGGCAACGATCGCCTTCTTGGCGGCACGGGAGCAGACCAGCTCACCGGCGACGCTGGCGACGACATCCTCGATGGCGGCGACGGCAACGACACGCTGACGGGCGGCACGGGCGCAGATTCACTCTCAGGCGGCACTTCAAACGACGTGCTCTCCGGTGACGCCGGCAACGACACGCTTGCTGGCGGCGATGGTAACGACGTGCTCAACGGCGGCACCGGCTCGGACCTGCTCGACGGCGGCACCGGTAACGACACCCTCGACGGCGGCGAAGGCACCGACACCCTCACAGGCGGCGACGGCAACGACGTGCTTCTGTCGAGCGCGGGTAACGACCGTTACAGCGGCGGCACTGGCAACGACTCTCTCGTCTACACGGTTTCTACTGCCGGCGGTTACAATCAGGTTTTCGATGGCGGCAGCGGCGTCGACACGCTCGAGGTCCATCTCACGGCGAAGCAGCTCACGGCGGCCGTGCAATCCGAGTTTGCGGCCTTCACGTCGTTCGCGGCCGATGCCAAGAACGAGGGCAAGATCTTCAATTTCGCGGCGCTCGGTGACCTGCACGTCAGCAATGTCGAGCTCTTGAAAGTTGTTATCGACCCCGCCTCAAATGAGGCTCCCGTCATCAACACGGCCGCTTCGGCTACTCCCGCAACGGTTGTCCACGGTCAGAGCGTCAGTGGCACCATTGTGGCTACCGATGTCGACGGCGACAGCTTGAGCTACGGTCTCAAGACGGACCCGCAGCACGGCTCGGTGACGTTCACCGATGCCGCCGGCCACTACACGTACACCGCCGGCGACTACGTCGGCAGCGACAGTTTCACCGTACAAGTCGCGGATGGATACGGTGGTGTTGCCCTCCAGACCGTCACGGTGAACGCAACCAACGTCGCTCCGGTGATCGACCTGGCCGCGACGACGACCCCGATCTATGTCGCGCACGATCATTCGGTGAGTGGCGTCGTCGTAGCGTCGGATGCCGACGGCGACCAACTGACGTTCACGGTCAAGGATGCGCCGCAACACGGCACGGTCGTGCTCACCGATGCCAACGGGCACTTCACGTTCAGCGCGATCGGCGCGTTCGACACGGATTTCTTTACCATCCAGGTTTCTGACGGCCACGGCGGCGTCACGCTGCAGACCATCGACGTGACCGATCCCAACACGCCCCCCGTTCTCGATGCCAGTTCGGCGGCCTCGCTAACCTTGGCACACAACCATGCGATAGCGGGCGCCGTCTTAGCGACCGATGCGGACGGCGATTCTCTGACCTATTCGCTCAAGACTGCGGCCCAGCACGGCTCGGTCACGTTCACGGACGCGACAGGGCATTACACCTACACAGCCGGCGACTACGTCGGCAGCGACAGTTTCACCGTGCAGGTCGCCGATGGATACGGCGGTGTCGCTCTGCAGACCGTCACGGTGGACACAACCAACGCTGGCCCTGCGGTCAACGCGGCCGCGACGACGACCGCTTTGACGGCGACCCACACGCAGGCCGTCGCGGGTCTGTTCGCGGCTTCCGACCTCGATGGCGACAGCCTCAGCTACAGCCTCAAGACCGGCCCGCAGCACGGCGCCGTGACCTTCACGGATAGCGCCGGCCATTATACGTATACGGCTGCCAACTATGCCGGCACAGACACCTTCACGCTGGAGGTTTCCGACGGACACGGTGGCGTGGCCTCGCAGGTTGTGTCGGTCGCCGATTTTGGAATGCTCGACCTGTCGCTGTCGTCGTCGGGCATCAACGTCAACCTTGCCACGCAGACGGGCGCGGGAATCAGCTCCGACCAGCTGTCGCATGCGCTCGACGTGACGGGCTCGGCCTTTAACGACAGCATCACGGGCGACGCCCGCGACAACATCATGAGCGGCGGCGTCGGAAACGACAGCATCTGGGGCGGCGACGGCAATGACAGCCTCAGCGGCGGCGATGGCGCCGACATGCTGAACGGCGGCGCTGGCAACGATACGCTTGTGGGCGGCGCCGGCAACGACGGCTTCTACGGCGGCGGCGGCAACGACCAGATCGCGGGCGGCGACGGCAACGACCGCGTGTTCGGCGACGGCGGCAACGACACAATCTTCGGCGGAGCCGGCAACGACACTCTGACCGGCGGCGCGCAGAGCGGCGCTGGCGACAAGGGCCTCAACACCTTCGCTTGGCTGCGCAGCGACGTCGTCAATGCCAACGGATCTGCAGCCGGTTTCGACCACATCACGGACTTCGGTGCCGGGGACAAGCTGGATTTCACGCAGCTCTTCAACAACGCTCATCCGATGATCGACACGAGCATTCTGCACGTCACCGACACCGCCGGCGGCACCATCGTCTCGGCGAATTTGGGCAGCGGCTTCATCGACGTGGTCGCGCTCGATGGCGTACACGGTCTAACGCTGGACGATCTGGTCCATGACCACGCAATCGTGGTGTAGCGGCAATCTCCTGAAACCATCCAATCGCTGACCTGCCGCGGTTGGAGGACCTTTAGCGATGGCGTATACTGTCCGTACCGCCATCTGATGGATTGGGGGGCGAACCGGTTCAGTCCCTCAATTCTTGCGAGGATATCCATCGTGATCCATCAATTTCCGCATCTTACCCATTTCGCATTCGCGCCTGCGAGCGATGCTGGAGTCGCAACGCCGCCCGTCCTTTCGCCGGAAGAGGCGCAGCGTCGGGCTGCCTATTCGCACCGTATCTCGGCTGCGTTCGGGGAGATCGTCAGCGTTCTGATGCGGGCCCCTGCCTATCGGCAATTAACGTTGGCTGGAGTTCGAGGAGCTGGTGGTCCCGGCCGTAATCACGGGGCAATTCTTTCTCGCTGAAGCCCATTCGAAAGAGAACGGCTTCACCTCGCCAGTGGGTGTCGTGCTGTGGGCCTCGGTGTCACCGGACGTGGATTTGCGATTGTCGACTACGCTCGATCAGCCATTCCGTCTGGGGGCGAACGAGTGGAAAAGCGGGGACATCCTCTGGCTGGTCGACGCTATCGGCGATCAGCGCATCGTCGGCGGCATGCTCAAGCACCTGCAGAGCACGCCGTGGAAGGGCCGCAACGTCAAGCTGCGCATGAAAAACCCGCAGGGCCAGACCGAGGTCAAGACCCTGGCGGTCTGAACGTCCGCGAAAAGCTCCGACAATTTCGGGCCGCACCCTTACATTCTACCGTCAAAGCAGACGCGGCCGGCTGGCTTCCCGTCCTTGTCTTTCAGAGAAAACGGGCAACGCAAACGCTCGAGGGCGGCGGCAGCTTCCTCGTCGCCGAGCTCCGCCGATTTGCGATAAAATGCGAGCGCCGCCTTCTCATCCTTATCCCCGGCGCGGCCCTGCTCGGCATACTCTCCGAGCACAAACAGCGCGCCCGCATGGTCCATGGCCGCCGCTTTCTCGAACCAAGCTTTAGCCGTAATCTCATTCTTCGGCGCGCCGTCGCCATCCTGGTCCATAAGGCCGAGTTGATACATGGCTTCACTGTAGCCGCTGGCCGCCGACTTCTCGAACCACTGACGCGCGACGGCCATATCGGTCGCCACGCCCATGCCGCCGCCATAGACGGAGCCGAGGTTCGCCATGCCCATGGGATCACCCGCCGCCGCTGCCTTCTCGAACCAACCGCGCGCTTTAGCCCAGTCCTGCGGCACCCCTAGTCCGTGAGCGTGCAGGACGGCAACGCCGATCATTCCGGAGCTGCTTCCGGCGTTCGCCGCGATCTCATATTCCTTAGCTGCCTCTTCGTAGCGCTCGTCGAATTCCAGGGCACGGCCGAGTTGGAAATGCATCCGGCGATGGGCGCCCTTTGCCAACGCCGCCGCGCGGCAAGCCTTCACGGCTTCAGCCGCCCTTGGCTTGGCAATCGTGGTCGTGCCCGCAGTTCCCTCCGGCCGGTCGCGATCGTAGCGGTGACTGGCCATGGCATCACATGCTGCAGCGGGCTCGACGGCACGGGCGGAGGCGGTGGCATGGATGCCGAGACCGGCGGCCAGCAGCAATACGGTGAACGAACCCGGGCGCATGAGAAACTCCATCGGCAACGACAAATCGATGAACCCGACGGTAATTGCCACCGTCAGAACTGTCGCGGAAGCCGAGGATAACGGGAGCGAGTTTACCGTTTCCGAAGACGGAATTTCCGGCAATCAATCCGTTGCGTTTTTATAATTCCGACCGGCGTCGTCAGCGTCCATTCGCTACGATGCGATCCCAGCCGAGACCGAAACGCGCGAGATATTTCTTCAATCGGTCGGCATCGTTCGTCGATGACTTTACCGTGCGTGAGACGGCGAACAGGGCGCGCCCGGCCGCGCTCAGAGACGGGTTGGCGCGGCAAACCGTGACGACGGCTGCGAGTTGGACACGGTCGAACATATCGAGGTTTGCGACGCCGTCCTCACCCAGCAGGTCTTCCAGCACGTCCCCGTCGGCTGCCGAAGCCGGCCGCCAAAAGCGCTGCAGCCTTTCGATTTCCTCAACCACGATATCCTCAGTGATGCGGCCCCTGGGGGCCAAGGTCGCCATGCGGGTGATCGAGGCTCCCAAATCTCGAAAGTTGGCCGACCATGTTGCTCCGGGAGAAGCTGCAAATCCGAGAAACCGCTCGCGTGCCTCGCGATTGAACGTGACAGTCGCACCCTCCTTCTCGGCATGACGCGCCAACTCGAACTCGATGTTGGGCTCTAGATCTTCGCGGCGGTCCTTCAGTCCCGGCAGCTCGAACGTCCATAGGTTGAGCCGCGCCAGCAGATCCTCCCGGAAACGGCCATCGGTCACCGCGCGCGACAGATCTCGATTTGTCCCCGCCACGAGCTGGAAGCTCGATACTGTCTCCTTGTCGGAGCCGACCGGCAGAAAGCGCTTCTCCTCGATCGCGCGCAAAATCATGGCCTGCTCGTCCAGCCCCAGCTCCCCGATCTCGTCCAGGAAAAGCATTCCATTGTTGGCCGACTTCAAGAGGCCTGGCCGGTCTGAGTTAGCGCCTGTGAAAGCACCCTTGACGTGTCCGAACAGCGCCGACATGGCGCCGTCGCCGCGCAGCGTCGCACAATTGACCTCGACGAATGGGCCTTCGATTTGATGGCGGGCGCGCTTCAGCTCATAGATGCGGCGCGCTAGTTGCGACTTCCCTGCCCCCGTCGGTCCGGTCAGCAGAAGCGGCGCCTTGGAGCGGATCGCGACCTGTTCGATGCGGTCGATCATCCGATTAAAGGCCTTGTTCTTTGTGGCGATCCCCGACTTCAGGAAGCTGGTCGCCTCAAGACTGTCCGTGCGGAAGCGCGTCGCGATCTTGTCATATCGTGACAGGTCGAGATCGATGAGCTGATACGCGCCCGGCTCACCCTCTTTCCAGCGCTTGGGCGGAGTGATCTGCACCAACTGCGCGGGGATCGTGTGGGCTTCCGTCAGCAGGTACCAACAGATCTGCACCACATGCGTGCCGGTGGTGATGTTGACGAGGTAATCCTCTGCCTCGGTATCAAAGTTGTACCCGCGCGCGAAGTCATGCAGCGCCGAGTAGACCTCTTCGAAATCCCACGGATCCTTGAGTGCCAGCATGTGCAGGTGGACAGCCGTATCCGGCGAGACCTGTGCGATGTCGGCGGCGACGTCCTGGGCCAGATCGGCATGGGAGGCGTCGTGGATCAACTCCAGCCGGTCGATGATGAGATCGTCATGCTGGACGAGACTGACGGTCGGACGCCAGCGCTTCCAGCGCTCAGGCCCCCGACCGGCGTCCAGCGCCGTTCCAAGCATCCCGATGGCGACACGTTTCTTCATGGTCGCTCTTATATCATTATATAAACTGCGATACTAGATTAGCGTACTCATCCTTAAATTGCTTCATCTGACCTCGTATTCAAAACTCTATTTTTGTGCTTAGTATCAATGTTTTAGATGGCCTTCAGGCCAGTTAAGCGACCTTTGGCACGCCAGCTGCAATTCCTCTGACACGAGCGGCAATCGGCGGCCCATCTGGCCGCAGCCGCAAAGGTCAGAAGGATCTCGATGTCATGGCCAACAAGCAGCTCTTTGCCACTCTCCGCGGAAAGTTGTTCCCGCGTGCGGATGCCCGCAATCACGAGGGCGCGCCGGCTTATAAGCGGGAGGCGCGGCACCAGTTGGCGCAGCTCGCTATGACGGGGACGCTGCATCCGACTTTTTATGCCAACGCCGAGGCTCAGCTTGCCGACGTGATGGCGCTCGCCGCCAAGGTGCCGCCGCGCTTCCTGGCGCAGGCCGCGATCTGGGCGCGCGAAAAAGGGCATATGAAGGATATGCCCGCGCTGATGCTGGCTGCCCTCTCGGTCCGCGACCCGGCCCTGCTGGGCCGCGCCTTCCCGAAGGTGATCGATAACGGGCGCATGGTGCGCACGTTCGTCGAGATCATGCGGTCGGGCGCGGTTGGCCGTAAGTCGTTGGGTTCGCGACCGAAAGCGCTTGTCTCCGGGTGGCTGAACTCGGCCTCTGACGCAGCGATCCTGCGTGCTGCGGTCGGCCGCTCGCCCTCGCTCGCGGACGTGTTGCGCATGGTGCATCCGAAGCCCTCCTCGCCGGAGCGCGCTGCGCTCTTCGCCTGGGTGCTGAAGAGGCCCTACGACGTGGCGGCGGTGCCGGAGGCGGTGCGGGCGCTCGAGATCTTCAAGCGCGACCCGGAGGCCCGGGTGCCGCAGGTTCCGTTCCAGCTTCTGACTTCGCTGGAGTTGTCCCCGCTGCATTGGGCTCAGATCGCGAAGACGGCCGGGTGGCAGATGCTACGCATGAACCTGAACACGTTTGACCGCCAGTGCGTCTTCGCCGTTCCCGGCATGCCGGAACTGATCGCGGAACGGCTGCGGAACAGGGCGGAAATCCAGCGTTCGCGTGTGCTGCCGTACCAGTTGCTCGCGGCCTATCTTTCGGCGAGCGGCGACGTGCCGGAGATCGTGCGCGAGGCGCTGCAGGATGCGCTCGAGATCGCCACGGCCAACGTGCCGGCTCTGCCCGGCAAGGTCGTGGTGTGCCCGGACGTGTCGGGCTCGATGTCGTCGCCGGTGACGGGGCGCCGCAAGGGCGCCACGTCGGCGGTCCGCTGCATCGACGTCGCGGCGTTGATCGCGGCCTCGGTCCTGAGGGCCAACCCGTCGGCGCGCGTGCTGCCGTTCGAGCAGGATGTTGTGCCGCTCGCGGTCAACCCGCGCGAACTCGGTGATGACGAACGCGGCGCGGCTCGCGGAGATCGGTGGCGGCGGCACGGCCTGCTCGGCACCGCTCGCCAAGCTGAACCGCGAGAAGGCCAAGGTCGACCTCGTGCTGATCGTGTCCGACAACGAGTCGTGGGCGGACATGCGGCGCGGGCCGGCGACGGGGTTGATGTACGAATGGCGGCAGCTCAAGGCCCGTAACCGGGATGCGAAGCTGGTGTTGATCGACTTGCAGCCGTACGCGACGACGCAGGCGCCGGAGGCCGAGGACGTGTTGAACGTCGGCGGCTTCTCGGATGCGGTGTTCGAGTTGGTCGCGGCTTTCGCGAAGAACGAGATGTCGCCGGCCCATTGGGTCGCCGAGATCGAGAAGATCGAGCTGTGAGGAAAGGCAAAAGGTCGAGGGGAATGCTAGCCGGGACTACATCGCTGTACCCGAAGAACGTCTCGGTGCCACTTACTCGTCCCCTCGGCTTGACTCCTTCTTCTTAGCTCCAGACTAACTCCGGAAGCGGTGCGCCATGCCGTGCTGCTTCCGGGGAACCACACTTCACGAACCTGACGATCCGGCGAATGCCATGCGGGACTACATCTGTGAAATGTCACGTCTCGCAGCACTTTCTTGTCGCCGGGTTCTCAGGTTCGCGCGGCTGCTGGTGGGCAGCCGAAGCGCGAAGCAACAGCGCGGTTGCGAAGTGGGCAACCGAAGCGCGAAGCAACAGCGCGGTTGCAAAGCTGGGCAACCGAGCGCTAAAGCGACAGCACGGTACGAAGCTGGGCAACCGAAGCCAAAGCAAGAGAGTTCGTGACGAATGCTAGGTGGAACTACATCTTTCAATGATGAGGTCGCGGGTTCGACTCCCGCCGGCGAAAGCCGTAGCTCAGTGGTAGAGCGCATGTTTCACCGCCCTACTTGTCGTCACGAACCACTCTCTCTTTGGGCGCTTCGGTTGCCCACTCGCCGCCCGCTTTGTTGGGCGCTTCGGTTGCCCACTCGCAACCGCGCCGCTTTGTTTGGCGCTTGGTTCCCACTCGCAACCGCGCCGCTTTGCTTGTCGCTTCGGTTGCCCACTCGCCGCCGCTTTATCATCACGTCTGCTTCGAACAGGAATCTCGCTATGGCCCGCAGTTTTGAAACCTTGACCGAACGCTTTGGCGCGGTTGATTCCGGGCAACCGAAGCGCCATCGCGAGGTTGATGCGTGGGCAACCGAAGCGCCCATCAAGATGTGGACGCGCGGCGTGCCGGTCGAGGACTAGCCGCGGCGCAGCTCGCGAACATCGCGCGCTGCCGTTCGTCTTCCGCCACGTCGCGGTGATGCCCGACGTGCACTTCGGCATCGGCGCGACCGTCGGCAGCGTGATCCCGACCAAGGGCGCGATCATCCCGGCCGCGGTCGGCGTCGACATCGGCTGCGGCATGATGGCGTGCAGACCACGCTGACGGCGAAGCGACCTGCCCGACAACCTGGCGACGATCCGCTCGGCGATCGAGCGCGCGGTGCCGCACGGCCGCACCACGACGGCGGCGCGCGCGACGCGGCGCGTGGGACGCGGCGCCGGACCTCGGTGTCGCACGCGCTGGAGCGAGCTCGAGCGAGCGCTACGAGCGATCGTCGACAAGCACCCGAAGCTCGCGCAAGCGCAGCCCGTGCACCAGCTCGGCACGCTCGGCACCGGCAACCACTTCATCGAGGTCTGCCTCGACGAGGACGACGCGTCTGGGTCATGCTGCACTCCGGCTCGCGCGGCGTCGGCAACCGGATCGGCACAGTACTTCATCGAGCTGGCGAAGGAGGACATGCGCAGCGCACTTCATCAACCTGCCGGACGAGACCTCGCGTACCTGTCCGAAGGCACGCAGCACTTCGACGACTACGTCGAGGCGCGTGACCTGGGCGCAGGACTACGCGCGGAACAACCGCCAGGTGATGATGGAGGCGGTGCTCGCGTGCGCTGCGCGATGCAGCTTGCCGCCGTTCGAGATCGGTGCGAAGTCGCGGTGAACTGCCACCACAACTACGTGCGCGCGCGAGCACCACTTCGGCGAGGACGTGCTCGTCACGCGCAAGGGCGCGGTGCGCGCGGGCGAGGGCGAGCTCGGCATCATCCCGGGCTCGATGGGCGCGCGCTCGTTCATCGTGCGCGGCAAGGGCAACCCGGAGTCGTTCGCGAGCTGCAGCCACGGCGCGGGCCGCGCGATGTCGCGCACCGAGGCGAAGCAGCCGCTTCACGCTCGAGGACCACGCGCGCGCGACCGCGGGCGTCGAGTGCCGCAAGGACGCGGACGTGATCGACGAGACGCCGGCGGCCTACAAGGACATCGACGCGGTGATGGCGGCGCAGCGCGACCTGGTCGAGATCGTGCACACCCTGCGGCAGGTCGTGTGCGTGAAGGGGTAAAGCTAGCCGCCTCCCCGGACGAGCATCTCGGACGTAAGTCCGAAGCGCAAAGATCCGGGGTCTTTACCCATTAGATAGCGGGAAAAGACCCCGGCTCGCGGTGCTCCGCGCAGTTTCTGTGGCTAACTGAAACGTCCATAGATGCGGAGCGCCTTGGCCGGGGAGACGAATGGGAGGATTTTCATCATCCGAGCACCCGCAGCCCGGCGCGGTTGCTTGTGGGCAACCGAAGCGCCATCACCTAAGCGATCCGGCGTGAGAGTCGGCGAAACCGCAAAATAGACTTCGTGACTGGCCAGCCTTGTGCTGATTTACCATTGTCATCCCGGGGCTCGTCCCCGGGATCAATCGATCAACATGAACCGGGGTCCGCCGACGGCTGGATCTGGCAACACGTGCCGGGATGACGAAAGCAATGCTCACCATAGACGGCAGCATCGGGGAGGGCGGGGGGCAGATCCTGCGGACGGCGCTCGCGTTGTCGATGATCACGGCCATCCCATTTCGCATCGAGAAAATACGCGCCAAACGTGCAAAACCCGGCCTTTTGCGCCAGCATCTGACGTGCGTGAAAGCCGCTGAGGCGATTTCGAAAGCCAAGACCGAAGGCGCCGAACTCGGCTCCAAGTTTCTCGCGTTTCAGCCGGGCCCACTCACCGGGGGCGAGCACCGCTTCGCCATCGGCTCGGCGGGGTCGACCACGCTCGTCGCACAGACGATCATGCCGGCGCTATGTTTCGCGCCCGCGCCCTCGCGCGTGATGATCAGCGGTGGCACGCACAACCAGTCTTCGCCGCCGTTCCCCTTCCTCGATATCGCGTTCCTGCCACTCGTGCGGCGCATTGGTTTCGACGTCGCGGCAATCCTCAACCGGCCCGGCTATTATCCCGCCGGTGGCGGCGAGATCGAGATTGCGGTTTCGCCCGCAGCAACTTTCAATCCGCTAATCCTCGACCGGCCCGGCAGCGTGACCGCCCGCCAGGTGGAAGCGGTCGTCGCCAACCTCGCCTACGAGATCGCGGAGCGGGAGGTGGCAACCGCGATCGGCATCCTCAAAGCCAAGCCGGAGGCGGGCCGGGCGCTGACCGACAAGCGCGCCGACGGCCACGGCAACGTCGTGACTGTCACGATCACACGCGAGCACGTGACGGAGGTGTTCACGGGGTTCGGCGAGAAGGGGCTGTCGGCGGAGTCGGTTGCCTCTCGCGCTGCGGTCGAGGCCGTTCGCTACCTTGAAGCGGACGTCGGGGTCGCCGAACACCTCGCAGACCAGTTGCTGCTGCCGATGGCGCTCGGCGCGGGCGGACATTTCACCACGGTCCAACCGTCGCAGCACACGCTCACCAACATCGCGGTGATCGAGAAGTTCCTGCCCGTCGAGATCACCGTGGACTTGTTGGGCCCGAAGCGTTTCCGCATCAGCGTTTCGAAGTAGCGCCGAAACGCCAGCGGAGAAAGCCGGTCACGCGTTGGAACGCTTCGCCGTACGGCGGCGCGAGCAGATCCGAGCCGGCAATGCCGCTCTGATGGAACACCGGCTTGGCGTGGCTGAATGTCCGAAAACCTTCGGTGCCGTGATAAGCGCCCATGCCGCTCGGTCCGATGCCGCCAAACGGCAGCCCGTCCTGCGCGATGTGCAGCAGCGTGTCGTTCACCGTTGCTCCGCCGGACACGGTTCGGGAGAGGACATCGGCAACGCGGCGGCTGTCGGTATCGAAGTAATAAAGCGCCAGCGGCCGTGGTCGCTCATTCACGTAGGCAATTGCCGCGTCCAAATCGCGGTACGGCACGATCGGAAGCAGCGGCCCGAAGATCTCCTCGCGCATTATGCGCATGTCATCCGTGACATTGGTGACAACCGCAGGCGCCATGCGCCGCGTGTCCGGCTTTGGCTCTATTCCGGCCGCGCTGTTGCCGCCCTCGATGCTGGTGACGGTTGCGCCCTTGGCGCTGGCGTCATCGGCGAGCGCGCGCAACCGCTCGAAATGGCGCACATTGACGATCCCCGCGTAATCGGGATTGTTCGCAAACCGCGGCACCATCGTCGCCGCCGCCGCGCGATAGCGCAGGGCGAACGCGTCCAACTGCTTCTCCGGCACGAGCGCGTAATCCGGCGCGATGCAAGTTTGCCCCGCATTCAGCAGCTTTCCGCGCGCGATGCGGTTCGCGGCCAATGTCAGATCAAAGCTCTCGTGGACGATGGCGGGGGATTTGCCGCCGAGCTCCAACGTGACCGGCGTCAGGTTTTCGGCTGCCGCGCGCATTACTTCGCGACCGGCCGCAGTCGAGCCCGTGAACAGGATGTGGTCGAACGGCAGCGCGCACAACGCTTTCGCGACCTCGACTCCGCCGGTTACAACGGCCATGAGGTCAGGCCCGAGCGCCGCTGTCAGCCGCTCTTTAAGCAAAGCCGACGTCGCCGGGGTTACTTCGGATGGCTTCAGGATCACGCGGTTGCCGGCCGCCAGGGCCGAGACCAGCGGAGCGACCGAAAGATAGAGCGGGTAGTTCCACGGGCTCACAATCAGCACCACACCCTTGGGTTGATGCACGAGGCGGCTCGATCCGGGCCAGAAATGCAGAGCCGTCCGCCGGCGTTCAGGACGCATCCAGCCGCGCAGATGGCCGAGTGCGTAATCGATCTGCGATAGCGACGGCAGCACCTCCGCGAGTAGCGTCTCCTTCGCCGGGCGGGCGCCGAAATCCTTCGCGATTGCCGCGGCGAACTCCCGCTCGGATCGAGCAAGACAAGACTTCAAGGAATCGAGCGCGCGCCTCCGCGTTGCCTCGTCCAGGGGCGGCATCGTGCGGCTCGAGGCCTGCATCGCGTGAAAGCGCTCCATCATCACGTCTGCTGCGATCACAGTTTCCAATTGCGCCTCCGTTCGCTATCGGGCCTACGTCGCCAGCCGCGACCCTGCTCGCACCTCAGACTATCGTATCAGGCGAGGCGTCTTCACGCGTTAATATTATTCATTCAACGGGGCAATTTCGCATTGCGTCGCCGGTGGCGCCGCGCAAAAATACAAACCGTCAACTGATGTTCTTAGGTCACGGCTTCGGCGTCGCACCCTTAGCGTCAGGTGTCTCGTGTCCGTTATCACTCGTTTTGCGGAAACCGCATCTACCGCCTCTCACTAGGTTGCGCCCAAGCAGGGCAATTAACGATAGCGCTTCAAGACTTCAGCGAAAGGTCCTTCCATGGCCGTCATCCGCATCGAGCGCGTCCCCGTTTCCGTCGGCGGCCTGGGCCTTCTCGGCTTCGATCATCTGCAGCTCGTGCTGCAACAGGACGACTACGATCCGCGCCTGCGGCAGGACAATTGGTACGTAATGGAAGGCGTACGCGAGTTTGGCGCTGACGGCTTCGTGCTCGGTGTAGAGGGCGGCAACGGCGCCACGACGCTATCGGCCGCGAACGGCGGCTTAACCGGTTCCGATCTCACGGCCGCGATCGGCACCGCCGCACAACGCGGCAGCCGCGTGCTGCCGATTTATGATGCCGCGAGCAGTTGGCAGCTCATGGCCGATTACGCGCGCGAGATCGATCTGCAGCACTTTCCTTACATTTCGTTCGGGTTTCCCGGCACGGCGATGCCGACCGTCAATTCCACCTCCGTGATCGCCTCGCTGCTCTATTACATCGGGCAAGATCTCAATGAGAGCTGGCCCAGCGGGACGCGATTTTCGCCCGGATCCACGACACTTCTCGGCACGCGAAGCAACGACAACCTTTCGATGGGCGCCAATTTCAACACGTTGCTCGGCGGCCTCGGCAACGACACGCTGCAGGGCTCGGACGACGACCGCACCGACAAAATTTACGGCGGTGCCGGCAACGACATCATCAAATGGTCCGCAGGCTTCAACTATCTGCACGGCGGTGAGCCCCGCATGGACTACGCCAGTGACGGCATCGACGTTGTCGACTACGCCGGCGCCGGTATCGTCGAGATCGAATCCAACGAAAACTACGTCCCGCACAAGACGCCGACCTTCACCGCGACGCACGCAAACGGCGTCGACTACTTGTTTTCCATCGACCGGCTGCAATGGAACTCCGCCAGCGATCAAATCATCATCGATGGCGGCCGGCAAATCATGCAGGACGGCCTGATCATGGGGTTCGGAGGCGAAGGCTCGGGCCACGGCGACAGCATCGATTTCAGCGCGCGCACCGAGGGCTTGCTGATCACCGACGCCGGCAACGATCAGATGGTCGTCAAGGATGTAGCAGCCGCAGCTTCGGAAAACGGAATTTGGCTCGAATTCCGCCGAATGGGTCGTCGGCTCCGCCGGTGACGACAGCATTTACGGTGCGAGCGGACTGCGTGGCCTGGAAGGCGGCTCGGGCGACGACCTGCTCGATGCCAGCACCGTCGCGGCATTCACCGGTGACGCGGGCGCCGGCAGCGACGTCGTGATGCGTGGCGGCGACGGCGACGACACGCTCGTCGCAAATGCCGGCGAGACGCTGATGGACGGCGGCGCGGGCTCCGACTGGTTCGTGCTTTCGGCGATGACCAGCGGCTCAGGCACGGTGGAACTCACCATCGAGAACGGCGAATCCAGCGATCGGCTGTTCGTCCCCTACGCCTTGTTCGACGGCAGCGGCGGCGGATTCGACGGCTCGGAGCTTATGCCGCTGCTCGGCGGCATCGGTTCCTACAGCGACATGGAAAGCTACGGCTGGCCGAGCTACTTCGACTTCCGGCTACAGAGCACGTTGTGGTCCGGCAGCGACATGAGCCAAGGCCTCATCACGTTCATCGGCGACATCTCGTATATGCTCGATGGCGACGATCTCGTGATCTCTCTGATGCAGGCGCACACCGAGACGTTCACCGTGCCGATCGACAACGCCGGCCACACCCGAACCTATACGGACCTGGTGTTCGACTGGGACACCGAGACGCGCATCCGGCTCAAGGATTTCGACGAGGGCGATTACGGGCTGAGTTTTTTCGATCCGGGCGAGCTGACATCGGTGCAGCTCCCGGATGGCAGTTACGGCACATTCTATTCGAACTACGACGCGGCCGTTCACACGCTTACTGCCGACGGCCAGTTTGAGTTGGCTCTTGATTCGCGTCCGGACGCACCCGACCAGAGGTTCGACGAGGAACGCACGGCTCTCAACGAGATGGCAGCCGAGACAGGCACAGTCGGCGCCGACCAGATCACGTTGACCGGTCTCGGCAAAGTCGATGCCGGCGCTGGCGACGACCTCGTCACGGGGAGCAGCAGCGGCGACATCATCGATGGCGGCGCGGGCAACGACACCCTGGCGGGCGGCGCAGGGAACGACTCGGTATTTCGTCGACTTGTCACTGGACGCAATCGTCGAGATCGCCGGCCAGGGCCGCGACACAGTGACGGCGGCTGCCGACTTCACGCTCGCAGACAACGTGGAAGACCTCATTCTCGCCGGCGCGGCCGCGACCGGCAATGGAAACGCACTCAATAATTTCATCGACGGCAATGAGCTCGCGAATGTGCTCAACGGTGCCGGCGGCAATGACACCCTCTCGGGCGAAGGCGGCGACGACACGCTGATCGGCGGTGACGGGGCCGACCGCTATGTCTACACGCTCGGTGACGGCCGCGACGTCATCATCGACGACGGCTCGGCGAGCGAAGCGAACTTGCTAACTCTCGCGGCAATCGACCGTTCAAGCCTGCGGTTCTACCGCGTGTCCAGCGCGACGGACGATCTCGTCATCGGAGTGAGCGACGGCGGCAGCGTCACATTGCGCAACTTCCTCAGCGGCGCGCATGCGGCCATTGACGGGATCAGGTTCGACAGCGGACCTCAGATGTCGCGCGCCGAGCTTGAAGCCTTGGCGGCCAGCGCACCAGTTCTCGCTACGGCACCGCCTACCGCCGTCGACGATCCTTCCTTGATGATCGCGACGCCGGTTGCGGTCATCCAGGCCGCCGCGCTTCTCGCCAACGACCTCAGCCCGTCCGGACTACCGCTGCACATCATCTCGATCGACAACGTCGCGGGCGGCGCAGTTACACTACGCGGCGACGGTGACCTCGATCTTACCGCCGGATTCGCAAGCGATCTGGTCAATTTCGACTACACGGTGAGCGACGGGCTCGGCGGCACCTCCACCGCCACGGCGGTCATCGAGTTGGCTGGCAACCATGCGCCCATTGCCGCGGGCACGCTTGTTGACCAGACGGGCAACGAAGATACGCCGTTCTCGCTCGCCCTCGCTGGAAGTCTCTTCACCGACTCCGATTTCGACCCGCTGACCTTTGCTGCCACCCTCAACGGGGGCGCCGCCCTCCCAACTTGGCTGCACTTCGACGCCGACACCGGCGTCTTCAACGGCACGCCGCCGGCCGCGGCTGCGGGACATCTCGACATCGTCGTCACCGCGTCTGACGGGCTCGCCTTCGCCACCGCGGGGTTCCGGCTCGACGTGCGGCGCCTGAACCATGCTCCCATCGCGGCCGCCGACTCGATCGTCGCCGAGGAAGGACTGCCGCTCACGATAGCCGGCGCAAGCCTGACCGCTAACGATGTCGATGCGGACAGTGACCTGCTCGCAATCGCATCCGTCGGCGCGGCGACGCACGGCACGGCTTCGGTGACGACCAACGGATCGGTGCTGTTCACGCCCGATGCCGGCTACACCGGGGCCGCGTCGTTCAATTATACGGTCGATGACGGCAATGGCGGCAGCGCCACCGGGATCGTCGCATTGATGCTGACGGCATCCGCCGGCCGCGGCATCACCGGGACTGCCGGTAACGACGTGCTGACTGGCACCACAGGCGCGGACACCATCGAGGGGGCTGCCGGCGACGACATCCTCCTGGGCCTCGCGGGCGACGACGTGTTCCGCGTCACTGGACTGGCCACCGGCTACGACATCTTCAGTGGCGGCGCGGGCATCGACCGCATTCTGGGATCTGCCGCGGACGATCTCATCGGGTTGCAGAACGTGGCAGGCGCCTTGTCATCCATCGAACTCATCGACGGGGGCGCCGGCACCGACGCGCTGCGCGGCACCGCCGGCAATGACGTCATCGATCTGACGGCGATCGGCATTACCGGCATTGAGCTAATCGACGGCGCGGCCGGCGATGACCTCATCATTGGCAGCGGCGGCAACGACACGATCCGTGGCGGCGTCGGCTTCGACACGCTGCGCGGCGGGGCGGGTGACGACACGTTCCTGTTCCAGGGCACCGCGAACGGCGTCGATGTCGTCGCCGGCGGCGCGGGTTACGACAAGATCCTCGGCTCGGCCGCCGCCGACACGATTATGCTGAATGTCTCTGCGGAAAACTTCACCGGCCTCGAATTGATCGACATGGGCGCCGGCAACGACCAGATCCTCGGGTCTCCCGGCAACGATTTCTACGATCTGTCGGCGATGCTGATTTCCGGTCTCGAACTCTTCGATGCTGGCCTCGGCAACGACACCATCATCGGCGGTCAGGGCAACGACACACTGAAGGGCGGCGCGGGCAACGACGTGTTCGCGTTCCGCCGCAACGGCGGACACCACACCATCTTGGACTTTGCGCTCGGGACCACAGCTGCGCCGATCGCCGATCTCATCGACTTCTCGGCGTTCGGTTTCGGCTCGTTCAATTCTGTGATGGGTCGCGTGGCGGCATCGGGGACTACGGATACGCTCATCACCCTCGATGCGGCGAATGACCTGAAGCTCATTGGCGTCAAGCCATCGCAGCTCAAGACGGACGACTTCAAGCTGGCATGATGCTCCGTTGGCCGCCATAATCGCGGTCGACAGCGCCGCGCGACGGCAGGCCCAGACGAGCTTCTACAAAGGCAACATGCGGCGACTTGAGAATGAAACTGCATGCTGTCACTCGTGGACGGTTGGCCCCCTAACGATTGCGATCGCGCTGCTGACCTTCATGGCTCCCGTGTTCGCTGACGAAGCGATCACGCTCGGCCCCGATTGCGTGCTCGAGCCGGGCCCTCCGCATGCCGTTGTCCGCGTCGCGGCCACACCCGCGGATGCCGGTCTTCCGCCGGAACACTGACGCTCACGCCCAAAAAGAAAACGCCCGGGGAGTTTCCTCCACCGGGCGTTTCATCTCATTTCGGTCAAGACCGCTTTTACGCAGCCTTGACCTCATCCTCGCTGGCTTCGGCCTCGCTCGCTTCGGCTTCGGCGCGACGGCCGCGGGCGCTCTTGGACAGCACCTCGGTAATGCGCTGGACCGCTCCACGCTCGTCGAGCTTGTCGACGGCCGCGATTTCGCGTGCCATGCGGTCGAGCGCGTCCTCATAGAGCTGGCGCTCGGAGTAGGACTGCTCAGGCTGCGCTTCCGAGCGATAGAGGTCGCGCACGACCTCAGCGATCGACACCAGATCGCCCGAGTTGATCTTGGCGACATACTCCTGGGCGCGACGGCTCCACATCGTGCGTTTTACCCGGGCGCGGCCCTTCAACGTCTCCATCGCCTTCTTGACCACGTCCTCTTCGGCAAGCTTGCGCATGCCGACGCTGGCGAGCTTTCCGGTCGGCACGCGCAGCGTCAGCTTCTCCTTGTCGAAGGTGATGACGAAGAGCTCGAGCGACATGCCCGCGATCTCCTGCTCCTCGATGCCGACGATGCGGCCGACGCCGTGAGCGGGATAGACGATGTACTCGTTGGTCTTGAAGCCATGGCGGGCGCTCACCGGCTTCTTCTGCGCAGCCATCATCTGCCGCGCGGCAGCGGCCTTTTCGGCGATCGCCTTCGGTGTCGCGGCGGCTGGAGCGGAGACCGGCGCCATCGGCGCCGTCAGCTTCGCGCCGGCTGGCTTGGCGATGGCGGCGGGCACGGCACGCTGGGCCGGCTGAGCTGTTTTGTGAGCAGGGGCGACCTGAGCAGCTTTCACGGGAGCAGCCGCAGCCTTCTTGGCCTGCGGTTTAGATGCGGCGGGCTTGGCGGCAGCCGGCTTGGCGGCCGGCTTGGACTGGGTAGCTGCAGGCTTCGTGGCTGACTTCACCGGAGACTTAGCTTCCACTTGGGCAATGACCTTTTTCGACTTCGAACTCGGGGCGTGGGTCTTCTCATCGGTCTTCATGGCATCGACTGGTGGCTTTTTTACCGCCGAGCCGGCCTTGACAGCGGAACCCTTGTTGGCAGCGGCGTGCCCGGCCGTGGCTGGCCGAGTCGTCCCCGATACCTTCTTGTTCTGAGCCATTGCGTCGTCTCACTCTCTCATTTAACGCATTAACCAGCGGCGAAGCGCAACCAGCGTGCGTGCTGCCCGTGGAGGCAGCCGCGCGTAAACCCGGCTCGGCGGCAATTGTTACCGCCGTTCCGGGACCTGCTCTAAAGAGGGACAGCCCCGATCGGGGCATCCACAACCTCAAAGCTACTATGGCCTTGCTGCAATTCCGTTTGACCGGCCCACAAACCCTTGCGGGTTAACGTTTACGGTTGTAGAGGATCTGCACGAGAGAAACGAAACCACCTTCGTTCTATAGGCGTTCCGTTTTTGTGTACAGCAGTGCCACGATCTAGCTACCGTAACACAATCTTCACGAAAATTGAAGAGCGCGCCGGCTTAACCATGTTCGCCAGCTTAATGAGCACCATTAACGTCTAACAGAATCCTAACAAAATCATCCCTGAGGGGGCATTTGGCTCCCCACCGCCGCGGGCGGGGAGCGAAAGCAAAGTATTTTCAGTCCCCCGAGCCCGGCTTGTCGGAGAAAAATTTATCGAACTTCCCAGGGACGCCCTTGAAGCTGTCGGCGTCTGTTGGCGCTGCCTTCTTGGCCGTTATGTTCGGCCACTTGTCAGCGAAGTCGCGGTTGAGCTCCAGCCACTTTTCGAGCCCCGGCTCCGTATCGGGCTTGATCGCCTCCGCCGGGCATTCCGGCTCGCAGACCCCACAGTCGATGCACTCGTCCGGGTGGATGACGAGCATGTTCTCGCCCTCGTAGAAGCAATCGACCGGGCAGACTTCAACGCAATCGGTGTACTTGCACTTGATGCAGCTATCGTTGACGACGTAGGTCATTGCGAAGTGTCCCGTTCTTTCTTTTCGAGAGCTCGAGGGCCGCCTCCGGCGCTCGTGTGTCGTGGCGCCTTGCTCGCACGAGAAACCGGGTCATCGCAAGCCTCAACGCGCGCGGCGCGCAGTCGCTGCAATGACGAAACTCACTCACGACGACGGCTCACCCTTAAGGCGCTGCAGCGCGCGACGGTCACGCTTGGTCGGCCGTCCCGAACCGGCCGCTCGCTCGCCCTGGCCTGCAGCCCCGGCGCGAGCGTGAGATTTGGTCGCATCTGCAGCCGGAGTCAAATCCTCATACAGCGTGCGGGCCTCCGGTGCTGGTCCGCGCCGGTCGCCCAGTGCCGCAACCTTGAGGATGCGGATATCGCGGCCGACGGCCGCCGTAATGACGTCTCCGACCTTCAGCGAGTGGCTCGGCTTGTCGACGCGCAGCTTATTCACGCGGATTTTGCCCGAAGCGACCAAGGTCGCCGCCAGTGTCCGCGATTTCGCCAGCCGGATAAACCAAAGCCACTTGTCGAGCCGCTGAGAGGTTGGCCCGTCGCGATCCCCGGTGTCCGGCCGGCTTGCCGTCAACTGCTCGGCTCCTTGGTCCTCTTCTCCATCGCCTCTCGCAGCGCGCTGAGCTTGGCGAAGGGTGAAATCCGGGTCCAGCGCCACGGCCTTGCGCGGCGGCGCTGCCGTATGCGTCGGCGGCACGTTGCGGCCCTCGTCGCGGCGTCCGTTACGATCGCGGCGCGGCCCGCCGAAGCCCTCACGGCCGCGATCACCGCCACGATGCTCGCGATTTCCACCGCCCTCGCGCCGCTCGCCACCGCCTGCGTTGCGTGGCCTGTCGTCGCGGCCACCACGCTCGCGGCCCTGCTGCTCGCGATTGCGGTCACGGTCGCGATGATGGCGGTCACGGCGCTCGCCCTCCGGCGCGGGCTGCTGTGCAACCGGCGCCGCGCCTTCGGCCGCGGGGGCAGCTGCCGGCGTCGCGGCATGAGTGGGCGCGCCCTGTCCTTGCGGACGCTGGTAGCGGCTGCGGTCACGCGGCTCGCGCCGCTGCTCGCCGCCCCTCCGCTCATGACGCTCGTGCTTGTGACGGCGGGGCCGCCAAATTTCCTCCATCGGCGGTTCGGGCGCCGCACTGGGTCCAGCACTGGCGGCCGAGCCTTCGACAACGGCGGTATCAACCGGCGCAGTGGCTGCCTCCGGTTCAGCCGGTGTCTCGGGAGCTGCCGTCAGTGTTGGCGCACCACCGGCGAGCGTGACGGCTGCCCCAACGGCCGCGTCGGCGACGGACGCGTACCCTGCCAGCAAAGACGGCGCCGGCGGTGTCACCTTCACCGGACGGCGCTCGAGCCTGAAGCCCAGCGCCTTCAGCACATTGCCCAATTCCTCCGGCGAGCAGCCGAGGATCGACATCATCTCAGGCGTCACGGTAAAGCCGCCGTCACCGGTCGAGCCCCTTGGCGGCTGAGCACTCGGATTATCCGAAGGCGCGCGCCACGCCAGCAACGGCCGGATCAGGTCCGCCAATCGCTCCAGGATATCGAGGCGCACGGCGCGCGGACCGCACAGATGATACCCGCAGGCACGATAAAACTCCTCGGTCTTGGCCGGGTCGGTAGCGACCGAGGTCAGACCGGCGCGCGGCGGATCGGGCAGTGTGTCGAGGTTGGCCGCTGCATGCTTCAGCGCCCACAGTGTCAGCGCGAGATCGGCCGCTGCCGGCTTCAGCAGCAGAGGGAAGAAAATGTTGAAAGCGCCAAAGCGCACGCCGTACTTGCGAAGCTGGGAGCGCGCGTTCTGATCGAGCGTCTTGATCTCCTCGGCGACCGATTTACGCTTCAGGACGCCGACATTCTCGACGAGGCGGAATGCGATGCCGCGGGCGAGGCCCGTGATATCCTGCGCGGCGGCGATCTCGACCAGCGGCTTCAGCTTGTCGCCGATAATCTCGGTAAGCCAAGTGTCGACGCGGGCCTGCACCTTTTCGCGATCCGGCGCCGTCATGTGCTCGTCGACCAGCAGCGTTGCCGCCGGTTTCAACGGGTCGGCGCCGGCCTCGACGGTGGCGATCTCCTCGTCCCGCCACAGAAGCGCGCCCTTGCGCGTCAGCTTGAAGGCGTCGGCTTTGGCGGACGCGACCCGGCGCACGCGCATGCCGAGTTCGCGCGAGAGCACCTGCGCCGCCGCGTGGCGGGCCGCCTTGCTGTTGGCGCTGTCGCCCAGCGCGTCCGCGTCGGGCGTGAACCGGAATCCCTTGATGCGGCCGACCGAGTGGTTCTCCACCTTGATCGACCCGTCTTCGCCGATCTCGGCGTTGAGCTCGTCCTTGTCCCTCATGCCCTTCATCAACGCGCTGGTGCGCCGGTCGACGAACCGCTGTGTCAGGCACTCGTGGAGTGCGTCCGACAGCCTGTCCTCGATGGCGCGTGTACGACCCTGCCAATGCTCGGGGTCCTTGAGCCAGTCCGACCGGTTTGAAACGAATGTCCAGGTGCGGATATGTGCGATTCGATTCGCGAGCGTATCGATATCGCCGTCGGTACGATCGGCGAATTCCACCTGCTTGGCGAACCAGTCCTCCGGTAGCCGCTCTTCAGACGACATCAGGAACTTGTACAGCGTCGAGACCAACTCCGCGTGGTTCTGAGAGGAGATCTTGCGGTAGTCGGGGATTTGGCAAACTTCCCACAGCCGCGCGACGGCAGCGGGCGCGCAGGCGAGGTCGGCGATCTCCCTGTCAGCGCTGACGGTCTCGAGAGCTGCGACGTCATCGGCCATGCGGGCGCGCACGAGCCGCTGCTCGCCGGGCAATTCGCGCAGGCTGTCGCGCAGGCGATCGAGGGTGCGCAGGTCGAGCGCACGGTTGCGCCATTGCAGCACGCGGACGCTATCGAAAGTGTGCGTTTCGAGGCGTTCGACGACATCGGCCTCGAACGGATCGACGGTGCCGGTGACACCGAAGGTTCCGTCGTTCATGTGGCGGCCGGCGCGGCCGGCAATCTGCGCCAGCTCGTTGGGCGTCAAGTTGCGGTGGTTCTGACCGTCGAACTTGCGGGTGGCGGCGAATGCGACGTGATCGACGTCGAGGTTCAGACCCATGCCGATGGCATCGGTCGCGACGAGGAAATCAACGTCCCCCGATTGATAAAGCGCGACCTGCGCGTTTCGCGTACGCGGGCTCAATGCGCCCAGCACCACCGCGGCGCCGCCGCGTTGACGGCGGATTAGCTCGGCGATCGAGTAGACCTCGCTGGCCGAGAAGGCTACGACCGCGGAGCGTTGCGGGATTCGCGTAATCTTTTTCTCGCCCGAGTACGTGAGTTTGGACAGGCGCGGGCGAGAGATGAAATTGGCGCCGGGGATCAGGTCGCTGATGGCTTCACGCATGGTCTGCGCGCCCAGCAACAGCGTCTCGGAGCGGCCGCGAGCGTGCAGCAAGCGATCGGTGAAGACGTGGCCGCGCTCGGGGTCGGCAGCGAGCTGGACTTCGTCGATCGCGAGAAAATCGACATCGACCTCGCGCGGCATCGCCTCAACCGTGCACACCCAATAGCGGGCGCGCTCCGGCTTGATCTTCTCCTCGCCGGTGATCAGCGCGACCTTGTCTGCGCCGACGCGGGCGGAAATCTTGTCGTAGACCTCGCGGGCAAGCAGACGCAGCGGCAACCCGATCATGCCGCTCTCATGGCCGAGCATGCGCTCGATCGCGAGGTGCGTCTTGCCGGTGTTGGTTGGCCCCAGGACCGCCGTCACATGCCGGATGCGCGTTTCGAAATCGCTGACCATCGCGGGATGCTCCTCATCGTTCCGGCCGGCCACGCTTGGAGCGGCCGATCGAGTTTGCCTCAAGCCCCTGGCATTGCATTGGGCTCGGCAGAGATCAAGGGGTTAGTTGCGTGCACCAGCCAATAGGTCCACAGGAACGATGCCCACGGAGGGTGATCGACCGACGGCTGCTTTCCCCGCAACTGGAAGACGGCGTTGCCGCCCGCGCCAACTTGCACGACACTGTCTATTGAGACAGCGCGATCTGACCGTTGGCCACCGTCGAGACCTCGACGCGCTGCGCCGTCAGCACGGCCGGACCCATTCCGGTCGGAATCGTGATCTCGTGCGGCACCATGATATTCGCGCTCGGGATGTGGCGGAGAGCAACCTCGATGCCGGTCGAGTTGGCGAGCGTGCGGGTATCGTCGTTCTGCTTGTGGCCCGCGATCGGCGTGTACTTGACGCGGCAGACGGTCGCAACGCCTGGTTGACCCGAGGGACGGGCCTCCACGATCTTCTCGTTACGGCGGAACGACATAGCCAAGTCGAAGCGCTGCTTGCCGTCGAAAATCGACAATTTTCGTCCGCAGGGATTGGCGGGATCGGCGCGGGAAAGCGCGAGCAGGGCGGACAACGGATCGAGCACGCCCTTCAGATGCTGTTCGCGGACGGGAACCGTCTCTTCCGTGTCCTCGATCTTGGGAATCATTGAAACGCTGGTGATGTTGTCCTGCTTGAAGCCGAGCTTGACCGCGCCCGAGCGCGTGCTCGACTGGAAATCGAACGAATAGCCGGCCGGGTGCGGCGTTGCGCCGTCGACCGCGCCGGATACGCGCGTAATCCCGCGCCAGGTGAACACGCCGAGGAGGGCCGAGATCTGAGCGTCGCCGCTCGCGGTGTAGCCTTGCGGGCCGATCGTCGTTTGAAATTGGAAGGTGCCGATCTCGAGGCCGTTAAAGGATATCTTGTAGAGCGCCGTCACTTGACTGGGCCACGAGTTGTTGCCGGCAAGCGCGCGCGGCGCAGTCGTCACAAGGCCGCTCAGCCCGAGGACGATACCGAGACCGACGGCACGCGAGAAACGCCACAACCCGCAAGCAACCATGACAAACTCACTTTCCTTCCCGCTCGGACAAAGCGGGCGACTGACATACACGGAAGCGCTAATGGGGTTTTCGGACGAATGTGTGTCGCGTCCGTGTCCCAAACGTGCTTCCAAATTGCCGACTGCCGCTTGAGGATATTGGGGCGCGCGGCGCCGGTCCACTGTCGAAAGACTGCCGTCCACTAGGTTAATATTTCGCTATTGCACGCTTCGGAGCGGGAACATGCGCAACCGCGGGCACGATGGCTCACGGGGCATGCGCGCTACGGTCTTGACGCTCGCGCCTGTCGCTGCTTATAGATGCGCCCGACGACCCGCTGGCCCTGCCGGCGGGGTCGAGCCATTTTCCGAAGACATCTCGAAATGGCCTTGCACCGCCCGGATCCACATTGGCATCTGCGGGCGCGCGCGGCCAAGGAGCTTTGACCAATGACCAGGCGCTGTGAGCTGACCGGCAAGCTGCCTCTCGCGGGGCAGATCAGGTCCCACGCCGAAAACAAGACGAAGCGCACGTTCCGTCCGAACCTGTGCAACGTCACGTTGATCAGCGATACTCTCGGCCGTTCTTTCAAGCTGCGCATCTCGGCGCATGCCCTGAAGTCGGTGGAGCACCGTGGCGGCCTGGATGCTTTCCTTGCGAAGGCGCGCAACGAGGAGCTGTCCGAGCAGTGCCTCAAGATCAAGCGCGACATCGCGAAGGCCAAGGCCGACCAGCAGCCGGCCGCCTGATAAGCGATAACGTTTTCGAGTTTGCTTCAGCGCGTCAGCCCCGGCTCACGCGCTGAAGTTGTTTGTGCAGCTACCCATCCAGGACCGACGCAGCCGCGCCCACGGGGCTGTGGCTTGTCTCACCCCGGGGACGCGATCCAACGCTCACTCTCGGCTTCGATGCACCCCACTTCGCGGATATGCCGACGAAGTCTCGCGAAAGCTGTTCCACGACTACTGTGCCGGCGCGCTCTCGACGACGCTGCGCGGCATGAGCGCGAATTGCAGCAGGATCGTCCGCTGCATGAGGTGATTGAAGTTGTCGTCCGAGATCATGGTGATGATCGTCTCGCCATTCGGACCCGAGTGGGTGGCGAGACCTTCCATGTTGTCTATCTCCTGGGTGTGGTGAGCCTCGATCAGGATCTCGCCCTCCATCGGCTGGCCGGAGGCTAGCTCGGCGGACGAAAATCGCCGCAGCCGCATGCGGACGCCGTCGAACACGTCCAACCAATGAAAGCGCCGCTCGAGCACCAGCAAGCTGCCGTCGGGCAGACCGTTGCAATCGGTGAGATCGAACTCGCCAATGTTGCGGATTGAGAGCGTGCGCCATCCACTTCCCTGCTGAACCCAGCCAACGTGGTTGCCGTCCGTCGAGGGGAAGCGCTCGGCAAGGGTGACGACGGCGCCGGCGTCGCGACCTGCCTGCATTTTGCAAACAGCCTCCAGGCCCGTGTTCAATCGCAGCCGGGAAACTTCCGGCGGGAGCGTCAGAAATCCGGTCGGTGCGCCGACGCCTTGCTCGGACACGGGGAAGCGGCCGATCCGGTGGTTCTGCTCGAACGAGATCAGCGCCTCGCCCTTGGACACGGTACCAGACACGATGGCAACGCCTTCGGAATCGCGGTCTTTTCCGCGTTTCCATGGGTGTCCCGTGGGATCAAGCAGAGCGCCCAGCCGCGCATGGGCGATCCCCGAAGGCCGCCCGGCCTCATACGTCAGCTCACCCGTCAACCACACGCCAGTGTCGGAAATCGACAGCAGACGGCGGCCATCAGTGGCCAGAGCCAGAGCAGACCACCCACCGAAAGCAGTCGCGGGCGATGTCAACTCCAAGCCGCCGCGGAATTGGAGGCGGCCAAAGCGCTGCCGGCCAGGGTTCTGCTGATCGAAGACCGTAATGGGCCGTGCCGTGACCTGGATCGGTCCGGCTGTGAGGTTCCGCGTCGCTGGCTTGGTCGAAGCAAGCGACCATCCGCCAGCGATCACCAGGGCCGAGACGCCGAAGATGATGCTCCGTTTAACGCCGCGCCGTTTGCGGAGAGCGGCCTCGATCGACGTCCATAGCGTCATCGGCAGCGCGCGCCCTTCAGCGTCGTCCCCCTTTTCCGCGTCTCGCCAACCGTCCCTGGCACGCTTCAGCGCCCTTTCAATGGATCACCTTGCGGCGGGGACGCGGCACGGCGGCCTTGCGGGCCTCCTTGCCGTTCGTCTCCTCAAACAACTCGACAAGCTTGTCCGTCATCGCGCCGGCGAGCTCACTCGGGTCTGTGATGGTGACGGCTCGGCGATAATACCGCGTGACGTCGTGCCCGATGCCGATTGCGATCAGCTCGACCGCGCTCTTGGTCTCGATCTCCTCGATGACCTGTCGCAAGTGCTGCTCGAGATAGTGTCCGGAATTCACCGAGAGCGTCGAGTCGTCGACCGGCGCGCCGTCCGAGATCATCATCAGAATGCGGCGCTGTTCCGGCCGCGCCTGCAGGCGGCGGTGCGCCCAGGCAAGCGCCTCGCCGTCGATGTTCTCCTTCAGCAAGCCCTCGCGCATCATCAAGGCGAGCGAGCGCTTGGCACGGCGCCACGGCTGATCCGCCGTCTTGTAGATGATGTGGCGCAGATCATTGAGGCGCCCCGGCGTCGGGGGCTTGCCGGCTGCGAGCCACTGCTCGCGAGCCTGTCCGCCCTTCCATGCGCGCGTGGTGAAACCGAGGATTTCGACCTTGACGCCGCAGCGCTCGAGCGTGCGGGCGAGGATGTCGGCGCAGCAGGCCGCAACCATGATCGGCCGTCCGCGCATCGAACCCGAGTTGTCGAGCAGCAGCGTCACCACGGTGTCGCGGAAATCTGTGTCGCGCTCACGCTTGAAGGAGAGCGGGAACATCGGATCAATGATAATGCGCGGCAGACGCGCGACGTCCAGCGCGCCTTCCTCGACGTCGAAGTCCCAGGCCCGGTTTTGTTGCGCAAGTAGACGCCGCTGCAGGCGGTTTGCGAGACGCGCGACGGCGCTCGACAGATTGCGCAACTCCTTATCGAGGAACGTGCGCAGACGCTCCAGCTCATCGGGCGTGGACAGATCCTCGGCTTCGACCTCCTCGTCGAACTGGCGCGAGTAGACGGTGTAACCGAACAGTTCTGGATCATCGAGGACGTTGGTATTGGGACGCCAAGGCTGCGGACTCTCGCTTTCCTCGACGCCGTCGTGCTCCATATCCATGTCATCGGCGGGGCTCGCCTCCGAGGATTCCTTGGCCTCACCCGCCTCGCCATCCGACGGTTCGCGATCCTCGGGGGAATCCTGGCCGTCCTCGCCGCCCTCCTCGCTGTCCTCCGCTTCCTCCTCGCCGCCTTCGGGCTGATTGTCGCGATCCTCGTCGCCTTCCTGGTCGTTGCCGTCGGAGGCGTCGTCGATGACGTCGAGCGCCTTCAACAGATCGCGCAGCGCACGGCCGAACTTCTCCTGGTCGTCCGCCAATCCTTCAAGCCGTTGCAGCAGCGACGTGGCGCGGCCCTCGACCCAGGGCCGCCACGCTTCGACGACACCCCTGGCGGCCGCTGGCGCTGCAAAACCGGTGAGGCGCTCGCGGACCAATAGGGCCAACGCGTCCTCGATCGGAGCGTCCTCGCGTGTCGTCACCTGAGCCAGACGGCCGTGCGCGTACTGGTCCTCGGTCTTGGCGGTCAGGTTCGCCGCCATGCCGGTCATCCGGCGGGCGCCCAGCGCCTCGATACGCGCGCGCTCGACGGCCTCGAACACGCTGCGAGCCGCACCCGTCGGGGCGATGCGATTGTGCAGTTTCTGATCATGGCAGGCGGCCGTCAGCGCGAGACTATCGGCCCAGCCACGGATCACCGCGATCTCGCGTGCGTTGGGCACACGGCTCGGCTCGGGCAAGGACACGGTTTTGCCTTCCAGCTCGGGGCGGCCGGGCCCGTAGGCGACCTGCACCTGCTCATCGCCGGCGATGGCGCGAACCGTGAGGCCGAGGGCCCGTTTGAATGGCTCGGAGGGCGTTTCCTTGCGTTTGGTCGGCGGCGGGGCCATTCGTTCCTACCCTGTCGGAGCGGTCTTGCGGAGCAGTCTTATCTTGCCGGGGCAGTCTCCACCTTGCAGGAACAGTCTGGGGCGGTGCCACGAGAATGCGCGCGGTCGCTGAGATATAGACGTTTCCTGCGTCGTCGGCGATCTCACCGTCCAGAGCGACGATATCGCCGCCCAGCTTATGGCTCGGCTCCAGCTTCGTCACGGTCCAGCGCAGCGTTGTCACCGCCCCTACGGGAATACCTTTGCGCAGGCGGTAGTTGAACTCGAGGCCAAGCGACTGGCCGTGGCGGGTGTAGTGCTCGGCCAACACCGAGACGAGCACGCCCTGCGAATGAGCGGCACTGGCGATCAAGCCACCGAAGCGGCTGCGCGCCGCGAACTCGGCGTCATGATGCAGCGGGTTCGAATCGCCCAGCCGGTAGGCCAACTCGGAGACTTCGACAGCATCGAATACGTAGCGCTTCGTTATCGTTTCGCCTACCCACGCGACATGCTGAGCGGCCGTCTTGGTGGGGCTGGTCACCGATCATAGCTCCTGATCCAGCGCCAGAATGGATCGTCGGAGCTTTCCTCATCCATGCTCGCGGTCGCCTTGACAATCTCGCTGGCCCTTTCCGGAATGCTGACGCCAAAGGTGGTGGCAACCCAATCCCGGAATGAAGTCGGCGCGGTGTACTCGTCCTCGGTACCGTCCCTTTCGAGGACCTCGGCTGCGGTCAAGCCGAAGTCGTCGGGCCAGCAGATCTCGTCGTATCCGATGGCCAAGAGCCGAAGCATATCGACGGCGCTGTCGGCGAGCACGCACATCATGACCGATCCGGACCCGGACCCCATGTGGACGAACCGCTGTCGCCCATCGTCATCAAGCCAGAGTGCGGCACTCGAGCCGTCGCCTCCGGTGCGGATGAACGGCGCCAGTCTCGTGGACGCGGCCGCATCGATACCGGACCAACCCCTCGCGTGGGCAGGGTCGACGGCCGTGATCGTGATGGAAGACGAGGACCGGTTCTCAAGCGCGGAAGGGAATAGCGACGCATAGCGCCCGTCGCGACGGCGAAACGGATGCACGAAGCCATTTGCCTCCATCCATCGCAGTGCAAGGCGGAACTCGGGCGGAAGCGTCACCTGCGACGGGAACGAGGCCGCCACCTCGCCGGCAAAGCTCACCATCGCGCTCCCTCCGCCGCCGGCGCAAGCGCTGCCAAATCAGCTCAACGCGACGTTGGCGGCGCTCTCGGGCAACTCCTGGCCGAAACAGCGCTGATAAAACTCGGCAACCAGCGGGCGCTCGAGCTCGTCGCACTTGTTCAGGAAGGTGAGACGGAACGCGAAGCCGACATCGTTGAAGATTTCGGCGTTCTCGGCCCAGGTGATGACCGTGCGCGGGCTCATCACGGTCGACAGGTCGCCGTTGATGAAGGCCGAGCGGGTGAGGTCGGCCACGCGCACCATGCTCGACACCTGCTTGCGCTTGGCGTCGGACTTGGCGAACGACTTGACCTTGGCGAGGACGATGCCGGCCTCGTCGTCGTGCGGCAGGTAATTCAACGTGCAGACGATCGACCAGCGGTCCATCTGGCCCTGATTGATCTGCTGCGTGCCGTGATAGAGGCCGGAGGTGTCGCCGAGGCCGATCGTGTTCGTGGTCGAGAACAGACGGAACGCGGGGTGCGCCCGAATGACCTTCGACTGGTCGAGTAGCGTGAGTTTGCCGGAGACTTCGAGCACCCGCTGAATGACGAACATCACATCGGGGCGGCCAGCGTCGTACTCATCGAACACAAGGGCGGTATTGCTCTGCAGCGCGAAAGGCAGGATGCCCTCGCGGAACTCTGTCACCTGCTTGCCGTCCTTGAGCACGATCGCGTCCTTGCCGACGAGATCGATGCGGCTGACGTGGCTGTCGAGGTTGACGCGGATGCAGGGCCAGTTGAGGCGTGCGGCCACCTGCTCGATGTGCGTCGACTTGCCGGTGCCGTGGTAGCCTTGCACCATCACCCGGCGATTGTGCTTGAAGCCGGCCAGGATCGCCAAAGTAACGTCCCGATTGAACAAATAATCAGGATCGAAATCAGGCACATGCTCACTGCCCTTGGAATAGGCCGGAACCTCGAGATCACTGTCGATCCCGAACACTTGCCGGACGGACAGCTTCATGTCGGGAAGCCCAGCGACCTGGGCATCCGCCTGCGAGTACGCGCTCATCTAGTCTTCCCGTGTCCGGCTGAAATTGGTGGCGTCAGCGGGCCGACAGCCGACTACGCCGCCCACACTGGTATGGGGTAAGGCCGGGCCTCAGACAAGGCCTGCCTGCTTGAGATAGTTATAGGCCTGGATGATCTCGCGCAACTTGTCCTCGGAGCGGTTGTCACCCCCATTGGCATCGGGGTGATGCAGCTTCACAAGCTCTTTGAAGCGCGTCTTGATCTCAACCTTGTTCGCTGCGGCCGTGAGATTTAGCGCCTCGAGCGACTTGCGCTCCAAGGGCCGCAATTGCCGGCGATTCTCCGCCGGTTCCTGGCGAGCCTGCTTGGCGCGCCATGCAAAGAACCCGTTCGGGTCCTGTGCGCGGCCGGCGGGGGCCGACTGGCCCTGCTCATGGCTGGAGCCCTGCCGAGTGCCGTGAGCCCAGGCGTTGGCGCCGACTTTCCACGTCGGCCGATGGCCGGTCAGCGCGTCTTTCTGAAAATCCTCGACCTCGGAATCGGACATGCCGTCGAAGTAGTTATACGAGGCGTTGTACTGGCGCACGTGATCGACGCAGAACACGAAGTACTCGCCGTCGCGACCCCGCCCCTTCGGCGCGCGGTGCGTGCCGGGGTGGTTGCAACCCTTCCACTGACAATTGGGCAAATCGTCATGCGCGCCCTCCTCGGCAACCCGTTTGGGACCGACGCGAATGCTATCGAAGTATTTGGACTTCAGCTTCATGGGCCCGAGTATGTTCCAGATGGCAGGCGTGGCACAAGACGATCGAAGCGCTACCAAATCCCGCGTTGCCCGAATGCACGCCTCGGGCTACGTCACTCTGTCACGAACCGGCTGAGAGGTTAGTTAATGTCCCGCGAAGCGAGCATGCGCGAGCATCTGATGGTGGCGCTGGAGCCCATCCGCCTCGACGTCATCAACGATTCCGAGAAGCACGCCGGCCATCGCTCGTCCCCCGGCACAGGCGAGAGCCATTTCACAGTGGTAGTGGTGGCCGAGCGGTTCAAGGGCCTTTCCCGCGTCGAGCGGCACCGGCTGGTGAACGACGCGCTGGCTGCGGATCTCGCCGCCGGGGTTCATGCGCTGGCGATCAAGGCTTATGCGCCGGGCGAAGAGATTCGATAGGCTTCGCCGACACAGGAACGCCCGACCGCTCTTTGCGGACGGGCGCTTTTGAGCCTAGAGACGTCCTCAGTAGATGCGGCGGCAAACCCGCACGCCATCACGCCACCAGCAACGACGGTGCCAGTGCCACCGGCGCCAGCCGACCTGCTCGGTCATGGCGGTCGGCGGGGTGACCTGGGACTTACTCAGCGCCAGCGAGCCGGGCGCGGCGCCGGCACTGCCGGCCAAAGCGGACAAGGCAAGCGCACCGCCGATGACAGAGAGCGGAATAATCCGTTTCATTTGCACTCCTTCTGTATTTGAAGTTGCCGTTTCTCTGATGGAGACGCGGCTAGCCCAAAATGCGCCGAGGACGACTTCCGATCCCTGCCCAATTGTAAATTTCCTCCGGGGAGGGATGAGTTGCGTCGGCGACCGTAGAAGGTCGCGTGCGTCTCATGAATGGAGCCTGAACACGGCACCGATGCCCGCCCTACGGAATAACTTTTGTTCCCCAAAAGCGATATTTCCAGGTCACGTTCGCAACGACGCCGTAGTATGGCACCAGTCAGGCACAAGATCGTGGCTGCATTGAACGAGAACTGATCCGCAGGCGATGCTGGCGCCCATGGCGAAAATTACTTCGCCGGCGGCCAATGCGCCTGCGCACGGCGTTCTGAAGGCGCGTCGGCTTGTCGGCCGGAGCGCGAAATTATATCGGCGGCAGGAAACCCAACCCGGGGAGTATCGCATTTCGTATGAGACGACTCCGCGCACGGCGCCATTGCATTTCATCTTTCTTCAGAGAATACATTATCCAATCCATTCGACTGCCGACAAGCCCCGTCCGGTAGGTCACCAGAACCAGGAGCGAATGAAAGTGGCCGCGAGAAAGAGTAAAAAGGATAAGCGCGAACCCTGGAACAAGGGTGTCGAAGTCGGCCCTCGCGATCCGTTCTCGCCGGGAGACGTCACGCGCATCCGCTCGTCGCTTGCAAAACGGGGGGAAGCCGGTCTGCGTGACCTCGCGCTGTTCTCGACCGCGATCGACACGATGCTGCACGCCTCCGACCTGCTGTCGTTGACGGTCAAGGATGTTCGCCAGCGCAACGGCACGATGCGCGATATCTTGAGCGTGACGACGGCCGGACGCGGCCAGGTGGTTCAGTGCACCTTGTCGAAAGACACGCGGTCGCTGCTCGACGATTGGATCGCGCATGCGGGTAAGAAGCCGAACGACCATCTCTTCACCGCGCTCAGCCGCGCGTCCTCGACTCCCCTGACGCCGCGTCAGTTAAGCCGGCTGGTGAAGGCATGGGCCGAGAGCATCGGACTAGATGCACTCTCCTACGGTACCGAATCTCTGCGCCGCACGCGGGCGATGTACATCCTCAGCGAGACGGGCAATCTCGAGGCCGTGCGCGTTCTCCTCGGGCACACCGACATCGGCTCGACGGCTCGCTATCTCGGCGACATCCAGCAACCCGACGCTCTAGCCGTCAGCCGGGCTCACGAGATCTAAGCGGCCGGGTGCGGGTCGGCGCCAAATCTTCGACCGAAGGCGCGATCAGCCGCGCTCGCGCACCGCGGAGAACTTGAGGTCCGGCCAGTTCTCCATCGTGTGGCGCAGCTTCCATTCGCTTTCCGCGAGGTAGACGAGCGCGCCGTCGCGATCCTTGGCTAGCTGGCTGCGGAAGCGATCGGTGAAGCGCTGCAGCTCGGCAGGGCTGTCGCACGTCACCCAGCGGGCCGCATCGCACGGGGCCGGCTCGTAGCTGAGCGGCACGCTATACTCCTGGCGCACGCGGATTGCAGCACGTCGAACTGCAGCTCGCCGACGACGCCGAGGATCGGTCGCCGAGCCGATCAGCGGGTAGAACACCTGCACCACGCCTTCCTCGGCCAGATCGTCGAGAGCGCGATTGAGCTGTTTGGCTTTCATGGCGTCCGTCAAGCACGACGCGACGCAAAAGCTCCGGCGCGAAGTTCGGAATGCCCTGAACTTCAGCGTCTCCTTTTCCGTCAGCGTATCGCCGACGCGCAGGTGCCGTGGTTCGGCATGCCGATGATGTCGCCGGCGTACGCTTCGTCGGCGGTTTCGCGCTGCTGCGCGAAGAAGAGGATCGGAGACGCCACCGTCATCAGCTTGCCTTCGCGAACGTGCAACAGCTTCATGCCGCGCCGGAACTTGCCCCGAGCACAGCCGCACGAAGGCGATGCGGTCGCGGTGGTTGGGGTCCATGTTGGCCTGGACCTTGAAGACGAAGCCCGTCGACCTGATCTTCGCCCGGCTTCGACGGTGCGCTGCGTCGCCTTGCGCGGCAATGGCCATGGCGCCCATTTCCGAGCGCCGTCGAGCAACTGCTCGACGCCGAAGTTGCGCAGCGCGCTTCCGAAAAAGACCGGGCGACAAGTGCCCTTCGCGGAACGACTGAAGGTCGAATTCCGGCAGCGCGCCGCTTGCGCAAGCTCCACGCCTTCGAGCGCCGGCGCAGCAATGCGCGCGTCGATGCCGGCTATCTCCAGCTCCGCGACGTCGGTCAAGATCTTGAAGCGGCTCGATGCGGCCGAACGGAGCCGCGCTCGCTCGCCTTCCGGCAAGCAGCAATCTTGGCCGCCAGGAATGTCGAGCACGCCGCGGAAATCGGTGCCCATGCCGATCGGCCAGCGCCATCGGCACGAGATCGAGCGCCAGCCCGGAGGCGATCTGATCGAGCAGCGTCAGCGGGTCCTCGCCCTCGCGGTCGATCTTGTTGATGAAGGTGACGATCGGGATGTCGCGCATGCCGGCAAACTTCGAACAGCTTGCGCGTCTGGCTCTCGATGCCCTTGGCCGCGTCGATCACCATGACGGCCGCGTCGACGGCCGACAGCGTGCGATAGGTATCCTCGCTGAAGTCGGAGTGGCCCGGGCGTATCGAGCAGATTGAAAGACGATGCCGCCGCGCTCGAACGTCATCACGGAACTCGTCACCGAGATGCCGCGCTGCTGCTCGATCGGCCATCCAGTCCGAACGGGTGCGCCGCCGCTCACCGCGCGCCTTGACGTGCACCGGCCAGCTGAATGGCGCCGCCGAACAGCAGCAGCTTTTCGGTCAGCGTGGTCTTGCCGGCGTCGGGGTGCGAGATGATCGCGAACGTGCGCCGGCGGGCGATCTCGGGGTTCGCCTCCGCCGCGGGGCGCAAGGCCGATGCGTCCTGCATCCGATTTTCCTTCGGTTTGACGATGGTCCGGGGAAGCCGGCGCCTGCGGGCGCTCGGGCGGGCCACATGATTTCTGCCGCCAGACCTAAGACGCGCGTGACAGAAAGGGAAGACGATTGTTGACGGGGACGTGGAGCTACGCGGCGTCTCGCGAGAGCTATTGCTCCCGCGGATGCGGCCACGACAATCCCCCAAGTCGCGGGGCTCAAGTGTCGTAGTAGCCGCGATACTTCTCATACTTGCCGTAACGTCGGTTGTAATAGCTGTAGTACGACTGCCGGAACCGCATCTGGTCCAGGTCGACCTTATTGAGAAGGACGCCTGCGACGCGGTCGCGGTTGTCGCCGAGGACATTCATCGCCCGCGCCACCACTTCGCGCGGCGTGGTCTCCCACTCGATGACGAAGACGATCTTGTCGACGTGCGGCGCGATCACGAGACTGTCGATGACCGCGGTGACGGGCGGCGCGTCGATGATGACGAGATCGTAGTTGTCCCGGATGCTCTGCAATAGCGCGCGCATCCGCTGGGAGCCCAGCAGATCGGGTGGGTTCTTGGTCGCAGCGCCGCTCGGCAATACTGATAGCGACATGTTCGAGAACGCGCGGATGACCTGTTCCGGCTTCACGGTACCGGCCAGCAACTCGACCAGCCCCGCCGTTTCGCCGAGTCCGAACGCTTTCGAGCTCGACGGGTGCCGCAAATCAGCATCGACCAGCAGCGTGCGCTGGCCCGACGTTGCGGCCGACACCGCCATCGACGAGGCCATCGTGGACTTGCCTTCGCCGGGCACACTCGACGCCACGAGCACGAGGCGGGGGGGATTATCGACATTCGATAGCGATAGCGCCACGCGAGCCGACCGCACCGCCTCGCTGAACCGCGCCATCGGCTTGGTCGCGACGTAAGTCATGATCGTCTCGCCCTTGCCGGCCGAGTCGATCTCGGCCTTCGACAGCGCCGGCATCATTGCGAAGACGGGAATGTTGAGTGCGTTTTCGACGGCTTCCGCCGTCGCGTAGCCGTTCTCGATGTATTCGACGAGGAAGGCGCCGCAGACGCCGATGACGAGCCCGAGGATGAGGCCCAGCCCGTAATAAATCGACTTTCGCGGCGAGGATGGCGTCACTGGCGCAGTTGCCTGCGAAATAACGCGAGAATCGCTCGTTTCGAGCGTCGTCTGCTCGCGCGTTTCCTTGAACCGGGACAGAAACGACTGATAAAGCGACCGCGTCGTCTCCGCGTCGCGCTCCAGCTCTCGCAGACGAATGCGAACCTCGTCGTTCTGCGTGGCGACTCCTGTCAACCGGTCGATGCTTTCCTGCAGCGACTGCTCGCGCTTCTGGGCGACCTCGTATTCGCTTTTCAAGTTGGTGATGATGCGGTCGGATTCGCTCTTGATGCCGCGGTGGATGTCGGCCAACTCGGCCCGCACGGTCACGACCTGCGGATAAAGCGGCCCGTAGCGCGACGTGAGGTCCGCTTCGCGGCGCGCGACCTCGGCCTCCTGCGTGCGCAAGCTCGCAATGACCGGTGACTGCAGGACCTCGGCGACCGCGGCCATGTTGCCGCCGCGGCTCAACGTGCGCTCCGCCTGCTCGAACTTGGCGCGGGTCTCGACAGTGCGCGCCCGTGACAACGCGAGCTGCGCCGACAGCTCAGCGACCTGTTGCTTGTCGATGGCGCCGGTGCTCGTCTCGACGATCTTGTGGGTCGTGCGGTACTCCGCGACTGCCTTCTCGGCGCTTTGGACCTGCTGGGCCAAGCCCTGCATGCGCTCGTTCAGCCAGGTGCTGGCGCGTTTGGCTGCATCGTAGCGCGCTTCCAACTGCTCAACGAGGTAGGCATCTCCGACCGCATTGGTAATACGAGCGGCCTTGGCGGGATCGAGCGAGGTAAAGCCGACGTCGATCACATACGTAAGGCCGAGACGACGCGCTGCGATACTGGAGCGGGTACGCAGCACAGTGGCAACCTGTTCGGCCGTCAGCCCGAGGCTGTCGTCGGCGGGCTTTTCCGCTGCGGGCTCGGATCGGCCCATCAACGCTTCAATCCCTTTCCAAACGCCCCGAACGACAGCGAGAACCGTGGCGCCGCGCCGTTGAACTCCGGGTCCTGAAAGAGATTCAGTCTCTCGGTGACGCGGCGGGCGATGCCGAAGGACTGCAGGATCGAAACCTCACTCTCCACCACACCGGTATCGAGCGCGACGCCCTGGACGACCTGCTGGCTTTGGATGACGTTCTGCTTGCGCGGATCGAGTAGAATTTGCGTGTTCGCGGTGTAATGCGGCGCCAGCACAGCAAGCAGGAGTGCCGTCGCGGCCAACACTGACAGCACGCAGCCGACAAGCAGTTTCCAGCGCCGCCGCAGCACATTGTATCGCGCCGTGATCTCGTTTTCACGCCGCCCGCATGCGGCGGGGGCTTGGGAAATCGTGAGCGTTGTTGGTGCGTTCATGCGCCGGTCTCAAGTCCACGTCTCGGGAATTGCTCGCGTCTACGCGGCGGCAGAAGACAAGGGTTCAGTAGCGGGCGCGAACCCCTAGGGACACGACGTGCTTGCTGTAATCGAGATCGGCGGTGGTGGAATCGAAGTCCGTAAATGCATAGGAGCTGACGAGGGACCAGGTTCGCGACATCAGATACTCGGCTAAGAACTCCGCCTTCCACAACTCATCCCGGCGCGAGGAACCCAAGTAATCGGTGAACTGGTAGCCGAAGCGTCCCGTCAGGATCAGATTGCGCAACAGCTCGTAATCCACCCTGACGCCGAGATCGGAGGTGACGGTAAGCGATTTGCCCCCTTCGGCGCTGACGCCGACGTCGCGGCCGCCGGTGATCGCAACCAGGATCAGGGTTGTCGGCTCCCAGAACACGCGCGCGCGGTAGCTGTAAGTATCGACGCTGCCGACGTTACCGGCACCTTCCCCGCTGTAGGACATCCAGCCGCCCGAGACCTCACCGCGCAAAACGCGCGAAGCCTCCATCTGCACGCCTCCGAGGATGCGATAACCCTGGTTATTGAAGGTGGTGTCCTCGTAGTCGCGCCAGCCGTAGGCGGTCTCGACAAATAGCGAGGTCTTGGGGCTGACCTCGTAGCCGGTGCGGTTGACGGCCTCGGTGATGGTCACGTCGCGGTAATGCTGATCGACGACAACGCCGTTCAGAGTTGTGTTCTGGTACGTGTCGGCGCGGGCCGATCCGCCGACTTCGGTCCAGAGTTGATTGAAAGTCTTTTGCAGCATGGCGCCGCCTTCGACGCGGTCGTACTCGACCGGCCTGTCGAAGAGCTCGAATGAATTGCCGGTGCCGCGTGCCTCGTGACTGTGGGCATAGTTGGTGAAAGCGACGAGGCGCATGTCGCTGGCGATATCGTAATGGCCATTGGCGCCGGCAAAGTAGTTGGCTTGGTTCTCGCTGCTGAAGCGTGCGAACTCCAGAATTTCGCCGCCCACCTTGAATTCCAGCGCGTGGCGTGACCACCCGGATCGTGCAACGATCTCGGGCCGCACATCCAGGACGTAGTCATCCTGCTTGCCGCGGCTGGTGGCGAAGACGTTGCCGTCGTAGACGCCGGAGACGACGGCCGACGGCAGGATGGCGAAGGAGCCTATTCGGCCACCGACCGCTTGATAGCCTTCGACGCGGCGGTCGAGAGGTGGTTCAGCATACGCTGACTGCGCAAGCGCTGGCCCAGCCGAAGAGGCCAAGTAGACGCAAGCCACTGTCAACGCGGATCTCAACACTTCCCCCACCCACCCGACGTTTCTGCCCGCTCCCCTGCGAGTTGCAAAAATGCCGGTTTCAACACGCGTACATGCGTGCATCCTCGATCAATCGGCTGAACACGGCCTTATGCGCGTTCCGATCCAGTACACTGCTGACGCTTGCGGTTCTTTCGCTTCCTTTGTCGATCCGCCCCGCCACTGAGCCTCATAAAACCTGATCTGAACTTCCGTACATATCATATCCCAGCCAAGATCTACACAGATGTTGGGGACCCGGCAAGTCGTCGACAGGCTGAAGCCTCTCGGTCGCAGCGCGGCCTTGACACCGGCTGGCGTTGGACGGATGCATCGCGGCGAAAAATCGAAGCCACCAAGCGATCGGGTCCACGATTTCATGAGCAAGACTGACGCCGCCACGAGCCCCAAGCCCCGCGCGGACCGCAACCGCCTCGTCGCCATCATCAAAGAGCGGTCATTTCAGAGTGGCCCGGAGATGAAGCTGGCTTCGGGTCGTAGCTCGACCTTCTATTTCAACATGAAGCCGACGATGCTGCATCCGGAGGGCGCCTACCTGATCGGCTCGCTGGTGCTCGATACCGTTGCCGACAGCCCGGCGGATTTCGTCGGCGGCCTGGAGATGGGCGCCGTACCGATCGCGACTTCGGCGTGCACGGTCAGCCATGCGCGCGGCATACCGCTGCCGGCCTTTTTCGTGCGCAAACAGGCGAAGGAGCACGGCACGCAGAGCTTGATCGAGGGCCTGCCGCGCGGCGAGACGCTAGCAGGGAAGCGGGTCGTGCTGGTCGAAGACGTAACGACGACCGGCGGCTCGGCGCTGAAGGCGGCGCAGGCCGTCCGCGATGCAGGCGGCGTCATCGTTTCCGTGGTGACGGTCGTCGACCGCCTGGAAGGTGCCGCGGATGCCTTCAAGGCCGCCGGCCTGCCGTTCCGCGCGATCCTGACTTTGGATGATTTCCGCTGAGGTGGCCTACTTGAGCTAACATCGCCCAGTTCGTGATCGCGAAAGCGGTGATCGCACAACGGGCCGCACCAAGCTTCACACCGATCTCAACGAACACCGGCAACTAAAAAGGGCGGCCCCGAGGGACCGCCCTTTTGCATTCTTGGACGTCGAAGCCGGACTTAGCCAAGACGGGCCTTGAGGCCCTCGAGCTCGTCCTTGAGGCCCTGGGGCAAGCGATCGCCGAATGTGGCGAAGTGCTCGGCGATGAGCGGCAGCTCGGCTTTCCAGCCCTCCGCGTCCACCGACAGCAACTCCTGCATCGTCTCGGCCGGGGCGTTGAGACCTTCAAGATCCAGTGCGCCGTCCGCAGGCAGGCGGCCGATGGGCGTGTCCACAGCCTTGGCGGTGCCGTCGCAGCGCTCAAACACCCACTTCAGCACGCGGCTGTTCTCGGCGTAGCCCGGCCACAGGAACTTGCCGGCGGAATTCTTGCGGAACCAGTTGACGTAGAAGATTTTCGGCATCTTCGCGCCGGCGCTCTCACCCATCTTCAGCCAATGAGCGAAGTAATCACCCATGTGGTAGCCGCAGAAGGGCAGCATGGCCATCGGGTCACGGCGGAGGTCGCCGATCTTGCCGGCGGCAGCAGCCGTCTTCTCCGACGCCATGATTGAGCCGAGGAATGTGCCGTGCTGCCACGACAGAGCTTCGGTCACCAGCGGCACGACGGAGGCGCGGCGGCCACCGAACAGGATGGCGCTGATCGGAACGCCCTTGGGGTCATCCCACTCCTTGGCGATCACCGGGCACTTCTCGGCCGGGGCCGTGAAGCGCGAGTTCGGATGCGCTGCCGGACGGCCAGCGGCCGGCGTCCATGGGCGGCGCAGCCAGTCGATGGCCTTGGCCGGGGCCTTGCCCATCTGCTCCCACCAGATGTCGCCATCGGGCGTCAGCGCAACGTTGGTGAAGATGCAATCGCGGCTCAGCGTGCGCATCGCGTTGTAGTTGCTTTCGTCCGACGTGCCGGGAGCAACGCCGAAGAAGCCGGTCTCGGGGTTGATGGCGTAGAGCTGGCCGTCAGCGCCGGGCTTCATCCAGCAGATGTCGTCGCCGATCGTCTCGGCCTTCCAGCCGGGGATCGAGGGCATGATCATGGCGAGGTTGGTCTTGCCGCAGGCCGACGGGAAGGCGGCCGCGACGTATTTCACCACGCCCTGGGGATTGGTGAGCTTCAGGATCAGCATGTGCTCGGCGAGCCAGCCCTCGTCGCGGGCCTGGACGCTGGCGATGCGGAGCGCGTGGCACTTCTTGCCGAGCAGCGCATTGCCGCCGTAGCCCGAGCCGAACGACCAGATCTCGCGGGTCTCGGGGAAGTGCGAGATGTTCTTGGTGGCGTTGCACGGCCACGGCACGTCGGGCTTGCTCGGCGAGGTCAGCGGGGCGCCGACGGTGTGCATGCCGCGCACGAAATCGGCGCTGTCACCAAGGGCTGCGAGCACCTCGTCACCCACGCGGGTCATGATGTGCATGTTGGCGACGGCGTAGGCCGAGTCGGTGACCATGATGCCGATCTTGGCAATCGGAGAGCCGACGGGGCCCATGGAGTAGGGAACGACGTACATCGTGCGGCCGACCATGGCGCCATCCGACAGCTTCGTCAGCGTCGCCTTCATTTCCGCCGGGTCGGCCCAATTGTTGGTCGGACCGGCGTCTTTCTTGTCCTTGGAGCAGATGTACGTCTGGTCCTCGACGCGAGCGACGTCGGCCGGGTCCGAGCGGACGAGGATCGAGTTCGGGCGCTTCTCAGAGTTCAGCCACTGGGCGGTGCCGCACTCGACCATGAGCTTCAGCAAGTCCTGATACTCGGCCTTGGAGCCGTCGCACCAACGGACATCGTCCGGCTTGAACAGCTTGCGAGCCTCCTCCACGAATGCCAGCACCTTGGCATTCACGGTGGGGGAGACGGTGTTTGCTACTTTCAGAGCGGCGGACGAAGCTGGCATTATTGTTAGTTCCCTGATGGCGAGATCGACCGTATTGAGCTCGAGCCTTCGCCGAGCCGAAGCTGGGGACAAGCTGCCTTTAAGGCTGACATTGTCCAACGGAACCCGAACGGATCACCCGGACCTGCAAGCACGACTTCGGCGCAAATGAGTTCCTTTGCCCCGAGTTTTCGGGGCTTTGCGCGATGCAGGCAGGGACGGGAGTGAGTATGCTTCCGGTGGGGTCATCACAACCCTCCCAAAGTCGAAATTAGCTTAACCGCGTCAATCTTTCGCGTGCTGCAGTGTAACAATTTGCGGCGGCCTCTCGTTCCGAACACTGGAGGCAGCCGTCAAGCCCGCGCCTCGCGGGCCATACGAACGAATTCCTGACGCGCCGCATCAGGGGTCAAAACACGGGCAGAAAAGGGAAGGCGAAGCGTCGCGCCGTCGGCCATGAGGTCGCTGCCCTCCGGGTCTACTCCGACTAGCCGCCATTGCGCGGACGCACCGCCGAGCAGTTTCGTGGCGTAGAGCGCCACCGCGTCCGCGTGATCTTCATTCATGTGGATAATTATTTCTTCCTCTGCCGCAACCAGGCTATCCGCGCCCGTCAGGGGCACCACGAGGTCGGCTCCGGTGAGGTCGACGATCCGACCGAAGCCGCCGATATAGTGGGCTCGCTCGACCCGCATGGAGAAAAATCCGAAATCCGGGAAGTCGACATATGTTTCCGCGCCAGGGTGGCGCGCCAGGAAACGCCGCCGCGCGGTCGCGGGACTCGGTGCGCGAAAAACTTCCGATCAAAGTTACGCGGCCGCCCGCCAACGGATCGCCATCGGGACCGGAGCCGTCGAACATCAGGCTTGCACGGCTATCGGCCAGCAAATTCTGGGTGTGAAGGGCCAAGCGGGAAATCAACAACAATGGCGTGCCATCGGGTTCGGTCGCCACTGTAACTAGAGAGGCGTAGGGAACGCCGCTGGCCTTATCCACCGTTGCCAGAGCCGCTTTGCGGGCACTGCGAACGAGCGCTTTCGACGCCTCCGCAGCCGACAACAGCTTCTGATTGTCCGGCTGAGCCATGTCATTGCTCCTTGCGTGCCACCACGCGTTCCGCCTTGCCACCGAACCTTCACGGGCCTATTCAGCAGAGGTTCAGCGTTGCCCCGGCAAGCATGTTGCCACATTTGATCCAACATGTGGCCATAGAGCGCGCAGCGGGATTGCAGCCGCGTAGTTCGCGAGTGGCACTGTTCGCGAGAATCCGTCGCGAGTGGCGAAGCGCAAGGGCGAGAGACAAAGATGAAAGAGAAAAGCACCATTGTGCTGGTCGACGACGAGCGGAACATTCTGACATCGCTCAGGATGGCGCTCGAGAACGAGGGCTACAAGGTCCGCACCTACAATGACGGCGTGTCCGCGCTCGACGCGCTGACGGAAGAGCCGGCCGATCTCGGAATCTTCGACATCAAGATGCCGCGTATGGACGGCATGGAGTTGCTGCGTCGTGTCCGCCAGCAGTCGGACATGCCCGTTATTTTCCTCACGTCGAAGGACGAGGAAATCGACGAGTTGTTCGGCCTCAAGATGGGCGCGGATGATTATATCGCCAAGCCGTTCTCGCAGAGGCTGATCGTCGAGCGCGTGAAGGCTGTCTTGCGCCGGGTCGCCCCTAAAGACGGCACTGCGCCATCGACCGAGCCCGCCCGCGCCATCCTCGAACGCGGCAAGCTGAAGCTCGATCCGGAGCGCCACACCTGCCACTGGGACAACAAGCCGGTCACGCTCACCGTCACAGAGTTCCTGATCCTGCAGGCACTGGCGACGCGGCCCGGCGTGGTCAAGACTCGCGATGCCCTGATGGATGCCGCGTACGATGATCAGGTCTACGTCGACGACCGCACGATCGACAGCCACATCAAGCGCTTGCGCAAGAAATTCAAGCAGGTGGACGATGATTTCGATGTCATCGAGACCCTGTACGGCGTCGGCTACCGTTTCAAGGAAGCCTGAGCGTTCGAGTTTCCTGTGCACATGAGAATTGTGGGCGGGTCAACCGCCCACACTAATGATTGCGCGCCTCAAGAAGCCATCTAACGGCCGGCGCTTCAACGAGCCCAAGGAGCACGGATGGCGCTGGACTTGGAGCAGGCTCGTCTGACGCAAGAGCGGAGCTGGTTTCAGACCGGAGCCAATCATCTCGCGTCCGGCGTTGCACGGCTGACCGAGTCCCGTCTGCCGGCACTTCAACCGCTCCTGCGGCAAGCTCGCACTGCCGGGCGGCGAACCGCTCTGGCGCTGACGCCGGGCCGCAATGCGCGCCAATCAGTCCGCGCTTTCATCTCGCGACAGCCGCTCGTCCGCTTCATTTCGGCGAGCCTGCAGCGGCGAATTCTGGCGTCGAACCTTATCGGCCTCGCCATTCTGCTCGGCGGTATCCTCTATGTCAGCCAGCACCACGCGTGGTTGATCGAGGCCAAGGTCGAGTCGCTGCGTGTCCAAGGCGAAATCATCGCCAAGGCCATCGCAGCGGAGGCACGCGAGCAGAACGGCAGCATCGTCATCGACCCCGACAAGCTTCCGGAGGCCGAGGGCTCTCGCGCGCCGTTCCGCGACGACGGTTTTGCCGCGCTCGAGATGTCGCTCAGGCCGGAGCGTGTGACGCCCATCCTGCGCCGCCTGATCGTACCCGTGAATACGCGCGCCAGGATCTACGACGAAAACGGCAAGCTCGTCTCCGACACCGCCAATCTGCTGCAAAAAGGCCAGATTACGAGGCCGGATCCGCCTGCCGACGACAACCCGCGAACGAAAACGTTCTGGACGCGCTTCACATACTGGCTGATCGACAAAGAGCTTCCGGTTTACCGCGAGATCGGGACGGCTAACGGCACCAATTACCCGGAAGTCCGCATGGCGCTCGCGGGTTCGACGACGCCGATGCTTCTGCTGAGCGAGCGCGGCGAGCAGATCGTCTCGGTCGCGGTGCCAATCCAGCGCCAGAAGCGGGTTCAGGGCGTGCTGCTGCTTTCGACCCGCCCCGGCGAGATCAATCAGATCCTCTATGAGGAGCGCAAAATCATCTTCTGGCTGGCTGCGCTGGCCTTGCTGGCGACGATCGTGGTGTCGCTGGTGCTCGCGCGCACCGTTGCCGGCCCGATGAGGCGCCTGTCGGCCGCTGCCGAGCACGTCAGCCGCAACATCAGCGCCCGCCAGGATCTCCCGCGCTACGAGGATCGCCGGGACGAGGTGGGCCAGATGGCCAGCGCGTTCGGCGCTATGACGACATCGCTGTTCCGCCGCATCGAGGCGAGCGAGAAGTTCGCCGCCGACGTGGCCCATGAACTCAAGAACCCGCTGACTGCCGCGCGCTCCACCGCCGAGTCACTGGCCTACGCCAAGACGGAAGAGCAGCGGGATCAGCTCGTTCACCAAATCCAAAGCGAACTCAAGCGCTTGAACCGCCTCATCACCGACGTGGCAGCGGCCTCGCGCCTGGACGCCGAGCTGGCCCGTCAAGCAAATGCAGCCGATCAACGTGACTGCGGTGCTGACCAACGTCACCGACATTTTCCGCGATATCTTGTCCGGCGATACGAGACGGATCGCGCTTATCATGGAGCCTGCTCCCTACGATGGGGCCTACGTGGTCAACGGTCACGACGGGCGGCTCGGGCAAGTCGTCACCAACCTCATCGACAACGCCTTGTCATTCTCGCCCGACGGAGGCACCGTGACGGTGCGCGTTCGCTGCCCTGCGCCGCACGTTGAGATCCTGATCGAGGACGAGGGGCCCGGCATTCCCGAGGACCGGCTGAAGATCATCTTCGACCGCTTCTACACCGATCGCCCGGCCACCGAGGCCAAGCGCGGCAAGAATTCCGGGCTGGGCTTAAGCATCTCGAAGGAGATCATCCACGCTCACGGCGGGGAGGTTTGGGCCGAGAACCGCTACGAGCCAAGCAAGCGGGCTGCGGAAGACGCCAAGCCGCTCGGCGCTCGCTTTATCGTGCAGTTGCCCACCGTTCAGACGGCGGGGCCTCGTGGAGGCTCACTCATTGGACGACGTGGCTGAGGACGATGTGGCTGAGCAATTCGTACACGCGACCGCGATCGCCGTCGGCGACGCCTGCGCCCTTATCCGCGGGGGTTCCGGAGCCGGGAAGTCAGACTTGGCTCTTCGTTGCCTGACGCTCGGTTCGAGTTCCGTGTTGCCCGAGCCCGCTCACCTCGTATCGGACGACCAAGTCCTGATTAAACGCCACGATGGGCTTCTCCTTGCTCATCCACCAGTGCCGATCGCGGGGCTCCTCGAGGTTCGCGGGCTGGGGCTGGCCCGGTTGCCCTACGTGTTGGGGAAGACGGTGCGGCTGGTGGTCGATCTCGCGGCACCGGAGGATATCGAGCGGTTGCCGCCTGAACCTCGTCATGCCAACCTGCTCGGTCTGGAAATTCCGCTCGTCCTCATCGCCCCGTTCGAAGCGTCGGCGCCGCAAAAAACGCTGCTGGCATTAGCTGCTGCCTCGGGAAAACTTCTTTTTTGAGAGCTAGGATTTCGCTCGCCAGCGTTAATTTTTTTAAAGAGTATGAAACGAGATCCGCCTACAAGCCGTTTTTTGCAATCAAATGGTCGAATCACGGAGTGGCAAGCCGCCGTGGGCTGAGGCATACCAGCAACTGAGGTGTTCGCCGTTTGCGGCACCCCCTTGCGTTATCGGCGAACCCTTGCCACCTTGCGCGCCGCAATGACTGCTGAAAGGCTGTTCCGGGTGCATGCATCCGGGCGAGGGAATACCTCTTTAAGTCTTAGGCGTTGAGCACGATTTACATCTTTGATTGGTTCAATCAAAGATGGCTGGCTCGCGCAGCGGTTTTCGCGAGAGTTTGTTCGCCGACTTCACCATCACCGGACTGCAATAACCGGATCGTCAAGTGCCTGCAGCGCCCCACGATCGCGATCAGAACGGCTCACAGGAATGATCGGACTTGTCATCGTTACCCACGGTGGCTTGGCGCTAGAGTTTCGCGCCGCGCTTGAGCACGTCGTCGGCCCCCAGAAGCAGCTCGAGACTATCTCGATCGGCCCGGAGGACGACATGGCGGGCCGCCGTAACGACATCCTCGCCGCCGTCAAGCGCGCCGACTCCGGGCAGGGCGTCGTCGTGCTCACCGACATGTTCGGCGGCACGCCATCCAATCTCGCCATCTCGGTCATGGACGAAGCGAACGTCGAAGTGATCGCCGGCATCAACCTGCCGATTCTCGTGAAGCTCGCCAGCGTCCGCAACGAGGTCACACTGGCCGAGGCCGTCATCCGCGCCCGGGAGGCCGGCCGCAAATACATCAAGATCGCCAGCCAGGAACTCTCCGGCGAGACCTGAATGTCGGCTTCATCCTTCAGCCTAGATTCCGATCTTTCTGGTGGTGCTGGGAGCAATTCGACGGCTACAACTGCCGCCGAACAAGTTTCAAGCGTGCCGGGACACTTGACCGATGCCTGAAATTCAAGACAGCCAGCGCCCCGAGGCGATTGTCACCATCCGCAATCGCAAGGGCCTGCATGCGCGGGCATCGGCCAAGTTCGTGAAATGTGCCGAGTTGTATGAGGCCGACGTCACCGTGACCCGCGACGGCCAGACTGTGGGGGGCACCTCGATCATGGGCCTCATGATGCTGGCGGCCAGCCCCGGCTCCACGCTGCATATTACTGCGAAAGGCCCGCAAGGCCCCGAAGCGCTGGAGGCTCTTGTCGCCCTGGTGGAAGCAGGGTTCGGCGAGGAATGCGTCGAGGACGGTTAGAAAGACCAAGCAGTTCAATTCGCTAGATAGATCGGCGTGATATTGGCTGCGATCGTTCGGAAGACCTGGTGTAGGGTTTTCGGGTCGCTTACGGCGTAGAAATTCTCGGTGGCCGAAGCACAATCGCGCAGGAGGCTCTCTGCGGATGCGGACGAGCGTGGCAGCGCGATCGTGTAAATCTCGATCCCTGCGTTTTTCATGTTGGCGCAAAGCCGTGCTGCTCTGACTCGCCGATGTACCGTCCGCCGCGCGGCAGCTCGCCTTCGCTGAGGGCGGGGCAGCGCTAGCCCGATCCGGAACCGCGACGCCGACGATCGCGGTGGCGTTGCTACAATACTGCGTGTCGAAGCCGGCGCCTGAAGCCAACACCGAGGATCTTTTCCAAACTCTCTGGTGGTTGCGGGATGGCGGCGGACGGCCATGCACCGGCCCAGTTTGGCGATAGCACGTACCAACCCCAGGCAACCCCGATGTGTCCGGCGAATACTGTATCATCTTGAGGACATAAGGACTTGTTTATATCTCATTGCGACCCGCGGCCTGGGCTTGTATAGGTGTGCCGCGCAACTCGGGAGCCGATGCGCGGGCGCCTCGAACGTCCGGCGGAGCGCAACGCGCACGGCCAGCGGCGATGACCCGCGGCGAGTGAGCCTGAACCCGAAATTTTGCAGTCGAATTCAAGGAAACGGATCATGACAGCCGCACACAAACTGCCCGCCGAGGGCGATTACATCGTCAAGGACCTTTCGCTTGCCGCGTTCGGCCGCAAGGAGATCGAGCTGGCCGAGACCGAGATGCCGGGTCTGATGTCGATCCGCGCCGAGTATGGTCCGAAGCAGCCGCTCAAGGGCGCGCGCATCGCCGGCTCGCTGCATATGACGATCCAGACCGCCGTGCTGATCGAGACGCTGAAAGCGCTCGGCGCCGACGTCCGCTGGGTGTCGTGCAACATTTTCTCGACGCAGGATCACGCCGCGGCCGCCATCGCCGCTGCCGGGACGCCGGTGTTTGCCTACAAAGGCGAGACGCTGGTCGAGTATTGGGACTACACGGCTAAGCTGTTCGAGTGGCATGGCGGCGGCGTGCCCAACATGATCCTCGACGACGGCGGCGACGCCACCATGCTCGTCCACTACGGCCTGAAGGCCGAGCTGGGTGACACCGCGTTCCTGTCGGCGCCGGGATCCGAGGAAGAGGAGATCTTCTTCGCCCTCATCAACAAGCTCTTGAAGACGAAGCCGAAGGGCTGGTTCGCCGAGGTCGCCGGCTCGATCCGCGGCGTGTCCGAAGAGACCACCACGGGCGTGCATCGTCTCTACAAGCTCGCCGAGCAGGGCAAGCTGCTGTTCCCGGCGATCAACGTCAACGACTCGGTCACCAAGTCGAAGTTCGACAACCTCTACGGCTGCCGTGAATCGCTGGTCGACGCGCTCCGTCGCGGCACCGACGTGATGATGGCCGGCAAGGTCGCGTTCGTCGCCGGCTTCGGCGACGTCGGTAAGGGATCGGCCGCATCGCTGCGTCAGGCCGGCGCCCGCGTCATCGTCTCCGAGGTTGACCCGATCTGCGCCCTGCAGGCTGCAATGGAAGGTTACGAGGTCGCCACCATCGAGGACGCCCTGCCGCGTGCCGACATCTTCGTCACCGCGACCGGCAACAAGGACATCATCACGACCGACCACATGCGGGCGATGAAAGATCGCGCCATCGTCTGCAACATCGGCCACTTCGACAATGAGATCCAGGTCGCGGGCCTCAAGAACTTCAAGTGGACGAACATCAAGCCGCAGGTCGACGAGATCGAGTTCCCGAGCGGCAGCCGCATCATCCTGCTGTCGGAAGGCCGCCTGGTGAACCTCGGCAACGCCATGGGCCACCCGTCGTTCGTGATGTCGTCGTCGTTCACCAACCAGACGCTGGCGCAGATCGAGCTGTGGGCCAACGCGGGCAAGTACGACAAGAAGGTCTACACGCTGCCCAAGTTCCTCGACGAGAAGGTCGCCGCGCTGCATCTGGAGAAGCTCGGCGTCAAGCTGACAAAGCTGCGCCCCGAGCAGGCTGACTACATCGGCGTGCCGCAGCAGGGGCCGTTCAAGCCGGATCACTACCGCTACTAAGCGTTCAGAATTTCAGATATCGCCAGGGCTCGCGCCACGCTGCGCGGGCCCTTTCATTTTCTCGTTCGTTTTCTAGTTCGTTTTTCTGGCCACACCGGCGCTGTCACAATCCTTTTGACGCGGGTCTGAGGGCCTCTCCGCACTAGCGGTCAAGGGCGAAGCAACGGATAATCCACACATGATTCGCATCTGAGACCTCGGTATCGGTTGCGCGTGCCAATTCAACCCTCCCTGTCCGCGTTCCCCCATGGGTTCCAAAGCCCATGCGCAACCCTGCCTCGATCAGATTCCCTGGAACGCGATGCCATCCACTGCCGTCAACCTCCGACAACCGCGCACGCGCAGAGACTTGGTTCTGCTGCTAGTGGCGGCGTTCGGCAGCGTGCTGGCTATGACGCTGGCGCTGGTGGCGAAGGGGGACGGGCTCACCGACATCATGCCGGCGCGGCTCATGATCGCAGTCGGTATCGTGGCGGCGGCGTTGCTGGCAGCCGCGGTGGTGTGGCGCGTTTCGACAATCCTGCGAATGGATGCGCGCAACGCCCGCGAGGAGTCGGCAGCGCTGAAACGTAGGCTTGCGACGGCGGAAGCCATCGTCAAGGCCGAGCCGCAGGTGCTCGTCTATTGGGAGCGCGGCGAGCAGGCCAAGGTCGTCGCTCACTCACTGGCACACGTGCCCGGCATTCCGGCGACGCCGGGCGAGCTGCTTTCCTACGGACATTGGCTCGAGCCGCACTGCGCGCACGCGTTCAAGGCGGCGCTCAACGAGCTGTTCGACAAGGGCCAGGCGTTCAACATCATCTTGAAGACCAAGGCGAACGGTTACCTCGAAGCGGATGGACGCGCCGCCGGTGGGCGCGCAGTGCTGCGGTTGCGCGACGTCGCCGGCTACCGGCGCGACCTCGGCCGTATCCAGGACGCGCATCAGCTTCTCGCCCGCGACATCCGCGCCACCCGCGCGATCCTCAATGCGCTGCCAAATCCGGTGTGGATCAAGGACGCCAATGGCCGGCTGTCCTGGGTCAATGCCGCCTACGTGGATGCCGTGGAGGCCAGCAGCGACGCCGAGGTCATCGAACGCCGCGTCGAATTGCTCGAGACGCGCCAGCGGCAGGCGCTGGAACGCGGACTCGCCGAGAATCGCGCCTATCGGGCGAAGCTTCCGCTCGCCATTCACGGAGCCCGCGGCACCAGCGAAGTGATCGCATTCACGCTCGGCGACGCGACCGCCGCGGTGGCTCTGGACGTCTCCGAGGTCGAAACCGTCAAGACGAAACTCGGCGATCAATCCGCCGCCTACGACCGCACGCTCGATCGGGTGACCACCGCCGTCGCCGTGTTCAATGCCGATCAGCGCCTCACCTACTGCAACGAGGCCTACGTGCGGTTGTGGCAGCTCGATCCGGAGTGGCTGGCGACCGCTCCCACCGACGGCGCCGTACTCGACAGCCTCAAGGACCTCGGCCGTCTCCCGGAAATTGCCAAATACCGCGAGTGGAAGGCCAAGCAGCTCGAGCCATACGGCTCGCGCCAAGAGCGCAGCGAGGAACTTTGGCACCTGCCGAATGGCCGGGTCATTCGCGTCATGCCGGTGCTGCGTCCCGATGGCGGCATCACCTACCTCTACGAAGACGAAACGGAACGCCTCGCCTTGAAGAGCAGCGTCAATGCCCTGACGCAAGTGCAGAGCGAGACGCTCGATAGCCTCAAGGAAGGTGTCGCGGTGTTCGGCACCGATGGACGCCTCAAGCTTTCCAATTCGGCGCTCACCAAGATCTGGAAAGTACCGCCGCGCACGCTTGCCAAGAGCCCGCACATCGACGACTTCATCCGTGCTGTCGGTAAACAGTTCTCCGATCAGAAGGTATGGAACCGCATCAGCCTCGCCGTCACCTCGTTCTCGCACGAGCGCAAGCCCTTCGAGGGCCAGATGTTGCGGCCGGATAACAGCGTCATCGACTACGCCACCACGCCGCTCCCCGATGGCGCAACGCTCATCACCTTCGCCGACGTCACCGACGTCAAGCGCTATGAGCGGGCGCTCGTTGAACGCAACGAGGCCCTGGTCACTGCCGACCGTCTGAAAAACCGCTTCATCGGGCACGTCTCCTATGAGCTGAGAACTCCGCTCACCAACATCATCGGTTTCAGCGAGATGCTGTCGGAGCCAGTCATTGGCGACCTCAACGACAAGCAACGCGAGTACTTGGGTGACATCACCGCTTCGTCGCAGACCTTGCTCGCCATCATCGACGACATTCTCGACCTCACCACCATCGACGCCGGGGCTCTGGAACTGAAGCTTGGGCCGGTCAAGGTTCGCGAGGTTATCGACGCGGCCGTGCATGGCATCGACGAGCGGGCGCGGCTTGCCAATCTCACGCTCGACATCGGGATTGCGGAGGACGCCACCGAATTCGTCGCCGACGACAAGCGTGTCCGGCAGGTGCTCTACAATCTGTTGTCGAACGCCGTCAGCTTCTCGAAGGATGGCAGCACCATTTGGCTCGCCGCCTGGCGCGAGCCCGGACGCATGGTGTTCGCGGTGCAGGACCAGGGCGTCGGCATTCCGAAAGAGCAGCAGGCGCGCGTGTTCGAGCGATTCGAGAGCCGCAGCCAGGGCGTCAACCATCGCGGGGCTGGGCTCGGCCTCTCGATCGTGAAGAGCCTCGTCGACCTACACGGCGGCAGCGTCGAACTGCAATCCGAGCCCGGCTACGGCACCCGCGTCACCGTCAGCCTGCCTGAGCGCGGCGAGCTAAAGCTCTTAGCCGGCACGGCCGCCTGAAGCATTGGGCCATGCTTCCGCGGTGCCTGTAACCCGAAAGCCTCCATGCTTTTTGTGGACAACTGGCCGCCGGTTCTATGCCGCAATCATTCCTGTATAAGCTCGCGGCATGACCGCCACGCACACGTTCCAACGCTCAGACCTCGCCACGCTGCGCCGTCTCGCGCAAGAGCTGGCGTTTGCCGTGCGGCCGGGCGACTTGATCGCGCTTCATGGCGACCTCGGCGCGGGCAAGACCACGTTTGCGCGCGAGGTGATCCTGGCGATGGCGCCGGATACGCCGGAAGTGCCGAGCCCGACTTTCACGCTCGTGCAGAGCTATGCGTCACCACGCATGGCGATCGCGCATTTCGACCTCTACCGGCTGAACAGCCCCGACGAACTGGACGAGTTGGGATTGGACGAAAGCCTGTCGGCCGGATTCGCGCTTGTCGAGTGGCCCGAGCGAGCAGGGCATCGGCTGCCGGCCGAGCGGCTCGACATTACGCTTGCCGATTGCGGGCCAGCGACTAGCGGCGGGGAAAGCGGCGGCTTTCGCACTGTAACGCTGGCCGGCTCCGGCGCCTGGGCATCACGTCTCGACCGGCTCGTCGAAATTCACGCCTTCCTGCTCGCCAACGGCCTCGCGCCCGAGCGCGCCGACATCTGCTATCTGCAGGGTGATGCGTCGGCACGACGGTACGCGATCATCAAACCACGTTCCGCCGGTAGCGTGGACGCGGCCGCGATAACCCCGCAGATCCTGATGGATTCGCCGCGGCAACCGGACGGCCCACCGATCCGCGACGGCAAGCCTTACAGCCGCGTCGCTCATCTCGCCGAGGACGTTCGCGCTTTCGTGGCGGTGGACGGCGCGCTGACTACGGCGGGCTTCAGCGCACCGCAGGTTTTCGCACAGGATCTCGATCACGGCCTGCTGCTCATCGAGCACCTTGGCGATCGCGTTTTCGGAACCGAAATCGGCAAGGCCGACGTGCAGGCGCAGCTCTGGCGCGCCGCTGTCGATGTCCTCGTCGGGCTGCGCCGCTCGGCGCCGCCGGATGCCATGCCGCTCGCGGATGGCTCCGTTCACAGCCTTCCCGTCTACGATCGCGGCGCGCTCGGCATCGAAACCGAGCTTCTCGTCGACTGGTATTGGGACGCGATTCACGGGAAGCCGATCCGCATCGCAATTTCGGGACGATTTCGTCGCCGCCTGGAGCGCGGTGATCGATCGGCTCGTTGCGCTTCCGACCGGCTGGGTGCTGCGCGATTTCCATTCGCCGAACTTGTTCGTGGTTGCCGGAGCGCGATGGCGTCGCGCAACGTCGGCCTCATCGATTTCCAGGACGCGATGCGCGGGCCACTCGCCTACGATCTCGTTTCGCTCCTCCAGGACGCCCGCGTCGACGTTGCAGCGGCACTTGAGAGCGAACTGCTCGATCATTACTGCGCTCGCCTGCATGCTCCGCGAGCCGGGCTTCGATGAGGCCCAATTCCGCTTCGCCTATGCCGCGCTCGGGGCGCAACGGAACACCAAAATCCTGGGTATTTTCGCGCGCCTCTCCAAGCGCGACGGCAAGCCCGCTACCTCGCGCACATGCCGCGGATCTGGGGCTATCTGGCGCGCGATCTCGCGCATCCGGATCTTGGCGCCGCTCGCGGCATGGTACGACCGGCATTTCCCGCCCGAGGTGCGTACCCGCGTGCCGAAGCCTTGACCGCATCTATGTAATAACCGGACGTCCGATATGGCATCTCCCGTCACCACCGCGTTCGTGCTGGCCGCCGGGATGGGAACGCGCATGCGTCCGCTGACCGACAACTTGCCAAAGCCGCTGGTACGCGCTCAACGGCAAGCCGCTGATCGATCATGTGCTCGACCGGCTGGCTTCGGCCGGCATCGAGCGCGCCGTCGTCAATGTTCACCACTACGCGGACGTGCTCGATTCAGCATCTCGCGCAACGCGACGCAGCCCAAAGTCATCATCTCGGACGAGCGCGGATGCGCTGCTCGACACCGGCGGCGGCGCAACTGCGCGCGCTGCCGATGCTCGGACGCCGATCCCTTCATCATCCACAACTCCGACTGCGTTTGGATCGAGGGCGTCGGCTCCAACCTTACGCGGCTGATCGAGCCTGGGACGCTGACAGCATGGACAGCCTGATGCTGCTTGCGACGCCTTCGCACAGCCTCGGCTACGACGGGCCCGGCGATTTCAACATGGACGCCGACGGACGCTTATCCGCGCCGCGGCGAGCGCCGCGTCGCGCCATTTGCCTTCACCGGCGTCTCGATCGCGCACCCGCGCTTGTTCGACGGCGCGCCGCTGGGCCGCTTCTCTCTCAACAGAATTTGGGATGTCGCCATCAATCGGGGCCGACTCTTCGGTCTAACGCTCGATGGCGTGTGGATGCACGTCGGCACGCCCGGATGCGGTCGAGGAAGCGGAAAGGCAAATCGACAGTGACAAATCCCATTGATCTCTTTTCGTTTGCGCACCAATCGCGGTCGCGCATCTATACGGTTCCGCCGGGGCGGCCCTTTCTGACCTGCCTCGCACAGGCGATCTTGTCGGGCAATCTGCCGGCGCACCGGCGGTCTTGCGCCCGATCCAATTACGCTCCCCGACATCACGCTGCTGATGCCGACGCGTCGCGCCACCCGCTCGCTGCAAGAGGCTTTTCTCACCGCCGGCCGCGGCCGCGCGATGCTGCTGCCGCAGATCCGGCCCATCGCCGAAGGTGACGAGGAGCTAACCCTACTCTCCGGCCTCGCGGGTCTCACGACGCCGATGCCGGGTGCGGGAGACCTGGCGCCAGCGATCTCGGAAATGCACCGCCGCCTGGCGCTGACGCATCTCGTCATGCGCTGGTCGGCCGTCATGCGCACGTCCGCACGCGACGAGACAGGCGACCTCGGCGGCGGCCCGGTCGTGGCGGCGGGCGCCGACACGCCGGCGCAGTCGGCAATGCTTGCGGCCGAGCTCGCCAAGCTGATCGATCTCGATCGAGACTGAAGGCGTCGAGCTTCGCCGGTCTTTCGGATCTCGTGCCGGAGGATTTCTCCGAGCATTGGCAGAAGACGCTTCAATTCCTGGAGATCGTGACTGCGGCGTGGCCCGCCTACCTGGCGGAAAAAGGCCTGCTCTCGCCGATGGACCGGCGCAACCAATTGATCGCGGCGGAGACGCGGCGGCTTTCGGATCGGCCGCCGCAAGGCCCCGTCATCGTCGCCGGCGTCACCGGCTCGATCCCGGCCACCGCCGACCTATTCGCGCCGTGACGCGTCTGCCCAGGGAGCCGTCGTGTCTGCCGGCTCTCGACCTCGATCTGGACGACGAAAGCTGGGAACGCGATCGCACCACGCGCGGAGGGCGCGGCCGGTCATCCGGAGCATCCGCAATTCGGCCTGAAGAAGCTGCTCGACAGGCTGGGTGTCGCGCGCCGCGACGTCACCGTGCTGCCGGGGCGGACGCCGGATCGCACCTTGCAGCGCGAGCCGCGCTGATCAGCGAGGCCATGCGTCCCTCGGCCACCACGGGCAGTGGCACAACTTTGTTGCCTCGGCGGACCGCGTTGCGATCCAAGACGCACTCGACGGCGTCGCCCTGGTCGAGGCGCCGAGGCGCTCAGGATGAAGCGGAAGTCGTCGCCCTGATCCTGCGCGAGGCCGCGGAGACGCCGGGCCGCACGGCGGCGCTGGTCTCGCCCGACCGGCTGCTCGCGCGCCGCGTCGCCGATCCGGCTCGAAGCCTGGGGCATCCGCGTCGACGACAGCGCCGGCCGGCCGTTCGCGAAGACCGTGCCGGGCGCATTTCTCGATCTCATCGTCGAGGCCGCGGCGCAGCGACTTCGCACCGGCCGAAGCTGATGGCGCTGCTGAAACATCCGCTGTGCCGGCTCGGCCTCGACGCCGTTCAAGGTTCGCCGTGCAGCACGCGCCCTGGAGATCGCGGCGTTCCGCGCGCCCTACCTCGGCCGCGGGCTCGGCGGCATCGCAGCCGCACTCGCAAGGCAGAGCGAGAACGAGTCCGGCAGGCGCATGGCATCACGGGCGCTGCTGCGGCTGTTGCCCGAGGACATGGCCGGCGCCGCGACCTGCTCCAACGGCTTGAGTCGCCTTCAGCCGCTCTTGCGGACCTTTTCGCGTCGCGCAGTGACGCGGCCTTGCGCGAGTTCCCGCGCGCCCATGCTGAAGGCGGCAGAGGCGCTGGTGGCGCAGCCGCCGGCGAAGACGGCAGCGAGCGGCCGATCCGTGTTGGATCGGGCGAGGCGGGCGAAGCTGCGGCGCGATTCTTCGCGGGCTTCGCGATCCGGAGTTCGCCGGACATCGCGATCTCGCGCCGCCGACTACGCCGATCTCTACCGCGGCGCTGGTCGCCGAAGGAGAGCGTCCGCCCGAGCGACCCCGTCCATCCGCGCCTCTTCATCTGGGGCCCGTTCGAGGCGCGCCTGCAGCAGCCCGACGTCGTGATCCTGGGCTCGCTCAACGAAGGCACCTGGCCGCAAGCGGCCGATCCCGGCCCCTGGCTCAACCGGCCGATGCGCGCAGACGCTGGGCCTGCCGGCGCCGGAGGAGCGCATCGGCGATGCGGCGCACGATCTTCACCTCGCTGCTCGGCGCGCCGAAGCGTCTATCTCACGCGCGCCGCCAAGATCGACGGCGTGCCGACCGTGCCGTCGCGCTGGCTGCTGCGGCTTGCAGGCCCTGCTCAGCAGGCCTCGGCTTCAGACGCGCTCGCGCCGCGACCAGCCGTGGCTCGCCTGGGCGCGCGCGCGCAACGCGCTCGACGCGCCGGCATCACGCTGCGCGCGCCCGAGCCACGCCCGCCGTTGCGCTGCGGCCGCGCCAGCTCAGCGTGACCGACATCGAGCACTGGATCGCCAATCCCTATGCCATCTTTGCGCCGAGCGCATCCTGAAGCTCGAGGCGCTGCCGCCGCTCGGCGCGCCGCCCGATGCGGCGCTGCGCGGCCAGATCGTGCACGAGGCGCTGGCCGGTTCGCGCAGCAGTTTCCCGACGGCTGCCGGCCGATCGGCTGGCCGAGCTCGATGGCGTTCGCCGAGGACGCGCTGGAGGACTCTACCGGCTCCCGCGCGTCGCCGCCTTCTGGGCGCCGCGCTTCGACCGCTTCGCCGCCTGGTTTGCCGAGACCGAGCGCGAGCGGCGCGGCGAGCGTGACGCGCATCGTCGCCGAGGTCGACGGCGCCATCGTGCTGGCCGGCGCCGCCGGTGCCGTTCACGCTGAAGGCGCGCGCCGACCGCATCGACATCGGCAACGGCGGCGACTCGTCATCACCGACTACAAGACCGGCGACGCTCGCCGACCTGACGAGCCGCGTGCGAGCAGGGCGAGTCGCCGCAGCTGCCGCTGGAGGCCGCCATCGCCGCGGCCGGCGGCTTCACCGGCATCCCGGCACGCGCGGTCGAGAGCTGCGCTACATCTCGCGCGTCCGGCGGCGAGCCGCCGGGTCGAGGAGCGATCGCTCGAACGCGACGATCTCGCCGGCGCTCGCGGACGGCACGCGAGGGCCTGAGCCGCCTGATCGCGCGCTTCGACGACGCGGCCACGCCCTATCGCGCGCTGCGGCGCGCCGCGCTTCAACTACGACTACGACGACTACGCCCATCTGGCCCGCGTCGCGGAATGGTCGGCCGAGACGATCGAGGAGGCGTGAGGATGGGCCTCTTGACGGTCCAGGCAGACGAGCTGTCGACATCGCGCTCTGAGGCACAGACGCAGCGCAGCCAGGCGGCCGCCGCCGATCCCGCCGCCTCCGCCTGGGTCAGCGCCAACGCCGGCACCGGCAAGACGCACGTGCTGACCATGCGCGTGCTGCGCCTGCTGCTCGCCGGCACGCCGCCCGAGCGCATCCTGGCGCTCACCTACACCAAGGCCGCCGCAGCGGAGATGTCGAAGCGCGTGTTCGACACGGCTGGCCGAGTGGGTGACGGCCGACGACGCGACGCTGAAGGCAAGCTCGCCGAGCTGCTCGGCCGGCGCACCGACTGCCGCCGAGATGCAGCTGCGCGCGCCAGCTGTTCGCCATCGCCATCGAGACGCCGGGCGGCCTCAAGGTGCAGACCATCCACGCCTTCTGCGAGCGCCTGCTGCAGCGCTTTCCGCTGGAGGCCGGCGTGCCGCCGGGCTTCGCCATCCTCGACGACGCACGAGCGCAGCGCGCTGCTCGAAGAGGCGACCGACGAGATGCTGGCCGAGGCGCACCGGCGCAAAGATCGGGCGCCGTCGTGGCGTGGCGCTGACAGACGGCCATCGCCTACGCCGCCGACGACAGCTTCGACAGCGCTGCTGCGCGAGGCGCTGCGCGAGCGGGACTGGCTGCGACGCAGCCGCCGCCTCGACGACGACGGCGACGATCGCCTTCGTCGAGTGGAGCGGATCTATCGCGAGCACCTTCAGCGTTCGGCACGGACGTCGGACCTGCGCGGAGATCGTGCAGCACGAGGCTGCGTCGTGCATCGCCGAAGTCGCAGCTGCAGCGGCTGCGTCGACCTGCCTGCGCCGGCAGCGAGGCGGTCACAGACAGAGCGTAGCGCGACGCATTGCGCCGCCGCGCTCACGGCTCGCTCGGCCGCAGCGTCGAGGCGCTCGCGCTGCGCTGTCTTCCTCACCGAGCGACGGCGAACCGCGCCAATCGCCTGATGACCAAGGCCGTCGCGGACGCCCTATCCCGATGCTCGGCGAGCTCGCCGCAGCGCGCGCAGGCGCAGTTCGTCGGCGCTGCACGAGGAGCACTGAAGGCGCTGATGCGTCGAGGCGACCATGGCGCTGCTGCGGCTCGGCGATGCACGTGCATGCAGCGCTACGGCGCGGCCAAGGCGCGCGCGGGCCGCGCTCGACTTCGACGATCTGGTCGGCAAGGCCGCCGACCTGCTGGCGATCGTCGCGAGGCCGTGGAGTGGGTGCTCTACAAGCTCGACGGCGGCCTCGACCACATCCTGGTCGACGAGGCGCAGGACACGAGCCCGGTGCAGTGGCAGGTGATCCGCGCGCTGGCCGAGCGAGTTCTTCGCCGGCGCGGCGCCCGCGACGTGGCGCGCACGCTGTTCGCCGTCGGCGACGAGAAGCAGTCGATCTACAGCTTCCAGGGCGCGGCGCCCGAGCATGTTCGCCGGACATGGGCGAGCGCTTCGCGCAGCGCGCCGAGCGTGGCCGGGCATGCCGCTGGCAGACGCGTGCCGCTCACCCTGTCGTTCCGCGACGGTCGAGCCGCTGCTGGCGGCGGTCGACCACATCTTTGCCGATCCGGAGCGTACGCCCGGCGTGACCGCTGCGGCGAGCCGATCCGCCACGTCGCCCATCGCGCCGGACATCGCGGGCTTGTCGAGATCTGGCCGACCGAGAAGCACGAGCAGGCGGACGCCGACCGAGCCCTGGTCGCCGCTGGCCGAAGACAGGCGCGTCGTCGCCGGTGCGTGCGGCTGGCGGCGCGCATCGCCGCACGACCATCCACGGCTGGCTCGACAGCCGGGGAGATGCTGGCGTCGCGAAGGACGGCCGATCCGCGCCGGCGACATCCTGATCCTCGTGCGCAAGCGCGCGCCGTTCGCGGCCGCCATGGTCTCGGCGCTCAAGGCGCGCGGCATCAAGGTCGCCGGCGCCGACCGCCTGGCGCTGACCGAGCAGATCGCCGTGCAGGACCTGATCGCGCTCGGCGATTTCCTGACGCTGCCGGAGGACGACCTGGCGCTCGCCAGCCGTGCTCAAATCGCCGCTGTTCGGCCTCGACGACGACGACCTGCTGGCGCTTCGCGCCGAAGCGCAAGGGATCGCTGTGGCAGGAGCTGCTCGACACGCGCGCCAGACCAACGCCGCCTTCGCGAGCGCCGCCGACGACCCTGAAGCGCTGGCGGGCGCGGCCGACTTCGTGCCGCCGTTCGAGTTCTTTCGCCGCCCTGCTCGACGAGGACGGCATGCGCGCCGCATGCTGGCGCGGCTCGGCCCCGAGGCGGCCGACGCCGATCGACGAGTTCCTCAACCTGGCGCTCGCCTACGACGACGCGCGCCGCCGTCCCTGCAGGGCTTCCTCAGCTGGCTGCGCGAGGGCCGACCGCGAGATCAAGCGCGACATGGAGCAGGGCCGCAACGAGGTGCGCGTGATGACCGTGCACGGCGCCAAGGGCCTGGAGGCGCCGATCGTGTTCCTGCCCGACACCTGCTCCACGCGATCCGGGCGCCAGCCGGGCAGACTGCTGCTCGTACCGGACATGGACGCGCCCGGCCGGGACCGCCGCCGCCGTTCCTGTGGCCGGTCAAGGGCACCAGCGAGCTCGGCAGATCGCGTGCAGCAGGCCGAGGCGCGGATGCAGACGCCGAGGCAGGAGGAGCGCAACCGGCTGCTCTACGTGGCGCTGACGCGCGCGCGCGACCGGCTGTACGTCGCGGGCTTCGAGGGCAGCAAGGCGCCGCCGGCCGGACTGCTGGTACAATCTCATCAGAATCCGCAGTGAGGCACACGCTGATTGACGCCGAGGGAGTCGACGGGGAGCCGGTGCTTCGCTTCGTCACGCCGCAGACCGGCGAACCGAGAAGCCGAAACACGAGCAGCGCGAAGCGACGGCCGCAGCCGTCTTCCGGCCTGGGCGCGCCGTCAGGTCCCGCGCGAACAGACCCTGTCGGTGCCGCTGGCCCCGTCTCGGCTCGCGCCCTCGACGTCGATAGCGAGGGTGAGCCGAGCGAGCATCCTGAACCGGTGCGAACTGCTGCCCGAGAACGCGACGAGCCTGCGGCGGATGCGACACTGCCGACTGGAGCCGGCGCTGCCGGAGGGGACGCCCGCTTCCTGCGCGGCACGCTCACCCACGCGCTGCTGGAGCATCTGCCATCGCTTGAGAAGGAGCTCTGGCCAGCCGCCGCGGACGCCTTCGTGAACCGGAAAGGCGCGGGGCTGCCGCCGGCGGCACGCGCAGCATCGTCACGGAGACGCTCGGCGTGCTATCCGATCCCGCGTTCGCGCCCCTGTTCGGGCCGCAAGCCGGGCCGAGGTGCCGATCGTCGCCGAGATCCCCGCCCCGATGGGGCACGCGGGCCTGCTTTGAAGCTCACGGCACAGATCGACCGCCTCGTCGAGCTGGGCGAGCACGTGCTGATCGTCGACTACAAGACCAACCGGCCGCCGCCCGCATCGGCGGAGGCGGTGGCGCCGACCTACCTCTTCCAGCTTGCCGCCTACCGTCTTGCGCTGCAGCGAAATTATCCCGGGCAGCACGGTGCGGGCCGCGCTTCTGTGGACCGACGGCCCGCGATCATGGAAATCCCGGTCCAGCGTGCTCGACGATAGCCACGGCGCGGCTCTGGCAGCTCGACCGGTCGCCTTGACGCCTGAGGGGCCGGCCTTCCTACTTTCCGGCCACGAAGAGATCTTGCCCCCGGGGCGCACGCACCAAGGAGACTACATGCCATATGGCAGGATGCTGAACGTGTCGGACGCCAACTTCGAGCAGGAGGTTCTGAAGTCCTCCGAGCCCGTGCTCGTGGACTTCTTCGCCGAGTGGTGCGGGCCGTGCAAGGCCATGGCGCCGGCGCTCGAGCAGGTCGCGCAGCGAGATGCAGGGCAAGGTCAAGGTCGCGAAGCTCGACGTCGATCAGAACCCGCCGTCACGGCGAAGTACGGCATCCACGCCATGCCGACGCTGATGATCTTCAAGGACGGTCAGGTCGCGGCGCAGCGCGTCGGCGCGCTGGTGCAGAAGAAGCAGCTCCAGGACTGGATCAACGGCACTCTGGTCGCCTGACTCACGGCACTAAGTAGTTGAACGCAACGGCCCCGGCTTCAACTGCGGGGCCGTTTTGTTTTGTGGGATCGCGATGCACCCTTCGCCCGCTGTCGCGCTTCGCCTCAGTTCGCCTGCGGCTCGACGCCCTCCTGCAGCGCCAGGACGTGGCCGGCAAGATAGAGCGAGCCGCAGATCAGGATGCGCTTCGGCCCCGCTGTCGATGCGGCTGGGTGCGCAGCGCTTCAACGCGCTCTCGACGTCCGTGCGCGCACTCGGCCTCGAGCCCGACCTTGCGCGCCGTCTCGGCAAGCGTCTCGGGCGCGATGCGGGGCCTCGTGCGCGCCGGGGATGGGCACGGTGACGACGTGGCGCACGAGGCCGCGGAAGGGCGCGAGGAAGCCGGCGGCATCCTTCTTGCCCATCATGCCGACGATGAGGCCGACGCGGCTTCGGCGCCCGCTCCTCCAGCTCGGCCAGCGTCTGCGCGAGCGCCGCGGCCGCCGGCGGGGTTGTGGCCGCCGTCGAGCCACAGCTCCGAGCCCGGCGCCAGCAGCGCGACAGCGGGCCGTTGTCGAGCCGCTGCATGCGCGCCGGCCAGCGCACGTCGACAAGCCCGCGCTCGATGGCGCGCCGTCCGGCTGATGCCGAGGCGCGCGGCAGCTGCAGCGCGGCGGCGACGGCGGTGCCGGCGTTGACGATCTGGTGGCGGCCCATCAGCGCCGGCAGCGGCAGGTCCAGCAGCCGCTCCTCGCTCTGCAAGACGAGGCGGCCGCGCTGCTCGAAGGCCTCGTAGTCCTCGCCCCAGACGACGAGCGGCGCGCCGACGGCGCATGCGCCTCGCGCGCGGATGACGTCCACGGCCTCGGCTCCGGCTGGCGCGAGATGACCGCCGGCACGCCGCGCTTGAGGATGCCGGCCTTCTCGCGCGGCGATCTTGGCGAGCGTGGCGCCGAGCTTCTCGGCGTGGTCCATCGAGATCGGCGTGATGACGGTCGAGCGCCGGCCGCGCGACGACGTTGGTGGCGTCGAGCCGGCCGCCGAGGCCCACTTCCAGGATCAGCGCGTCGGCCGGGTGCTCGGCGAAGGCCAGGAAGGCCGCCGCCGTCGTGATCTCGAACTAGGTGATGGCGTCGCCGGCGTTGACGCGCCTGCGTGCGCGCCAGCACGTCGACCAGCTCGCTCTCGCCGATCGGGCGCGCCTTGCCGTCGGCGCCGGCGAGCTCGATGCGCTCGTGGAAGCGCACGAGGTGCGGCGAGGTGTAGACGTGCACGCGCTTGCCCGCGGCCTGCAGCATGGCCTTGAGGTAGGCGGTGACCGAGCCCTTGCCGTTGGTGCCGGCGATGTGGATGACGGGCGGCAGGCGCTCGTGCGGGTTGCCGAGCTTGGCCGAGCAGCGCCTCGATGCGGCCGAGCGACAGGTCGATCAGCCGCGGGTGCAGCAGTCTTCAGCTCGGCCAGGAGCTCGTCGCTCGTGCGCATGGCGCCTCGCGTAGCTCGCCAGATAGGGCGGTCATGACGCCGCGCGCGACTGCGCTTGCGAGATGTCCGCATTCGGCCGCTGCATGGCGAGCGGATCTGACGCGACCGCTGCAGTCGCTCGGCTGCGCCGGGCCGTGGGCTTGTCGCGATCGCGGCGTCGGTCTCGCGCGCGTCTCGAAGCGCTCGCGTTCGTCGCGCGGCTCGGGCTCGATCGACGTCGCCGATCGCGCGCGCGCGCAGCGTCTCGATCGGTCTTGCCGTCGACCGCGCTGCCGTTGAGATAGCCGTGTCGTCCGTTGGCCGCGATCGGTCTTGCTGCGGTCGCGCGCCATCGCGCGGCGCTGCCGATCAGCAGCCGGCACAGCGCGCGCCAGCGTCTCGCGCAGCTTGTGGCGATGCACGACCATGTCGATCATGCCGTGCGCCAGCAGGTACTCGGCCTGCTGGAAGCCCTCGGGCAGCTGCTCGCGGATGGTCTGCTGGATGACGCGCGGGCCGGCGAAGCAGATGAGCGCGCCGGGCTCGGCGATGTGGATGTCGCCCAGCATGGCGTAGGAGGCGGTGACGCCGCCGGTGGTCGGATCGGTCAGCACGACGATGTAGGGCAGGCGCGCCTCGCGCAGGCGCTGCACGGCGATGGTGGTGCGCGGCATCTGCATCAGCGAGAGGATGCCTTCCTGCATGCGCGCGCCGCCCGAGGCGGCAAACAGGATGAAGGGCGTGCTGCTTCTCGACCGCGCGCAGCATGCCGGTGATGACGGCCTCGCCGGCCGCCATGCCGAGCGAGCCGGCCATGAAGCGGAAGTCCTGCGCGGCGGCGACGACGTCCTGGCCTTCGAGCTGTGCCCTCGGCGACCAGCACCGCGTCGTCGAGCTCGGTGTCGCCTTGGCGTCCTTGAGGCGGTCGGTGTAGCGGCTGCCGTCGCGGAACTTGAGCGGATCGTGCGGCGACCGCCGGCACCGGCGACCTTGCTGTACTCGCCGTTGTCGAAGAGATGCTGCAGGCGCTGCTGGCGCGTCCATGCGCATGTGATAGTTGGAGCCGGGGATGACGAACTGGTTGGCCTCCAGGTCCTTGTAGAAGACCATCTGCCCGGTCTCGGGGCACTTCACCCAGAGATTGTCGGGCACCTCGCGCTTGGTGGTCAGCAGGCTGCGGATCTTCGGACGGACGACGTTGTTGATCCAGTTCACGCGTCTCGTGCTCCTTCGGCACCGCCGTCCGACGTGCAGCCGCTGCCTGCGGTCTGTCCAAGTCGCTCCGCCTCGCCCGCTAGCCTAGCGCCTCGATCGCCCGATTTGGCGCTCAGCTATCAGGCGGCGCGCAACGCCTGCGCCAGGCTTTTCACCAGATCTAGGACGTCGGACACTGTTTTTCCAGTCGGTTCGCCCTTCGGACCCAGGCTTTCACGAATGGCGTTAACCAGCGCCGAGCCCACCACCACGCCGTCGGCGCCGGCCGCGATGGCTTTGGCCTGGTCGCGGTGTTTTTACGCCGAAACCGACCGCGACGGGAAGCGTGGTCGACTTCTTGATGCGTGCAACGTGGGCGTGAACGGCGGCCACGTCGGGCGCGGCGGTGCCGGTGATGCCGGTGATCGAAACATAGTAAAGGAAGCCCGAGGTGTTGGCGCAGCACGGCCGGCAGGCGCTTGGCGTCCGTGGTCGGCGTGGCGAGGCGGATGAAATTGAGGCCGCGCTCGATGGCCGGCAGGCACAGCTCGTCGTCGGCCTCGGGCGGCACGTCGACGATGATGAGGCCGTCGACGCCGGCGGCCTTGCGCATCGTCGAGGAAGCGCTCGCGCGGATAGACGTAGATCGGATTGTAGTAGCCCATCAGCACGATCGGCGTGTCCGGGTCGCTGGGCGCGAAGGCGCGCACCAGCTCCAGCGTCTTGCGCATGGTCTGGCCGGCCTTCAGCGCGCGCAGCGAGGAGGCCTGGATCGCCGGACCGTCGGCCATCGGATCGGAGAACGGCATGCCGAGCTCGATGATGTCGGCGCCGGCGGCCGGCAGGCCGAGCAGGATCTTCTTGCGAGGTCTGCAGTCGGGATCGCCCGCCGTGACGAAGGTGACGAGCGCCGGCGCGGCCCTCCTTCTTCAGCGCGGCGAAGCGGCGGTCGATGCGCGACTCGGTCATCTTGTTTTATCCCGGCTGGAAGGTTTTGCCCGGCTGCAGCCCGGCACATCTGATCAGGCGGCTGTCCGCCACCGCGGCCGTGCGATGACGCGTGGCGCGGTTGTACTCCGGGTCCTTCGGCATGTCGACAAAGCTTTGGGCGGTCGGATAGCGGGCGATGAAGGCCAAGTCCCATCGCTCGTCGACCGGCCCGATCAGCGTCAGCTCCGGCATGCCAATCCAGACCTGCGTCCCGCCGATACGTTCGAAGATCGGCGTCGCGGCGCTCGGACGTAACGCCGATAGGCCTCCGCTCCGGTCATTGCCGACGGCCGATGCTCGGGACTGCGGGCGCATATTCGGCGACATCGCGAAAGCGCTACAGATTGAGCATGAGGACGGGCTGATCGAGCGGCAGTCGCGAAGATCGCCTTGAACTGGTCCGTCGATGGATTGACCGATCGACCACGAGCTTCAGTGTCCCGCTCAGCCACGCCCGACGGCTTCGCGCATCGAGGTCAGGATCTCCCAGATGCGCGACGGCGAAGATGTCCTTGTCGCCGCGGCCGCACATGTTCATGACCAGCAGGTTGTCCTTGGGCAGCGTCGGCGCGAGCTTCATCGACGTAGGCCAGCGCGTGCGCCGGCTCCAGCGCCGGGATGATGCCTTCGAGCCTGGTGCACAGCTGGAAGGCGTCGAGCGCCTCCTTGTCGGTGACGGCGACGTAGGTGACGCGGCCGGTATCCTTCAGCCAGGAGTGCTCGGGCCCGACGCCGGGATAGTCGAGGCCGGCCGAGATCGAGTGGCCTTCGAGGATCTGGCCGTCGTCGTCCTGCAGCAGATAGGTGCGGTTGCCGTGCAGCACGCCGGGCGTGCCGCCGGTCATCGAGGCGGCATGGCCGTTCGGCACGTCGAGGCCGTGGCCGCCGGCCTCGACGCCGTAGATCGCGACGCCCTTGTCGTCGAGGAAGGGATGGAACAGGCCGATGGCGTTGGAGCCGCCGCCGATGCAGGCGACGAGCGTGTCGGGAAGCCGGCCTTCCGCCTCCAGCATCTGCTCGCGCACTCTCGCTTGCCGATCACCGACTGGAAGTCGCGCACCATCGCCGGATAGGGATGCGGGCCGGCGGCGGTGCCGATGATGTAGTAGGTGTCGCGCACGTTGGTCGACCCAGTCGCGCAGCGCCTCGTTCATGGCGTCCTTCAGCGTGCCGGCGCCGCGACGTCACGGCGTTGACCTTGGCGCCCAGCAGCTTCATGCGGAACACGTTGGGCTTCTGGCGCTCGACGTCGATCGGCGCCCATGAAGATCTCGCACGGCAGGCCGAAGCGTGGCGCACACCGTCGCCACCGCCACGCCGTGCTGGCCGGCGCCGGTCTCGGCGATGATGCGCGTCTTGCCCATGCGCTTGGCGAGCAGGATCTGGCCGAGGCAGTTGTTGATCTTGTGGCTGCCGGTGTGATTGAGCTCGTCGCGCTTGAAGTAGATCTTGGCGCCGCCGAGATGCTCGGTCAGCCGCTCGGCGAAATAGAGCGGGCTCGGCCGGCCGGCGTAATGGGCGTTGAGACTGGTCGATCTCGGCGTGGAAGGCGGGATCGGCCTTGGCCGTCCTCGTAGGCGCGCTCCAGGTCGAGGATCAGCGGCATCAGCGTCTCGGCGACGAAGCGGCCGCCGAACAGGCCGAAAAAGCCGCGTTCGTCGGGCCCGGTCGCGAAGGTGTTGAGCTTGGGCTCGGCGGTGTTCTGCTTCTTCGTGGCCATCGCGGCAGTTCCTTGAGGCGGATTTAT
>CAWJZR010000024.1:0-257683 GCA_963847435.1 uncultured Alphaproteobacteria bacterium | reverse complement strand
ATCCGAGCCTGAGACAAGCCCGATCGTGCTGGCTCGACGGCCGATCGGAGCCCGAGCGGGAGTACTTGGCATTTGGGGAGCGATTACGGCTCGCAATCAACCGCCGGCTAATGCTGGGGCTGTTCGAATTCGAGGCGCAGTTTCTGTTCTATCCGCCGAACGGCTTCTACCGCCGACACCTCGACAGCCTTCGCGGAACACGCAACCGGGTCGTCTCAGTAGTAACCTACCTCAATAAGGGCTGGTCGTCCGCGGATGGTGGCGCGCTAGCCGTATGGGCGGCAGGGGCGGAGGACGAAGCCGCACCGCTGGTTGAGGTGATGCCCGAGGCCGGTGTGGTTGTGCTGATGCTTGCCGAGGAAATCCCGCACGAGGTGCTGCCTGCTCGCCGTGAACGACGCGCGATAGCTGGCTGGTTCCGTGTCAATTCCTGCTCCCCGAACCGCATGGACCCGGCACGGCGACATTAAAATCGATGAACCGAGCCGCGCGAGAACCGCAATTAGGCGATGCAACGTCGATGATCGCAATTCCGCGCCCGATCCTTCCACCAAAGCTGCGGTCCTTCATCGAGTTCGCGGCAGCGCGATTTGGGTGACCGGCCGGGTCGCTTCGATTTGAACTTGGCCTAGGTCCGTTTGCGGCCCATATGGGGGACGCCGTCAGCTCCGCAGTTGAAGCTATCGCGTCCGGCGTTCGCTCTGTAAAAATCGGTAGAGCGATGACCTCGTTCCAGACAATGGAGAAGGCAAGACCGCCCTTAAACGGCGGCAGTAGTCTTGCCTTGCTCTCCGGCGGGGGCCACTGCGGTCCCAGGTCTGAACGGCGTCAGCTGCTGCGCCGGGACAGAGACACCGCATAAGCCGGTGATCGCCCATGGGCCCCGGCACGCGGGCCTGCAAGGAAGCCCAGCATTCGGCCGGCGTCGTGGCGAAGAACATCGGCGTCGATATCATCACGAGATCGGTGCTTTTGCCGCCGCCGGATCGAAACGGAGCGACAGGCCGCGCTGAGCCGGTTTGGCGGAATCGGAGATTTTGGGATTGCCGCCACCCATGGATAAGCGGCCCACGTCGGGCACCGCCTTGGCAAACATCGCTGCCTTTGGAGAGGGCGGTAGCCTCCTTCAAGGACGTGACCCTTTTGGGAGACGGCTGTGACGGTCATCGAGACCATGGATTTCGCGACCGCAGGGGCGAGCCACAGTCCACTACGGTAAATATCGGGGCTTCAGTTTCGTGTGCCAATGGGTGCAAAGTGAGTGCGGGCCGCCTATATATGGGCAATGGAACATTTCAATTACAATGAACCGGCTGATCTATTCGTTGGTGGAAGCATCCGCAGCAAGAGGGCGCCGATGGTTTTCCGCAGATTTGCGACCGGCGCTGAGGCCATAAAATTTGCGATGGAAATGCAGTCCGAGGCCAACCTCGTCGCCACCGTCGTGGAAACAGAAGAGAACCGCATCGAGGGGGCGGACATTCGGAGGCTTTACGAGAGCGACGAGTATCCCCTTGCGCGGCGGCAACCGTAGGGTGCCACTCTGTCCAAGATGGCGGAAAGAGGGGAAACGGTGCACGGTCGTCGTTGTAACACGTCAGTGAGATCACAGTGAAACTCAGGATCGGCTACGAGTTCAACTATCACTTTCCCCAACCGACGCCATGTATTCTAGCGCTGAACGTGCATTCCTCCCGGGTAGGAGACCTTACACGCCCGGACCATATTCTGACGAATCCGCCGATACCCATCGTCGGCTATCGCGATGGTTTCGGTAATTGGTGCAGCCGAATTGTCGCCCCTGTCGGACCCGCTCTTATCAGTACTAACGCTATCGTGCACGATAGCGGTTTGCCCGACCCCGTCGTGCCTGGTGCCGGACAGGTCCCGGTTGAGCATTTACCTGATGACGCGCTCGTGTTCCTGCTGGCCAGTCGGTTTTGCGAAAGCGACAAGCTGCTGGATATGAGCTGGGAGTTGTTCGGGAAGGCAAGGCCGGGGTGGGGACGGGTGCAGGCGATCTGCGATTTCGTCCATAATCGCATCGCCTTCAGTTACGAGAGTGCACGACCGACGCGCACTGCAGCCGAAGCGTACCAGGAAGGCATCGGCGTATGCCGGGATTACGCCCACCTCGCCATCGCCTTTTGCCGCGCGCTCAACATTCCGGCACGCTACTGCACGGGGTATCTGGGCGACATCGGCACGCCCCCTCCTTTTCCCCCGGGCGACTTTGCCGCTTGGTTCGAGGCCTTTCTCGACGGCCAATGGTATGTTTTCGATCCTCGCAACAACGTACCTCGCATTGGCCGCGTGCTGATCGCACGCGGTCGGGACGCCGCGGACGTGGCCATGGTCACAACTTTTGGGCCCAACACTTTGGAGTCCTTCCGGGTCTGGACTGATGAGGTCCCAGAAGAGGTAATTTATTGAGCATGGCGGGGAGGGTGATTTTCCGAAAATTCATTAAAGTGCGCGGCCACGCAGCTGCGGCGCAAGTCGCGCAAATTTGCAGTGGTTAGAACAGATGCGTCTCATTACCCTCAATCTGTTTCTCCCAAGTTGGTCAGGCTCTCAGAGAGCTGGTTAAGCCTCTTGATAGCTGCTACTCTTCGCTCATCACCGGCAACCTTCAACAGGCGCTCGTGGCTGAGAGACGTATTGTGCTCCCGCCTTAATCACCCAGTTGGAGCAGCGCCGATGTCTTTTTCCCATTCTTCCTCCTCCACCAACAGCGAATTGAACATGATGTGTGATGCTTATGAGGTTGCGTGTGAGCGTCTTGGAATCGCGCAAAGCGATAACATCATGCGTAAACGCGTGGGAAAATTGGTAATCGAGCAGTCTCGGCTTGGATACCGAAGTTCCGCCACGCTGGCATACACCGTCGTCAAACGGTTCGAAACGATGGGGCGAATGCCAGCCGATGTGGATCTAGATACCGTTGTGTAAAGGTTCCTTCATTCGCAACGGGATTATTAATGCCTCGCCGTTAGCCAAAAAAGGTATTTTGCATCGAGCAGCCTGCTGGCCGGATCGCGCGCAAGCAAACCGATTGGCCCTGGGTCGGCCGCAAGCACGGCGTCTCATCATGCGTTCTCCGATGTCGCCGCCAAGGAGAAGAGCGGTCGTCGCTCGAGAGGGAGGCAACCATCTGGAGGCCGGTTCTTTTGCCGGTTTGCCAAATGACGACAGCTTTGATCTGGCAGGTGCCGGAACTTGACCACGACACACTCGACGCAACTGGCCGCGCGCGGGAGGACGGGTTCGCAGGTGATGCCCAGGCCCGTCTGCGAAACGACAACGTCGACCGGCGACTCCTTTCAACGACATTGCCTTTGAGGTCGTCGTTGTGGATCGCATGGTCGGGGCTGTAGTTGACAACCCCCTAAAGACAGGAAGCTGGCCTATTGATCGCCGTGACTGCCAAGCTCTGAGGCTATGGCTGAGAAGAACGCGTCCGCGGCCGCGCTTAATTGCTTGTCAGTCGCGCCCTTTGGCGTTCTGCCGCGTAGTGACTTTTTCACGGTTTCACCGAAGGCGAGAATATCCTTGGGACCTTTGCCTGATTTGAGCATGCTGTCGCGCACCATCATGCCGACAACGAGTTCGAGAACCGTAAGGCGCGCAAGCAGCTGCGTCTCTTCATGAGGTGACGCATTAGGCATTGGGATCTCCTGCACATCCAGAACTGCGAAAAAATATAACGGGCAAGCGCCTGTTCCGGATGCGATTGGTGTGGTCTGCCCCCGATAAGTTCATTTGTTGGCCCCAGATAAACGCAAGGTGGCCAGGATCAAATCAGTGAGGTGTGCGGCGACCAGCGACGATGTCGCAGTCAGTGGCTCTGACCAAATCCCAAATAAAGCTATCCACCTCGTCCTCTGTCATCTTCCGGGTATCGAACCATTGACCGAAATGCTCCACCACGATGCAATCGCCGCTCGCCTCGGCCGGGTGCTCAATGATGAATTGGGCTTCCACCTCGGAGATGCTGATCGCCTTGTGATATCTCATGCCGCGTTCAACACCTGTGAGAATGGATGTACTTCGATGACGCTGCCTACCGATGAAAGGGCTATGGGAGCGCAACGATCTCGCGCTCCGTGGCGATGCGATGAACAGCTTCCATAATCGTTTTGATGCTATAGATGCACTCGCTCCCTTCTGGAGGAAGGAGACGTAGGATTTTGTATGTACGACCCAGCGTAGAGCGATGTTCGGGAAGAGCAGCGTCGAGTCTCACCAACTGACCAACCCTGAACTTATGGCGGTGCATTGGATTTTTCCTTATCCGACCTCAGCGCTTTTGCGAGATCGTCCGGATCAATATCGTTGACCTGGCGCGCTTGAGAAGTGTGGTGGCTCAAAGTGATCGTGGTGGCGACCCGCAGGTAAGCTGAGAAGGAAAGTTGGTCCAAGCTTTGCTCCACCGTCTCAACTTCATAGGTGCCAGGCGGCTGAATGCCCTCAACTCCATTGAGCCGGAATGGGTGATGGAAAGTTACTAACTGAAATGTTGATCGTTCCATCTTCCGGTCCGCCGTTACACAGAGAAGCCCTGCAGGATAGGCAAGACCGAAGCCACGGAATGGCTTCGGTTTGACCGTGGCAGTGCGGTTACGCTGTATCGACTGTCAACCGAAGGTTCGGTAAGCGACGCACGCAGCGAATAAGAGAGTGAGGCCAGCCGGAACGATGATGGGTGGTACGAACCATGTTGGCATGTCAGACCCGATGGATTGGGAGTGGGCGACCATCAGTACGCAAGGGCGCTTCTAAAGTCGCCGCGTAATTACAACCTGACGATTGAGGGACGATTGAGGATGGCGACCCAAGTCATATTTAAATAATTAATTCACAAAGGTGTTCGCATTGAGGCGGTGGAAAGAAAATAGAAAATAAAATAGCGTTTTTGCCGGTGCATTTGATGCCCCGCTATTGATCTTTTGCGGTGTGCATCTGCTTTGCGTTGCTTGAACACTACTTGCGGCCTGAGGACTTGAGGTCAACGTTGCCGTAACCTGTCTAGGATCCAACCAAGCGTCTTTCGGTGGCGCGAATAAAAATTGTCCCGCGATTTGGGACGAAACAATCGGACTAGACGACGGTGCCGACTACTTCGGCGCATGAAAGCCGACGCACTTCCGTGACTGGTGCCGCCATTCAGCCAGAGGCTGAGCTCTACTCCAACCTTTACGACGACGCTTCGATGCCGTTCATGCAGCGCATTACCTGGTCGGGCATTGCTCTTCATGCCGGTGCCCTGCCCGGCTACCCGGCATCACACGGGTGTGTGCGCATGCCGCCCCCCTTTGCCGCTGACCTGAAACTGGGCAGTACCAATGGCGAAGAGGCTGGACCGCCGACGCGCAATAGGCTTCACGAACCGTCGCGGCGTGTGTTCAATGGTCGGCTGATGGGCAAAGGTGGCCATCGCTTCCCCCACGGCGCATGATGCTCACGTCCGGCTTTATTCCAAAGGCCTTTGCCCGTGTGTTTGACCGAGAGGGCGGGGCCGTTCCCATTCGACGTGCAGCACCGGAAAAATAATCCGCTGTGCTAAGGACTCGCCCCGCGACTTCGAAAAACACAATTATGATTACGGAGCGCGCGCTTCAAGAGCATACCCGCAGTGGAAGTGCCGGAAGAACGCCATGCCCCATCACCGTTATTGACATCCGGTAGCGTTGCCGCGAGGCTCAACCGCATTGATGGACGGACGGGGGGCTAATGCGGAAGCGTACTGGTTTTGTGGGGGCCGTCGCCGCGCTCCTTTTCGCGACCGATCTTGGTGCCGCGGGAAATGGCGCGGTCGACTTTGACGGTTTCTGGATGGACTCCGACGGCGAGGTGATCCTCGAAATCGGGCCGTGCGGCAGTTCACGTTGCGGGAAGGTTGTTTGGTTGAAGCAACCATTGGGTGGAGATGGGCAGCCGCTGCGAGATGTAAAGAATCCAGATCTGCGGCTGAGGTCTCGTCCTGTCTGTGGCCTAGAGGTTGTGACCAATTTTGCGAAACAGTCGGACGGAACTTGGAGAGGCACCGTCTATGTATCTGATGAGGGGCAGAGCTTCAGCGGCATGGCAGAGGTCCTGAGTGCGACCAAGATCAAGGTAACCGGTTTTATTATACTTCCTATTTTGGGGCAGTCCGAAATCTGGACCAAGGTCAGCGCACCGCCCGAGCGTTGCTCCGGCAAGGCTCGCACACGGTGAATCGCGCAAGGCGCATTCGCATTTCTGGCTATTGGGGCGGTGCGTCCAGGCGGCGCGTCTCTAAACCATTTGCGGCGTGCGCGGCACGTCAAAGGCCAAGCGCAGCGCGACTGTATAATTTCCTCACTCGGGGACGTGATCCGTGTGCCTGCGCGAATTTGCGGGGGATAGGAATTGCACGAGCGCTAGCGGGAGAGGCCTGCGGATCTGCTCGGTCGGGACGGTCTTGCAATAAAGGGCAATCGAGGAGTTGGTTCGATAGAGATGAAAATGGGTTGGCCTAAGTAGGCCAACCCGAAGTCGTCGTGACTGCGAGATACGGGATCAGACGTGCTTGAAGCCGTCTGTGAAGTGCAGCCATTCGACACCGTCAACCTTGACGTTCTCGCCGCCCGCAAAGGTGATCGTGGTGACACCTGCCGTCGTGGTCTGCGAAACCACTTGCGATTTCGTGTGGCCGTCGAGGTAGACGTAGTCGGTACCCGCGCCGCCGTGGACAGTTTCACCGCCGGTGTGGATTGCTACGTGGACGATATCGTTGCCAGTCCCTGCGTCGACTGTATCGCCGATGCCGGCGTATATCGTGTCGTTACCCGCGCCACCATCCAGCAAGGACGAACCGGCGCCCTGGTCGCGCAACATGTCGTTGCCGGCACCGCCGTAAACGGTGTCGTGGCTTCCTCCGGCATAGATGTGCCGCCAAAGACGGTATCGCTGCCCTTGCCGACAAGGATAGTGTCGTTGCCGTCACCTCCGTTGAGCAGATTGGCACGCGGCCAATTCCGCTGGTTGTATGACTTCATCGCGTGTTTGAACGGAGTTCGGTCATACTTTAGTATGGGCTGGCCACCGCCAGTTGCTGCACGCATTCAGCGATCCCAACCCGCCACTCGGGCAGTGCGATTCGGAAGTTGATCGCGAGTTTGGTGCAATCGAGAGTTGAATTCTGTAGCCGCAATGCATGCGTCGGATAGTCCGTCGTCGCTATCCGTTCCAGGATCGCTGTTCCGGACGGCAGCTGCGCCAGTATCTCCTTCGCCATATCGTACCAAGTGGCCGTACCGGTTCCTGCGGCATGGTAGACGCCCCATGGCACGTCTGCCCCGCCAGCGCTAGTTACCCGTGCCGCGATGCCGAGAATGGCTTCAGCGAGATGGGGTGCATAGGTGGGACTGCCTATCTGGTCACCCACGATGCGTAGTAATTTACTTTCGCGGGCCTGTAGTAGGGTGCTCTTTACGAAATTGCGGCCATACGGACTATATACCCATGAAGTGCGCAGAACGATGTGCTTCGGATTAGCGGCGCGAACGGCGGCCTCGCCCGCGAGCTTCGATTTTCCGTAAACCGTCAGCGGCTCGGTTGGATCGGTCTCGGTGTAGGCGGATGTGTTCGTGCCATCGAATACATAGTCCGTCGAGAGGTGAATGACGGGAACGCCTCGGCGGGCGGCGATGGTTGCGATGAGGCGCGCCCCTTCAGAATTCAGCGCGAAGGCGCGCTCGGGCTCGTCCTCAGCTGCGTCTACCGAAGTGAACGCCGCCGTGTTGATGATGACGTTCGGCCGGATCTGCCCCAGCGCCCGCTCAATGCTACCGACCTCGCATATGTCCAGGGCCGGGCGGCCTATTGCGCAGGCTTCGACATCTCGCCGCCTCGTCGCGCAGTCCATCAAGGCGTGCGCAACCTGACCTTGCCAGCCCGCAATTAGCAGACGCATCGCTTTCCCCCTTGCGCAGACGAATATGCCGAGAAGAACAATTTGCGTTTCGAAAGTGTGATCGGTGCTCTTTACGTGGCATCGCATTTAATATTCGCACGCTGGCGCGGTGAGCCGCAATCGCTGCAAGGCTGAAGAAACGCCTCCGGCGTTCGTGATGGCGCAAACTGCACGAAATCGCCGCATAACGGCCTATTTGCTCTGACAATCAATTCAGATCGTGGCTCGGCTGAGGCTATTCGGCTTCACGGCTATGCCGCGCGGGACGCGACGTGGGGATTGCCGTCATGAATTGGCTTGCGGTGCTCTCAGGCTCCTTGAATGGCGTGGCCATTTGCGCATTGGCAACTGCGATCGCGACGCAGCCGCCGATTGGACAACGTGACCTCGCGGGGCGCGACGCCGTTGCTGTAGAAGCCGCGCAGCCGAAACTGATTGCGGAACCCGTGCTTGTCACGCGTCGCCAGACACTTTTAAATCGCACGACCCTCGGTGCCTCGCCTGCCGGAGGCGAACCGCCACCGGCAACGGCGCCGACAACGACGGAAGCGCCAATCGTCTACCCGCGCATCGTCCTTCTCGCGCCCGACAGCATGAGGGCCGCAGAAGTCGATCCGGCCGGTCTTGTAGCTCTATCGGCCATGGCTGCCGGCGAAGCGCAACGAGGTGCAGAATGGCCACGGATCGCGACGGGAGATGCATCAACTGCACTGTGTGCGAGCGAGCGGTCACTGCGGGGCCGCCCGCTGCCCCTGAGGGCGGGACCTAGTCACAGGACCGAAATACGAAAGCTGATCGCCCCCGGCGACTGTGAATTGTTTACGACGGGCCGAGAACGGCAACTCAGTGACGCGGGCGGCCAGGCTGTTTGGCTCGAGGTGAGCTATCGTGGCGAGCGTCTTTGGACCAATGCCTACTACACTCAGCGCGGTCGCTAGTGGCACCCGGACGCGGTCTCCCGAACCGAGCGTTTTGCCTCGATCAGCGACGACCCGAGACCTACCTTCCTGAACTCCCGGCATCTCAGATGCATCGAAGGCTCCAGACAGGCCGTTGACACGGCGGACGAAGCGGGCCGAAAATGGTTGACGGGCAAACGGCCTACCTAAAGCGGAAGCAACCGCTGTGCCCGCATTTTCCGGGAGGAAGAAATGGCTGGCCAATCGATCGGAACAGATGACCGTTCCGGCCTGCACTGGAGCGTATGGCTTCTGGTGGCACTGCTCGGCGCGTTTGCGCTCGGGACCATCGCCCTCAATCGCGGCGAGACAATCAATGCAGTCTGGCTCGTGATCGCGGCGGTGTGCGTTTATCTGATCGCGTATCGCTTCTACAGCCTGTTCATCGCCAAGACCGTCATGGAGCTCGACCCCCGGCGTCAAACTCCCGCGGTCCGTCATAATGACGGCCTCGATTACGTGCCGACCAACGAATACGTGCTGTTCGGCCATCACTTCGCGGCCATTGCCGGCGCCGGTCCGCTCGTCGGTCCCGTGCTCGCCGCGCAAATGGGCTATCTCCCCGGCACGCTGTGGTTGCTGGCGGGCGTCGTGTTCGCGGGTGCGGTGCAGGATTTCATGATCCTGTTCATCTCGACGAGACGTGACGGGCGCTCCCTCGGCGACATGATCAAGACCGAGATGGGCAACATTCCCGGTCTCATCGCCATGTTCGGCATCTTGATGATCATGATCATCCTGCTCGCGGTGCTCGCACTGATCGTGGTCAAGGCTTTGGCCGGTAGCCCGTGGGGCACGTTCACGGTGTTCGCCACTATTCCCATCGCCATGCTGATGGGGCTCTACAGCCGCTTCCTTCGCCCACACCGCATCGGTGAGATGTCCGGCATTGGCTTCGTGCTGCTGATGGCGGCAATCTTCCTCGGCCAGCCGGTGAGCCAGAGCCCGACGCTTGCGCCGCTGTTCACCTTCAAGGGCGAGGCGCTGGCTCTGATTCTGATCGCCTACGGGTTCATCGCATCGGTGCTGCCGGTTTGGCTGCTGCTGGCCCCGCGCGACTACCTCTCGACCTTCCTCAAGATCGGCACGATCATGGGTCTCGCCATCGGCATCGTCATCGTCATGCCGAACTTGCAGATGCCGGCCGTTAGCCGGTTCGTCGACGGTACCGGCCCGGTGTTCTCGGGATCGCTGTTCCCGTTCCTCTTCATCACCATCGCCTGCGGCGCTGTCTCGGGCTTCCATGCCCTGATCTCCTCGGGCACGACGCCGAAAATGTTGGAGAACGAGATGCAGGCGCGGTTCATCGGCTACGGCGCGATGCTGATGGAAAGCTTCGTCGCGATCATGGCGCTGATCGCCGCTACCGTGCTGGAGCCCGGGGCCTACTTCGCCATGAATAGTCCGCCGGCCGTGATCGGTACGACTGCCGCCGAAGCCGCCGCCAAGATCTCGAGCTGGGGTTTCGTCATCACCCCTGACACATTGACCCAGCTCGCCACAGATGTCGGCGAGAACACTGTGCTGTCGCGTACCGGCGGTGCGCCGACGCTCGCGGTCGGCATGGCGCACATCCTGTCGAACGTGATCGGCGGCAAGGCGCTGATGGCATTCTGGTATCACTTCGCCATCCTGTTCGAGGCGCTGTTCATCCTCACGACGGTCGACGCCGGCACGCGCGTCGCACGGTTCATGATTCAGGATCTACTCGGCGTCGCGGTGCCGTTGATGAAAGAGACGCGGTCCTGGACCGCGAACATCATCGCGACCAGCGCTCGCGGTCGCAGGGTGGGGCTACTTCCTCTACCAGGGCGTCGTCGATCCGCTCGGCGGCATCAATACGCTGTGGCCGCTGTTCGGCATCGCCAACCAGATGCTGGCTGCGATCGCGCTGATCCTGGCGACGGTCGTCCTGTTCAAGATGAAGCGCGAGCGCTACGCCTGGGTGACGATCGTGCCGGCGGCGTGGCTCTGCATCTGCACGCTGACCGCGGGCTGGCAGAAACTGTTCCACGAGAGCCCGTCAATCGGCTTCCTATCGCTTGCGCGCAAGTACAGCGCTGCGATGGCCGAAGGCAAGGTGCTGGCGCCGGCCAAGTCGGTCGGCGACATGAGCCGCATCGTCGTCAACAACTACATCGACGCCGGGCTCTGTGCGCTGTTCATGATCATCGTCGTCGCGATGATCGTGGCTGGGTTCATGAGCATTCGCAAGGCGCTCGCAACGACGGAAGTGTCCACGAAGGAGGTCGGTTATGACGCGAAGGATCTACGGCCTGCGCGTGCCTGATCTTGGCGAACTCGGTCGTTTCGTCTCACAGACGGCGAACTTGATGTGCGGTGTGCCGGACTACGCGACCTACGTGGCGCACCGCAAGGCGAACCATCCCGGCGAGCCGATCATGAACGAGACGGAGTTCTTCCGGGAGCGGCAAAACGCCCGCTACGCCGACGGGAGCGGACGCGGCTGCCGGTGCTGCTGATCTCCCCACTCGCCGCAACCGGGCGAAAGTTCGGTTGCGGGAGCGGATGTCTCCCAGTTGGTTTTGTTGTGAGGAACCGCGATGCGGCCCAACTGTCGGGCAGCTAGGCCAACCGGTTCTGATAGCATTGCAGGTGGCAGTACGCGGTCCGCAAGAGAGGTGCGGGCTGACCGAGCGCCTCGGCGCGGTGCAGCATGTCACCAACGATATGGTCGGCCTCGATCCGTCCGCCACTCTCGAGATCGCGACGCATCGAGGCGGAGACCGCCGAGCCGCGTTCGGTCAGTGTTGCCTGCGTTATATCCAGATTGCGGGGGCGCGGCGGGTGGCCGCTAGCGCTCGCTACCATGCAGCATTCCCCCAGCATCCCGAGGGTCAATTCATGGCCGTCCTTCGTAGCCATGATCTCGCCAATGCTGGCACGCATCAGGCAGGTCATTCCCGCCAGCGTGGTCAACATCACGAACTTCTCCCACATGTCCTGCATGATGGCGCTCGAAAGCTGCGGGCCGAAACCGCCCCTCTGCAACTCCGGTAGAAGCTTGGCGCATAGCTCGCGTTGGCTGTCGCTGCGTGGACCATAGGCAAACATCTGCAGGCGGTTCAAATGTCGGACGTGCCCTGCGTCCGACATTGTGACGCTGATGGCGCAAAGACCGCCCAACACGTGTTCGGAGCCGAAAGTCGCGTCGAGTTCCGCGAGGTGATTGAGGCCGTTTAGTAGGGGCAGGATGACCGTTCGGGGTCCGACAGCCGGTCGTATGGCGTCGATCGCCGCGCTCAAGTCGTAAGCCTTGCAGCTCAGAATAACCGCATCATATTCGCTGCACGGCGCCGCCGCGGTGACCGTCTTGACGGGGCCACGCCAGTCGCCGAGTGGGCTTTCGATCACCAGGCCGTCGCGTAAGAGCTGTTCGGCGCGCCGCTCTCGGACCAAAAAGCTGACGTCGGCGCTGGCGGCCGCCATTCGGCCACCGAAATAGCCTCCCGTCGCCCCGGCGCCCAGAACTAGAATTCTCATGGATGTCGCTCCTCGCTTTCGGGGAGCCTAGCGGCTAATGGCAGGCACGCAAATCCCGGAGAGTAAAAGTGCCTCCCTGATCGGTTGCGCAAGCGAAAACACCGCAAAGTCGATTGACCTCGCGGTGTTCATTGATTGACGGCGACGCATAACCGGGCCCGTCAGAAGGTCAAACCTAGCGGCTAGGAAATGCCGCATCAATCCGCGCCGGCATGCCATTTAGAACTATGGCCGGTAGCGCGGATGCCGACCTCATCAGCGGAGCGCTCATTAATTGTGCTCCGGGGTGCCGCAGCGCGCACCGGCGACGGCCATGCCGCCGACGGATCATCGGGCTCGCCGAATTCGGCTGGGAGCCACGCTTGGAACCCGCCGAGCCAGTCGAGAGGGGTAGTGAACGTAATTAGAACACTCTGAACTTTATGGCGTAATTACAATATCCTCCGCGGGTGTCGACAGGGAGGAACAAAAAGTGTACAAATGGTCTGAATTGCTGATCTGCAACTCATGCCATAAGGTGGCCGCAATGGATAAGATCGAGCTTCGCGTGGTCGAAGGGGGAAATATGGACAAGCATAAAGCGCTCGAGGCGGCGCTCGCGCAGATCGACAAGAACTTCGGCAAGGGCTCGATCATGCGCCTCGGCGCCAACGATCGCTCCCACGACGTCGAGGCCATCTCGACCGGCTCGCTGGGCCTCGACATCGCGCTCGGCATCGGCGGCCTGCCGCGCGGCCGCATCATCGAGATTTACGGTCCGGAATCGTCGGGCAAGACCACGCTCGCCCTGCAGGTCGTTGCCGAGGCCCAGAAGAAGGGCGGCGTCTGCGGCCTTCATCGACGCCGAGCATGCGCTCGATCCAGTCTACGCCAGGAAGCTCGGCGTCAAGGTCGACGACCTGCTGATCTCGCAGCCCGACACCGGCGAGCAGGCGCTCGAGATCGCCGATACGCTGGTGCGCTCGGGCGCCGTCGATGTGCTGGTCATCGACTCGGTTGCGGCGCTGACGCCCAAGGCCGAACTCGAAGGCGAGATGGGCGATTCCCTCCCCGGCCTGCAGGCGCGGCTGATGAGCCAGGCGCTGCGCAAGCTCACGGCCTCGATCTCCAAGTCGCGCACGATGGTGATCTTCATCAACCAGATCCGCATGAAGATCGGCGTCATGTTCGGCAACCCCGAGACGACGACGGGCGGCAACGCGCTGAAGTTCTATGCGTCGGTCCGCCTCGACATCCGCCGCATCGGCCAGATCAAGGATGCGCGACGAGGTGGTCGGCAACCAGACCCGCGTCAAGGTGGTCAAGAACAAGGTGGCGCCGCCGTTCAAGCAGGTCGAGTTCGACATCATGTACGGCGAGGGCATCTCCAAAACCGGCGAGCTGATCGATCTTGGCGTCAAGGTCGGGCATCATCGAGAAGTCGGGCGCCTGGTTCTCCTATGACGGCGAGCGCATCGGCCAGGGCCGCGAGAACGCCAAGGCGTTCCTGAAGGAGCATCCGCAGGTCGCAGCCGTCGATCGAGAAGGCCGTGCGCCAGAACGCCGGGCTTATCGTCGACAAGATGCTGGTCGGCACCGGAGCCGGACGAAACGACGATGGCGAAGAGCCGGAGGGAGAACCGACTGCTGCCGTTGCGACGAGGATGCCAGCGTCCGCCGTCAGCAGGCCGAACACGCCGCTGAAATTGAGACGGTCAGAACCGCAGGGCTGATCGCCCTGCGGTTTCTGGACCGGGATCAAACCCCTCGCTACAAGGACGCCAGCATTCTCCTGCCCTCGCGGTGGGCATCTGCGGCTTGCCGCGTCTTGCAACCTACCATGGTTGAAGCTCGGCAACGGCGGCGGCTGCCTCGCCGGTCCGGCGGAGTGCGGCGACTACGAGCGGCCCCAGAGAGCGACAGCAGAGCACGACATGGCCGGCGTCAACGAGATCCGCAGCGCCTTCCTCGACTACTTCGGCAAGAACGGCCACGAGGTGGTTGCCGTCGTCGCCGCTCGTGCCGCGCAACGACCCGACGTTGATGTTCACCAACGCCGGCATGGTGCAGTTCAAGAACGTCTTCACCGGGCAGGAGAACGCGCGCCTACAGCGCGCGCGGCGACGTCGCAGAAGTGCGTGCGCGCCGGCGGCAAGCACAACGATCTCGACAATGTCGGCTATACCGCGCGCCACCACACCTTCTTCGAGATGCTCGGCAACTTCTCGTTCGGCGACTATTTCAAGGACGTCGCGATCGAGCTTCGCCTGGAAGCTGCTGACCAAGGATTTCGGTCTCGATCAAGAAGCGCCTGATGATCACCGTCTATCACGACGACGACGAGGCCTTCGCGACTCTGGAAGAAGACTCACCGGGCTTTCCGACGACAAGATCATCCGCATCGCCACGCGCCGACAATTTCTGGCAGATGGGCGACACGGGTCCGTGCGGGCCGTGCTCGGAGATCTTCTACGATCACGGCGCCACAATTCCCGGCGGGCCGCCGGGCTCCGCGGACGCCGACGGCGATCGCTTTATCGAGATCTGGAATCTCGTGTTCATGCAGTTCGAGCAGCGCGCACCCGGCGACCGCGTCGCGCTGCCGAAGCCGTCGATCGATACCGGCATGGGCCTCGAGCGCATCGCCGCCGTGCTGCAGGGCATGCACGACAACTACGACATCGATCTCTTTCAAGGCGCTGATCGCGGCGTCCGTCGAGGCCGACCGGCGTGGAGGCGACGGGAGCGGCGCAAGCATCGCACAACGCGTCATCGCCGACCATCTGCGCGCGACGAGCTTCCTCATCGCCGACGGCGTGCTGCCCTCGAACGAGGGGCGCGGCTACGTGCTGCGCCGGATCATGCGACGTGCCATGCGCCACGCCCACATCTCGGCGCCGAGGAACCGCTGATGCACCGGCTGGTGCCGGCGCTGGTGCGCGAGATGGGTGACACGTACCACGAGCTCGTCAGCGGCCCAGCCCCTCATCACCGAGACGCTGCGGCTGGAAGAGACGCGTTTCAGCAAGACGCTCGATAAGGGCCTGGGTCTTCTGGACGAGACCACGGCGCAGCCTGCAAGAAGGGCGACGTGTTGGCCGGCGAGACCGCATTCAAGCTCTACGACACCTACGGCTTCCCGTTGGATCTGACCGAGGACGCGTTACGGCCGCGCGGAATAACGGTCGACACGAAGGGCTTCGAGGTCGCTATGGATCGCCAGAAGGACGAGGCCCGCAAGGCCTGGAAGGGATCGGGAGATGCGGCGACCGAGACCGTTTGGTTCGAGCTTAGGGAGCGCGTCGGCGCGACGGATTTCCTCGGCTACGATACCGAGACGGCGGAGGGCGTCGTGGGCGCGCTCGTCAAGACCGGCAAGGAGGTCCAGTCGCTGAAGGCCGGCGACGAAGCTGCGCTGATCCTCAACCAGACCCCGTTTTACGGTGAGTCTGGTGGCCAAGTCGGCGACGTCGGTGTGATCCGGGGACCCAAGGGTGCGCTTTTCCGCGTCACCGACACTCAGAAGAAATTGGGCGACCTTTTCGTTCACCTCGGCAAGGTCGAGGCGGGCAGCTTCAAGGCGGGCGACGCGGTCGAGCTCGTTGTGGATCATGGCCAGCGGACTTCGATCCGCGCCAACCACTCGGCAACTCATCTTCTGCATGAGGCTTTGCGGCAAGTTCTCGGAACGCACGTGGCGCAGAAGGGCTCACTTGTCTCGCCCGACCGTCTGCGCTTCGACTTCGTGCATACCAAGCCCATGAGCCCAGACGAGATCAAGGCGGTCGAGACACTCGCCAACGCTATCGTCTTGCAGAACTCGAGCGTCGAGACGCGCCTCATGGCTGTCGAGGATGCCAAGCAGTCCGGCGCCATGGCTCTGTTTGGCGAAAAATATGGCGACGAGGTGCGTGTTGTCTCCATGGGCTTGCCCGAGGCGGGCGAAGGCAAGGCGAATAAAGCTTGGTCGGTCGAGCTTTGCGGCGGCACTCACGTCAAGCGCACTGGCGACATCGGTCTTCTCAAGGTGGTCGGCGAAAGTGCCAGTGCTGCGGGCGTGCGGCGCATCGAAGCGCTGACCGCAGATGGCGCGCGCGCCTATCTCGGACAACAGGAAGAGCGTCTGCGCGAGGCGGCAGCCGTGCTGAAGACACGGCCGGAGGACGTGGTCGATCGCGTCAAGGTGCTGGTCGAGGAGCGTAAGCAACTCGAACGGCAACTCACGGAGGCCAGGAAGCAGATTGCCCTCGGCGGCGGGGGCGGCGGCAAAGACGCGGGTCCGCCGGTCGTCGAAATCGCCGGACGCAAGTTCATGAAGCTGTCGGTCAGCGGCGTCGATATGAAAGACCTGAAGGCGATGGCGGACGACGGCCGCGCCAAGCTAGGCTCGGGCATAGTTGCGATCGCCAACAACTCGGCGGACGGCAAGCTCGGCATCGTCGTGGCGGTTACGATGGATCTCGCCGGCAAGGTGAACGCGGTGGACTTGGTTCGCGCAGGCTCGGAAGCCGTGGGCGGCAAGGGCGGCGGCGGGCGTCCGGATATGGCCCAAGCGGGTGGTCCGGATGGTTCCAAGGCGGATGACGCCTTGAAGGCGATCGAGGCGAAGATCGGCGCCGCGGCTTGAGCGGGTAATGCATGGTCTGTGGCGGCCTTCTGGCCGTCTTTTGCCATAGCACGCGTCGCGTTAGCTCCATTTCTCCAGAGCAACAAGAGCGGTTCGCGCGCCAGCGATCATGGCCGCGAAGGCTAGGAACGACCCCGCGGCCAGCGTAGAGACGCCGGTCACGGCCTGGCCGATGGTGCAGCCGAGCGCCATCACGCCGCCTACGCCCATGAGTGCTGCACCCGCGAGGTTGCGCAAGGTATCCCCTGTACCGGCAAACGTCTGCAGGCGCGGCCTTCCGCTGATAGCTGCCGCCAGCCATCCGCCGATCGCGGCGCCGAACACGCTGGCGACGCCGAAGCCTGGCAACCCCAGCGCGGTGAACCTCTGGAGCCAGTCGAGCGCATCGCCGGCCGGGCGCACGTAGGTCAGCGAGACTGGTGGCATTGGCCGCGTCGCCAGCTCGTCGAAGGCAAGTCCCGTAAGGGCCCAGCCGGCGATCACACAAGCTGCCACTCCGATCGCAGATGCCACGTGACGCCCGGACTTTCGAAATGCGGCGAGCGCAAAGCACCAGGCCAGCACCGGCACGGCGACCAGCAGGGTGGCCGCGAGTGGCGAGCGGGCCTCGGTGAGCATCCCCGTCGCAACGAGTAAACTGGATAGGCTCTGATCGCTGGCGCCGTGCTTTGCGAGATCGACCGCCGTCGCCGTCTCCATTGCCGCTCGGGCGGGTCCAAAGACGCCGCCGATAGCCATGAAGGCGAAAATGCCGACCACAACCAGGTTGAGGCCGGCGCGCAGATCGCCAGTTCCGGCGCGCACAAGGTTGCGGCTCGCACACCCGCCCGCCAGCACCATGCCGAAGCCGAACATCGCTCCGCCCAGAAGGTTTCCAAGCCAGTTGAACGAGGGCGCGACGTACATCGACTTGTCGATGGCCACGAGACCGAAGCCTGCGAGCGCCTGGGTACCGATCAACGCCAGGGCCGCCGCCAATACCCAGGCGCGCAGTCGCCGCGTGTCGCCGAACGTATGCCAGTCGGAAACCGCGCCCATGGCGCAGAATCCGGTACGCTGCACAACTGCTCCGAAGACGAACCCAATGAGGCCGCCGCCCATGGCCAGCGCCAGGGGCGCATGCGAGGCTATGGCATCGCGCAGTCCGGACATTCAACGATCCTCAACTAGTCACACCCAGGGCCAGAGTCTCACGCGGTACAGCATGCGCGGCCAATTTGTTCCACATGACACTTGAAAGCGGACGGTGGCCAGCGTCAGGACAGTCGTGGGACGCTTTGCAATGCAAAATCGAAACGATACCGTCGCAAACCGCTTTACAGGGGGGGCTGTTCGCCCTACATGCCGTTTCTCTCCCGTTCACGTTCGCGGCTTCTGCTGAATGCAGCGCCAACTGGTTGGAACCCGACTGGTGGAGGTCCCATGCGATGGAAAAATTCTCCTCTGCACTGGCGCTGATCGAAGCAAAGCAGCCGACCCGCCCTGTACTGGCGGCTCGTCCGCACGCGGCAGCGCGCGCGGCGCGATGGTTCATCGACAATTTCCCCGGTGAGGTTGCCTACGCCTACAAGGCGAACCACTCGGTGTTTCTGCTGGGTGCGCTGTTCGGCGCCGGCATCACGCAGTTCGACGTGGCCTCTCTTCCCGAGCTGGAGGATGCGGCGACGATCCCGGGCGTGCGCCTGCACTTCATGCATCCCGTGAAGTCGAGGCATGCCATCCATCGCGCCTATCATGACTTCGGCATCCGCTGCTTTGCGCTCGACACCGAGGACGAGCTGCAGAAGATCGTGGAGGAGACGACGGGTCCCGAAGGACCCGCGCGCGATCTCGAGCTGTTCGTGCGCATCGCTGTGCCAGCCAAGAATAGCCGCGTGCCACTCGAGCGGAAATTCGGCACCACCGGCGCGAAGGCGCAACGACTGCTCGTCAAGACGCGTCAGGCCGCGGACGAACTCGGCATCACGTTTCATGTCGGCTCGCAGACGACGACGCCGGACGCCTACGTGTCGGCGTTTGAGGAGGTGCGCAAGCTGATCGTCGGCTCGGGCGTGGTCGTCGATGCCATAGACGTCGGCGGCGGCTTTCCTTCGCGCTACACGGACAGCTTGCCGGCGCCGCTGTGGAGCTTCGTCGAGGTCATCAAGAAAGGCCTCGATACGCTTCCCGTGACGGAAGCCTGCCGCCTCATCTGCGAGCCGGGCCGTGCGCTCGTGGCAGAGGCCGAGAGCCTGATTGCGCGTGTCGATGCGCGACGCGGGAACGAGCTGTTCATCAACGACGGCGCCTACGGCACGTTGTTCGATGCCGCACATCTCGGTTTCGTGTTTCCGGTCAAGCTGCTGAGGCCGGGACTGGACCCGAACGAGAACCTGATGCCGTTCGAGATGTGGGGTCCGACCTGCGAACTCGATCGATCGCATGAAGGGACCGTTCATGCTGCCGGCCTCGATCCGCGAGGGTGACTACATCGAGATCGGCAACATCGGCGCTTACGGCCGCGCCATCGCTGGCGTGTTCAACGGCTATGGGAAGTACGAGAACGCCATCCTGCTCGATGAGCCGATGTACTCCATGTATGCACCCGACGCGGTGCAAACGGCGCAAATCGGTTGAGATAACGGCCGGGATGTCACTGTCCCGGCCGTTTCCTTTTCAAGACTGAGTGCGGCTGGCAGACGCGGCGAACGCATCGCGAAGCGTCATCCGGCGTTCTGCCGGCCAATCGACGAGCGCGTCCGTGAGCATCGCGCCGAGCCACATCGAAAAGAGGGCGACCCAGGCTGTTGTCGCGAACACGGCGCTGTTAGAGACCGAGCCAACCGCACAGCCACCGGCCAGCATGCCGCCGAAGCCCATCAGGACGGCGCCTGCAATGTAGCGGCGCATTGCGTGGCCACCCTGGAAACCTTCCAGCTTCAACTCGCGCCCGGTCACTGCTCCGAGGAATGCTCCGAGAAAAACGCCCGGGACGAGCCCGATGTCAAAATCCAGCGGCTGGCCGGGCGGTGTCAGCAGCAGCATCAGCACGCGCGCCGAGGGGCCAGAGAAAGTGACGCTCTTCAGGGGCTGCGGGTCGAATGACTGCAGCGACAGCCAGTAGGTCACGAGCCAGCCGGCCATGATGGTTAGGCCGACGCCGATTGAGCCGGTCCATCCCCACATCGGGAGCTTGCTTCGGGCGGCAAAATAGATTGCGGCCGAGAGCCAGATCAGCGCGGTAACAAGCGTCGCTTTGGCGCTGAGGCCCATCACGTGCGAAGCGTCGAGGGCCGGGCCGTCGAGCATCCAGAGACTGGCGAGCCATGTCCGCAGCGGAGATAGGCTGCCGCCGATGGCGGCTTGCGCCGTGACCGCGAATATCAGTCCCGATAGCAGGGACCGCAGATTGCCTTGGGCCGCGAGCACGAGGAGCCGGCTGGGACAGCCGCGCGCCAACACCATACCGGCACCGAGCAGTGCGCCGCCGATCATGGCGCCGGACAGGCTGCTTCTAAGGTTCAGGACGCGGATGCCACTGGTCCCAATGACTTCGAACGCGATCAGGGCGTGGGTGCCGACAATTGCCGCGGAAAAGACGAGCAACCAGATGGCGAGCTTCGGCCCGAACGAGCCGCGGCCCACCTCGAGGGTCGCGGCGCGAAGGCAGAACTTGCTCTTCTGTGCGAGGAAACCGAACAGCAGGCCGATTACGAGGCCGAGCAGCGTGCCGGTTCCGGCGTCGCCGAGCTTTTCAATGAGGAACGTAAAGTCCATGGATGGGCAATCATTCGATGGCGCGTCTAATCGTCTGCCGTTTCAGCTCTGCACGAAGCGCCAAGCGCTGTCCTTGACCTCGACGCGCCCAAGGCCGGGCCAAGGCAGGTGATAGCCGAGCAGGGGCGTCTTCTCGGCCGCTAGCATCTGCAAGAGACGCTTCCGGGTGGCGATGGCGATTTCAGGCTCCATATCCGGACCCCAGCGCCAGCCGGGATTGGCGAACGACACGAGCGGATGGGTCAGCGCATCGCCGCCGATCAGCAGTTGCTCGGAGCCGGAATGCAAAAGGACCGACACGTGACCAGGAGTGTGGCCGGCGGTATCGAGCAACTGCACGCCAGCTGCGATCTCATCGCCGGCTTTTTTCATTTCGAAACGATCGCCGACCGCTTTCAGCCGTCGTTGCGTGCCGATTGTCATCGGCTTGAAGAACTCGGGGACCTCGTTCTCGCGACCGGGCTTCGACCAGAAATCGTACTCGGCGGCAGTCATGACGTGGCGGGCGTTGGTGAAGCGACTGCCGCCATCGAGCGGGTCGATCACACCCCACAGGTGGTCGGCGTGGGCATGCGTGAAGATGACGTGAGTGATTTTTTCGGGTGGGATACCGGCGGCCTCGAGCTGGTCCGCGAGCTTGCCGATGGTCGGCATGAAGTCCGGTCCGCCGCCGGTGTCGACGAGGATCATTGCGTCCGGCGTCTTGACGATGGCGACGTTCACTTGTGCGTTGATCGCGTCGCCCGGGAGCCCACCGGCTTCAAGAAGCGTCTTGACCTCGGCCGGATCACGGCCGGGCACAGCGAATGAGATCGGCAGCGTCAGTGTTCCGTCCGAGAGCACGGTGACTTCGAACTGGCCGACCGTGAACGTATGCGTGGTCGGCGCCGCCTTGGCGGGCGCGCAGATCAAGCCAACCGGGAGAGCGGCCGATGCCGCGATGCCTGCGAGCAGCGTCCGGCGCGAGATTGTGCGCTGCTGCGGCCCTAAGGCATGTGTCTTTGGCGTCATCGCAACGCTCTCCCTTTTCGTTCATAAAGTCTGTCGCCAGGATCCGAAATTCAGCCGAAGATGTCGGCCGTGATGCCGGCGTACCATCCCATGTTTTCTTCCTGCACCTGCTTGCGCAGGGCTGCGGTCTCATCGGTCTGCGAGATGAAGTTTTCGATCGCGGTGATCTTGCCGTCCTTGGCCTCATAGCGACCGCCAACCTTGACCGTATCGTCTGTCTCGATCTGGCTCCAGCAGGTGTTGGCGTAGCGAGGCGGAAAGGTCTTGGCGGATGCAAGCTCGCCGCGCACCATCATCGCCGCGGCTTTGGCCTGGCTGTTGGCCGCGAACGCAGACTTCGGCATGTCGCCCGGAATGCAGGCGTCGCCGATGACGTAGATATTGGCGTCCTTGACCGACTTCATATTTGCTGGATCGATCGGACAGAAACCGCTTTCGTTGGCGAGGCTGCAATCGCGCGCGATGCCACCGGCCATCTGTGCTGGGATCACGTTGACAAGGGCGACGTCCTTGTAGGTCTCGAAGCCGGTGGTAACGGTGTTCGTCTTGGGATCAACCGACTTGATGCCGTCGTGGATGGACGGCGGCAGCCATTCCACCATGCCCGGATAGTGCTTCTCCCAGCCCTCGGTGAACAGCGCCTGCTTGGAGAACTTGTCCTTGGCGTCGAGCACGATGATCTTGCACTTCGACTTGCCGGCGGCCTTCAGCACGTGCGCCATCATCGACACCCGCTCATATGGTCCGGGCGGGCAGCGGAACGGATTCGGCGGAGCGATCATGACAATGACGCCGCCATCCGGGACGGCGTCCAGCTTCGCCTTCAGGATCCTGGTTTGCGGACCGGCCTTCCAGGCATGCGGCATCACCTCCTCATGCTCCTTGCCCCAGCCGGCGACGCTGTCGTACTTCAGGTCGATGCCGGGCGAGAGCACGAGCCGATCATAGGAAAGCAGCGATCCGTCAGCGAGCTTCACTTGCCGCTTGTCGCGGTCGATGGCGCTAGCCATTTGATGATTGAGCTTGATGCCGTAGCCGGCCAGCTTGTCGTAGGAGTGGGTAATCTCCTCCATCTTCTTGATGCCGCCGAGGTAGAGGTTCGAGTGGAAGCAGGTGACGAACTGCTTCGACGGCTCGACGAGAGTGACCTCGATGGCGCCGGCCGAAATCCTTTGCAATGTACTTCGCGGCGGTGGCACCGCCCGCGCCGCCGCCGATCACGACGACTTTCGCCTTGGCCTGCGCGATGGCCGGAGCCGCGAAGCGCCCTGCAGCCAATACGGCAGCGGAGCCGCCGGCAAGCTGCCCAAAACGACGACGAGTAATCATTTTCAAAGTCTCCCCAGATGTTTCCGTAAGCGTCTTTTTTATTTGCGCTCATGCGATCGTCTTGGCGCCGTTCCGGGCGCACACGTGAATGCGAATATCAGCTCCGGCCCTTTGCAACAGCCGGCGCTTGCGGCTTCGGCGCGGGCTCGTCGACGCTCATCTTTGGGGGCCCCAGCGACTCGAAATAGGCGGCAAGCGCGGCCATATCCTCGTCGGACAACTGATCGGCAATCGTCTGCATGATTGGATTCTTGCGCTCACGCCAACGATAGGAATTCAGTGCCTGAACGAAGGTTTCCTGCGGCCAACCGGTGATCGAGGGAATGCCGTTGAAGTTGCCAGAGCGCTGATGACAGGTCACGCACTCGTTGGCGAGGTATTCGCCGTAAGCGATATCGGGCGCAGCGCGCGAGGGCGATCCACCAAGGATCAACGCCGAAGCAGCCGCCGATATCACCAGAACTGCGAGCGCGGTGCGCGCCATTGCGCCTCTCCCCTTCCACTTTTTTGCGCCGCGAATCTTGATGTCCGCTTGCTGGCCCTATTCCAACTTCAATCCACTTTCGGACCGGATTTGCTGTCCGGGGTCACGTCGACGACGCTAGCGTGGCCAGTGATCTCGACCGACTTCTTGCAATCTTTCATGCACGGATCCTTGCGCCAGAACGACTTTTCCGCCACCTCGCGATCGTCATCATAGAAGCCGCCTTCATTCGGCATCTTGATGGTCCTAAACGAGGTCTCGTTCAGCTCGAAATTCTGATCCTTGATAACGTCATTCAACTGCAGAATATACGCGGTGATCGCGTAGGCTTCGTCGGACGTTAGCGACTGCGCGTTGCCGAACGGCATGGCGTGGCGGATGTAATCCATGATCGTCGAGGCGTAGGGCCAATAGGAGCCCACCGTCTTGTCGGGGCGGTCGTTGGGCAACGTACCGATGCCGCCTGCGAGCACCGGCCACTTGTCCTTGCCCTCGCCGAACTCGCCATGGCACATGGCGCAGCGTTCCTGGAAAATCGTCTCGCCCTGCGCCGCTGTGCCCTTGCCTTTGGGAAGGCCCTGACCGTCGGGGCGCACGTCTATGTCCCAGCCCGCGATTTCTTCCTTCGTCGCCTCGCGACCGACGCCGAGTTTGCCCGCGAAGGCCGGGGCAAAGTTGGTGCAGAGAAAAGCCGCGGCGAAGAGGGCCTTAGGAAATTTCGACATTTTCAGTCTCCCCGTTCGCGCGGACCAACCAGGTCTGAATTCCGTTGTTGTGATAGATGTTGTTGACGCCGCGGATCTTGCGCAACTCGTCCTTGGTCGGCTGCAGGTAGCCGGTCGAGTCGTGGCAGCGGGACTGGATCAGCATCTCCTGGCCCTGCCAGTCGAAGTCGACGTAGAAGCGGGTCATCGACTTGTCGAGCACGGGGCCGTCGATGCGGGCTTCTTGCCAATTCTTGCCGCCGTCGATCGTGACGTCGACGCGGGTGACGGTGCCGCGGCCCGACCAAGCAATGCCGGAGAGCACGTTGCGGCCTTTGGACAGCAAAGGCGCTTGCGGGCTGGGATTGGTGATGACGGATTTCGCGTCCATGATGAAAGTGAAACGGCGGGCGCGGGCATCCGACATGAGGTCGGTGTATTTCGACGTTTCCTCGCGCGTGTGCCACGGTTGGTCGCCGACTTTGATGCGGCGCAGCCACTTCACCCACATATTGCCTTGCCAACCCGGGATGACAGCGCGCAGCGGGTAGCCGTTCTCCTCGCGCAGAGCCTCACCGTTCATCTTGAATGCGAGGAGCACGTCGTTGACCGCCTTATCGAGCGGCACGGAGCGATCCAGCCCTGAGGCGTCGGCACCTTCGAGCAGCAGCCATTTGGCGTTTGGCTTTACGCCTGCTTCCTCGAGCACCGCCTTCAATGGCACGCCGGTGTACATCACGTTGTGCACCATGCCGTGCGTGAACTGGCAGCCATTGAGCTGGGCGCCGCGCCATTCCATCCCTGAATTGGCGGCGCATTCCAGGAAGTAGACGCGGTTGACGCGCGGCATCCGCAGCAAATCCTGCATCGTGAAGATCAGCGGCTTTTCGACAAGGCCGTGGATCATCAAGCGATGGTCGTGGGGATTGATCGACGGGGCGCCCCCGTGATGGCGCTCAAAGCAGAGGCCATTCGGGGTGATGATGCCGTCGAGTTCGTGCAGCGGCGTAAAATTGACCGAGCTTTCCCGCGATGCGGTGAGCCACTCGACATCACGACGGACGACGTTGGCCTCGAATTTCGAGGGACGGCCGTAGGGTCGTGCCGCCACGCCTTCGCCGAGAACTTTGGAAAACTCGGGGACATTGGGCGGTAGATTAGCCGGATTTCCGGCGGGGGCTGCGACCTTAGCCGTTTCGGCTGCGCGCGACGCGGCGGCACCGAGGCCTGCGGCTGCAACGCCAGCGGCTCCAGCCCGCAGAAAATTCCGCCTGGCGAGGCTCGGCGGCGCCTCATTCTTGTTTTTCGGAATGTCAGACATTGGCATCATCCCCAGTCTATTCGCGCATTCGACTCCGCTTCGGGCTAGCGGCGCGCAACGCGCTGTCTCAGGCCCCGACGACTTTCACGGCGTCGGTCGGCTTCACATCGACGGTCTTGGTCTTGGCAAGATAGCCCTCGACGACCTTCCAGATCGGCGGCCCCTCGGTGCCCTCATTCACGCTCGCCCAACCGGCGACGACGTATTCCTTGTCCGCTTCGAGAGGTTTGCCGGACTTCAATAGTCGAAGCTCGCTGAAACGCTTGCCGATCGGCGCCGCGATGTCACAGGTGAAGCCCAGGCCGCCGGTGCGAACCATGTCGCCGCCCTGCTGGTAATAGGGATCGGGGTTGAAGATGTTGTCGGCGACGTCCTCGAGAATCTCCTTCAGCCGGGCGCCCGTCATCTTCATGCGATAGACGTTGGGGTAGCTCATGGCGCAGGCGTTGGTGACATCCTCGAACGTGATGTCCTGCCCGGGAAGCAGCGTCGTGCCCCACCGGATTCCGGGCGACAGGGCAATCTCCGCGTCGCGCTCGGCAAGAATCGACTCGCAGAACAGGTCGTCGAGCGTGCCGGCGAAGTTGCCGCGCCGATAGAGAAGCGAGTTGGTCTTGCCGAGAACGCGCTTAAGGTCCGCCTGGTAGGGTTCCCGGACCTTGGCGATTAGAGCTGCGGTCTCGGCGTCGGGCTTGATCCAGTCCGAGAACACGGGGATCAGTTTGAAGCGGAACGCCTTTATTTCCTTGGCCTGCACGTCGAGATCGAGGCGCGAAACGAACTTGCCGTGCGATCCGGACGAGATCAGCAGCGTTTTGCCGACCTTCACAACTTCAGGGATGGCATCGTGGGTGTGGCCCGTGAGAATGACGTCAATGCCTTTGACGATCGCGGCCATCTTGCGGTCGACGTCGAAGCCGTTATGCGACAGGCAGACGACAAGGTCGGCGCCCTTGCCCTTCACTTCGTCGACGACCTTTTGCATGTCGTCGTCGCGAATGCCGAACGTCCATTTCGGAATCATCCACCGCGGATTCGAGATCGGCGTGAACGGGAATGCCTGCCCAATGACGGCAATCTTCACGCCGCCTTTGTCAATGATCTTGTAGGGCTCGAAAACGGGATCATTGAACTCGGAGTCGCGGATGTTTTGCGCGAGGAAAGGAAATGGCAGCTTCTCGACGATTTCCTTGACGCGGGCTTCGCCGAGCGTGAACTCCCAATGCGCGGTCATCGCATCCGGCTTCAGCAAGTTCATTACATCGACCATGTCCTGGCCCTGCGTCTGCAGCGCGGTCCAGCTATTGGTCCAGGTGTCGCCGCCGTCGAGCAGCAGCACCTTGTCACCGCGCTCGGCGCGGATGGCTTTGACGATCGTGGCGATGCGATCGAGACCGCCCATCCGGCCATAGGACTTGGCGAGCTCGGCGTAGTCCTGGTCGGAGAGCGCGTAGGCGTCGGCTGACTTGGGCGTGATGCCAAAGGTCTTCAGAAAGTCAGCGCCGGTGATGTGGGGCACCTTCCCCTTGGCGTCGCCCACTCCGATGTTGACCGTCGGCTCGCGGAAATAGAGCGGGACGAGCTGGCCGTGAATGTCGGTGACGTGGACGAGCGTGACGTTGCCGGTACTTTCAAACTTCAGCAGTTGCTCTTCAGTGAGCTTGCCTTGCGCGGCCGCGCGGCCAACTGTGCCGGCGCCACCGCCGACGAGGGCTGCGGAGGCCATAGCGGCCTGCAGGAATTCGCGTCGAGAGAGAGACATGCTGCTCCTCATGCACCGGCGTTCGCGCGAAACCGGGCGACCGGATCGCTACGTGATGCGTCGATATGGAGGAGTGCGCGATAAGCGCAGCCCTTCCGCGTTTCCACCATTGGCCCCGATTGTCCGGGGCTCGCGTTATTGATGCCCGTCACGTCGAATTGCGAATTGACGAGCGAAAATGCGCCAATCGTGCCGCGATAGGCGCTTTCCAGATCAGCTTACGACGACTTTCTGTTCAGCCGAATAGACTGAGCCATCGTCGTCGGTCCATTCGAACGTAAAGGTTCCGGATTCTGGAACGCGAACGAAGAACGACTGATACGGGTTGGCAGAGATGGCCGTATGCCAGTCGACCGTCATCAATTCCTTGCCGTTGAACTTGACGGCAAATTTGTTGATGATTTTACGCGGGATGGCCTTGCCATCCTTGTCCTTGCGCTGGCCGCTTTCCATCTCGTGACTGATCAGCGTCTTGACTTCCACGACCTCGCCAGCCTTGGCGGTCGCGGGCATGCGGACACGGGGAGTGGGTTTTGTAGCCATAATGGGCGTCCTCGAAAGATAAGTGATTGTCCGATCAGGCAGGCGGGCTTTACTAGCCGCCGCATCCGCCGATTGTGACCTTCACCTCTTTTTTCGCCATGTAGAGCTTGCCGTCCGACATCTCGGCGACAGCAACGATGTTCTGCGTCTGGGCGAGACGAATGCGGATCTGAGCCGAAGCTTTCGGGATCAGAGGCGTGAAATGGAAAGCAGCGAGAAGAGGATTGGGATTGCCTTCGGCATAGAAATGCACGTGCTTGACGTAATCCTTCTCCGTCATCGGGCTCTCGATCTCGAAATTAAGAGGAACCACGAGGCCATTCTCGGCAATAGACGGGAGGTCGAGCTTGATTTTGCCATCCGACGCGGTTTTGCCGCCGGTCACCTTTTTCACTTCTTCTGCCACCTGCTCCGGGGTGGCCTCGGCGAGGCTGATACCTGCGACCGTCGCCGCCATGCCGGCAAATCCGGCCAAAAGCATTTTGCGGCGGCTCGGCGCATGCCAATCCCTGTTCATGCACTCCCTCCCTTGTTTGATTTTACGTTTCCCATCGCGATGCGGCCTTCTCTTGAGGCCTTTGAGCCTTTAGGGCCGGCATCGATCATTGCGTGGTTGTCACATGATGGTATTCAAATGTAAAGTAGCTAGTGGTCGTATAGTGCCAACAAACTCTGACCAGGGTCGGATGGGCACGCGACGGCCCGCGACAAGAAACGATCTGTTGCTCATTTCGGGGAGGTTTAATGAAAATGTTGGAACGCGCACAGTCTTGGCTGCGGGTCGCAGCCTTGGCACTGGTCATGTGCTCGAGCGGTGGCGCTGGTCCAGTGCTCGCCGACGACGGCGAGAAGGAAATCGAGCGCTATCGGGCCATGATCAACGACCCTATGGCGAACCCAGCTTTCCTCAATGTCGATCGCGGCGAGGCGCTGTGGAAGGAGGCGCGCGGCGCCAATAAGATTTCGCTCGAGACGTGCGATCTCGGCGAAGGCGCAGGCAAGCTCGAGGGCGCCTATGCAAAGCTGCCGCGCTATTTCACCGATGCCGATCGCGTGCTGGATCTCGAGCAAAGGCTGCTGTGGTGCATGGAGAAAGTCCAGGCCCTCGATACGAAGGACGTCCTTTCGCGCAAGTTCAGTGGACCCGGCAAGACCTCGGATATGGAGGATCTCGTCGCCTACATTGCCAATAAGTCGAGCGGTATGCAGATCGCGGCGCAGGTCTCGCACCCGAAAGAGAAAGAGATGTACGCGGTCGGCGAGGCTCTTTTCTACGCCCGCGCCTCCGTCGAGGATTTTTCGTGCGCCACCTGCCACGGAGACGATGGCAAGCGCATACGGCTGCAGGCCCTCCCCAACCTGACCAAGGCCGGCAAGGACGCACAGGAAACAATGGGCTCGTGGCCGACTTACCGCGTATCGCAGAGTGCCATGCGGACCATGCAGCACCGGTTGTGGGACTGCTACCGGCAAGCTCGGATGCCGCCGCCCGAATATCTCTCCGACGGCATCACCGCCCTCACTGTCTACCTGACGAAGCAGGCCGACGGCGGCGTGCTGACCGTTCCCTCGATCAAGCGCTGACAGGTGGCGACATGAAAAAGATCATTCTCCTCGCCGCACTCGCTCTCTTTGGTGCCCCCGTCCTGCTTGCCGGACCGGCAACAGCCCAGGACAAGCCGAAGCCAAACGTCGAGACCTATTTCAAGACCATGTTCAAGAAGCTTCCCGAGGGGTGGGAAAGCCGTATCGTGCAGGACGAGACGCAGCGGATCTGCAGCGAAACGCATAACAACCCGCCGCAGGCCGAGTTCGAGAAAATCAAGGCTCGGGAAGTCGCGACGATCGAGTATCCAGCGGACGGCAACGTCATGGGCGACTGGAAGAAGGGTGAAAAGATCGCGCAGAATGGCCGTGGTGGTCAATTCAGTGACGAACCCGGCACCGAGCGCGGCGGTAACTGTTACGCTTGCCACCAGATGGCGACGGCAGAGGTGAGCTATGGCACCCTCGGCCCGAGCCTCACCGGCTACGGCAAGACGCGCAAGTTCAACGCTGCCGAGACGAAGGCAGCGTACGCCAAGATCTACAATGCGCAAAGCGTGCTGCCGTGCTCCAACATGCCTCGCTTCGGCTTTCACAAGTTCCTATCGGTTGAGCAGATCAAGGACTTGACCGCGTACTTGATGTCGCCGGACAGCCCGGTCAACCAATAGCAGCGAAGCGACGTTGACCGGAGTTGCAAACGCGAACAGGCAGGCGGCATGAGATGCTGCCTGCCGTTGACATTCCCAGGAGGCCGACCGCGTGTGGCTGCGAGACGTGCTATTGACGGTCCTGCTGACGGCGGTCGCATTTGCTGCTCCATCGTCGAGCGCGACCGCGGCCGAGTTGCTGATGTTCGAGGATGCCGGCTGCCCGTATTGCCGGCGCTGGCATGCGGAGATCGGGCCGGGCTACGCAAAATCGGCCGAGGGACAGCGCGCGCCGTTACGGCGCATCGACATCCGTGCCGAACTGCCACAGGGAGTACAATTAAGCCGGCGGGTCACGATTACACCGACGTTCGTCCTCGTCGATCAGGGCCGCGAGATCGGGCGTGTTGCCGGATATGTCGGCGCCGAGTTTTTCTACGAAGTTTTAGACGAGGTGATGCGGCGTTTGCCAGCCGCATCCGTGGGTGAAGCCAAATAGGCAGGTCGATCAACTGGGCAAATCAAGAACCTGGGGCCACGAACGCGATGAACAAGATCCTTTCAGATAGCGATACCGAGGCGCTGGAGAGCGACAAGGATCTGTCGCCCGAACTCGCGCGCATGATGAAGAACGCGCGCGCGGCGAGCGATTTCCTGAAGGCACTGGCGCATGAGAGCCGGCTCGTAATTCTCTGTCTTCTGGCCGAACGGGAGCGATCGGTGACGGAGCTTGAAGAGCTGCTGTCGCTACGGCAGACCACGGTGTCGCAACAACTCGCCCGCCTGCGGCTCGACGATCTCGTCATCGCCCGGCGCGATGGCAAGGCGGTTTATTACAGTCTCGCGGATGAGGATTTGAAGCAGTTCATCCGCGTGATCTACGATATGTTCTGCAAGAAATAAGGGCCGTCGGCCGGCTCGATGCAGCGGCATCCGGTGTCTCGTACGAGAAGTCGAGCTTTGCCCGATTGGGTGAGGCGAGCGGAAAAGTGGCGACATGAGTGCCAATACGACCCTGCTCCTCGGCGGCTTGGCATGCGGAATTATCGCCGGTATCGCCGCTCAATACGGGCGCCTGTGCACCTTTGCCGCAATCGAGGATGCGGTCGTTGCCGGAGACTTTCGGCGTGCTCGCGCCTGGGCTTTGGCTATTGCGGTGGCAATCGCTTGCACGCAAGCGATGCGGTCGGCCGGCATCGTCGATCTGACCGGTAATCCATACGGCTACGCCCGCATCGAATTGGGCGGTCTGTTGATTGGCGCAATTCTGTTCGGCGTCGGCATGTCGCTTGTCGGCACATGCGGTTTCGGTGTTCTCGTGCGGGCAGGGACCGGAGACCTCAGAGCTATGATCGCCGGCGTTGTGCTGGGAATCGCGGCCTTTGCTGCGACGGGAGGGTTGCTTTCGGTTCCACGGCTGTGGCTGTCCGACTTCATGCAATTCGATGCAGGCTTGATCGGCAGCGCGACTTTTCGCGGGGTCGTGCGCCGGTTCCTCGGACCGGCCTGGGCTCTATTGCCTGCGATCGTTTTTCCGGCCCTGCTCGCCACTTTCGCCTTTGCGAATGTGAAGTTCCGCAAACGATTACGGTTGGTCGTCGCCGCGATACTTCTTGGCTTGGCCGTGAGCGGCGGGTGGTATGTCACGAGCGCCCTTGCGGATCCATTCGCGCCGGTGCGGCCAGAGAGCCTGACGTTCGTCGCCCCGCTCGGCCGCACGCTGCTGATCGCAATGGGAGAGACGATCAGCCAATCGGCATTCGCAGTGGCGAGCGTCATCGGCGTCGTATTGGGGTCGTTCGCGGTGTCGACGTCACGTCGGGAGTTGCGCTGGGAAGCCTTCGACGATCAGCGAGAAATGCGGCGGCATCTGCTCGGCGCCCTGCTGATGGGCTTCGGCGGCGTACTTGCACGCGGGTGCACCATCGGCCAAGGGATCTCGGCGGCAAGCACGCTTGCGGTGACGGCACCGGTGGCGATCATCGGCATGATCTTCGGTGCGCGGCTCGGCCTCTTTTATTTGATCGAGGGGCGGTCGATTCTAGGCGGTTGGGCCGATCGCCTTCGCGGTCCCGAACGCGCCGCGGCGAGAAGTTGCCGCCCCAGCCGCGCACCTCGCGGCTGAGGCCAGTGTCGCAGTCTATTTGATCTTTTGAGTGACGACGAATGCGCCGCGCAACTCGCCAGGTGTGAAGCCAGTCGCTTCATCCTTCGGGTAAAGCTTTCCGATCTCCGCTTTGACTTCGGACTTCACTTCGGTTCCATGGCAGGCTTGACAGGGGTCGCCTGCCATCGGGATCGCCTTCATATAGACGAAGGTTTCGGCATCGCCTTCCTTCACCGTCTCCGTGTGCTCGAGCGTCGCGACGTCGGCACCGGCTTTGACCTTTTCCGCAAAGCTTTGCAGTACGATGCGCTCGCGAGGTGAGGCTACGTTCAGTGGGTTGCGAACGCGAAGTGCAGTCCGCTTTATCGTCAAGCCTTGCGCTTTCGAAATATCGCCGGTGGCTGGTTGGGCGGCTTTGTTGCAGGCCGCAATGCCTGCCACCGGTCCGCCGGTTTTTAGGGCCTCGACGAGACGCGCTTTCAAGTCCTCCGCCAAGGCCTTGACGGCTGCCCGTGACTTGGCGGTGCGCGCGGCATCATCGGCTGGTAAGGCAGTCTGAGCGGCCGCGACGCCGACGATCGACACGATGCAGGCGCTGGCCACGACTGCAAGAGTCCTCTTCATTTCTGATCTCCTGGAATGCGTTACTTCAGCCGGGTTTGCGGAAGGTAGCGGCGCGCTTGGCTTCGCTGCCGTCCGCGTCATCGCGCACGGTAAAGGTGAAATTGGTGATGTCGCCGGGCAGCCTAGCCAGCGTCGAGGGCGGCACGGCAATCCACACACGCACCTCGCCGACGCTGTCTGCCTTCACATCAATCTTCGGCGCTGACTCGCTCTCATGGCCGAGGGCGGAGATTTTTGCGCCCTCGATACCTTCGATGCCAAGCGTGAACGTATGCGTTGAATAGAGCTTGTTCAGGATGCGCACCGTGAACGTGTTTCGCACACTGCCGTCCGACAGGACGGTGAAGAACGGGTTGCGGTCGGCTACGGCATTGAGGCTCAGCATCGTGCGGTTGAGTGAGCCCAGCAGTGTGACGACGCCGGCGATCGACAGCAATGCTGCGTAGAGCATGGTTCGCGGCCGGATCAGTCGCAGTTGCAGACCGCCGCCCTTGGCCTCCGACTCGAGGCTCCGGTAGGTATCGTATGCGATGAGCTTCTGCGGCCGGCCAATCTTGCCCATGATCTCGTCACAGGCGTCGATGCAAAGCGCGCACTGGATGCACTCGAGCTGCGGCCCGTGGCGGATGTCGATGCCCATCGGACAGACGGCAATGCACGCCTTGCAGTCGATGCAATCGCCGCGGCCTTCCCAGGCTTGGCCCTTGCGATGGGGGCCGCGTGGCTCGCCGCGGAAGTCACGGTAGGTGACGAAAAGAGAGTCGCGATCGAGCATGGCGCCCTGAATGCGCGGCCACGGGCACATGTAGATGCAGACCTGCTCGCGGGCGATGCCGCCCATCAGGTAGGTGAAGAAGGTCAGAAGCCCAAAAAAAAGGTAAGTCGACATCGGCGCTTGGCCGGCGAAGAACTCCCAGAACAGGGTCGGGGCATCGCGGAAATAGAGCACGAACGCGCCGCCGGTCGCTGCCGCGACCAGCAGCCACGATAGGTGCGTCATCACCTTTTTGGCGATCTTGCTGGCGCTCCATGGCTCCTTGTCGAGACGGATCCGCTGGTTGCGGTCGCCCTGCCAGAAGCGCTCGACCGCAATCATCAGGTCGGTCCACACCGTCTGCCAGCAAAGATATCCGCACCAGACGCGACCTGCGATAGATGTGAACAGGAATAGCGCCAGGGCCGAAATCACAAGAAAGCCGGTTATGAGATAAAGTTCCTGCGGCCACAACTCGAACCAGAAGAAGAACAGGCGTTCATGCGCCATGTCGATCAGGAAGGCTTGGTTGGGTACGTCCGGACCCCGGTCCCAGCGGACCCAAGGCAGAAGGTAGTAGATCCCCATGGTCACGACCATGACGATCCATTTAATATTGCGGAAGAAGCCATTGCCGCGCTTGGCGTAAATTTTCTGGCGGCTGGCGTATTGGCTGCGCTCGGATTTAGCGTTGACGGCAGCCACGTCGTGCCGTTCGACGCCGTGGGCGGCCTCGACCTCGGCGGCTGGTGCGTTCGTGCTCATGATTTACCTGCTTCTTTCGGGCTGCGTTTATTTCGAGGCAGCCGTCGTCTCTTTATTTTGCAGCACGGAGTGGATTCTGCGTATGTGACCGAAGTCACGATTTATGCGGTTGGAATGCCTGCTCATTTATCGCTGCATTGCTCGGCAGGATGCCGTCATGATCCGCGCCGAGTTCATCGGCCCAGGGTCGCCACCTCTCGAGCGCCACGAGGCCAGCGGCCAGCAATGCGGCAAGCAGCAGGGCGGTCAACCAGAAGGGCAGACCGAGGAGTTTGTCGAAGCTGATCTTGTCGCCTTTCTCAGCGAAGAAGGCTGTGATCGGTGAATCGAGGTAGCCATAGCAGATCGCTCCTGCGATGCCGCCGGCGAGGGTAGAGAACGCATCTCGATAGCCGGCGCCGATCTGGGCGAGGGTCGTACCGGGGCAAGCGCCCGAGATCGCGATGCCAATTCCGAGGATCAGCCCGCCTATGAGATCGGCCTTGAGAAGCAGCGGCTTCAGGTAAAGCTTCACACCAAAGGCGCCGTTGAGGACGGCGAGAGCCACCAGGCCGGTGACGACGGCCGCGAGGAAAATCTTCAGCATGATGAAGCTGCGAAACTGCATCTGGCCGACGATGATGCCGGGCTCGAAAACGCGGGACTTCTCCAGCGCGAAGCCGAACACGATGCCGGTCGCAAGACCGAGCAGGATGCCTTGGAGGACGGTCATGGGGTTACCCGGAGATTGGTTGCATTAGACGCGTCGGAAGAGCATTGCGGTCGCGATGCCACCGGCGAACATGGCGGCCACCGCGAGGGTCGAGCCTGCAGACAGTTGCGCGATTCCCGAGATGCCGTGGCCACTGGTGCAGCCACCTGCGATGCGGGCACCGAACAGCATGATGAAGCCGCCGAGGAAGGCGGCTGGCGCGCGGGCGGACAGGGACGACGCGCCTGTCGCGCGACTCCAAACTGGCGAAATCGTCTGGCGGCGCGCCCGCGACAGGGTCATGGAGACAAAGGCGCCAATCGCGATGCCGGCGACGACCGCGACCTGCCACCAGTTCTTGGCGCCGCTCATATGGCTCGAGAAATATTTGATGTTGGCGACGCCGGAATCGACGAGAGAGGCGAGATAGGCGCCGACGGTCACGTACGACGAGGACGCACCAAGCGCCGTCTCCATCAGCAGGAACGTCGGAATCTGCAGCAGGCCAATGATCGCGCCGGCAACGTAGGGCGACCAGGCTTTGTCTCGAAATCGCAGCATGGCGGGTCTCCGGATGAGCGACGGCTCAAGTCCGGGTGACATATTCATAAGTTTGAATGTGTAGCATTGATTGCGGTCAATCGGGCCTGTGACATGGGCGACCGCGTTGAAAGGGCTTCGTCACCGGTGCAATGGCTCGAGGGTTCGGATGCAAAAGAGTTTGCAACGGTTTTGACACAAGCCAAGTCGCTCATCTCAATCGGTTTCTAGAGACGGGTGTGCAAGCGTCCACTATAATGCTGCTCAAAACAGCAGGGTCCGGACCGTCGCCGAGCGGCGGCCCCGCCGAATAAATTCAAGGGGAGGATTGCGAAGTGCCGGCTAAATTCCTCGTCGTCGACGACCATCCGCTGTTTCTCGAGGCCGTCCAAATCGCCTTGCAATCCGCCTATCCGGAAGCTCAGATCGTCGAGGCGACTTCCGTGGCCTCGGCCAAGGAGGCGATGTTCGCGCACGATCGCTTCGATTTGATTTTGCTGGACCTTTCGATGCCCGGCACGAAGGGATTCGAGGGTCTTCTGGAGCTCCGGACGATGTTCCCCCGGCAGCCGATCGTGATCGTCTCGGCGCTCGAGGACCCCCGCATCGTGCATGAGGCGATGACCTACGGCGCGTCCGGGTTTATCTCCAAATCGGTGCGCAAAGCCGAGTTGGCGCAGGCCATTCGCGATGCCATGGCGGGCATCGTGACGCTGCCCAAGGGCTATGAGATGCAGAAGCCAGCGGGCAAGTCGTCGAGCTCCGGCGATCTCGCGCAGCGGCTCGGATCGTTGACGCGGCAGCAGCTTCGCGTTTTGCAGATGCTGCGTCAGGGCAAGCTCAACAAGCAGATCGCGCACGAACTCGACGTCGGTGAAACCACTGTTAAAGCTCACGTTTCCGAGATTCTTCGGAAGCTCAGCGTGGCCTCGCGGACGCAAGCCGTGATCGAGGTTTCCAAGATCGACTTCGACGCCGTGATGGCGCATGAACCGCTGTTGGACGACCACCGCCGCCGCGAATTGCGGTAAGCGAAGCGAGGCCGGGCGGGGAAAAAGTCTCCCCGTTACTCGCTCAACAGATGCTGGATCAGCGCCCGTAGCTCGGCCGGCCGAACCGGCTTGCGCAACAGATCGCAGCGACTCTGGCGCGCTGCCTCCTCGGTCGCGGCAGTGTGGTCCGCAGTCACGAGAATCGCCGGTATATCCACGTTCCACGCGTTCCGCAGCATTCTCACCGCGTCGAGCCCGTTCTCGCCGTGGTCGAGGTGGTAATCGGCGAGGATAATGTCCGCCTTGAAGCCCGGCTCGGCGACGATATCCTCCAGCTCCTCCAGATGGCGCACGACGCGTGTCTCGCACCCCCATTGGCCGAGCAGCTCGCTCATGGCGGTGAGGATCGCGGTATCGTTGTCGATCACGACGACACGGGTCTCGCCGAAGCCGTAGACCGGGACGGGTGCGGCCGGCTGGGTCGTGCCGTTCGTCTCCCCCGTCGCGTAATAAATCGACCCGGCATAAGGGGCGAGGATCGAGAACCGGGTGCCGTGGCCAACGCGCGAGCACAGCTCAACCCGGTGCCCCAGCGTGTCGGCCATGCGCTGCACGATCGACAGTCCCAACCCGAAGCCGACGCCGCCCGCCCTCTCGGAGGCCGCCCCGCGCTGGAACTCCTCGAAGATGCGCTTCTGCTCGTTGGCCGCGATGCCGGGGCCGGTGTCCCACACCTCGACGCGGATCGCCTCTCCCCGCCGCCTTGCCGCCAGCTTGACCTCGCCGCGCTCGCTATAGCGCACGGCATTGACGAGCAGGTTCTGCAGCATCCGCCGCAGCATCAGGGGATCGGAGGTGACCGCGGCGGAGGTATCGCGCATGGTCAGGATCAGTCCCTTCTCGCGGGCAATCGGCTCGATGTCGCTGATGAGGGCGTGGAACAGGCTGGTCAGCGGCACCGCTTGCAGCGCCGGGGTGAGCGCGCCGGCCTCGAGCTTGGAGAGATCGAGAATCGTCTTCAACAGCTCCTCGATCGAGTCGAGCGCATTGTCGATCTGGCCGATCAGCCGGGTGTTGGTGCCTGCGGCCGCTCCCCCACCTAAAGCTGACAGCGAAAGACGCGCCGCGTGCAGCGGTTGCAAGAGGTCGTGGCCTACGGCGGTGAAAAAGCGCGTCTTGACGCGGTTGGCGCGGTCCGAGGCATCGCGGGCGATCACCAGCTCATCGTTGGTCTGCTCCAGCCGGTCGAGCGCATTCTTCAATTCCTCGGTGCGGATGCGCACCTGCGCCTCGAGGCCGATGGCCGTTTGGAACAGCGAGAAAGCGTTGGCCTGCTGCTCCATCGAGCGCTCGACGCGCTGCATCAAGGCGGCGTTGATCTTGGCGAGCTTGATGATGCGGCGCTCGTATTCGGCCGGCGAGAGGGTGGTGCCGAACTGGCTCGTTTCCGTCAGGTCCTTCAGCGTCACGAGACGGACTCCGGGCGGCCGAACGCGATCCCAGTCAGCGTCTGGTTCAAATGCATGGCGTTGTACTGCTCGCCGTAGGTGTGGAAGCCCACGATCCCATAGCGCTTGTAAAGATCTTCCATCTGGCGCCGGATCTGGCGGTTTTCGGCGTCGAGCCGGCGCAGCGCGCAATCGAAGCCCAACACGAAATCGATGCCGCCGAGCTGGCCGTCGATCTCGGCGAGTTTCGTCGCGGTCGAGCGCAGCATGTCCTGCGGCCGGGCGACCGTGAACACCAGGCCCTCGTCGATGGCGCAGAAGAACGACAGACTGCCGTCCGGGTTCATGTTGCGGATCGAGCGGCAGTAATAATCGCCGCCGACCTTCACGACCAGCGGATAGGACGCGAAGCTGAACGGCCCGAGGTCGTCGGGCAGCAATCCGATCGCCGCGGCGTACTCGCGGGCGGCTGGCTCCGCGTTCAGCTCGTGCACGATGCGGTTCTCGGTATCGGCGGCGGTCACCACGAGCTTGATCTGGGTCGGCACGAAGTTCTGCGTCTTGAAAACGCGGAACGGCACCGAGGTCTCGACCAGGATCAGGATGGCGCCGCGCGACAGCACGCGGTCGTTGTGGATCAGCGCGGTGCGCTCGAATGCCAGCCCATCGCCCGCCGAGCCGCCGACGAGTTGCACGTCGTCGATGGCCCAATGAATTGCCGCGACCAGCATCTCCTCGCGGTTCGACAGTCCATCGATCAGCATCAGCGCGAACACGCGCTCCTTGAGCGTACCGCCGCCGGTGCGAACCTGGGACTTCAAGCGCCTGACGATCTCGCCGCCGCGCTCCACGCCGAAGTGGTCAATGTCCTCGATGACGTCGGCGTGGATTCGGAAGCCTTCTGGGGGAAACGCGAGCAGCAGAATGCCGCCTTCCACCATGCCGGCCGGGGTAATCTCGCCGGCCGTCGAGCAGCCCGACACCGGCACGCCGGGGAACGCCTCGCGCAAGCGGTCACGCAACTGGGTCGCGTCGTGCTTCGCCGAAAAGAACGCGATGATGTGCTGGAACGGCCCCGGTCCGAGGATGGCGCGGGTCTCGGCGACCGCGCGCGACGTCTCCGTCGCCGGGCTCGCCGCGATCGCGATGCCGCTAGCCCTCGTCGCCGCCGCGTTGCTCACGTAACCAGTCCTCCCTGGACCTGCGCGTCGTGGCCTCCCGCTCTTAACGGTGCCAGTTTTTCGTGCGCGCTCAAGAAGTACGGTGCCACAGAGGCGGGGGGCCGGCAATCGTGGGAGTTTGTTGCAACTTGTCATCTCCGTCATGGCCGCGCGAGCCGCGGCGAAGCTGGCTCGAATTCGGCGGCCACCCACGGCATGGTTCGTCACGGACAATGCCAGCGGCGGAGGCAACACTTGTCCCGGCAATCCATCGCTCAACCGGCAGGCGTCGGGATCGTTGAAGTTATCGTGGGTGGCCCGTGTTCCCTCCGCGATGCTTTCAGCATCGCCTCGGCGCGGCCATGACGACTACAATCTTGGGAGCGAGGTCCTGCCAGAGCCCTCGCGGGGAGAAGGTCGCGGCCGTGACGGGCTGACCTGGGTCGACGGCGATCGCGGAAAAGACATTCCGCCACCCGTCCGCCAAAAACAAAAACCCGCCGCAGCCCTCGGGCTCGGCGGGTTGTTCAGTTCATGCGTTCGCAGGCTGTTGTTATCGACGGATGCCGTCAGGCTGCGACCTCGGCCACTTTCTCCACCGGCACCTTGACGTGCGGAGCGGTCGGGCCGGAGGACGGCGCGCCCTGGGCCACTGAGATGTAGGCCTCGCGGACGCGCTCGGGCGCTTTCAGCAACTTGTCGCGCCAGGAGCCGAGTCGGAAGCCGGTCTGGATCAGGCCACGCAACATGCCGACGTGGTCGGTCATGCCGACGCACTGGGCGCCGACCATGCGGTCGCCCTCGAACTCGAGCTTCAGGTACTTGAACTTGTCCTCGTCCACCACCTTGCCGGTGTAGCCCTGGTGGGCGCCCTGCCACAGCCCGAACGACGACGAGATGAGGCCCATGGTGTCGAGCACGTTCATGTTGAGCGAGCCACGGTGTGGCGTCACGCGGCCGACCATGTTCATCGCGGCGAGCCGGCCGTGCTCGACGGCGACGGGCTGGATCGCCAGCATGTCGGGCTTGCCAGTCGAGAGGTCGGTTGCCTCGCAGCAGTCGCCTGCGGCGTAGATGTTGGGCGCGGTCGTCTGCAGATATTGGTCGACCTGGATGCCGGTGTTGACGTTGACGCCGGAGCCGGTGAGGAAGCCGGTGTTGGGGCGCACGCCCGCGGCCAGCACGACGAGCTTGGCCGGCACGGAGGAGCCGGTTGACAGCTTGACGGACAGCGGATTCGGCCCGCTCGCCTGCTCGATGCCTTCCACCTTGGTGCCGGTAAAGACCTTGACCCCGTGCTGCTGGCACCAGCGGGTGAGCATGCCGCCCGCGGTTTCGTCCATCATGCGGGCGACCATGCGTGGGGCGACCTCGACGACGGTCAGGTCGCAGCCGCGCAGATGCAGCGCTTCGAGCACGATCGAGCCGATGAAGCCGGCGCCGACGAGCACCACGGGCGCGCCCTTGTCGGCGAGCTTCAGGATCTCGCGGGCGTCGGGCAGGGTCCAGCACGTGTGCACGCCGGGTAGGTTGGTGCCGGGAAAGCGCGGGATGATGGGCGAGGCGCCTGTGGCGATCAGCAGCTTGTCGTAGGGAAGGACGGTGCCGCCGCCGATGAAGAGCTTGCGGCGTTCGGCATCGATGCCGCCGGCGCGACCCCAGACGTGGGTGATGGCGAGCCGATTGAAGTGTTCGCCGTCCTGACGCAGGTAGGTGCCCTGCTCGTTGATCTTGCCGTAGATCAGATACGGGATCGCCATGCGGCTATAAGCGGGCTCGGGCTCGCCGCCGACCATGGTGATGCGCGAATTCTTGTCGTACTGGCGGAGCGTCTCGGCGGCTGTGACACCAGCCGGGCCGGAGCCCAGAATTACGTAGTCCATGGGGTTCCTCGCCGAACCAATTTTGTTATCAGGCCTGTCCCCTCTCCCCACCGTCCATTCCCGATGGGAAGAGGGCTAGGGTGAGGGGCAGCCTGGAGCGCTTCTGCACGTTGCGGCACCCCAACCTCTCCCCCCCCGCCCATGGGCGGGGAGAGCGGGATGAAGCGTCAGAGTGCGAGCTTGGACATGGTCTCGTTGGTCGGCACGCCGTCCGGCGTTCCAGCCGCGCAGCGCGTAGTACTCCGGCAGCATCTTGTCGAGGCCGTTGACGAGGCCCTTGGCGGGGCCCGATCTTGGCGGCTTCGTTCAGCAGCCGCGGCGGCAGCTTGTCGTCCTTCGCCGTGAAGCCGGCGCGGTTGTTGAAGTCGCGCTCCATGTTCCAGATGCGCTCGCCGATCTTGCCCAGCTCCTCGACCGTGGACTCAGTCGCCTGCAGGCGGCGGCGACCTGCGGCGCGACGTCGGCCAGGTCCAGGCGAAGCGTCGTGAAGATGCAGATGCCGGCGCGAGTCGAACGCCGGCGGTCGCGTCCTGGAACGCCTTCACCAGCTCGGGCTTGCCTTCGGTCGTCAGCGGATCGGTCTTCACCGGGATGCCGAGCACTTCCGACGCCACGGTGTAGCCGCGCAGGTGGCAGGCGCCGCGGTTGGCCGTGGCGTAGGCGAGGCCCATGCCCTGGATGCCGCGCGCGTCATAGGCCGGGAACTCCTGGCCCTTCACGGTCATGGAGAGATCCGGGTGGCCGTACTTCGCTGGTCAGGCGCGCCGAGCCCTGGCCGATCTCCTTGCCGAAGCCCTCGCCCTTGCCGGTCAGCTCGGCGCAATGCACGAGCGCCTCCGCCGAGCCGAACTTCGCCTCGATGCCGCCAGTCTGCTCCTTGGTCAGCACGCCCATCTCGTAGAGCTCCATCACGGCGCCGACGGTGGCGCCGAACGAGATCGGGTCGATGCCATGCTCGTTGCAGATGAAGTTGGCGTACGTGCAGCGCTTCGAGGTCGTTGACGCCGTTGGCGGCGCCGAGCGCCCAGGCCGCTTCGTACTCGAGACCGCCGGAGGCGCCCCAGTACTCGCGGCTTGTTGCGCACCGTGAAGTGCGTCTCGTCGATCTTGGAGATGCGCCCGCAGGCGATGGTGCAGCCGAAGCAGGCCTGGTTGGTCACCAGGTTCTTCTTGCCGTCGGTCTTGCGCGGCGTCGCCATCGCCTCGGCGGAGATGTCCTTGGCGCCTTCGAACTGGACGTCGCGGTGGTTGCGGGTCGGCAGCGCGCCGATCTCGTTGATGACGTTCATCAGCACCTGGGTGCCGAAGGTCGGCAGGCCCTGGCCGGTCACGGCGTTTCTGCGCAGGACCTTCTTCTCCGTCGAACGCCGCTGCATGAACGCCTTGCCGGTCGCGCGACGTTGCCCACGCCCTTGGTGCCGCGCACGCGCGATCGCCTTGAGGTTCTTGCTGCCCATCACGGCGCCGACGCCCGAGCGGCCGGCGGCGCGATGCAGGTCGTTGACGATCGCAGGCGTAAAGGCACCTGGTTCTCGCCGGCGACGCCGATGCCGGAGACGCGCATCATGCGGGTCCTGGTGCGCGCTTCTTGATCGCACTCCTCGGTCTTCCAGATCGCTTGCCCCAGAGTCGGCGAGGCATCGCGCATCTCGACCTTGTCGTCGCTGATCGTGCAGGTACACCGGCTTCGGCGACTTGCCTTCGAAGATCACCATGTCCCAGCCGGCCATTTCAGCTCCGCGCCCCAATAGCCGCCCGAGTTCGAGCAGGCGATGGCGCCGGTCAGCGGACCCTTGGTGATGACGGAGTAGCGGCCGCCGGTGGAGGCCATGGTGCCGGTCAGCGGGCCGGTGGCCCAGATCATCTTGTTGGCGGGCGACAGCGGATCGACCTTGGGGTCGATCTCCTCGATCAGGTACTTCGAGGCGAGACCGCGCTGGCCGATGTACTTCCGGCCCAATCCATGTTGAGCGGCTCAGATTTGACGTTGCCCGTGGTCAGATCGATCCTGAGGATCTTGCGCGTCCAACCCATGATTTCCTCCCTGGAATTGCTGTGCCCGAGATCGCGGCTCTGCCATTCCCGAATGGCGGCGCGTCGGTCTCGCCGATCAATTTGCCAAGGGCGCTCGATAGAAGCGTCCCGGCCTGCTCGCTGTCAGTGCTTTGCTGTCGGCGTGTTGGGGCCGCTCGGTGCGCCGCCGGCCTTGGCGGCCCAGATCTTCATCTTGTCGAAGCCGGCCTGTTCGATGTCCTGGTAGGTGATGGCGCCGGTCGGGCAGGCCTCGGCACAGGCGGGATTGCCCTGGCAGAGATCGCACTTGGTCACCTTATGGGTGACGGCATTGTAGTTGATGGTGCCGAACGGGCAGGCGATCGTGCAAACCTTGCAGCCGACGCAGAGATTTTCGTGCACGTTCTTGACGCCCATGGCGTCGGTGGTGATGGCGTTCACCGGGCAGGCCTGCTGACACCACGCCTCAGCGCATTGGGTGCAGGTGTAGGGGACGAATTTCGCCTCGGTGTGGAAATCGAAAACCCGGATGCGCGACTTCGAGACGTTGAACTCCCCTTCGTTCTCGTAGCTGCAGGCCATTTCGCACTGCTTGCATCCAGTGCATTTGCCCGCGTCGATCACCAGCGCCTTGAGCATAATCCCTCCAACTTACCGGCTTGTTTTTGGATACTTAGATCCACTTCGCCGTTTCGTCCAAGAGGGGTCAACTGTACTAAGGTGTTGGCGTTATGAATTGTGATTTCTTGTGTTTTTAATTCCGAAAATACGGGGTTTTATGGATTTCATGCACGGAGCCGGGCGCATGGCCGGAGATGCAGCCCGGTACAGGGAAACGGGGGCGTAATCCGGCCCTCACCGAGGGCCTCGTCCTGAATTTCGGACCTCTTTGGATCGATTACGGCTCTAAGCGGCGATCAGCGGATCGTTGAGGCCGAGCGGCGTCGCGAACTTGACGCCTGCAAGGCCATCCTTCGCCCACATCACCGAGCCTGTGAGACGGCGGCCGTTGAACATCTCAATCACGACGATGTCGTTGCGGCCAATATCGCTGCCGACCTTCGAGAGGCCGAGGCCGCCGGTGGCGACGTCCCTTACCATCGCCCGGATGGTGCGGCGACGTACTTGCAACATACATTCCTGAAGCATCATACGGCGTGGCGAGCGGCGCCGTTGCGCCAGCGCCGGCACGAAGGGCTTACCGCTCGGATCGAGACAGGGCCGATTGCCGTCGCGGGCCTCTTCGAGGAGGCCGACCAGGGTTGGAAGGCTCTGGCTGTAAAGCTCGTTGACGAAGCGGCCGACCTCGTTGTCGATCTCGGTGATCGCGAAAATGGCCTGCGCACAAACCCCGCGCCAGGTGCGGCCAAGCTCGGCGCGATGCAGCACGACCGCGCGGCCTTCTCCCATTCTCGCCGCATCGGTGAACAACTGACGCAGTTGCCGGCAGGCACCGCCCAGGTCCTGGAAGAAATACGTGATGGCGAGCGTTACCGACGGATCGACGTCGGCATCGGTCAGCCAACCGCGCAGGCTGGGTACTTGCGACTGGTCGTTGGGCTGGTGCCGCTTCAATTCGGCGATGGCCATGCCGTCCGGCAGCTCGCCGAGACCGTTGATGATGCTGGTGACAGTGGCGGACAGCAGCGCGGCGGTCTGCGTTTCGCACACCAACGATTCGAATACCGGGCTCGATTGCTGAGCTTCCCGGTTCGCTGGCGCAGGACGAATTGCCGGCGAAGCCCTGTCCGGCGCCCGAGTACCAAATGCCTGCTTTGCAGATTTCAGGCCCAGTTGTCGCGTCAACATGATTGGCTCCGTGGCATCCTTCAATTGCCGACCAATCTAGTGACGAAAGCCTAAGGATAGATGAGTTTGCAACCTCAGCGTGTTTATGCTGGACTACGGCTCTTTTCCGATCTTACCCGGCCGGGCCGGCTCACCGCGCGTCGATGAGCCCCGAATTGATCAGGCGCCGATGGAAGGTCAGGATCTGCTCCTGCTTGGAGCAGTCGTGATAAGCGCCGTTGCAGGCCGCGATCAGGCGCTTGCGCTCGCGATGGCGTCCGAGAGCGGCAGGCCGGCAGCGTCCAGGATGACGGTGCCGAGATAGGGCACGTCCAGCGCCTCGAACGGCGGCAGCGGCGGCACGCGATAGTTGATGCCGCGCGTCCGCGTAGTAGGTGATGAAGCCGAGTCGAATCCGGGCTTCAGCGCCACGTCCTCGGCCTCGGTGTCGTTGTCGAAGCCCAGCAGCGTGCGCGTGGCCATCGGGTGATGGTCGCCGTAGTGCACGACCAGGAACCGCTCGACCGGGAACCGCCGCCGCAGCTCGGCCATCAAGAAGTCGAAGTCGATCTTGGCCATCGAGAGGCGGCGCAGATATTCGTGCATCTCCGGGTCGGTGCCCGGCCCGCCGCCCGGCACGTCGACCTCCGGCTCGCACTTGTAGTCGTAGGGCCAGTGCGCCGACATGGTCTGGATGAACGTGAACAGCGGCTTGCGCGACGACTTGAAGTGCCGCTCCATCTCGGCCAGGGCGTTGCCGTAGTAGAAGCGGTCGCGCTCCTGGGCGGTCTTGGCGCCCTGCGACTTCATGTCGAAGATCTCTTTGAGCCCGATCGAGGTGTAGAACTGCGTCGTTGGACACGAAGTTGCGCATCATCGGGTAGAACACGACGTTGCGATAGCCGCAGCGCTCGAGCGCCTGCGGCAGCGTGTCCTTCAGCTTGTTCTGCGTGAAGGTCTGCACGAACTGGCGCATGCCGCCGAAGGAGTGCGTCGAGACGCCGGCCAGCAGCGAGAACTCCGTCAGCCAGGAGGCGCCGCCATAGGTCTCGACCCGCATCTTGTGCAGCCTGCCGTCGTCGGAGCGGAAGAACGGTCGACCGAGTGGTCGTAGCGCGAGCGGCGGGAAATAACGACGGCTGCACCACCGATTCTTCATGGATCAGGATGATGTGCGGCGGCTTGGCGGCGATGTCGCAACTGGTCGGAATGTGAAGGCGGCCTGCCGCCGGACGTCGGCGCCGCCTCCATCAGCGCGCCCCGCCACAGCGCCTCGGCAGTCTCGCCCCACGAGGCGTAGAAGGACGAGAGGTACATATCTTCTCGAGTAGAACTGCGTATTGCGGCGCTCGCCCTTCATGTTGGCGCCGACCATGCCGAGCACCGCAAACAGCAGGATCGCCAGCGCCGAATAAGCGCGGTGAACACGTGTCGGATCCATCCGCCACGTCACCCAGCCTGCCAGGACGGTCAGTCCGAGAGCGACCACAACTCGATGATGTAGATGCGATGGTCGCTCCAGAGATAGCTCAGGGTCGACCATGAGCCGAGATAGAAGAAGAGATCGTAGGCGTGGAGAACCATGTCCATCGCCAAGCGCTTGGCGTCGGCCGCGACCACGACGACGGTGACGATCGAACCAACGACTGTCGTTGAAAACAGCAGGCGGCGCGTGAACAGTGCGACCCACGCCACCAGCATGAGCGTCACGGAGTTGACGAAGAGGATGCTCGGCCACCAGCCCTCCTGCCACATGATGTGCCACTGGAGTGCGAGGATGACGGCGAGGGAGACTAACGCTGCTGTGCGCGGTCCAAGCGGCCGCACGCTCCATCCTGGTGCGAGGGCTCTCGTGACGGCGATGAGAGGAGGGGACGAGGTCGTAGGCGTGGGCTGCCCCACCGTCTGATCTGTCATCGTATACGCGCCAGGGTGATTGTCACCAAACTGTCATACAGGAAAATGGCTTTCGTTGGGGAGGTCCGGAGTAAAGAATCCTTCATCGCCCGCAGTGCTCTGAAGGCGGTCAGGGCGAGGGATGACTCCGGAAGTGCGCGGAGGGTGATCGACAGCGACCGAAACCGCCGGAACACGCGTTGGCGCGACGGAAAGTCGCGCATGCAACCGGTGCGCTGATGGGCGGTGTCGCAAATGGAGTTTTTAGGGGGGTGGAGGGAGAATTAAACGGGGGAAACCCTACGAAACGTGGAATTCAATAAATGTTACAATGACTTGACTTAAATCGCTTGCGGATCTGGAGAATATCGCTTCTGCAAAACGCAGTCCGGGGGCGTGAACGTGTCACGCCCCTGGATTTTGATCGCTCGGAAACAAGTGGACTTCGTTCGCACCCAGTTCTGCGCCCAATCGGCGGATCTGAGCAAGATTTAGCGTCGCGCAATCCTGTTTCACGCGGCCCATAGCTAGTAACGATGAGGAACCACTCTCCTCCCTGCGCACCAGTATGAAGTTACCGCGAGCGATTGGCGGGCAATGGATTAGCGAGAATACTCCACGCGGCTCGCTGTCACCTACCTCCGTACCACCACAACTGGGACCGTCATCACGCTTTACTTCGTACAACATTGCGGACTCCCTTGAGGGCTGGGGCTCTTCACGGCCCATCCTACAACGTGCACCACCCGTCACAGTTCCATGCGGAACAGGGGAGAGTTTCCTCGAAAAATCTGACGCGTACAAGCTGAATCGTGAACCTTTGGCTAAGCCTTGCGAAGATGTAATCTCATGCGATTGAGCAGTTGTCGGCTAATCCAGCGCCGTTTCATAATGCAAGTGTGTCGGACAGGAACCAAACTCAAGCAGTCCTAGTTGGCGACTGCGCCAGTTGGTTTGGTAACGCATTTTTGCTTTGATCTCAGGCGGCAGGACTTGGCTCGGCGAGCAGGAGAAATACGGTGACAGTACTTGTAACGGGCGGTGCGGGCTATATTGGCAGTCACATGGTCTTGGAGCTCGTCGACGCCGGCGAGCAGGTCGTCGTCCTCGACAATCTCTCTACCGGTTTCCGCGAGGCGGTCCCGGCCGCCGCTCGCCTCGTTGTCGGTGACGTCGGCGACCAGGAGCTTGTCCGCACCATCGTCCGCAAGCATGGCATCGAGGCGGTCATCCACTTTGCCGGCTCTATCGTCGTGCCGGAGTCGGTCGCTGATCCGCTCGGCTACTACCACAACAACACCGGCAACTCGCGCGCTCTGATGGAGGCGCTGGTCTCGACGGGGGTCAAAAACTTCATTTTCTCCTCGACCGCCGCCGTCTACGGCAACCCCAAGGAAGTGCCGGTCAGCGAGGAGGCTGCGCCGTGCCCGATGTCGCCTTACGGCTCATCCAAGCTGATGACTGAGATCATGCTCGCCGACACGGCACGCGCGCACGACTTCCGCTACGTTGCGCTGCGCTACTTCAATGTCGCCGGCGCCGACCCCAAAGGCCGTTCTGGCCAGTCCACGCCACGCGCCACTCACTTGATCAAGGTCGCCTGCGAAACGGCGCTGGGCAAGCGCAGCCACATGGACGTGTTCGGGACCGACTACCCTACGCCCGACGGCACGTGCATCCGCGACTACATTCACGTGTCCGACCTCGCCCGCGCGCACTCCGCGGCCCTGAAGCATCTTCGCGCCGACGGCGGCTCCAACATCTTCAATTGCGGCTATGGGCGCGGCTACTCGGTCCTTGAGGTGATCGAGACGGTGCGCAAGGTGTCCGGCAACAATTTCGAAGCGCGCCTGGTGCCCCGGCGTCCCGGCGACCCGGCCGGCATCGTCGCGGCTTCGGACAAGATCCGGGCCGCGCTCGGATGGGCGCCGCAGCTCGACAATCTCGAGCTGATCGTGACGCACGCGTTAAACTGGGAAAAGCGGTTGCACGGCTCGCAAGCCGCGGCGTGAGAAATGTAGCCCCTCGAACGCGATTTCGAACCAAAGGAATAAGAAAACGGCCGGACGCAAAGTCCGGCCGTTTTTCATTTCGGCCCCCAATTCGGAAAGCGGTCAATCAGACCGCTTCCTTGAGTTCCTTCGCGGCGCGGAAGGCGACCTTCTTGCTCGCTTTGATCTTGATCGACTTGCCGGTGGCGGGGTTGCGGCCCTTGCGCGCCGGGCGCTTGCGGACCTGCAGCACGCCGAGGCCGGCGACGCGCACGCGCGCGCCCTTCTTCAGGTGCGTGGTGATACGAGCGATGAGGTCGGCGAGGATCGCATTGGCCTGCTTTTTCGGCAGATTATGCGCCTCGGCGAGAGCGACGCCGAGGTGGCGCAGCGTGACGGTTGCGGCTTTCGCGCCGGCGGTCTTGGTGCCGGCAGCCTTTGCGGCAGGCGCGGCCTTCGCAGCGGGAGCGGCCTTCGCAGCCGGAGCGGCTTTCGTAGCCGGAGCGGATTTGGCGGCGGTTGCCTTCGGGGCCTTCGCCTTCGCGGCCGATGCTTTTGCCGACGAAATCGGCGTCGAAACTTTCATTTCTCCATCCCCTATGTTCTGCATATTTGGCAGTGCATCCGGTGCAAGTTGGTTGCGGTAAGAGATGATGTATTTGAATAGTTTACGCTTTCAAACGAAAAATGCGGGGATGAAAATTGAAACCCCTTTACTGTGATGCGTTTGCAACGTCTGAACGCTGCAAACGGCTCAAAAGCCCTGGAAAAACAGTCTTTTCGAGCGACTTAGTGCGAGTTGTGGGCCTGCCACGGGCATTTCCGAGCACTTCTCCCCTGCAGTTGATTCGGGTATCCACCGTCTCTTTCACTCGCGATCTGAGCCAAGTTGGTGGAAAACGCGTCTCGGCCTAATGTAACGTCGTCAGCGCCGGGGAGCGCGCGTCGGGTCGAAGGGGGAGGTCACGCTCATGGAGCGCATCTGGTTGAAGAGCTATCCGGACGGGGTTCCGGCGGATATCGACGCCTCCCGCTATCCCTCTCTTGTCGACCTGCTCGAAGAGAGCTTCAACCGCTATCACGACAGGGTCGCCTACACCTGCATGGGTGCGAGCCTGACATTCGGAGACATCGACAGGCTGTCGCGCGCGCTCGCGGCCTATCTGCAGGAATGCAATCTCGCGCGTGGGCGGCGCGTCGCCATCATGCTGCCGAACGTGCTGCAATATCCGGTAGCGCTCGCTGCGGTTCTTCGCGCCGGCTACATCGCCGTCAACGTCAACCCGCTCTATACGCCGCGGGAATTGCAGCATCAGCTGAAGGATTCCGGCGCCGAGGCGATCATCATCCTCGAAAATTTCGCGGCGACGCTCGACCGCGCGCTGCATGGCACTCCGGTGAAGCACATCATCGTCGCCAGCATGGGCGATCTCATCGGAGCGGCGAAGGGGCGCCTCGTCAATCTCATGGTGCGGCGTGTCAAGAACTTGGTGCCAGGCTACGAGCTTCCCGATGCGATCCGCTTCAAGGCCGCTCTTGCGGCAGGGATGCGGCGGCACTTCACGCCGGTCTCCGTCGGTCCCGATGACGTTGCCGTGCTGCAATATACGGGCGGCACGACAGGCGTTTCAAAAGGCGCGACGTTGCTGCACAAAACGATCGTCGCCAGCCTGTTGGGATGCGAAGCGTGGGTGAAGCCTGCGCTCGATCGCAAGCCGCGGCGCGGGCAATTGACGATCGCGTGCGCGCTGCCGCTTTATCACGTGTTCGCGCTCGTCGTATGCGGGCTGTTCGGATTGCGGACAGGCGCGCGCAACATCCTGATCCCCAATCCGCGCGATGTCGGCGGCATGATCAGCGCCTTGAAGCCGTACCGCATCCACATCTTTCCTGGCGTCAACACTCTCTATAATGCGCTCACCAACCACCCGCGCGTGCGCGAGCTAAATTTTTCCGAGCTTGCGATGACGATCGGCGGCGGCATGGCAGTGCAATCCTCGGTCGCCAAACGCTGGTTGGAGATCACCGGCTGCGCGATCTGCGAAGGCTATGGTCTTTCCGAAACGACCGCCGCCAGCGTCTGCAATCCAGTCAACAGCGACGTCTACACCGGCACCATCGGCGTGCCGATGCCGAGCGTCGAGGTGAAGATCATCGACGACGAGGGGCGCGAGCTGCCTCTCGGCCAGGCGGGCGAAATCGCGATGCGCGCGCCGCAGGTCATGGCGGGTTACTGGCGCCGCCCCGACGAGACCGCGAAAGTCATGACGCCCGATGGCTTCTTCAAAACCGGCGACGTCGGCTTCATGGACGAAGCGGGCTTCATCAAGCTTGTCGACCGCAAGAAGGATATGATCCTGGTCTCGGGCTTCAACGTCTATCCGAACGAGATCGAGGATGTCGTCGCCGGCATGCCGGGCGTATCGGAATGCGCCGCTGTCGGCGTGGCAGACGCCGCCTCGGGCGAAGCGGTGATGCTGTTCGTCGTTCCCAGCGACGACAGGCTGACCAAGGAAGCCGTCGCCGCCCACTGCAGAGACCAGCTCACCGGCTACAAACAGCCGAAATACATCGAGTTCCGCACCGATCTGCCGAAAACCAACGTCGGCAAAATTCTTCGGCGGGAGCTGCGTGATCAAGCCGGGTCTGCACCCGCGGTCGTCAATTCGTAGCGCCCCCAACCGTCATCCTCGTCCTCGCGCGCTCCATGCGAAAGAGAATGCGCTCTTTCGAGGATGACGACGGACACTAAGGCTGCCACTTCAAAGTTGACGTTAACGTCAACTTTTGAGATAACGGCGCACTCTACTTTTTCGAGACGGGCAGCGGCCGGACACAAGCTCGGGCAAACACACCAGCGGAGGACAAGAGGACATGACCAGGGTCGTCATCGCGGGATATGCCCGCTCGCCGTTCACGCCGGCCAAGCGCGGTGAGCTCGCCTCGGTGCGTCCTGACGAACTGGCCGCTCAGGTCGTCCGCGAGTTGGTCGGCCGTAGTGGGATTCCCGCTGCCGACATCGAAGATCTGCTGCTGGGCTGCGCTTTTCCCGAAGGCGAGCAGGGTTTCAACCTTGCGCGTCTCGTCGGATTGATGGCCGGCTTGCCGCTGTCGGTTGCGGGCGCGACGGTCAATCGATTCTGCGGCTCTTCGATGCAATCGGTTCACATGGCGGCCGGCGCGATCCAATTGGGCGCGGGCGATGTGTTCGTGTGCGCGGGCGTCGAAAGCATGACGCGGGTGCCGATGATGGGCTTCAACCCGTTGCCGAATGCTGAGTTCGCCAAGAAGATGCCCGCTGCCTACATGGGCATGGGCGAGACGGCCGAGAATGTCGCCAGACGCTGGAACATCGGCCGCGCTGAGCAGGAGGAGTTCGCCGTCCGCTCGCAGCAAAAGGCGACGGTCGCGCGTGCTGAAGGCCGATTGGCGCAGGAAATCGTGCCGATCACCGGCAAGAGAGGCACCGTTTCGCAGGATGGCTGCATCCGCTCGGACGCAACGCTTGAAGGCCTCGCCGCATTGAAGCCGGCTTTCGCGCTCGATGGTGTCGTGACGGCGGGCACCTCGTCACCCGTGACGGACGGCGCAGCAGCCGTCATCGTCTGCAGCGAAGCTTATGCCAACAAGAAGGGGCTGGAACCGCTCGCCGCCATCCGTTCGATTGCCGTCAGCGGTTGCGATCCGGAAATCATGGGCATCGGGCCGGTCGGGTCGTCGAAGAAGGCGCTGGCGCGTGCGGGCATCGAGGTCGCGAATCTCGATGTCGTCGAACTCAACGAGGCATTCGCTTCGCAGTCGATCGCCTGCATCCGCGAACTCGGCCTCGATATCGCCAAGGTGAACATCGACGGCGGCGCCATTGCGCTGGGCCACCCGCTCGGCGCTACCGGAGCGCGCATCGTCGGCAAGGCCGCGCAGTTGCTCAAGCGCGAGAAGGGCAAGTTCGCGCTTGCCACGCAGTGCATCGGCGGCGGCCAAGGCATCGCGACGATCCTGGAGGCCGTCTAATGGCTGACATCAGAAAAGTCGCTGTTATCGGCGCCGGAGTGATGGGCGCCGGGATCGCGGCGCATGTCGCCAATGCCGGTGTTCCGGTGGTTTTGCTGGATATCGTGCCAAAAGGTGCGGCGGATCGCGACGTGATCGCAAAGATCGCGGTCGAGAAGTTGTTGAAGACCGAGCCGGCCGCGTTCATGAGCAAAGCGGCGGCGAAGCTCGTCACCACCGGCAACATCGAAGATCACCTCGGTCTCATCGCCGATTGCGATTGGATCGTCGAAGCGGTCATCGAGCGGCTGGACATCAAGCTCGCGCTTTACAGCCGGATCGAAGCGGCGCGCAAAGACGGGTCCGTGGTGTCGTCGAACACGTCGACGATCCCGCTCTCCACGCTCACCGAAGGGTTGCCCGAGCGTTTCGCGCAGGACTTCATCATCACGCACTTCTTCAACCCGCCGCGCTACATGCGGCTACTCGAAGTCGTCCGCGGAGAAAAGACGCGGCCTGAGGCCATCGATTGCGTCTCTCGCTTTGCCGACCACATGCTTGGAAAAAGCGTCGTCGAGTGTAAGGATCGCCCGGGCTTCATCGCTAACCGTCTCGGCATCTTGTGGCTGCAGTCCGCCGTCGTCGAGGCGATCGGCCTCGGCCTGGAAGTCGAGGAAGCGGACGCCATCATCGGCAAGCCGATGGGCATTCCGAAGACGGGCGTGTTCGGGCTGCTCGATCTCGTCGGCATCGACATCATGCCGCACGTCAACGCGAGCATGGCGGGCGCGCTGCCGAAAGGCGACATGTTCCACGGCTACAATCGTCCGCTGCCTCTCGTGGAGCGGATGATCGCGGAAGGCTTCACGGGCCGCAAAGGCAAGGGCGGGTTCTATCGCGTCAATCGCGCAAAGAACAAAGCGCGCGAGGCGATCGATCTCAAGACGGGCGAATACCGGCCGCAGCACAAGTCCAAGCTCGATATCGTAGACGCCGGCGCGCGCAAGCTGACGCGGCTGCTCGACGACGAGAGCAAGTACGGACAGTATGCGTGGCGCGTGCTGGGGCCGACCCTCGCCTACGCCGCGTTGCTTGTCGGTGATGCCTCGGATGAAGTCGAGGCGATCGATGAAGGCATGCGGCTCGGCTACAATTGGAAGTTCGGCCCGTTCGAGCTGATCGACAAGGTCGGGACGGATTGGCTCGTCGCCAAGCTGGAGAAGAGCAATCTTCCAGTCGCCTCGATTTTGAAGATCGCCGCGGGTCGCACCTTCTATCGCATCGAAAACGGCGAGCGGCAGGTGCTCGATCTCGATGGCAGCTACCGCAAGATCCACCGCGCCGACGGCATCCTCATGCTGGAGGACATCAAGCTCAAGTCGAAGCCGATCATCAAGAACGGTTCGGCGGCGCTGTGGGACATCGGCGACGGCGTCGCCTGCTTCGAATTCACGTCCAAGATGAATGCGCTCGATCCCGAAATCCTTGCGCTGTTGGGCAAGTCGATCGGGCTCGTCGCCAAGCAAATGAAGGCGCTGGTCATCTATAACGAGGGCTCGAATTTTTCGGTCGGCGCCAACCTCGGGCTCGCGCTGTTTGCGGCCAACGTCGCGTCTTGGGATTCCATTGAACAGCTCATCAAGGCGGGTCAGGACACATATAGCGCGCTGAAATATGCGCCGTTCCCCGTCGTCGGCGCGCCGGCCGGCATGGCTTTAGGCGGCGGGTGCGAGATCCTGCTGCACTGCGCGGCAATCCAAGCGAACGCGGAAACCTATGCCGGTCTCGTCGAGGTTGGCGTCGGCCTGCTGCCCGGCTGGGGCGGCTGCAAGGAGATGCTGGCGCGCTGGTCGTCGAGTTCCGCCAAGCTTCCTCGCGGCCCCATGCCGGCGGTGACGAAGGTGTTCGAGATGATCTCGACGGCGCGGGTGTCGAAATCGGCGGCGGACGCCAAGGAGATGGCGATCCTGCGCGCGAACGACGGTATCACCATGAATCGCTACCGGTTGCTGGCGGACGCGAAAGCGAAGGCGCTGGCGATGGCTGCCGCCAGCTACGAGCCGCCGAGGCCGCCCGTGTTCACGCTGCCCGGGCACTCGGGGCAAGCCGCACTGCAAATGGCAATTGATGGCTTTGCAAAACTTGGCAAGGCGACGCCGCACGATGTCGTTGTCGCGCAGGGTGTCGCGCGTGTCCTTACCGGCGGCGATGCGGACATCATCGACACCGTCACCGAGGCCGACGTGCTGGCGCTGGAACGCGCCGAGTTTTTGAAGCTCGCCCGCCACGCCGACAGCATTGCGCGCATCGAGCACATGCTCGAAACCGGTAAACCGTTGAGGAACTGAAACCATGGCCAGCTACAAAGCGCCCTTGCGCGACATGCGTTTCGTCCTGAACGAGCTGCTCGGCGGCGCGGACTTGCGGGCTGCCGGGTTCCTGAAGGATTTCAGCGCCGATCTCGTCGATCCCGTTCTCGAGGAAGCCGCCAAGATTTGCGAAGAAGTGCTGCATCCGCTCAATCGCTCAGGCGATGAGGAAGGCTGCTCGCTGGAGAACGGCGTGGTGCGGACGCCGAAAGGCTTCAAGGAAGCCTACACGATGTTCCGCGAAGGCGGCTGGACGGCGATCGCATGCGACCCGGCTTACGGCGGCCAGGGCATGCCGCATGTCGTGGACGCACTAGTCAGCGAAATGCTGTGCGGTGCGAACCTCTCGTTCTCCATGTATCCGGGCCTGACCCACGGAGCGCACGTCGCGCTCTCTGCACATGGCTCAGAGGAGCTGAAGAACAAGTTCCTGCCCAAGATGATCGCCGGCATCTGGTCGGGCACGATGTGCCTCACCGAGCCGCAGTGCGGCACGGACCTCGGGCTGCTCCGCACCAAGGCAGAACCGCGCGGCGACGGCAGCTACAAGGTGTCCGGCACCAAGATCTTCATCTCGGCCGGCGACCACGACCTGACCGAGAACATCATCCATCTCGTGCTCGCGCGATTGCCGGATGCGCCCGCAGGGCATCAAGGGCATCAGCCTGTTCCTGGTGCCGAAGTTCGTGGTCAATGGCCGACGGCTCGCTGGGTGCGCGCAACGGCGTCGCGTGTCGGCTCGATCGAGCACAAGATGGGCATCAAGGCGTCCGCCACCTGCGTTCTGAACTTCGACGGCGCGGAGGGCTGGCTCGTCGGCGAGCCGCACAAGGGCATGCGGGCGATGTTCGCGATGATGAATGCCGAGCGCGTCGCCGTCGGCGTGCGGGGCTCGGCATCGCGGACGCCTCCTACCAGGGCGCCGTCGCCTACGCCAAGGATCGCCTGCAGGGCCGCGCGCTCACCGGCGCCAAGCATCCCGATAAGTCCGCCGACCCGATCATCGTGCACCCCGACGTGCGGCGGATGCTGCTGACGCAGCGCGCCTATGTCGAGGGCTCGCGCGCCTTGGCCGGCTGGGTGTCGCAGGCGCTCGATCGCGCGCATCACCATCCGGACGCGAAAATGCGCCGCGAGGCCGATGACTTCGTCGCGGTGATGACGCCCGTCGTCAAAGCGCTGCTCACCGACCTCGGCTCCGAGTGCGCCAACATCGGCATGCAGGTCTACGGCGGACACGGCTTCATCCGCGAATGGGGCATGGAGCAATATGTCCGCGACGTGCGCATCACGCAGATCTACGAGGGCACCAACGGCGTGCAAGCGCTGGATCTCGTCGGTCGCAAATTGCCCGCGCACGCGGGCCGCTATCTGCGCAGCTTTTTCCATCCCGTCGATCGCTTCATCGCGGAGAAAAAATCTCAAAAAGAAATGGCCGAGTTCGTCGAGCCGTTAGCGAAAGCGTTCGGGCGGCTGCAGCAGGCGACCATCGCGGTGGCGACCAAGAGCTTATCCAACCCCGACGAGGCCGGCGCCGCGGCGAGCGAGTATCTGCGCCTGTTCGGGCTGACGGCACTGGCGTACCTGTGGGCGCGGATGGCGGAGATCAGCCTCGCCAAGACGAGCTGCGAAGAGGGTGCGTTCTACACGGCCAAGCTTGTGACCGCGCGCTTCTACATGCAGAAGCTGTTGCCGCAGACCGGAGCGCTGTTGTCGTCCATCCTGGCCGGTTCAAAGCCGCTGATGGCGATGGACGAGGCTGCGTTCTGAAACTGATTGTCATCCCGGTGGCTCAATGAATGCCGGGATGACAAATTGCGGACGCTTGCTGCTTCTTCGCGTCCGCTACCTTGAATCTTCCGCAATCCCGAGCTAAATCCCCGCGCATCGAGACGATCATCGTCGAAGGAGGCCGCCCCATGACCGCACACACCCTGACGCGCGCATTCGCCGTCCGCGGTGGCGTCATCGCGGGCCGTTCGACACTCCTATCGACAGGCTCACATGGGCAATCCGTCTCGGGGCAATTCGCCCCCGGTCTCGGCAACTGAGACCGCAAACGTCCGGCTTTTCACGTCGGACAAATCCTGGATCGAGGGCTCCGCTCTCGCCCAGCTTCACACAACCGCAGCACTCCCCGGCATCCGGCTCGCCGCCGGCTTTCCGGACCTGCATCCCGGCAAGGGCGTGGCCGTCGGCGCCGCGTTCGTGAGCGAGGGCGTGTTCTACCCCGCGCTCGCGGGCAACGACATCGGCTGCGCAATGAGCTTCTGGGCGACCGACCTCAACGCCCGCAAGCTCAAGCTCGACCGCTGGGCGAAGAAGATCGTTGGGCTCGACCGGCCGTGGGAGGGCGACCTTGCCGGCTGGCGCGAGCGGTTCGGCTTGGCCGAAAGCGCCAGCGATGTCATGCTGGAAGCATGCCTCCGGCATGGCCTTGGCACTATCGGCGGGGGCAATCACTTTGCCGAGCTGCAGGTGGTGGACGAGGTTCGCGATGCGACCGCTTTTGCCGCGCTCGGGCTGGACAAGAGCGAGGCAGCGCTGCTGATCCACTCCGGCAGCCGCGGTCTCGGGCAGGCCGTTTATCGCGAGTTGATCGCTGAGCACGGCGCCAACCCGCTCGCAGCCGACAGCGAGGCGGCAGACAGCTATCTCGCGCGCCACGACCATGCCTTGCGCTTTGCCGAGGCCAACCGGGCGCTGATTGCGTCAAGGTTCGCGGAGCAGATCGGAGCGGACGTGCGGCTCGTCAGCGATGTCGTTCACAACGAGGTCGCGCGCGAGGACTGGCAGGGCCGGCCGGCCTTCATCCACCGCAAGGGCGCAGCCTCGTCACGAGCCGCGGCGAAAGCCGGTTGCGTCATGATCCCGGGCTCGCGTGGCTCGCTTAGTTACCTCGTCGAACCCACCGGCGACTTCGATGCCGCCGCGTGGTCGCTCGCGCACGGGGCGGGGCGGCGCTGGCAGCGCGGCTATGCGAAGCCTCGCTTGTCGCACAAGTTCCGCGTCGAGGATCTGGAGCGCACCGAGCTCGGCGGTCGCGTCATCTGCGAGGATCGCGAGCTGATCTACGAGGAGGCCCCGCAGGCCTACAAGGAGATCGGCCAAGTGATCGACGATCTCGTTGCCTCAGGCCTCGTCTCGGTCATCGCGGTCTACCGGCCGGTGCTGACCTACAAGGTGCGGAGGCAGGCCGATGATTGATCCCGAAACGCTATGGCTGCAGATCAGCTCAGGCCGGGGGCCATCCGAGTGCCAGCTCGCGGTGGTCAAGCTCGCGTCCGCGATCGAGGCAAGGGCTCGCGCCGCGAGGCTTAACGCCGAGGTGATCGAGGTCGTGGCAGGCGAGGAACGTGGCACGGCATTGTCAGCACTCGTCAAGCTGTCCGGACCGGGCGCGAATGACTTCGCGCGCCGCTGGCAGGGCAGCGTTCAGTGGACCGCTCCGAGCCCCTTCCGGCCCACCCACAAGCGCAAGAACTGGTTCGTCGGCGTCGAGCTGGTCGGCGGATTGGCAGAAGCGGACGCGGTGCGGATCGATCCGCGCGACGTCAGCTTCGAGTCGATGCGCGCGTCCGGCGCCGGCGGCCAGCACGTCAACAAGACCGAAAGCGCGGTGCGGGCAACGCATCGGCCGACGGGTTTGGTGGCGGTCGCGCGCGAGGAGCGTTCGCAGGCGATGAACAAGAAGCTGGCTCTGGCTCGGCTTCAGGACCTCATCGCCGGCGAGGCAGCGGCTGCGAAGTCTGCGGCCGACAAGTCGCGCTGGCAGCAGCACGACGCACTCGAACGCGGCAAACCAGTGAAGGTATTCAAGGGCGAGGCGTTCCGGGAAGTGACGTAACGACTCGTTATCCTCGCGCGAACGACACTCGGCGCTTGCGCGAGATGAAGGTAGAGAGGCGATGGTCCATTCAAGGATGGATGAGTGAAAAACAAAGGGCGCCGCATGGTCTGCGGCGCCCCAAAAGCGTGCTCGTTGGCTCGGCTCAATGGCAGCCGCAGCCGCCTTTGCCGTCGCAGCCGTCCTTTTTCTCCTTGCCGCCCTTGGCGGCAACAGCGGGGGCGGCGTGGTCGTGATCATGATCGTGGCCGCACCCACCATGGGCATGATCATGATCGTGGCCGTGGTCATGACCGTGACCGCCGCAGCATCCGCCTTCGTGGTCGTGATCGTGATGATGGTGGTCCTCTGGATCGACGAGAGCGGCGTGCAACGCCCGTTCGATGGCGACGGAGGCTTCGCGCGGAGCCTTGGCGTCCTCGATCGACAGCGCCATGATCTCTGCGGCGAGACGGATGTCGTCGACCTGGCCGAGGTAGTGGCGGCGCAAGCGGCCCTGGCGGTCGAACAGGAGCAGCGATGGGGTGCCCTGGATCTCGTAGGCCGCCATCGTCTTCGGCATTTCAGCGCCGTTCGGCTCGTCAATGGCGATGGGGAACGGCCAGCGGAATTCCTCGATGAACGCCTTCAGCGCCTCTGCCGTCATCACCTTGTGATGCTCGAATACAGTGTGCAGGCCGATCACAGCCACTTCGTCCGAGTTGAAGCGCTCCGCAAGCTTCTTGGCCTGCGGTAGGCCGTGGTTGACCGAGCCGGGGCAGAGCATCTGGAACGTCGCGACGACCACGACGCGACCCTTGAGCGCCTTGAGCGACAGCGGGGCCTCGGTATTGAACCAGCGCGATACGCTAAGCTCGGGCGGGCTCTCGGGATTGAACATCGGGGCTCCTTTGGTTGAGCGAATGGTGGCGGTGTTGGCTTTGTGCATACCCCGGCAGGGTCGCGGGGCTCAAGCCGCAGGCTATGGGCGCGTCAAAATGGGTATAGGAAGCGCTGGCACGCGTTCAAGGGCAGAGCTTGCCTTGAAGCGTGGCGGATTTGCGGTCCGGCCCGCAGGCAAAGCGCGGTTCGGGACGGCAGGCGGCGGCGTCTTTGGTCGTATACGCGGTGAAGCGCTCGAGGCAGCCGCGGGTGAAGTTGACCGTCTCGACGCAGGCAAGCGGTGTCGATTTCGGTGCGCGAGAACGGAAGGCGGCGTCCTGCTTGGCGTGCACGACGACGAGGGGCGGCATGTTAGCCGGGAGTTGGCCCGCATCGAGATGTACGTTACCGGCGCCGAAGGTGAAGACGGTGCTGGGTTCCGCGCTGCCGACGATCGCGACGGGGCCGGGCAGGCAGGATTGCAACGGCGCCACGGCCTTGGCGATCAGGTCGCTGGTCCACGCCGTTTCCAGGCGCGGAAGGAGGCCGCCGAAGGTCAGCCCGAGAAACGCGGCAAAGGCCGCGAGCGTCATCGTCAGCCACAGGGCGGCGCGGCGCGCCATCATAGCCGCCGTTCCGAGGCCAAGCAGCGCCGCAACGATCGCGGCGGATGCAATGCTCGGCCCGCCGAGAGGCACCAGCATCAGCCGATGCATCACGACATACAACACCGGCACCAGGGCAGCGAAGATCAGCCCCGGCCATGCGATCAGCCGCTCGGGCAGGCGCAAGGGTGCACGGTCGCCGTCGCAGGCCAGCAGCAGCGCGACCGCCGCCGCGGCGGGTGGGAACAGCGCCTGCACGGTATAGAGCGCGGGTTTCGCGGAGATCAGCTCGAGATAGCCGAGGTAACCGGCGATCCAGGCAAACAGAAATCGCGGCGGCGCCGGTCCGCCGCGCCCACAAGTTGCGCAACGCCGGCCACAGCAGCAGCGTGACAGGCAGCATCCCGAGAACAAAGCCGAGCGTGAACGACAGCGGCGGGGCGTGGAACTTCATCGCCTGCGAGCCGCCCAGGGCGCCGAGGAACTCGCGCCAGCTCATGCCAGCGTACATTTTGCCGCCCGTGACCGCATACAACTCGACGAGCCACGGGCTGCCGATAAGGGCCGCCAGCGGCAGGCCCCACCACGGATGCAGGCGACTCAGCCAAGCGAGCCGCCGGTCAATGATCCAAAGCGCAACCAGAGTTGCGAGGCTGAGGATCGGGACCGCGAACGCGTTGAGCAGGATGCCGACGCCTTGCGCGAGCCAAAACGATAACGCCAGCCCTGTCGCCCGCTCGCCCTCGCGGGCCAAGTAGATCCGCAGCAATGCCAGTTGCGCGACCGTGGCTGGGCCGAACGTGATGCCTTCGGTGATCGCGAGGTTGGCTTGGAGCGCGGCGATGGGCGTGACGGCGACGAGACCGCCGGCGAGGAAGGCTTGGCGACCTCCGATCACCGGCACCAGCATCCAGTACGTCGCAAGCACCGCCAGCAGCACGCCAGCGAGAGACGGCAGCCGGTAGGTTGAAATCTGCTGCGCGGCCGCCGGACCCAGCATCTTCGCGGATGCCGCCTGCAGCCAGAACGTCCCGATGGGGCGGTGCCGCTCACGTTCACCCGCATAGCGGGGATCGATCCAGCGACCTTCGCTGAGCATCTGACGAGAGCTCTCGGCGTAGATGACCTCGGTCCGGTCGACGGGCGGCAGATTGATGACGCCAGGGAGGTAGCAGGCGAGCGCGAGGAAAAGTAGCACCAGGGCGCCCGCGATCCGGTGCGCGCCCAGCCAGTCGAGCGCGCGCTCACACGCGCCATCCCATTTCGCGAGTCTTTCCGCCATCGTTTCCCCGGGTCCCCGCAGCGGGCCGGACTTTAGGGTGCGGCTGCCATCGTTTCAAACGAAAGCGCCGTCACTAGCGCCGACGCTCTCCACAGGCTTCGTCCGCACGCCTTGGTTCTGCCACCCGAATCGCTGGATGGTCTCGCAACGGCAGGATGGACGGGCCATGGACAAGCGCATTCCCAATCGATCGACGGACAAGGATTCGGCCGAGGGGCCGCGTGCAGGCGAGGCGGTTTCGCAGCCGCGCCGGAGAGCGCCGGCCAAGGACAAGCCGGAGGCCAAGCCGAAGCCCGGCTTCGACAAGCAGACCATCGCGCTGGTCTACGATTTCGACGGCACGCTCTCGCCCGAAGCCGATGCAGGAATACGCGCTTCCTGCCTAAGATCGGCGTCGATCCGGAAGCGTTCTGGGCCGAGTGCAACCGGCTCGCCAAGCAGCACGGGGCCGACGCGCTGATCACCTACATGCACCTGCATGTACAAGAAGGCGAAGGAGAAGGGCGTGCGCATCGACCGCGACGATCTCGTCGCGCAGGGCGCGGCAGGTCGAGCTTTATCCCGGCGTCGAGGAGCTGGTTCGACGCCATCGGCGACTACGTGAAGCAGCCGCGCCGAGAGCCAGGGCGTCACGCTGCGGCACTACCTCATCTCGTCGGGCCTGACCGAGATCATCGAGGGCACCTCGATCTACAAGCGCTTCCACAACGTGTTCGCGTCGGAATACTGGTTCGACGCCTACGACCTGCCGTATCCGAAGCGCGTCATCACCGACACCGGCAAGACGCAGTACCTGTTCCGCATCAACAAGGGCGTCGAGGACCTGGGCGAGAGCATCAATCACGCACATGCCCGAGGGCGTGCGGCCGATCCCGTTCTCCAACATGATCTATTTCGGCGACGGCGACACCGACGTGCCGTCCATGGCGGTGATGCGCAAGAACGGCGGCCATGCCATCGCGGTGCTATCCGCCGGGCAAGTCGCGCACCAAATGCGTGGACCTCTTCAAGGCCGGGCGCTGCGATTTCTTCGCGCCTGCCGACTACCGCCACGGCTCGGACCTGTTCAAGCGCACCTGCCTGCTGCTCGACCGAATGCTCGCCGACATCCGCGTGCAGGAGGAGATCTGGAAGATGGGCAAGGCGGTGGCGAAGGACTGATCGGCGGTCATCGCGGGTGCAAACCCCATAAGCCGGTGGCGTAGGATGTGACTGCGAATTGAGCTGGAGTTCATTGGCGTCGTGCAGACTTCGGCTTCCGTTTCCCCTGCTACGTTGACTTCCGGCTCCGGGGCGAAGCTGGCATCGCTCGAAGGGTTGCGTGGCATCCTTGCGCTCACCGTTTGCGCTGGGCATCTCGGGCTCAATAATCTAGGCGCGCAGTTCGGCTTTCAGGTTCGTTTCGACGCCGCCGTCGATGTGTTCTTTGCGATCTCCGGCTTCGTGTTATCACGCGCCTATTATCTCGAGCGCCGGTCGTTTCGCGACCTTGCCGTCAGCCGTTTCGCCCGGCTCTATCCCTTGCACCTACTGACCATGCTGTGGTGCCTGCTCTTGAGCTACAACGGCAGGATCGAGTGGACGCAATTCTGGCAAAACATTTTTCTGATCCAGAACGTCGGCTTGCCGCCGAACCGATGGGCCTACAACTTTCCGAGCTGGTCGATCTCGGTCGAGATGGCGATCTCGCTGGCGTTCTATTTCGTGATGCGCCGGGATCGGGCATGGTTGCCGCCATTGCTGCTCGCGACTGGGATCTCGATGTCCGCATTCGCCACGTCTAGCGGCCTGACGCCCGCGCTCAATCACGGCGGCGTTTTCAATTCCGGCCTATTGCGCGGCTTTTCCGGCTTTTGCCTCGGGGCAGCCGCCTACTTGTTGACGGTCCATGCGCCGGAGGCGTGCCGCCGATTCAGCCGCGTTGGCTCACTTGCCATTCTCGCCCTCATTCCGTGCTTCCTGATGGAAGCTTGGTGGTGGCTGAGCTCCGGCGTGTTTGCCGCGCTGATCTTTCTTTCCGTCCTCGCCGCGGCCGGCGACGGGGAGATGCCGGTTCTGTCGTCGCGGCCGTTCGTTTGGCTCGGAGCGGTGTCCTATTCTGTCTACCTGCTGCACATTCCGATCTACTGGACTGCGGGGGCCTTGTTCGGGGAAGAGCGCCTGCTCGGTTTAGCCAAGATTCCGCTGCTGCTGGCGGTGCTTGCGGCGTCTGCCGTGTGTTTCCGGCTGTTCGAATTGCCGATGCAGAAGCTGCTGCTGATCTGGCTGCGACCCCGCCGCCTAGCTCCGGCCTGACGCCTCGGATCAACCCGTTCCGCGCAGCTTGCGCTTGATCAGCTTGCGCAAGTTGAAGGCTTCGAGCGTCAAGTCGCGGGCGCTGTCGTGGACCAGGGCGGCGTCCGGCGGGGCGACGTCGCGCTCGCGGGCGGCAAAGCGGACGTCGAGCGGTGCGAACGTGAGTCCTGGCGAGTTGGCCAGCACGATGCCGAGTGCGGCTTCGTCGGCAATATTCTTTTCGACGCGGGCGCATTCGGTCTGCCAATCCGCCATGAACTTGCGCGCGGCGGCGGTGGGCTTCAACACGATGACGCGGGAAGAAAGCTGCAACTCGGCGCGGCCCTTGAACGTGAGCTTCGCCTTCATGAATGCGGAGGCGTCGGCGCCCGTTTCGACCATCGGCGAGATGTCCCGCAACGCTTCGGCGTCGACATCGGTCAGCACGATGGTTTTGTCCGGAAATCGCGCCATAGCCTCCTCGGCGATCAGGGGCTTGCGGCGCGTGTTGGCGAGCCAGCCGTCGGAGGAACCGTCCTTGGCGAAGAGGTGATAGGGCGCGCCGACACGATCGAGGCTGTTGGCCAAGCGTTCCGCCCAATGCCGGTAATCGGGCGTGAACCAGCCCACGACCAGCCAGCTCGCGGCGGGGCCGTTCGATACGATGTCGCTCATGTCACGAGGTCTCCCGAGGCGAGCGGCGGCGCCGGGCGGCTGCGATCATGCTCGACAGGTTGCTGGTCCGAAACGTCCCGTGCGTACAATAGCCGAGAGGTAGCCAGCAGCGCGACGGCGCCCAGAGCGATCGAGGCCTGGAACCACATCTGCCAAATACCGTAACTCGTCGCGATGATGCCGGCGAAGGTGGCGAATTGGGCCACAGCGAATGGCTGGACGGCCGCCGGAAGGGCGCCGATCGCGAATAAGCTCACGAGACCCGCGATCATAAACAGTGCGGCGCCCGCGAAGCCGAGCTCGTACCAGATCTGCAGATAGCCGTTGTGGGCGTGGCGGTTAGTCACCAAATCGAAACCATCGACCTGCTTGCGCTCGCCTTGGCGCATCATCTGCTCTTTGAAAAGGCTTTGAGTGGCATCGGCGCCGATGCCTAGGACTGGCGCCTTGGCGACCTCGTTGGCGGTGTACGCCCAGATGACGACGCGATGGCGCGCGGAAAGCGGCAGCCATGATGCCTCCTGCAGACTGGCCTTGAAGGCCAGTGTGCAAATGGGGACGATCAACAGCACCACCGCAACCCATGCAATCGCGACCACTCGGCGGGCAGCAACCGGCCATCGCAACGCCAGACCAAAGGCACCTACACCGGCAATGATCGCCAGTTGGGAAGACTGATGACCGCTGGCCCAAATCATGATGCTGGACAGCAGGGCGAGCACGACCCAGCCGGCGCGGCGCCAGCGTGCCGCCGCCAACCCCGCGAGCATCAATGCGGTCGGCCAAATCAGCAGCGTCATCAGCCCGACGCGGCGATTGATATTGGTTTCGCTGATCAAGGTGACGATGCCGTCCACCACCGTGACGTGGCCTTCAATGTTGCGATAGAGGCGCGGGAATGCCGAATAGACCTCGCGCGCGACGAACTGCATCGATCCGGACTCGAAGGCGGCGTAGGCGAAGGCAATCAACAGGGCGGCGAGGTTGGCGAAGAATATTCTTGCGCGAACGGCTGGTTTGAGGCGATCGAGTGCCGTGAGAAGGAACTCGCACCCCACAGTGATGGCCGCGAGATAGCCGACCTTCGTGAGTGTCGAGGCGCGGTCGGCCGACCAGATGACGCTGATGAACGCGAACGCCGCAAAGGCCAGCACGGCCAACACCGGCGTAGAGGGCCGCCAGCGGCTCAGATCCTCCGGAGCTTTGCCGGTGAGCCACACGATAGTGCCCGCCACACCGACCAAGAGCAGTGCTGCCGCGCTGCGCGGAGCGGCGGCCATCAGCAGCATGATCAAAGTTGCCGCGAGTGTGCCGCGCAAGTCCCAGTTCTTGCGGTCAGCTATCATTCGTCCTCGGCTCCAGACGCTATCGCCAAAGTGCTGGTTTCAAATCGTTCGCTTTTGGAGCTGGCGCCGTTCAAATCCCTCGGCTGCCGCGCGGCCTCACCTCTACAACCCTCATGCGGCAGCGGCAACCTGCATCGGTACCGCGTCCCCAAGGGAGATATCGCGGTGGTACTGGTATCCCACGTTGACGAAGGTCACGGACGCAATTGCTTTGCGCTGCGAGATTGGCGTGGCTTCGTATAGACTTCTCGGACGCCGGCAGGGAGTTTGCCGCCGGGTTCGCTTCCACGGAGACGTCAATGGCCTTCGATGCCCTCAAAGCCGAGATCGGTTTGCTGCTGACGCAGATGCAGAACGAGCCCGCCGACCGGCACGAGCTTTATCTCGTGGTCATGGAGAAGCTGAACGCGATGCGCGCCTACGGCATGCCTCTCCCGGCGGATCTCGTAAAAATGGAGGCCGCGCTCGAAGCCGAGTTCGCGGCCGACAAGCGCGAAAGCGAAAACGGCGGCCCTGCGGTCTGAGCCTGCGGGGCGAACGCCAAAAGGCTGAGCTGACGCTATGAGCACGATGCTGGCCATGCTGCTCGAGCGGCCGGGCTCGCCACTGCGGCTGGCAGAGGTGCGACGGCCCAATCCTGCGGCTGGCGAAGTGCTGGTCGAGGTCGCGGCGTGCGGCGTCTGCCGCACTGACCTCCACGTAGCCGACGGAGACCTTGCAAATCCCAAGCTGCCGCTCATCCTAGGGCACGAGATCGTCGGTCGAGTCGCCGGGCTCGGCGCAGGGGTAACCGGTTTTACCCAGGGAGAACGCGTCGGCATTCCCTGGCTCGGCCATACCTGCGGCGTCTGCACCTATTGCCTGGCCGGAGTTGAAAACCTCTGCGATGCGCCGGGATTCACGGGATACACGCGGGACGGCGGCCATGCCCAATTCGCGGTTGCCGACGCCGGCTATTGCTTCCCACTGCCCGGCGACCTGCCTGATCCTGAAGCCGCACCGTTATTGTGCGCCGGTCTCATCGGATATCGCTCGCTGGTCAAGGCCGGTGACGCTCGCCGGCTCGGGATCTATGGATTCGGCGCCGCAGCCCACATCGTGGCACAGGTCGCCAGATCTCAGGGCCGCGAGGTCTACGCTTTCACTCGCCCCGGCGATGCGGCTGCGCAAAACTTCGCGCGCAGGCTTGGTGCCGTTTGGGCCGGAGGCTCGGACGAACGGTCGCCTGCAGAACTCGACGCCGCGATCATCTTTGCTTCGGTCGGGGCACTGGTGCCGAAGGCGTTACGGGCAGTCCGCAAAGGCGGCATAGTTGTCTGCGGCGGCATCCACATGAGCGACATCCCCGCTTTTCCGTACGCCACGCTATGGGGCGAGCGCTCGGTCGTGTCTGTCGCTAATCTCACTCGGAGGGATGCGCGGGAATTTCTGGCGCTCGCGCCGCAGGTGCCGGTCCGCACGGAGGTGGAGGTTTTCCCGATGGCGGAAGCCAACGAAGCGCTCAGCCGGTTGCGCGACGGCAAGCTGACCGGGGCGGCGGTTTTAGTGCCCTGAGCGGGTATGGCGGTGCAAGGAAGGCGTGCCGCACCCGTAATAGAAGAACCACCAAACACAATTACGGTGCTGACAGCGACGGCTCGTGTGGCGCCGACAGCGACGGTTCGGCCCGCGGGCAACTGCACCCGCGGATCGCTCCATCAGCTTCCGGCTGGATCGTCTCAGCCGCGGCCGGCGTTCTGCGCCGCTGCAGCCATCATCTTGCCGATCTCCTGCGCCTGCGTGGCGTAGGCCTGCATCTGGCTCTGGCCAAAGCTGCTTTGGAGACTGATGATCTCCTGCATGTCGCGGGCCTTGGCGATGTTGTTTGCCAAGGTGAAGGCGGCCTCGGCGTTGGCCTTGGCATACTGAGTGGCAAGATCCTGCACGGCCTTGAACCCGGAAGTCATCGCATTAGCCGGCATGGCTCCGAACCACATCCCCATCGCCTGGGTCATGGCATCCATGAACTGTCCGTAGGCCATGCGCGCCTGCCGGACATTCTGTTCGGTAACGTCGCGAATCTGCTGGGGAATTTCGAAGGGATTGTCGGCCATTTGTTCCTCATCGACGGTAAAAGTTCCGAGTCGGGGGTAATTGTGTGAGCAAGCCCGCCGTGGTGACAAGTCCTGCATTAGCATCATCGCCCATCTGCGCCACCACCTAAATTGATGCTCGGCGTCAGGCGTGCAGGTTGAAACGGTCGCCAAACGGGCCGATGGAAGGCCGAGCGAACCGCCTCAGTTGACTGCGTCCGTATCGCAGCCGCTGGCAAGCAGTGCGTACAAAGCCCTCGAATTCGAGCTTGGCGATTTCGAGCACGGCGCGCGTCCGCGAGGTCACGTTCATTTTGCGTAGGATTTCGCTGACGTGCGCCTTTACGGTGGTTTCGCCAACGCTCAGCTCGTGCGCGATCTGCTTATTGAGCATACCGGCGCATAAAAAATGAAGCACGCGCAATTGCTGGCGCGTAAGTGTTTCGAGTTTCGAGGTCAGTTCATCGACAGCGGCGTCGGGGCGTTCACCCTGACCTTGCCCCCTATTCGGAAAAGATGTGTCGCCGCGTAGAATGGCGGCGACGGCAAGCATGATCGATGTCTTCGTGCTGGTTTTCGGAATGAAGCCTGCGGCGCCGAAAACCGCTGCCTTCTGCATGGCATCGTCGTCGTCGAAAGCCGAAACAATCGCGATCGGCTGTTTCGGGAAACGGCTGCGCAATTCGATCAGGCCATCCATCCCGCACGTGTCCGGCAGCGCCAGGTCGAGGAAAACGAGATCGAAGCGGTCCCTTCTCTGCAACGAGAGCTTGGCCTGCTTGAAATTCTCGGCAAACTCGATGCGGGCATCAGCCATGGCGCTGGCGAGCACGCTTTGGAGCGCTTCGCCGTAAAGCGGGTGATCTTCGACGATCAGGAACCCGAGCGACATAGTCTTTCTCCGTCCTGGTGTGGAAGAATTTTACCGGTACCCATGTTGCGGCTGCCCGGCTTTCGCAATGGACGCATTGCAAGGCGAAAAGAAGATCTTTGCGATCGGATAATTGCGAATGCCGGCAATCACGCTGCCACTAGTGGTCGGGATACGGCTTTGTGCAATGCGACGTGCGGTCTAGCCAAAACGTGCATGATAAACTGACGCAGGCGCTGGCACGGCCCTGGGGAGATATACGATCACAGTGGTGCCCAAGCGCTGTTTGCTGGCAATGGTCACGAAACCGTCCGACTGGCGCGCAAATGCGATGACGCTGCTAAGGCCGAGGCCGGTTCCCTTGCCCTGTTCTTTGGTGGTGAAGAGCGGCTCGCCCGCCCGCTGAAGAACCTCCGGCGACATTCCCGTTCCAGTGTCGCGAATGCGCAGCCGCACGTAATCGCCTGCGCGGGCATCCGAACTCAGGCTCGCGGCCGCGTCCTCGTCGAGCGAAACATTTGCCGTGTCGATTGTGATGCGGCCGCCGCTTGCCATGGCATCGCGGGCATTGAGGGCGAGGTTGAGTAGTGCGCTATCGAATTCTCCCGGATCGACGTGGGTCGGCCATATGTCGGAGCCAGGCTCGGCTTCCAGCCGGATGTGCTGGCCGAGCGTGCGCTCCAGCAGACGCACCGTCTCTACCACGCGCGAATTGACATCGATATCCGCGGGTTCCAGTTCACGGCCGCCGGCCAGTGCCAGCAGCCGCCGGTTGTGGCTGACGCCGGCTTCGGCTGCGTCGATGGCCCGGCGCACCCATATCCGCGCGCTGGCGTCCTCGATCCCGTCCTCCGCCAATTGCAGATTCCCGGAAATGACGGTCAGCAGGTTATTGAAATCATGCGCGACGCCGGCCGCCAATTGGCTCGCCGTATCGAGACGGCGGACGTTGGCCAGGGCCTCCTCGGACTGCTTGCGCTGCGTCACGTCATGTATAAAGCCGTGCCAGACTATGCTGCCATCGGCCTCACGCGATGGGCTCGAATGTCCTTCGATCCAAATCTCGCCCTTGTTGGGATGCCGATAACGGAATTCGGCGTGCCAGGGGGACATGGTTTGCGCAGAGGCGGCGATCAGGTCGTTGATGCGATCTGAATCGCCGGGATGGACCAGCTTCAGGATGGGTGCTGCATCCTCCCGTACAGCCGCCGGGTCGATCCCATAGATCTCCTTCATGTTCGCGGCCGCATAGCTGAAGGATGTCTTGCCGTTCGGACTCAGCTTGAAAGAACAGATCACACCTGGCGCCACCTCGGCGATCTTCAGCAACTGCGTCGCCAGGGCCGTATTTTCGGAATTCAAATCGGTCGCGGTTCGTTCGAGCGCCCGCACCGGCCGCGTGACGATCATGCTGGCGAGGAAAGCGAGGATTCCGAGACCGAAGGAAGCGGTGAGCCCCCACCACAACATGCTTTGCCGCAAGGCGGCTACCGGGGCCAGCGCGTCCTCGGCGTTGTGGCGCACCAACACAGTCCAGCCCAGACCGGGATATTCGCGATAGCCTTTGGCGCCTGCAGTCCCAACCAAGATCTTTCCGTGCTTGGACGGTTCTATCTGCCACGACTCTGGGGATGACAGAGGCCCAATTGTCCAGCTTTTGACCCTGCAAAGCCGCCGGGCCAAGCAGGACCGTGCCGTCCTTGGCGGCGATCAACACCTCGGCATTCGGCGAGACGGCTCTCAGCGCGCGGTTGAGCAAGCGTTCCGTTTCGGTCGCCCAATCCCAGTAAAGGTGAACCGCAAGGACTCCGGCCACCTGTCCGCCCGCGTCTCGGACCGGCGCGGAGATGTCGATAAAGCGCAAAGGCTCGGACCTCTCGCTGGCCAAGTGTTGCGACAGCAGCGTTGCGGTGTGCACATCACCCGCATGAACTCCTCTAAGCCCTGCCGAAAACCAAGGTCGGCTGTTCACGCTCGTGCCGACCAGAAGGTCGCCGCTGGCGGCTTGTACGATCCCCGCCTTGTCCGCAAAACCGACCCAGGCATACTCGGAGTGTCCTGCCGAAAGGCGGTTGAGCACCTCGCGCCGCTCACCGGCATTGCCGCTCAACAGGCGTTCTGCGTCAAACTCGGCCGTGCTGACGATGTCCCGCCACCGCCCGTAGATCATCCGATCAAGTGTCGAAGCCAGCAGCGCTGCGTACTCATGCAAATGCAGTCCGATTTCCTGCGTCAGCCGCTGCTCAGCCTTGCGGGTCACAAAGAGCGAGGTGACCAGCGTCGTTCCAGCCCCGAAGGCGAGTAAGATGAGAATAAGCCGAGCGCGAAATCGCAAAGCGGCCAAGCCTGCGCCCGGCGGTGCAGTTGAAGATCGATCACCGGTTGGCTTGTCGGGTGCGGTTGCGTTCTGCACAGTGCTCAAAAACGCCTTGTCTAGAGCGTATTCATTCCCTGAGCCGATCAAAAAAGCGCAGCATCGGGGCAGGGAAGTCGTGAATACGAACTGCTTAATACATCATCTCCGAGTTTACAGGGTGTATTGAGGTTACGCACGCGCGGTGTGCCCCATCAGCCACGAAATCGTGTCATCGGTGAATCAGATGTCTGCCGAAACAAGGCGGGCGGCACCGCTAGCCGCCCGCACCCACTCTCTGCCGTCACTGTCTGGCTCTGCGGTCTCCGGCCTGCTCATGCTGCCGGTTTGCTGTCGCCAACCAGCTTATCCCGCTCCGCTTCCGTAAAGCCGCCGCTTGCGGCGTCGAGGGCAGCGTCGGGCGCGGACGCGAAGCGCTTGGCACGAGCGTGCATCACGCCGGCGGTGGCCGCGATACTGGCCTTTGCGAATTGGGCGACATTACCGGCGTTGACACCGATCTCGCGCGCCTGCGCCCAGCTGTCGTGACCGGCGCCGAGATAGAGCACCAGCCAGTTTTCCTCCTTCTGCTTGCGGTCAAGCAGGGACTTCAAGCGCTCACGCGAGTATTCCTTAGACGCGTTCTCGAGGCCATCGGTCATGACTGCAAGAATGCGGCGCTCGCCTGCGTCAGACAGCCGGTCGAGCAAGCCAGCTGCGTGGCCGACCGCGTCGAGCAGGGGCGTCGACGACCGCGGCTGATATTCCTGGGCCTTGAGCTCGGGGCAGGTGGCGCCCGGTACGCGGTCGCGGATGGTGTCGATCGAATCCGAATCGAAGGTGATGAGACTGATGCGGGCGTCTAATTCACGGTCGTCGCGCACCTGACGCAAATAGCTATTGACGGCGCCGATAGCGTCGGCGCGGCAATCCTCCATCGAGCCAGAGCGGTCGAGAACAATAGCAACATGAACCCGTTGGGCCATAATTCGTGCTCCTTGATCAGCTGCGTCCGGGCTGAGTGCCGGATCGCTGGACCTAAAGAGCCGCGGCGGGCGGGAGTATGACGGCGAAGGGGCTCGGGAGAGGTGTTATTGGGGCGCGGCGCGATCAGGACTGCGATGGAACCCCGTGACGCGGCGAAGCATGCTTTCGCCGGCGGAGAAAGCGCGTCTCAATAGATACGGAAGGGGAAGTAGCGCTGCACCAGCTCCTCCATGCGGCCGCTCTCGCGAACGCGTTTTAGAGCGGTGTTGATGAGCTTCCTCACCTGCGGGTCTTTTTTGGAGACCGCCATCGCCATGCCGTCGCCGAAGTATTTCGGCTCCAGGAACGGCCCGCCCTTGAACTCGCAGCAGGCCTTGGAATTGGTGCCGTTCAGCCAGAACGCGAGGCTGACGCCATCGTCGAATAGGAGGTCAACCTTGCCCTCGAGCAGCGCGTCGCGGGCCCGGTCTGGGTTCTCGAACGTCTGCACGCCGCTGTAGGACGAGAAATAAGTCTTGAGGTAAGCCTCGTGCGGTGAGCCGCGCGTGACGGCAATCTTCTTGCCGTCGAGCCCCTCGGGCGTGGCATTGGCGATCTTCAGATCTTTCCGGCCGGCAAAACGGCCGGGCATGAAGAAGTAGCGATCGGAGAAGTCCACCTCACCGACGAGTTGGGGGGTGATCGTGTGGCCGGCAACGACTGCGTCGGCATCGCCCCGCTTCAAGGTGCTGATCAGCTCTTCCCATGGGGCGACCTTGATGTCGCAGGTGGCGGCTAGTTCCAGGCAGATCGCGCGCGCCAGATCGATGTTGAAGCCGGTCAGCACGCCTTCGTCGTCGTAGAAATTAAAGGGCGGAAAATCGCTCTCGGTGACGAAGCGGAGGACGACGCGACGCAGGTCTTGGCCCGCCGGCTCCGATGGCGCGGGCGCCGGCTGCTGGGCGAAGACGGGCGCCGCTATAACAGCCAGCAGCAGACCCACAGTCGCGGTAACAGCGCGGACCGTGCTGAGGCGTGGGCGGGGGAGGATGGCCGTTTTTCTCATATGCTCCCGATCGCGTAGCCGCTCCCGCTCAGTCAGCCATGGTCCCGAATCGCCTGACCGGCGACAGCCACTTTGGTCTATCGATATACCGAACTCTATGGCGAAAACACTGCCTTTCGTGGCAATCTGAGCAGGTGGCTGACAGTCGTTGTCCGGCCGATCGTTCAGATCCTTGAAAAGTCGTTCGTGCCGCCGAGCTTGTCACGTCCTCCCGCCGACCTCGCCCCTATCACCAAAGACACCGTGCAGGTGCTGCCTCCTGAGCCGGAAGTGCGGCTGGCGCGCGCCGTTCACGGCCTGGCGGCGGCGCGTCCGGAGCTATCGGCGGCAATGCCGGTTTGGTGGTGGCAGCGCACTGCCATCGGAGCGGTCCTGATGCTGGCCGTGGTTGCGCTCATCGGCGGCTCGGATGCATTGCGGTCTACGATGCCGTTGCTGCTGGCAATTCCGTTCGCTTTCGTGGTGGTGATACGGGTTGCAGCGCTCGGCTCGTTCAAAGGGGAGGCGCGGCCTGCGGCCCTGCCTACAGATAGAACAGATACAACGCTGCCGCGCTATACGGTGCTGGTGCCGCTCGTGCGGGAAGCGGCCGTCGTTGCACAGCTCGTCAACGCATTACGGCGGCTCGATTACCCGGCAGATCGGCACGAAATTCTGCTGATTACCGAGGCCTTCGACTGCGATACGCGCGCGGCAATCGATGCGGTGCGGCTACCGGCTCACTTCCGGGTCGTCGTCGTGCCGGACGGTGAGCCGCGAACGAAGCCACGGGCGCTGAACTACGCTTTGCAGGAAGCGCAAGGCGACTTCGTCGTCGTCTACGACGCCGAGGATTGCCCCGAGCCCGACCAATTACTGCGCGCGGTTGCGGAGTTTCGTCGCGGCCCGGCCAATCTCGGCTGCCTGCAGGCTCGTCTCAACATCTACAATCCGGGCGAGAGCTGGCTGACGCGTCAGTTCACGATGGAATACACGGCGCTGTTCGATGCGATCCTGCCGCTGCTGGAGCGTTGGCATCTGCCGGTGCCGCTGGGAGGCACCTCGAACCATTTTCCCCGCGCTATCCTGGAGGAGGCCGGCGGCTGGGATGCATTCAACGTCACCGAGGACGCCGATCTCGGCATTCGGCTGGCGCGTGGAGGCTGGCATGTCGGTGTGCTGGCCTCGACGACGTGGGAGGAGGCGCCGCCGCTCTGGAAGGGCTGGCTGGCGCAACGCACGCGTTGGCTGAAAGGGTGGCTACAAACCTACTTCGTCCACATGCGCGAGCCGCGGCGGCTGTGGCAGCAGCTTGGGCCCAGACGCTTCATCGGCTTCCAGGCGCTGATGGCCGCCCTTTTGTTCTCGGTGCTGCTGCATCCGTGGTTCTACGTATTCGCTATCTTCGATCTGGCCGGCGGCGCGCCTCTATTCAGCGCTGGCGCGAGCGGCGTCATGTGGGGAATCGCGCTATTCAATCTGATCGCCGGGTACCTCTCGGCTGTAGCTCTCGGGCGGGCGGCGTTACGTCATCGCCGTCACTCGATCGGCGCCTGGATCTGGTGGTTGCCGGTCTATTGGCTCGCCATCTCGATCGCTGCCTATCGCGCAATTTTTCAACTCGTGGCGGCTCCCTACCATTGGGAAAAAACCGAGCATCGCGGCTTGGCTCCCGACCCGCCGGGGCGACCGGGTGGTCGAACCGGTTTCAACAGCTGGCTGACGTCGTTATCCTGAACACAATTCACTCTGTCCGTTAGCGGCGTTGGTTAACCCGGCATTAGGCGGCGCGGCCGTAATGTCCAGTTTCGGCACGTGGGTGGCAACATCTCGGTCGTGACAGAGGCGGGGGTCTCTGGGTGCGTGGGGCACGAAGGCGCGGCCATGATGGTCAATCGCGGCCTCACTTGATCTCGTTCCAGGACGTGGCCGGGGGCATTTGCGCGAGCGATGGGGTTCTTCCGCGACAAGGAGGATGATCCGCGTGCCGTCGAGCCGACGCTGCCGATGCCGGAGATCGCGCTGCCTCCGCGTCCCCAGCCCCCTCCTGCCTTCGCGCCATTCGCCTATTTCTTTGCCCCGCCGCCGCAGCAGGCCACATCTCCGCCGCCCGCCGAGCCAGCGAAGGAGCCGGAACCGCCGAAGCCGTGGCTGCGTCGGATCCCCTGGAGATACCGCATCGCGCTGATGATCCCGGCCGTGGCCGGCACGGGGCTCGCGCTCATCGTCGGCGGCATGCTGGTACATTACACGATGGTGTTTCCGGACCCGCTGTCGCTCAGACACAAGGAGCGCGCGCCGGTCATTCGCATCCTTGCCCGCGATGGCGCGGTGCTGGCGGAGCGCGGGACGGCGCATGAATATATGCCGGTCGATCTGCTGCCGAAGCACGTCACGGATGCCGTCGTGGCAACAGAGGACCGCCGCTTCTGGGACCATTGCGGCCTCGATCCCTGGGGTCTCATCCGGGCCGTTTTCGCCAATCTTCGTGCCGGGCGGTTTGCGCAGGGCGGCTCGACGCTGACGCAACAGCTCGCCAAGAACCTGTTCTTGTCGCCGGAACGCACTCTCGGCCGCAAGGTGGAAGAGCTGGTGCTGGCGCTGTGGCTGGAGGTTCGGCTATCGAAGCGCGACATCCTCGAACTCTATCTCAACCAGGTCTATTTCGGCGGCGGCGCTTACGGTATCGAGGCAGCCGCTCATCGCTACTTCGACAAGTCGGCGAGCGAGCTGACGGTGGCAGAAGCCGCGCTGATCGCGGGCCTTTTGAAAGCGCCGTCGAAATATTCTCCCGCGTCCAGCCCCGGAGCCGCGCGGGCTCGCGGACGCACCGTTTTGAAGAAGATGCTGGAAGCCGGGCTGATCGGCGAGGAGGACGAGCGGCGCGCGTTGCGCCAGCGTATCCAATTCGCCAACTCGAGGGGCTCCAAGGAACCGACCGGCGCCGAATACGCCGTCGAGTTCGTGCTTGAGCGGATGCCGCCGCTGGTCGCCTCGGGGCATTCCGAGATCGTCGTCGAGACGACCATCGACGGGGCACTGCAAAGGCGCGCGCAGGAAATCGTCGAGGCTCGTCTGAAAGCGCAGGGCGAGGCGCTGGGCGCCGGGCAGGCTGCCGTTGCCGTACTCGATACCGACGGTGGCATACGCGCGCTCATCGGCGGGCGATCCTATGCGGAGAGCCAGTTCAATCGCGCGGTGAAGGCGCGGCGGCAGCCGGGATCAGCATTCAAGCCGCTGGTTTATCTCGCCGCGCTGGAGGCCGGTTTCACGCCGGATACGATCGCCTACGATCTGCCGCTCAGCGTCGGCGGCTGGTCGCCGCGTAACGACAATGGCCGCTATGTCGGGGCGGTGTCGTTGCGGCAAGCGCTGTCGCAATCGATCAACACGGTGGCGGTGCGCCTGCTGCTGGATGTGGGCGCGCGGAAAGTGGCGGCTGTCGCCCGCCGTCTCGGCATCACGTCGGATCTGCGCGAAGGGCCGGCGATGGCGCTCGGTTCGTCGGAGCTGTCGCTGCTTGAGTTGACGGGAGCCTACGGGGCGTTCGGCAACGGCGGGCTACGGATCGAACCACACGCGATCCGCCGCGTCCGTCTGTCGTCCGGCCGCGTGCTCTACGCGCGTGACACGACCCCGCCGCAGCAGGCGATCACGCCGGCCAACGTCGGCGCGATGAACGACATGCTGAATGCGACCCTCGTGTCGGGCACAGGCAAGCGCGCGGCGCTGGCCGACCATCCCGCCGCCGGCAAGACTGGAACGACGTCCGATTTCCGCGACGCCTGGTTCATCGGCTACACCGCCCACCTCACCGGCGGTGTGTGGGTCGGCAACGACAGCGCGAAAACGATGAACAAGGTGATGGGCGGCAGCCTGCCGGCGATGATCTGGCGCGACGTTATGCTTGCCGCGCACAAGGGCAAGGCGCCGCTCTCGCTTCCCGGAACGACCGAGGCCAACAGGGAAACAGCCCGCGCTGCGCCGCGGGACATCGCACGCGAGAGCCCGCGGCCTCAGCCTGTGACCGCGCCGCAAACCCATGAGGCTGCGCCTCCGCCACCGGTGCAGCGCGAGCTTCTACCGTGGCAGAAGCCGCATGCGCCCGAGTCACCGATCGCGCAGCCTTCGTTGCCGAAGGCGAAACCGGGCCAGCCGGACCCTGTGGTCGTGGCGCCTGCGGAAGCGCGAGCGCCTGATCCGCGACCGCAAACCTCGCCGAAAGCACTGGCCCCGGCGAAGGCGCCCGCTCCGGCGCATCCGCAAGAGCGGATCAACGAAGACTTCATTGCTCGTGCACTTGAGGTGCCGGGTACGACGCCGGCGTCCCCTGCGCTCGCGCAGCAGCATCCGACGGGGTTCGATATCGACGACGTGCAGGCGCGATTGCGTGGTGGTGTCATCGTGGTGAAACCGCCGCCGCCCGGGATGATGACGCTCGGCTCGCAGCGCGACAGCAGATGAGAATTGGGATGGGCGGCAACGGCGAAAACGGCTGCGCGGGCCGGGCCGTCATTTCGTGGTGTCGAACAGCTCTTTGAAATTCACTGCGATTGGCAATTCAATCGCGCTCGTGGGCAGGGACGAAAAACAGCAATAAATAAAATCGGTCGAGTGTCGAAATAACCTTTTTACGTCCGCGCCGGGCCGTAGCGATGCAATTCCATCCCGTTCGTCACGAGCCAGCGCTTTGCCTCTTCCATGCCCGGCATCGTCTTTTTGACGAGCGCCCAGAAACGAGGTCCATGGTTCATCTCGGCGAGATGGGCGACCTCGTGAGCCGCGACGTAGTCGAGAATGCGCGGCGGCGCCATGACGAGGCGCCAGGAGAACGACAGCACGCCCGTTGTCGAGCAGGAACCCCAACGGCTGGTTTGATCGCGGACGGCAATTCGGCGGGGCTTCAATCCGAGTGCGGCAGCATGGAACCGCACGGCGACATCGAGATCACGACGTGCTTCCTCGAACATCCAATCTTTCAAGCGGCGCTCCGCGTGCTCGACGCGGCCGGCGACGTGAAGCGTGGGCGCCTGACTATCGGCGTCAATCAACTCCACCGTGCGCGAGGCCGCGTAATTACGGCACTCGTCGTGTCCGAGAAACACAATGCGATGCAAGACGCCGCGCAAGGGCACCGATCCGCCATCGCAAATGGGCTCACGCAAGGGCAACTTGCCAAGACGCTCGAGCACCCAGTCGATGTTTCTGTTGATGAACGTGTTGGCTTCGTCGAGGTCGCACTGAACAGGCACGGTCACGATCACGGCGCGACGGGTACGGCTGACGCGCAGTGTCATCCGGCGCGCGCCGGGATGGCGGCGCACCTCGATCGGCGCTCCCACGTTGGGCAGCGCGTTCTTGCCAGACTTGTTCCCTGCGGAAGCTCGAGATGCCCGCATCTATCCCCCGGGTGTTCGTCGCCGACTATTCGGAAAAAGTGAGCTGCGTGACCAATTGCTCGATCTCGATACGCAAATACCCTCGGAGCACCGACGGCAGGGTACGAGAGAACGCAATCGCCGCGCTCGTCATCTCTACCTATCAAAGCGATGCGCCACACCACTATCGAGAAAGAAGTCGGAGGACGAGAGAGCCGTGCAACTGTGGCGTGACGGCGTCATCTGATCTGCAGGACGTGATCTGCGCGAGCAGCACAACCTGGGGAGCACGCCAGACGTAAGGAGGCGGCCCGCATGTCGCCGCATTCGGAACCCATGTAACCGGTGCCGCGTTGATTGCGCGGATCGCTTTCGGAAATTCGGAAGCCCGCTCTCGAGCGGCCGGCAGATGCAATAGAACAGCCTGCCGGGCCGTTAACAGTGTCGAAGCTGCGTGCTCAGGCACGCAGACGTCGGGAGCGAAGCGCGAACGTGCGTTCGTTCGCAACGAAGCCGAGGAGACGCTCGATGACAGGACATGCGGACACCGCATTCCGTTCAATTACCAGCGCTTACGCGACCGCAGGTTGGCGCGCGATCTAGATCTAAGAGGCTGCAACAACCTTCACAATCCAAGCAGAAAAAGCACCGGGCCCAGCCGGTGAAGGAGAGGTCATGTCCGAAGGGTATGTCGTCGAGATCGAGGATGAGACGATTGGCATCGTCGTCCGGCAGGACGGCGAGCGCTGTTTCCGATTTCACGCTTCGGCTCGGGAATTTCACGCTCTCGACGGCTCGGTCCATGCGAGCCCGCTGGCTGCACAACGCGCGGCGATGTCGCTCGTCGCGGAAAGGCGCAGGGGGAAGCGTCAGCATGATGCAGCCGTTCAACAGACGACTCCCATCGCACCTGCATCCGGCGCACTTGCGAATGAACCGGCGATGATTCCGATGGCAGGACGAGTTTTCTCTGGACGGCGCGACGGCGTTACAATTCAGCGCCAGGGAACGGCGTTCCGCCGCGAACGGCATGCGCGCACGTGGCGCTGGCAGGCCTGAGCGCGGTAAGGGACTGAAAACGCAACGGCTGCGGCTATCACCGCGGCCGTTGCTTTATTTATAGCGCCTTCAGAGCGATCTGCGGTCAATTGCCAGCGTGCGCGCGCCTTATCGGCGTGTGCATATGGAACATGCCGTCGATCAGCATATTTCCGGCGAGCGCCCACAGCTTGAACGCCGCCGATTGCGGTCCTTCCGTTTTCGGCTCCGTGTAGGCTCGCATCTCGGCCGCTTTGGCTCGCAGCTTCACCGCAAGTGGATCGGGCGTGGCGTCGTTGGCTGCTGCGAACGTAAAGGCGACTGTCGACAGCTCGTGGCTCTGCCCGTGGGCGCGGGCGGCGGCCTCGGCGTGATCGATCATCGGCAGTATGGAGGTGTCCTCACAGCGCGGATCGAACGTACGCACGAATTGCGCAATGCGCGGCGCGATCTGGTTGCGGAAACGCGAACCATTGAAGATGCCGTAGTGGCCTACGTTGGGACATTCATAATGCATCTTGTTCTGAGCGGGGATCGATGAGCAGAGATCGATCGCGGCCCTGCACTGGCCGAGGCCGGTGATGTCGTCTTTTTCTCCTTCGATCGTCATAAGCGCGACGCGCTTGATCTTGGTGAGATCGACGCGGCGACCGCGGTGCCACATCGAGCCCTTGGGCAAGTCGTGGCGCACGAACACGGTGTCGATCGTCTGCAGGAAGAACTCGGCGGTCAGGTCCATCACCGCGAGATATTCGTCGTAGAACTCGCGATGCTTTTCGGCGGAGTTGCCGTCGCCGCGCACCAAATGGCGGAACAGATCCTTGTGCGCGTTGACGTGACGATCGAGGTTCATCGTCATGAACCCGGTCAACTGCAGGAAGCCCGGATAAACCGAGCGGCCGGCTCCGAGATTTGGCCATGGTACACTGGTGATGACGTTATTGCGGAACCAGTCGATGCCGCGCCGCTCGGCGAGCTTGTTGACGACCGTCGGACTGACCCGTGTGTCCACGGGACCGCCGGCGAGCGTCATGCTCAATGGCACGCAAGGATCCTCGTCGTCTTCCATCAGCGCGACCGTGGCGAGCACCGGCACGGACGGTTGACAGACCGCGAAGACGTGCACGTCGCCGCCGAAATGGCGGAACATGTCGCGCAGATAAATGATGTAGTCGTCGAGGTCGAAGTGGCCTGCGGACGCGGGAATGTCGCGCGGATCCTGCCAATCGGTAATGTAGACCTCATGATCCGGCAGGAGAGCCTCGACGGTGCCGCGGAGCAGCGTCGCAAAGTGGCCCGACATCGGCGCCACCAGCATGATGCGCGGATCTTTGGCAGCGCGCTCCGGCGAGACATCGCGAGCGAAATGCACGAGGCGGCAGAACGGCCGTTGCCACACGACGTCCTCGGTCACTGCCACCTCTCGGCCGTCGACCTTCGTGGTCGGCAGGTCGAACTCGGGCTTGTCGTAGCGGCGCGTCGTTCGTTCAAAAACCTCGCAGGCGGCCGCCGCGCTGCGGCCTACCGTCGTATGCGTCAAGGGATTGAAGGGATTGTTGAAGAACATCCGGCACGAGTCGGCAGCGACTCGGGCAGGTTTCACGGCCGCATGGCCGAGCTCGTACCAGTGGTACAGCACGCGTTTATCGTCCCCCGTTATTAGTAGATCCCTCGACGCCTCCCATACTCGTACCCGGCGGCTCGCTAATCGCTTCGCTGCGGCGCAGCGTCGCGTTATACGGCCGCCTTATTGTTTTCGTTTTTCTCCACAGGAGTTTGCACTGATTTCGCGCTCCCGTGAAAGTTTCGCGGGCTGATTCGGTCGCGGAGGGAAAATGACCAATTCGTGGCCGGTATTTGCGGCTAGAGGCGCTCCGCCAGTTTCGCGGCCATCTGGTCAACATTGGTCGCGTGGGTGAAATGGGCCGCGTACTCGCCGTTCGGGTCCATCAGGTAGATGATCGACGAGTGATCAACAGTATACTCGCCGGGATTTTTATCGTCGGGCACCTTCTTCCAGAACACGCGGTAGGCCTTTGCCACCTTGGCTATCTCCTCGAGGGAGCCTGTGAGACCGACCATGCGTGGGTGGAAACTGCGAACGTATTCGCCGATCTTGGCCGGGGTATCGCGCTCCGGATCGATGGTAATGAAGATGGGCGTAATCTTCTCCGCCTTGGGGCCGAGCTTGTCCAGCGCGGCCGCCATGACCTGCAGACCAGCCGGGCAGACGTCCGGGCAATAGGTGTATCCGAAGTAGACCAGCATGAAGCGGCCGCGGAAATCCGCGTCCGTCACCGTCTTGCCGCTGCCGTCGACGAGCCGGAACGGTCCGCCCACCTGCGCCTTACCCACGGTCACGACCGACGGGCCCGAAAAAAGCCGCTCGCGGGCACCCGGTACAAGCACAAGGGCCGCCAGCACACCGAGCATGAGGCTTGCGCCGATCACCGCGAACAATCGTGAGGGCATATCGTCTCCATGAGTGGCCTGCCTGCCAGGCCGAGCGCAATTGGGACGAAAAGACAACGTGTTTCAAGCCCGAAGCGTCGGCTTTTTAGTCCCGCAGCAGTAGAGCTGCGACAATCTGGCATGCTAAGGAGGGCGAAGGGGCCTCGCTGGCCGTGGGTGTGGCCGTGCCGTGTGCCGGCAGGAGCAGTGACGACGTGCAGCAGCTGAACTTGCAAGCGGACGATCGAAATCTCTTTTCGGCCGGCGAAAGCCGCTTGCGTCTGCAGACGATCGTGCGACTGCGTTGGTTCGCCGTGCTCGGGCAACTCTTCGCCATCAGCTTCGTCTACTTCGGCCTCGGTTTCGACCTGCCGGTCGGGTATTGCCTCGGACTTATCGCGCTGTCGGCGTGGGTTAACGTATTCCTGTCGATCCGCTATCCGGCGCGGCACCGGCTCTCAGTGCCGTTCGCGACCGTCATGCTCGCCTACGACATCGTGCAGTTGACGGGTCTGCTTTACTTCACGGGCGGTATCGAGAACCCGTTCACGGTGCTACTGGTCGCCCCGGTGACCGTCTCAGCCGCGACGCTGCCGCCTTGGAATACCATCATGCTCGGCCTGCTTGCCAGCTCGGCCACGGGCGTCCTCGTCTTCCGATACTGGCCGCTGCCCTGGTACGAGAGCCTGCACCTCGAGCTGCCGTTCCTTTACAAACTGGGGTTCGGCATCGGCGATCAACTCATGCATGACGTTCCTGGCGCTCTACGCTTACCGTCTCTCCAAGGAAAGCCGGCTGATGTCTGCGGCGCTGGCTGCCACTGAGCACGTTCTGGCCCGCGAGCAAAAACTGCATGCGCTCGATGGCCTCGCCGCTGCGGCCGCGCACGAGCTTGGCACGCCCCTGGCTACGATCGTGCTCACCACCAAGGAAATGCTGCGAGAACTGCCCAAGGACAGCCCCTACGGCGAGGACATCGCGCTGCTCAATGGCCAAGCTGGCCGGTGCCGGGAGATCCTGCAGAAGTTGACACGGGCGCCGAACGCACAGGACCCGATGCACGCAAGTGTGTCGGTCCGCGAAATGATCGACGAGGCTGCCGGTCCCTACCGCTCGCACTTCATTCCGCTACAGATCACGGCAGGCCCCGCCGCTAGCACCGGCAACGGCGAAGCCCGCGAGCCTGTTGGGCAGCGCCAGCCGGGCGTCATCTTCGGGCTCGGCAACCTCATCGAGAACGCCATCGACTTTGCGCGCAACAAGGTGGAAATCCGGGCGGACTGGAGTGTGAGTGAGGTCGCGATCACCATTGCCGACGACGGCCCGGGTTTCGCGGCAGACGTAATGGACAGCCTCGGCGACCCTTACGTGACGACACGGCCGGCCAGTGCGCCCAAGAAAGAGGGCGAGCATTCCGGCCTGGGGCTCGGCTTCTTCATCGCCAAGACTTTACTCGAGCGGTCGGGCGCCACCCTGACGTTCGAGAACCGGCCGGCGCCCGCGCATGGGGCGGTCGTCCGCATTGCTTGGCGACGTGGCGCGTTCGAGGTGCCGCCGCATCCGGTCGGGTTTCCGCCGCGAGCAACGGAAGCCTCCGATACCTGGTAAACCTCCGATCCTGCCCGTGTTCCTGGTCATCCGCCGTTATCTCTCCTTCTGCTGGAGGGCTTGGCGTGCGGCAGAAGGCCGCTATAGTGGCGCGGTGACCCAAGAGGAATAAACCGTGACCGAAGACCTTTCATTCCGCCAGGACGAGCTGCCCGATGACCGCTCGCTGATCCTCGTTGACGACGACCAGTCCTTTGCGCAGCGCTTGGTGCGCGCCATGGAAACGCGCGGCTTCGAGGTGCGCTTCGCGCATTCGGTGGCCGAGGGGATCGAGCTGATCCGCCAGAAGGCGCCGGCCTTCGCCGTCGTCGACATGCGGCTGGAAGACGGCAACGGCCTCGACGTCGTCGCCGAACTCGCGCGCCAGCGGCCCGAAGCGCGCACGATCGTCCTGACCGGCTACGGCAACATCGCCACGGCCGTGACGGCGGTGAAGCTCGGCGCCGTCGATTATCTCGCCAAGCCTGCCGACGCCGACGAGGTCACGGACGCCCTGCTGGCCCCGCACGACGAGAAGGCGCCGCCGCCGGAAAACCCGATGTCGGCCGACCGCGTGCGGTGGGAGCACATCCAGCGCGTCTACGAGCTGTGCAACCGCAACGTCTCGGAGACGGCGCGGCGCCTCAACATGCACCGGCGCACCCTGCAGCGCATCCTCGCCAAGCGCGCGCCGAAGTAAGGAGACTTTCCCTCTCCCGGTTGGAGGCGATGGGGAGAGGGAAAACTACCCCCGCAACAGCTCCATCGCCAGATCCGGGTCGCACGCGAGCAGCAGCCGGCGGGCGCCCATGCGCGCGAACTGCAGCGTCACCAGCTTGCGGCGGGCACTGGCGAGCTTGTGTTCAGGGGCGGGTCGGATGATTTCCCCACCGTAGCGATCGGCGAGGATGAGCCCGGTTTCCTCGGGAAGGATCGCCACGGGGAAGTCGGGGGCCACCGCGAAAAACAGCCGGTCGCAATACTCGCGGTATTCCGGCCACTTCTGGTCGGTGCGGAAGTCGTCCACGCTCGACTTGATCTCGACGATCCAGATCTCACCCGCGGCGGACAGTGCCACCACATCGGCCCGGCGGCCGTTGTTCAAGGGCATTTCCGGCAGCGGGGCGTGCCCTAAGGTCAGCATCAAACGCCCGACGCCGCGCTGGATTTCCAGCGCTGCCGCCGATTGGCGCCCGTCAGCCGGCACGACGGCCGTCGGCATTCTGTCGACATCGTTCATTCTGGTCATGCTAACGCCATTTCCGGGTGAAATCACGCCTGGAGAAGCCGATAATGGACTGGCGAGGGGGCACGCGCGTTATCGTGGGGGCCGGCCGCATCCGTCCTTTCGCGCGCGGGGTGCGGGCAGTTGTTTCGATCGTAGGGTGCATGTTCTTCAAGCTCTTCAAAACCGGCAAGGCGGCCGATGCCGAGACGCCGCCGGGCGACAGCACGGCAGTGGCCGAGGAACAAGGCGCCGGGGCTCACCAGTCCGAGCCGGCGAAGCCTGAGCCGGCGAAGCCCGAGCCTGCTGCGAAGAGCGAGGTTCGCGCCGTCATTCCCGTCACTCCGCTCAAGCGGGCGGGGACCGCTCTGGCGGCGTCCGAGTTGCGGCGCTGCGCGGATGCGGCCTCGCTCGGATTCAAGACCACTGACGAGCTCGAGCCGGGGTCAGGTCTGATCGGCCAGGAACGGGCGCTGAAGGCCATCCAGTTCGGCGCCAACATCAAGAGCTCACGACTTCAACATGTTCGTGCTCGGCCCGCCGGCCTCGGGCAAGACCACCGCCGTCAAGGCGCACCTCGAGGCCCAAGGCCGCCGAGGCGCCAACGCCCGACAGACTGGGTCTACGTCTACAATTTCGAGAACCCCAACCGCCCGCAAGGCGCTGCAGCTTCCCGCACGGGCGCGCCAAGGCCCTCGCAAAGGCGATGGTCGCGGCCTCGACGAGCTGCGCAGCGTGCTGCCGGCGCGTTCGAGAGCGAGGACTACCAGGTCCGCCGCCGCGCCATCGACGAGCAGTTCCGCTCCGGCCAGGAGGAGGCGCTGGAGGCGCTGAACGCCAAGGCGCAGGCCCAGAACATCGCCATCCTGCGCACGCCGACCGGCTTCACCATGGCGCCCATGCACGAGGGCAAGGTCGTCAAGCCCGAGGTGTTCAACGCGCTGCCCGAGGCCATGCGCAAGGACGTCGAGAGCCAAGATCGAGGCGCTGCAGAAGGAGCTGGCAAGCATCCTGGAGCGCATGCCCGCGGCCGAGAAGGAGCGGCGCGGGCAGCTGAGCGAGCTCAACGAGGACGTGGCCAAGCATCGCCATCCGCGCGGCGCTCGACGACCTGCCGTGTCCCGTTCGCCGACGTGCCCGGCGCGCTCGACTACCTGGCGCGGCCGGCCGCGATCTGATGCGCAACGTCGGCCTGTTCCTCTGCCACCGGCGAGGAGGAGAACGCCATCGTCAAGCGGCCGCGTCGACACCGCACGCGATGCCCGCTTCCGCCGCTACATGGTCAACGTCATGGTCTCCAACGGCGACGGCTCACGCCGGCGCGCCGGTCGTCGAGGAGCTCAACCCCACGCTACGGCAACCTCATCGGCCGCGTCGAGCACATCGCCCAGATGGGCACGCTGGTGACCGATTTCCTGCTGATCAAGCCCGGCGCTCTGCATCGCGCCAACGGCGGCTACCTGCTGATCGACGCGCGCAAGCTGCTGCTCTCGCCGTTCGCCTGGGAGGCGCTGAAGCGCGCCATCAAGGCCGCGCGAGATCCGCATCGAGCAGCCGGGCGAGGCGCGGGCTTCGGCCTGATCTCGACGCAGATCGCTCGATCCCGAGCCCATCCCGCTCGACGTGCAAGGTCGTGCTGTTCGGCGACCGGGAGCTCTATTACCTGCTGGCCGCCGCACGATCCCGACTTCGCGCGGCTGTTCAAGGTGCAGGCCGATTTCGACGACACCATCGCCCGCTCGGCCGAGAACGACCGCGCCTACGCCCGCGCTGATCGCCTCCGTCGTCAAGGAGCATGGGCTGAAGCCCTTCGACGCGGCCGGCGTCGCCCGCCTCATCGACGAGGGCGCGCGGCTGGCCGACGACCGCGAGAAGCTGTCGATCGAGATCGGCCGCATCGCCGATATCGTGCGCGAGGCCGATTACTGGTCGAGCCAGGCCAGGCGCAAGGTGACGACGCGCGCAGGACGTGGCGCGCGCCATCGAGGAGCAGATCCAGCGCGCCGACCGTCTGCGCGACCGGGCGCAGGAGGCGATCGCGCCGCGGCATCGTGCTGGTCGATACCGAAGGAGCCAAGGTCGGCCAGATCAACGGCGCTGTCGGTGCTGCAGCTCGGCTCGTTTCGCGTTCGGGCGGCCGAGCCGCATCACGGCCAGCGTGCGGCTGGGGCAGGGCCGCGTCACCGACATCGAGCGCGAGGTCAAGCTCGGCGGGCCGCTGCATTCCAAGGGCGTGATGATCCTGTGGGGCTTCCTGGCCGGGCGCTATGCGCCTGGACGTGCCGCTGGCGCTTGCGGCGACGCTGGTGTTCGAGCAGTCCTACGGCGGCGTCGATGGCGACAGCGCATCCGCGGCCGAGCTGTTCGCGCTGCTGTCGGCGCTGGCCGAGCAGCCCATCAAGCAGTCGCTGGCCGTCACCGGCTCGATCAACCAGTGGGGCGAGATGCAGGCGATCGGCGGCGTCAACGAGAAGATCGAGGGCTTCTTCGACATCTGCCGGCGCGCGGGCTCGAACGAGCAAGCAGGGCGTGCTGATCCCGCAAGTCCAACGTGCAGCACCTGATGCTGCGCGAGGATGTCGTCGCCGCGGTGAAGGCCGGCACCTTCACGGTGCACGCCATCTCGACGATCGACGAGGGCCTTGCTCTGTTGACTGGCCTCACGGCGGATGCGGTCAAGACACGTGTCGAGGCGCGGCTCAAATCATTTGCCGATCGCGCGAAAGCGTTCGGCGCTGACAAGGCGTCCGCGGGGGCGGACGACAAGGGGGCAATCTCATGATCCTGCACGTCGCGGAAGCCGGAGAGGATCGCGGCCGCGTGGTTTTGCGGCTCGGTCCGTTGCGGCCGGCGTCCGATGCGGCGCTGAAGGCCGCCGTCATGGTGGCGCAGGCGTTCGGCTCGGAGATGGAAAGCCTGTTCATCGAGGACAGCCAGCTTTTCGATCTCGCGGGCTTCCCGTTCGTGCGGGAAACATCGCTGTCGGGGCTGACGACGCGGCCTATTTCGGTGCCGGATCTCGAGCGCGACGTGAAGGCGATCGCGCGTGCGCTGCACAGGCGGGTGGCCGAGGTGGCGGCGCCGGCCAAGGTGCGGGTGCGCTCCCGCTCGATGCGCGACGACCCGGTGCGGGCGCTGGCGCTGGCGTGCTCGGAAGCCGGTCCCTGGAACGTCATCGCGCTTGCCGAGCCGGCCGCGGCCAATTGCGGTCGCGAGCTTCGCGAACTATTCGACGGCGTGGTGGACTCGACCGGCGTCGTTTTGGCGGGTCCGCGCTCGCGCGCAGTTTCCGGCCCGGTCGTCGCTGCCGTCGACGAGCTCGATAGGCTGCAGCCGATGATGCGGGCGGCGTCCCGCCTCGCGGCGGTCAATGGCGGCGAAGTGCGGCTGGTCCTGATCGGGCCCGACGACGCGACGCTTGCCTGGATGGAGGGGCAGGCGCGCCTCGCGCTTGGCGGGGCGCAAAAGGTCCGGCTCGATGCGGTGCGGCTGGCGAGCGACGGCACGGCAGCGGCCAACATGTTGCGGTCGAGTCCGGCGAGCTTCGTCATCGCCCGCTTCGGCGGTCCGGTCGTCCCGGACGAGGACGCCATCGCGCCGCTGGCCACGGCGCTGGAGTGTCCGCTGTTTTTGGTGCGGTGAGGGTCGCCCACACCCCACCTAGCTCCGGACTAGAAAAGCACGTTGGCGGGTTTGAAGCTCTTGGTGACGTCGCCCGATAGGCTGACGTCGTTGGGGTCGAGCACCAACACTGGACTGCCTTCGCCTAGGTCGAACTTCGTGAGGTCCGCCCAAATGACGTTGGGCGTCGTCGTCAGCTCGAAGTAGTAGCGGCGCTTGGTAACGTCGATCGCCGAGCGATACTCGGTATTGAAAAGGCTGCCGGGCAAATTGTTGGGCGCACCGAACGGCACCGAAACATTGCGTGCGATCGCAAGAATACTCGCAATCGCCTCGCGGTCGTTCTTGGGCTCGGGCAGCATCTCGCGAAAATAATCGGCTCGGACAAAGCGATGCATCGGGTCAACGTTGCCAGGGATCGGCGTCTGGCGTGTGGCGCCGTCGAAACTGTACTGGGCGCGGTTGGCGAGCTGCTCGCTATAAGGCGGATCATTCGTCAAAATACGATGCTCGCGCCCGTGGTAGACAACGGGCTTGCCCGCAATGTACTCGATGATTGCGCTGTCGCCCGTGGCATCCTCGATGGCGAGGTGGACCGTCGCCTTGATGCCCTGGTGTGTCACCATTACCGGCTGGATGCTCTCGAGCAGGGCCAAGGCTTCGGAGACGCTTTCGGCATTGTCGAGAACGTATTGTCCCCACAACGCGGCCTGGACGCCGCTCTTGTTCACATCGCGCGCGCCGAAGTCGGTCACGACCAGATAGAGCAGGTGGATCGCGACGCCCTTTTCGTTGACGCCATCTCCCGCTCCGGCGCCATACACAGTCGTCACGAGACTTGCGTATTTCGATGTCCAAAGGGCAGGATTCGTATCCACTCTCGCGCCCGCAAAAAGCCCGCCGTCACGTGCCATTCCACGCGGCAGGAGCGTGATCAATGGTTCAGTCGTGACGGGGAAATCCATGGTGCGGCCGACGACCACGGCGAGTTTGTTATCGTTCCATAGAACGCGTGTGCATGCCTCGGCTACCGGACCGGCGCACGCGAGGATCGTCATGAGCCCCACCGCAGCGAAAAACGAACGGATGATCGGCATTCTCAGGTCTCCTCCGCTGAATTGCGGAAGGTTGCGCCGTTTCATCATTCCGAGCAAGACGAGCAAAGATGGTACGTTGACATCGTTCTAATTCGCACGAAGGCGCCGTTAACGCAAAAGGGGCCGGCATAGGCCGACCCCATTCGTATCGATGCGTTTCGCCCTATCAAGCCGCAGGGTGGTTCTTCAATGCGGCGGCGAGTGCGGCGGACGCGAGGCGCGCGGCCGGGTCGTCGGCGCGGCTGGTCAGGATGATCGGCACCTTGGCGCCGACCACGACGCCGCCGAGGCAGGCGCCCATGTAGCGGATCATCATCTTCATCAGCGCGTTGCCCGACACGATCTCGGGCACGACGATGATGTCGGCCTTGCCGGCGACCGCCGAGCCCTTGATGCCCTTGATCTGGACGGCTTCCGGCGACACGCAGAGGTCGAACGCGAGCGGGCCGTCGACGTCGGCATCCGGCACGCCTTCCTTGGCCCAAGCCGCAAGGGCTTGGCCTTCAGTGGTCGACGGGATCTTCGGCGATATCACCTCGGTCGCCGACAGCAGGCCGACCTTGGGCCGCTGGTTGCCGAGCGCCTTGGCCAGCGCGACGGTGTACTTGATGATCGACTTCTTCTGCTCGAAATCAGGCGCTGGGTTCAGCGCGCCGTCCGAGATGATGACCGAGCCGGCGCGGCCCGGCAGCGTGAGGTGGGCGATATGAGCGAGCGGCTGGCCCATTCGCAGGCCGGCTTCTTTGTTCAGAACGGCCTTCATGAAGCTGTCGGTGTGGAGGTGGCCCTTCATCAGCGCGTCGACCCGGCCCTTGCCAGCCGCCATGGCGCCCGCGAGCGCGGCAGCGTCCTCGCCATTCGCCTCGATCACCTCGAAGATGCCGATGTCCCAGCCGATCTTGTCGGCGATGGCGCGGATCTCGTCGATATTGCCGACCAGAACCGGCTCGATGAGGCCGGCATTGGTGGCGTCACGCGCGCTCTCCAGAGCGACGGCGTTGACGGCGTTGACGACAGCGGTGCGGACGGGCTTGCCCCCCTTTGCCGCGTTGAGCAGGCTCAATGGGCATTCGAAGATCTGTTCGCCGAGCATGGTTGCCTCCCTCGGAACTTTATGACTGTGGTGGGCGGCCAGCGTTAACCGAGCCCGCCGTACCCGGCAATTCGACGTTAAGGGGCTATGGCGGTCTCTCTAATTCTAGCACACGAGCCGGTCGACCGACGCTGTCTCAGTGATTGTCGAAGAAGCCTTGGCCCTGGCCGACGATCTCGGGATCGGGTTTGCCCACCACTTTGCCCCTCTTATCAGGGTAGTCGAACGCCGAGAGCACGACGCGAACGGCCTCGAGGCGGGCGCGGCGCTGATCGTTGGCGCGAATGACCGTCCAAGGGCAATCCTTGGTGTGCGTGAAGCGGAACAGGTCCTGCTGCGCCTCGCTGTACTCGTCCCACTTCTGCATGGCGGCGATGTCCATGTCCGTCAGCTTCCACAGTTTGAGCGGATCGTGCCGGCGCTCGTGAAATCGCTTCAATTGCATCTCGCGGCCGATCGACAGGTAGAGCTTGAACAGCCGGATGCCGTCGCGCATCAGCATGGCTTCGAACTCGGGCGCCTCGCGCAGGAATTGAGCGGACTGCTCGGGCGTGCAGAAGCCCATCACGCGCTCGACGCCGGCGCGATTATACCAGGAGCGGTCATAGAGCACGATGTCGCCCCGGGTCGGCAAGTGTGCGATGTAGCGCTGGAAATACCACTGGCCCTGCTCGGTGGTCGTCGGCTTGGAGAGCGCGACGGTGCGGGCGTGGCGGGGATTGAGGTGCTGCATGAAGCGACCGATGCAGCCGCCCTTGCCGGCGGTGTCGCGGCCTTCGAACAGCACTACGACGCGCTCGCCCTGCTTTTGCACGTGGGCCTGCAGCTTCAAGAGTTCGATCTGCAGTTGCGTGAGTTCGTGCTCGTACTCCTTGCGGCCGAGCTTCTCCTTGTAGGGGTAGCCGCCGGAACCGAGTGCCGCATTCTCGATGGCCTCGGGGAGTTTGGGCTCGTCGATGTCGAAGCCTTTGGGCAGTGCATCGTTGCCGTTATCGGCGTTCTTCTTGTGCTTGCCGTTCTTGCCCATGTCGCCCCGTCGCCTTGTTCGGGAGGTACCACAACGCCTTGTCACACAACGTTGGCACAGTCGGTCCTTTGCAACGGCTGCACAAGTGCGAACGCTAGGGGTCGGCTTGAGGATGCGGCTTGCGAACGGCGCAAAGCGGTGCACACATGTCCCACACGGTAGAAACTTGGCGCGACATGGCAGAGAACTGGCGAAACCCTGATCTTTTGGGTCAGCGCGTCGATTTGGGCGCCGTGAAAGCACGGGCGACCGACTTGGCGCACCGGGCGGCCTCCCAATCGAGGCTGCGTTTCACGGCGCGGCGCGAGGCGCTACTGCTGGTGGCTGTAATCCTTTTCCTGCTTTTCGTCTTCGGCGACTTGAAGCTTGCCGCGGCGCTGATGGCCGGCCTGGTCGCGGTTGCGGCGGCGGCCGTTGCCCCCGGCGCGGATGCCAGCAATTCGCGTGGCCTGACTGCCGGCGGGTCCGCCGAACACCCGTCCACGATGGGCGCACCGAAGACCGATGGCTGGCGCGCATTGGTCGACGCCATGCCGGACGCTGCGATCGCACTGGCCGCGGATGGGTCCGTCTTGCATTTCAATGGGTTATTTCGCGATTTCTTCCCCAGGTGCATGTCCGGCATCCCGTTCAGCCATGTCACCCGCAATCCGGAGCTGATGGCCGCCGTGGACGAGGCGTTGGCGACGTCCGAACCGGCTGTGGTGGAGTTGACCGAGCGCGTGCCGCTGGAGCGGCGGCTGTCGGCGACGGTTTCAGGCCAGCTTGCGGGGGCCGGCGGCGCGGGACAGCCAGCGTTGCTCATCACCTTGCGTGACCAGACGGAGCAGGACCGGCTGGCGCAGATGCGTGCCGACTTCATCGCCAACGCCAGTCACGAGCTGCGGACGCCGCTCGCCGCGCTGCGCGGTTTTGTCGAGACGCTGCAGGGACCTGCGCGCGAGGACGTGAAGGCGCGCGAACGCTTCCTCGGGCTCATGCAGTGCGCAGGCGACCCGCATGACGCGGCTGATCGACGATCTTCTGTCGTTGAGCCGCGTCGAGATGCGGGCGCATCTGTCGCCCCGCGGCACGGCCGATCTCGGCGAGATTGCGAGCCACGTCACCCAGACTGTCGAGCCGCTGGCGAAAGAGGCCAATATCGCGATCGCGCTCGAGAATTCAGCGCCTGGTGCGCGCATGCGGGGGGAACGCGACGAGATCGTGCAGGCGTTGCTCAACCTGGTGCAGAACGCCATCAAGTACGGCCGGGACGGCGGGCACGTCAGCGTCCGGGTGGCGCACTTGCCGGCGCGGGGGCTGGCGGGGCCGCAAGTCGAGATCGCCGTCACCGACGACGGGTCCGGCATTGCACCCGAGCATCTGCCGCGCCTCACGGAGCGGTTCTATCGTGTCAACGCGGGCAAGAGCCGGGACAAGGGCGGGACGGGTCTCGGGCTCGCGATCGTCAAGCACATCGTCGTCCGCCACCGCGGCGAGCTGCGCATCGCTTCCGAGGTCGGAAAGGGATCGACCTTCGCGCTGGTGTTCGACGAGATCTGACGCGACGCTTGGATAATTTCCCAGCTATTTCAATCAATTCGCGTGTCATCAAATGATCGCTCTAGTCCGCTAAAACTGCATTCGTGAGAGCGGGCGTGGTGCTGACGAGCCTGCATCACTCACGAAGCTGCAGAGGGTGCGGGCGAGGTCGAATTCGCGCGTGCTCTCGTTAGCTTTGCCCTGCAGCCGCATGCTGCAATGCTACACTCTGGCGACGCGTCTTCAGCGCGGCGGCGGAGAGGATCCGAGCGAATGAACGAGCATACCGTCAAATCCTACGAGGAAGAGCTGACCCGGCTCGACAAGCGCATCGCGCAAATGGGCGGCCTAGCTGAGCAGAGCCTCGGCCAGTCCTTCGATGCGCTGGAGCGCCGCGACCCCAACCTCGCGGAGATGGTGGTCAAGAACGACCGGGCGATCGACACGATCCAGCGTGAGATCGAGGAGCAGGCCGTGCTGATGATCGCGCGACGGCAGCCGCTCGCGGACGACCTGCGGCGCGTGCTCGCGGCGCTGCGCATTGCCGGCGACCTGGAGCGCATCGGCGATTTGGCCAAGAACATCGCCAAGCGCGCCTTGGCGATCGCGACGGAGTCGCATCCCAAGCCGCTGATGACCGGGCTGCGGCACATGGGCGAGCTGGCGCTGGCGCAATTGAAAGAGGTTCTCGACGCCTACGCCGCGCGCGACGCCACGCGCGCGCTGGCCGTCTGGAACGACGATGCCAAGATCGACGCGATGTACAACTCGCTGTTCCGCGAGATGCTCACCTACATGATGGAAGATCCGCGCAATATCGGTATTTCCACGCACCTTCTGTTCGGCGCCAAGAACATCGAGCGCGTCGGCGACCACACCACCAACATCGCCGAAACGGTCTACTACCTGGTGCACGCCACCGCGATTGCCGACGACCGGCCGAAAGAAGACCGCACGTCATCGATGCTGTTCTCAAAGCGGGAGGATTGACGACCGCATGCCGGCCAAGGTCTTGATCGTCGAGGACGAGGCGGCGCTCTCGGAGCTGCTGCGCTACAATCTTGAGGCCGAAGGCTTCACGGTCGCCCATGCGGCGAGCGGCGATGACGCCGAGATGCTCATCGTCGAAGAGAAGCCGGACCTCGTGGTGCTCGATTGGATGCTGCCATCGATCTCCGGTATCGAGTTGTGCCGCCGCTGGAGGTCGCGCTCAGAAACCAAGTCGGTCCCCATTCTCATGCTCACCGCGCGTGGCGAAGAGGCTGACCGCGTGCGCGGACTCGCCATCGGTGCCGACGATTACGTGGTGAAGCCGTTTTCGCTCCCCGAACTAATGGCGCGGGTACGGGCGCTCTTGCGCCGGTCGGCTCCGTCGCGTGTTGCCGACGTGCTGTCCGCCGGAGACATCGCGCTTGACCGCACGGCGCACCGGGTTACGCGCGGGCCGCGCGAGATCAACCTGGGGCCGACCGAGTTCAAGCTGCTCGAGTTCCTGATGGAAAGTCCCGGCCGCGTGCTGTCGCGCGGTCAATTGCTCGACGGCGTGTGGGGGCGAGATGCCTTCGTCGACGAGCGCACCGTCGACGTCCACATCGGGCGCCTGCGAAAGTCGTTGATCCGCGGACGTGAGAGCGATCCCATCCGAACCGTGCGCGGCTCCGGCTACGTATTCGGCGGCCGCGACGGGGAGTAACTACAGGTTTGACCACGCATTTCGGTTGGTATTGATCCCCGCCTAAAAGAGGCGGACATCATGGGGGAACCCGGAACGCCGGATGCTTCGCGACAAAAAAGACCGGACGATCGCATGTGCGACGCCCGGCCAACCCCGCTTGGAGATTCCGTCCGGATTGACGCCGGCCGGCTAGGCAGATGCGGACCCCCTCCCTCAAGGCTGTCCGCGTCCGATTTCATCTTAAACTTCGACCAACTCCTTGTCGGTGGCGGTGGATGCAATCGCCGGCATGCGCGGCTCCATATCGCGCTCGCGACGGCGCGGCTGCGGTGGCTGGAAAGCGCGGCGGGCGTGGAATTCGCAGTATGGCAGGCCGGGGACCTTGTTCTTGCCGCAGAAGTGGAAGTCCGCCATCTGCGGGTCACCGATCGGCCAGCGGCAGGAGCACTCGACCAGCGTCTGGATCGACTTGCGCTCGGCGACCGGGATGATCAGTTCCTCGGCCATCGGCACGTACGGCTCAGCTTCGGGCTGGTAGAGAGCGCGGAGTGCCGGGTTGCCGGTCTGAGGTTGGGCAAAGCGTGGTTTCACAACGGCGCGCTTGGCATTATTGGCCGCCATGCGCTGGCGATTGGGGCGGTGTGTTTTCATCCGCGACGTCGTCGCGCGGCCCGAAAGGCCCAGGCGGTGCACCTTGCCGATCACCGCGTTACGGGTGACGCTGCCGATGCGACCTGCGATCTGGCTGGCACTCAGTCCCTCACCCCAGAGCTTTTTCAGCAGCTCTACTCGTTCATCGGTCCAGGACATGCTTGTCGCTCCTTGCAGAATCACGCCAGGGTGCTGCCCGCACGAGGGGCGCACGCCGTTGAAAAGACGAGTTCGGCCCGAGCGAAAACCTGCATGCAGCGCGAAACACGCGCGCACAAGCGGACGCTCGATGGAACTCGACGGTTACAGACGCTGTGACTGGGATTTACGCGGTGACGATACTGACGCGTACGACGTACAAACCGCCCGACAGGGGCAGCTACACACCAGCCCGAACGGGGCTGTTACAGTGTCGCCTAACAAGGCAGGTACTCCTGCCGTGAGGCAGTACGCCGGCCCTCCGCTACTCGCTGCGGCCGGGCCTTCATGGGCAGCCGACTGGGTGCCCCTTACGCGTGCCGGACAACTGAGACTAAACAAACTCAGACGATTGTGCGCGACTGGCGCGACATCTCGTGGCCGGACTTCAAGAACGTACTACATCGAGTTTTCTTGCGCAAAGGCCGGGTTCTTCCGATCAGGGGTGTTGACAGGGAGCCGTGGCGCATTCGCCACAGAATGATTCGTCCGGACCCCGAAAATCGGGCGATGCGAGCACGTACATGCAAGTCATCGACAGGTTTCGTAGCCGGATACGTCCGTTGACACGACGGCGCGGCGCGCGTATCACGCCGTTTCATGGGCCGCCCGAGGGCGGCTTTTTTCGTTCCCCCTGTCGAGGGTTGGAATTCATGTCCCAGAGCGCGTCGGCCAAGGGGCCGCATGCGAAGGCTGACGCTATTTCTTCTCCGCCACAGTCCGCGGTGATGGGAACCTACGCGCGCCAGGACGTCGTTTTCGAGCGCGGCGAGGGCTGCTGGCTCACCTCCACCACGGGCGAGCGTTATCTCGATTTCGGATCGGGCGTCGCCGTCAACTCGCTCGGTCACGCGCACCCCAAGCTCGTCGCCGCTCTCACCGAACAGGCCGGCAAGCTGTGGCACACGTCCAACCTGTATAGAGTGGCGGGGCAAGAACGGCTTGCGGCGCGGTTGATCGCGACCACGTTCGCCGACACGGTCTTCTTCTGCAACTCGGGCGCGGAGGCCTGCGAGGGCGCGATCAAGACCGCACGCCGCTATCAATATGTGAGCGGCAAGCCCGAGCGCTGGCACATCATTACATTCGAGGGTTCCTTCCACGGCCGCACGCTGGCGACAATCGCGGCGGCGGGCAATCCCAAGTACATCGAAGGCTTCGGACCGGAAGTGCCCGGGTTCGTGCATCTTGCGCTCGGTGACCTTTCGGCGGTGGAAGCGGCTATCGGCCCGGAGACTGCCGCCATCATGGTCGAGCCGGTGCAGGGCGAGGGCGGCGTCCGCTCGGTGCCGGCCGAGTTTCTGCGGGGCTTACGGGAGCTATGCGATAAGCATGGCCTGCTGCTCGTTCTCGACGAGGTTCAGACCGGCGTCGGGCGCACGGGCAGGCTCTTCGCTCACGAATGGGCAGGCATCACGCCTGACATCATGGCCGTGGCCAAGGGGATCGGCGGCGGCTTCCCCGTCGGCGCGGTTCTGGCGACCGCCGAGGCTGCGAAGGGGATGACACCCGGCACGCATGGCTCGACGTTCGGTGGCAACCCGCTCGCCATGTCGGTCGGTTCGGCCGTGCTCGACGTCGTGCTCGAACCCGGTTTTCTCGATGGCGTGCAGCAGAGAGCTTCACACCTGCGCCAGTCGCTCGAAAGCCTGAAGGATCGCTTCCCCGAGCTTATCGAAGAAGTGCGCGGGTCGGGCCTGTTGGCCGGTCTCAAACTCAAAGTCGCGACTGCCGAGCTGGTGTCCGCCGCGCTTGCCGAGAAGTTGCTTCTGGTCGGCGCTGGCGAGAATGTCGTCCGCCTGCTGCCGCCGCTCATCGTGAGTGACGAAGAGATCGCCGAGGCCAACGTCCGTCTCAGCCGCGCGCTCACGCGCATCGCTGTCCCCAAAAGCTGACTGCTTCCCCTCAACCCCCCTATAGGACCTGGGCTCGCCATGGCGCCCCGTCATTTTCTCGATTTACGATTCCCTCGATGCCAAGACGTTGCGCGGCATTCTCGATACAGCGCATGCCCTCAAGAAGGCGGGCAAGCGAGTGCCGCCGAAGCTGAGGCCAAAGGGCATCGAGGATGCGGTGCTGGCGCTGATCTTCGAGAAGCCGTCCACGCGCACTCGCGTGTCGTTCGACGTCGCCATGCGCCAGCTCGGCGGCCAGACGATCGCGCTCAACAACACGGATCTGCAGCTCGGCCGCGGCGAGTCCATCGCCGACACGGCCCGCGTGCTGTCGCGCTACGTCGACGTCATCATGATCCGCGCGAACTCTCACGGAACACTGATGCGAACTGGCAGAGCACGCGACCGTGCCGGTCATCAATGGCCTCACCGACCTCAGTCACCCGTGCCAGGTGATGGCGGATCTGATGACGTTCGAGGAAAAGCTCGGGCCGCTCAGAGGGACGAACGGTGGCCTGGATCGGGGACGGCAACAATGTCGCCGCCTCCTGGATGCACGCGGCCGTCCGATTTGGTTTCACGTTGCGCGTCGCCTGCCCGGCCGAGCTCACGCCGGACAAAGCCGTCATCGACTGGGTCGCACACGAGAAGGGTCATGTGACGATCACCGACGACCCGGTGAAAGCCGTGAAGGGCGCCGCATTGCGTCGTCACCGACACTTGGGTGTCAATGGGCCAGACCGGCGCCGATCGCCGCAAGAAGATGCTGAAGCCCTATGCGGTGGATCAGGCGCTGATGGCGAAGGCTGCCAAGGATGCCATCTTCATGCATTGCCTCCCGGCCTACCGCGGTCACGAAGTGACCGAGGAGCGTGATCGACGGGCCGCAATCGGTGATTCTGGACGAGGCGGAAAATCGTTTGCACGCGCAGAAGGCGATCCTGGCGTGGTGCCTGTCGGGCTCGTGATCGCATCCGGCTTGTCTCTCGGACGCACGATGCCGATCTCTGGCTAGCTCAAGGCAATTCTAGAGTGGAGTGCGTATGGCCGAGCATGGATCAGCAAGGGATATCGGCAGCGGCATCATCGACGACGTTGTCCTGCCGTTCCAGACGGTGCAGTCGGGCGTCACCGGGCGCCTTGTGCGGCTCGGCTCCGTGGTCGATACCGTATTGAACCGCCATGATTATCCGCAGCCCGTCGGCGAAGCGCTGGGGCAAGCGCTGGCGCTCGGGGCGCTGCTCGGCACGGCCCTGAAATTCGACGGTCGCCTTATCATCCAGACCAAGAGCGACGGTCCGCTCGGGTTCCTCGTCGTCAATTACGAGACGCCGGATTCGGGAACGCATGGGCAGGTTCGCGGCTACGCGAGCTTCGACGCGGAGCGGCTCGCGGCCGGGATGGCTGGGTCCGCTCCGGGCCAACAGGCCGCGCTGCTCGGGCATGGACATCTCGCCATGACCATCGATCCGGGCGGCGACATGGACCGCTACCAGGGTATCGTCGCGCTGGAAGGCACGTCGCTGACCGGGGCGGCGCTCAATTATTTCCGGCAATCCGAGCAGCTTCCGACTTACCTCCGGCTGGCGGTTGCCCGCCATTTCGTAGCTGGTGCCAACGGCGCTCCCGGGTCGTGGGCGTGGCGGGCTGGGGGACTGATGATCCAGTACCTGTCCCGTACCGGCGGTAAGGAGCGGCCCGAAGCGCAATCGGACGAGGACGAGTCACGGCCCGAGGGCGAGCTGAGCGAGGACTGGAACCGGGCGCGGCTGCTGGCGGCCACGGTCGAGGACCACGAACTGCTCGACCCGACACTGGCGCCCGACCGCCTGCTCTACCGGTTGTTTCACGAAGAGGGCGTCGGGGTTTCGCCGGCGAGGCCTATCGCGGAGTATTGCCGATGCTCACGCGAGCGCGTCGAGGCATTCCTGAAGAGCTTCGGCGCCGCTGAGCTTGCCGATATGCGCGAACCGGACGGCAACGTCGGCGTCACCTGCGAATTCTGCAGCACAAAGTACAGCTTCTCGCCGGAACAGCTCGACTGACCGCGCGGGCCGCGCTAAATCGCCACGATGTTCACAAACTGACCCGGCGCAATGCAGCCGCTTGTTGATGATGCGGCGGCGCATTATAGCTGGCACCCCGGCATAATTAGACCGCGGCGCTACTCGCGGCGACCAGTGATTGCGGTATCGAGGGAACGCTTTTGAACGGGCTGGACAAAGGGTCGACGCTCGCGCGTTCGCGGCAGTGGCTGCTCGAGCGGCCGCGCCTGCACAAGCGCATCGTCTTGGTGCTGCTGGATTTCTTGGTGCTGCTTGCGGCGATGTGGGCGGCCCTCGTGCTGCGCCAGGGTTCGACCTACGTGCCCCTCGCCTGGGTTGAATGGCTGCTGCTGCTATCCGGGCCCGTGATCACGCTCGGGACCTTTTTCTATTTCGGGCTGTACAAGCTCGTCACCCGTTATATCGGCTCGCGCGGGACCACCCGCATCCTGGTGTCGGTCGGCCTTTCGGTGCTGATCTGGGCGCTGATCGTGTTCATGGCCGGCCAGAACAACGTGCCGCGCTCCGCCATCCTCAGCTACGGCGTGATCGCGGCTGTCGCCATCTGGGCCAGCCGCATGGCTGCGGCGTGGTTCCTGAAAACGGTCGGCATCGCGGTCCCCAAGTTCTATCGCGAGCGCAAGGCCGTGCTGATCTACGGCGCGGGTCCGGCCGGGCAGCAATTGCGTAACGCTTTGCGCCATTCCGATCGCGAGGTGGTGGGTTTCATCGACCGATCTGCAAGCTTATGGGGGCAATACGTCGGCTCCACCAAGGTCTACAGCCCTGAAAAAATCGACCGCTTCATCGAGCGCGACGATGTCCGCGAGATCCTGCTTGCTCTGCCTTCCGATCACCGCCAGGAGCGGCGAGCGATCATGGACGAACTGAAGACGAAGACGGTGACGGTCAAGGTGATGCCGGCCATCGAGGACATAGCCGCCGGCCGTGTCGCCGTCACCGACCTACGCCCACTGGACGTCGCGGATCTGCTGGGACGCGATCCGGTGCCGCCGGTGCAGGATCTGCTCGCGCGCAATATCGCCGGCAAGTCGATCCTCGTCACTGGCGCCGGCGGGTCGGTTGGCTCCGAACTCGTCCGGCAGATCGTCAAGCACCGGCCGCGGCGCATCGTGCTGTTCGACCTGTCGGAAGTGGCGCTTTATCTCATCGACGACGAATTGGCCAAGGTGGTCGAAAAGCTCGAGCCGGCGGCGCAACCGGAAGTCGTTGCGGTGCTCGGTTCGGTCCTTGACGCCTCGCTGGTGTCCGACACGCTGGAGCGGTACCACATCGAGACGATCTATCACGCGGCGGCTTACAAGCATGTGCCGATCGTCGAGCACAACCCGATCGTGGGGCTCACCAACAATACGTTCGGCGCAGCCGTGATGGCCGAAGCTGCGCGCGCGCACGGCGTTGAGCGGATGCTGCTGATCTCGACCGACAAAGCGGTGCGACCGACCAATGTCATGGGCGCGTCCAAGCGCCTTTCCGAGCTGGTGCTTCAGGCGCACGCGTCCGAGCGTTCCAACACCGTGTTCACGATGGTCCGCTTCGGCAACGTGCTCGATAGCTCGGGCTCGGTCGTGCGCCGCTTCCGCAACCAGATCATCTCGGGCGGGCCTGTCACGGTGACCCACCCGGAGGTGAACCGCTACTTCATGTCGATCCCGGAGGCGGCCGAGCTGGTGATCCAGGCCGGCGCCATGGCGACGGGCGGCGAAGTGTTCGTGCTCGATATGGGCGACCCGGTGAAGATCGACGATCTGGCGCGGCTCATGATCCGGCTGACCGGACTCGAACTGCGCGACGAGCAGAACCCAAACGGCGACATCGCCATCGAATACTCGGGCCTGAGGCCGGGCGAAAAGCTCTACGAGGAGCTGCTGATCGGTACCGGCAATAGGACGCATGGGACCGAGCATCCGCGTATCCTTCGCTCCGACGAACCGTTTCTGCCGGTGGACGAGCTCAAGCGTGAGCTGGAGACGCTGCGAGCGGCCATGACGACGAAGGATATCGACGCCATTAAGGCCGTCCTCACCCGCACCGTCGAAGGCTACGAGCCCGACCAGACGAAAGAGCCGGAACAGGTCGCTGAGCGCATGGTCTGGGGCGGCGCCTCGCGGACGCTGCATTGATCATGGCAACAGACACGCGGAAGGCCACGATGGCGCGAGAGGCGGGCGTCAAACGGATCGCTATCGTCGGCCCCAGCGGACGTTCGCTCGTCAAATCGCGCGGCGCGCTGATCCGCGACCTCATTGCCGAGCGGCACCGGGTGCTGTGCCTCGCTCCCGACATGACCTCAAGCGAGGCAGCCGCGCTCGCCAAGCTCGGTGCTGAGCAGCGCGTTTGGAGCTTCAAACCCTCGCGACTGCGTATGCTTGCCGACCGTCACGAGTTGGCGGGCTTGCGCGAGATCTTCCGCGATTTCGAACCTCACGCGGTGATGGCCTATGGTCCGCATACGCTTGAGGTTGGCGCGCTGGCCGCGAAAGCTGCGGACGTGGCGCGGATCGTGGCGCTGATCAACGGATTACCGGGGGGGCGGGAGAGGCTGGAGGGTCGGGCCGGACGGCGGTTGCGGCAAGCCTTGTCCGCCGCTGGTGCCGCGATCTTCCATAATCGCGACGACCAGCGGGCCTGCACGGACCTCCGGCTGCTGCCGGCCTCGTTGTCGCAAACCGTCGTGCCGGGCTCGGGCGTCGACGTGTCGGCATTTGCCGCCGCGCCTCTGCCGCCGCTCGGCCAAGGGCTCGTGTTCCTGATGATTGCTACGCTCGATGCGCAACGCGGCGTGCGCGACTATTGCGAGGCGGCGCGGGAGATAAAATCGCGGGCGCCGAACGCGCAGTTTTTGCTTGCGGGTCCGTTGCCGCCGGATGGCGGAGCGATGGCCAACGAGATCGAGGCGTTTGCGGGCGTCGTCGAGTACCTCGGTCTGCTTGAGGATGTTCGCGCGGCATTGGCGCGTGCTCACGTGTTCGTCTACCCGTCATATGGCGAAGGCATGCCGGCTGCCGTGCTGGAAGCTCTGGCCACGGGGCGGCCGGTAATTACGACCAACACTCCCGGCTGCCGCGACACTGTGGACGCCGGCGTCAACGGCAGCGTCGTGCCGCCGGGCGACCCACAGGAATTGGCCGCGGCTATGGGCAGCTTCCTGAAGCGACCCGATCTCATTCCATCCGCGGCGCGGGCCAGCCGCTCGAAGGCCGAGCGCCGCTTCGATCAGCGCGAGGTCAATCGTGCGCTGATCCCCGTGCTGGTCGGGTGATTTTGAAGACGTGATGGCTGCTTTGTCCGGCAATGATGTAGGCGCGAAGCGCTTTCTCGGGCCGATGCTTGGGCGGATCCCCGGCCAAAGTGCCGGGGATGACGGCAACGGTTGCTGTTAGCGCCCGAAGCACTCTACGATTCCCAATGATGCCCTCCTGCGAAACGCGCTTCGAGCTCGTCGATGGCGAGGCGGGCGGTGTCGATGCCGGTCAGCGCGGCAAATCGCGTCAGCTTCGGCAGCGCGCTGACAGCATAAACGGCAGGTGAGCCGTTGTGGTTGACGATCTCGACGCTGGCCAGCCCGAGACGCAGCGCTTGAGCAGCCCTGCGGGCAAGCTTGGCTTCCGGGTCCGACAATGGCCGGCGCGGCGCTGCCGTGAGCTTGTCGTCAAATACTTCGGCGACCGCTGCAACGCGCCGGCCGATCACAAGGTAGCAAGCGCGAGCCCCGAATTCGCTCTTGCCTTCCGCGGTGTCACTTTCGCTGATCACCTTTCGGGCGACGGCGATGCGCGCGCGATCGAGGGTTTGCTCGGCCGCAATCGGCGTGCGCAAGCGCTCCAGCGCGTCCGCGGGTGTGAGGGCGACCGCGCCGGCGTGCTCCAACTGGCGCAGACAGGCGATGGCGAACGCGCTGCCTTTGCCGCCGCCAATGCGCGCGATGGCGCCGTCGTAGCGCGGCAACAGTGTGCCCTTGTCGAGCAGGTTGCCCGAGCCGTCGAGCGCGAGCGTGAGATGCGCAATGTCGAGAATGTCGAGGGTCTGACCGGCATCGGCTGCGGCTTTGGCAAGGGCGCGTACGCTGCCGCTCGACGTCTGCCGTGTGAGCAGGGCCAAACGCAGGGCCGGGCGTTGCCGTTCGGGCTGGGGCGAACGTTTGCCGTAAGCGCGAAACGACAATCGCGGCTGGACGAACGACGACGAGGGATCGACGAGCACGCCAGCCTTGATTGCCTGCCGGCCGAGCAACATGCGGTAGGTCATGCCCGCGCGGTCGGTCAATGTGACTTCGACTGGCCAAGTGCGGCCGCCGACGGCCAGTGTGGTGCGGATCACGTATCGGATTTCGCGCTCGCCGTTTGAGCTCATCACCTCGCGGCGATCGACCAGCGGCGCCTTGCAGGTGATCTCGATGTCGTCGCGACCCGGGGCGGGGTGCACCGCAAAGCGCACGAAAGAGCCGGTGTGATCATCAAATGGCTCGATGCGGTGGGCGTGCAAGGCCGAGGTTTTGGCGCCAGTGTCGACCTTGGCCTTGATGGCCGGCAGCCGCAGGTCCGGCAGCGACACCCACTCTTCCCAACCGAGCACGAGCGGCGATGTCACAGATGCTCCCACGGCGCAGTTGCAGAATCAGCAGAGAAGCCAGCATAAACCGAATTGCGGACGAAATGGCTCCGCCAATCCCAACGGTTGCAGTCCGTGCTCAATTCCCTGGCAGGGGAAGAATTGGAAGTTACGGCTGGTCCGTAAGCGACGCCCGCATCTGCGTTTGATGCGGGCCGTCGATCCCAGCATGCGTCCTGCTACGGCCGTGCCGGAACGCCGTTGAGCAGGGGGCATTCTCTGTTCATCATCGCTCATTGCATCCCCTGCTCCGGATTGACCGCGAGCGCAGGTTTCCTTATCTGACCGGCATGTCGAAGCTGAATATCATTACGTTGCCGGACCCCATGTTGCGGCAGAAGTCGGACCCGCTCGAGCGCGTCGACGCCGAGGTGCGCCGGCTGATCGACGATATGCTGGAGACGATGTACGCGGCGCCCGGGATCGGGCTCGCCGCGATTCAGGTCGCGGTGCCCAGGCGGCTCCTGGTGCTCGATATCGCCGATGAAGGCGCGGCGCGCGCGCCCATCGCGATGATCAATCCGGAGATCGTGCATCTCGGTTCGGCGACGCGGGTGTATGAGGAAGGATGCCTGTCGCTGCCCGGCGTGCGCGTCGACATCGAGCGGCCGACCTCTCTAACGGTGCGCTATATCGACCGGGATGGCGAGCGTCAGCAGCTGGAGGCCGGCGGCCTGCTCGCGACGGCCATCCAGCATGAGGTCGATCATCTCGACGGCAAGCTGATCATCGATTTTCTCTCCCGGCTGAAGCGCGACATGGTCGTGCGCAAGTTCAAGAAGTCGGCCCGCTCGGGCACGGACCTCTAAAAATTACGGGCTGCTGCCACAACCCTTATCGACAGGACACGAGCCGATGACCCTGCGCGTCATATTCATGGGCACGCCCAAGTTCGCCGTGCCGACGCTGTCCGAAATCGTCAGCGCGGGGCATGAGGTCGTGGCCGTCTACTCGCAGCCGCCGCGCCCCGCCGGTCGCGGCATGACGGAGACAAAATCGCCGGTGCACCAGTGGGCCGAGGCTGCGGGACTGCCGGTGTTGACGCCGAAGAGCCTCAAGGGCGAGGCCGAGCAGGGTGAGTTTGCCGGGCACGGCGCCGATGTCGCCGTCGTGGTCGCCTACGGGCTATTGCTGCCGCAAGCCGTGTTGGATGCTCCGCGTGAGGGTTGCCTGAACCTGCATGGCTCAGCGCTTCCGCGCTGGCGGGGCGCCGCGCCCATCCAGCGTGCGGTGATGGCGGGCGACGCCGAGACCGCCGTCATGGTGATGCGCATGGAAGCCGGGCTCGATACGGGTCCGGTGTGCCTGGCCGAGCGGCTGGCAATTGGTCCGGACGAGACCACAGGAGAGTTGCACGACCGCATGAGCGTGGTCGGCGCCGGTTTGATGGTGCGGGCGCTGGCAGCTCTGGAGCGCGGCTCGCTCACCGTTACGCCGCAACCCGCGGAGGGCGTCACCTACGCGGCCAAGATCGACAAGGCGGAAGCGCGGCTGGACTTCGCGCGGTCCGCAGTGGAGGTTCACAACAAGATCCGCGGGCTTTCGCCCTTTCCCGGTGCTTATTTCGAGGTCAGCCGCGACGGCAAGACCGAGCGAATCAAAGTGCTGCGTTCGTTAGTCGTGGACGCGGGCGGTGAGCCGGGTACAGTGCTCGACGCGTCACTGACCATCGCTTGCGGGAACAAGGCGGTGCGCTTCCTGGAACTGCAACGCCCGGGCAAGAAGCCGATGCGAGCCGACGAGTTGCTGCGCGGGTTTGCGCTTCCGGCCGGCGCGGTGATTAACCAGGGTTGACGATGATTGCGGGATTTGGGGCGCTCTGGCGTAAATTAAGGGCTTATTGACCCTATCGCCCAATTCCCCCGCGGAGTTCGCAGTCCCATGTCCCGTATGTTGAAAGCGGCGCTCGCCGCTGGCGCCGTCCTCGTTTCGGCCGACGCCGCCTCGGCGCAATCGCTAACGCGCATCGAGCCGCATGGCTTTTACGGGGCCACCATCAGCATCGAGGAAGGCGTGCGGGTATTCCGCGCGCTGCCGCCAACCAGCCATATGATCATCAATCCGGGCGGAAAGACACCGGTGAACATCACGCTGATGGACGGCGGTGGGCAGCAGGCAGCAGGCCCCGTGGGCGGAGATGAGCCGGCCCCGCCGCCGTATTTCGCCAATGGCGGCGGCCAGGTCGTCGGCGGCTTTTATGGCGGATACGGCCGCGGCTTCTTCAATGGCAAGCGGTTCAGGCACCTTGCGGTCAAGCCGTACCCGAGCCCGGTCGGGCGTCCTGTTGGCCGTCCGGGGCGTGGGCATCGCTGAACTCGCCCCGTCTCACGGCTCGCCGGGGTTGAGGGCTAGTCCTTGCTCGGTGGCGTGAACACGTAGCCGACCCCACGAACCGTCTTGATCAGCGTCGGCGTCTCCGGGTCGGCCTCGACCTTTTTGCGCAAGCGCCCCACCAACGTGTCGATTGCGCGATCGAACGCCGTCGCTTCGTGACCCTTCACAAATCATCAAGCTATCGCGCGAGAGGACGCGCGAAGGCCGCTTTGCAAGGACTTCCAGAAGCTTGAATTCGGCTGTGGTCAACATCACGAGCTCGCCGTTCGAGCGCTTCAATTCACGAGAATCGACATCGAGTGCGAGGTCGCCGAACGTGATCTTGCCGCTGGCCGTTTCGGAAGCGCCGCGCTCGTACCGTCGCAGCACTGCCCGGATGCGGGCCAGCACTTCGCGCAAATTGAATGGCTTGGTGATGTAGTCGTCGGCGCCGAGCTCCAGACCAATGATTCGATCGACGTCGTCCGCCTTGGCGGTGACCATGATGATCGGCACGTCGTGCTGAACGCGTATGTCCCGCGCCAGCGCCAGCCCGTTCTCGCGACCGAGGTTGAGGTCCAAAGTTATGAGGCCGATCGTGTGCTTTTTCAGCGCGGCGCGAACTTCGGCGCTATTACGGGCTTCACGGACGACAAACCCTTCCCTTTCAAGGAGATTGCGCAGCATGTCGCGCACCGGCTCCTCGTCCTCGACCACCAAAATTTCGACCGGCGACGCTCCGGGCATCGAACGGGCTCCAAATATGTGTTCCCAGTATTCAATAGGGTCAGATTAGTCGCGTTCGCGCCGTCTGTCCCGCGAGTGTGCCAGATCAAATAATCAGCTCAAGCATTTATCTGTGATCGCCACGACGATTTTGCCGGGCCAGCAACTGGAAATCAGCTCGTATTCGCAAGCATTTTGTAACCTTGTGTTCAGCGTCCCGGCGGGGGGCCCGATCGGCCCGGCCATTGTTGCAAATTGTCACACAGTTGTCTAACGCCAGATACGCGAGTGCTGTCTACTGTGATCATCATCGGCCCAGCCCGGCCAATTGCGAAAGACTGAACCATAAAAGACGGCAAACCCATGAATTTTCATGACAGCAGGAAATCGCTTCTGACCGGACCTCTCTACCTGCAGGTCAGCGAGATCATCAGGCAGCGAATTATCGATGCGGAGTGGCCTGTTGGTCAGCCTATCCCGAATGAAGCCGATTTATCGCGTGAGGTCGGCGTCAGCAAGGGCACGCTTCGCAAAGCACTCGAACTGCTCGAGGATGATCACTTGATCGTCCGTCGCCAGGGTCGCGGTACCTTCGTTGCGCAGACCTCGAACGACGCAGAGCTCGACCGGTTCTCGAACCTCTCCTGCGGCGGCCAAAAGGTGCGCGAAAAGGCCGTCTCTATCAGCGAGATGCCAGGTCCGGTTACCGTCGATGAGGCGCGGTCGCTGAAGCTGGTGCCGGGAAGCCCCGTCCATCGCTTCAACCGCCTGTTTCGGGCGCAGAGCAAGGCCGTGATCTCGGAAGTCTTGACGTTGCCGAAGTCGCGTTTCCTCGATCTCGGTGAGAATGCCGACCTGTCTGCACCGCTTTTGTTTTCGGTCTACCGGCTCGACTACGATGTCGCCATCTCTTCGGCGACCGAGTCCATATCCGCAACATCGGCCGATGCTGCCCTGGCCCGTCTGATGGGCGTCCCGGAGGGCACGCCGTTGCTGCGTGCCGAACGGGTGGCCTTCACAACCCATGGCACGCCGGTCGAATTGTCTCTGCGGCACATCCATCTTGAGGGGGCGAGATACGCAGTTCAACTCTGAGGCCTGAGGGGCCTTCGAGGGATCCACGTGTAACCGCCAGCGGGGGACTTGGGGGAGGCGCCGAGAACGGCAGCCTCCCCAAGTCTTTTTGTGGCCCGGTTCAGGTCCGCTCGACGAAGCTGTCGACGACCTTCTTCTGGCCGGCCTTCTCGAAGTCGATGGTCAGCTTGTTGCCTTCCACGTCGACGATTCGGCCGTAGCCGAACTTTTGATGGAAAATGCGCTCGCCGGTCTTGTACGTCGACGGCGCCGTCGATGAGGCCAGCAACTCGCCCTCGATCGTGATCGGCCGCCGCGCGGGGCCGCCAGCCTTGGCTGCCTGCCTGCGGCGCTCGGCGTCGCGATCAAACGGCGTCTCACGCGACTCGGCTTTGTGAGATTTCAGATTGGGCGCGCTTCCAGCCGGGGGTCTGGTAGCTCGATCCGCCGAAGGTGTTTTGCGGCTCGCGATCGAACCGGCTGGCGCCGTAGGGATTGTTGAAGCCGTTGGCGAGGTTGCGATAGGCGCCGCCGAACGGGCTCTTCATCTCCACGACATCGACGTGCGCTTCTGGCACCTCGTCGACGAAACGTGACGGCACGGCTGACTGATAGAGACCGCGAATGCGCCGGTTCTGAGCGAACGAGATCTTGGCGCGCCGTTTCGCCCGCGTGATGCCGACGTAAGCGAGACGGCGCTCCTCTTCCAGGCCCGACTTGCCGCTCTCATCCAGCGAGCGCTGGTGGGGAAACAAGCCTTCCTCCCAGCCGGGGAGGAAAACCGTATCGAACTCCAGGCCCTTGGCGGCGTGCAGCGTCATCAGCGACACGCGTTCACCGTCCGAGCCCTGGTCGGCATCGGCAACCAGCGACACATGCTCCAGGAACCCGGCAAGGGTGTCGAACTGGTGCATAAAGCGAATGAGCTCTTTCAGGTTCTCGAGCCGCGATTGAGCCTGAGGACTCTTGTCGGCCTGCCACATCGCCGTGTAGCCGGACTCGTCCAGGATCATCTCGGCAAGCTCGGTGTGCTTCATGGTGCGCGCCTGCTCGCGCCAGCGCCCGAACGAGGAGAGCAACTCGATCAGCGAGCGGCGGCGCCTTGCCGGTCAGCTCCGCGCTCTCCACGATCATGCTGGCGGCCTCGAACATCGGGATTTCGCGGACGCGGCCAAGTTCGTGAATGCGCTTGATCGTGGTGTCGCCGAGGCCCCGCTTCGGTACGTTGACGATCCGTTCGAATTTCAAGTCGTTCAACGGGTTGGCGGTGACTTCGAGATAAGCCAGCGCGTCCTTGATCTCCTGTCGCTCGTAGAAGCGCGGCCCGCCGATGACGCGATAGGGCAGCCCCACGGTGATGAAGCGATCTTCCAACGAGCGCATCTGGAAGGAGGCGCGCACGAGGATCGCCACCTCGTTGAGCTTGTGGCTTTCCTTGCGGAACCGCTCGATGTCCTCGCAAATGCCGCGCGCTTCCTCTTCGTCGTCCCAAACGGCCGTGAGCGCGACCTTGTGGCCGGCATCGCCTTCGGTGAACAAAGTCTTGCCGAGGCGACCCTCGTTCCTTGCGATAAGTCCGGAGGCGGCAGCCAGGATGTGTCCCGTCGAGCGGTAGTTGCGTTCGAGACGGATCACTTTCGCGCCAGGGAAATCCTTGTCGAAGCGCAAGATGTTGTCGACCTCGGCCCCCCGCCAGCCGTAGATCGACTGGTCGTCATCGCCAACGCAGCAGACGTTGGGCGAACCCTGCGCGAGCAGCCGAAGCCATAGATATTGGGCGACGTTGGTGTCCTGATACTCATCCACCAAGATGAAGCGGAAGCGGCGGTGGTAGTCAGCCAATACGTCAGGATGCTCCTGAAACAGCCGCAAGTTTTCGAGCAGCAGATCGCCGAAATCGCAGGCGTTCAGCTCCTTGAGGCGCTTCTGGTACGCGGCGTACAGCATCGCGCCCTTGCCGTTGGCGAAGGCGAACCCTTCACCGGCGGGTACCTTGGACGGCGTCAGGCCGCGGTTCTTCCAGCTGTCGATCAGTCCGGCGAGCTGACGGGCCGGCCAACGATCCTTGTCGATGCCCTCGACCTCGATCACCTGCTTCAAGAGCCGGAGCTGATCGTCCATGTCGAGGATGGTGAAGCTGGACTTGAGGCCCACCAGCTCGGCGTGCTTGCGAAGGATCTTGACGCCGATCGAATGGAAGGTGCCGAGCCACGGCATGCCTTCGACGGCGCCTGCGGTCATGGCGGAACCATGCCTCGCATGGACCAGAGCGCCGACGCGCTCCTTCATCTCGCGCGCGGCCTTGTTGGTGAAGGTGACGGCGAGGATCTGACTCGGGTAGGCGCGGCCCTGCGCCAGGATGTGGGCAATGCGCGTCGTCAGCACGCGGGTCTTGCCGGTTCCTGCGCCCGCGAGAACGAGCAGCGGCCCGTCCAGCGTCTCGACCGCGGCGCGCTGCTCCGGATTGAGGCCGTCGAGGTAGGGCGCTGGGGCGGCCGGTGGGGGCGTCACGGCGCGCAAGGCCCGCGCCGAGTTGGATACACGCGGGGGCGCCGGGTCGGCAGGCTTGGCGGGCTTCGCAGCGGCATGCGGCGGCGCGTCCGGGAGATCGAACGGCGGCATGTCGAACGGCGGCTCGTCATCCTCGTCGGAGCGGGCGATGTTCATGGAATGTTTTCGAATTCGAGACCATAGGCACCTATACCACGCAGGATGTGGCGGTAATCGGGGCAGGCGAAAAGCCCACATGAGAAATTATCATCCGCGGCTACGTGGCCGAAAAGACACGCATTCATCGGTGTTCACCTCGTTTACGGTTCGTGCGCGCGCAATCGAGCACCAGACACCCGCCCGCCAATCAGCTAGAAAAGACCTGTATTGCCATCGCGGTTTGCGTTGGCTCGATGAGTTACAAGAGGCGCCACAAAGCTGTGCTCGGGTGCGCTGCCGCCAGCGCTATTTTCGAATCTCGTCCTGACACGGAGTTGAATCGAATGAACAACGCGCTTCTTGCAATCGGCGCCCTGCTGATTGCGGTCCTGGCTGCGCTGTTCGCCGTGCCGATGACCATCGATTGGAACGGCTACCGGGGCGTATTCGAGGAGGAGGCGAGCCGCGTGCTCGGCCGCGACGTCCGCGTCAGCGGCGCCGTGGCGGTGAGATTGTTGCCGGTGCCGTTCGTGCAGTTCGAAAAAGTGCGCATCGCCGACACAGCAAGCGAGACGGGCGATCCGTTCTTCAAATCCGACACATTCACGATGTGGCTGTCGATCACGCCGCTGCTGCGTGGCGCCCTGGAGGCGCGCGAAGTCGAGCTCAAGCGGCCGGTCGTGCATTTCGTCGTCGATAACCAGGGCGGCGGCAATTGGACGTCGTTGACGCTGAAGCCGGGCGCGCTGCCGTTCGTACCATCCAACGTGACGCTGCAATCGGTGCGCATCACGAACGGCACCATTGAGGCCTACCGCAAGGACGGCAGCGCGTTGGGCGAGCTGACCGCAATCGACGGTGAGCTGGAAGCCGATTCGCTGGAAGGTCCACTGCGCTTCAAGGGCGCGGCCAAGTGGGAGGGCGCTCCCCGAGAAATCCGCTTCGTCACCTCGAAAGCGGACGCTGAGGGAGCGCTGCGGTTCAAGGCAACTGTGCGGGTTTTGTCGACATCGAACAGTTATGCGTTGGACGGCCGCATCGGCGACCTCAAGCGGCGGCCACGCGTCGATGGCGAGCTCACTGCAAAGATGACGCTTGGCGCGCCCATGCCAGCGCAGACGAAGCGAGCTGAGGCCGAGAGGCCCGGCGTTGAGCTAAAAACTCAAGTCCAGGCCGATGGTACGGGACTGCAGCTCAAAGACGTGCAGTTGACGTTCGAAAACGTGGGGCAGCCGCAGCTTGCGAATGGCGAGGCGCAGATGGCCTGGGTCGGCCGGCCCGCCTTGGACGTCAAGCTCGGATCGCGCTGGCTCGATTTCGATCGTGTCGCCGGCGGCGGTGGAGATACGTCACCGCTCACCACAGCGCGCGGGCTGATGTCGAGCCTCATCGAATTGCTGCCGGCGGAGACCGAAGCGCAGGTCCGGCTCGCCGTCGATCAGGTGAACCTCGGCGGCGAAGCGGTCAGCGGGTTGAACGTCGTGGTGGCGCGGGGGAAAGGACCGCTGGAAGTGCGGGAGTTCTATGCCGGGCTGCCGGGGGGCGCGCGCATTGATTTTTCCGGAACGGTCAGCGACCCCAAGGCGCACGGCCTGAGCGGCGGGCTGCTCCTGCGCGGAGCCAGCCTGACGCGGTTCCTCGGCTGGGCAGCCAAGGGCGAGCCACTGAGCGGCGGCCGCGATGGACCGTTCATGCTGCAGGGGCGCTTCACGGCGACGGAGTCGACGTTCGACCTCACCGAGGCAACCGCGGAAGCTGCGGGCAATACGCTGCGCGGCGAGGTGCACGTCGCCAGTGGCGAGCGGCGTAAGGTCTCGCTGTCGATCGAGGGCCGGCAAATCGATGCGGTGCAGCTGTGGCCATCGAGAACTCGGCGCAGGACGGCTTGAACGCCTGTTGACGCTCGGACCTGCTGCTGCGGACGTGGCGTCGGCCAAAGACGCCGCGAAAGACAAGAAATCTCCCGAGCCGCCGGCGCCCTTGCTCGCGGGGGCGCGCGATACGGACCTCAAGGTGCGGATCCGGGCCGGGCAATTAACGGCCGGCGCGCGCGTGCTGCGCGACGTCGATGCGGATTTCGCAATCGAGCGCGGCGACCTCAGCGTGCCGCTCGTGAAGTTTACGACGGGGGATGGCGCCACGATCGAATTGGAGGGCAATGTCGCCGATGCCGCCGAGCATCCGAAGGGTACGTTACGCTGGCAAGCGGCCGCGCAATCGGCGCAGGCGGCGGGCACGCTGCTGAGGCTAGCGGGATTACGGGGCGAGGAAGCAAGCGAGGACGCATCGCTCGCCGCCGTTGCGCCGCTTCGGTTGGCAGGAACCGTTCGCTTCGCCGCCCGCAACGAAAAATCTCTCGATGTGACCGTCGACGGAAGCGCGAGCGGCGGCCGGGTCCGCGGATCTGCTCGACTTGATGGTGGCCGCGCCGAATGGCGCAAAGCACCGGCGGACGTCTCGGCCACTCTCGAGGATGGCGACGTCGCCAGCATCGTGGGAATGGTTTCGCCCGCCTCGGAGGGGATCATCGACAAGGCCGCGCTGCCACGACGCGGGCAGGCGTTCTTCAAAGCAGCCGGCGTCGCCGACAAGGGGCTCGTGACCCTTGCGTCCGTGGCCGGAGAGGGGCTGGCGATCGCCTATGACGGCCGTCTCGAACTGCCGGCCGATGGCGGGCCGGCGATGCTCGACGGCCGCACCCGAATTCACGGCCAAGGACTCGCGCAATGTTCTGGCGCTGGCCGGATGGCGCGGCAACTCCCGGCTGGCTTCGACCAGCATGGAAGGCGTCGGGACGCTCGCTCGCAAGGCGGAGACGGTGACGTTCGGGGCCGACCGCTTGGCGATTGGCGGCAGCGTCGCCACGGGCAGCGTCGCCATCACCCGCCGCACTGGCAAGGCAGCGCAGCTCGCGGCCGATCTGTCGTTTGACCGCGGGACTATGCAAGGCTTGCTGGCGGCCGTCACGGAGCCGGTTTCGGCGACCGCGGCTCCGGCAGAGGGTAAGCCGCTTTGGCCGGAGCAGCCGTTCGATCTCGGTGCGCTCAACTCCGTTGAGGGGAAGGTCAAGCTGCGCATCGGACGTCTGGATCTCGATCCGGGGCTGGGGCTGACTGATGCTCTCGTCGAAGCAAATCTCGAGCCCGGGCGGCTCACGGTGTCGCGTCTCGACGGCAAATCGCTGGGCGGCAGACTGACCGCCAAGGCCACGATCGAAAAGGCTGCAGCCGGCGTCGCGCTCAAGGGCGAGCTGATAATCGACGACGCCAAGCTCGAAGCCTTGGCCGGGGCACCACCGGCGCGTTCTGCCAGCGGACCAGTTTCGTTGAGCACCACATTCGCCGGGCAGGCACTGACGCCGGCGACACTGGTGTCCGCGCTAAAGGGCAAGGGCGAGATCGCGCTCGGCGCGGCGGAGATCGGCGGCTTCCATCCGGCTCCAGTTGCGGCGGTCGCCGAGGCCGGCATCGAGGGCAAGGTCGAACGCGAGGGCGAGCCGCTTGCGAAGGCGTTACGCGAGGCGGCGTTGCAGGGCACCACGAAGCTCGGGCCGCGAAAGCTCGCGGTTGAAATCGCAGACGGCGCAGCGCGCATTGGGGTCATCTCAATCGAGTCGGATGAAGGGCGCACATCGCTGGAGACGACCGTCGACCTCGGTCAGCTCAAGGTCGATGCCGAGTGGAAGCTCGAACCCTGGATCGCCAAGCGCTCGGCGGGTTCGGGCCGCAACATCAAGCTGCCGCCGATGAGCGTGACGTATGTCGGACCGATTCAGGACATCGCCAGCCTCGAGCCGCGCTGGTCTATTTCCGGATTCGAGCGCGAGCTGACGGTGCGTAAGATGGAGCGCGACGTGGAGGAGCTCGAGCGTCTGCGAAAGCTCGACGAGGAGCGCGCGGCGCGCGAACGGCAAAGGGCGATCGAGGAAGAGCGGCGGCGCGCAGCCGAACAGGCGGCTCAATCGGCGGCGCCGCAATTGGACAGCGACGGTACCCCGGCTGCTCCGGCATTCGGGACGACGACCGTGGCGCCAGCGGAGCCCGAGGGCGGCTCGCCGACGCCGGACAAGCAACCGGCAGAGAAACAGGCGGGCGATAAACTTGACGCTACGCGACCCGCCCCTACCGTACAGCGGCAGCCGGGGCAGCGGCCACGCATCCAACGGCCGCAGGCGGAGCCTTTCCAGCCATTCTTCCCGAAGGGCGGCTAGCTACAGGACTTTGTCGTGCGGCTCGCCCCCGCTCTGACCTTGCCGTTGCGTGCGGAAATACGTCAGCAGCCAAATCCGCACGGCACTCGACAGCCCGGTCTTGCCGCGCGTCGCATCGATGCGAGCAACGATGGCCGATACGTTGGACCGCTGCTCGATTGCGGCGTCCCTCAACGCGTCCCAAAAGGGTGCTTCGAGCGAAATCGACGTGCGGTGCCCCTTGATCGCAAAGGAGCGTTTGACGGGACGGCTCATGTCGTCGCGCTGCCGTCTTCGTCCGTGCCCTGGGGCGTAAGCTTCAGCGCGTCGAGGCGCTTATCCGCGAGCTTCGTCTCGGCATCCGACTGGCGGCGCTCCGCTTTCGTGCGCCCGAATTTCGCACGATTGGCCTCGGCCTCCTTCTCACGGTCGGTCCGTGCGCGTGCCTTGCGGGCTTGGCGCAGGTTGACGATCTCGGCGCTCATCGATGCCTCTCAGCGAAGCTGGTTGCTGTGGTTTCTGGATACCTGATCGGCGTTGCTTTGGCGACGGCACGGAGAGGCGACCGCGGTGCTGGTCGGCCAGCCGGCGTGGCGCGGCAGGCTGGTCTCCGGCGCCTCTAGCGCTTAAAGCATGGGCGCAAATCGCACCCCAGTCGTCTCATCCTTACGTGTCAGGCCCGCATGCCCCGCTACCGCATCCTCATTGAATACGATGGCACGCCTTTCGTCGGCTGGCAGACGCAAGCGCTCGGCCAATCGATCCAGGGCGCGCTGGAGACGGCGATCCGGAATTTCTCGGGCGAAAGCGTCACGGTGAAAGGGGCGGGACGGACGGATTCGGGCGTCCATGCGCTAGGGCAAGTCGCGCATTTCGATCTGGAGCGCGACTGGGACGTCTTTCGCGTCCGCGAGGCGATGAACTATCACCTGCGCCCCGCACCGGTTTCGATCCTTGATTGTGTGCAGACCGACAAACGCTTCGACGCCCGCTTCAGCGCGACGCGGCGGCATTACCTGTTCCGCATCCTGGCGCGGCGGTCGCCGCCGGCGCTGGACATCAATCGGGTGTGGTGGCTGCCGGTGCCGCTCGATGCCGAGGCGATGCACGCGGGTGCGCAGATGCTGATCGGCAAACACGATTTCACGACGTTCCGGGCTGCCTCGTGCCAGGCGAACTCGGCGCTGCGCACGCTGGACCGGTTAGATGTGTCCGTCGCGGGCGAGGAGATCCACATCAACGCGTCCGCCCGCTCGTTCCTGCACAATCAGGTGCGCTCGATGGTCGGTTCGTTGAAGCTGGTCGGGACCGGGCGCTGGCAACCGCGGCAGATGGGGGAAGCGCTCGCCGCGCAGAATCGCGCCGCTTGCGGGCCGGTGTCGCCTCCGAGCGGACTTTATCTGGCGCGGGTCGATTATGGGGCGACGAACTCGCCGGAGCGGGAGTCGGACGACGACGAGGAATAGGCCGGCGACAAGGATCAAAGTGACAACGGCCGCGGCGGGGGGCGTCCGCGGCCGTTGTCGTTGCTGCCTTACTTGCTGTCCCACACGCCATGGGGGGTGAGGATCGCACCAGTGCGAATGGCGTTCTGGGTCGACATGTCCTGGTACCAGGGAGCAGCCTGGGCGACGGCGGCAGCACCAGTGACAAGCGTCAAGGCAAGGGCAGCAATTTTCACGAATCGGGTCATGACCAACTCCAGGATTTTGAGTTTGTTGATGTCGTTGCGTGCAGTAAGGCTCGTCAGGGGATGATGTCCCACGTGTCGTGAGGCATCTTGGTCGTGCCCGGGGACGCGCTTCTGACCGGGCTCTGCTCGATATCGGCCTGCACAAGTCCGGCGGCCCCCGTCATCACTGTCAGCACGATGACGGTCATTTTCAGAAATCTGCTCATGATCATCTCGTGGTTTTTGGGGTGGCTGCACGTCACAGGCTCGAAAAGCGGTCGGGGTTACTTGCCGCTCACGTGCTGGTCCCAGACGCCGTGCGGGGTGATGTCGTCGGCGTGGGCGGCGCTGAAACCGGCCGAGAGGGCAAACGCAATCGCCAGGGCTGCAAGCATGCGGCTCATCATAATCTCCTGATATGTCTTTGCTTTTTTGTTTGTGAGCAACAACCGCTCACGAGATGAACTACGGGCCCTGGCGAAAAAAGTTACGCGGCTCACGCAACCGTGAACCGTATGGCTGCCGTTCTGTTCGCGGTCTTGGCGGCGCGGCGGAAACGCGTTACCTGCACTGAAGCCTGAGTTACGGGATGCGAGGATCAGATGCCGAAAGCCGGACACAGCACCAGCAGCAGCACAACCAGCAGCGCGGGTCACGCCGGTCTTTACCGGCAATCGATCGAGGGCTGTCTCGACGGCGCGATCGGCAATCACGGTCTCGGCAAGGTTCAGCTCGGCAACTACCTCACCCGCATGGAGCCGCAGCTCGAGCAGCTAAAGCTCAACTACAAATCGGGAAAGCTGCCGCTGCTGACGCTGCCCGAGGAAACGGCCGATATCAATGAGGCCGCGGCGGCGCTGGCGAAACTCAGCCAGGGTGCGCGCATTATCGTGTTCTTCGGAACAGGCGGCTCGGGTCTCGGCGGCCAGACGCTGGCGCAACTCGCTGGCTGGAATATTCCGGGTGCCGCCGACGACGAGCAGATGCAGCGTCCGCGCACGCGCTTTTATGACAACCTCGACGGCCGCACGCTGGCCGGCGCCATCGCTCAGCTCAACCTGGAGACCACGCGCTTTATCGTGACGTCGAAGTCGGGCGGCACGTCGGAAACGCTGGCGCAGGCGATCGTCGCGCTGTCGGCGGTGAAGGCGGCGGGACTCGAAAAGCGCATTCCCGAGCTATTCCTCGGCATTACGGAGCCGGACGTGCCCGGCAAGGCCAACGGCCTGCGAGCGCTGTTCGCAGCACATTCGATTCCGATGATCGAGCATCACACGGGCATCGGCGGGCGGTTCTCGTGCCTCACAAACGTAGGGCTGATGCCGGCGCTGGCGCGAGGGCTCGACGCCAAGGCGATCCGGGCCGGTGCCAAGACCGTCATCGACGCCATGCTGAAAGCCGAGCGCGCGAAGGATTTCGCGCCGGCGCTGGGCGCGGCCACTGCGATCGCGCTGTCGAAGGACAAGGGCGTCCATACGCTGGTGATGATGCCCTACAACGACCGGCTTGCGAGCTTCTCGCGCTGGTACGTGCAGTTGTGGGCCGAGAGCCTGGGCAAGAAGGGCGAAGGGACCAGCCCCATCGCCGCGCTGGGACCGCTCGACCAGCATTCGCAGCTGCAGCTCTTCATGGATGGTCCGCGCGAGCACATGATCAACGTGCTGCGGGTCGCGTCTAAGGGCGTGGGCCCGGTCATCGACGCGGCGCTGGCGGAGACCGCCGGCATCGGCTTCATGGGCGGCAAGGCCATCGGCGACGTGGTGGATGCGCAGTCGCATGCCATCGTCGAGGCGCTGGGCAAGGCCGGGCGGCCCGTCCGCACGTTCGACCTCGACAAGCTCGACGAGCGCAGCATGGGCGCGCTGCTGATGCACTTCATGCTCGAGACGATCCTCGCCGGCCGCCTGATCGGCATCGACCCCTTCGACCAGCCCGCCGTCGAGCTGGCCAAGGTGCTGACGAAGGAACGGCTGGCGAAGGTGTGACTTTGGGCCGGCGCTTTCTTGCTACTCCCGCGCACCCTCCCTTTGTCATCCTGGGACTTGTTCCCGGGATCCAGCCCTCGGCTTGGGAACCGTTGCGCAGTTGAGCCATACTTTGAGGCCGCGCGCCCGTTGAACCTTGGATCCCGGCAATAAATGCCGGGATGACAAAAGTGATGTCACATGAACCCCGGCCCGAGCGCTCGCGAGAGCGCGGAGCAGCCGGGGTCTTTACCGATAACTGAAGGGTAAAGGCCCCGGATCTGCGCGTGATCGCGATGCGGCCACGCTGCGTCCGGGGAGCGAGAAGAGATGGGGCTGGTGATTAAGCTCCCGCCATTTCCCCCAGCGCTTGGCTACGTACCAATCGCGCGTAGGCGCTGTCGCGGGCGATGAGGTCGGCGTGGGTGCCGGTTTCGACGAGGCGGCCGTCCTCCATGACGCAGATGAGGTCGGCGTGCTGCACGGTCGACAGGCGGTGGGCGATCACCAGCGTCGTGCGGTTGGTGGTGAAGCGCGCCAAGGCTTCCTGCACCAGCCGCTCGGATTCGGTATCGAGCGCGCTCGTTGCTTCGTCCAGCAGCAGGATGGGCGCGTCCTTCAGAATCGCGCGGGCGAGGGCCAGACGCTGACGCTGGCCGCCGGAAAGGCGCAAGCCGCGGTCGCCGATCTGGGTGTCGTAGCCGTTGGCTTGCGCCATGATGAAGTCGTGGGCGGCGGCGGCTTTGGCGGCGGCGACGATGTCGGCTTCCGGGGCGCCGAGACGGCCCAGGCCGATGTTGGCGCGGATGGTATCGTCGAACAGCGTCACGTCCTGGCTGACGATGGCGACCGCGCCGCGCAAGGATGACAACGTGACGTCGCGCACGTCCTGACCGTCGATGAGAATGCGCCCCTGCGTGACGTCGAACAGGCGGGGCACGAGGTTGATGACGGTGGTCTTGCCGGCGCCCGAGCGACCCACGAGGGCCACCGTCTTGCCGCCGGGCACTCCAAGCGAGAAATCGCGGATTGCCGGCAATTCGGGCCGCTGCTCGTAGGCGAAGGCGACGCCCTCGAAATCAATTGCGCCGGACGCGATCGCCAGTGGCTTGGCTCCCGGCTTGTCGACGATCTTCGGCTTCTCGTCGAGCACACCATAGATGCTTTCAGCGGCGGCCATGCCCTCGTTGATGCTTGGCGGCGAGGTTGCCGAGCGCGCGGATCGGCTGCGAGGCCATCAGCAGCGCGGTGATGAATCCCATGAAGTCGCCGACGGTCGAGATGCCGCCGAGATGCGGCAGTAGGCGAAGAAGATGACGCCCGCCACGGCGAGGCCGCCGAGCGCCTCCAGCATCGGGTCGATGCGGGCGCGATTTCGCACCGCGCGCATGCGCAGGGTGTAAAGCTGCTCGAAGCTCTGGTTGATTTTCTTGGCCGCGTACTCTTCCAGCCGGAAAGTCTGGATCAGCCGCGTACCGGACAGCTTCTCGGTCAATAGCGATGTCATATCGCCGAGCTCATTCTGGGTGCGCTTGGCGACGCGGCGAAGGCGCTCGGAGATGGCCGCGATCGGGAGCGCGGCGATCGGATAGACGCCGAGCACGATCAGCGACATGTACGGGTCGAGATAGATCATCGAGCCGACCAGCGTCGCGATCGACAGCACGTCGCGGACGGCGGTGTTGATCGCCGCCGTGACTGCCTGCTGCACGTTGTTGATGTCGTTGGTCAGCTTCGACATCAGCCGGCCGGGCTTTCGCGCGAGACGCGGGCGAGATCGGCGGCCAGAAGGTGAGCGAGCTCCGCCTCCTGGATGTCCGTCGTCATACGCATGACGATGCGATTGGTCTGACGTTCTGCAGGTAAAGGAAAATGCTGCGAATGATCGTGGTGCCGATGATGGCGCCGAGCACGCAGGGCAGCGTGTCCTGGTTGCCCGGTTTCATCAGCGTGTCGAACGACGCCTTGATGATCATCGGATAAGCGCCGGTCGCGGCTGCAAGCACGCCGGTCAGCACCAGCGCGACGAGCAGCTCGCGCCAGCGCGGCCACACCCAGTCGCGGCAGAAGCGGGCCAGCAGCGCGCGAGACGCGGGATCGAACGAGAAACGGCGCTTCTTCGCCGGTGCCAGGGGCGCCGGAGTTGTCGAGACGGTCTCTGACGTCGGCTTTTGCAAATTAGCCTCTAGGGTCAGCGAGTGGCTTCGTCATCGTCGATCGAGTGCGCTGCTCCCTCGCGATTCAGCGTAAGAATTGGCGAAGCGGCAAAATCTTGTGTCCTGAGGACGAGTCTTGCGCTGGATCCCCGGCCGTCGTTCGCGAAGATACGCATTCGGCCGAGGATGACATTAGGCTGTGATTAGCGGGCGCTGCCGTCCTTGTAGTGGTGCGAGTGGTCGGGGTCCATCATGCGATGCATATGGACGATGAAGTAGCGCATCTGGGCGTTGTCGACGGTGCGCTGAGCGGCGGCTTTCCAGGCTCGCTCGGCTTCGGCATAGCTCGGGAAAATGCCGACGATATCCAGCTTCGACATATCCTTGAACTCGTGCCTGTCGAGGGCAATGAGCTCGCCGCCGAACACAAGGTGAAGAAGCTGCTTGCCGGTTTCCGTGCTCATGATGGCTCTATCCCTCTGAGGTGCCCTGGTTTTTCGATATGTCTAACTGCCGCATACCGCTGCTTCGGGCAAGATCGACGCGCGGCTAACGGCTTCTGGCGGCAAACAAGGCAAATGGCGCGTAACGCGGCACGAATTGACCGGCTGTTTACCGCATCTTTTAAGGCGATAGGAAGTGGTCGCGTGCAATAGTCCCTCTCAGAGCCGCGGTGAAGACGGCTCATCAGGGGTTGACAGGTAGTCAGGTCGTGGCGCGGACGGGATGGAATCCCCCGCGCCATTGCCTTTTTCAGCACCCTGCATGCCTTCAGAGCGGTGTGCTGAGACCCGAGAGGTGCGAGATCACCATATCGGCGACGAGGCCGATGAAGATGGCAGCGCCGACGTCCCGGTTGGCGCGGAAGCGGCGGAGGCAGTTGGCGGGATCGTGGATGTCGAGCGACGTCACCTGCCAAGCCATTTGCAGGCCGACCAGCGCGATCGTCAGGAAAAAGATCAGGTGCGTGCCGGCGAGGAAACCGGCAATCGTCCACAATACGAGCGCACAGCCGTAGAACGACCCGACCCAGCTCGCAGTGCTCTCGCCGAATTTCAGCGCAGTCGATTTGAGGCCGAGCATCAAGTCGTCCTCTTTATCCTGGTGCGCGTAGATGGTGTCGTAGCCAAGCGTCCACAGCACCGATCCCGCGTAGAGCACGAGCGGCGCCGCCGAAAGTGAGCCTTTGACGCCGGTCCAGCCGACCAATGCGCCCCAGTTGAAGGCGAGGCCGAGCACGAACTGCGGCCAGTAGGTGAGGCGCTTGGTGAATGGATATATCAGCACCAGCAGCAAGGACGCCGCGCCGAGCATGATCGTGTAGGTGTTGAACTGCACGAGCACGAGCAGACCAACGAGCGCCAGTGCGACCACGAAGGTCAGAGCTTGAGCCGTCGAGATCTGGCCGGAGGCAATCGGCCGGCCCGCAGTGCGTGCAACGCGGGCGTCGATGTCGCGATCGACGAAGTCGTTATATGCGCAGCCAGCCCCGCGCATGACGAAGGCGCCGACGGCCAGCAGCACCATCTGCCAGAGGTTCGGATAGGGTACGCCTATGGAGACGTCCGCCAGCGCAAGCGACCACCAGCATGGAAACAGCAACAACCATGTTCCGATCGGCCGGTCGACGCGGGCAAGCCGCAGGTACGGCCGCCACGCCATCGGCGCAAGCCGATCCGCCCAGTTGCCCGGTTGTGCATCGGGAACAGGCGCCGCGGCCATGCTTGTGGGGTCCTCGGAGGGTTGAATGGTCGCGCTCATGGTTCATCATAGCCGGCACAGGTGGCGGCAACCTAGTCGGGGATCGCCCGAGGCGCAATGCGCCGGGTGGCGCAGCCTGTTAGTCGCGCTTCGGTCGCCAGTCATGTCGAAGACATGCTTCCAACAAAGCAACCGCGGCTTTTTTGTTTGCGCTTCGGGTGCCGACAAGCACCCGCGCTCTTGATTTGCGCTTCGGGTGCCGACAAGCACCCGCGCTCTTGATTTGCGCTTCGGTTGCCCACCAGCAACCGCATCTTATGCTTGCGCTTTGGTTGCCCACCAGCAACCGCGCGAGTATGACGGCGCATGGCCGTCCATGATTTCACCTCCCAGCGCCTGTTTGTCGACGCGCCCCTGCTGGCTGGCGCGAAAATCGCTATTGCCGACGAGCAGGCCAACTACCTGCTCAACGTGTTGCGGATGGTCGAGGGCGAAGAGATCCTGATATTCAATGGGCGCGATGGCGAGTGGCGCGCCTCGATCGCCGCGGTGAAAAAACGATCGTGCATGCTCGAAGTTTCGGAGCTAGTGCGTGCGCAACTCGGCGGGCCGGATATCGATTACCTGTTCGCACCGCTGAAGCGCTCGCGGCTCGACTACATGGTTCAAAAGGCGGTCGAACTCGGCGTTGCGCGCCTGCGGCCGGTGATCACGCACCGTACGATTGCCGAGCGCGTAAATCTCGACAGGATGCGCGCCAACGTGATCGAGGCGGCGGAGCAGTGCGGCGTGCTGCGGGTGCCGGAGACGTTGGCACCGCGCAAACTGGAGCAGGTGATCGCGGGGTGGGATGCTACGCGTCGTCTGGTCCTGGCCGACGAGGAGGCCGCGGTCGCGAGCCCGCTGGCGGTTCTGAATGCGTTGCCGGCAGCGCCGTTGGCTGTGATCATTGGCCCGGAGGGCGGGTTCGATGCTGCCGAGCGCGAGCTGTTGGTATCCCAGCCCTATGTCGTGCGGGTGTCATTGGGCCCACGCATCATGCGGGCCGATACGGCTGCGGTAGCGGTCCTGGCTCTGGTCAATGCCGTATTGGGCGACTGGCGATGACGCGACCGGAGGTGCAGTGCCCGAGTTTCCCTTTGCGTAAACCGCGTAGCGTAAACCGTAGCCATCGCCCACCTGGGCGCTAAGGCGATATCTGTCAAGACTTGTGCGGGCCGCGAGGCCCAGCCATAAACTGCCCGCAGTGAGCACAGTCCAACGCGGTAGCGCGCGGCGGGCTCTCGTTTGAAGCCAAAAAGCCGGGGCCAAAGGCCATGTCCACCCGCCAGGACAGCGCGCCCAGCCCCGACCGTGCGCTCGCGCGACGACCTCGTCGCCTGGATCGCGGCGGGCTCCAAGCCGCAAGGCCGACTGGCGCATCGGCACCGAGCACGAGAAGTTCCTGTTCCACACCGACACGCTGCGCCCGTCCCCTACGAGGGCCCGCGCGGCGTGCGCGCGCTGATGGAAGGCGCTGATCGCCCGCTTCGGCTGGGAGCCGATCATGGAAGGCGACAACATCATCGCCCTGAAGCGGCCCGACGGCGAGAGCTGGGCGGCACCGTCTCGCTCGAGCCCGGCGGCCAGTTCGAGCTCTCCGGCGCGCCGCTCGAGACCGTGCACGAGATCGGCGCCGAGACGCACGAGCATCTGCGACGAGGTGCTTGGACGTCGGCGAGCCGCTCGGCATCGGCTTCCTCGGCGTCGGCTTCTCGCCCAACTGGACGCTGGACGAGACGCCGCGCATGCCCAAGCAGCGCTACCAGGTGATGACGCGCTACATGCCGATGGTCGGCAAGCGCGGCCTCGACATGATGTACCGCACCGGCGACCATCCAGGTGAACCTCGACTTCGCGCGACGAGGCCGACATGGTCAAGAAGTTCCGCGTGTCGCTGGCGCTGCAGCCGATCGCGACGGCGATCTTCGCCTGCTCGCCCTTCACCGAGGGCAAGCCCAACGGCTTCCTGTCGATGCGCAGCGAGGTGTGGCGCGACACCGACAAGCGCGCGCACGGGCATGCTGCCGTTCGTGTTCGAGCCCGGCATGAGCTTCGAGCGCTACGTCGACTACGCGCTCGAGGTGCCGATGTATTTCGTCTACCGCGGCGGCCGCTACATCGACGTCGCCGGCGCCTCGTTCCGCGATTTCCTGGCCGGCAAGCTTGCCGCAGCTGCCGGGCGAGTTGCCGACCGAGGACGACTGGTCGGACCACCTCACCACGCTATTCCCCGAGGTGCGCATGAAGCGCTTCCTGGAGATGCGCGGCGCCGACGGCGGGCGCTGGCGGCGCATCTGCGCGCTGCCGGCGTTCTGGACGGGCCTGCTCTACGACGACGCGGCGCTCGATGCGGCCTGGGACCTCGTCAAGGACTGGACCGCGGAGGAGCGCCAGGCGCTGCGCAACGGCGTGCCGAAGACGGCGCTCGCGACCCCCTTCCGGGGAACGACGTGCTCAGGAGATCGCACGCCAGGCCGTGCGAATCGCTCGGACGGGCTTACGCAATCGGCGCCGCATCAATGCGCGCTCCCAGGACGAGACCGTATATCTCGGTCCGCTCGACAACGTGGTCGCGACAGGCAAGACCGTGGCTGACGAGCTGCTCGAGCGCTACACGGGTTCGTGGGGTCGTAATATCGACCATGTTTTCGAGGAATTCGCGTTCTAAGTAGATCGGCCGTCACATCACCGCAGCAGCGCGCCACACCAGGGTGCGCCTCAACATCGTTGTTCGGACCTATGGTTAAAAGCGTTATCAAGATGCTTCCCGTCGACGATCTGCCGGACCCGCCGGACGCCGAGTTATCGGGGGAGGAGAACGAGCTTCGCGTGCGCCGGATGCACCGGCGCGACCTCAATCGCGTCTGGGAGTTCCTGAAGCTCGTCTTCCGCGACGTAAACCGCGAGACCGTCGAATATCAGCGGCCCCGGCACAAGCAGCGCTTCCTCGAGACCTACGAGGAGGAAGGCGTCGAGCAGCTCGTGTTCGAATTCAAGAAGGGCGGCAAGTTCGACCTCGTCGGCTATGCGGAGTATGCCTACGAGATCCTCGGCTCGGATAGCTGGATGAACCACCGGTATTTCGAGAAGCGGGGCATGCGGCCGCTGTTCGTTGAAGAGGTCGCCGTGCATCCCAACTATCATGGCATGGGGGTCGGCACGTTCATGTTCGAGCAGATCGAGCACGCGGCTCGGCTCAGGGGCTGCACGCATATCGTGCTCGAGGTGGCGGAGAATAACGAGGACGCGCTCCGCTTCTATCGCAAGCGCAGCTTCCAGAAGCTCGACGCCGCCATATTCCTATCGCGTCGCATCGACACCGGCGGCGACTTGATCCCACCGCGCAAGTTGAAGGCGCGCGGGAAGGACTGACAGCGCGAAGATCGAAAGCAACAAGGGCCGGGAAAATCCCGGCCCTTGTTTATTTTACTCGCTCGCGACTTTGGCAGGGCGAACGGGCCGGCGCATGAAGGCCGGAATATTGTCCGCGAAGCCGACGCCCGATCCGCCTCCGTTACCGCCGCTATTATGGCTTGCGGGCTCGGGACGGCGACCTTGACCGCCCCCGCGCTTATGACCGCGCTCAGCCGACGGCTGGCTATCGCGGGGGTGGGCGTGATGTGCAGGTCGCGGCTGTGGCTGCGGCTGCCTTTGCGGTTCCGGTTGGCGGCGCGGCTGCAGGTCGCCAATGTCGGGCTGCGGTGCGCCCGGAATGTCGGGACGGAATTCGCCCTGCGGCTGCTGCGCTACCCGCTGGGGACGTTCACGGTGACGACGCTCCGGCTGGCGGTCTTGCTGCTGCTCGGCTGGGCCCTCATGTTGGCGGTCTGGCCCTCGCTCCGGGCGCGCCGCCCGTTCCGGTTTTTGCTGTTCCGCGAACTCTTCCCCCATGCGATGGCGCGGCTGACGCGGACGCCGGTCTTGACGCTCGCGAGATGCCGGCTCCCGGGGTGGCTTCGCCTCAGCGGCGGGAGCACCATTGGCAACGTCTTGGGACTCGATAGGTGCGAGTGCGACTGCCGGCTCGGAGCCGTGACGGCGGGTTGCGCCGCGGTCATTGCGAGAGGCATCGGCGCGGGGCGGACGGCTCTCCCCGCGGCGTCCATCGCGTCCGGGCCTACCTGCGGCGGGGCGTCCGCCGCGGCCGCCACGACGCTTGCGGCTGCCTTCCTCGTAATCGGCCTCACTCGGCGCGTCACCGAACCAGGCACAGGGCTCGCCGGTTATCTTCTCGATGTCCTTCACCGACTTGAAGTCGTCGAGGGTGACGAGCGAGTACGAGTGTCCTTCCTTGCCAGCGCGGCCAGTGCGGCCGATGCGGTGCACGTAGTCGTCGACTGCCGCGCGGCACGTCGAAGTTGAAGATGTGGCTGACGTCGGGGATGTCGAGACCGCGTGCGGCCACGTCGCTCGCCGCCAGCAGGTGATCTCGCCCGATCGGAACTTGTCGAGCGTCTCCGTGCGGCTCTTCTGGTCCATGTCGCCGTGCAGCGCGCCGGCGTTGAAGCCGTGCTTCAGGAGCGACTTCAGCAGGATCGCCACGTCGCACTTTGCGGTTGCAGAAGATGATGGCGTTCTTGACGTTCTCGCTGCCGGATCAGCTCGCGCAGCACCTCGCGCTTGGCCCAGTCCTGGCTCTCGGGGCAGAAGAGGAAGCGCTGGGTGATGGTCGTCGCCGTGGTCGCGGGCCGGGTCACCTCGATGCGCACCGGTTCCTTCAGGAACTGGTCGACCAGGCGCGTGATCTCGGGCGGCATCGTGGCCGAGAAGAACAGCGTCTGCCGGCGCGGCGGCAGCAGCTTGCAGATCTTCTCGATGTCCGGGATGAAGCCCATGTCGAGCATGCGGTCGGCCTCGTCGATGACGAGGATCTCGACGCCCATCAGCATGATGCGTCCGCGCCGGAAATGATCGAGCAGGCGGCCGGGCGTGGCGATCAGCACGTCGACGCCGCGGTCGAGCTTCTTGAGCTGGTCGTCCATCGACACGCCGCCGATCAGCAGCGCCACGTCAAGCTTGTGGTTGACGCCGTATTTCTCGAAGCTCTGCGCCACCTGGGCGGCAAGCTCGCGCGTCGGCGCCAGGATCAGCGAGCGCGGCATGCGCGCCCGGGCGCGGCCGGTCTCCAGCCGCGCGATCATCGGCAGCACGAAGCCGGCGGTCTTGCCGGTGCCGGTCTGGGCGATGCCGAGCACGTCGCGGCCGGTCACGCGACCGGGATGGCGGCGGCTTGGATGGGGGTCGGCATCGTGTAGCCGGCGGCCTCGATGGCGGCCTGCACTTTGGCGCTGAGCCCGAGCTCAGCGAAGGTTTCGTTTCCAAAAGTCTCTGTCTCCATCTCCACGTTCCATCGCCGCAGGCGCTCGTTGCAATTAAGGAGCGGCCGTCACGGGCAGGCGGGGAGCGCAGGGGGGATTTCGAGTGCCAAAGAGGCAAAACAAAAACTTGAGCTCAGATGAAAAGGGACCAATTGAATCGGATCCCCTGCACCCCTGCCGGTTTGCTTACACAAGATATTGACAAACGCAAGGTATTTGGCCGCCAACATTGGCGATGGCAGCCATGCTGTTACCGCTGACGCCCGGCGCGCCTTTTGAAACAACACTGTCATCGTTTCCATGCAAGCGGTCGCGGGCGCGACTTGCAGGGATGCAAAAAGACCCTCGTGGAGGTTATTTCTCCTTGCTTGCCAATAGATTGGCCGAGGAGCCGGATGGTCCCGCCCAGTACGGAGGCAGTTGCCTGCCTCCTCGTGCCGATCGCGCCGCGTCGCCTAGCGATAGATCCGGGCGCAGGGGCGGGCACGCGCGGTGCAGCGGTACCAACTCCCGTCATCGGCCCAACTGCATGCTACCTCGCGCTCGCCAGAGTAATTCCAATTGGCGTAGCGAATGCCCATCAAGTCTGCCGCCGAGGCTTGCCAAGCGCCCTCGGCGGACAGCACCGCTGCCCGTCTTGAACCGTGATCGCGGCCCGTCGCGGCGACGGGGCCGCGGCAGTCATCATGAGCAAAAGCCGGCAGCGCCGATGCAGCAAATGCGGCAGCGATGGCGCCTGTTGAAATCGCAATTCTCAAAAGCATGAGTACGCCTCCACAAGTTTTCGATACTGAAAACGGCAGGGCCCGGCCGCTCGAGGCGGCATGATCCGGCGAGGCAAGACTAGCAGAGAACGGATTGCAGCTCACGTTCAGTCTGTACGGGTTGCGTCAGTTTTTACGATTTTGTGCGCAATCACTGCATTCGAGTGGCCGAGCCCGCGTGCAGGCCGTAAATGGAATAGGCCGTAATGGCGCCGAACAAGGAAACTCCGAGCAAAGCAACGCCCGTCATTTCCTCGTTGAATATCAGCAGTCCGAGGCTTGTCACGAAAAGAGTCCGGAGAAGAGCACCTGCATCCAGTGATACCAGCGAGGCAGGGCCACGGCTTGGCGCGCGTAGAATTCGGTCAGGCTAAGGCGCGACTCATCCGGTCCGGGCCGCAGTCCGGTGACCAACCGCTTTACCGCCACCCGCATCAACACCATGAGCACCAGCGTGACCGCGCCAAATCCGGCCCACATTCCCGCAGACCAGCCGGAAAGGGGACCAGCGAACGCCTGCGCCATCAGCATCCCGCCAATGCCAATTCCAACAGCACCGAATTGCAGCCACGTCATGGTTTTGCGAAGTCGAGCCTCTGTCTCGGCGTCGGGAACGATATAGCCGCGCCCGAGCACGCCGTTGGGGAAGAATAGCGTGCGGCCTCTCTCATCTTGTTTGAACAGCACGCCGACGAAGGCATCGGTCAAGCTCATGGGGCATTCTCCTGATGGCAGCAGCGGATTTTCATCATCCTACGCCGCCAGGATACCCGGTGCGGTAACAGAGGTGACATGTCCAGCAATCGCCCAATCGCTCTTCATCGCGCGTAATGGAAGGGCCGCGTTCGCAGCGCATTCGCGCACAGAAAAGTCAGCGCGAGGCGCAAACGCGCCTGGTTAATTGAGCGAAATTGCTGACGTTGTGGACAACTGAATTGGACCCGGCGCCACAAAAGTATCGTCAACGTTGCAATTAGTGTTGTTGGCGAATTAACAGTCGGCAGCGAGATAGGCCATGTCATCTTCAGGAAGTGCATTCTGTATGTTTGCAGAAAATATCAAGTTGTGTGGAACGGATCGGTGTTTTGACTGGCGTCAGCTTCATGTCAGATTTAATCGTCAATCCTCAGCGTATCAGAGGAGGCTGGAGAGGCGGAGAAGAAACGTCGCCATACGAACGGACCGTGTCGCAGATCGAGTTGAGGAGTTACGCTGCCGATATTCTCAGGGAAATTGGATTTCTGGCCGCAAGGTCGGTGACAGCGAGATGAGCATCATCTTGAATGACGCTGTGACCCGCATCGCCGACTTCAAGCTGGGTGGGACTTGCGGCATCGAAGCTCACTGACGCATTTCAAGGCGTCCGGAATCTGCTCAGCCTTTGCGTTGTAATTCAATCCAAGGACGACAACGAGATTGGCGGCTAATCATAATCATCGATCGCGCTTCGACGACGTCGAGGTGCGGTCTACCCGCAAAGCAGCAATATAACAATGCATTATCGTTACAAGATCATTTCGTAGCTCTTGGCGTGGCAATTTGCGGACAGAAGAGATCAGCGTTCGCGGAGCCACGTCCGCACCAGCACATTGGCCAGAGACTGCCTGCCGGGTAGCCATATGCCCTCGCCGGGCTTGCGGGTCAGCATCTCCCGGACTTGCTCCGGCTCGAACCAGGCGGCCTCCAGTATTTCGGCGGGGTCGATTTTCAGATCGGTCGTCGCAGCGCGGGCGATGCAGCCGATCATGAGGGAATGCGGGAACGGCCAAGGCTGCGAGGAGATGAAGCGCACGTCCGCCGTTTCGATACCGATCTCTTCGAGCGTCTCGCGGGCGACGGCGTGTGAAATGTCCTCGCCCGGCTCGATGAAGCCGGCGAGGGTCGAGACCATGCCTTCGGGAAAGCGCGCCTCACGGCTCAGAACGCAGCGGCTGCCGTCTTCGATCAGCATGATCACGACCGGATCTATGCGCGGGAACGTCTCGCTGCTGCAACTCGAGCATTGCGTTTTCCAGCCGCCGTCGACAGGCCGATTGGTGGCGCCACAGCGGCCGCAGAATCGGGCGTTAGCGTGCCATTGCGCGAGCATGAGCGCTTGGCCGATCAGCGATAGTTCCTCCGGACTCATCACGTTTTGCATGGCGAGCGAACGCAGATCGACCAGCGGCCCCGGTAATCCGGTCAGGTGAAGCGGCTCGCCCGGCGGTGGTTCGGGCACGCGGACCGGCATGGCAAACCGCCCTCCACCGCCTTCGAGAGCTGCGCCGAGGAACAGGCGCGCTTCTGGCTCGATCGTTAGCGGGAGCGCCGCAAGATCCGCCGCCGACAGCCATCGGATCGACGTCTGCGTGCGGTCGGCGTTGGAGCGGATCAGGGCGCGGCCGTTGACCAGCAGCATGAAGCGAGCACCAGGGTCAGCGGCCAGCTCGTCGATGTGGCCTGCATCACCGCGCCTGTGGGCCAGCCGGTCGAGCAGCGTGGACGTGCGGATCGTCGGCATCTTGCTCTCCGGTCTTGTGATTTTCAGTCTCCGCGCTTGGGCAGAGTGGGGGCATGTCGAACAGGCTTGCGAGGCGGCGGATGGGGCTCTACATAGACGCTGGGCTGGCGGCGGACGAGTCCCTCGCCAACCGGGTCAGGTCCGGAAGGAAGCAGCCCTAACGATCAGGACGCGGGTCGTCCGCCAGCTCATATATATCGCTCACGGGTGCTATTCGGATCGCAAGCGATCCGGCACTCTCCGCCGGGGCGCGGCTCGCCGAGGGTCGCTTTGCTCCCCGGCCCGTCGGGCCGAAGTTCAAGGCGTAATGGATGAGCGAAAACACACCTGACAGCGCAGCAAACGCAGTAGGCAGCCCCGCAAAGCCCTACGTCGTGCTCGCGCGCAAATATCGGCCGCCCACCTTCGAGGACCTGATCGGCCAGGACGCGATGGTGCGTACGTTGAAGAATGCTTTCCAATCCGGCCGCATCGCCCAGGGCTACATGCTGACCGGCGTCCGCGGCGTCGGCAAGACGACCACGGCCCGCATTCTCGCCCGTGCCCTCAATTACGAAGTCATGCCGAGAGCGGGTGCTCCGCAGGATAGCGTCACAGGCCCGACGATCGACATGCCGGCGCCCGGCAGGCACTGCGCGGACATCATCGAGAGCCGGCATCCGGACGTGCTCGAGATGGACGCTGCCTCCAATACCGGCATCGACAACATTCGCGAGATCATCGAAAGCGCCCGCTACAAGCCGCTCGTTGCGCGCTACAAGGTGTTCATCATCGACGAGGTTCACATGCTGTCGAAGGGCGCGTTCAACGCGCTCCTGAAGACGCTCGAGGAGCCGCCCGAGCACGTCAAATTCATCTTCGCCACCACCGAAATCCGCAAAGTCCCCGTCACGGTGCTGTCGCGCTGCCAGCGCTTCGATCTGCGCCGTGTCGACGTTCCGGTGCTTTCCGCACACTTCAAGCGCATCGTCGGCAACGAGAACGCCAAGGCTGCCGACGATGCCTTGGCGTTGATCGCGCGCGCCGCCGAGGGCTCGGTGCGTGACGGCCTTTCCATCCTCGATCAGGCGATCGCGTTCTCGCCGGGCGAGGTCACGGCGGACAACGTGCGGGCGATGCTCGGCCTAGCCGATCGCGGGCGCATTTTCGATCTGCTGGACGATCTGTTCAAGGGGGCCACGGCGCCTGCGCTTGCAGCGCTGACGGCGCTACACCGCGACGGAGCGGACGCGGCGCAAATTCTCGGAGATCTCGCGGACGCGGTGCACGTCACGACGCGGGTCAAGGTTGCGGGAGCGGAGGCGGCCGGCGAGGCCCTGTCGGCGGAAGAAAAGCGGCGGGCTTCCGCGCTGGCGTCGAAACTCTCCGTGCCGCTGCTATCGCGGGCATGGCAGATGCTGCTCAAGGGGCTGGAGGAGGCTGTTCGCGCACCTAACCCGTTGGCAGCCGCGGAGATGGTGCTGATCCGCATCGCGCACACGGCCGACCTGCCCTCGCCCGACGAGATCATCAAGGCGCTCGGCGGCGGTTCAGTCGCGCGTAAGGCGCAGAACGGCGGCGCGGCTCATGCGTCGGCTGGCGACGGTGAAGCTCGCGCCAGCAGCGGAGCGGCCACACCGATCGCGCGGTCGCAGGGTTCATCGCAGGAGCCGCCGGCTGCATCTCCGGATGACTACGGGAACGCCGGGGCCGACTGGCTGGAGGCTCCGGAGAGCGAATACGCGGACCCGGGCGACGACATCGGGCCGGCGGTTGCAGCCGTTCAGCAGCGGCCCGATCCCAAAAGCTTCGCGGAGGTAGTTGCGCTGGCCGGGCAGATGCGCGATCCGCGGCTCAAACTCAACCTGGAGGATCGCGTCAGCCTCGTGAAGTTCGATGCAATGGCTGGCTCGATCGACATGTTCCTCATGCCAGGGGCGTTGCCCGAGATTGCCAACGAGTTGCGCGAGAAGCTCAACAAGTGGACCGGCCGCCGCTGGGTCATCCTGCTGTCCAAGGCGGCGGGCGATAAGCCGCTGGGCGAGGTGCGGCGCGAGCGCGAGGCAGCGGAGTTGGAGGAACTGAAGCGGCATCCCGCCGTTGCGGCTCTACTCGCCGAGTTCCCCGACGCCAAGGTTGCCGAGGTGCGGGCGCTGCTGACGCCGCCCGAAAACGAGGAAAGCGCTACGGGGTGATGAGAGGTTACAGGTGACGGGGAACCGGTTACAGGGTGAGTGACCGCCGTAGACCTCCCCGGTCTCCGTGACCTTTAACCTGTCCCTTCAACGAGAGGCCGATATGAAAGACCTGATGGGCATGATGAAGCAGGTTCGCGAGATGCAGGGCCGCATGGAACAGATGCAGGCCGACCTCGCTGCCCTCGAGGTCGACGGCCAGTCGGGTGGCGGTCTCGTGCGCGTCACGCTCACCGGCAAGGGCGATTTGAAGAAGATCCACATCGATCCGTCTCTGCTGAAGCCGGATGAAGCCGAGATCGTCGAGGACCTGATCGTGGCCGCCGCCGCGGATGCCAAAGGCAAGGTCGAGGCCGAGATGCAGTCGAAAATGTCCGAGGTCACTGGCGGTCTGCCGCTTCCCCCCGGTTTGAAGCTATTCTGAGGTCCTTGAGCCCGGACTTATTCAAGATTGAGGCTAAGCGGGCAATCGAGGCTTGGTCTGATCCGCGCGCGAAGCGGCGGGGAAGACGAGCGAAGAGGGCCTAGGCGGCGGCACTGGCGTCACTGACGCTTCGCCGCCTCGATCAGCTCGGGGCGGTATTCGAAGTGCATGGTATCGTAGTGATACCATTTGCCACCCCAGATAAAGCCGTGCTTTTCGAAGATCTCGACGATCTTCATCGGGATCTCGTTCTTCCAGGCGTAACGCCCCTCCTTGTCCGGCTTGCCCCACTGCCAGTAGTGAGCATGCCGGGTCGCGATGTCGATGGCGGTGGCGGTGCCGTGGGCGCTCAGCCGTGACGTTTCCAGCTATAACGCGGCAGTTCAAAGTGCCGGCGGGCGGGAACAGATACTTGTCGAAGCTCGGGTCCAATTCATCGAGCTCGGCGGAGACCTCTTTCAGCTTCTCGGCAACGTCGTTGACGCGGGTGACGCGGACCGGCTTGCCCCACTTCTTAGGAAGCCAAATCACGTCGACCATGGATTTCGCCGTCTCTCCTTTCCGGCAGTCGCCGTACATCTTGGTGAAGAACGGCTCATAGCGGACGCGGCCGGGGTCGGTGTCCCGCTCAGGGCGCAAGCCAGCGTCGCCCAGCTTGTAGGGCGTGTAGAACATATCCTTGAGAGATGGCGAGTCGAGGAGCTGCGGGAACGGCTTTCCCGGCTTGCCGTCATCGAACGGCATACGGGTGCCGTCCTTCCACACGATGTCGTTGCCCTCGTGCCCTTTGAGATGGTCGGGATAGGAGGCAACGAGGGCGTCCATGAGCTGCGCGTCGTCAAGGGCGAACGACGAGACTCGCCGCAAGCAGAAACAGGGCCGTCAAGCCGAGGAGGACGCGGCGCCTCATTTGACGCGAACGTTGATGTAGTCGCCGCCCCGGTTGCCACGGCAAACGCTTACCTCGATCAGAGGCGTGCCATTGACGATCTCGGCGAGGGCGGCCGGCGACGATGTTCCATTTTCCAACATGCGTTCCAGCGTTGCACGATTTTCCTTCGAGCCGAAGAAATCGTCGCCATCGTCCTCTTCGTCGCGCTTACCGAATTGATGGTAGTTGGCGCGGTCCTGGCGGATGATTGCCGCCGCGGACGTCAGCCTCTCGCCGGAAGAATTGAAGTGGTCGGCAGGGCCGAGCCGAGCAAGATAAAATTCTTTCAGGTCGCAGGCGGCGGCTGGGACGAGGCCCGCGCAAACCGCGATGGCAGCGACGTAAGTGATCCGGAGCATGAGTTACCGCCAGCAGTCGTACGATCTAAAGGGAAATTCGGCCTCAATCGTATCGACACCCCGAAACGCAGGCAAGCCGTGAAAGGCACCGCGAAGCTGCCATCCGCACCGTACGGAGAACGTCCTTAATTCCTCTAGTGTATTGCCGGAAAAGAAACACGGGACCGCCTAGCGGAAAATCGGCTCGTTTAAATTTTCGGAATTTCAGTAAATAACAATGCGCGGGATTGATAACGCCCATGGGCCCGTAATCGGTGCTGGGCTTTCTCTAGGCGCAAGCAGCAAATCACCCGCCACATGATGTGACGGGTGATGTTCGCGATTGATATAGTTTCAGCGGCGGGCGTTCCGGTAATCGGACGAGGCGTTGGTCGCGTCCGAGCCCAGCGTCAACGGCCTGAACAGATAGATGCCGCAGAGCGCGGCGATTCCGACGAGGATATAGACGAGGTTGGAAACACTGCTCCTGGTCCGCGAGCCTTGTTGGATGCCCGACGTCGGCGGACGCAAAGATGTGCGCTTTTTCGCCGTTTTCGATACGTTCGCGGAGAAGGCCCGACGCGCCGAACTCGGTCGCGACCTTCACGTCACCGTTGTTTTTTGCCTCGTAAGTGCGAGCCATTTCCGACATAGCCGCTTTGAGGCTGCCGGCGGCGAACAGGCGAATGGTCTCCTCCGCGGCAGCGCGCGAAACCGAAAGCGTCATCAGGGCTATTGCCGCGATTGCAGTGAGTAATTTCGGATTCATTTGAGCGTGTGATCTCGATTGCGAACACAGCGGTTCAGCAGCTTGGGCGGCCTTCAAGTTTCCGCCGCTTCCATCGCTTCGGGACCGCGGGCGGGCGGTCCCATGCGGACGAGTTCGTCAAACTCGGCGTCGGTGAAGACGCGGCTGCGGGTGAGGAAGCGGAAGCCTTCAGGCGCCTCGACGGAGAAGCCGGCGCCGCGGCCCGGCACGAGGTCGATCGTTAATTGTGTGTGCGCCCAGTACTCGAATTGTGGGCCGCTGATGTAGAACGGGCAGCCTTCGATGGCGCCGAGGTAGACGTCGCTTTGGCCGATGCGGAAATCATTGCGCGGATAGCACATCGGCGCACTGCCGTCGCAGCAGCCGCCGGATTGGTGAAACAGCAGGTCGCCATGCTGTTCGCGCATCTTGCGGACCATTTCAGCTGCCGCAGGCGTGATCGAGACGCGTTCGATGGGCATCGCATGGCTCCCAATTCAATAGTTCGAGTATCGAGACTAAAACGGCTCCGGCATGTACTGCCGGAGCCGAAATCGCCGAAATCGAGGAGCGGGTTGCTCCTCGAGGAAGCAACCCGTCCGGATCAGAAGAAGCCGAGGGCCTTGGGGCTGTAGCTGACCAGCATGTTCTTCGTCTGCTGGTAGTGATCGAGCATCATCTTGTGCTTCTCGCGGCCGATGCCCGACTGCTTGTAGCCGCCGAACGCGGCGTGGGCCGGATAGAGGTGGTAGCAGTTGGTCCACACGCGGCCCGCCTGGATGCCGCGGCCCATGCGGTAGGCGGTCGCTGCCGTCGCGGCTCCACACGCCGGCGCCGAGGCCGTAGAGCGTGTCGTTGGCGATGGCGAGGGCATCGTCCTCGTCCTTGAACTTCGTCACCGCGACCACCGGTCCGAAGATCTCCTCCTGGAAGACGCGCATCTTGTTGTGGCCCTCGAGCACGGTCGGCTCGACGTAGTAGCCCGAATTGAAGGGCGTGGCCGAGATCGGCGCGCTTGCCGCCGGTCAGCACCTTCGCGCCCTCGCCCCTGCCGATGTCGATGTAGGACAGGATCTTCTCCAGCTGGTCGGTGGACGCCTGCGCGCCGATCATGGTCGACGGGATCGAGCGGGTTGCCCTGCTTGATCTTCTTCACGCGGGCGATCGCGTTCTCCATGAAGCGGTCGTAGATCGACTCCTGGACCATGCGCGCGGCTCGGGCAGGTGCAGACCTCGCCCTGGTTCAGCGCGAACATGGCGAAGCCCTCCAGCGCCTTGTCGAAGAAGTCGTCGTCCTGCGCCATGACGTCGGCGAAGAAGATGTTCGGGCGACTTGCCGCCCAGCTCGAGCGTGCTCGGGATGATGTTCTCCGAGGCGTACTGCATGATGAGGCGGCCGGTAGTCGTCTCGCCGGTGAACGCGATCTTGGCGATGCGCTTGTTGAGGGCCAGCGGCTTGCCGGCTTCGACGCCGAAGCCGTTGACGACGTTCAAGACGCCGGGCGGCAGCAGGTCGTCGATGAGGTCCATGAGGACCATGATGCTGTAGGGCGTCTGCTCGGCGGGCTTCAGCACGATGCAGTTGCCGGCGGCGAGCGCCGGAGCCAGCTTCCAGCACGGCCATCAGCAGCGGGAAGTTCCACGGAATGATCTGGCCGACGACGCCGAGCGGCTCGTGGAAGTGGTAGGCGACGGTGGTCGTCGTCGATCTCGCAGATCGAGCCTTCCTGGGCGCGCAGGCAGCCGGCGAAGTAGCGGAAGTGGTCGACGGCGAGCGGGATGTCGGCGGCCATCGTCTCGCGGATCGGCTTGCCGTTGTCGATCGTTTCGATGGTCGCGATCTCAGGAATGAACGCTTCCATGCGGTCGGCGATCTTGAGCAGTGCGGCGGCGCGATTGGCCGGCGAGGTCTTGCCCCAGGCGGTCTTGGCCTTGTGGGCGGCGTCGAGGGCGACCTCGATGTCCTCCGCGCTCGAGCGGGCGACCTCGCAGACGACCTGGCCGTTGATCGGCGTGGTGTTCTGGAAGTATTGGCCCTTCACCGGCGGGACCCATTGGCCGCCGATGAAATTCTCGTAGCGTGAGCGAATGTGGATCTTGGCCTTGACGCGCTCGATGGCCTGCGTCGGGCGTCTCTTGGACCGTGAGCTGCATTGGATCCTCCCGAGATGTGAAGCGTCCCGTACCGATTGGTCGGGCGATCTTTGTCTTGCACGAATGGCGGCGATTATGCTCACCGCGCGCGAGCGAGCGGAACTGGAAAAAGGTACAAGTTTTCGCTGTTTTTTGCAGGAGTCGCACTGACACCGCCTCCTGTGAGGGCCGGTCGCGCTCGCCTGAACTATAAATAGGTGATCCAAACGGTGGGAGAAGGGGAATAGGGAGCCGAGGAGGTTGTGCTTTCTGGCAATACCGCCCTACTAAGCCGGATCACGGCCAAGCTCGGAGCACGCGTCGAGGATGTCGAAGAAGATCGCGGGGGCCGAGATCGAGCGCCTCATACAACTCCTTGCGCGACTGCCGGGGCTTGGCCCGCGCTCGGCGCGTAAGGCTGCGCTGGCACTGGTCAAGCGACGAACGGATCTCTTGATCCCGCTGGCTGAGGCGATGAGCGTCGCGGCTGAAAAGATCATCGAGTGCAGAACCTGCGGAAACGTCGACACCATCTCGCCATGCACGATTTGCCAGGACAGCCGGCGCGATCCATCGCTGATCGTCGTGGTGGAGCAGGTTGGTGACCTGTGGGCACTGGAGCGAGCCGGCGTCGTCAATGCGCGTTACCACGTGCTGGGCGGGCACCTGTCGCCGCTCGACGGCATCGGTCCCGATAGGCTGAACATCGCAAAGCTGATCGAACGGGCGGGCGGCGGTGAGGTTCGTGAAGTGCTGCTCGCGTTGAACGCGACGGTGGAAGGGCAATCGACAACGCACTATGTCACCGAACAATTGATGCGCAGCGGCGTAACTATTACGAGGCTTGCCCAGGGGGTGCCGATCGGCGGTGAGCTCGACTATCTCGACGAGGGCACGCTGGCGGCAGCCATCAAGGCGCGTCGGAAGATGTGATCTACTGCCGCTGGGTAGTCGTGGTTACGTCGGTGGACTTCCCGCCGCCGTCATGCCTGGGCTTTGAAATCGCATCTTGAAGCGTGCGAAAGACACCGTCGCAAGAGGCGGGGTGACATTGTTTTTGGTTCGTACAAGGTAATCAGCTGCATGAATTGTCCCACGCCTCAGCGAACGGCGCGCAACGGGCGCTCGGGCGGACCACCGAAATTCGTGACCGGATCGCTGCTGCGGCACATTCTTGTCATGACGGGAACCGGTGCCGTGGGCTTGATGGCGATCTTCGTCGGCGATCTCGTCAACATGATCTTCCTCGGCATGCTCGGCGACGACGCCGTGATCGCCGCTGTGGGCTACGCGAGTTCGATCCTGTTCTTTGCGACCTCGGTCGGCATCGGGCTGTCGATCGCGGCCACCGCGCTGGTGTCGCCGGCGCTCGGAGCAGGTTTGCGGACGCGGGCGCGGCGGTTGGCCGTCAATGCGCATCTGCTGACGCTCGCTGTCGGGCTCGTGATGACGTTGGCGATGCTGCCAGCGGTCCCGTCGTTGCTGCGGCTGCTTGGCGCTACAGGTCGCTCATTCGACCTAGCGCGAGATTATCTCTACATCCTGGTGCCGTCGCTCGCACCGCTGGCTCTCGGCATGACGGCCTCTGGCGTGCTTCGCTCGGTCGGCGATGCGCAGCGTTCGATGCACGTCACGCTCGGCGGCGCCATCGTCAACGTCATCCTCGATCCAATCTTCATTTTCGTGCTCGGGCTCGGTATCCACGGCGCGGCCATCGCGTCCGTCATCGCGAGATTTGCGGTCATGGCCATCGGGCTCTGGGGCGTCATCCGGGTACACGACATGCTGGGGCGACCGCGGCTCAGGACTTTCCTTTCCGATGCGCCGCAGCTCTGCGCCATCGCGCTGCCGGCAGTGCTGACCAACATTGCGACGCCGGTGGCCAACGCCTACGTCACGGCGGCGATTGCGCCGTTCGGAGTCGGCGCGGTCGCCGGCTGGGCGATCATTGGACGCATTCTGCCGGTCGCTTTCGGGGCAAGTTATGCGCTGTCGGGCTCGGTGGGTCCGATCCTTGGACAGAACTATGGCGCGAAGCATTTCGAGCGGATGCGATCGACGATGACGCTGTCGCTGGCCGTGATGACAGGATTTACGGCTGTGGCGTGGCTGCTGCTGGCACTGCTGGCTGGACCCCTGGTCCGCGTGTTCCACGCGACAGGTGATGCGGCGATGCTGATCGAATTGTTCTGCCGCTGGCTCTCGCCGCTTTTCGTGTTTCTGGGTGCGCTGTTCATCGCCAATGCTGCGTTCAACACGCTCGGCCGGGCGCACTTTTCGACCGGGCTCAACTGGGCACGTGCGACGCTTGGCACCATTCCATTCGTGATGGCAGGGTCGGCATGGGCGGGCGCCAAGGGCGTGCTCGCCGGCAATATGCTCGGAGGCGTGCCGTTCGGCATCGCGGCCGTGTGGATGTGCTACCGGCTGATCGGCAACCTCGCGGAGAAGGTCAAAGTCCCAGCCGAGCAGGTGGCGGGGCCGCTATCTCCTTCACTCACGGGCAAGGGCTGAGGAGCCGCTGGCGCTACATGAATGTTTCGATCGGCCCTAAGAGCTGTCACCCCGTCGGCCCAGCCAGATAACCGATCTGTCCGTCCGAGGTCTGACGCAACTTCTCGAGATGAGTCAGGATCTGGCGCGGGTGCAGGGGGCGTCCGCTATCGCGGATGCTGGCTCGCTCCAACTCTTCCAAGGAGGCGAGCAGAGGCTCGGCTGTCTTGTGAAGCATGGCGATGGTGGCAATTGTCCGCCGGCGCATGTAGGGCGGAATCTTTGGGACGACGCTGCCGACGAGTGCGCGGGCATCTTCCGACAAGTGTGTCGAGAAGCGGCCCAACAGGCTGATCGTGCGGATCGTCCAGTCCTCCTTGAAGCGCCAGTCGCGGTGCTCCATCCACTCGAACAGCTTGGTCATTAGCATGTCCTGCATCCGCAGCCGCGATGTGACCCGGTAATCCTGCCACTCGGCGACCAGGTCGAAATGGGGCTCGATGTCCATGTCGCCCGGGGCGAAGGTCTCGCGCGCCTTGACGCCGAGGCGCTTATAGAAGTCGCGGTTCTGCACGAAGCGGGTATGAAACGTGGGCAGCATGAATTGGCCGAGGCTGGCGCGGTCGAATGCCTGGCGCACGAGCTTGGAGCAGAACAGACGGCGATAATTGCTCATTAGCATCGAGAAGTCATAGGCGATGCGGCGACCGGACCGCAGGCTGTCGCCAACGTGGGCATGGATCAATTCGGCAGCGCGATGGCCGAGCACGGGATCGCGGGGCCTGAACAGCACGGCGCGGCCGATCTGGTGGCTCAACGCATCTTCCAGGCGCGTGATGACGGCGCCGTCTTCGATCAGTGCCTCGATCACCCAATGCTCGCCCTGGGGATCGACGTAGATGATGCATGCGTGACTGAATTGGCTGTCGACATCGCCGATGCGGGCGATGGCCGCGCTGTTGTGGAGCATGCCGCGAACCAGCATCACGTCACCCGACCGGAACGGCAACGGTTGGCCGGTGTAGAAGGCAGCATTCGCGAGGGTGTTCATGTGGGGGCCGGTGAAGGCCCGGTAAGGCTTCCCGCCTTCGCCCAGCTGGTCGAATCCGATCAGCATCTCGCCCAACATGTCAGAGGCGTAGCGGGCGACGCGGAAGCAATCGCGAAGGGCGCGCTGAGTTTCGTGCGTCATGAGGTTGCGCGCATGCCAGTCGGGAATGCGGTCGCGCAGGCTCATGCGAAGATCGAAAATCGCGGAGATCATCTGCGGCGCGGCCTCGCGAACGGAGCCCGGGTCGTAGCGGCCCAGGTCCGCATTGAAGACGGCCTGGTAGATGCGCGTGAGGTTGGTGGCCAATTCGTTGGGCCGTTTGACCTCCTGCAGGGCCAAAGCCTCGATCGTGTGGAAATCCGAAAAGAGATCGGCGGTCGCGATTTTCTGCACGGCTCGGTCCCCCTCCAGCCATTTCAAGCGCTCACCCTCCGAGCGCACGCCCTGGATGCCAAGCACCCGGAGCGATCGTCCTTCAATATCTTGAAAATGAGAAAAAATCACGTCTCGGATGGGATGCGCTGACAGGACGTGGACTAGCCATCGCAATGCCTCGCGCGACGATACAAGTCAGGAGTTCGCGTGTCCCAGGTCAAGGCGATCCGTATTCGGTAAAAATAGGTTTATGGCTATTGTGGCGGCGTGGAACGGAGGGATCATGACGGCGTTGACTGAAAGGCTCTCGTTCGCATCGGGAACCGCTTGGCGGCAGTTCCACAACCATACCACCGCTCGGCTGGTCGTCTTTGCGGCCGAGATTGCCGTAGTGGCTCTCGTGCTCGCCCTCATGATGCGCCCCGACGTCGAGCTATCGATCGCGGCGAGGGCGCCGGTCGACTTCATCTCCGCCGCGGACGGCACAATCACGAATGCGTTCGAGCTGACGCTGACCAACCGGACGGCGACGCCGCAGAGTTTCATCATCACCGCCGACGGCATTGCCGGTGTCAAACTGCGACTCGCGGGCGGCAGCGCCAAGGTGATGCTGGCGGCGGGCGAGATGCGACAAGTCCAGGCCTGGGTGACGGCGCCTGCAGATGTCTTGCGGGTTGTAGGCGAGTTTTGGCCCATCCGGATCATCGCCGTCAGCGATGCCGGCAAGGGCAGCGTGCAGAAAGCGGAATTTCGGCGGCCCTGAGAATGAACGAGCTGCGAGCCCTAGTTCGCACATTCAGCTGCCACGCTCGGCCCAGTCTGCTACCCGTGACATGAAGGCCATGCAGCGCTCGAGTTGCTCGACCGCCACCCATTCGTTTGCAGTGTGAGCCTGAGCAATATCGCCGGGGCCGCAGACGACTGACGGGGCGCCGGCATCCTGAAACAGCCCCGCCTCCGTGGCGTAGCTGACGGCAAACGTCTTGTTCTGCTGTGCCAGCGCCATGACCAGCGAAACGACCTCGCTTGCCGGGTCTGCGGCGAAGGGCGGCACCTGATTGGTCTGGCGGATGTCGATGCGTGCTTCGGGCGCAACTCGGTGCATTTCCGGCAGGCAGGAGAGACCAGCGAAGTTGGCGAGCCGTTGCTCGATCCCGGCGAGATCCGTGCCGGGCAGTGCGCGAACTTCAAAGCCGAAGCTGCAGGAAACCGGCACGATGTTGGAGGCGGTACCGCCGCCGATGCCAGTGACCTGAAGGGTCGGATACGGCGGGTCGAAGCGGGGATCGGATGGGCCTTCGCGCAAATCCTGCTCGATGCGATCGAGCTCTCCCAATAGCCGCCCGGCATAGGTGATGGCGTTGACACCAAGCTGAGCCATGCTCGAGTGTGCAGGGCGGCCTTCTACCGTGACTTTCCAACGCACGGGACCCTTATGAGCGTCCACGACGCCCATCAATGTCGGCTCGCCCACGACGACCAAACGAGGACGCGGCAGCCGCTTGCCCATTTCGCCGATCATGGGCCTCACGCCGATACAGCCGATCTCCTCGTCGTAAGAGAAGACGATGTGAATCGGCACCTTCAGTGCGCGCTCCTTGAAATCCGGAACGGCGGCAAGCACGCAGGCGAGAAACCCCTTCATATCTGCAGTGCCGCGACCATAGAGGCGGCCGTCGCGCTCGCTCAAATGGAAAGGATCGGTGCGCCAGGCCTGACCATCGACTGGGACCACGTCGGTGTGGCCCGAGAGTCCGATGCCGGGGACGCCCTGCTGTCCGATCGTCGCGAACAGGCTGGCTTTCTGGCCTCCCGGTTCCGGTACCAGATCGGAGCGAATGCCGTGTTGCGCCAGATAGTCCTCGACGAACTGAATCAACGCGAGGTTGCTCTTGTGGCTGGTCGTGTCGAACGCGACGAGACGCGCCAACAGTTCCGTCGCCGAGTAGTCGGGGCCGCGCATGAGTGGTCTCTGTCCGTGCCTCGCGCCGCAAGCCTTGGCGGCCAGTTCAGGCTCTCATGGCACGGCCCGAGCGAAAAGAGCAAGCTGGCGCCGGCGGTGTCCAACGGCAAGATCGAGGCTGTGGTGTTGCAATCCGGCGGGACTGTCGTGACTGCCGCCGGAAGGAGCTTGCTCAAAGAAGTTTGCACTGCCGGCCGCAATGCGCTGGTTCGCCTTGCAGCCGGACGCGTAGTGCTATCGATAGCGAGAGCTATTGCACCCCTATCGGGTCGATCGCCGCGCGTACAGCGGTGGCGCGGTCCGGGTGGACGCGCGCCCAGTGTGGCTCTTCCTGCAGCCCGAAGCGGCGCTGGACGATCCCCGAGCTATGATGCACGCGGTAGTGCTGCATTTCGTCTTCCAGAAAAACCGTCATGTAGGTGTGCTCGACGCCGCGGCGGACCATTTTCATCTGTATCATCCCCTCCGGATCGTCGTGGGCGACGTCCCGCGGCTACCAGACCCGAGTCCGCAAGTCGGGTCTAGGGTGGATCGGGTCTCGTTTTGTAACGGAGGTGTAGCGGTGACTCCGGGGCCAGGGCGGATAGGCGATCAGTTCACTCGCCGCACGGTGAAGGGGCTGTCGAGAGAGAAGGCGGGGATGGCGATATCGAAAAGGCGCCCGCCGGCGTCGGTCATTTGATAGCTGCCAACCATGATGCCGGATGGCGTCGGCAGCGGGCACCCAGAGGTGTAGCTGAAGGATTCTCCGGGCGGGATCACCGGCGTTTGGCCAACGACACCAGGTCCGCGAACCTCCTCGGTGCGGCCATTGCCGTCGGTGATCTTCCACACCCGTGACTTGAGTTGGACCGTCTCGCCGCCCTCGTTGGCGATCTCGACCGTGTACGCCCAGAAGAAATAGCTCTCCTCCGGGGTCGACTGGTCTTCCATGTAATTCGGACGGACGCGGACTCTAATGCCGCCGGTCACGGATTCGTACATGGTAACTCTTCCGATGTGTTGGTTTGGCCGATGCGTCTGGTTCGTCGACAGGAGTGGACGAAATTGTAGGGCGCCGAGGCGCGGGGTCAATGGGGGACTGGCCTGGAAGAGCGCGGTTGTCTGGCCCTAGCGTTGTGCCCGGCGGTCGGATCCTCGGCCGAGCATGCGTTTCGCGTGTCGACGGCCGAGGATACGGAAGGGAGACGATGCGGAAGGGAATGCGATGGACTAACCGAACGCGGCTTTGAGCCCACGGTCAAGGTCTGCGATGAGGTCATCGGCGTTCTCGAGGCCGACCGACAACCGGATCATGCCATCGGAGATGCCGAGTTCGGCACGGGCGGCGGCGCTCAGTCGGAAGTGCGTCGTCGTCGCTGGATGGGTGACGAGGCTCTTGGATCGCCGAGATTGTTGGAGATGCTGATCACCTCGAACGCGTTCTGCATCCGGAAAGCCTCGGCCTTACCGCCGTCGATCTCGAACGTCACCATCTGGCCGCCGCCGGTCATTTGGCGCCTTGGCAAGTGTCGGCCTGCGGATGGTCGGGCCGGCCGCAATAGAGCACGCGCTTGACGCCTTTGCCGGCCGGCGAGGTGATCGGCGATGCTTGGCCGCGCGTCGTCGCATTGGGCCTTGATGCGAACCGGCATCGTCTCCAGGCCCTTGAGCAACACCCAGGCGTTGAATGGGCTGAGCGACGGGCCGGTCTGGCGCAGGCAATCCTGCAGATGTCTTGTGACGAATTGCTCGAGCAAGCACGGCGCCGCCGAGGCAGCGGCCCTGGCCATCGATGTGCTTGGTTGCGGAGTAGACGACGACGTCGGCGCCGTGCTCGAGCGGACGCTGCAGCATCGGTGTGGCGAATACGTTGTCGACGACGCACCATGGCGCCGTTCTCCTTGGCGATCTTGGAGACGGCAGCGATGTCGACGAGGTCGAGGGTCGGGTTGGAAGGCGTTTCGAAGAAGAACGCCTTGGTGTTGGGGCGGACGGCCTTGCGCCAGGCATCGAGATCGCGGCCGTCGATCAGCGTCGAGGTGATGCCGAAGCGCGGACAAAGGTCTCGATGATGTTGCGGCAGGAGCCGAACATGGCGCGCGCGGCGACGACATGATCGCCGGCTCTTGAGGTAGGACAACACGGCAGCGGTGACGGCGGCCATGCCGGTGGCCGTGGCGCGAGCCTCCTCGGCGCCCTCGCAGAACCGCATGCGCTCCTCGAACATGGAGACCGTCGGATTGCGGAAGCGGCTGTATTGGAAGCCCGGGTCTTCGTTCTTGAAGCGCGCCTCGGCCTGCTCGGCGGTGTTGTAGACGTAGCCCTGGGTCAGAAAGATTGCTTCCGAAGTCTCACCAAAACCGGAGCGCAGCATGCCGCCATGCACGAGCTGCGTCTCGGGCGCCCATTTGCTGCGGTCGATCTTCTTGGGCTCGTAGGGGGCCATGCGCGCATCTCCTCGTTGTTTGCCAAAACAAAAAGACCCGGCCCTGTCCTGCCGATCCGGGTGCCCGCCGTAGCCGGGCGCTGCTCGGATGCTCAAGGAAAGAGAGCCGGGTGCGCGCGGCCTTTTTAGCGAGTTGTTTAACGTGGCTGCAAGCCGGCCGGCCAAATCACCACGAGTGTCGTGAGTGGGAATTACTCCCAGGCGGCCCAAGCGTCAAGAAGCCGGGAGTGGCGCTTTGGTGGGATCTAAGATCCACCGCCTTTCTTCCGTTCGCAGGGGCACTTGCGGACTTCGCTTGGCCTGCAGAGGCCGCTGGGCTACAGCGAATGGGAATGAGGGGAGCTGCCCATGTCAAAGGCCACGGGGAAGAAAAAGCCGCAAACGGCGGTAAAATCCGCTGATCTGCCGATCGGGCACGCGATCGGGTCGGGGGTTCTGCCAACGCAAGCGATCCGGGCGCTTATTTCCGGCGGTGCGGTAAAGCTCGTCGACCCTCCTGCCGCCGATCAGATTCAGCCGGCGAGTCTCGACCTGCGGCTGGGTACGATTGCCTACCGCGTGCGGGCGAGCTTTCTGCCAGGGCCCGGAGCCACAGTGGCCGCGAAACTCGCTCGACCTGCAGCTTCATGTGATCGACTTGAGCAAGGGCGCGGTGCTGGAAACGGGATGCGTCTACGTTGTGCCTCTGCTCGAAAGCCTTGCGCTGCCGGAGACGGTTTCGGCCGCGGCCAATCCGAAAAGCTCGACCGGCCGTCTCGACGTGTTCACTCGTGTCATCGCGGATGGGGTTTCGGCATTCGATCAGATTCCCGCCGGCTACAAGGGGCCGCTTTACGCCGAGATTTGTCCGCAAACATTTCCTGTTCTCGTGCGGACCGGCTCGCGACTGTCGCAGATCCGCTTTCGTGTCGGTGAAGCGGCGGACGGCGACCACGCGCTGGCCGAACTGCAAGAGAGCGAACGGCTGGTCTCGAGCGCATCCGCCGACATCGCGCAGGGAATTGCTCTTTCGGTCGACCTGACCGGCGACGCGAATGGCCTCGTCGGCTACCGCGCCAAAAGGCATACCGGTCTTGTCGATGTGGATTCGCCGGGAAGCTGCGCGGTGCTCGATTATTGGGAGCCGATCCACGTCCGGGAGCAGAAGCGGCTCATCCTCGATCCGGACCAGTTCTACATTCTCGCTTCGAAGGAGGCGGTGCACGTGCCGCCGACGCACGCGGCCGAGATGATGCCGTTCAATCCGCTGGTTGGCGAATTTCGCGTGCATTACGCGGGCTTCATGGACCCCGGATTCGGCCACGGGCCAGCGGGCGGTTCTGGAAGCCGTGTTGTTCTGGAGGTGCGGAGCCACTCGGTGCCGTTCATCCTGGAGGATGGCCAGATTATCGGCCGTCTCGTCTATGAGAGGATGACCGAAATTCCGGAGCTGCTTTACGGCCGCGATCTCGGGTCGAACTATCAGGGGCAAGGGCTGAAGCTGTCCAAGCATTTCCGCTAAGCGAAACAGCGTCACTCCATTGAAACATCGGGCGGATCGAATTGCGGACGGCTGCGTTGACAATTCAACACATCAAGGTCCCGCCGGGCCGGCGCCGTATGCTTTCGAGCTACCTATATCCCCACGGGCCGCGCTGCGGTCAGGACATGCGGATCAATTAAGCCGGTTGGCGGGCACTCCCAAATAGAGGTGCCCGATGACCGGATTATCCCGAAATATCGTATTTGCTGCCGCCGCCAGCCTCACGCTGGTAATCGGTGACGTGGCCTTCGCAGCCGGAGGGGGCGGCGGTGGTGGCGGAGGCGGAGGCGGCTCAGGTGGTGGAGGCGGGGGCGCCGCCGGTGGCGGCGCGGCTGGTGCTGCGGGGGCCGCTGCTGGTGCCCGCGGCGGCGCTGCAACCCGAGGAGGCCGCGCTGGTGTGCGAGCCGGGGGTATGCGGGCCGGACGCACGACGACTGCACCTGCTACCACAACGCCGGGCGCGACCAGTCCGACAGGTACGCCATCGACGACGACTACGACACCCGGATTGACGACCGGAGTTCCCACGACTGCGACCGGTACTGGGACGCCGACAGGCACTGGCGCAACGACGACGACCACGGGGACCGCTACCGGGACGACGGCGACGGGTACCGGCTCTACTGCGACCGGGGTACCGACGACCGGCACCGGCACTCCGAGCACCGCAACGGGCGTACCATCCACAGTGACCGGGCTTCCGACGACGGCAACGGGGGTCCCAGGTGGCCCGGGCACGCCTGGAGCCAATGGTCGCTCGCCAGTCACGGGGCTGCCCGCGACCGTGACCCCTTCGACCGTTCCCGGCGGAACAGTTCCCGTGGACCCCTCTACGGCCAATCCGACTGCCTCGCGGAACTCGGTTACCACCACGACACCGAATGACCCGGCGCAGGCAACCGGCGGCGGAGGTGGAGGCGGTGGCGGGGGCCGTGGGGCGACGCAGACAACCACCCCGTTGCCGAATGGTCTTCCGGGGCAAGCCGGACCAGCCGGCGCGACAGTTCAACCGCCAACGCCAACGCCTCCAGCGGCGGCGGCGACGGGTGGCGGAACGTCACGCCAAGGCGGTGGCTCGACACCCGGAGGTGGCGGCTCAACACTTGCCGATTGCATGAGCTTCTGGGAGCCGGCGACGCACATGTCGAAGTCCGAATGGCGATCCACTTGCCAGCGCTCAAAGGCTGGATACGAGGACCTCACCCCGGGCAAGGGCGGCGGCACCGCCAGCAAGGGTGGCGGCGGACGTACCTCAAGTCGCTAGAGCAAGCGGAGACTCGATTGCGATGCGGCGGCTGCAAAGCCGCCGTTTGCACGTCGAGTAAAGGAGGATGGGTATCCCCGCGCGGAGCGCAATGGACTTAAACGGCGGACTTGAAATAGGCGGCGATGAAGCGCTCGTAGATGCGGGTGAGGCTTTCGAGATCGGCGACGGGCACATGCTCGTCGACCTGGTGAATGGTGGCGTTGACGAGGCCGAACTCGATCACCGGGCAATAAGCCTGGATGAAGCGGGCGTCGGAAGTGCCGCCAGCCTGTCGTGCACGCCGGTGTCCGTCCGGTCTCCGATGTTACCGCCTCGCGCATGGTCTCGACCAACGGACCGGGCTTGGTCAAGAAGACGTCGCCGGTGCCGGAAATCGACAACTCGTAGCGGACGGGTTTGCCGTCTTGCTTCGTCTCGAGTCCGGTCGCGGCCGCCTCACATTGCAGGCGGACCCAATCCTCGATCTGCGGCCGGCGCCACAGGTCATTGTAGCGGACGTTGAACTTGGCGCGAGCCAGGGCAGGGATGACGTTGGCCGCGGTGTTGGGCGCGGAAATAACCGTTACCTGGAGGCTGGACGGCTCGAAGTTAGCCGTGCCCTTGTCGAGCGGAACTCTGGTCAAACGCTCGATGAAATGAGCGAGCTTGGGCACCGGATTGTCGGCGCGCTGCGGATACGCGGCGTGGCCTTGCACGCCGTGAACCACGATCTCGCCATTCAACGATCCGCGGCGGCCGATCTTGATCTCGTCGCCAAGTGCGTTGGGGTTCGAGGGCTCGCCGACGACGCAGGCGTCAAGCCGTTCGTCGCGTGCTTTCAACCAGTCGAGGACCTTCATCGTGCCGTTGATCGACGGGCCCTCCTCGTCTCCGGTGATGAGGAACGAGATCGACCCGCGCATCTTTGTGCCGTGAGCCGCGTGATAGCGCAGCGCCGCGGCGACGAAGCAGGCGACGGCACCTTTCATATCGACGGCGCCGCGCCCATAGAGAATGCCGTCATGGATCGCCGCGTCGAACGGCGGATACCGCCAAGCCGCGTCGTTGCCGGGGGGCACGACATCGGTATGGCCGGCAAAGCAGAGATTAGGGCCGCTTGTGCCGATGCGAGCATAGAGGTTCTCGACGTCCGGGGTGTCGACGTCGGAAAACGTCATGCGATGGCACTGATAGCCGGCCGGTGCGAGGATATTCTCGAGCAGCGTCAAGGCCCCGCCCTCGGCCGGTGTGACGCTGGGGCAGCGGATCAGAGCCTGTGCCAGGGCGATCGGGTCTGTGGCGTTGATGGTCATGCGAGGGGAGGCTCCGGCCAGAAATTTCGGGCCGAACCCTATCCCGCACACGCCCGCGCGTTCAACCGGAACATCGGCGAGGCCGAGGCTGGACAAGAGCGATTGTCAACTCATCGTCAGATGGTACGGCGGCGCCCGAAACCCTGGCTCACGCTCTCGCGGCGATCGGCGCCCCGGCGGCGCTCGACCTTGACCTCGCGCGTGTCAGGCATCCCAACGCGGCGCTCCGAAGCGGGGCGGTCGCTTTGCCGCCTTTCGATTGCAGGTGCCGCCGACCCGGCAGTAGCCAGGGCCTGGCCGGCGATGGCGAGGTCGATGGCGGTCAGGGCAGCGCTGTAGCGCTTCGAACTGTAGTCCTGCAACGGCTCCTCGTACTCGATCTCGGCGTGCTCGGGCTGCGCGGGCGCCTCCGGCAATTCGGTCATGTAGCTGTTGATGCCCGGCGAGCCGTCGAGCAGGCCCAACTCGATGAAGTACCAGCCCATCAGGAAGATCGCGGCGAGGGTCAACTGCGACGGGCCACTATCCGGACTTGGCTCGAAGCGATCAAGGATCAAGGCCAGGAACATCGGGCCGACGAACAGAACCAGCCAAGAAGCGGGCCGATCGCGGTCATGCAGCCGCCGCGACGCAACGGCAAGCTGCGGCAGAAGCGGCACGAGCAATACGAACATGATCTCGTCGCGATGCGAGACGAGGCAGGCATAGAAGCGGTCCAGCGAGAATGAACCGAGAGTGATGATCCCTTGCTCGGAGGGGGTTGCGTCGCCGTTCAGCAGCATCGAGATGATGATGAGAAGCTGGACGGGAATTGTCGCCAGGTGGACGGCCCAGAATTCGGAGCGGCCGGCACGGCCATCGAAACTCAGCAGGCGAGTCATGAAGTTCAAGGCCAACTCCTTGATGCCTAGTGAAGATTTTGCATGAAGATAAAGCGCCGGCGCTAACAATTGGTGAGCGAACCGATTTCCAAGTCGGCGCGGACCTGCGTGCAAACGGTGCGTCCCCGGCACCGGGGGGTGCCCGAAAGTATCGGCGGCGGAGCAGGCAAGCCCTTGGATCGATCCCCGCCCTAAAAGGCGGGGATGACGACTGTGGGTGCAATTGACTGACCGTTAGAGATCGCCGTTGCCACCGCGTAAAGATAACCGCCAGCACGCGGAATCGGATGGGTCGCCCCCGCTTTGGCCGGGGGGCGACCCGTGTAACGGGGCCTACCTGTCGCCGCCGTCAATCCCTGAGCAATTCGTTGATGCTTGTCTTGGAGCGGGTCTTGGCGTCGACCTTCTTGACGATGACGGCGCAATAGAGGCCCGGGCCGGGCTCGCCGTTGGCAGGGACTTGCCGGGCATGGTGCCGGAAACGATGACCGAGTACGGCGGCACCTTGCCGAAGAACTTCTCGCCGGTGGCGCGGTCGATGATCGTGGTGGAGGCGCCGATGTAGACGCCCATCGAAAGCACCGAACCCTCACCGACGACGACGCCCTCGGCGACCTCGGCGCGGGCGCCGATGAAGCAATTGTCCTCGATGATGACGGGGCCGGCCTGCAGGGGCTCAAGCACGCCGCCGATGCCAGCGCCGCCCGAAAGGTGGCAGTTCTTGCCGATCTGGGCGCAGGAGCCGACGGTGGCCCAGGTGTCGACCATGGTGCCGGTGTCGACATAGGCACCGAGATTGACGAATGACGGCATCAGGATAACGCCGGGCGCGATGTAGGCCGAGCGACGCACGACGGCACCCGGTACAGCGCGGAAGCCGGCATCCTTGAACTGGTCGACGGTCCAGTCGGCATACTTCAGCGGCACCTTGTCGTAGCCGTGAGCGCGGGGGGCGAACGTGCCGCTCTTCTGGAACGGGATGATCGCGTTGTCGGACAGGCGGAAGGAGAGCAGCACGGCCTTCTTCAGCCACTGATTGACCACCCACTCGCCGTCTTTCTTTTCGGCTACTCGCGCCTTGCCCTTGTCCAGCAGGTCGAGCGCGGTCTCGACCGCGTCACGCACCGCGCCCTTGGTCGCCGGGCTCACCGTGTCGCGGGCCTCGAAGGCGGCCTCGATCGTCTGCTGCAGATCGGCGTGCGACACGGCTTGTGACATGGGGGATTGCCCTTTTGGATTGGTTGCGCGGTCGGGTGGGCGGCGTTTTGGCGTGCGGCGGCGGTCAAGTCAATGAGAGTGGTTCCGGCGGCGGCAGGCTTGGCAGATGAACGGCGGGCAACACAGGGTTCAGAAGCCGTTCAACGGGAGAAAGCGATAACCACGGACAAGGGCCAGCAAGGCCGCAACCAAATGGGGAAGACCTTCCAGATGAACCGCATCCTATCGAGCGTCGTCGCCGCCTCTGTCGCAATCGCCTTCGGTGCCACCGCCGCTTCGGCGCAGACCTACACGAAGCGCGGACAAGGCACGGGCACGTATACCAAGCCGAGCACTCAGGCGACCGTGAAGTCGGTCCCGCATGTGGCGGCTCCGAGCATTCGCGTCGGTGAGCCGCATCCCGGCCGTTACGAGCAGTCGCATCATCGCCACCACCGCTGGTGGAATTGGAATCGCCGCTGGTGGTAATCGACTGACCCGATGCGTACGGGAGCGATGCTCACATCGCTCCCGCATTCGCGTTCAGCGGGCGGTGCGACGCTGTCTCGCGGCCAACTTGCTGGTTACAGGCTGGCCCTCGGCCACGCGGTGTTTTGCAAGTTCCAGCCAGCGGCGGCAGGTGGCAAGCTGCAGATTGCATCGGACGGGGATGGCGGGTGCGCCAGTCTGCGCTTGCGCGGATGACTTTTGCGAAGGTGGCGGCACGACGCCAGCGGTGGTGGCTGGGTGGACGGCTAGATCGCGGGCCGCTTTAGCGATGAGATCGGACACCGTCATGCGGGCAAGAAACGGGTTGGCCTTGATCGCAGCCGGTCCGAGAACGAGAGCGGCGGGTGTGTTGGCGGGCATCCGCACGACTCGCAGCGCCGCAGATGGTCCCACCAGATACGCCAATCGCAAATGCGGGAACGTCGGCGCCACGCCGGCCTTGGCCAGCAGGGCCGCGTTCTGCTTGGTGTAGGTCTCGGCCACGCGGCGCGAGAAGCTGCGATCGGTTCGTAGCGCCAGCATTTGCGGCAGTGTCAGAGATGCGGTCTCGGCAGCGAAGTGCTTGCGCACCACTTCGAGAAAGGTCGGCTCGATGAGCTGAAATGGCCCGACCGCCGTCGAGCGTGAGTTGCGAAGAGTGTCTCGCCCGCCCGATTCCGCCATCATCAGCCGGTCGAGAAACGTCTCCATCGTCATCTCGGCGGGCTTGGCATTCGCGACAGGTGGGCCTGCGGCAGGCGATCCGGGTGACCTAGGCGGTTCGGTTGCGGGAGGCGCTTCGGCTGCTGCGGGCGCTTGGGCAGAGTTGGACGGTTCGGTGGCTGCGGACGACGCAGCGGCCAGCACTAGGAGGCCGACAATCGGCCCGCTCCAGATCGACGGTGACGGCAATAAATTCGCGAACATGCCCAGGACGATGTCCGCCCCGAGCGGCCTCGTCAACCGTTGCGCGCGGACGGAGTTAGCGGAGTGCGGCCTCGATCAGCCGGTTCGCGTCCGGGCCATCCCATTCTGCGGGGCCAACGAGGCGGCCGATCTCACGGCCGTCCTTGCCGACCAGGATGGTGGTTGGCAGGCCGGGAGCCTTCAACGTCGAGCCCGAGCGGGCCGAGGCGTCGACGTAGAGCTTCAGGTTCTCGATCTTGATGCTGTCCAGAAACTTTTTTGCGCTGTCGGCGCCGGTGCGGTCGACGGCCAATGCCATCACCTCGAAACGGTCGGAGCCGAGCGCTTTCTGCAGGCGATCGAGCGAGGGCATCTCCTTGCGGCAGGGTGCGCACCACGTCGCCCATAAGTTCAACAGTACGACCTTGCCGGCCCAATCCTTGATGGTGCGCGACTTGCCGTCTCCGTCGACGAAGCCGAATTCTGGCAGATCCTCCGGCGTCTTCTTGAATACGAATCCGCCATCTCGCCGGCCGAGAGCGGATTAGCGCCCGGTCCTTTCGGCAACTCCTTTAGGGCGGGGGCGGGCTGGATTTGAGCCGGAGCCTGCTGGACTTTGTTGTCAGGGCGACCAAGCGTGACGTATACCGCCGCGAACCCGACGGCGAAGGTCAATGCCGCCGCGACGGCATAGGTAAATGGACCGGCCTCGCTGCGCGTCTTGCCCGTGTCGTGCATCGCCTGTCCTTTACGCTGCTGCCAGCCCCAGATCCGGAGCGCCAAGCCTTGACCGAGAAAGCCGCCAACAAGATGTGGGGCGGACGCTTCGCCCAATCCCCGGCCGAGATCATGGAGGAGATAAACGCCTCGATCGGCTTCGACAAGCGACTGGCGCCGCAGGACATCCGCGGCTCGAAGGCGCACGCCACAATGCTGGCGGAGGCCGGGCATCATCACCAAGACCGACGCACGTGACATCTCGCAAGGGCCTCGATCAGGTCGCTGGCCGAGATCGAGGGCGGGACGTTCAAGTTCTCGCGCGCGCTCGAAGACGTGCACATGAACGTCGAGAGCCGGCTTGAAGGATCTGATCGGCGATGCGGCCGGGCGGCTGCACACGGCGCGCTCGCGCAACGATCAGGTGGCGACCGACTTCCGGCTTGTGGGTGCGCGACTGCCATCGATGCCATCGACGCTGGCGCTTGCGAAGCTGCAACATGGCGCTCGCGCGCAAGGCCGAGGCGCATGCAGCCACCGTCATGCCGGGCTTCACGCATCTGCAGCCGGCGCAGCCGGTCACCTTCGGCCATCATCTGCTCGCCTACGTCGAGATGCTCGGCGCGCGACCGCGGCCGGTTCGCCGATGCGCGCAAGCGGCTCAACGAGTGCCCGCTCGGGCTCGGCGGCGCTGGCCGGCACGTCGTTCCCGATCGATCGCCACCGGACCGCCGAAACGCTCGGCTTCGACCGGCCGATGGCCAACTCGCTCGACGGCGTCTCGGACCGCGATTTCGCGCTCGAGACGCTGGCGGCGGCGACGATCTGCGCGCCGTGCATTTGTCGCGGCTGGCCGAGGAGATCGTGATCTGGATGACGCCGCAGTTCGGCTTCGTCAAGCTTTCCGACAAGTTCACCACCGGCTCCTCGATCATGCCGCAGAAGCGCAACCCGGACGCGGCGGAGCTGAGCGCGGGCCAAGGTCGGGCGCATCGCCGGCGCTTTCCAGGGCCTCGTCATCGTCATGAAGGGGCTTGCCGCTGGCCTATTCCAAGGACATGCAGGAGGACAAGGAGGCGACGTTCGATGCGCTCTCCTCCCTGCGCCTCGCAATTGCCGCGATGGCGGGCATGGTGGAGGACCTGGAGCCGGTCACCGGATGCGATGAAGGCGGCGGCCGGGCGCGGCTACTCGACGGCGACCGATCTCGCCGACTGGCTCGTTCGCACGCTGAAGCTGCCGTTCCGCGAGGCGCACCACGTTACGGGCGCCATCGTGAAGGTGGCGGAGAATGCCGGAGTTGACCTTGAGGCACTGGACCTGAAAGCCATGCAAGCCGTCGAGCCGCGGGTTACGGCCGAGGTCTACAACGTTCTCTCTGTTGAGAATTCGGTGAAGAGCCGGGTGAGTTATGGGGGAACTGCGCCACAGAACGTGAGGAAAATGGCGCGGTCCTGGCTGAAGCGGTTGGAAAAGGCCGCGGCTGCAGGCTAAATGGGATCAAGCTTTCACGGACTGATCGGTCGGTGGGAGTTTGTGCGCGTAAACGTTAGGTGCATGCACCCATACTAGCCCACCCAGCGGCTTGCTGCTCCCCCTGAAGGCATGCATAAGGGGTGAGCGACCACGTCTCGGATCGAGGGCGTCCAGTACGGGAGCCAAATTCCGAGTAGAAGGCGGATGTTCGTGATGCGGACCGGTTCAAAGGCTGTAATCCTGGCGGCGCTTGCAGCGCTCGCGTTGGCTGGGTGCGGCGTGCGCGGCGCGCTCGATACCCCGATGGAGGCCAAAGCCGACGGCACCGCTCAGTCGGCCGCTGCCGCCGATGCCGGCAGCACGTCCGCCGCTCCGCCCAAGCCTCACCGTGGCTTCATCCTGGACGGATTGCTGCGCTAGAAGTAGCCCATACCGAACGGTTTCGCCGTCATCCTCGGTCGCCCGCTTTTTTCTGCGCGCGATGGTCGGAGATCCAGCGTAAGAACTGTCCGACAAACATAGAATAACGCGGCTTCGCCGAGTTTTTGCGCTGGGTCGCCGCGCATCGATGCGGCTCAAGCCGCACTTGCGCGAGGATGACGGGCCGGCACATGCACCATTTCAGCTACAAGGGCGGCGTGCTTCACGCCGAGGGCGTCAGCATCGCGCGCTTGGCCGCCGAGGTCGGGACGCCGTTCTACTGCTATTCCTCCGAGACGATCGAGCGGCACTACAAGGTGCTGGCCGAGGCCTTCCGCGGCCAGGATGCGCTGATCTGCTTCGCTGTGAAAGCCAATTCAAATCAAGCAGTTCTGACAACCCTTGCGAAGCTCGGCGCCGGCATGGACGTGGTCTCGGAGGGCGAATTACGCCGGGCCCGCGCGGCTGGCGTGCCGGCGAACAAGATCATCTTTGCAGGCGTCGGCAAGACCCGCGTCGAGATGGCCTACGCCCTGAAGGAAGGCATTCTCGGATTTAACGTCGAGAGCGTGCCGGAACTCGAGGCGCTGAGCGAGGTTGCGTCCGGCCTCGGAGCCACGGCTCGTATCGCGATCCGGGTCAACCCCGACGTGGATGCCAGGACGCACGCCAAGATCTCGACCGGGAAGTCCGAGAACAAGTTCGGCGTGCCCTACACCGAAGCACCGCGGCTCTATGCGGAGGCGCGGCGACTGCCGGGCATCAAAATCGCCGGTATTCACATGCACATCGGCAGCCAGATCACGGATCTGAAGCCATTCCGCGACGCTTTCCGGCTGATGCGTGACATGGTGCTGGATCTGCGCCGCGAGGGGCATGATATCGAGCATCTCGACCTCGGCGGCGGCCTTGGCGTGCCGTACTATCCCAATGTCGAGCCGCCGCATCCGGACGAGTACGCGGCCGTCGTCAAGGCGGCGCTGGGCGACCTTAAGCTGAAGGTGATCCTGGAGCCCGGACGGCTGATCGTCGGGAATGCGGGTATCCTGGTGACCAGTGCGGTATTCGTGAAGCAGGGCGCGGATCGCACGTTCACGATCGTCGATGCGGCGATGAACGACCTGATCCGGCCGACGCTCTATGAGGCGCATCACGAGATCTGGCCGGTGCGGGAGGCCAAGCGCGAGTTGTCGCCTCTGGTGCAGGATATCGTCGGCCCCGTGTGCGAGACCGGCGATTATCTGGCGCTCTCGCGCTCGCTGCCGCCGTTTGCCCCCGGCGATCTGCTGGCGGTGATGACAGCGGGCGCCTACGGGGCCGTGATGTCATCGACCTACAACACGAGGCCGTTGGTGCCCGAGGTGCTGGTGAAAGGCGAGCAGCACGCCATCGTACGGCCGCGCGTCTCCGTCGAGCAGCTGATCGCTCTGGATCGCGTACCGGCTTGGCTGGATTGACCAGTCTGTGACGTCAACTTTGGGCGGGGATCCGTCTGAACAAATCCATTACCACTCGCCGGCGGGAGTTCCGGTCAACTGTCGGCCGGCGCCTCGTGCCGCAGTAGTGGCAGGTGACACCGACGGTCTCGGGCGCGCAGTTTCAGGTGACGATAACCTGCGCGAGGGGCACACGCCCATGTCCAAAAAGTAATTTGCCGGTCACGCGCGTGCCGTGCTCATCTGTTCAACCATGCGTTTGGCATGCGGATCAGCATGTGGTTGAGCATATCTGGGAGCCGGCGCCAGACCGCCGCGTTTGCCCTTCAGCTTATGGTAATCTCCGAGCATGGCAGACGAGATGACGGCATCCATGAAGGGCAGCGCAGGCGCGGGCCAGGCGAGGTCGGGCAGCGCCTCGACGCGTGATCCCGCGTTCGAGCGCAAGGTCAAGGCAAGCGGCATCGCGCTGGTGTTCGAGCAGTTGTGGCCGCGGCTCTGGCTGGTGCTGACTGTCGTCATAGCCTTCGTGGCGGTATCCCTTCTCGGTATCTGGCCGTGGCTCGGCAGCGTGCTACATTCGCTGTTGCTGATGTCGTTCGCAGCGGCGCTGCTGGCGGCTTTGGTTTATGCCGCTCGCGTCAGATACCCCACTCGCGATGAGGCGATCCGCCGCATCGAGCGGGTTTCTGCGGTGCCGCATCGGCCTGCATCTTCCTATGAGGACACGCTTTCATCGACGGCCGGAGGTCCCGATACCGCAGCGTTGTGGCAGGCCCACAAGTCGCGGCTCGCAGCCATGCTCGCCAAATTGCGGGTCGGTCCGCCTTCTCCGCGCACCGATCGCCACGACCCGATCGCGTTGCGCGCGGCGCTGCTGCTCTCGACATTGGCACTGACTGCCGTTGTAGGGGACAGTGCGCGCGACCGGCTTGCCGCCGCATTTCGTTTCGGCGGCGGCGGGGCTGGGTCTGAAGCGCGTATCGATGCCTGGGTCACACCACCCGCCTACACCGCGAAGCCGCCGATCATGCTGGCAGACGGGGCCTCCAGCGGCGCCTTGCTCATGCCGGCCAATTCCAAGCCTCTCGAAGTGCCTGCCCGCAGTGCCCTTATCGTGCGTGCGAGTGGGTCAAGCACCGGGCGGCTGGCCGTCTCGTTCGCGCCGGAGAGCGGCGCAACGGAGCATATCGATGCGCCCGCACCCAAGAATGCGGGAGAACCCAGCGAGTTGAAGACGGAGATCAAGCGATCCGGCACTTTGCGCATCCTGTCTGGCGGCTCGCAGATTGGCGCCTGGACGTTTGCGGTCACGCCCGATAATCCGCCAATCATCAAGCTCACGAAAAAGCCGGACGGCACGCCGCGCGGCTCGATGAAGCTCAGCTACAAGGTCGAGGACGACTACGGCGTCGTTTCCGCGCAGGCCAAGTTCGAAAAGATCAAGCCGAAGCAGCCGGATGCCGCGAAGGCATGGGCGCGCGAAGCCTTGAAAGGCCCGCGCAAGCCGCTCGATCGTCCGCCGGTGCTCGCATTGCGGTTACCTCGAGGCGCGGGCAAGCCTGCGGCCGACGCGCAGACCTACCTCGAGCTGGGTCAGCACCCGTGGGCGGGGCTGCCGGTCAGGCTGACGCTCGTCGCGAAGGACGCCGCGGGCCAAGCCGGGACGAGCGAGCCGTTGGAGATGATCCTTCCGGGGCGCCAGTTCACCAAGCCGCTCGCGCGCGCCGTCATCGAACAGCGTCGCAAACTTATGGACGACAGCCGCAACCGCGACCACGTCGTGCGCTCTCTCGCCGCGATCACGATGGAGCCGGACGGCTTCATCGACAGCTCGGCAATTTACCTCGGACTGCGTGATGTGATGCACCGGTTGAAGCGCGATAAGTCGCGGGCCGGGCTGAAGAGCGTCAACGATCAGCTCTGGCACATCGCGCTCAAGATCGAAGACGGCGCGCTCTCAGATGCCGAACGTGCGCTGAAAGATGCGCAGGAGAAGCTGTCGAAGGCGTTGGAGGACGGCGCTCCGACCAGGAAATCCAGCAACTCATGCAGGAGTTGAAGCAGGCGCTCAACAACTTCATGCAGGAGATGGCCAAGCAGGCCGAGGGCCAGCCGCAGACGCCGGACGGGCAGAACCCGAACCAGCAGATGCTGTCGAGCCAAGACCTCGAGCGGATGCTCAAGAATATCGAGAACATGGCGAAGAGCGGGTCGCGCGAACAAGCGCAGCAGATGCTCTCCGAAATGCGCGACATGCTCGATCGCATGCAGGCCGGCAAAATGACCGAGCAGCAGGCCCAGCAGGGCCGCCAGATGATGCAGAAGATGGACGAGCTCGGCAATATCGTGGGCGATCAGCAAAGGCTGATGGATGATACCTACGGCGAGCAGCGCAAAGACGGCGACCAGCCGGGTCAGCAGGGTCAGCAGGGTAAGCAAGGTCAGCGTGGCCAGCAGAAGGGCCAGCAAAGCGGGCGTGGCCAGCAGCAGGGCAAGGGCGAGAGGCGGCCGGGCGGCGGCCAGCCGGAGCAGCAGGGCGACGCAGGCGAGAAGGGTCAGCAGGGCCAGCAAGGCAAAGGCGGACAAGGCGGCCAGCTCGGCCAGCGGCAGAGCCAACTACGTGAGAAACTCGACAAGCTGCAGCGCGAGATGCGCGAACTCGGCATGGGCTCGGAAAAGCTCGATGCCGCGCGTGATGCTATGGAAGGCGCCGAGGAAGCCTTGAAGAAGGGCGATCTCGATACCGCCACCGACGAACAGGGCAAGGCGCTCGAGAATATGCGCCAGGGTGCGCAGCAGATGGCGCAAGAGATGCTCAAGAACATGCCGCAGCGCTACGGCCAATCCGGCGACACGCCAAGAGATCCGTTGGGACGGCCGCAAAAGTCGGAAGGGCCGGATCTCGGCACCTCGGTCAAAGTGCCGGACGAGATAGACATGCAGCGCGCTCGCGAGATTCTTGAGGAATTGCGGCGCCGCTCGGGCGAGGCCACGCGGCCGACCGAGGAATTGGATTACCTGGAGCGATTGCTCCGGCGCTTCTAAACGCGGGGCGCAAGAAAGGCTTATTTTGCGTGGCTTTTGGGGTAGGGTTGCCTGCCTACGGTCATCCTAATTGTCAAGCCGCGCGTTGTCGCTTGTGGCACTCGTGCATGCCGACTATCGACCGACGAGGTAAGGCAAGATGGGTGTTTGATCCTGGCGTGCCTCGCGGTTAATCTCCCTGCCTGACCAGAACGATAACAGCTACAGCAGTACGACCGCTGCGGGTCAGCGCTCGCGATCTTCCCCGGCCTGCACATCGTCGGCGGCAGGTGCGCGTTGCGCCAAAAATGCGGTCCTTAAGGCGTTGGAATGGACATTCAGGATCTTCGCATCATTGCCCGCGTCGCCGCGGTGCAAAACCTCTCCGCTGTGGGCACTGAGCTCGGGCTGACGCCCGGTACCATCTCCAAACGCATTCAGGCGGTGGAGGAAGATCTAAAGGTCCGGCTGTTCGACCGGACGACGCGGTCGATCCGAACTACCGAGGAAGGCCAGCTTTTCCTCATTCGTGTTGAGCGGATTCTGGTAGAGGTCGATCTTGCGCGCGCGGAGGTCGAGGATAGCGTGTCGCGTCCGCGCGGCCGGCTGAAAATCGCTGCCCCTCTCAATCTCGGGCGGCGTTCGCTAGCGCCGATGCTGTGCGACTTCATGCGCGCGTATCCCGAAATCGAGGTGCAGATCGACCTTGCGGACCGCATCGTCAATCTGCAGGAGGAAGGCTACGACATCGCGATCCGCACCGGCGTGCTCTCGGACAGCGCCATGATTGCGAAACGGCTCGCCACCGATCCGCAAATCATCGTCGCATCGCCGCGTTACGTCGCCGACTTCGGAGCGCTTCGCGGTCCGGAAGATCTCGAACGGCGCAATTGCCTCGTGCTGTGCGACCAATGGAATTGGTCGTTCACGCGTAACGGCGTCGAGCGAGTGGTTCGCGTCGGTGGGCTGCTGCGATCGAACAGCATTGAGATCCTGCATCACGCCGCGCTTGAGGGGCAGGGCGTGATGCGCACCTCCGAACTGCGGGTTGCCGAAGATCTCGAGCGCGGCCGTCTCGTCCGCTTGCTGCCGGAGTACGACGTCACTGGCAAAGCCGCTGTCTGGGCGGTGTATCCGTCAGCCAAGCACGTTCTGCCGCGATTGCGCGTGCTGCTCGACTTTCTCGCCGAATGGTTCCGTGAGCAGCCGGCCGAAGCCGAGCTGGCGCATGCGAACGACGTCATTGCGTCGCGCGTCGGCGCCGATGACGTCTTACAGACGCGGCTGGCGGGATAAAGCGCGCGGCTATTCCGCGGCTTGTCGTGCGATCATTTCGTTGCCGCTGTCGTGCGTGGCCATACATAGCCTACGCCGGCAGCGATCTGATTGGCGGTCAGTGTCGTGCCGAAGCGGCCGTCCTTCGGCTGCTCGCCCGTTCGCCAGCGCGTATTCTGCCGCCAGAGATCGCCAGGCAGCTCCCATAAGCCCACTAGCGCCTCGGCCATCCATTTCGGCAGGTAGACCGCAAGCGCGGTCTGCTTCCAGGATACCGAGTGGCCGCCAGTGATGGCCGCGCTGATCGACGCCCACGACAGCTTGTATTCAAGGAAATACGAGACCCGGCCGGTTCGGAACTCGAGGCCTGCGAACGCCTGTGCCGCGGGTCCGGCGAACTGGTATTCGTTGGTCCAGGGCTTTTCCTTTTCGCCGGTGAAGATCACCTCGACGTGCGGCACGGCGATGCCCGCTCCGATGCCGGCGTAAGGCCGAATACCGCGCCAGCCCAGGCCGCCGAGACGCACGAGGCCGTTATACAGCAGCACGTTGTGGCCGTGCGTGAACTCCAGGCGCTCGAATAAATCCGTCAGCTTGAGGCGCGCCGGTGCCGGGTGGCCCCTCAACAGGCCCGTGGTCTCGACCTCATCGATCAGCCCATTCGCCTTTTTGCGGCCGTGCGCGCCGACGCCGAGCCGTGCAACGGCCTTGTTGTGCAGGAAATCCACCATGGCGCCGAACGGTCCGGTCCACGTGACGACGCGGCCGCCGCCGTCGATGGGGGGCGAGAGTGCGTCGCCGTCCCAGCCGAGCTTTTTCAGGGTTATGTCGGTGCCGTCGGGCCGGTCGAGCTTCAGATCGGCGCGGAGGTAGAACGGCTGGCTGACGTAGCCACTGACGATCGTCTCCTTGCCGGCGGTGATCGTCATGGGTTCGGATGCCCCGGCGGGAGCGCGCGTTTCGGCGATCGAGCGCTCGGGTTCGGCCACCTGCTCGAAGACGGGCGCGGCTGCGATGGCCGCCAGCATCACAATCGCGCAGGTGGCGGTAATCTTATCGAGTGGCTGCACCTTGAGCGCAGGAAACTTGGCCCGAATAGGCCATGCGGCGACGGTCAGATGTTTCATCGAAACGCAATTCCCCCCAAGGCCCTACATTGCCGGCGTCACGGCGCGAGCGGCGGCACCATATCCGAGCAAGTGCCGGCGCCCAAACGATGTTTTGCCTCACCTCGGGGTGGCGAATTAATACGGCCGCCAGCCGTTCACGGGCCGCCCGCCAACCGCTCGAGCATGCGATGGACGGCGACGATCTGCGGGCCTTTGCGGGTCAGGTACTCGCGTCCCGTATAACCCCACCAATCCCAGCAAGCCTGCGGATTCAGCGCCGTCGCCAACGTTTGCGGGAAGAGAACGATCAACCGGTTGGTGTCGGCCCAGCGACCGAAGCCGGTCTCCTTGACGAAGGCGTCGCCGACCGCCGCCCGGTTCTGGCCGCAGCCGTGAAAGGCGACGTGGATGCGGCAGCCAGCTTGAGCGCGGCACGCAGCGGGCACGTAGGCGACGCCGATGTCCGAAAGCCCGCTGTCGCCGAGATCCTTTGTGAACTCTTTCTGATCGAAAAAAACGTAGTCGCCGCTCGCGGTCTCGGCGTGGGGCGCAAGCGGGCCGTAGATGTGGGCGAGCAGATCGCCCGCCTGGTCGTAGTGGCAACCGACGACGTAGGGTACCACCGAGCGCTCGCAGGCGTTGGCCGTCTCGGCATCGACGATGAACGCGTGACCGGCGGCCAAGTCGGCGACCAGCTTGATGTTGGCGTCCGGCACGCCGATGCTGCGATAGAATTTGACGGCTGCTGCGACGATACTCGGCACCACCGTGTGGTCTTTGGTGCCAGAAAACAGATAGATGCGGTCGCGGATGATCCCGTCGATGGGATCGATGCGGCCCTGCTCGGCGAGCTGCTTGGTCCGCCTTGCGAGTTGCTCGGGATCGGGCACGCCCCAGGCCTCGAGTGCGTTCAGCATACAACCGTTGACTGCCTTCGACAGGTTGAAGAATGCCGTGCCGGGGCCCCACATGTTGTCGGAGAACGTGCTTTCCGCGCAGCCATAGGGGCCACCGGCGATGATGGCGGCGCCGACGACGATCTGCGAGTGGGCAATCTGGAACTGGCCGGCCATGTAGGCGCCGGACGAGATGCCGGAGACCGACGTCTGGTCGATCGCAGCGCGTAGAGTGGGTAGGGGAACTGACGGCGGACCCTGGGTTTCCGCGCTAGCGGCTGCCAGGCCGAGCAACAGCACGAGCCCCATCGCCAGGGGCATCGTCCAACGCCGAATCTGCCAAGCCCAGGTCGTCATGCCGCCGTCCGCCGATGAGCCAGGGGCCTACCGTAGCTCCGCGTGAAAAGAAGCGCCACTTTCGCCTCTCACGATGCCGGTGCCATTCGCATAGCTGAGGCTGCAACGCACTGAACTGCCGGGTGGCTGCCATTACCCTAGCCGCCCTCCCCCGCTGAAAAAGTGGGCAGAGCGCTATTTCAGCCTTACGGTAACGCGATCGACTCGGCCCTTGGCGTCGATAACGGAGAACTTCACGAAGCCTTGGCCTGCTGGTGTCCACGGCACTTCGCGCTTGCGAGGATCCGACAGGATCGGCGCGCCATCGACGAGCCAGGTGAGGGGAAGAGCGCCGCCCTCGGCCTTGAGTACCAGCGGATCGCCGTCTTGCTCCTGCCTATCGAGTTCCGCGCGGTCGGGCGGGAAGGCGATGGCGACGTGCGGCTCGAGGAATGTGCCGGCCTGTGTCGTCCGATCCTCGCCTGCTTCGCGGAAGCGCTTCAGCGGCGGCGGCAGGTCGGCTCCGCTGGCGATCACGGCGCCCGCTGGAGGGCCTGACAAGGCGACGCGCTTCTCGCCGATGCGGGCGAAGGCATCGAACAGGATCGGCGCGGCGGCGGTGCGGCCGGCAAGCCCGGGTGTGGCGGCGCCATCGGGCCGGCCGACCCACACGGCGATGGTGTGGCGGCCGTCGTAGCCGACGGCCCAGGCGTCGCGGTAGCCGTAGGAGGTGCCGGTCTTGTAGGCGATGCGGCCGGCCTTGGCGTTGGCCGGCGGCGGGGCGTCTTTCAGGATGTCGGTGACGTACCAGGCCGCCACCGGCGACAGCAGTCTGCGCGATTTGCCACCGTCACGCAGGCGCGGAGCAAGGGCCACGCGCTGCCGCGCGTCCTGGCGCCATTTCAGAGTGCACGGCCTCGCCGCCGCGGGCGAGGCCGGCATAGAGCGTCGCGAGGTCCTGCAGACGTCATGCCGATGCCGCCGAGCGCCGATCGCCAGCGTCGGCTGCGCTCTTGGCTGGGAGGGCCGTGATCATACGCCGACGCGGCGAAAGCGGCCGACCAGCTTGCCCGGGCCGAGCGCATCCAGCACCTTCACGGCCGGAATGTTGAGCGACTGGGCCAGCGCCTCGCGGATCGTCACCGTGCCGTGGAAGTCCTCGTCGAAGTTCTTCGGCGCGTAGATGCCGAAGCGGACCAGGCGGTCCTCGATCAGCGTTTCGGGGTGCGCGAGGCCGGCCTCGAAGGCGAGGCCGTAGATGATCGGCTTCAGCGTGGAGCCCGGCGAGCGCATCGCCTTCACCATGTCGATGGCGCCGAAGTCGGCTGTCGTCGAGATAGCCGGCCGAGCCGACGTGGGCGATCACCTCGCCGGTGGTGTGGTCGACGACGAGCACGGCGGCGGACAAGCTTCTGACCGAGCGCGCGGGTGTGCTCGCTGGCGAGCTGTTCCAGGCTCGCCTGAAGCTCGCGGTCGATGGTCAGCCGGTGCACCGTCTTGCTTGGCTCGCGCTCGACCTCGGCCTCGGCCAGATGCGGGGCGAGCTTCGGGAACTCGCGGCGCACTCGAGGCACGCGCCTCCGCTTAGCGCGCGCGGCCTCGGCGGCGGGATCACGCCTTGCCGCGACGGCTGTTGCCAAGCACGCGGTTGCGGGCGCGGCGCGCTGCCTCGAGTATGGCGATCCGGCCGGCGCAGCTTCGGGCGACTGCGGCAGCGCCACCAGCAGGGCCGCTTCCGCCAGCGACAGGCGGCGCGGCTCCTTGCCGAAGTAGGCGAGCGAGGCCGCGCGCACGCCCTCGATGTTGCCGCCGAACGGCGCGAGGCGCAGATAAAGGCGCAGGATCTCGTCCTTGGTCAGCTGCGCTCGAGCTGCAGCGCGCGCACGATCTGGCGCAGCTTGCCGCCGCCGGTGCGCTCGTGCTCGCCCTCGAGCAGGCGCGCCACCTGCATGGTCAGCGTCGAGCCGCCGGAGACGATGCGGTGGTGACGCAGCATTTGCGGCAGCGGCGCGAGCTATGGCGACGAAATCGACGCCGCCGTGGCGCCAGAAGCGCTTGTCCTCGAAAGCCAGCAGCATGGCGAGATAGCGCGGTCGACATCCTTGGCCTCGACCGGCAGACGCCAGCGGCCGTCGGGCGTGGTGTAGGCGCGCAGCAGTCGCTCGTTGCGGTCGAGCACGGTGACCGAGACTTGGGCCTCGGCCGCGAGCGGGAGCGGCGCCAAGCGAGAAGCGGCGGTGCGGAGGCCTGCGTAGCCGATGGCCGCTACGACGACCAATGCGGCTGCCATAGCGAACGCCACCCGAGCCCAGCGTCCCGCGTGGAGGCGGAGGGCGATTGCGAGAAGTTGGGTGCGGAGCGATTGCATCGGTGGGTTCTTTGACTTGGGAGAAAATCCCCTCTCCCCGCTCGCGTGGAGAGGGTCGGGGTGAGGGGCAGCAAACGAACTGCTGCCCGTTTCGGCCCCTCACCCTAACCCTCTCCCCATGCGAGCGCAGGGCATGGGGAGAGGGGATGCTGTCTCACTCCTTGCTGTCACCGTCAGCTTGCCGGCGGCGGTGCGGGCGTAGCGGTCGGGGCGGTACATGTCCTCGACCGTTGCCGCCGGGTGCACGAAGGTGCCCGGCGTCACCGCGCGCACGATGTAGGCGACCGTGGCCGACCTCACCGGCGTGGCGTCCGCCTTCTCCTCGGCCGGGCCATCGCTGTCGGTGTCGCCGTCGTCCTCGATGGTCGCCTGACCGCGGGTCACGTTGCCGCCGAAGAAGTTGAAGGCGGCGACGAAGCGGTCGTCGCGGAACTCGGTGTGCTCCGGCTTCAGTCGTGGTCTTCAGCCAATCGAGCGCCTTGATGTCGCCGCTGTCGACGAGGCGCGGGTTCTCGATCTCGAGGCCGGCCGGCAGACGGTCGACGAGCAGGACGCGGCCGCCGGCGTCCTTCGACTCGACCTTGACCACCACGACGAAGCGGTCGTTCTGCTTCAGCTGCGGCCGTGCCGCCGGTGGCGCTCTTCGAGGTCCACCTTCTTGCCGTCGAGCGTGTAGTAGCTGCGCTCGATGGTGAAGCCCTTGGAGACGGCGGCTCCGGCGTCAGCGCCGCGCCGATCACCGACACCACCGCATCGACCGGCGCGTCGCCCTCGTTGGTGACGACGAGCGGCGCCGTCCTTGAGCGTCCTGCGCGACAGCGAGCGGAGCAGCGGGCCCGTGACCGGCTGCGCCGTTGACCGTCAGCGTGCGTCTGCTTGGCCTCCTCGGCCAGCGCATTGGCCGCCAGCAGCATCCACGCCTGCTCCTGCGTCGAGGTGTAGGACGCGCGAGCTGTAGGCCTTGGCGATCACGTTGACGAGCCGCGGCACCTCGGCGTTTGGCGATGCCGGTCTCCGCGGCCAGCGTGATCGAGCGCCGCGCCGTCGCGCAGCGCCGGAGCCGTAGTCGCGCGCGCGTCGATCGCCGTCGGCCTTGTCGTCGAGGCTCGTCGAGCGCGGCCTTGAACGCCTTCTCGGCGCGCGCCTTGTCGCCCATCATGGCGAGCGCGGCGCCGAGCTGGGCCTTGGCCAGCGGCGTCGAGAAGCGGTCGAGGCGGGTGTCGACGTAGTAGCGCAGCTCGCCGATCGGCGCGCGGCCGTTGCGGGCGAGCACGTAGAGCGCGTAGGCGCGCTCCTCGCCGCCGTTCTCGAAGTCCTGCGCGTAGGCGATGAAGTTCTGCAGCCGGTCGAGCGCCTGGCTGAAGGCCTGCGGGCGGACGTTGATAGCCGGCCTCCTTGGCCCGCGTCAGGAAGTCGGTGACGTAGCCGGTCAGCCACATGTCGCCGATCGGACGGGCCCCAGACGCCGAAGGCGCCGGAGCGAGTCCTGCATCTCGAACACGCGCTCGATGGCGCCTTCGCACGCGCTCGCGCGATCGCCTTGTCGGTGCGCGAGGCCCATGCGCTGGGCCACGGCGTTGGCGTAGACCAGCGGCAGGGCGCGGCTCACCGTCTGCTCGGCGCAGCCGTAGGGATAGCGGTCGAGCGCGGCGAGCATGCCCGGCACGTCGAGCGAGGCGGTCGGGCCGACCGTCATGGTCGACCTTGCGAGCGGCGCGGGATCAGGTCGTGGAACAGATCGCGCGCCGAGCGTGATGCTTGCCGCCCTTGGCCTTGCAGCGACGCTGACCGTCGGGCGCTTGATGTCGCCCGGCCGGCGGCTTCACGTCGAACGTGAGGTGGCGCTTGACGTCGATGCCGTTGGGGCCGGTGACGCGCACGTCGAGCGTCAGCCTGCCGACCTCGGTCGGGCTTGATGGAAATTCGCTCGGCTTTGCGCTCGCCGCGCTTTGAGCGGCAGCGTGCGGAAGGCGATGTCGCGGCGCTGCGTGCCGGCGGCTCCGGGCTTCGTCACGTCCTCATGGACGGCGACGGCTGTAGGCGGCGGCCGGGCCTTCGACGTTGTGCACGGCGAGGTCGAGGCGGGCCTCGTCGCCGAGCGTCAGGAAGCGCGGGGCGGACGCCGTGAGCGCCACCGCGTCGCGCACGATCACGTCGCTGGCTGCCGTGGCCGATCTTGTCGTCGCTCCAGGCGACGGCCATGACGCGCACCGTGCCGTTGAAGTCCGGCAGCTGGAACTCGACCTTGGCCGTGCCGTCGGCGCCGACCTTGACGATGCCGGAGAACAGAGCGACGCGTCGCCTCGACCGGCGGACTGCCCTGCATCGCAGCCACCGCCCCGGGGCCGTCGCCGCCCGAGCGCAGCTTGCCGCGCTCGGCGCGCATGCCGTCGATCAGGCGGCCGTAGAAGTCGCGGATCTCGGTGCCGAGCAGGCGCTGGGCGAAGAACCAGTCCTTCGGCGCGGGCGCCTCGATAGCGCGTGAGATTGAGGATGCCGAGATCGACGGCGGCAACGGTGACGCGCGCCTCCTCGCCGGCGGCCAGCCCGGCGATCTTGACGGGCACGGTGAGCGTCGACGCCGGACTTGACCTTCTCCGGCGTATCAAGGGCGACCTTCAGCGTGCGCGGCGCCTGGTCGAGGGCCAGCCACCGCAGGCCGATGGCGCGGCTCGGCATGCGCTTGGCCTTCTCGTCCATCGGCCGGTAGAGCATGGCGGTGACGTAGGCGCCGGGGCCCCAGTCGTTGCCGACGCGACATCGGCACCTCGCCGCCGCCTTTCGGGAGGTCGACCTCCTTGCGGCTGGTAAGGCCGGTGCCGAGCACGGCGATGAGCGCCCTGCCGGCCTGCTTCGAGGCAATGCGGAGCTTGGCCGTCTCGCCCGCCTTGTAGGTCGCCTTGTCGAGCGCGACGTCGAGCTTCTCGGGGCTGTCGGCGGCGTCGTCGGCGGACCAGCCGGCGCTGAAGACGAGCTGGAGACGGGGCCGTCCGATCGGCAGAGCGACCTCGAGGCGATAGCGGCCCCAGCCAACCTTGGCTGCGATCTTGGCCGTTGCGTCAGGCGTCGCATCGACCGTGCCGCTCGCGATCTTGCGCGTGATGGTGACGGGCTCGTAGTTCCAGTTGCCGTCGCGGCGGTACCACTGCCAGCTGGTCTCGAGCCGCATCAGCTCCCACTTGCAGGCGGTCGCGGCAACGCGCTTGCCGTCGGCATCGAGCAAGATCGACCTCGAAGCGGGCGGTCTCGTCTTCCTTCAAGCCTTGGCCCGTAAACAGCGGCTTGATGCCGATGCGTGGCTGGCCTCAGATCGACGGGCAGGTGACGATACGCTCGATCGGTGCGGCCGCCGGACTCGCGCAGCTTGATGATGACGTCGGCTTCGAGCGGCCGGGTGGTCTTCGGCAGCTGCGGCAGCTGGACGGCAGCGTCGGCCTTGCCGTCCGCGTCGGTGACGGGCAGACCTTCGAGCGGCTTGCGCACGGGCTCGATCTGCTCGTCGGCGAGGCCGAACCGGTAGCCGGCAAAGCCCGGCGACGTCCTTGGTCGATGGCTTCACGGCGATCTCGCCCTCGACGGCGAGGCCGGCGGCGGGCGGGCCGTAGAGATAGCGGCCGGGCTTCGACTTGAGCGGCTGTGTCGGGCTTCAACGCGCCGGCAGCGGGCTCGAGCTTGAGATCCAGGCGCTCGGGCACGAAGTCCTCGACCAGGAACGCGGCCTGCGCCAATCGCGTCGGCCTTCGGGTCGGTGTGCAGTCTGGCGCGCCAGGTGCCGGTCATGGCGCCATTGCCGAGCGGCAGCGTGAGACTACGTCCGCCGTGGCCCTGGTCGGTCAGCGCGACGCGCGATGCTCGACGCCGTCGGGACGCGAGACGATGACGGTCACGGGCACGGCCGCCGCCTTGCCGGCGCGATCGCGCACCAGCGCGGTGAGATGCACCTTTCGCCGGCGCGATAGACGCCGCGCTCGGTGTAGAGCGAAGGCATCGATCGGGCCGGATGCCTCGCGGCCCTTGACGCCGCGGTCGGTCAGGTCGAAGGCGGTCGTGGTCAGATCGAGGAAGGCGTAGTCGCCGCCGGCGATCTCCGCGACCAGCACCGCCGGCGGCAGGCCGCCTTCGCCCTTTGCGAGGCCGGCCGCGAACCGGGCGTAGCCGCGGCGTCGGTCTTGGCGGTGCCCAAGCACCTCGTTGTTGCGGGCGACGAGCTTGACCTTGGCGCCGGAGACAGGCGTCGCCGTCGCCAGCGAGCGCACGAAGGCGTGCATGCCGTCGTCGCCGTTGATCGCGGTGAGGCCGAGGTCGGAGACGACGAACCACTGGGTGGCGCGCTCGCGTACGCTCTCGTCCTGCTTGCTCGGCCGGCCGGGCAAGCACACGTAGACGCCGGGCTTCAGCTTGCCGATGGCCTCGGTGACAGGGAAGGCGGTCGTCACCTCCTCGTTGAGCTTCGGGGCGACGTCCATCTCGCCCTGATAGACCTGGGCGCCGGTGCGCTCCTTGAGCTGCTCGGCGTCATAGGACGAGAGCTGCGCTGCAATTCGCCGCTCTGCAGCCGCTGCGCGAGGCTGCGGTCGCCGATGCGATAGACCTCGACGGCGACCTTGTTGGTGTTGACGGTGACGAGCGGGATGCCCTGCTGGCCGCGGTTGGGCAGCACGTAGGCCTTGCCCGTGAAGCGCGCACGGACGGCGTGCGATCCTGCACGATAGACGGCGAGCTCGGCGGTCTTCTGCGAGCTTCTCGCCGACGTCCGAGGGCAAGCCCGCGCGCACCTGCACCTCGTAGCGCTTGCCGTGGGTCGAGGCCCTCGAGGCAGATCTGGCGCGCCTCGGCGACGACGGTCTGCGGGTCCTTGCCGTCGACGTGAAATGTACTGCGACCAGTCGACCTGCGCGCGCGCCAGCCGCTCGGAGAACTGGATGCACAGGCGCGGCTGCGCGGCCTCGGCGTCGACCTTGTAGTCGACGATGCGGAAGCCGTGCTCGGCCGCAGCTTGTCGTAGGCCTCGCGCACCTTGCTGTCCTCGGCGAGGGCGAGGCTGGCTTCAGCGCGTCGATGGCCGGGCGCCAGTAGGAGCGCCGCTGCAGTGCATCCGACAGGACGACCAGCGCGATCGCGCCTTGGCGGCCGGGCTTGCGCGCGCTCGTAAGCGCGGTAAGGCGGCGCCCGAGCATTGACGGGCAGATCGTAGCGCTCGGAGCCCTGGTGGGGTCAGGCTTGATGGCGAGCAGCGCGCGGGCAAGGCCGAGCCAGTTCTCAGCGTTAGAGGGCTCGAGCACGACCGCGTTGGCGAATTCCCGCGAGGCGCCGCGCGGGTCCGGTCCAAGCCCACGATTGCCCGAGGCTCTGAGGTCGCTGGGCTTTTTGCTGCCGACGGGGGTCCAACCGGACTTGAGGTAGGCCTCGTAGCGATCGGCGTCGCGCGCGACTTGCGGGTGGAAGAAGCCCGTCGGCTGGTTGGAGGGCTTTTGCTGGGCGGCCGCCGGAATGGCGAGCAGGATCCCCAGGAAAAGCAGAGACGCGAGAAATCGCATGGAGCAGCACCCTTCGAATGACAGGCGCGCGGCACGGCGCACGCCTGATTGGCGATCTGCCGGCAGTATCACCGCAGTCGCATCACTCTGAGAAGTGCATCAGGGGGCAATGGCCGAACATTGACGGAAGCAATAGACTTATCTTCGCTTGCGGCTGCTTTCGCCTTTTTTTCGCCGTTAACGGACTTGCCAGGCTCGGATTAGACACAAAAAAAGGGGTCGGCATCGCTGCCGGCCCCTCAGACAGGGTAGACGGGGTGTGAAGAGACAAACGTGAACGCAACAACGACGGCTGGGGCGGAAAGGTTAGTGGCGGGTCGAAGCTTCGTGGGTCGGCTGGTTCTCGGCGATCGGCAGAACGCTGACGTCCACAAGGTCCTCGACGACCGCAGCCGGAGGCAACGGTGTCAGTTCGATCGGCTCACCAGCCGACCACAGGCGTTCAAAGGATGTCGTGGCCCAGCTTGCGATGTCGGCGCAGTCGGGGGCAAAGCACTCGTAGGCGTCGCGCTTCGACGGCTCACGGCGCATGCAGTCGCCGATCCAGGCTGATGTGGGGTTGACGACGAGTTGTTCGTGCGCATCCAGGAAGCGAACGTCGCGGATGATACGGGTCTCGGCAGGGGAAAAGCCGCAGAGCGTCGAGGCGGAGACGTCGGTTTCGCCGCCAAAGCTGGATTGCGTTAGAACCATTCGTACGCTGATGCCGCCTTCCGCGATCTCGTGTGAGAGGGAAGTGAGGGCGCGGGCCACGGGGCTTTCGAGGGATCGCGCCACGAGCCGATAAGTTTTGCCGGTGGTCTGGCCCGCGGCCTGGCCGCTGGCCTTGCGGGCCTCGAGATCCTTCTGAATGAACGCCTTGAGGTTTGCCTCCTTCTCCTCTTTCTTGATCACGTGCATGCGTGCGGGAGTGTTCGATCGCATGACCTTTTGGTTCCTTCGAGGTTCGGTGACTGAAGGGTCGAATTTCAGCTCAGCCGGGTCTTCGTTGTTGCTCCCCAATTAGGCGCCAAGACGGTTAAGCAAGCGTTGCACAACTCACCGTTTCGAGACGTACCCAGGATTTAATACATATTTTCCTGACCGACCTCAGAAGTTAGCCCTGACCGTTGGCAGTAAAGCGGCGCAGCATGGCGTTGTCGTGTTCGTTCCACTCGTCCTGGCCGGAGGGAAGCACAATCACCTGGTCGTCCTCGTCATGGTGAGTTTCGATTTCGATCGCATCGGCAATCTCGATCGGTTCGTGCTTGGGCATCGGGGGCAGAGGCGGCGGTACGATCGGCGCCGCGATGGCGGGAGCCGGCTGCACTGAGATATGCGGCATCGCGGTGGCGGTCGTCGTGGCGATTCCGGATCGCCAGAGGGCAGCGGCGACGCGCGGATCGCTGCTTGGTACGCGCACGGTGCGCACGGTGGTCTCCTCCACGAAATCGACGGTCGGCTCAGGCGCGGCTTGCGAGACCGGGGCAGTCGGCCGAGGCGTCACGATGGTGGCCGGCTCCGGGCGGCGGTCGGGGATGAGCGTGCTGGTCTGCTGGATACCGGGCATCGGCAAGATGCTGGCGCCGGCGACCGGGGTCGCGACAGGTACTTCCGGCTGCGGACGACGCGGAGCAGAAGGCGCGGTATTGTTGTTGGCGTACTGGGTGGCGATTTCTGGCTCCTGCGCGCGCGGCATCGGGCGATGCAGATGGACTGTCGCGCCCTTGTTTACGTGCGGATTGGCATAGCCGTTGGCGTATCCGTTGGCGGCGGCTACCTCGGCAGGAGGACCGCTTCCGGCGTGGAGGTGCGTGTTGCCATTCATGCTGGGGGACTGGCCGTGGGGCTGGTCGTTCGCAAAGGGTTGGTTGCCCGGCATCGGCGGCACATGCGCCGCGTAGGGACCGAACTTCGCGGCATGATGGTCGGCGGACATTGTAGGCGACAGGGGTTCCGCTGCGCGATGCGATGCGACCGTGGCAGCCCAGGGAGCGACGTGCGGCGCGCCCGATCCGTTGAGCGCAGCCGCGCGCACGTCCGCGTACGGGTGGTGCGGCGGCTGATGCGGCATCTCGGGGATGTGGATGTCCTCGGCTACGGGCGGGGCGCGCTTTGCGGGCGGCACGAAGCCTTCCGGTAGCTTGATGCCGGGTGTCTGTGCCGTCGCATGAGTTGCGGTGCGCGCGGTGCTCTCCCCCGGAAGCGTCAGACCGGCCTCGATATTGCGGGCGCGCTTTTCGGCTTCGACGCGGCGGGCGGCGCCCATCACAGCCCCGAGGATGATCTGCGAGTAGGCGCCGTCGCGGAAGCGGTAGACGCGAAACGCGCGGGCGTGGGCGAACTTGCTGCCCTGGCGGGCCAGCCGCTTCTGGATCGTGCGGGTGGTCAGGAACGGGCTGTAGACGCGGGTGAAGATTCGTTCCTTTTCGAAGCTCGTGAACAGGTTCGCCAGGATGTGCGCTTCGACCTGGGCATCGGCGATGTCGGTGAGGCTCTGGGAGACATAGACCGGCTTGCCGTTCTTGCCGCGGACCTGGCCGGAGCCGTACGGGGCATCGAGCGGCACAGCGACGTAGTAGTCGCCGTGAAAGTCGAACACGACGTGGCGGAATACCTCGAAGTTGCGGCGGATCTCGGGGTCGCGATGAATGTCATTGAAGCGCGACAGGATCTGGATCATGGGGCCGCGCTCGGCCTCGCGCATCTTGTGGACGAGACCGCCGAGGCGATTCATCGGCCGGCCCATGGAGACGAGCAAAAGGCAGATGTCGACAAAGAGCGCGATGGCGAGGGGCACGTAATCGCGCTTGGAGAGGCCCGCGCCTTCCATATTGAGGCGCTGGGCCGCCGCGGCAGCCGCACCGCCTGCGCCCTCGACCGATTGCACGGCCTTTTTCTGCAACTCGCGCAGCTCATCGGCCGACGGCGGCATCTTGAACGACAGCAGGCCGTAGAACGTCGCGGTCAGGCGACGGAACGCCTCGATAGTCGCTTCCGAGCCCTCGACGGCCGCGATCTTCGGCTTTTCCAGGATCGGGAGCTCGTCGATAGCGCGTACAACACCTTTCAAAGCGGTCGAGAGCTGCGGATCGGGGCAGGAGAAGGTGGCGCCCTTGGTATCGGGGAACGTGGCGCGGTCGGCACGTTCGGCAAGGTCGGTGCGGATCTGCTTCAGCTGCGGGTCCGAGCGGAAGGCATTGAAGCCGGTCACGGTGAGGTCGAGCTTGCGCGACAGGCTCTTCATGAACTCGTTGCGGGTGCCGGACTTGGCATCGATGATCGACTTGTCGTCCGACAAAATCTTGGCGAGGTCGCCGTTCAGCGCCTCCATCTCGGCCTTCACGCTGGTGACGCGGCCCTTGACGAATTCGGAGGCGAACGAGAAGCGGCCGGCGTCGTCCTCACGCAGCTTGCGGCGGGGGCCGTCACCGGGCTTCGAATTGGGGCACGACTTGCCGGTGTCGCGTTCCTCATTCGCCTTCACGGTCGAGACGTTGGTGAGCTGATCGAGGGTCGCCTGGAGCTGCTCCAACCGCGTCGAGGCGGCATACAGCGATCCCTGAACGGAGCCGACGGCGCCTTCCGCCGAGCGCGAGGCTTCCGATCGGCTTTCCAGCACCTTCCAATAGAAGCCGAAGCCGAAGCCGACCGAGATGACGGTGAGGAACAGGTAGCCGGCGGCGTAGAACGATCTTGGTAAAGGTATTGATCGGCGCGAACAGCTGGTCGAGCAGCCAGACGACCATGGTCATCAGCATGGCGACCGAGAAGCCGATGATGAGCTTATGGACGAGCGGCAGATCGCCCATGTTGGCCTCGATCAACTCGAGCATGCCGACGTAGGTGGCAACCCATGACAGCAGTCCGAGGCCGATGACCAGCGCCAGCTTCTTGAGGTCGCGCGGCTCCTTTTCCGGCTGCGCCCAATCGTTCACGTCGAGGTCGAGGGGATTGCCCTTGGCCGTGCGGCGCGTCGTGTCGGAACCGGACGAGAAAGCCATAAGAAGACCTGCCACATGCTCTGGCGGCCACGGTCATGATGGCCGCAGCTCGCAGGCCACCACGGTTAGGCGCGCAGCATGGCGGGATCCGTTCGCAATGTAGGCGGATTCAAGGATTCGGATGAACGGACGTTCAGGGTGGGGAAGGGTGGCGGTGGTGCGAGCGTTGACTGCGGCGTAGCCCAATCTCTCTCCACGCACACTTCCTCGTGCGGGGAAAGAGTCATGGTGGAAGCATGTCTTCGACATTACGTGAGGGGCAAGCATTTCCCCCCTCCCCCACACTCTGCACTCATGTGGGGAGAGGGTCGGGGTGGGGGGCAGCCACGAGCGTCAACCCGCGCTTTCGAGCACCGCCATAGGACGAGTAGGTTGGGTTAGACGGCATCTGCACTTTGCAGCCGCAACCCAACGCTTCCGCGCAAATTGTTTGGACTCCGCGGCCGAGAGGCGCAACTAACCCAACCTATGATTATCGCAATTTGCGGCCGTAACCAAAGAGCGGGTCGCGTGTCACAGATCGATAGGTCCCTCATTGCCGGCGCCCGACAACGCGAGCCGAATGAATGACGGCATTCGCGGGTCATAGAAGGTAAAAACCCCAGGCCTTACTCGTATGAGGATGGGCTTGACTTCGGTCACGGCCATTTGCCTGACCTCCTCCTCACTCTTTGTGAAGGGGCGAATCACGGCGGCCAGCTTTTGGTTTGAGATGGGTTCTTCGTATGTTTCTTTGTACGCCTCGAGCCATTCGTCTTGGGTGATTATGGAGCCTGTATTCTCAACCATCACTCGCAGCAGTCGTGCGCCGAAACCGAACTCACCATCTTTGCAAGCGCAAACGACGCCTTGATGTCACCGCTCACGCTCTTGACAGCCGCCCTGACGGCGAGATTTAATTCAAATTCTTCATCGATTATTGGATCAGCTCGGCGGACTGCAACGCGTGCAGCTTCCAAACATATGAGATTTGTAAAGTAGGGGTATCCCATGCTTCTCTTAACTATTTCCCCCTTAATTTGTGGGGTAAATGACAAAGGTCGGGCACCTTCAAGGGTTTCTATGAATACTTGGCGCGCGCCAACGTCTATTATGCGTTCTATGTGTTCAGGAGCGAGTGTGCCGAGTCCGATTTCGCAAAGATTTCGCTGCAAAGACGGGTGGCCGCCTGTTATATCGGCTGCTGTTTTGCCAATGCCAGCCATAATTACTTTCAGGCTCGCTTTTGGATCGTCACTTGCCTGCCGGACAAACACGCCAATTGTTTGTTTGAGTTCTAGATCATTTAGCGTGTCCATCTCATCAATGAATAATATGATCTGCTGATCCTTTAGAACCTGGGCAATCCAACCGGGGTTCTTCACGAGATCTGATGGTGGCGTCCTAACAGTCTCCCTATCCTTTTTCTTGGTGACGTCAAGTTTACCCTTCACTTTCGCGACGTAAACGTGGCCACTCCCCTCAACTTCAGCGCCGTACTCGTCAGAAAAGGCGTGCTTTTCTTTGCTTATTGCTACGTCATAGCCAGCCGCTAACAATGCTTCTCCAAAGATGCTCGCAAGTGTGGATTGCGACGTGCATTTGTGTCGGATGAAAGAATGCTCCCTGAACCCTTCCGTTAACTGTAAAGTATAAGCGGTTACGATTCCTAATGAGCTCTTGCCAATGCCTCGATCGCCATAGATCAGTATTTGGCGGCCAGGAGTTGAAAGCTCGTCCACTGCTTGTTCGAGTTCCGAATCTCGGCCGAGAAGAAAGGCAGGATCGTCGATTGGCAAGTTGGGACGGAAAGCTTGCTTCGCGCCCGATCTATTGATCTTTTCGGTGATTGACGACGCATTCGACATGGCCAGGGTTATGCTGGGTGGGCTCGCTTGTGCCACGAGTTTTGCTGGTTCAACTTTGGGTTTCCCACCAAACCACTTCTTGAACATCAATGCACTTCCCTCAGCCGTTACCCTTGGGCCAACGTTACCTTGTCGGCTCTCGCAGCTTAGATCATAGCAAGGACTATTGGTAGTGCATCTCTGTAGAGAAATTCGGTCTACATGTAGTGCGTCGAATGGCATGCCGACGGTCAATTCGCGCTGAACACCCTTGCCCGTTCCGCAGCGGTCATGCGGCTTGTGCTCGCGGTCGGCTTGACGGGCGCGGCTGACGCGATCGGCATAATCTGGCGGGGTGGCAGGAGGTCGGGTTTGGCGTTCTGCTTGGCGTGGCCGGCGAGGTCCTGCAGCAGCGTATCCAAGAGCGGCGTCACCTGGGCGCCGTGGACGCTGCGGGCCCAGGGCTCGTTGCCGGTGCCGACGAGCACGACGTAGGAGTAGGCGGCGCCGTTGGCGAACTGCAAACCGCCGGTGATCCAGGCATCCACCGTGGCGTTGGGGTCGGCGGTGACCATGGTGCCGGTCTTGGCGAAGTGCAGGCGCAAGTCGTTGCGGCGGGCGGCACACCAGTGGGACAGCGATTTCAGGGTGCCGGTCGGCTGATTATGGACTGAATAGCAGAGCGGCGCTTGCAACAGGGCCTTGAGCAGCCCATGCGCGCCGCGGCGGATCATGGTGTTCGGAACGATCTCGGAGCCTTGGCTGTGCGCGGCGGCGAGCGCGACTTCGCGGTCGGTGTAGTCGTAAGTGCGGATCAGGCTCGGCGGCTTCACCGCACGGTTGCCTTTCTCGATCAGCGCGTTGAGCATCACCCCCGACATCTGGTGGACGCGGCGCGGGCTGCCAGAGATGAGGCCGAGAACCGCGGCGGTCGAGGGCGGAGTGCCTTCGCCTGCACTGTTCAACGGTGGCATGTTGAAGCCGAAGCCATCGATCAGCGCCCGCATCTTGTCCTGACCGACGGCGGCGGCGCGGTTCATGATCGGGTTGTTGAGCGAGCAGGCGAACGCGACGAGCGCCTTCCGGCCGCGCGTCTGGCCGCCGCCATGGGTACAGCCTTCAAGGCCCGTTGATGGCGCGTCCGTGTCGGTCAGGAGGCTGTCCGCCGACGTTTGCAACGTATTGGCGATGGCGATGGCAGCGAGGATCTTGCCGGTGGAGGCGACGCGGCGGCCTTCGCGCTCCGGCTCGTAGAAGCCGGTCTTGTTATCGCGGGCGCTATACGACCCGAAGTAAGGCGCGGTTTCGCCGGCCTCATAGTAGCGGACGATCTCGCCCTTGGCGTTGGCGGCGACGACGACGACGTGCGGGCTCTTCGAGCCGCCGGCGACGACCTTGGCGGGGTCGAGCGTCCAACCGGGATCGAGCTTGCCGGTCAGGCTCTGATCAACCTTCGTCAGCGTGGCCTTGATCTTCTCGGCGAAGGCGAGGTTCTCGACGGCGTCGAAGGTGGTGGTGACTCCGCGGACGTACTCGCGCCAGCCGAGGCCGTAGGATTGCTTCATCTCCTCGCGCAAGCCGAAGCGGGCCGCGGGCATCAGCGCATTGGCGCGGATCTCAGGGTTGGCCTGGGCGCGCTTGGCGAGCGTCGGTGCGTAGGTGTCCAGGGCTTCCTGGAGCTTCGGCTTCACCTTCGGATCGGGCGGTCCGCCGGCGAGCTGGATGAGCTCGAACACGACTTCTTTCTGCTTGGCCTCGTCCTTGATCAGTCTATGGGCGCAGGTCTTCGCGCGGACTTCGGCGATGGAACGCCAGCGGTCGAGGCGGACCTCGTTCGTCTTATCGTTGCCGGGCAGCAGCATGATCGGCTTGTTGACGGCGGAGGCCAGCACGTACTGTTCCGCGATCGACAAGTCCTTGGCTTCCTTGCCGAATACGATGCGGCTCGCCATCTCGACGCCGTGCAGCGATGAGCCGCCGGTCCGCTGCGCCAGCCAGATGTGGTTGGCCGCCCATTGCTTCAGTGGGGTGTCGTCGCCGCCGCGGGTCAGCTCGTAATAGATGACGGGCGCAAGCCACCACTCGCGCAGCTTGCGCGTGAGCTTCGTCAGGCTGCCTTCGGAGGCGCTGGGGGGCGTATTGTAGATGACGCGTGCGAACTGCATCGGGAGCGTCGAACCGCCAACGCCGAGGCTCGGGCGCTTGAGGGCGGCGGTGCGGCGGAGGGTGGAATAGGGGATCTTCAATACGCCGGTGAGGTCGATACCGAACGGGTTTAGCCAGCCGCCGAGATAGCGGTCCTCGTGATAGACGAGGCACTGCCAGTAGTGCTCCGGCACCTCGCGGACGGGGATCGACTTGTGATCGGGGTTTGCGGTGTAGTCGCCGACCTCGATGGGGGCGTCGGTGTAATTGATGTCGCGGCGGCTATCGAGGCGCGGGTCGAAAGTGCCGACGAAGTTGCCCTTGGCGTCGTAGATGGCGGTGGCGACCCACCGCTCGGCGTCGTAGCGAAGCTTATCCGCCATGAAGAAATGGCCGACGTAGCCGCGAATAGGGGCGACGACGTAGACGAGGGCGAACGCAAACAGCACGTACCCAACGGCGGCGGTCGCGAGGTAGCGCAGTGGCCCGAGCCTGGGATTGAAGATCAGCCGGTCGCCGACGAAACGAAGCGCAGCTATCGGGACCGCCACCAGCGTTTCAATGAGGCGCGTCACGAGGCGCAGGATCGACAGCATGAGACGCCACGGCTCCGCAGTCCGAGCACCGGGGCGGCGCTCTTGGACAAAGCGATCGGTAGTCCTCGTTTGTGGCGGTTTTCTTGCCGATTCACGGCGCCGCAGCGCCGATCCGGGAGAAACTAAGCGGCAAGTGTGTCGAAACTCGATGCGCTCGGAACTCGGGCAAAGCGGCAGCGTTGCTCACGACAACGCTCCGAAATGCTTTCACTCTCCTCTTCACGCCCGAGGTTCAGGATGAGCACGGACTACGACGAGATCCGGCGCGACTTTGATGCTGCCGTCAACATGGCGCCGGCGGAGATGGAGCGCTGGCTGGAGACGGACGAGAGCAAGGAGGTGGGGTGGGTGCGCAGCGGCGACATCGAGTCGATCGGGCATCAATCGGGGCGCCGCATCGTCGAGATCAGCCGGCGGAAGGCGTCAGAACTCACCGCCGACGACTACGACCACATGCGCAAGGTAGTGGGATATGTCCATCGGCACTTGGCTCAGCGCCCCGAGGGTGACATCTCGAACACGCGGTGGCGCTACAGCTTGCTGAACTGGGGCCACGATCCGCTTAAGGACGCGAAGTAGAGTTAGCGGCCTTGGTTGCGCACGAGCCGCGGTCGCGCCGTCAATTGGGACAGCTTTGCCGTTCCCTGACAAATTGAGTGGCAGCGCCGCCACAGGCCTGTGCGCAACGGCCCTCGCCACCTCAACTCGTGCCCTGGCCGCGTGCTTAGCATTGCTGGTCAAGTCGCCACGTCGTGCTGGGGAGTTCGTTCGTATGCGGGGGTTGCGGAGCGTAGCGTTAGCGGCATTTGCTGCGCTGCTGTGGCCGGCTGCGGCGGGTGCTGTCGACATCAGTGTGAATTTCGCCAACGCCGAGACGAATTTCGGCTTCATCAATACGTCGTTGCATACGTTGGGCTCGCTCTACTTCCAATCGCGGGGGTCACGCGACGTCTCATATCTGATGGACATCGACAGCCCGGAGGCCAAGCGCTCCAAGACGCTGTCCATTGAAAGCGTCGAATCCGCTGCGCCCAGGGGTATGTCTTTCAGCTTCGGTTTCAGCGGCTTGGAGGTGCTATCGCAAGCCGCGATCGCCGCCGAGGCCAAGCGCACCGCCCGCATCTACGTCAAACACGTGACGACCGAGCAGTACGCGGCGCCGTTGAGCATCGTGAACTCGCCCGCTTTGGCGGGGGAGCGCGCTTTCTTCTCGGGGTTTTGTGCGCCGGCCAACTGTCGTTTCGTCTTCATCTACCATGTCACCAAGGTCGATGAGGGTGGCTTCGGTTTCGGCCGTGCCGTGACCGCCGGGGGCAAGCTGACGTTCCCGGCTCTCGCCAAGATCCAAGGCTTCGAGGCGAAGGTCGGCTATGACGGCTCCCAAGCACTGAACTGGCAGGGCCAAGCCTCGCCGATGTTCTACAAGGTGCTGAACCTCGTGCTGGTGCCGAAGGGCGACGGCTTCGTATTCCTGCCCGACATTCCCCGCAAGCAAGTCGCCCATCGCTGAATGGTGCGCATCCGATTTTAACGGTTGGCCGGCGATTGCTTGACTAATCACGACTGGCTGAGTGGAGTACAGCTCGCGAAAAGCTTTCCGCGCGGTCAACGGTATGCGGGTTAAGGGTGAATGGCGCCGATCCGGAGGCGCGCCCCACCTTGGCGGTTTGTAAATGGCGCGCCAGGCAAGTTTGCCTTGGTTCAGCCGCAGCTTTGAGAATATCGTTTATTTCTCTTGAGGGAGCCCAGGGGGCGCCATTGTTTTCTGCTCGCCATTTCGCTGCATGCGCGACGGTCGTGCTGTTCGTGCATGCGTTCGCCGCTTCAATTGGTGTGGCGCAGGCCCAGGCGGCCGGCGGCTGCGGACAAGCGGTCGAGATCAGCATGTTCTCGTCGCCTTTCGCCCCCGCCAAAGGCGTACCCTTGCGCGTTGTCTTCACCTCGGAGCAGCCGATCGAGGGCGAACTCTCGTTGGTCGCGCCCGACGGCAAAGTGGCGGCGAAGTCGCAAGAGCGACATGGTGGGCCGCCCTATTTCTGGTTCGTCGAAGTTGCCTCGCCAGCGGTGGGGACGTGGCGCGCGACCCTTGCGCGTGTCGGCGCCCCGGCTGAGTGCGGCGCAATCACGCGAGAGGTTGCCGTTCGCCGTTCGCAATCGTCGCCCCCCTCGGGATCGAAGGGCGTGTGGCCGTTGCGGGAAAACTGGAACCGGGCGACGGAGAACTTGTACTCGGCGTGGATCGAGAAGCTGTTCGACGCGCCGGTCGACGTTTCGCTATCCTGGCCGGCACTGCAGGACGTCTTGCGGGACCGCTCGCGCAATTTCCTGTTCAATCATCTCGGCCTGCGGGAAGACGAAAAAGGGCTTCTCATCCGGCCCGATTGTGCCGACCTTCCGTACTTCCTGCGGGCCTATTTCGCTTTCAAGCTGGGACTGCCGTTTGGGTACTCGAAGTGCACCCGTGGCGCGGGCGGACAAGCGCCGAAGTGCTCCCAGTGGTGGAATGTCATCAACGAAGAACCTCCCTCCGTGCTCCCGGATGAAACCACCCCACCCGGCGGCGTGTTCGGGATCTTCGGCAAAAAAGCCGCCCCCGTGGCGATGAAACTTCCCCCCAAGCCACAAGGGTTAGTGCCCTCGTTCGGATATTATCTGCGGACCACCCTTGCCGACGGCGTTCATTCCGGCTCGGGGCGAACTGCCGCGGGCGACGACCACACCGATTACTATCCCGTCCCGCTCAAACAGGAGACTCTGCGGCCAGGGGCGATCTACGCCGATCCATATGGCCACATCCTGGTGCTCACCCGGCGCCTGCCCCAGTCTGACGGCGCGGCGGGTGTGTTCCTCGCCGTCGACGGGCAGCCCGACGGCACGGTTTCGCGCAAGCGTTTCTGGCGAGGCAACTTCCTGTTCGCCCAAGACCCTGCACTCGGCGGACCCGGGTTCAAGCGCTTCCGGCCCATCGTCCGAGATAGAAGCGGCGGATTGCGTCGTTTGACCAACGCTGAGATCGCGAAAGATCCGCAATATGGAGATTTCTCGCTCCAGCAGTCGAAGATTGCGGTCGAGGCGTTTTACGATGCCATGGACGACGTGATGTCGCCGGCGCCGCTCGATCCTTTGCGGGCCATGAAGGAGACGATCACGGCTCTGGAGGAGCAGGCGAAGGCGCGCGTGACGTCCGTGGAGAATGGGCGGAAGTACCAGATCAGCAAAGGCGCCGAGGTGGCGATCCCGGACGGCGCGGCGATCTTCGAGACAACCGGCGCGTGGGAAGATTTTGCGACGCCCTCGCGCGATCTGCGCCTCTTGATTGCGATCGATGTCGTAAGCGGGTTTCCTGATCGTGTCGCGCGGCGGCCTGACCGGTACGCGATGCCGAAAGATAAAAGCATTGCGGACGTAAAGGCCGAGCTCGTGGGTGTTCTCGCGTCGGAGTTGGCTGCGCGGACGTTTTCCTATACGCGCACCGATGGCTCGCAATGGACGATCGCGCTCAAGGACGTGATCGACCGCAGGGCTGAGCTCGAGATGGCCTACAACGTCAATGATTGCGTCGAGCTGCGCTGGGGCGCGCCCGGCAATAGCGACGAAGCTTCGACGTGCAAGCGGCGGTCATCGGCGGCTCAGCGGGCGAGGATGGCGGACTATCGCGCGTGGTTCCATGAACGGCGCCGGCCCCCGCGTCCCTAGTCCCCTGCGGCATGCAAACCGGGCTCCGTATGGCGGCGCACGTGCGCGTCGAACAAAAGTGCGGTGAGCACGGTCGTCATGTTCACCTGGTAGAGGCTCGCATCCGTTCGGGTGGCCTCGTCCACACCTGCCCCCATAAACCGTTCGAGGGCCCGGTCGAGCACGTCCACCATCGCGAGACTTGCATCCTGCGGGAGAGCCATCAACGCCGCGATGTAGCTTTTCATGATCGCGTTGTTGATGAGTTGCCGCCCGGTCGATTTCGTCGTGAGGTATGGGATGTAGCCGAACGTCGTGATCAACTCGCGCACCGAGGCATCACCGCCGCACGAGCCGACGATGACGGTGGCGACCTCCTTGACGCGATTGCCGAGGACGCGCTTGGCATCCACCTGAAGCGGGGCAATGATCGACGTGTGTCCGCGGCCGATTACCGTCTCGACGCGGCTCCCTCGTAGGGCATCCGCAATGCCGGCTATTCCCTGTCGTATACCGGCAGCGCTCGGCTTATTGGCGTAGATCTCGATCGCGCGGCCGGGCGCGGCGAAGCGGAATACTTCGTAATACCGCTCGTCGCGGACGGATGCGCCGAGGGATATTCCGAGCCCGCGAAAGGCTGCGTAGGTTCCGACGGCATCCTCATTCTCATCCATGCGCATGAACATGCGATGGGCGAAGCCGCCACTGCCGTCGGGGCTGAAGAGGCGTTCGAACGGAATGCGAAACACCGCGCTATCCAGCGGGAAGTCGCGATCGATTGCACTATCGCGGCGGTTGCCGGTAACGGTCTGATAGACCGAGAGCATGCTGCCGTAGACGCTTTGCAGGCTCGCGCGTCTTTCGATGCGATAGCGTTCATAGAGCCGATCGAGAAGGAGGCCCTTGAATGCAAGCACGGCGGGCGAATCCGATTGCGCGGTGAGCAGGTCCATTACGACCGAGCTGTTGCCTTCAAACGATCTCGGATCGCCAAGCGAAGCGATCGCATCCCCGATGAAGCGGTCGCGGTCGCGCACAGTCTCAAGCAGCGACTTTAGAAGTCCGAAGGAGGCTACGACGCGGAGGAAGACCATGCCGCGATGGTCCGCGGCGCGGATTGCTTCGTCGCCCAGCTGGCGCGGTACCGCACGCGCCAAGAAGGCTTCGAACGAACCGCTCTCCCTAATGCCTCGCAAGATGATGGCATGCAGGAAGCCACGATAGCCGGAAGTGCCCAAGCGATAGAGCTCATTCTCCCCGGCGACGACCGCGTTGAAGAGCTCGACCGGCCCGAGGCCGCGGAGGATCACTTCGCGGAAGCCCACATCGACCGCATGCAGGCAGTTGAATATCGTGACGAACGACGCTCCGGCTGCGTCCAGTTCGTTGAGCGAGTGCGGGGCGCGTGCCGCTCCCGGCACGAGACGGGCATCCTTCCAGCGCACCATGCTTTCGAAGGCCGCGTACTCCCAACGGGCGGACCTGCCGAGTTCCCGCTCTCGTTCGATACGGCGCGCTACGGCTGCTGGAATTCGCTCGCTAACATAGCTGACGCTTTCGTCGAGATCCGCGCCGAAAACGCGGCTGGACAGCATCAGCATGATCATCTCGTCGCAAGACGCCTCGGTTTCGCGAAGCTCTAAGAACAGCGGCCTCAAAGCAGACCGATGACGCTCGAAGAGACCCAAGAGCGACCTTTCGCGGCTCCGGGAAGGATCGTTACGAGAGAACGCACGCGCCAAGCCAGCAAGCTCGCTATAGAGCGCTTCGCGGGCCTTGGGGGTCGCGCTCGCGGCGACGAGCGACTTGACGATCGGCAAAGTCACGACGGACGCGTTATCCAAGTCGGCCAAGAATGCCCAGAGTGCCGCGCCGTGCTCGCTCGTGAGTTGCGACGCTTGCAGTGTCTCGATGATTTCCTGCTCGGAAACTGGTTTCACAGGGCCATCGCCGCGACTGTGCGTACCCAATACCCTCCCCGCACCATCGACGAGCACGAACGGCTGTTGCGTCAGGCGGAATATGAGCGTTTCGGCGGTGTGCACCTCGGCGCGAGGCTCGGCCTGGGATCGCAGTTCTTGGGCAAAGCTCTGCGACGGCAGAGCAACGAGGCCGAGCGTGAGTGCCGCCAGCGGACCGCGTTTCATCACGGCAAGGCAGCGGACAGTGACAAAGCCGGCTGCGTCCGGTGCTGCGTCGCATGTCCTGCATCGAGAGAATTCAGGCAGAATCGTAACATCGCTACGCGCGTGTGCCCTCTCTGCACGGCTCGTCCCCCGTTTGCCCGCTTAGTGACTTTCCGCTATCCTACCAGCCGGCGGTCGTAGGACAAGCGAGCATCGGCTGGCCGAAACGCAATGGGCATCGCGGCGGGCATCGCGGCAACTCGCCACGAGGTCCAGTTTCAGTGCCTACGTCTCCGTGACCAACCCCTGTCAGCTGGCGCCATTGACAGCCCTGGCACGTTGAGCAAATCTTTCCGGCCATGGGGTCCCCGCGACGTCCCCGTGAGGCGCCAGCCCAAAGTTCGCGTCCAGCAACCTTCCGAAAGAGCGAAGGGAGGACGCGCATGCCGTCTCCGACTGTCATTACTGTTCCACAACTCTCCCGCCTCATCGGACTTCCGCACGGTCCGGTCCTCATCGACGTGCGGACCGACGAGGATCTTGCCGCCGATCCGAGGCTGATCCCAGGCTCCGTCAGGCGATCCGCGAAAGATCCTGCAGCGTGGGCGGCTGGTTACGCGGGCAAGCAAGCTGTTGCCATTTGCCGAAAGGGCGGGCAGCTCAGTCAGGGGGTCGCTGCGTGGCTGCGGCACGAAGGGCTCGCGGCCGAGACCTTAGAGGGCGGGTTCGAGGCTTGGTGCGCGGCAAAGCAGCCGCTGCTGCTCACCGATAAGCTGCCGCCGCGCGACGCCAAGGGACGGACCGTTTGGGTGACGCGTGCCCGCCCGAAGATCGATCGCATTGCCTGCCCGTGGCTGATCCGCAGGTTCGCCGATCCCAATGCCGTATTCCTGTTTGTTGCGGCTCAAGAAGTTCTAGCGGTCGCAGACCGCTTTGCCGCGACGCCATTCGACATCGAGGGCGTGTTCTGGAGTCATCGCGGCGACCGGTGCAGCTTCGATACGATGCTGGATGAATTCGGCCTCGACATTCCGCCTCTGCGGGAACTGGCGACGATCGTGCGAGGAGCCGATACGGCGCGACTCGATCTCGCGCCGGAAGCGGCCGGGTTGCTCGCGGTCTCGCTCGGGCTTTCGCGCATGTTCCGTGACGACCTCGAGCAATTGGCCGCTGCTATGCCGGTCTACGACAGTTTCTACCGCTGGGCGCGCGACGCGCACGACGAGACACACAACTGGCCAACCAACAAACCGAGCGCGTGAAGAGCCACATGGATCACCAAGCCTCTCTCGGCGCCGCTCAGACTTCGACCGACGCTCCCGCGCATGGGGTGTCGTGGAACGAGGCGTTCCGGACATGGGCTCTTGTTGCGGCGCTGAGTTTCGGCGGCCCCGCAGGCCAAATTGCCGTGATGCACCGCATCCTCGTGGAGGAAAAGCGCTGGGTTTCCGAGCAACGATTTCTGCATGCGCTCAACTACTGCATGCTGTTGCCAGGTCCCGAAGCGCAACAGCTCGCAACCTACATCGGTTGGCTCATGCATCGCACGGCCGGGGGCGTGATGGCCGGGGTGCTGTTCATCCTGCCGGGGGTGATCGCGATCATGGCGCTCAGCATGATCTACGCAGCGTGGGGCAAGGTGCCGGTCGTGACGGCCGTGTTCTTCGGTTTGAAGGCCGCCGTGCTGGCGATCGTGATCGAAGCGGTGATGCGCGTGGGACGCCGGGCACTTGGTAACTCGACACTGGTCGGGCTCGCCGCCCTTGCCTTCGCCGGCATTTTCTTCTTCGCCATTCCTTTCCCGCTGATCGTCGTCGTCGCAGCCCTCGTCGGCTTCGTCGCCACGCGACTTGGCTCCGACGCATTCCGAGGCAAGGCGGGGCACGGGCCCGCAGGAAGCAAGACGGGAGACGCCGAACCGACGAGCCTGCTCGACGATGACCTGCCGGCCCATGCCCAGCCCAGCATTTCGCAAACCCTGCGCGTCGCTGCGATCTGGCTCGCGCTCTGGCTGGTGCCCGTGGCCGCGATCCTCTGGGGGCTGGGGGCGAATAACGTCTTCAGTCAGATCGCCGTCTTTTTCTCGAAAATGGCTGTGGTCACGTTCGGGGGTGCCTACGCTGCGCTCGCCTACGTCGCGCAGCAGGCCGTCGAGAGCTATCACTGGGTCAGCCCCGGCGAGATGCTCGACGGGCTCGGGATGGCCGAGACGACCCCCGGCCCGCTGATCATGGTGCTGCAATTCGTGGGGTTCCTGGCTGCTTTTCGCGATCACGGCGGATTGTCGCCGATGACAGCCGGCATTCTCGGCGGTTTGCTGGCGACGTGGGTGACCTTCACACCCTGCTTCCTGTGGATTTTCCTCGGTGCACCGTTCATCGAGAAGCTGCGTGGTAACAAAGCGCTGAGCGGCGCGATGACGGCGATCACAGCGGCGGTGTGCGGCGTCATACTCAATCTAGCTGTGTGGTTCGCCGTGCACACGCTGTTCCGCCAAGTGACGCCGGTGCGCTCGTTCGGCTTGGCATTCGACGCGCCCGTGCCGGCGAGCGTCGATGCGTGGGCAATGGTGCTCGCAATCGCGGCGGCCATCGCGATCTTCAGGTTCAAGGTGGGGATGCTGCCGACGCTAGCGGCTTCATGCGCTGCGGGCGTCGCGCTTCACGTCATCGGCATTGTGTAAGATTGCGATCCCGCCCGGTTCGCGGTCTGACCGGACGCTCGATATGCAAGCGCGTGTGGCCGCCTCGCTCACGTCAAGCAAGGTCGAGCGCGTGACGCTTGAGATCCGCGAGATCGACGAAGGCGAGTGTGGCTTCATGCGTCGCCTTCAAAACGACGCGGGGCGCGGCTGCAGCTTCGAACGCCTGCTGCCATCGCTCGGCGCATAAACACCAACGGTCGCCGGGCTCGAGTTCCTGGAAATCCGAACTCAGGATGCGGCGTCGAGAGGTCGTTTCCTTTCGCCTTGGAAAACGCCAGGAATTCCCTGGTGACTTCGACGCAGACGGTGTGAACGCCGCTGTCCTCGAGTTCCTGTCTCGCAGCATCCTGTGCGATAGAAGCCGGTTCGCGGCGTCAGCGAGCAAATAGCCAGCGGTTCGCCGAACACGTTGCGTTGTTGGATGGGTGCCGTCTGATCCATGATCGCCATCTCGCTCCAGATACACGCCGACTGCCACCGCTCCGCCGCACCGCAGACGCCCGCGGCATTCACTCGCCGATGATTTTCACCAGCACCCTTTTGCGGCGGCCGCCGTCGAACTCGCCGTAAAAGATCTGCTCCCAGGGTCCGAAGTCGAGCTTACCACCGGTAATTGCCACGACCACTTCGCGACCCATCACTTGACGCTTCATATGCGCGTCGGCGTTGTCCTCGCCAGTGCGATTGTGGTGATAGCCGGACACAGGCTCGTGCGGCGCGAGCTTCTCCAGCCACACCTCGTAGTCGTGATGCAGGCCGCGCTCGTCGTCGTTGATGAATACCGAAGCCGTTATGTGCATGGCGTTCACCAGCACCAGACCCTCGCGCACGCCACTGCCGGCGAGTGCGGCCTCGACCTCGCCTGTGATGTTCAGAAAGGCGCGGCGGCCCGGCACTTCGAACCATAATTCCTTGCGATAGGACTTCATGGATTCTCCTGCATTCCGGTCAGGCATTGGCTCCAAAGCCGTCCAGCATGAGGTCTTTTTTCTCGGACCCGTATTGTACGATCTGCATTGCATCGGCCGAGTATGGACGCGCCAGAGCATACGCCTGCTCGGTCGATCCGTTCAGCCAAGTCTTGAACTGCTCCTCCCCCGATAGCAGGACCGGCGACCGCTCGTGATTGATCGATGCCGTCAACTCGTTCGGCACCGTCGTCATGAAAGAGTAGACATCGAGCTCGACCGACGGCCCATCCTTTTTCACCGGCCCCTTGTGACTTCGCCAAATCCCAGCGAACGCAAATAGAGGGCGCGGTTCGTCACCCTTGAGAGCGAACCAAACCCAGCTTGCCGGCGTCGTCTCGGTCGGCTCGCAGAATGAGGTCACTGGGACGAGGCACCGGCGGTCTTCGAATGATCCCCGCCAAAAGCTGCTGGTCAGGATCTTGTCGTCCCGCACATTGGTCACTCGCCGGGGCGCCTTGCCGGGCTGTGGCAATACAAATCCCCAGGACATCGGCAGGAGTTCGAGTTCACCGTCCGAAGCAGGCCGAATGACAGGTGCGGTGTGGCCGGGAAAGATTGCCGGCAACGGATCGACTGCCGCGGCGCGGTTATGTCCGATGCGAAAGAGACGCAAGATCGCCTCTCGGTTCTTCGTCATGCTGTAGAGGTTGCACATTCCGTTCCCCCAACCGGCCTCCGCTATGCACACTTTAGATCGTATCGGCTTTAGTGCCGAGTTGCTAAACTCGCCAGACACCGTCTTCACGAAGCCCAGGAGACTGCAGCATGCCCTTGGCACGCATCGACCTCGTTCAAGGCAAGCCCGCAGAGTACAGACGCACGATCGGAGACGTCGTGTACGAGGCCATGGTCGAGACGCTGAAAGCCCCGAAGGACGACCGCTTTCAGCTGATCAGCGAATATGCTCCCGAAAATCACATTGCCGACGAGAATTACCTCGGCATCAAGCGTACCGCCGACACCGTGTTCATCCAACTCACTCTCAACGCGGGCCGCACTGTCGAACAGAAGAAAGCGTTCTACAAAGCCGTTGCCGACGGCCTCCACGCGCGGTTGGGGTTGCGACGCGAAGACGTTTTCATCAACCTCGTCGAGGTCGTTAAAGAAAATTGGTCGTTCGGCAACGGCGAGGCCCAGTACGCGACGTGACCGTCGGTGACGTAACCGGTGACCTGAGGCAGCGGTAACGTGATCCGGCGGTTCAATCGGTCTTATCGGCGAATCGCTTCCTGACCGCGAGCAAAATACGGTCGGAAAGCGAGTTGTCATCCACCGCGCGTGCAAGCACCAAAGCTCCCACCATCGCGGCCACGACGGCGAGTGCCTCGTCCTCACGCTGCCGTTTCGAACCGGACCGGATGAGGCTTCCAATCTGCTCCACCATTCGGCGAACGCCGCCGGTGAACCGCTCGCGTATCCCGGTCTCCTGTCGCGGCATCTCGCAGCCGAGCGCGGCCAGTGCGCAGCCGCGGCCGGGTGTGTCGCGGTGCTTGGGTGAAAGATATCGCTCGAGGTAGGCGGTTAAATCATCCACGTCGCCCATGTCGGCGACACTGCCCGCAAGCGCGTAGCTCAACGCCTCCTCGGCTAACCGCTGCTTGGAGCCGAACTGGCTGTAGAGGCTGCCATGGGTCAGACCAGCCGCCTCGGTCAAGGTATCGACCCCGACGCCCGAGATCCCGCGCTCGCGAATGAGCCGAGAGGCGGCGGTCAGGATACGCTCCCGGTTCTCGGCGGCCTTTTCCTTCGATACTCGCATGTTCGTGATCCATGTGCTGACAACAGCGACTTGACAAATATAGTGACGAGCGCAATCTAACGCAAATCATTACGATCGTAATCAAAAAGAGAGCGAGACCATGTCCATGACCCGGACTGCTGTGATCACTGGTGCTTCCGCCGGCATCGGAGCTGTTTACGCCGACCGCTTGGCACGCCGCGGCTATGATCTCGTGCTGGTGGCTCGGGACAGAACCAAGCTCGAAGCGTTGGCGAAGCGGCTCGGGGCGGAAACCGGGCGCAATGTCGAGGTTCTCCAAGCGGACCTGACGCACAAGGGTGACTTGTTGCGCGTTGATGATCGGCTGCGCACCGACACGTCCATCAGTCTTCTCGTGAACAACGCTGGCGTCGCCGCTTTCGGCCCGCTGCTTGGCAACGACGCCGATCGTCTGGATGCCATGGTGCAGCTCAACGTTGCCGCGCCATTGCGGCTGGCTCGGGCCGCGATCGAGGGCTTCGTCGCGCGGCAAAGCGGGACGCTGATCAACGTGGCCTCGGTACTGGCTTTGGCGCCAGAACTCTTCAACGGCACCTACAGCGGCACGAAAGCCTTTATCTTAAATCTCAGCCTGTCTCTGCATGCTGAGCTCCAGGGCAATGGCATCCGGATTCAAGCGGTGTTGCCGGGCGCGACGCGAACGGAGATCTGGGGCAAGGGCGGCGTCGATGTCGATACGCTGCCCGCGGACATGGTGATGGGCGTCGACGAGATGGTCGATGCCGCGCTCGCAGGGCTGGATCAGGGGGAAGTGGTGACGATTCCCTCGTTGCCCGATGTAGCCGATTGGAAGAGCTACGAGGCGGCGCGGCTCGCCCTCGGTCCCAATCTATCGCGCAATCGCGCCGCCGCGCGCTATGCGAACTCTTGAAACCGGGTGGTTGCTAGAGAGTGCTTATCGATGCAGCAACGCTTTCTCGAGGACTTTGCAGTCGGACAGGTATTCCGATCTGGTCGGCTCAGCGTCGACGCCGACCAGATCAAGGCCTTTGCCGCGGCATTTGATCCGCAGCCCTTTCACCTTGACGAGGAGGCGGCGAGATCGTCGATGTTCGAGGGTCTTGCTGCCAGCGGTTGGCACACCGCCGCGCTGACGATGCGCTTGCTGGTCGCAAGTGAGGTGAAGCCAGCGGGCGGGCTTATCGGGGCCGGCTTTACGGATTTTCGCTGGCCGCGGCCGGTGCGTCCCGGTGACGAGTTGAGCGTCGAGAGCGAGGTGCTGGAGGTTCGGACGTCGCAATCGCGTCCTGACCGTGGGCTACTCAAGGTCCGCACGACCACGCTCAACCAGAATGGCGAAGCCGTGCAGATTCAAGTCGGCACGCTCGTCGTCCCCCGGCGGCCCGCCGACCCGGCCTCATAGTCGCCCGATCCTGACTGGGGCTCGGGATAAGACCTCGGAGATCGCCAAAAGAGGCCGGCAAGCGGATGGGGACAGCCTGCCGGCTCGAGTTCGTGAGCGGATAGGACGATACCGAGCTGGAACGCGGGACTAGGCCCGTAGTGGCATAACGTTCACGGCTGCTGCCCTAGTCCCTGTCGATTGACGCTCGGTCGGTCGCGACTTCGGCATGCCGCCCGTGAACGTGGACGTGGGAACGTTGAGCTTCCATGACAGCTCAATCAGCTCGAGAAGATTGAATCCGATCTCACCGGCCTCGCGCTCTGCGTACTCGCCGGCGTCGAGGCCGAGCCATTTCGCGGCGCTATGCGCGTCGACGCCCTTGGCGATTCGGATTTCTCTGACCCGATGACTGACGTGCCGATCGATTTCACGGTCCATGCTGCGTAACCTCTCAATGCGTCGAGCATCGTGTAAGACGGCTCGGCGCAGAATTTCCGTTGCTCAATTTATGAGCATGGTCAGTCCCATAGACCGTATGCACCCACTCCACGGCGGAATTAGGAGGGTTGAGCGGCGCGTTTGTGGCGTTGGCAACTTTCGCTCGTCCGCGTCACGGCCGGCTATCGGACCGGAGCCTCAGGCTGCCCATTCATCGATGCAACGCTTGAGGTCGGCTAGGTCGCGGCGGGTCTGGTCCAACGCAAAGCCAACGGCGAACAGGTGCTCGATGGAATCGCTTGAAAGCTGGCGCAACGCGTTCGCGCGACGCGCGGCCTCGACCTCGGCGGCGCAAAGTTGCACTGCGTTGTCCACAGCATGCAGCTTTGGCGCGGGCATCTGCTGGCGCAGGGCGTTGGCGCTTTCCACCATATAATGTTCGAGCGTTCTGCCGGAGTCGACGAGAGCTTCCGCCAATCTCGGCATCAACGCCGTCGGCAGCGGTTTGCCGGCGGCCCGGCCGAGGATCACGAGGTCGTGGCGCAATCGCATCAGCGAGCGCAGAAGCGGGCCGGTGTCTTCGCTTCCTAGCCGCACGCGACGCTCGTGCTCCGCCTCGGCAATCAGGGATGCGAGAGCACTAAGGCTCGGTCCGATGCCTTCCTGAATGCGGCGCGCCGCGGTGCTGTCCAAGCCTTTTTCCAGACCGCCGATCAGTTCCGCGGAAGCTTTGGCCATTTGGTCCAGCGCTACTGATGCCTGATCGCGAACCAAGCGGTAGGCGCTGGACGGTAGAAGCAAGAGCGATATGACGAGGCCGATGACGCCGCCAAGACCCACTTCCACGACGCGCTCGACGACAGAGGTCATGGTGGTCGCATGCGTCATCTGCGGCACAAGCACAACGATAGCGCCTGTGATCGGGGCGGCGGTGAATTGCGGGTCCATAGCTGCGGCGAACGCGAGCGGCGCCAGTACCAACGCGAGCGTACCCAGCACGGCTAGCTCGTTGTTCTGGGGAAGAAGCGAGGCGGCGATACCGCCCCAAACCGCACCGCACAGCGTACCCGCAAAGTAGTCGATCGTTGCCTTGAGCGAGCGTCCGAGGCTCGTCTGCGTCACAACCATCGCCGTGAGCACGACCCACAACGGGAGCCGGACGCCTGTAAGGTTCGCCACCCAAAGTCCGAGCAGTGCGGCGACCGAGAGGCGGAGCGCAAATGTTGCCGCCTTGCGGTATCGGCCTTGTCGCATATCGAAAGGCATGTTCAGGCTCGCCTGACGCAGTCACCTGTAAGCACGCTGACGCACGTTATATGTGTCGGCAGGCGACGGAAAGCGCGGCGAGATCTTCGGCGGTGATGTTGGCAGCCGCATCGACCTTCGGCGTCTGGAGATTTAAGTGAGCCGTGTATGTCCTGCAATAGGGACGAATTACCGCCCCGGGATTGCGGCCGTGAGATCCTTGAATGACGGCAATTCGAACCTCCCAGTCAATTACCTCGACGCCGGCAGGGGAGGTATCAGCAACCCGCCTTTGAACCCCTCCAATGTCCAATCGTAGACCTCAACGCTGTTGCGGATGGTGCCGAGCCGAGGTGCGCTCAAATCGAGAATGACCACGATCACGGCTGTCCACACTGCGGTCAGCAGCGTGGCGAGAATGTGAGATTTCTGGCCCCTGAGACCGAGTTGGTAGCCGAGCGCCGCCATGGTGATGTGCGCCATCCCGATCAGCAGCCAAAATAATGGGGGTGGGAAACGAGAATCGTGCGCAAAACGGGCAGCCGTGCTCATGTCGAACATCTCATTGAGAGAGCTCATCAGCGAAACAACCACAGGATCCGCGCGTTCGCGGGCGATCACGGAAACGTGGCCCCAGATCTCGGTCTGTATCGCGGAGGTGCGTTGATTGACCTGATCGATCGATGGCGAATTCCATGTTGCTAGTACGTATTCCTTACGCGCCCGCGCGTAATCTTCGAGCAGACGTACGATTTCATTTCCACGAGGGTGGCCGATGGCCTCCGCACGCAGCCAAGCGGTGCCGATGGCGTTGGCCTCTGTCAAAGTTCGGCCTCGGCGCTCCTCGAAGCGCGAGCTGCCAAAGGAAAGAGTGAGGGCGAGAACAAAGCCGAGCAAGCCGAGCATTCCGCCTACACCAAGCCTACGGCTTCTGCTTCGCGATCGCCCCTCGCCGCACGTCTACGAAGGCCGACCCAATAGCCGAATTCGCGGGCCACCCCCTGAGTGAGGAATAGGACCACACTGAAGGCCAACAAACTCCACGCTGCCAACTGTGCGAGATATTCCATGTGCAGCCCCCCTCCTCAAACAATATTTAACCGTTTCGCGACGCAGGTCCGCGCGCCAAACCAACTGCATAGTCTAAAAACCGACCATCATAAGCTCAGTGGCTTCAAAGACTGCACCCAAGCCCAGTGGCTTTCGCAGGTTTCTGCGTCCCAGGCATCGGAAGCATAGGGCCTTTCAGGCCAGAGGTGGCCCGGAATTCGATCCTCATTTCGGTATCCGCGGCACCTCTGGCTCGGAGTTCATTCCATTTAAGCTCGCTTGAGAGTTCCCGATCCAGCCGCTGGTGACGTCGAGCGATTTTACCGAACAAAAGCGCAGTTGTTGGTTTGAAAGTCCGCTGTCTGGAGACAATCATCTCTTTTTGCGGCTAAGGGCAGAGAATGTCCGGTCCTTTCGTGGTCGTTGATTTTGATTCCGTCGTTTGCGCGTCAGCGGCTGGCCCGTGTCCGGAATCCGTCGTGACCGTCGATGGCGTAAAATAACGCTCCTGCATTTCTATCTTTTATCGGATGACCTAGTCGCATGTTGGATCCGCACCGGATGTGCAATTCGTTCTGCTGCTTGACGGATATCAAAGCCAATTATCCGCGATATCGCAGGCTGTAATTGTTGGCTGGATTGGCTCGCGCAAAAGACACGCTGAGCTCGCTAGTTTCGGGCCGCATTGCGCCCTTTGAAGTGCAACGCGCCTTGTAGGTTTAAGAGGCCCTGGATGTCGAACACATTGCAAAGCCATGTTGAAGCTCTCGAGCGGCGAGTTAATGAATTGGAAGGGGCGTTACGTCAAACGCATCTCGATCTTGTGGTCCTGACAAGAGAAGCCGTGGTGCGGCTTGATCGGCTCGAGATCGAGATGAAATGTTTGCCGGGCGCCATTGTGCAGGCTCTCATGACCGAAATGAATGGCAGTCTTATTCGCACTGATAATCCGCAATCCCCTTTTGGGCGCGAGGTGAATACATAGATGTTCGACAGCAAGTTGCGAGATCATTCACCAATTCTTTCATAATTTGAGCAAGAATCGTCTTTCCGGTGCCATAAAAGCTACATTGATTGATTCGAATCAATTGCGAAACGACATCGGCGCTGCATATTGAAATAGCAATGGTTGCGATCGCGATCCCCCCTCCGGTCGCACACCAGGGAGTAGCTCCTTTCCCCCCCCAAGAGCTGCTCCCCAAAGAACCCCGGTCTCGCAGACCGGGGTTTTTTTTGTGACATTGCCGTGCGCGAAATCGATCGCACTAAGCTCAAGTGCCTATGTCGCCATGGGACCGAAATTGACGCTGGTTTTGCCCAACCAGGGCCGGGCCGGGTGCGGCGGAAAGCTGGAAGGTCTTCTGCAATTGCTGAAGCCGTAGCTGCCAGCTGCCTAGTCCCCGAGCGGAAGCGGGCGCCGACGTCGAAAGAACCGCGATTGTCAATCACGTTGCTTAATACAGAGAGGATGGGCGGAGTCAAATTGGAGCGGGTGAAGGGAATCGAACCCTCGTATGCAGCTTGGGAAGTAGGTAGCTATTGCGTTAATAGATTGAAAATACGAGACAAGTTTGTTGACAGCGGGATGCGAACGCTTCGTGGCAGGCGATGAGACCGACAGCGGCACTCGGATTTCTAAGAAAGGCTATGTCGGGGTCAAAAAGTTGATATCGGCGGCGTCCGGGCACCCTAGGGCCGGCCTCGGCAAGCCGCCGGTGTATCGTAGGTGAAGTCCGGGACCCACAGCATGTTCGGCCGTGGCGCGCGGAACCGACGGTTGACGTGACAGAGGGGACTTGGCGTGGCCTTATCGCTCACAGTCGTGCACACGCCGGCCACGGAGCACCCCTTGCCAAAGCAGATTCCGGACACAGCCAAAGCGCGCGGGCTCACAGAGGAGCAGGTGATCCGCGACGTGCTGCTGCAGGCCCAACCGACGCGCAGGTTCGTGACAGTGGGGAGCAGCTCGGCGAGCTGGCCGCGTTCCTGTGCACGGACGCCGCCGCCTCGATCACCGGCGCCGCGTTGCCCGTCGAAGGTGGCTGGATTGTGCAATGATGGTCCGGTAGTCTGCTGCCGGCGGGCGCTATCGTGGTCGGGCTCGTGACATCATCGTGACTCAAGCGCGTTGTCCAGGCCAGTGCGATGTCACGACGCGCGCGTAATCCGAGCATCATAAATTCGCACGTAGCTGATGAGCCCCATCTCGTCCGACTTGCGGCCGACATCCAGGCGGCCCGTAATCCGTATCGGCCCGTCGATATAGTCAGTCGATTGGTTCAGAAACACCGCCGCAAAGCCCGCCCAGTCAAAGCTGACGGCATGGAAGGGGCACTGGAAGCTTGGCTCCTTGATCAACATGAAATGCATGCCGTCGCGCGGCAGGATGCCATCCATAAAGCCGAGGATCTGGACTTCCTTGCCGTGGAGCTTATGCATCGCGTCTGAGAGTTTCAGATCCGGCGTCATGCCGACGCCCTGCTGGAAGGTCTCGCCGGCGAAGAAATCCGAGAAACGGATCGGTGTGGCTGCCTCAGCGGGCGTAATCTGCATGATCAGTGCTCCCAGGATGAACACCACTGCATGTGTTATTTGCTTTATCAAGCCCATGCGACCGGAGCCAGGTTTTCAGCCACGTCCTGCCTGCAGGCAAGATACGCCGGAAACAGCCCGGCGGCGACCCCTAGCGCTACTGCAGCCGAGGCGATCGACAAATCCGAGATGCCGATAGGCGCGAGATCGAGCACGAGGCCGCTTTGCAGCGCGAGCTGCCAAGCAACTATCCGCGCGATCGCCGCGCCTAGAGCGATGCCGACTACGGCCCCGACGCCCGCGATCATGGCCGCCTCGATCGCCAGCACGCCGAACACAGTCCGTCGCGTGGCGCCAATGGCGCGCAACGTCGCAATCTGCCGACGCCGCTCGATGGACGCCGCCAGAAGAGACACCGTGATAGCAAAGGCAGCAATACCCGCGGCCAACCAAGCCATGGCCTTCAGGACAACTTCGCCGCGTTGCATGTAATTGAGCACCTGCGTCGCCACTGCGCTCGACGGCTGCAGCAAGCAATCGCCTCAATTCGGCGCCGAACGCGCGGGTGAGGCCGGTGTGCACCATGTGCAGGCCCCACAGAAGCAGTGCAACATTGCCGGCGACCGTCGAAAGAAGCAGGGTGGCGGACACCAGAACGAACCCACGTTTTAAATCTGCCTAGCGGATGCGTCGCTCGCGCTGTTCGGATACACGGCGAGCGGTCGCGCCAGATGCGCGACCGCCAGGAGGTCAATCCTCGATTTCCCTCGACATGATTTGGAACGAGGCCGCGTCGAGCTTGAGATCGTACGTCTTGGCGTCGGGACCGCGCGCGTTGTCGACCTCCCACCGGCCGTCGTCAAACTCGATCTTGCTCCAACTGATGAACCCGGCTTCGCGGAGCACCTGCTCGATCGCCGCCCGCTCCTCAGGATTGGGCGCCCGATCGGCGAACGCCGTTCCGGCGCCGAGCAGCAATGCGCACCCGAAAGCTACAAACGATGTTCTTTTAATCATCCTTGCGTCCTCACATCCTGTCTCATCGGCACCTGCACTGGCAATCCCACTCTAGCCATAATCGCCCACTTGGTCTTGGCCTCGAACGCAGGGAAACGATCACATGCTCCGGTTAGCTGCCTTGTTCATCATGTCGATCTACACGGCGGCTATTGCCAGCGCGACATCGCTCGAGCAAACGCTGGCCAAGCTCGATCCGGAAGAGCGCTCGCATCAAGCGTGCGCGTTGAAAGCGCTGGATGTGCTGCGACGCGATCCGCGCTTGCGCCAGGCAGATCGCCTCAAGTCATCGATATTCCAGCCTGCCCAACTCATCGGCGCCATGCTCAATGCTCCAGGCGGCGCAGTCCGTGCGGGCGGACGGTGGTTCGCGATCAGCTACTCTTGCCGACTGACCAACGACTATATGAAGGCGACGTCCTTCACGTTCACGCTCGGCAAAGAGATCCCGAGGATCGAATGGGACCAGCGGGGCCTGTGGGGTTAAGCCATTTTATGACTTTGTGCGTTTCAGAGCGACTGTCCAAGTTGCAGCGCCGAGGTCCACCTCAGAGCAGCACGCTCCACGAACGCTCGGGCGAGGACCCCGGTTGCTGGCCAGACCGGGATGGGCCCTAGCCGCTCGGATGAGTTGATTGTGGAAGGTGTTCGCCGTGCCGCCGAAAAAGCTTCCGCCGCATGTCCGCGCGGTCACAAATCGGGCGGGGCAGACCTACTATTACCTCCAGCGGGGAAGAGGGACGAGAAAGCTGAAAGCCGATCCGGCTGCCAAGACTTCGACGATACGTCATTCTGGACCGAGTACGCTCGGCACGTGGATTTGCCTGCCGTCATGCCGCGTACTGATACCGTCGCCTGCCTCATTGATGCATGGCAAGCGAGCCCACAATGGGCTGAAACCTCCAAGGCAACGCGAGTGGGGGCGCCACTGCCGCAACATCCGGGAGGCTTGGGGTGACGTGGCGGTAACGGCGATCGAACCGAAGCACGTGCTGAGCCTCCAGGATGCCTGGGCTGAAAAGCCGGCGTCCGCGAACAACATGATCCGATGTCTCAGCAGTTTGATGTCGTGGAGTGTTCCCCGAGGCTGGCGCTCGACGAATCCCTGTCGAGAAATCAAGTTGCTGAATTGTGGCGATGGCTATGAGCCGTGGCCATGGAATGTGATTGAGGTGGCGAGCGCCGAACTCAGGCCTGACCTGTAGTGGGCGGTCGCGCTCGCCCTCTACACAGGGCAGCGACTTGGCGGTGTGCTCAATATGAAGTGGTCCGCGATCAACGCAGGTGGGCTCTTAGCGGTCAGGCAGGGCAAGACCGGCAAAGAGCTGCTGATCCCGTTGCACCGGGAACTAAGGGCCGTGCTGGAGACGATCCCTCGGCGAGCTGTCACAATCCGTGCGGACGGCACGCCGTGGCAGACCGGTTTTCATACTGCATGGACTAAGCACCGGCCAGCCATTGTGGTCGACCGGAAGCTCGTGTTCCACGGCTTGCGCAAGTCCGCCGTCGTCACGCTGTTGGAAGGCGGATGCACCGACGCCGAAGTTTCAGCAATCACTGGACAGTCACGGCAGATGGTCGGCACTACGCACGGATGGTCAATCAGCAGCGTCTGGCAGCCGCTGCGATTCTCAAGTGGGAGCGGGGTCGGGGAACGTAGAACGTAGAACGAACCGTGATTGTCAACACGGTTGTCAACACAGTGGGGGCAGGAGAGCTAAGTGTTGGAGCGGGTGAAGGGAATCGAACCCTCGTATGCAGCTTGGGAAGCTGCCGTTCTACCATTGAACTACACCCGCATACCGCCATGAGGCGGGCAGATTCTTAGGATGGAAAGCGACGCGGCGCAAGCGCCCACAGGGGCATTTGCTCTGGATGACAACTCCTGGTCGGCGCCGCACGTCAAAGCAGGTCCCGCTCTCGCACCGTTGTGGCGAGAGCGGGGGTTTGGTCGCTGGGTCGGCGGGTGCTTGTGCTGTCCACCGGGCTGACCGTCCGATCGCGTCAGCCCCGAGCGGCGAGCAGGTCGCGGATCTCCTTCAGATAGACCTCCGTTGGCGGGAGCGGCGGCGGCGCGGCGGCAGCGGCGCCAGGGGCCGGCTTTTCGAACCGTTTCTTGGCGGTGTTCATCGCCTTGACGAGGATGAAGATCGCGAAGGCCGTCAACACGAACTTGATGATCGCGTTGAGGAAAACACCGTACCTGATGGCCACCGTCTTGGCTGCGTCAGGATCGGCCTTCAGCACCACCATATAATTCGAGAAGTCGACGCCACCGAGGGCGAGGCCGATCGGCGGCATGATGACGTTGTCGACGAGGGTTGACACAATCGGGCCGAACGCGGCGCCCATGATTACGCCGACGGCGAGGTCGACGACATTGCCTCGCATGGCAAATTCTTGAAATTCTTTGATGACACCCATGTTTGTTCCCCGATTTAGCGTTGTCGATCGAGCGGGATGTGCGGCCGAGTTGATGCTGCGCAATCCCACCCAGTGCAGCCCAAGGGCCGCGTACATTCCGGACTCTGGAACGACCTGGAGGGCAAACCTAGGTCAATGCATTAAGCGGATCAATCGTTCAGCCGCCCGCAGGGCGTCAAGCACGTTGAAACTCTTTCTCGTAACTCAGGAAGGGCGTGATATTGGACAACAGGAACGACACACTTGCACTATATCCGAACGGCATTGCCGCTTAATCTTAGGAGAGGCAGCTGCTGCTCAAAGCCGGTTCCACTACAGCGGTGCTTGTTGGAAGTCACACGGGCGGAGAATGTTTGAGCGCTGGTCAATCATAGCGTTTGCTCTAATCTATGTCAGCCTGCTGTTCTTGCTGGCCTGGGCGGGGGATCGCTACTTCCGCGGGCGTCGCGCCGAGGGTGGGCACCCGCTCATCTATGCGCTCTCGATCGGCGTTTACTGCACCTCGTGGACGTTCTTCGGCAGCGTCGGCCTTGCCGGTCGCACGGGCTATGACTTCCTGCCAGTGTATATCGGTCCGATCATCATGTTCACGCTCGGCTGGCCGCTGGTGCGGCGGGTCGTGCGGCTGGCGAAGAGCCAGAACCTTACCTCCTCCGCCGACTTTTTGGCGGCGCGCTATGGCAAGAGCCAACTCGTTGCCGCCGTTGTAACCATCGTGGCGGTGTTCGGCACCCTCCCCTACATCGCGTTGCAATTGAAGGCGATTTCGGTCTCGATCGAGACGATCCTGGGCGGCACGCCGCTCGTCCCAATCGATCTTCCGAGCTACGGCTTCGCCGATACGGCGAGCGTCATCACATTCGGCCTTGCCGCCTTCGCAATTCTGTTCGGCACCCGCCACATCGACGCGACCGAGCATCAAGACGGCCTGATGCTGGCAATCGCAACGGAGTTGCTCGTCAAACTGGCGGCATTCATCGCCGTCGGCATGTTCGTCGTCTTCTACATGTTCGACGGGCCGTGGGATCTGATCGCCCAGGCAGGCAAGAGCGCCGTCATCGACAAGGTGTTCGACAACTCCATCGACATTCGGCTCTGGATCACCGTCACCGGGCTCAGTTTTTGTGCGATCCTGCTGCTCCCGCGCCAGTTCCATGTCGTGGTGGTCGAGAACAACTCGGAGACCGAGGTCCGTCGGGCCGCTTGGCTCTTTCCGATCTACCTCGTGCTCGTCAATCTGTTCGTCATTCCCATCGCGATCGCCGGTTTGCTGCGGCTGGCAGGGCCCCAGGCAGATCCCGACTTCTACGTTTTGACGCTGCCGATGTCGGCTTCTTCGCATGCGCTGTCGCTGGCGGCATTCGTCGGTGGGCTGTCGTCGGCAACCGCAATGGTGATCGTGGAGTTGATCGCGCTGTCGATCATGATCTGCAACGGCCTCGTCATTCCCGTGCTGCTAAGGCACCACTTCGCGAGCGATGTCGGCGAGCAGGATATGGCGCGTGTGCTGCTGCTGACGCGGCGGGTGGCCATCGTCCTGATCTTGATCCTCGCCTATGTGGTCTACCGGTCGCTCAGCAAATCGCAGGGGCTCGCTCAGATCGGCCTCATCTCGTTCGCGGCCATGGCGCAGCTTGCGCCGGCATTTTTCGGCGGACTGATCTGGAGCAATGCTACCGGACGAGGCGCCATCGCCGGCATGATGTCCGGGTTCGTGGTGTGGGGCTACACGCTCGTGCTGCCTTCACTCGTCTGGACGGGCCTGATCTCTGAGAACTTCATCAGCGAGGGGCCGTTCGGGTTCGAGTTTTTACGGCCGCAGGCCCTGTTCAATGTGCAGATCGATCCGCTGTCGAATGGCGTGATGTGGAGTCTCGCGGTCAATGTGGTGTCCTACATCCTTGTCTCGCTCATGCGAGCGCCGGAGCCCATCGAGCGGCTGCAGGCCCACCTGTTCATCCAGGAGGACCGACCGCGGCCGCAACTGGCACCCGGGTTCCGGCTGCTGCGGACCTCGATCACGGTCGGTGATTTGATCAAGACGGCGTCGCGGTATCTCGGCGCCGAGCGAGCCGAACGATCTTTCGCGGATCTTGCCGTGACCCGATCTGTGCCACTGATGCTGGAGGCGGAAGCCGACGTGCAGGCGATCCGCTTCACCGAGCATCTTCTGGCCAGCGCGATCGGCGCAGCGTCGTCGCGGCTGGTGCTGTCGCTCCTGCTCAGGCGCGGAAACGTGTCGGGATCGGCGGCACTGAAGCTGCTCGACGACGCCTCGGAGGCGCTGCAGTACAATCGCGACCTTCTACAGTCCGCGCTCGATCAGGTGCGGCATGGACTGTGCGTGTTCGACAAAGATATGCGGCTGATCTGCTGGAACCGGCAGTATCGCGAGCTCCTCAACTTGCCGCCCGATTTGGGGCGTGTGGGCGTACCGCTCGATAAAATCCTGCGCTTCTGCGCCGACCGCGGGGACTTCGGGCCGGGTTCGGCGGACGAACTTGTCGCCGAACGATTGTTGAAGCTCGCGGTATCGAAAGAAACGCACCAGGAGCGCGCCGCGGGCGGTGAGCGCATCCTCGAGATCCGGACCAGTCCCATGCCGCAGGGCGGCATCGTGACCACTTATTCCGACATCACCGATCGCGTCGCTGCTGCAACGGCGCTGGCTCGCGCCAACGAGACACTTGAGCGCCGTGTGCGCGAACGCACGGCGGAGCTCTTGGACGTCAACGCGGCGTTGGCAGTCGCCAAGACAAAGGCCGACGAGGCCAATCTCGACAAGACACGGTTCCTGGCGGCGGCGAGCCACGACATCCTGCAGCCCCTCAACGCGGCGCGTCTCTATGCGACGAGCCTCACCGAACGGCATTTGCCTCCGTCCGAGGCCGGTCTCGCCAAGAATGTCGACGCGTCACTGTCGGCGGTGGAGGAGATTTTTGGTGCTCTGATCGAGATCTCCAAGATGGATTCCGGCCGCCTCGAGCCGGAGATCACGAGTTTTGCGCTCGCCGACGTGTTCGCTCAAATGAAGGTCGAGTTCGAGCCATTGGCGCGATCCAAGGGGTTGGAACTCCGCATCGTGGAAACGTCGACGTGGGTCCGCTCGGATCGGCGGCTGCTGCGACGCGTGCTGCAGAACCTTATCGGCAACGCGATCAAATACACGCGCATGGGCACGGTGCTGCTCGGGACGCGTCGTCGCGGTGCCAGTATCGTGCTGCAGATCTGCGATACCGGCCCAGGTATCCCGCGCGACAAGCAGGCCCTGATTTTCAAGGAGTTTCAACGGCTCGAGGGGCCGGGCAGCACGGTCCGCGGTGTCGGACTGGGCCTGTCGATCGTAGAACGTATCGGCAAGATCCTCGAGCATCCGATCACGATCATTTCTGACGCTGGCCGCGGCTCGATATTCTCAGTGACGGTTCCCCGCACGGAGCCGCGCCTGGCCGCGAAAGTCGAAGGCTTACCGGCGGCTTCGCTCGGCAACCTTGGTGGACTGCGGGTCCTGTGCGTCGACAACGAGCCGGCGGTGCTGGCCGGGATGGAAGCGCTGTTATTGGGGTGGGGGTGCGAGGTTCACAAAGCGCCCAGCACGTTGAAAGCAGTGCAGGCGGTCGCGGCCATGGCTGGTCCGCCCGACGTCATGCTTGCAGATTACCATCTCGATACGGGCACTGGGGTCGATGCGGTTCTCGCCGTGCGCGAGGCTACGGGCCGGGAGATCCCCGCTGTCATCATCACGGCGGACCATTCGCCGGAGGTGCAACGCGACGTTCGCTCGAGGGGACTGTCGATGCTGCGCAAGCCGCTCAAGGCCGCAGCGCTGCGCGCAATCATGGCGCAGTACGTCGTCAGGCGATCGGCCGCCGCAGAATGATACGTCGGGCACTTAGCGCTATGCTCGCTTCGGCACAACAAACCACCCGTCAGTCGAGAAGCTGTTTATGCTTCCCGACCGGCGGGCTTCATACTTGGCGCACTATCCAGCTTTCACCGAACGCGCAACCAAGTTGATCGAAAAACTACTCGCGACAGATTTGGTTCCACGCTTCGAAAAGCTTTTTTACGAAGCGCGCTTTCAGTGACCCAGCTTCTGCCACTCGCTGCCATCGATCTTGTTGATGGCGATCACCGCCTGAGTGCGGCTGTCTACGCCCAACTTTTGAAGAATTGCGGAGACGTGCGCCTTGATCGTCGCCTCGGAGACCCCGAGCTTGTAGGCGATCTGCTTGTTGAGCAAGCCTTCCCCTAGCATCATCAATACTCGCACTTGCTGTGGCGTCAGTGTCGAGAGGCGGGCGAGCAGGTCATCGGTCGTACGATCGGCGCCGGCGGTGAGATCGATATCCTTGGGCGTCCAGATCTCGCCTCCGATGACGGAGCGCACGGCATTGCGGATATTTTCAACAGGCTCCGACTTGGGAACGAAGCCTGAGGCGCCGAACTCGATGCAACGGCGAATGGTCGTGGGGTCCTCGTTGGCGGAGACGACGACTACGGGGATCTCGGGGTGCTGCGCCCGGAGAAAAAGGAGCCCCGACAGGCCCTGTACCCCCGGCATCGATAGATCGAGGAGGACGAGGTCGACGTCCTTGTCGGTTTCAAGCCGTTGGGTCAACTCATCGAGTGAACCGGCCTCGCCGATATCGGCATCCGTGAACGAGGCGGACAGCGCCTGGCTCAGTGCGCCGCGAAACAGCGGGTGATCATCGACGATGACGATTTTCACGGCTGACATAGTTCCTCCCGGGTCGGCGCGACCTTAGTATCGCAGGTATTGCCCATTGATCGGGCATCGGCCCGGACCTTGATTCTGCCATTCTGGCCTATCTGCAGCGACCTGTCGTCGCAGAACCGACAACACGCGTCGATTTAATCAGGAGCTGCCTTCAGCTGGCAAGCACCCTCCGACACTTCCGGTGAACGCCGTTGGCCGTGTAGTCGATATCGCGTGACATCGCGCAACCGCGCTGGCAAGCGGCGACCGCGTACACTACAACTCCAGGCTGCCGTGCATGATACCTGGACGGGGGAGCGAGGCAACATGATTGAACGCAAGGAACGCAAGCCCTACTGGAAGCACACCAAGTGGCAGATGATAGCGAGCCTGCTGCCTTTCCTGCTGGTCGTGGTCATCCTGCCGATGTATGCGGTGAACCTGAACCGCAACAAATTCCTGGGTTTTCCGCTCGGTTATTTCCTCTCCCTGCACGGCATCGTGCTGATCGCCGTGGTCACGGTGGCGAGCTTCGTAAATCGCCAGGACGCCATCGATCATTGGCACGGCGCGCATGAGGATCAGTAGTGCGGGCGCATTCTGCCCACATTGGATTCGCATGAATGCGCTGCCGCCTGGAGCCATCCTGAGACATGTCGTTCACGCATCACAGCCGCCTCGTCAATCCACGCCTCGGCACCTTCTTCGGAATCTTCGCAAGCGCGCTGGCTGGCCTTGTCATAATGCTGCTGATCTTCCAGCAGCTTGGAGTGTCCGAAGGCGCGCTACGGATCGTGATGCTCGGCGGACCGTTAGTGCTTTACGCGGCCATCGGCATAGCTGCGTTCACCCGAGACGCTCTTGAGTTTTTCGCCGCAGGGCGGCGGGTGCCGGCAGTTTATGGGGGTGTCAGCTTAGCGATCACCGCCATGGGCGCAACCGGGTACGTGGCGCTGACGGGCATGTTCTTCGTCGTCGGTTATGACGCGCTGTGCATCGTTCTCGGCGGGTTGTCGGGCTTCGTTGTGATGGCGATCCTGCTGGCGCCTTTTTTCCGAAAGTTCGGCGCATTCACAATTCCAAGCTATCTCGGGCGCCGGTTTGAGAGCCGGCTGCTGCGCGTGGTGTCTGCCGGGGTGCTGTCGGTACCGTTGCTGCTCATGCTTGCGGCCGAGTTGCGAATGGGCGGCATGGCGGCCGGCTGGCTGTTGGACAAATCGACGGGGCCGGTGGTGTTGATGCTGGGCCTAGCGAGTGTGGCCGCGATCATACTGGGGGGGATGCGATCGCTCACTTGGGTCACGGTTGCTCAGTCGATCACGGCCATTCTGGCGATCGTGGTCACCATCGGCATCATCGGCGTGCTCATCACCAATTTGCCTGTGCCGCAGCTGAGCCACGGGCCGGTAGTCAAGGCGGTCGGTCGCTTGGAGCAGCAACTCGGCATGCCGACGATCTACGCCGCCTCCTGGACGTTTGAAATGCCGGGAGAAGGCTTCCTGGCGCTATCCAAGAAGTTCGTCGATCCGTTCGGCTCGATCGGCCCGAGCGGATTCGTGGTCGCCGTTCTCACCATCATGGCCGGGGTTGCCTCCGCCCCGTGGCTACTGCCGCGTGTCGCGACCGCGCCGGGCGTCTACGAAGCGCGCAAGTCTCTTGGCTGGGCAACGTTCTTCTTCGGCCTCGTGATGCTGACGCTGGCGAGTGGCGCCGTCTTCATGCGCGAACTCATCATGGAGATGGTTGCTGGACCTTCGGCGCCGATTCCGGAATGGCTGCGCACCCTCGTGTCGCTGAAACTGGCCGAAGTCGATCAGTCGCGCGCCGTGCTCACGCCGCAGAGCATCGCACTCAACCGTGACACCGTGCTGTTCAGCATCACGGTGGCGCATGGACTTCCTACGGTGCTCCTTCATCTCGTAGTCACGGGCGCGGTGGCGGCTGCGCTTGCCGCCGCGAGCGCAGCGACGGTGGCACTCGGCAACATCATCGCGGAGGACATCGTCAACGGCTGGGCTCCCGAGCCTGCGCACGGCGACCTCAGGCTGTGGCTCGGCCGGTTTGCGATCGGGGCTGCGGCGCTGGTGGGGCTCGCAATTGCAATTCTGGCGCCGTCCGACCCCTTGAAGCTGATGCTCTGGTCGTTCGCGCTCACGGGGTCGGCGGCTTTTCCAGTGCTCATTCTGTCGATCTGGTGGAAGCGCATCAACGCTTTCGGCGCCGTCGCGGGCATGGCGGCAGGGTTCGGGGTGGCTTTGCTGGCAATCATCGTCGGGGAGACGCACATCATCAACTTCGACAGCCCGCTTGCGGGGGTGTTCGGCATTCCGGCCGCTTTCATCGCCTGTATTGCGGCAAGCCTTGCGACCCCCGCGCCCAGCCGTCACGTCCTTGAACTCGTGCGCGACATCCGCATACCGGGTGGCGAAATCCTCTACGATCGCGAAATGCGGCTCACGCGTCTAAAGCAGCGGCAGAGGCCTTGAGGCTCGCGACCGTGCCCGGCCTCCCTGTTGCCTTCAGCGAAGTGCTTTTTTATCTGGTCGACCGCGTATAGCCTCGGTTGATTGGATCACAGCATTGCGGAACGTGTGCCGATGTCCGTTCGCGAGATGAATCAGAAGAGCCGGCATGCGCTCTATCCGCCGATCGATCCCTTCGCGCACGGCCGGCTGGCTGTCGGCGACGGCCACACGATCTACTTCGAGCAATGCGGGAACCCCAACGGCGCCCCCGTTCTGATGGTTCACGGCGGCCCCGGCGGCGGTTCCAACCCGACGATGCGGCGGTTTCACGATCCGCGGCACTATCGCATCGTCCTATTCGACCAGCGTGGATGCGGGCGTTCCACGCCGCACGCTTCGATCGCTCACAACACGACGTGGGATCTCGTCGAGGATATGGAGCGGCTGCGCCTTCACCTCGGCATCGAGCGCTGGCAGTTGTTCGGTGGCTCTTGGGGGTCGACGCTATCTCTGGCCTATGCGCAGAAGCATCCCCAACGTGTGACCGCGATGATCCTGCGTGGAATTTTCCTATTGAGGAGGCGGGAGCTCGACTGGTTCTACCAGGACGGCTGCAATTGGCTCTATCCCGAGGCCTACGAATCCTTCGCGCGGCTGATCCCCGAGGCCGACCGCGGCGACATCATCGCCGCTTATTACAAACGGCTGACCGATCCCGATCCTCGCGTGCATATCGAGGCGGCTCGCACCTGGAGCATCTGGGAAGGTTCAACCTTGGCGCTGTTGCCCGACGCCGAGCGTATCCGCTCATTCGGGCAGGAACGATATGCGCTCGCGTTTGCGCGCATAGAGTGCCACTACTTCGTCCACCGCGGCTTTCTCGATCGCGACGATCAACTCCTGCGCGACGCGAACCGTCTCGCCAACATCCGCGGCCGCATCGTTCACGGCCGCTACGACGTCGTGACGCCACTGCGCAGCGCCTGGGATCTGCATAAGGCGTGGCCGCAGGCCGAATTGCGCATCGTCGCGGATGCCGGCCATGCCATGACGGAACCAGGCAATATTCACGAGCTGATCTCGGCCACTCGCGAGTTTGCTGCGGCCAACTGACGAGGATGTCCCAATGACAAAACCGCCAGCGGACTCGAGCCCGCCGGCGGTTTTTTGCGATCAGGAGAGTTTCGAAGGTCAGGTGCGGTTGAGGCTGACCGGACCCTTTACCGGACGCGAGCGGCTGATGCATACGTCGCGCTGGTCGGGGGAGGTCTTGGAGCAGTCCGACAGATCGGTAGTGCCGTCCTTTCGAATGACGAGAGCCTTGGCTTGGCTGACGGCCTTCGCTGTAGCGGCCTTAGCCTTGCCGGCGAGTTCGGTGGCAAGTTCCTTGGCAGCCGATTTCGTCGTCTTGGCGGGGGCGAGATCGGCACCCTTCACCGGGCGCGAGCGGCTGATGCAAGCGTCGCGCTGCTCGGGCGCAGCCTTGGCGCAATCGGCGATGCTGGTGGAACCGTCCTTGGCCGTGACGTAGGACTTGGCGGCGGTCACGGCCTTGGCCGCGGTGGCCTTGGCAGCTGTAGCCGTAGCGGTGACGGCAGCGGCGACCTCGGCGGTCTTCTTGGACTTGGCGAGGTCTGCGCCCTTGACGGGGAGCGAAAGGCTAATGCACCGGTCGCGCTGGGCGGGGGCGACCTTGGCGCAATCGGCGATATTGGTGGGCTTGTCCTTGTTGAGCACCAAAGCCTTGGCTTTCGCGATCGCGCGCTCCGCCTTCTGCTTGACGCTTGCAGCAGCCGCCGCCGCGATCTCGGCCGGCTTGGCTTTCGGCTTCGCATAAATCGCAGCACCCTTTACGGGGCGCGACTGGCTGATGCAGCGGTCGCGCTGCTCCGGTGCGACCTTGGCGCAATCCGCGATGTTGGTGGTCGTGGATTTCGCGGCCGCGAGCTTTTTGGCTTCAGCGTGATCGAGGGGGACGTGTAGGGCGCCGGCCACGACAAGGGTACCAAAGGTCATTTTGATAAAGGGGGTCATCAACTCGAGCTCCTCTTGATGATCAATACGGCCCACCCAGATCAAGGAGAATAGTCGCCTTTCTCCGCCCGGCAAGGCCACACATCCGCGCTTCGAGCAGGCGGCGCCCACTCGACTTAATTGCTTCCCGTGTCGGGGAGCACGGCAGCAAGGGGATGTCTCCCATTGCTCCCGGCGGTCCGAAACGGCTTCAAGCAGTTGCGTGATTTGCAAGCATCTTCGCCGCGAACGGTTTCGATTCTAATAATGAGCGCGTCGAAATAAGCAATTGCGTGCGCTAAACTCTTTTTGGGCGGGATCTGGCGAGTGAACCCCGTATGGACTTCCGGCCGAGAACGAGTGGCGGGGGCTGGTGGAAATCCACGCCCCCAGCCGTCGCTGGTAGGGCGACGGATGGGGCATTCAGCCTCACGTAGTTCGCAGCTTGGCCGCGATCTGCGCAACGTGACGCCCTTGGAAGCGGGCGCCGGCCAGTTCGTTGTCGCTGGGCTGGCGTGAACCATCGCCGTCTGCGATCGTCGAAGCACCGTAAGGGGTGCCGCCGGTGACTTCCTTAACCCCCATCTGGCCCTGGAACGTGTACGGCAGGCCGACGATCACGAATCCCAAATGCAGCAGCACCGTGTGGGTCGACAAGATCGTGCTCTCTTGGCCACCATGTTGGGTAGCCGTTGACGTGAACACACTTCCGACCTTTCCGACGAGCTTGCCCTGCATCCAAAGCCCGCCTGTCTGGTCCAGGAAGTTTTTCATCTGTGCCGGCATGTTGCCGTAGCGCGTGGGCACGCCCAGGATGATTGCGTCGTAGTCGGGCAATTCGGCAACGGTGGCGATCGGAGCGGGCTGGTCGAGTTTGAAATGAGACTTTTTCGCAATTTCCTCGGGCACCAGTTCAGGCACGCGTTTGATAATTGCCTCGGCGCCAGCCTCCTTCACGCCTTCAGCCACAGCCCCAGCCATTTTCTCGATATGGCCGTAGCTGGAATAATAGAGAACGAGAACACGCGTCATCTGGCCTAGCCTCCTGCCGTTTTCATCTGCAACTTGGTACGATCAAATCTCCGACGTGCCGCCATCGACCACGTATTCAGAGCCGGTAACGTAGGAAGCATCGTCCGAGAGAAGGAAGGCAGCGACCGCGGCTACCTCCTTGGCCTCCCCGAAGCGGCCGAGCGGCACAAGTCGGAGGATCGTCTCGCTGAAGCTGTTGATCTCGGCCTCGCTCATGCCCGTCCGTTCGAAGAAGCCGGTGCCGATGGGGCCGGGGGCCACCGAGTTGACGCGAATGCCTTTCGGCGCCAGCTCAGCAGCAAGTGAGCGTACAAGCGTGCGCACGGCTCCCTTGGTCGACGAGTAGATAGCGCCGGATGCCACGCCGATGCTGGCTGCGATGGAACCGGTAAACAGGATGGAGCCGCCCTTATGCAGCAGAGGCGCGAGCGCCTGGGCTTGCAGCAGCGGACCGCGGACCAGAACGTGATAGTGGTCCTCGAAGTCTTTGGCTGAGATCGAACTCAAGTGGCTGGAAGCGGCCGTGGCCAGCGTTGAGGAACACGCCATCGAGGCGGTCGGCCGTGCTTTTGATGCTGCCGACCAATTGCGTGCCAGTATCGGCAGCTCCGGAATCGTTCTTGATCAGCACCGCGCCCGGGAGGGTGGCGCGGGCCTTCTCCAGGCTGGCGTCACGGCTGCCGGTGACGATCACGCGTCCTCCTTCCGACAGAATTCTCTCAGCTGTGGCCAGCCCGATGCCGCTGGTGCCTCCGGTGATGAGGATGGTCTTATCTTTGAAACGGGTCATTGGTTTCCGTCCTCTTTGCTGGCTCGTTCACTTGCCCATGTCGAACAGTAGAACCTCGGCATCTGCAGCCGCTTCCAGCTTCAGCGTGCCGGGCTCTGTCGTTGCCACGCCGTCGCCGGCCATCAGTTTTTCGCCATTGAGATTCACCTCGCCGCGCGCCACCTGCACCCACGCCAGCCGCTGCTCGTCGAGCGCATGCGACACGGCATCCCCGCCGCGAAAGGCGGGCTGCATACAAGTCAACCTCTTGGTGGATAGTCAGTGAACCATCGCGGCCGCTGCGCGAACCGATGAGGCGCAGGCGTCCTACATCCGCGCCCCCGCCGAATGACTTCTGTTCGTAGCTCGGCACCAATCCCCTCCGTTCGGGAAGGATCCAGATTTGAAGGAAGTGAACCGGCTCAGTTCTCGAGGCGTTGAACTCGCTGTGCCGAATACCGGTTCCTGCCGACATTCGTTGGACATCACCCGGACGGATCGCAGAACCGGTACCAAGACTGTCCTCATGGGCCAGGGCGCCGTCCAGAACGTAGGTGACGATCTCCATGTCGGCGTGGGGGTGAGTGGGGAAGCCACCGCCCGGTGCAACACGGTCGTCGTTGATGACCCGCAAGGGGCCAAATCCCATGTGTTCAGGGTCGTGGTAATTGCCGAACGAGAAGGTGTGGCGACTATCGAGCCAGCCGAAGTTTGCCCGGCCGCGTTCGCCCGCACGTCTCACAACGAGCTTCATTAGCGCCTCCATTGAACTAGGCTGGGCGATCGCCTCGCCCAGCGATTGGCTGGGACATACCTAGGATGGCGATCCCGGTCGCGCTATCCGGCTCGTGATTGGCAGTTTGTTTCTAATTAGTCGACAATCGCGCCTCGGCCCCGACACCGGCGCTGCTAGCGTCCTGATCACCTGTGATGAACCTGAGCCCGGCCGGGCGTGCCGATCAGTGCAGCAAAATAAGCTCGTGCAAATTTAGAAACGAAGTCATTTCGGGGCCGTTCCCACGGTATAGAAACCGGGAGAAAGGGCCGTGAAACAATTGGAAGGCAAGGTGGCGGTTGTCACAGGGTCCGATTCGGGCATCGGCCAAGCCATCGTCGGAGAATTCGCCCGCGCAGGAGCGCTGGTCGCGATCACATTCCATTCCGACAAGTCCGGAGCCGAGGAGACCTACCGGCGCGTCCGATCCACGGGCGGCAAGGCCATCATCCAGCAGCTCGACGTTACGCAAGAGGCTAGCGTGGCTGCGCTCTTTGACGTGGCGACGCGGCGGCTTGGCCCGCCGCACATCCTTGTCAATGACGCAGGCATCGGTGGCGGCAATGCGAGGGTCGCAGACATGACGCTGGCTGATTTCGATCGCGTGCTCAAGACGGATCTCTATGGCCCATTCTTGTGCTGCCGTGAGTTCATCCACCACCGGATGGGCTCCGGAGTTCACGGTGGCAAAATTATAAATATCACGTCGGTGCATGAGGCGATTCCGAGCCCTAGAACCTCGGCCTATGGCGCGGCGAAAGGCGGATTGCTTACATTCACGCGCTCGCTTGCCCTGGAACTGGCGCCCATGCGTATCAACGTGAACGCCATCGCGCCCGGTCTCATCCGCACGCCGATGACGGCGGAGCGAACGGAGAATTCCGAAACGATGAAACGGGAACTGCCGCATATTCCCTGGAACCGGGCCGGTGAACCGCAGGAAATCGCGCGGCTGGCGCTCTACCTTGCCAGCGACGACAGCGACTACGTCACCGGACAAAGTTTCACCATCGACGGCGGCCTCGAGCTGAATTGGGGTCAAGGCGCGTGAAGGCGACCTCGGGGCAGGGCCAGGGGAAAGCCGAGCCTACGACTACTGCAGAGCTGCTTTTATAGCGCGCGCGAGCTCGGCCGACGAGTAAGGCTTCATAAGGATCTTCTGGTTCTGATCGCCTTGAGCAGTTCGCTCGAGGTTATCCGGGAAGCCTGAGACGAGCAGGGTCCGCAGGTGCGGGTGCTGGGCGCGCAGTCGATCGACAAGGTCGAAACCTGACATGCCGCCCGGCATTACGACGTCACTGAAGACGAGGTCGACGGGCTCGCCCCGTTCGATAATCCGCAAAGCCGTATTAGCGCTGTCCGCCTCGATCACGCGGTAATTCAGCCGTTTCAGACGTTCCAATGTAACGCTGCGTACGTCCCGATTGTCTTCGACGACCAGGATTCTTTGCCCTGATCCGGCGTCCGGGTCGAGGCGCGAACTGCGGCCGGCAGAAGCGAGCGATTCGCCGGCGGCTCTTGGTAGAAGAATGCGAACAGTCGTGCCGCGGCCGGGCTGGCTCTCGAGGTAAATATGGCCGCCCGACTGTTGGATGAAACCGTGGATCGTGGTCAGGCCGAGGCCCGTTCCCTTCCCGACCTCCTTCGTCGTGAAGTAGGGCTCGAACGCGTGTGACATCACATCCGGCGTCATGCCGACGCCGCTATCCGAGACACTCATGAGCACGTAGTCGCCGGGTGTGACGTTGCTCATCAGCGCGGTATCGCCCGGGCCGATTACCTTGTCGGACGTTTCGATCACGAGTTGGCCCCCTGCGGGCATGGCGTCGCGCGCATTGAGGGCAAGGTTCAGAACCGCATTCTCCATCTCGCTCGTGTCGATGGACACCATCGCGGGGCGGGCCGAGAGTGTTATCGTCACCCGTATGCTCTCCCCGATCGAGCGGCATACAAGGTCCAGGAGGGAGCGCACCAACGCATTAAGATCAACGGGCTTGGGATCGAGCCGGCGCTGGCGGGCAAACGTGATCAACCGCTGGTTCAGCCGCGCGCCCATGTCCGCGGCCCCAATCGCCGCATAGATGTGGCGGCGCATGTCATCGTTCACGGCATCGAGTTCGAGCAGTTGAAGATGTCCGCTGATGACCGTCAGCAGGTTGTTGAAGTCGTGAGCGATGCCGCCGGTCAACCGGCCAAGCGCCTCCAGCCCTTGCTTTTCGCGCAAGGCGCGTTCGCGGCTCTGCTCAAGGGTCATATCCCTGATGATGGCCACGAAGCCCAGCCTCTGGCCAGACTGATCGACGATTGCTGCGGCAGTCGCCCTGCACGGGAACACTTCCCCATTTTTCCGCACAAGGTCAGGCTCGACTATCACATGCTGATTGCCTGCACCTGCACCTGCAAGCTTTCGGCCTGCCGTTTGCCAATCCTCGTCCTTGGCATAGAGACACCTCGTCGAGCGGCCCTTCAATTCATCGACGGAGTATCCAATCACTTTCGTGAAAGTGGAATTGATGCCGACAATCATTCTGTCATCGTCGATGAGAAGAATACTGTCCGGCGAGCACTCGAAAACGCTTTGAAACAGAGTTTGCTGACGCCTCGCTTCGCTCTCGGAGGTTTCAAGCTCCTGCATGAGCTGAAGCTGCCGCAGCTCAGCTTCCTTCGTCTCGGTGATGTCGAACGTCAGTCCCAGGATGCGGGTCGCCACGCCCGCCGAATTGACTTGGGGTCGTCCGTGCGACGCCATCCAGCGCTCTCCCAGCACCGGATGCCGAATGCGGAATTCGCAAAAGTACGGAAGGCCCTGCGCTGAACAGGCCTGCAAAATCTGCAGCACCCGCGCACGATCCTCCTCGTGGAGATTGGCCGCCATGAGATCTTCGCTGATCGGCAGGCCGCGCCTGACACCCCACAAGTCGTACATCTCGTCGGACCACCATGCGGCGCCGCGCGAGAAATCCCAATCCCAGGCGCCACCGCCGGCTGCCTGCAGAGCCCACCGTAAGCGCATATCCTCCGCCGGCGCGAGGTTCGCACTCGTTGCGGGGGCTAAGGAATCGAAAACAGGCATGAGCAAGCTCGGGTTGTCACAATGGGCTCACGTTCGAGCGGAACCAGTGGTGTTCGTTTTTCGAATCATCGGTTGCAGTCGTCGCGAAGGCCGTTTCGACCTCTTACACCCCGCCAGCGTGTAGCGTAAATAAAGCTGACTGTGAGGACGCGCGGCTAGTTCGATGAAAGATGTAGGCTGCTCAACTGTGACTCGACAGCTCGTCGTTTATTCTTACGATGGTACAGGCAAGAGCGATGCAAGGCGATTGGCCGAAGCCAGGTTCGGATTTTGTGGGCCATGAAGTGCGGCGCGAGCATCGTTCAGCGATCGGGGGAGGCTATGATCGAGGCGTTACTCTTGGGTGCAGCCGCTGTGCTGGCTGGGCCTGCCGATGGTTCTCGGCCTGACGCCGTGCAGCAAAGTGCTTCTGAGCCCAAGGTCGCGATGCCCGCACGCATCCTCATCGTGGAGGACGAATTTTTGGTCGCTCTAGATGTCGAGCGGATCGTGCTTGACGGCGGTCACGTCGTGATCGGAATCGCGGCAACGGCCGACGACGCCGTGAAGCAGGCCGAGCAGGACAGGCCGGATCTTGTTCTCATGGACGTTCGGCTGGCCACCGCTCGCGACGGTATCGATGCGGCTATCGAGCTGCGCCAGCGTCTGAACATCGATTGCTTGATTGTCAGCGCGCATATCGACCCCACGACCAAACAACGCGCCGCTGCGGCATCGCCACGGGGTTTCGTCAGCAAGCCCATCTCCTCGGGAATGTTGCAACGCGCCATCGCGGCCGCTTTGAACAAACCCTGACCCCTAAAGGCCTAAGCGTCGCCTCGCACCCGTTCTAGGGGAATCGAAATCTCACAGCGAACCCCCTCCGGTGCAGGGATCCAGTTCACGTTGGCAGACAGTTCGTGCTTCAGCTGCCGACGGATCACCAGCGAGCCGAATCCAGGTCGCACTGCAGAACTTACGCGCGGACCGCATGTTTCCTGCCACAGTATGTCCAGACTGCCGGTTCCATCATCGGTGCGGCGCACCCCCCAAGTGAGGGACAGCCGTCCTTCTATCACCGACAACGAGCCGTATTTGGCCGCGTTGGTGGTCAACTCGTGCAGAACCATCGAAATGCTCTGAGCTGCAGCCGGCCTCAGTGAGACTTCCGGGCCTTGGATGCTAATCTTGTGAGCACTGCGATAGGGCTCCAGTTCGTCGTCCGCGAGATCGTGCATCGCGGCCCCGGTCCAATTGCTGCTGCTGAACCGCGCATGAGTGCGCGCCATGGCCTCAAGTCGCTGATCAAGCGCCAAAGCAAAATCGTCCACGGTGACAGCACCTTCGCGGGAGCGCCCAACGACGGCCCGCAGCCGCGCTAGCGTGTTCTTGACCCGGTGATCCAGCTCGGACATCAGTGTTTGCTGGCGCTCCTCGGCGCGCTTGCGCTCTGTAATATCGCGAGCAATCGTGGAAGCGCCGATCACCTTACCGGTTTGATCCCGGATAGGAGAAACCGTAATCGAGACGTCGACCTTATCTCCGTTCTTGAGTTGCCGGACGGTCTCGTACGATTGAATGAGTTCGCCTGCCGAAATTCGCGTGATGATGTCGTCCTCTTCGCTGTGAAGCTCCGCGGGAATGAGCCGGAGCACCGACTGCCCGATCATCTCCTGCGCCTTGAACCCCAATAGACGCTCGGCACCCTCGTTCCAACTCGTGATCCTGCCATCGAGCGTCTTGCCCAAAATGGCGTCGGAAGACGCCTCGACGATTGCGGCAAGCCGTACGGCCAAATCCTCAGCCGCCTTGCGATGGCTGATGTCGAAGATCGTGACGATCGCACCATCGACCGCGCCGAAGTTATTTCGCCGGGGATCATAGACAACGACGTAGTGCGCGATCTCATCGCGGGTCCCGCCAGGTCGTGGCCGGCTCAGCTCATAAGTGACGCGCTCGCCGGCAAATACGCGATCCAGGCGAGGGGCGATCTGAGCGGCATACACGGGCGCCAGCACGTCAGCAGGACCCTTGCCGATCAAGTCTCCTGGGAGGAGGGGAAGGCCCAAGATTTCGGTGTAGGCCGGGTTCGCGAAGGTGTAGCGACGCTGCGCGTCGAGCATGACGAGACCGACGGCGGCGTTATCCGTCGCCGTTCGCAATAGGGCCTCGCTCTGCCGTAATGCCGTTTCGGCGGCCAGCCGATCGTTGGCGGTCCGCGTCAGAACATTGCTGACGTTATCGATTTCGCGGAGCCGGGTGTGCAGGGTATTGGGCACTTCGCCACGACCGAGCGCCATTGCTGCGTCGGCAAGGCGGGCCAGTGGCTGGCCCAGTGCGAATGCGGCGAGCAGCGAAAACAGCAACCCGATAAATGTGATGATGATGACGCCCAATGATACCCTTCTCGTTCGCCCATGGCTCGCGGCCTCGATGCCGCTGCTTTCCACTCCGACAAGCGCTGTCCAGCCAAACGGCATCCGCTTCCACCCGACAAAAATAGGCACGTCCTCGACGTTGACTGAGCGGGTCCAACCGGTTTGGGCTTCGCCAACCTTGGCGATCGTGGTTGGGGAGGCGGGGCGGCCAACCCAGTGCTGGGGATTCCGGCTGCGTGCAAGATATAGTCCGTTACGGTCGTAAACCGCGACCGCCCAGCCCGGTGGCGCCAGATTGACTAGCTGGTTGCTGAACCATTTGCTGCGCATCGTGATGCGCAGCGCCAAGTCAGTGCCTGCCACGGGTAAGACGAGGGAGACCACTGGCTGTTGGTTGAGCGGTGAAAGGAACACGTCCGAAATCTGCAACTCGCCCGTAGCGAACGCGCGTTGTGCTGCTGCGGTCTCGGCGGTGGGCGGTTGTACTGCGCCATAGGGTTGCGCTGTGTTGAGCAAAATCCGGGACGATCGATCGATAACAAGAATCAAGCCCTCTTCGGGATCTACCGCAGCCTTGGCGTGATCGTAAAAACGGGCGAGGTCCTGGTTTTTCAAAAGCGGTGACGTGGCAAGGGCTTTGAGCAGTGCGCTCCTCTCGGCCACGATACGGTCGACGAGTATCGCAACTTTATCGGCAAGCGCGCGACCGTCGCGCTCAAGCGTCGTCGTCTGCTCCACACTCGCCCGCTGGGCCTGCGCCAACATGAAAACGACCGCGGGCAACAGGGCGGCTGACACCAGCGTGCCGAGTGCCGTCTTGAGGGAGATCCTCGGCCACTCGAGATCGGGCCGGAACAGAATGCCGACGGACAAGATCAGCAGGCAAAGTGCTGTCGGTAGCGAGATCGATTCGAAACCCGGCAGGGAGTAGAGTTCCCCGCTCCCGAACGCGTAGCCCAGCAGAGCGACCGCAGCAATTACGCCCACGAGCGAGCCGGTGATTGGCACCAGTGGACCGCGACGCTGCGCTAATGCAACGCCAGCGAGCGTGAATGCGACTGCCGTCGACGTGGACATGCTGAAATGTTGAGATCCAGCTCCCGGCAGGGTGCCGCGAGGTGCTAGCAAGTCCCAAAGCCAGGGCGCAAACCCCGTTAGGTCCTGGGCGATCGCAAACGCGCCTAGTACGCTCAAGAGCCAGCCGAGGCCGTGGACAGCTCGGTGCGGAATTCTACCATCCAGTGCGAGAACTGCACCGGCGGCAAGAAAACACGCCGCCGTGATCGGCTTCATCGTGGCAAGGCCTGGACCCCAGCCAGCCAAAATCGTCGCGCCACCCTGCCATCCAATCAGTATCAGAATTGCAACTGCGGCAACGACCGAGCCGGCAGCCGGCGTGACTTTGTCCCGCCAACTCCCGAGCCCGAAGGTCTTATCCGAAGTCATTCACCAACGTCGCCCCCGCCTGAAAAACGAGCCAAGCATGTCCAGAAGGATCTAGATTGTTCGAGATGCTTACTGCCCGATGCGTCACTTATGGCAATGCGCTTTCCAAGGACTTCATACTCCGATCGGGCTTGGTCGTCCTGACCTCGGTCAGCCCCGCGCCCTTCACCAAGGCGTAGATCGCCGGAATGACGACCAGCGTCAGCACCGTCGAGGACACCATGCCGCCGATCATCGGCACGGCGATGCGCTGCATCACCTCCGAGCCGGTGCCGTGGCTCCACAGGATCGGCAGCAGTCCGGCCATGATGGCGACCACCGTCATCATCTTCGGCCGCACGCGCTCGACGGCGCCTTCCATGATGGCGTGCGTAGAGGTCGGCGCGCGTGCAGGACCGTCCTCCTCGGCGCACGGCGCGCGCGTCGCTCCGCCAGCGCGTGGTCGAGATAGATCAGCATGACGACGCCGGTCTCGGCGGCGACGCCGGCCAGCGCGATGAAGCCGACCGCCACCGCGACCGACAGGTTGAAGCCGAGCCACCACATCAGCCAAAGCCCGCCGACCAGCGCGAACGGCAGCGACAGCATGACGATCAGCGTCTCGGTGAGGCGCCGGAAGTTGAGGTAGAGCAGCAGGAAGATGATCAGCAGCGTCACCGGCACCACGATCTGCAGTCGGGCCTCGGCGCGCTCGAGGTACTCGAACTGGCCGCTCCACACGCAGTAGGTGCCGGGCGGCAACTTGACCTGCTCGGCCACCGCCTCTGCGCGCGTCGGCGACGTAGCCGCCGAGGTCGCGGTCGCGGATGTCGACGATAGATGTAGGTGGCGAGCTGGGCGTTCTCGGTGCGGATGCTGGTGGCGCCCTGCGTCGAGCTCGACGTCGGCGACCTCGCCCAGCGGCACCGTCGCCGCCGTTCGGCACGGCGACACCAGCACCTCGCGTGGCGATGCGCTGCGGATCGGAGCGCAGGTCGCGCGGGTAGCGGACGTTGACGCGTGTAGCGTTCGCGGCCCTCGACGGTGGTGGTGATCGGTCTCGGCGCCGAGCGCGGTGCCACGATCACGTCCTGCACGTCGCCGACCATCAGGCCGTAGCGGGCGAGCTGCTCGCGGTCGGGCACGATGTCGAGGTAGTAGCCGCCGATCACGCGCTCGGCGTAGGCGCTGGTGGTGCCGGGCACCGTCTTCACGACCGCCTCGATCTCGCGGGCGACCCGCTCCATCTCGGCGAGGTCCTGGCCGAAGACCTTGACGCCGACCGGCGTGCGGATGCCGGTCGACAGCATGTCGATGCGCGCCTTGATCGGCATCGTCCAGGCGTTGGGACGCCGGGGAACTGCAGCGCCTTGTCCATCTCGGCGATCGAGCTTGTCGATCGTCATGCCCGGCCGCCATTCGCTCCTTGGGCTTCAGGTTGATGACGGTCTCGAACATCTCGATGCGGCGCCGGATCGGTCGCGGTCGCGGCGCGGCCGGCCTTGCCGTAGACCGATGCGACCTCGGGAAACGACTTGATGATCTGGTCCTGGGTCTGCAGCAGCTCGGCCGCCTTGGTGACCGACAGGCCCGGCAGGGTCGTCGGCATGTAGAGCAGCGTGCCCTCGTTCAGGTTGGGCATGAACTCGCTGCCGAGCTGCGTCGCCGGCCAGACCGATGACGGCCAGGATCGACAAGCGCAACGACGATCGTCAGCGATCTTGGCCTGCAGCACCAGCCGCGATGACCGGCCGGTAGATGCCAGATCAGCAGCGCGGTTCAGCGGGTTCGCGCTTCGGGCATGATGCGGCCGCGCACGAACAGCATCATCAGCGCCGGCACCAGCGTGACCGACAGCAGCGCCGCGGCCGCCATGGCGAAGGTCTTGGTGTAGGCCAGCGGCTTGAACAGCCGCCCTTCCTGCGCCTCCAGCGTGAAGACCGGCAGGAACGACACGGTGATGACGAGCAGCGAGAAGAACAGCGCCGGGCCGACCTCGCATCGCCGCCTCGATCAGGATCTCGGTGCGCGGCTTGCCCGGCGGGCGCTCGCTCCAGATGCTTGTGGGCGTTCTCGATCATGACGATCGCCGCGTCGACCATCGCGCCGATGGCGATGGCGATGCCGCCGAGGCTCATGATGTTGGAGCCGATAGCCCAGCAGCGTCATCGCAATGAACGCGATCAGCACGCCGACGGGCAGCATCAGGATCGCGACCAGCGCGCTGCGGACGTGCAGCAGGAAGACGACGCAGACCAGCGCGACGATCAGGCTTTCCTCGAGCAGCGTGCGCTTCAGCGTGTCGATCGCGCGGTGGATCAGCTCGGAGCGGTCGTAGACCGGCACGATCTCCACGCCTTCGGGCAGGCGCCGGCGCGATCTCGGCGAGCTGCGCCTTGACGTTGTCGATGACGTCGAGCGCGTTCTGCGCCGTAGCGCTGCACCGCGATGCCGCCGACCGCCTCGCCTTCGCCGTTGAGCTCGGCGACGCCGCGCCGCTCGTCCGGGCGCAAGCTCGACGCGCGCCACGTCGCGCAGCAGCACCGGCGTGCCGCCGCTCGCCTTCACGCACGATCTGCTCGATGTCGGCGATGCCTCTGAGGTAGCCGCGTGCCGCGCACCATGTACTCGGTCTCGGCCATCTCGACCACGCGGCCGCCGACGTCGCTGTTGGACTGCGCGGATCGCCTCGCGCACCTTGCGCGAGCGGAATGCCGTAGGCCCGCAGGCGGTCGCGGATCGACGACGACCTGGTACTGCCTGACGAAGCCGCCGACGCTCGCGACCTCGGCCACGCCTTCGGCCTTGGCGAGGCCGAAGCGGATGTACCAGTCCTGGAGCGTGCGCAGCTCGGCCAAGCGTACGTGTGCGTCGCCGAGCACGGCGTACTGGTAGACCCAGCCGACGCCGGTCGCGTCCGGGCCCAGCGTCGGCGTGACGCCCGCCGGCAAGCCGCTGGTCGGCCGCAGTTCAGGTATTCGAGCACGCGGCTGCGCGCCCAGTAGATGTCGGTGCCGTCCTCGAAGATCACGTAGACGAACGACACGCCGAAGAACGAGAAGCCGCGCACCACCTTCGACTTTGCGGCACGGCCAGCATCGCGGTCGATCAGCGGGTAGGTGACCTGGTCCTCGACCACCTGCGGCGCCTGGCCCGGGATACTCGGTGTAGACGATGACCTGCGTGTCGGAGAGGTCGGGAATGGCGTCGAGCGGGACGTGACGAACGGCGTAGACACCGGCTGCCGCTGCGAGCGCGGCGCCGATCAACACGAGAACGATGTTACGTGCCGACCAGCGGATGAGATGAGCAATCATTTGCCGGCCTCCGGATGCGCGTGCGCGCCGTGCTCGGGCTGAGGCGAGGCCGGGCTCCCACCTCTCTTTTCGAGAGGGGCAACGGCCGGGCTGGGCGCGGCCGCATCCGCCGTAAAAGCTTTCAATGCGGAGCGGATATTGCTCTCGGCGTCGATCAGGAAGTTCGCGGCGACGACAACGCTTTCCCCGGCTTTGATGCCCTCCTTCACCTCGACGAGATTATTGCCACGGATGCCGAGCTTGACGTTGCGCGGCTCGAAGCGTCCCTCGCCGCGATCCACCAGCACTGCTTGTCGCGCGCCCGTATCGATGACCGCGGACTCCGGCACGGTGAGCCGCGGCGCATCACCATCGGCCGCGAGGATTTCTACGTCGGCGAACATCTCGTGGCGGATGGCATGATCCGCGTTGCCGACTTCGATGCGCACCTTGGCTGTGCGCGTCTTGGCGTCCAGCTCATGCAGGATGAACGTAACGCGTCCGGAGAACAGCCGGTCGGGAAAGGCGCGGAAGCCGACGTTAACGGTGGCACCTTCGCGCACCAGGGCAACATCCTGTTCTGGGACGTCGGCAATGATCCAGACGGGATCAAGGCCTGCAAGACGGAACAGCGGCTCACCCGCTTTCGCCATCTGCCCTTCGACGGCATTTTTCTCCATAACGTAGCCACTGACGGGCGATGGCCAATCGAACGAGAGCACGGGGCCGGAGCCCTCCCGGAGCTTGTCGATCACCGACTGCGGCACGTCGAGATTCCTAAGCCGCTGCGTTGCCGACTGCTCATCGCGTGCACCGCGACCGCCGCCGACGATTGTATTAGTACGGAAATCGACCTGGGCGCTCACGACCTGGGGGCTGTAGACGCGAAACAGCGGCTCACCCGCCTTCACGTGCCGGCCGGTTTCGTTGACATAGAGCTTCTCGACGAAGCCATCGGATCGGAGCGAAACGACGCGGAGTGTCCGCTCGTCAGGCTTGGCGATGCCGGGCGCCCGAACGTGGCGCTCGATCACCCGCATCTCAGCCTTTTCGGTGCGCACACCGGAGCGCTGGACGCGATCGAGACTAATCTTGACGGAGGTGCCGGCCTCGTCCTCGCCTTCGTAGACGGGAATGTAATCCATCCCCATCCAGTCCTTTTTGGGCACGGAAGAGGTGTCCGGCAGTCCCATCGGGTTACGATAGTAGAGCAGCTTGCGGCCCTGGTTGCGCTCTGCCTTCTGCTTGGCGGCGGCCGCCTCCTTGAAGTCTGGCGCCTGGTCGTCATAGACGGGAACATAGTCGCGGCCGTCAGGCGTCTTCTTCGGCGCAGGCGAGAAATCGGCAGCTGAATTCGGGATGCTGCCAGTAGAGCACTTTGGGGCTGGTTGACGGTTTGGCGGACGGCGGTTCGGCGCCGGTCGCGGGCCCAAATGGGCCAACGGCGACGGCGCCCGCGAGGATCGCCAAAATGGCGATGCCCGCGAGAGCTGGCGTTTTCATAGGTCAATCCTTCGCGCGGAAGATGACGGCGCCTTCGACCGTGTCGGTTTCGCCCGGCACCTTAGCCATCAGCTTCAAGGCCCACGAACCGGCCATGCTGATTTCGGCCTTGAACCGGTAGACGCCCGGCTCCGTCGCCGGCAGCGCTTCCAATCCGGCGGTGTGCTCGGCCATGTTCTCGGGCGACATGTCCAGACGCGAGCGGAACACCACGGCGTTGGCGACCGGCTTGCCCGTGGGCTTGTGAACGAGGCGGACGGCGAGCTCGGTGCCGGCGGCATTCTTGACCTCGGCCTTGACGGGCTCGAAGGCATAGTCAGTGGGAGCGGCGTGCGCCGCTAAGGCGAGCCCAAACGAGAGGGCAAAGCAGCCGGAGGCGACGGCAGAAAAGTGAGCGAATTTCGACATGGCGAAGATCCTGATCGAATTGAGGGCCGCCCTTTTACAAGGGACGACTGCAAACGGCTGTCACCTGCGGACGCGAAGTCGCGGGCGGTGCCAACTTTTTCAAAAAGGATCAGGCGCGGGGAGGTGGAGGTCGTGGACGCGTCAACCACGAGGACAGCGCTGCCACCTTCGCAGGTTTGGGGGCGGCCGCGGCGGTTCGGAGCGCCAAGTCAGTGCCCAAGGATTGCATCATAAAATGAGAGGCGGGCGCGCAGAGGCCGGTGCAATCGCAGTTGAACCCGCAATGATCGCACTTTGCGGCGCCGTCGTGGGCGTGAGCAACTCTTGCTCCAGCTACCGCGACGGCATGAACGATTGCCGCCGGCTCGACAGGGAGTGCCAAGTGAGCGTGATGGGCGGCGTGAGAATGCTCGTGATTGCCTGCGGCTGTCCGGGAATGGCAATCCAAGCCCATTGATGGATGGGCATGGGCTTTTGCGGGAACAGTGGCATGCAATTGGCCGGTGGCAGACGCCGCCGGAGATGCTTGCCCGTGCGATGCAATACCCGCAGCATGGACCCGTCCGGCCACACTGCCCATCATGGGCAGCAATGCGAGCAGAAGAGCCATCAATCGGCAAATGAGCAGCCGCATCAAGCTGGGGTCCTTGGCCAAGTCAGGGAGGAGTAGCCTGAGTTGTGCGGGGGGTCAATGCGACGTGCGGGCAGGTTCAACCTGCGCCGTAATCTAAGATGCTGTCATGTCGATGCTTTTCTGAAAGTCAGGTTGATGCGGGCGGCGCCGGTGAGGGAGTGATCGCCCGGCTTCAAGATATCGATGCCGTGGTAGAAGAGCCTGGATGGTCCGCCCCACACGACGACATCGCCGTGGTGGAGCATGATCCGGCGCGGGCGATCGGTGCGTTGAAGTCCGCCGAACAGGAACTTGGCCGGCAGTCCCAACGAGACTGAGACGATGGGCGCGGAGTAATCTTGCTCATCCTTGTCTTGGTGCAGCGTCAGCCGCGTTCCGGGGACATAGCGATTTATCAGGCAAGCGTCGGGGGAGAACTGGGAATACCCTGCTGCCGCTGCGGCAGCCGATGCTAGAGCCGCGAAAGCATCGGGCATTTGCGGCCATGGGTTGCTGGAAAGAGGATCGGTAGCTTGATACCGGTAGCCCTTGCGGTCAGTGACCCAGCCGAGCTCGCCGCAATTGGTCATTGCGACCGACATCGTTTGCCCACCCGGCGTGATCATTCGGCGGAAGGGGCTTCGGCGGGTGATCAACTCGACCGCCGCCAGCAAAGCAGTTGCGGACGGTTCGGCATAACGTCGTAAGATGACTGCCCCCGGCCCAAGAGCCTCAGTCTCGCTGGTCGAAAACAGATCGAGCGTCATGGCCCTCATCTTAGCCGCAAGACAGGAATCTCGAAACGCCCTTGCCTTCGAAGGCGCCCTCACGTTCTCGGCGGCATTCGCACCTCACGGGCGGGCTTGTCCTCGCGAAGTCCCACGAACGCGGCGTGGCGTAGAAGGTTATCATTCGTCCAGCCCGTATAATTGACTTGAGCCACAATCTCTGGGTTGAGCCAGACGACGCCACGCTTCTGCATCGTCGTTAAGGTGCCCGCGAAAGGGCAGGATTTTTGGCGCAGCGGCTGCAGCCGCCCCCACAGTTCGTGTGCCGTCCGGCGACTGTATCCGGTGCCGACGCGGCCAGCGTAGACGAATTTGGTCCCCTCGAAGTAGCCGCAAACCAGCGCTCCCACCGACTCCTTTTCGGCGGTCGAGTTGAGGTATCCGCCGATCACGAATTCATCCGTCTGAATGCACTTGATTTTAACCCAGGAGCCGCGGCGTCCGGATTGGTAAGGCTTGTCGGCGCGCTTCGCGACGATACCCTCAAGGCCCATCTCGCAGACTTGTCGAAGCATCGCCGCACCATCCCCGATGAGGTGATCGCTGTAGCAAATGCGACTGGTTTTTGGGCTTGTTGCGAGCAGAGCCTCGAGGAGCCGCTTTCGATTGCGTAGCGTCGCGGCGCGTAAATCGCGCCCGTCGAGGTAAAGCAGGTCGAAGGCGAAGAAGACCATTCGATCCGAGCGCCCGGCCTTGAGTGCATCAACGAGCATCGCGAAGCTGGATGCGCCTTTGTCGTCCTGGACTACGACCTCGCCGTCAATGAGCGCGGAGTTCACCTTCAGCTTCTTCAGCGACTGAGCGACATTGGCGAATCGGGGCGTCCAGTCCTGTCCGCTTCTTGTGAGGAGGCGCACCGATCCCGCTTCAATTCGCGCCTGCAACCGGTAGCCGTCGAACTTGATTTCGTGCAGCCATTCCTCTCCGACTGGCGGCTCAGGCACCAAATAGGCAAGGCTCGGCTCGACAAAGTCCGGCAGCAGGGCCTTTTTCGCGCCCGCAATCTCCGTGGCTGCTATCGCCTTCAACTTCGGGCTCCTGGAGGCGAGCGTCGCCATAGCCATCACATGTTGTTGCTGAGCTAGCGCGACGAGCCGATCAATCGATTGATGGCGGCCTTGAGGGACCGCTCCGAGTTGCAGTACTCCTCCCATGCTGGGCTTTTGGCGAGCAGTGCGGGCACGGTCGAGATCGTGAAACGCGCCGGGTCGAGATTTCCGCGCACTTGACTCCATGTCAGCGGCATCGACACGGTTGCACCGGGGCGGGCGCGTGGCGACAACGGCGCCACTGCAGTCGACATTCGATCATTGCGCAGGTAATCGAGATAAATGCGGCCCGTGCGCAGCTTCTTCGTCATCGTCGTCAGGTAGAGATGGGGGCTGTCATCGGCCATCTGGCTGCACACCGCCTGAGCAAAAGTTTTTGCCTCGTTCCAGCCGAGTTTTTCTCGCTTGTCCGCTTTGAGCGGTGTGACGACGTGCAGACCTTTGCCTCCGGTCGTTTTGCAGAATGGGACTAGGCCAATCCGTTCCAATCGCTCTCGAATCTCTTTGGCGGCATCGACCACCGCGGAGAATGCGACATCGGGTGCCGGATCGAGATCGAATATGAGCCGTCCGGGTAGGGCCGGTTGGTTGGGAACGCAGTTCCACGGGTGGAATTCCACCGCGGCGGCCTGCGCCATGGCAATCAAACCCTCGACGGTGTCGATTTGCAAATACGGCTGGCGGTCGCCACTCACGCGCACGGCGCCGATCAGATCGGATGTGCCGTTCATGGCGTGGCGCTGAAAAAATGTTTCGCCGCCGATGCCGTCTGGCGCGCGAATGAAAGAGCAGGGCCGGCCCTTCAAATGCTCGATCATCCAAGGACCGACGGTCTCCAAGTAGCGCGCCAGATCCAGCTTGGTTATAGCGGGCCGGGATTTGGTGGCCGGCCAAAGCGGCTTATCGGGCTTCGAGATCTTGACGCCGAGAACGACGTCCGGGCCGGCAGCGGCACGCTTCAGCTTCGGGGTTTTGGGTTTGACACGCTCAACTGCCGGTTCCTCGCGGTCGCCGCTGTTGGAGTGCCAGACGGCATCCGCGTTGAAGGCGTTGCGACCGGCAAGAACGAAGGCCTTTGGCTTGGCCCCGCGGCCGGCCGCGATTTCCTCCATTGTCCGTTTCGAAGCGACGGACCGATCCGCTGTCAATATGTCTTCGCCGTCGCTGGCGCGGGCATAATCGTCGCGATGCTTGATGAGCAGCCAATTGGTGCGTTTTCCGCCGCTGCGGTCATGCTTCAGCCGAACCAGGACCCAACTGCCGGCCAGCTTTTCGCCTGCCAGAACGAACTTGAGTTCACCGGACTCTAGCGCCTCTTCGGCGGATTTCTCGCCCTGCGGCATCCAAAACCCCCGATCCCAAACCATGACCGTGCCGCCGCCGTACTCGCCTTTCGGGATCGTGCCTTCGAAATCGCCGTAGTCCAGTGGGTGGTCCTCGACTTCCACGGCCAGTCGTTTGTCGTGGGGGTCGAGTGAGGGTCCTTTCGTCACCGCCCAAGACTTGAATACGCCGTTGACCTCGAGCCTCAGGTCATAGTGGAGGCGCGTCGCAGCGTGTTTCTGGATGACGAACCGCGGGTACTCGGCTTCGCGAACGCGGCGATCACCGCTCGGCTCGGCGGTGCGCGCGAAGTCACGCTTGTCACGGTAGATATTGAGCTTTGCGATGGCCATCGACTAGGCGTCCCGGTTTCAAGCCCGCTTCTTTGCGCTCTTGGTCGCCTTAGGCGGGGGCCTTCCCGTGTTGTCATTACTGCCCACGCTGCGCTTCAGCGCTTCCATGAGGTCAACGACGTTCGTCCCCTTCACGGGCGCCTCCTCGTGCGCGATGATCTTGTGGCCTTTCAGCTTGTCGCGGATCAGCGCTTTCAATGCAGTCGCGTAATGATCCTCGAACCTCTGCGGATCGAATTTTGCCGACTTCTTATCGATCAACTGCACGGCGAGATCGATCATCTCCTTGTCGGGCTTTATATTAGGAACCTCGTCGAAGAAATCGGTGGGCTTACGCAACTCGTCGGAGTAACGCAGCATCTCCATCACCAGGCCATCCTCCAGCGGCGCGATAGCGACCAGCCATTCGCGCCCAGCGATGGTGACCTGTGCCAGTCCGACCTTGCCCGTCTTGCGCAACGCATCGCGGATGACGACGTATCCTTCACCTGCAAGCTGATCCGATGGCGCTACGAAATACGGGCGCTCGAAATAGCGGTAATCGATGTCCTTGGCATCGACGAATTGCACAAGGTCGATCGTCTTCTTGCTCTCGAGCTTGACCGCGTCGATCTCCTCCGGCTCCAGCGTCACGTAGGTGTCGGTATCGACTTCATAGCCTTTGACGATGTCGGAGTTGTCGATCTTGCCGATACCCTGAACGATCTTCTCGTAATTGACGCGACGCCCGGACGGCTTGTGGATTTGCCGAAAGGATATCTCGGATTTGGACTCGACCGCGTTGAAGATCTCGACGCCGATCGACACGAGGGAAAGGCGCAAGAAGCCCTTCCAATACGCGCGGGCTCTTTTGGGCATGACGCAGCACTCAATTTGCGAAATCGATTAGGGGACAGCGGCGGCTTGATGCCAGAACGCACTAATCCGTCAATTCGTTCACCCGGCGCCGCAATCGGCATCGTACGTTCTGCGAAGGCGGATCATAGAGCGGTTTCAAAGCGCTGCCAATCGCTAGCCCGTTTGGTCAGGTCCTTAGCAGAGCTTGCGTGCATCTGCGTGCATGGCAATGTTGAACCAATAATTAGTACCGCGTGTCAAAGGCTTATCGATGGCAGGTCAACCGGTCGATACACACTTCTCGTCTAGTGAGCTGATCGAACTCGGACGTGCCTACGACGGGGTTTGCGCCGAACTCGGCATCAGTCAAGGCGACGGCAATTCCTTCAGACGGGAGCGGGTGGCTCAGCTCATCTTCGAATTCGCAAGATCCGGCGAGATCGATGCCGTCAAATTGAAAAAGCGTGCGGTCGCGCTGTTGAGCGGCCTGGCACTCATCGGGTGGACAGATCCGCTTTGTGAGAACTCCGCGCTTGCCCTCCATAAGCGCCGCCGCAAACGGTCCACGCGCGGCAGCAAGGTAAGACAATAGCGCGGCGTAATCGCCGCGCTTTCTCTTTCTAGTACCCAATCACGCGATCACCTTCTCTAACCGGATCGGAAGATTGCGGACCCGAATGCCGGTGGCGTGATACACGGCATTCGCCACGGCCGCCGCGGTGCCGACGTTACCAAGCTCCCCGATGCCCTTGATGCCGAGCGGATTGACCTTCAAATCCTTCTCCGACAGCAAGATGACGTCGATCTGCGGCACGTCCGCATTCACCGGCACGAGGTAATCGGCAAGGTTTGTGTTGGTGTAGCGCGCAAATCGCGTGTCGATCTCCGTTTCCTCGTGTAACGCCGAGCTGATGCCCCAAATCATGCCGCCCATGAGCTGACTGTGGGCGGTACGGGGGTTGACGATGCGGCCCGCAGCGAATGCTCCAACAGCGCGCGGCACACGGATCTCCCGCGTCAGCCGATGCACCCGCACTTCGACGAATTCGGCGCCGAAAGCATAGCGCATGGCGTCTTCGCCATTCGAGCCGCCGCTAATCGACGTGCCGCCCTTGTAGAGCTTCTGCATGGCGCCCGGCTTGCTTCCTTGGGGCACAAACTCCGCATATTGCTCGATGGCGCCCGTGCCCATCTTCTCGAACAAGGCTGCAACTTCCTGGGCGTCGCCGGAGGCATCGATAAGCTTTCCGCTCTCCAGCCGCCACCCGCCACTCGTCACCTTGCCTTCTCCCGCCTCGCCGGCCGCGTTCGCGAGCTTGTTTCGGAGCATGCCGCAGGCTTTGACCACGACGTTACACACGCTGGCCGTCACGTTGGACCCGCCCGAGACCGGCGCAGGCGGCAGCGCAGTATCGGCCATTACGACCTGCACACGCTCTGGTGAAATCCCAAGCTCCTGCGCGGCGGTTTGGGCCACAACAGTATAGGTGCCGGTGCCAACGTCATGCGCGGCAACCTCGACGCGGGCGTCGCCAGTGCTGGTCAAGCGGACGCGGGCGGCCGCAGCCGCAATGTGGGCGGGATAAACTGCGGTCGCGCACCCCCACCCGACCAGCCAGTCGCCATCGACCATGGACCCCGGTTTGGGATTGCGCTGCTTCCAGCCGAACGCCTCGGAGGCCTCGTCGAAACATTGCATCAGTGACCGGCTGGTGAACGGCAATCCCTTAATGGGATCCTTCTGAGTATCGTTGACGCGGCGCAACTCGACGGGGTCCATGCCGAGTTCGACTGCAAGTTCGTCGATGGCGCTTTCCAGCGCGTAGATGTACGGCACCTCGGGAGGGGACCGCATGAAGCCGGGCGTGTTGCGATCGGCGTGGGCGGCGTAAACCTTGGTGTAGATGTTGGGCACGGCGTACATGCGCGCGACGACGTCAGTCCCAGCAACGGTATAAGTGTCAGGCCGAGATGTGACCTCGTAACCCTCGTGGCTGAGGGCTACGAGCCGGCCGTCCTGCTGTGCGCCCAGCTTGACCACATGGCGGGTCTCGGCGCGGTAGGTCGCAATAGTGAACCCCTGCGCGCGCGTCGCTACCAGCTTCACGGGCCGCCCCAGCCGCTTGGAAGCAAGCGCGATTAGCGCGGTGCGGGGTGTGACTGATCCTTTCGAGCCGAACGCACCGCCGACATACGTGCTAATCACGCGGACGTTGCTTTCGGGAATACCGATCTGCTCGGCGACACCGGCGCGCAAGCCGTAAACGAATTGGCTCGGCTCATAAACCGTCAGCTTGTCGCCGTCCCAGGCGCAGGTCGTCGTGAAAAGCTCCATCGCGTTGTGATGTTGGGTCGGCGTTGAGTATTCGACTGCGATTTTTACCGGGGCAGTTTGCAGCGCACTCTCTGCGTCACCTACGGCCGGGTCCTTGGCCTGCGGGTCGCCCTCGGCTGCCGGCTTCACCTCAATTCCGGCGCCGTCGAACGTCGCGGTCGGTGTTTCTTTCTGATATTCGATGTCGATCTTGTGTGCACCTTCCCGGGCCGCTTCAAAAGTATCGGCCAGCACGACGGCCAAGATTTCTCCGTCATGGCGAACTTGATCTGACTGCAGGGGCTGGATGGTGGTCGCCGCAGTGCCGCCCTTTTTCCAGAACTTGCCTGGCTTCAACTGACCTTGCAGGGTCTGCCACGTCAGCACATCGAGCACACCGGCCAAGGTCATTGCACGATCGATATCGATCTTCGAGACTTTTCCGCGCGCAACGGCACTCGTGACCAGGTAAGCGTAGGCAGGATTGGAGACGGGCACGTCCGATGGATAGCGTGCTGCACCCGTGACCTTGTCGCGGCCATCGATTCGGGGGATCGGTTGCCCCATGTTCTCCTTGGGGCTCGGCACAGCGTTGGTCATGAATTAGATCTCCATTCTGCTGGTTTGCAGAAGCGCCCGAACAAGGGTCGATTTCCCAAGGGCGACCTTGAATGCGTTCTGGCCGCGCGGATTGGCGCTCGCGAAGGCCGCATCGGCCGCTTTTTCCGCACGGGATTCGTCCAGCGTTTGTCCCTGCAGGGCCTGTTCAGCTTCACGCGCGCGCCACGGAATGGTGGCCAGGCCGCCGAGCGCAATGCGGGATTCCCGCACCCTCCCGCCATCCATGTCGAGAGCGACTGCGGCGGAAGCCAAGGCGAATGCGAAGCTCTGGCGATCGCGAACCTTGACATAGGCCGATCGGCGTGCCCACGGGCGCGCATCGAACAATATGGAGCGAACGAGCTCGCCCGGTTGCAGGGCTGTCTCGATCTCCGGCGTCGAGCCAGGCTGCTTGAAAAACTCTTCGGCGGCTACGGTGCGGTTACCGGACGCCGTTGCCAGCTCGAGTTCGAGCGTCGAGCGCAAGCAAAGCCTGGGCGAAATCTCCGGGGTAGGCCGCAATACAGGCCTCGCTCGTACCCAGTACGGCGTGCATACGGTTCACGCCTTCCAATGCCGCACAACCGCTGCCGGGGTTGCGCTTGTTACACGCTTCCCAGCTCGGATCACGGAAATAGGTGCAGCGCGTGCGTTGCAGTAAATTGCCGCCGAGCGAGGCCATGTTGCGGAGCTGCTGGCTCGCCGCAAAGCTCAACGATTGCACTAGCACCGGGTATCCCGTCTGCAGTTCATTGTTGGCGATGACTTGGGACATTCGAGCGAGCGCGCCCAAGCGGATTTTAGTGGGGCTGACTTGAATTGATCCCCATTCGTTCAAGGATTGCAGATCATTGATATCGATGACGAGGTTCGGCCGCATGACATCGAGTTTCATTAGATCAACGAGTGTGGTGCCTCCAGCCAGGAATGCAATTTCCCCGCCAGTCGATTTGTTTCCCCCGAACTTTCCCTCGCCGCCGGTGGCGCTGGACTGGAAAACAGCGCTGGTATCGGCTGCGCGTTGGTAGATGAAGGGGCGCATCAGGCTTTCTCCATCTTCTGCTTGGCTTGCCGAATGGCGGCGACGATGTTCGGATAAGCCGCGCAACGGCACAGATTCCCGCTCATGAATTCACGAATGTCATCGTCGGATGTTGCTTGGCCGCTGTTGACGCAGGCGACCGCGGACATGATTTGGCCCGGGGTGCAGTACCCGCACTGAAATGCGTCGTGATCTATGAACGCTTGCTGCATCGGATGCAGGTTGCCGCCGCGCTGCAATCCTTCGATCGTCGTCACCTCTTTGCCGGATGTGGCCGCTGCGAGGGTCAAGCAGGATAGAGTCGCAACCCCATCGACGTGGACTGTGCAGGCACCGCATTGCCCGTGATCGCAACCTTTTTTCGTCCCTGTCAGCCCTATGTGGTCGCGCAGAGCGTCGAGCAAGGATGTTCGGGTGTCGGCGGCAATGCGATATATTTGGCCGTTGATGCGAAGCTCGGTTTCGGCTCGCCGTCCTGATGCGCCTTGGACGTTCGCCAGGGGCTCGGCCGCGTCTCCCCGCTTCTGCGCTTCAATTTCCTGGGCTTTCGCCTTCGCTGCCGCGAGAAGTGTGACTGTCGAAGTCGTGACGGCGAGGAAGCCCCGCCGGTTCAGCCCCCGGGGGCGGTTGCTTTTGTGCTCCATGTGGTTTCCTCAGTGGGGCTGTGGGGGCTCTGGGCGTTTTTTATCCAGCTGTTTGGACTCGCGCAGAACGTCTCATGGTCATCCCAGTTCCTGCCAGTTCCCGGCTTCGGGCGCGCCCGTGCCCCTCGTGAGCGGGTCGACGACATCGCGTTATGCCCATTCCGTCATCAATCATTCCGCAGCACGCATCTGCCTTGAAAACGGAACATTGCAAAAACGGAACTTTGGACACTTCAACGCGTTCCGATGACGTAACGTTGGATCAAAACCGGATTAGCGCCATGCACGAAATCATCTACCTCGTCGGTTTGGTCGTTGTCGTTCTTTTCGTCTTGAGCGCACTCGGATTGCGCTGACCCTTACCGAAGGAGCAACTCTATGGCCGATATCGTTGCCGTGCCCGCCGAGACGCGCGGGAGTTATGTCGAGTGGGCTGCCATTATTGCCGGGGCAATCGTGGCTTCAGCGCTCTCGTTTGTATTGTTGACTGCAGGCGCCGCGATTGGTCTATCGCTCGTCTCACCCTACGCCGGACGTTCTGCCGGCGGTCTCGCTGCCACAATGGCAGCTTTTTGGCTGGTCTTTGTCCCTATCCTGTCTCTGCTCATCGGTGGTTATATCGCCGGCCGGATGCGAGGCGCGGCGGACAAGGGCGTTGGATCCGATGAGGTCGACTTTCGCGATGGAATTCATGGCCTACTCGTCTGGGCGGTCAGCATCCTTCTCGGAGGAATGCTCGCGTACTTCGCGGCCAGCACCACGGCGCAGACAACTGCGCAACTCGGCAGCGCTGCTGCCAGCCAGTCCTCTATGCTGGCTCCGAGTGTCGATACGATGCTTCGTGGCGTCACGGGCAAGTCCGGAAACGGGCAGCCGCTGGATAGCGAAACGCGCGCCGACATTACCCGCACTATCGCAAGCGCTGTCGCTGCGGGACAGTTGAGCGCTGGCGACAGGACTTATCTTGCCCAAGTCGTAGCGCAGCGGACCGGCATCGCACAGCCAGAAGCGGAAAAGCGCGTTGATGACGCCTTCGCTTCGGCTTTGAAGGCGATCGACACCGCGCGAAAGGCTGCGGTCGCGACCGGCCTCGGCACGGTGACCGCCTTATTGTTCGGGATGGCGGCCGCCTGGTATGCCGCTCAGCGGGGAGGACGCCATCGCGATGAAAGCGTGCCAGCCCGGTTCGGATTCGGTAATCCCGCGTCTCGGTTCGGCAGGATGCCCTGACGGCTACAAATTGATCGCCTCAACTTGAATGAAAGGACCCTAAAATGCGTGACATCATTCTCTGGCTGGCTGGTGTGCCGATTATCGCGATAATCGCCATGCACTTGCTCGGTATCCTTCGCTAACGAAAGTGAACGCCATTCGAGTGGGCGGGTTTCTCTTCCTACCAGGGGAGGCATCCGCCCTCTCCGTTAAAAGGCATGGTGCGATACTCAGACATCACCGATCTGAACCTTTTCTTCTTTCGATCGTCGGCAGGAACCTTGCAGTCATTTCAAGGTTTGCAAAGCACAGCGAACATCGAGGAGACACCCATGCCAATCAAGACGCTCGACGATTTATTCGTGGCAACGCTGAAGGACATCTACTACGCAGAAAAGCAAATCTTGAAGGCACTTCCGACAATGGTGAAGAAGGCCAACGGGCCGGAACTGAAAGATGCACTCGAAACTCATCGCCAAGAAACTGAGGGACAGGTCGACCGGCTCGACGAAGTCTTCAAGATGCTGAAAACTGCCGCGCGCGGCAAGAAGTGCGAAGCCATCGAGGGAATCATCGAAGAAGCCAAGGAGCATATGGAAGAGATCGAAGATGCCGACGTCGCAGACGCCGGCATGATCGGTTCAGCCCAGGCGGTCGAGCACTATGAGATCTGTCGTTATGGCACTCTCATCGAGTGGGCGAAGATGCTGGGCCACGACAATGCAATCAAGCTGCTGCAGCAAAACCTTGATGAGGAAAAGAATGCCGATCGGCTGCTGACACGCATTGCCAAAGGAACGAGTAACCGGACTGCCATGTCGGCCGAGTAAGCATTCAGGAAGTCCGCCACAGCGGACCGATCCGGGCGGCGAATCCCGATCTCAGAGCTTCAACTCTGATCGCCGCCTGGATTAGTGTCAGATAGTCATTACATCGCGCATCAGCGCTCTCGGAATGCCTTATCAAACGATGAGCGCAGGGGCGAAATCAAATACTGCAGCGCGGTACGCGACGTCGTTGGCAGCATGACCGAAGCCGGCATTCCGGGGTAGAGCTTGACTTGAGGTAGCGCCTCCAGCTCGGATTCCTCAATTTGTATATTGCACACGTAATAGGGTGAGCCAGTCCGATTATCGGTCAGCCGGTCGGCTGATACGTGAAGGACGTGGCCTCGTAAGGCCGGCGTGGTCTGTTGCTTGTATCCCGTGAGCCTGACTTCGGCAGTGGCCCTAGGGGCGACTTCGGCAATGTCCTCTACCGCGATCTTGGCCTCGACAATGAGTGACTGGTCCTCGGGCACGATATCCATCAACTTTTCGCCTCTCCCGATCACGGCGCCAACCGCGAAGACATTGAGATCGACGACGCGCCCTGCATAAGGAGCACGCACCAGCGTCCGCTCATGGACTGCACGCGCATTCGAAAGCTTCGGCGTGACCTCGGCCAATCGCATCTGCACATCCCGCAATTCCTGAGCGATGGCGGTGGCTCTTTCGTTCGTCGCTTGCGCATCCAACTGATGCTGTTCGGCGATGCCTTCTTGAGCCCGCGAAGTCGACGCCGTTGCCTCTCCGATCTGGCCGTCAAGGGCGGCAATGGATCGTTCCAATTGCAAGAGCCGCGTGCGTGTTACGATGCCCTCTTTTAAAAGCGGCTGCAAACTCGCCAACTCCTGGCTCATCGAGTCGTGCTGGCTTTTGCAGACCCTTTGCTTGAGCTTCGCTACCCGCGATCTGCGATTGCAGTTGCGCGATCCGCTGCTTAACGATTTCAGCCTGGCCAAGCCATTCGCGGCGCCGTGCATCGAGCTGATTAATCTGATCGTGCCAGGCCGCAATGACGGCAGGTTCCTCTTTCCTGCTCTTCAGTGCATCCGGCAGCGCCGAGCGCCGTCCCGCCATGCTGCTCCAAACGGAGCCGCGTCTCCGTAAGAGCGAGCGTGAGGTGGAGCTTGTCGAGCACCTCAAACTCCGAACGCGCTTGCGCGTCGTCGAGGACCAAGAGCACGGATCCTGTGGCGACCTTATCGCCTTCCTTCACCTTCAACTCGCGAACGATCCCACCTTCCAGGTGCTGCACGCTCTTGCGGTTTCCGTCGATCTTGACGACCGCTTGCGCCACAACTGCGCCATTCAGCGGCGCGAACGCGGCCCAGGTGCCCAGCAAGCCGAAGAAGATTGCGATGATGAGCCAGCCACTGGTCGCTGCCCGGTCTGCGCGCTCATCCGGCCAAGCAGGTTCGGCCATATCGTGTGGGGAAAGGAGAGTAGCCCGCGCACGCGTAATCAATGCGTTCATGCCGACATCCGATGGGCTGTTTCCACGCCCAATTCCATGACAGCGTTGCCGCGCCGTGTGCTCAGCCGCCCGCCGGATAGGCGCTGCACCACCTCTTCGCGTGAACCAAACGCCTGGACGCGACCATCAATGACGACAATGAATTTCTGCATCAACGCCGTCGTTACAGGCCGATGCGAAACCATGACGACGGTGGTCCCTTGCGTTTGCAGGTAGCGGATGCAGGTTGCCAAAGCGACGTCACCGACGTTATCGAGATTGGAGCTCGGTTCGTCGAGCACCACGAGGCTGGGATTGCCGAAGACCGCGCGCGCGAGTGCTATCCGCTGCCGCATGCCGCCCGAAAGGACCGAGCCGCCTTCACCGAGGTGAGTGAGATAGCCTTTGGGCAAGCTCATGATCATGTCGTGAGCACCTGCAATCTGCGCCGCTCGCTCGATTTCCTCTCGAGAAGCCCTCCCGAAACGGCTGATATTGGCCGCAATCGTCTCGCCGAACAGTTCCACCTCCTGGGGCATGTAGCCGATGGGTGAACCACCCGCGAGTTCGAACAGTCGTGGCACATCCACGCCTGCGAGTTGCACGCTGCCTTCGCTCGGCTCGACGGCTCCTACCATCAAGCGGACAAGCGTCGACTTGCCCGCGCCCGAGGGGCCGATCAAACCGACGCTCTCACCAGGCTGAATATGGAAGGTCGCGCCTTGCAGCAACGGTGCCGGCAAGCCGGGTAGCGAAAGCCCAGCATCGCTAGCGATCAAGCGTCCAGCCGGACGCGCCGAGAAAGCGGACGTGATCACCGCCGGCGCAGGATGCGCTTCGAGCAAAGCCCGTAACCGCGCAAAAGTCGACCGTGCCGACAATAGTGATTGCCATTGTCCGATGATTTGTTCGACGGGTTGAAGAGCACGGCCCAGCAGAAGCGATGCCGCGAAGATTGCACCTGGGCTTGTCGCGCGCTCGATGACGAGCCACGCGCCAAGCCCCAGCACCAGTGACTGCATCGACATCCGCAGAAACTTCACGATCGACGACATCGTCGCCGATCTCATGCCGGCCCAATGGTTCTGCGCCACGGCCTGTCCGCGTGCCCGCGACCAATATCTGAGAAGGCCCGGCATCATCGACATCGCCTGGACGGAATGCGCATTGCGTAGGCAGGAGTTTGCCCAGCCGTATGCGGTCGTCGAGCGGGCTTGCGCATCGAGCGACAGTCCACGAACACGCCACTCGCTCGCGATCGCGAGGCCGACCAACACAGCAGCGCAAAGCAGCGTGAACATGCCGAGGAGCCAATGAAGTGCGAAGGTCATCAGCACGTAGAGCGGGATCCAAGGCACGTCGAACAGCGCCATCATGCCGCGTCCGGAAATAAAATGGCGGCAGACATCTAGATCGCGCAACGCCTGCTGGTGACGGTTCCCCGTGCTCAGGGCCTCACGCATCATCGTATCGAAAACACGCCCTGCCAGCATGCGGTCGAGCCTGAGGCTCGCTGCGGAAAGAACGCTCGTGCGCGCCTGATCGAGTCCGGCAAGTGCGCCGAACGCCACGAGCGTTATCAGTGTCAGCATTGCGAGCGTCGTCCCGCTGCCGCTCGAAATGACGCGATCGTAGACTTGCATCATGTAGAGCGGCGCCGTGAGATGCAGCACATTCAGCGCAAAGCTGAACGCGGCCGCCGTCAGGAAATGACGGCGGCACGCTTGCATAGCGGCTACGAGCTCGTCCGGATTCTGGTCGCGCATAGTCCTCTTAGCCGTGGTGATGATGATCTGCGAATTGGCCAAAGATGTCCGAGAGATGATCGTGTGCCGCGCCCATGTCCGCGTTGGCGATGGCGTGATGGCCACCCGCGCCGCCATGGCCTTGGGCCGGTCCGCCGTCGCCAGCCCCTTGACCGGCACCATTGCCGGCACCGTTGCCGTTTCCAGCGACGAGCCCGTGACCCTTCAGCGTGCCGGGAAGCGCCATGAAGCCGGGCGCTTCGACACCTTGCGCGGCGGCGGCGGAGAGTGTCGCATTATGCTGCACGGTGTTGATGATCTGGCTGTGCAGCGCGTTGATTTGCGTCGGATCGGTGGCGCCGGGTGTGGGGTTGTCGACGAGCTTCAATTCCTGTCCCAACAGGCCAACGATTTTATTGACTTGATCTGCGGACTTGCCCTGGAACTGATCAGGGTGATCGGTGAGCAATTGCTGCAATCCCTGCTGAGTGGCGGTTAGATCATTGTGAATGGACTGCTGATTGCCTGAATAGACGCCGCCAACGAGCTTGGCCGTCGCGTCGTTAAACACGGTGCCGACCTGCGCCAGCGTGTCGAAATGGGCGGGAATGCCTTTGCCCATGGCGGCCGGAGGGGCCTGTCCGATACCCAACATGTTGCCAGCAACGTCCGCGGCATTGGCGGCCAGAACTTCGGCAGCTGCGTGTACTTTGTCGACGTTGCCCGTCTGTAATCCATCAATGAGTGCGCGCGAGGTGGTTCCATTGACACCATTCTCTGCGAACTCGTTATCGAAGCGCGCCGAATAAAGACCGCCTTGTTTCAAACTGAACTCGCTCGCGCCTTTTTCAAAGGTCTGAATGTCCGAAACGAGCTGCTGCACGTCCTGGGCGCTGCCATGATTATCAGCTAGCGCAACGGCCTTATCGGCGAGGCTTTGCGATGTGGCAGCGAAATTCTTCATGAAATCGGTTTGCATCTGGTCGCCCTGGAATTGGGCGGGAGGCACTAGCAGATCTGGCACCGCAGCAAAGCCGTTGTGATTGCCCTTGGTGGCCAACGCAACGAGCGCGTCGTCTCCCTGCACGATATCGATGAGATCGCGCTGCACGTCGTTGATGTATTTTGCTGCGAACGGGTCCGTGCCTACCGTCTTGATCGCGTTCATCTCGAGGTTGAGCTGATCGACCACGTTCTGCGCGTGGATCGCGCTGACACCCTGGAATTGCTCAGGATGGGTCTGCAGCAGATTTTGCAGTCCTGTTTGCACCTGCGACAGGTCCCGCAGAATGCCGGCTTGATTGTTTGCGTCGATCCCCCCGATTTCGCGCGTTGTTGCATCGTTGAAAATTTCTCCGAGCTGCGCGAATGTCGCGTTCTTCGCTTTCATCAGTTATCTCCATTCAATAAGCGAGACTTCCCCTCCAAGTCGGGTTAACCCAATCGATGCTTAAACCGGCAGCAATGTGGCTAGAGCAACAGATTCTGAAAAGATTTCGACTAATGGAATAATCGCGCCATTCGATCGTTATGCGCAGTCCCGAGCTTGAAGTTAACAGATGGCCCGCAAATTCATTCAGAGTGCGGCTTCAATTAGTGTGCCTTCTGGACGGTAATCGTCCACGACACTGGTGGTGCCGGCTGGGCAATCTTCTTGAGAGGCTTCGATGCCTCCTTAGGGGCTGCGATCGTGGCGGTCCAGGCTACATCTGCCTCGCCATTGCGGACGCCGTCCGCTGGTCTAGCGATAGACTCGGGGTCGAGACGCCCGATCAGTCCGAGAACAGTGTATGCGGCCACCACGAGGTCGCGCTCAGTCCGCTCTTGAGTGATTGCTGACTGAAATAGCGCTTGCTGTGTGGTGAGGATGTCGAGCATGGAGCGCTGCCCGACGCGATATTCGGCCTGCAAACCCGCCAGGGCCGCGCGATTGGCTGCTACCTGCTGCTTCACGGACTTGATCGCAGATCTTGCCGAATTTAGCCGCGCCCAGGCCTGGGCAACGCCGGCTCGTGTGTTTATGCGGACATCGGCGGCGTCCTGCAGCGATGCTGCATGATTGTGAGCTGCGGCGCGGATGTCTGACTCGATTGCGCCACCAGTGTAGATTGGTACAGTCACTACTGCGCGCGCGACGAAGCCGTTCGTTTCTCCGGTTGCGAGCGGGCTTTCGACGTGGCGTTGATAGCCGGTCTGCAGCTCGAGGCTCGGCATCCGTTGCGCTCGGGCCCGTTCAATCGAATGGCGTGCGCTCTCCGCTCGAAGCAGAGCCGCAACGAGCTGCGGGCTCTCATGCTCCGACAAGGCCACTGCGGACTGGCGATCCTTCGGCATCAGGTGCAGGACAGATGGCGGGCTTTCGAGCGCGGTCGGCGGGTGAAGTACAGTTGCCTCGAACGCAGCTTCGTCGGCGCTCAGCGTCGAAGTTGCCAGCTCGAGCTCCGCACGGCCACCCGCGAGGGCCGCCTCTGCTTGAGACACATCCGCGATCGTGGCTTCTGAAACATCCTTGCGACGACGCGCTGCTCGGGCCGTAACTTCCAACGCAGCGACGTTCTGCTGGTTAATGCGAAGAATTCGGCGATCCTGGCGAACATCTACATACGCCGTCACCGCAGCGAGCATCACCTGCTGCTCGATGACGCGGGCGGTTTCGCGTTGCGCCCCTGCATTTGCCGCGGCCTCGCGGATCGCGCTCGAGGTGCGTCCACCATCGAAGATGGGCTGCGAAAGCATGACCGAATAGCCGCCTGAGCGCGTGCTCTGATCCGAAGCCAGTGACGGGGTACGGGCATCCGTGCCGAATGAAGCGTCAGCCTGAGCAGTCACCTTCGGCATGTAGCCGGACTGCGCGCGCGGGACCCCTTCGTCGCTCGCGCTCGACCGCGAAAGAGCGCCGAGAATACGCGGATTAGCATCGCGCGCGGCACGCAGCGCCTCGACCAGCGTTTCCGCGCGCAGCGGCGCGTCAACGAGCCCGGCAGCCAGCATGATCGCTAGCCCAATAGCTTCTGCTGTCAGGGGCTGGCGACGCCTCCACATGCCCAAACGCAAGACAGAAAGTCCCCCTCGTCCGTTTTAGGAAAATATTTGAATAGGCCGCGCCCCCGATCTCAAAAGCTCATTTGAATCCGGCAAAATGGCGACCTTAATTTCTTCATCATTCAGCGCATTTCGTCGGGTCGGTGGTGACAACGATTGGAACTGCTGTTTTCGTTCGCGAGCTACGGATTAAACAAATTGCCAAGAACTCCGTTTCGCGAATGCCAGTCCAACGTCTTAAAGTCGCCAATTTTTCGCGGGCAACGTAACCCCGGGGGCACACCAAACATTTCGTGAAAGCGGCGCCGAAGGAGCGAGAGACGTTTGTCGTCGGGTCGCGGTGCTTGCGCTTAGGTCCGCAGTTCGGTCCAACATCGCTTCAATACAGGGGGACTCCGGGACGATGGCCCAACGTCGCACGACCGATTACGGAACAGTCATTCTGCACGCAAGCTTGGTTTTTTCTTTTGCCGTATTGGTCGCAACAGGCCTTCGCGTTGCCGCCGATGATCCTGATTCTGAATGGCTAGCGGTTTTGGATCCGCTGCTGCCGGTTGAAGAGGTTTGGTACTACCATTTAATTTCTGGCGTCGTTCTGATGGCGACGCTGGCGGGTTATTTCTTCTACCTGCGCCGCGCCAAGCTTCAGTCCCGCGTACGTTTTGACAAGGCGCGTTTCGTCGTCTTGCTACGGCCGGGACGCCAACGCTGGGCCGCCCTCAACGTCATCGTCTACTGGGTATTGATGGTGTCGTTGGTCGTTGAAGTGGTCAGCGGCATCATGTTGTTCGCCGGGGCCGGCTCGCCCCATCTCGCGATCCACCGCATTACCACCTACGTCTGCGTTGCCAGCGTCATCACGCACGTCGCTCTGCATGCAGTCGCCGGAGGATTCGCGCAGCTTATGCGAGTTGCTCGCCCCGGCCCGCTGCACATCGCACCGCCGCCGCAGGATCTGGCCGAGTTGCTAGCAGCAGAGTTGTCGCGGCGCATCGAAAGCGAGCGCGGGCCGGCGGTGGCGAATTCGGGCACGACCGGCGGGCAAACTCACCGTGCGACGTTGAACGCGCACCCGTTTGCGACCGCTCTCGTTGCGATGCTCGTGGTTGGCGGACTTTCGATTGGCGCGGAGCAGGCGTCTCGCGAGACGCTTCGTGTCGTGGAAATTCCCCAAAGTCAGGCGCCGCAGCTCGACGGAGATCTCTCAGATCCGGCATGGACTAGGGCGCATCCGGTGACCATCCTGACTACGCAAGGGGGCGACTTCGGCGGTACGCACCAGTCCCTCGTCGAGATTCGCGCCTTGCACGACGGCGAGTTCGCGTATTTCTCGTTCGTCTGGGAGGACCCGACGAGATCATTGAAGCATCTTCCGCTCGTCAAGCGTAGCGGACAATGGAGAGTCGCGGCGACACGCGAGGACCTCGGCGACGAGTTCGAAGTATTTCGAGGACAAATTCTCAGTGCTGCTGACGCGCCCAGGTCTGCCCTTGATCGGGGCCGCGATCCATCTCGCCCGGCGACCGCTCGCGGATAAGCCGTCGAGCAGTAGCAGTCGTGGGTTGCATTACACGGGCGGTGGCATCGCCGATATCTGGCAGTGGCGGGCCTCGCACGCCGGTCCTGGCGGATACATCGACAATTGTCATTTCGGTGGTCCTGCAGCGTTGCCGGACGAGCAACAGAAATTGGCACAGCACTACGCGGGTGGCTTCGCGATTGATCCGGGCCCGTTGCCATACGATTCCAACATCGGGCTTGCCACGCCGTCGGGTGCGTCCGCATTTCTTCCAAAGCGGTTGCCTAGCGACCTCTCAGCGATGTCTCATGCAATGGGGCGCATCGACGACAGTCCCGGCGCTAGCGAAAGCGAGACGTCGCGCTGGTGGATGGGTGAATCCGAGTTGAGTAGCGTATTCCACGGCGCAGGACGCAGCCATTCCCGATGGCTCCGTCATTCCGAGCATTATCATGAAAAGCAGTCTACCCGAAACGAGCCGCGACAGCATTCGCGGCGTGGCTCGCTGGGCAGCCGGACGTTGGACGCTTGAAGTTGCAAGACGCATCTACACAGGCAGCCAGTACGACGTGCCGATCAAAACCGGCACGCTGATGTGGGTGGCCGCATTCGATCATTCCGAAAAAAGGCACACGCGGCACTTGCGGCCGTTCAGACTGGAGGTTGACTGATGGCGAAGTTGCACAAGATCTCACTCGGGTCGGAAATCTTCCTCGCCCGCTCGGGCCAGCGCGTGCTCGATGCCGCCTTGCTCAACGGTATCGAGATGCCTCACGATTGTCGCGCGGGGCGCTGCGGCGCGTGTCTCACGCGGGTGAAAACCGGCATCACACTCGGAGGCGAAACGAGGCAAGCCGGGATGGTGCATGCCTGCCAGGCGATGGTGTTCTCCGATCTTGCCCTGGAAGTGGAACCATTGCCGCCGGTCGCACGCGTTAGCGGCACGCTGACGAAACTTTCCGAACTCGCCGAGGATATCGTGGAGGTCACAATCGAGCCGTCGCAACGTTTAGATATGCTTCCTGGCCAGTACTGTCGCTTCCGCTTTCGTGGATTTCCGGCCCGCTCGTTCAGCCCCACTTCCTCGCTTGGCGCTCTGCAGTCCGACGGCCGCATCAGACTTCACGTCAAGCGGGTCCGCGGCGGGCGCGTGACTCCAAGCCTCGGAAGCACAATTCGTGAGGGCCACCAGGTCCACATCGAGGGGCCGTTCGGGCACGCATTCTTGCGGCCGGGGCTCAGCAATCGTCTGGTCTTAATCGGAAGCGGAACTGGTTTTGCGCCCGTCTGGGCGGTCGGTGCGGCAGCCTTGCGAGAAAATCCCGAGCGGCAAATGACGGTGATTGCTGCCTCGCGGCGCGCCGCCGCGTTCTACATGACGCCCGCACTCGCGCTGATCAGCCGGTATCCGAACGTTAAGGCTATCGCAACCATCGAGGGATCGGCGCAGGTGCGACCTCTATTCTCTCACGGTTTCTCGGCGGGCAGCGTCATCGACAACATCCCGCCGCTTGCTGCGGACGACATCGTCTACTCCGCGGGCTCGCCTCGGCTTGTCGATGCTGTCGGTGAGGCGGCTGAATCAGCAGGCGCACTGTTCTATGCCGATCCCTTCGAAGTTGCGGTGCCGCAGCAACCCGGCTGGATCGACAGTGCCAAGGCATGGCTCCGAGCCGGGTGAGCCCGCGTCACATACGGGGACTAACCGTGGGGCTGGTTAAGGCCGCTCAAATCACGGAGTTTTCGCGCCGTTGCTATTACTCGCCACCAGCCAGTCCGGGTTGAACCAGCGGTCCGCGGGACCGTCGTACGGCAGCCGCGTGACATCCCAGTGCTGAATATAACGCGCATAGACGTCCCATACGGGCGGTCCCCCGCCAATGAAGACCACGCGACCGCGGTACTCCGCAAGGACGTCATCGGGCTTCATCGCCGAGCGGATTACCGCGATCGTCCGATCCTCGAATGCGAACTGCGGCACCGAGGCAATCGTTCGCGGTCCCGCCAACAGAACATGGCCCTTGGTGATTTCAAAGAACCGGGCCACATCTTCTTGAAACGGCCGCCCTGTATTGCCCTCCCATGGCAATACACCGTTGAGCCCAAGCTGCCCTGACTGTCCGATGGCACAGATGCATCTGACGACCGTTTCCGCCATGTCGAACGAATCCCTTAAGCGATTGATGGCGAACACATAGGGCGCAATGGGCCGGGCCGCTATAGGGTCGATTGACCGCGGTCAGGCGGCCGTGCCACGGAACCCATGCGCCGCGGTTCGACACCTTGTCTGCTGGTGTAGACGACAATTGTGCGATGCATCTTGCCAGCGGCGCCAAACCTACCTATACCGCTGTGGCTTCGCGGTCCCTTCGTCTATCGGTTAGGACGTCAGATTTTCAATCTGAAAAGACGGGTTCGACTCCCGTAGGGAGCGCCAGTGATCTCCCCCGGCGTCTTACGCATGAGAATCAAGCACTTACTGCCGCTCAGGGCTGTGGTTCGGGTGATCGGTTCGCCTGCGGCTCATCGGAATCTGACGCGCTTGTAGCCATGCTTGTAGCCACTGCCTGAACGGCCTTGTGGAGCTGTTCGGTAGCCAGATGCCCATATTCGCTGACATCTGAAGAGTCGAGTGACCTAGTATCCGGCTCAAGGGATAGAGATCGGTGCCGGATTGGACAGCCCACGACGCGAACGTGTGACGAAGGTCATGCCAGCGGAAGTCTTGTATCCCGGCCCGACTACATGCCGTCTTGAATGACTTACGAATGTTCCGATACCGATCCCGAGTAGCCGGATTGGTGAAGACATACGATCCGGCACTTCCTCGGCCACTGGCTACAAGTATGGCGACAGCTTGAACCGAGAGCGGGACTACGCGTGGGCGCTTCGATTTGGTGAGGCCAGCGAAGCTCGCGACGGTCCAGAGCGACCTGTTCCCATCGTAGGCTCAACAGCTCCTCCAGCCGGATACCTGTGACGACTGCCAGCGTGAGCAGCGGGCGCAGATGCTCGTCCGACATGGCAAGAAGCCGACGATACTCCTCGTGTGTCAGGAAGCGCGTTCTTGGCGCGGCGTCAGGAAGAGATCGCCGGTCGAAGCGCAATAGCGGGTTGGACCCTAACCTCGTTCGCCCCCTGAGGCGGGTCAGCGCCAATACGTGTCCCTCCTCAGACCTCCCAGCGCCGGTTGACGACCTTCTCAGCATAGACTGCCCAGCCCTCAGAACACTTGGGGGCCGAACAGGACCATCGGCGTCCGCAGAAGAATTCGGATATCTGCGGTGATGGACCAGTCGCGTATATATGCAATATCGTGTTCAACACGTGCTGCCATAGTCTCTATTCTCTGCGTCGGCCCTCGAAAGCCTGATACCTGCGCGAGACCCGTAAGCCCGGGTTTAACAAGATGACGGAGGCCATGCCCTGGAAGGAGTTGTCCGTAGTAGTCGTCCATGGCAACGGCGTGGGGTCGAGGCCCGACCAACGACATGCTACCGGAAAGGACATTAAACAATTGTGGTAACTCGTCCATGCTCGACCGCCGGAGCCATCGCCCTACCGTGGTCACCCGGTCGTCGTCGCGCGCGGCCTGCTCAAATGGGCCATCAGATTCCATAACTCGCATTGTGCGGAATTTGACGACCCAAAATTTACGCCGTAATCGGCCATACCGCTCCTGACGAAAGAATACCGGTCCTGGCGAGCTTACCTTGATGGCAATAGCGATCACGATAAAAAACGGCAGGAGGAAGGTAAGCAACTGAAAGGACAGGGCGATATCTATGCTTCGTTTTAAGACCGAGCGACTGACCCTGTCAGAGTCTGCCAGCACAGTCGCCGAAGTGCTTGAATCTTCGGGTCCCTCATCGCGGAGAGGGCGCTCCAACGGGGCCGGAAATACGAGCCTCATCAGCCGAACTCCATTTTTGTATTCCCGTCGCGTCAGTCTGCTATAGGATAAACTTTTTCGAAATCATCCGAGGCACGCAATTGATGCTCAGTCCCCGCGGTGCGCCTCAAGCAGAGGCTAGCGCTAATGCTTCACCAATAACGTCGCTTCAAGCGCGTCGACGGCGCGCGCTGTTGATGATTGTCAGCTTCTGTGCAGCTGTGTGGATGGCTGTCGCTTTTCTCTTATGGTGAGGGCAACCCTGAGACCGCCGAACGGTTCCAGTTTTATTTTGCGGCTACGCTCTCCTAGGTGCGCGAGATCGCATCCTTTATTAGGCGACCGGGGTGCAGGTCGTCCGGAGAATCGTTCGTCGCCTCCGTCCCGTCACTGAAAAAAGCCGTCCGGTGTCGTGGGATCTTTCGTAATGCGTCAGGCAACCTTCCCGACGCATTAGTAACCTCTGGCATCGGCGACAGCTTCGCGGGCTTATTTTGTACTTGGTTGCGCGGTTAACTCCTTGAAACCGCGCATTCACCGGCTTGGGCGCAATCCCCTAAAAAACATTGGAACCGGTTCCGGGGGGCTGGGCTTCCGCTAGTGCGCGCGAAAAGCGGCATCCTCAAAAACAGTCCCGGAGAACCCCGTGCTAGGACTGGGGTTGGTGCTGCGACTGAGGTGCGGCGATTTGGCATTGCGTCCGGATTTGTTGGCTCAGATTTTTGGTAAGAGTAATGACTGACCCAAATTTTTGCATTCCAAAGGTCTTCATTCTTGGTGTGCCGATTGGGATTCTCGACAGCGGCCAGGCGGTTGAAGCAGTCGCCGTATGGATACGAGGAACACGAGGCGGCACCGGAGATCGCTGTGTCAGCCGCCGGTGAGGCACTCGCGTAAAGTCATCGACGTCTGCAAGCAGGGGGAGGTGTTGCCCGGTCGGCGACCGCATCCGAGACGAAGTCAAGCAACGAGCCCAGGAGGAGCCCGCGCTATCCCCGACGAAGGCAGCGCCTTTGGTTCCAGCCTTGACGGCTTTTACGAGCGTTCGTCTATGGCTCGTCCGTGCCGAAGGTTGCGGGGATGCTGCTGTCGTAGGCCCCTCGGTTTTTTCGGATTAACTGATCGCGCCGCCACCTTAGGAAACGTCTTGCGGCAACCCGCAACGGAAGACGCAGCGACATAGCGAACGCCGGAAGCGGATCGCAGGCATCCCACCACGCCGATTTTTCTTTCCCGCAAGCGAAGCCCGCCAACCGCGCAATGTTAGCTCGCCGCGGCGCCATGAAGCAAAAGCGCTCGCAGCATCAAATGGCTCTGCAACCAGTTTCTTGCCTTCGATCACAGAACCGCAGTGGATTTGCTGGCCAGTGAGATCTAAATATAAAGCACGCACGACGTCAACTTCGTCTATAGATTCAAAAAGGCGAAAGTTGGCACCCACCCGGGGATTAAAATCAATGATCTTATGCTCGCCGTCCCGCGGATCAAAGCGGTAATCCAGGTCCATGATACCGGAATAGGCCGTTACTTGCAGGAGAGCTTTCGCCCGTTCAATAACCGCCTCGTTCCTGATCGACACGCCCAACGTAGTCGGACCGCAACGCGAAGGATAGGAACGCAGCTTTCGCCCTGTGAACCCGATGAAACGATCCGATTCAGGGTTGCAGTAACCATGAAAGATCCAGTGTTCGCCATCGATGTACTCTTGGATGATGATTTTACCGTGCTCATAAGAGCCCCCTTCGAGAAGTGCGCTCAGGTGGTTTGCCGTCTCGACGATGACGGTGGTGTAACCATTTCTCAGGGGCCGACCATGCTCCCCGCTTTTGACGACCAGCGGGAATCCAACTCGCTTGACGAAATCACCTCTGGCTTTCCTCGAGGACGAACATAAATACTCGGGACATGGTACTCCCTTCGCCCTGCAGAAGGCATAAAGGCTCGCTTTGTCTGCTAGCTGTCGGGGAAGCCCACTTGGAACACGAGGAAAGATAAACCAATTTCGTAACGTGTTCGCGTGCTCAGCAACGAATACAGCAGACCTATCGTCAATTGGAATGATAATGGTGGATCCATCGAGCTTTTTTCCAATAGTTGCCATCTCTTCGATCAATCGGTCGGAATTGGGACCAGGCGCAGCGAACACGCCTTTAACATAGCGAGAAAGTGCAAGCGGCGTAAGGCGATCATCCACTACCGCGAAGATAGGCACACCCAATTTACCGAGGCTTCTAGCAATGCCGACAGAACCGTGGTGAATCGGTAATGGGTCGAGTTTGCACAAAAGTACTGGAAGAGTTGGCTTCAGTTCTTGGCTGTCTAACACGGCGGACAAACCCCTGACTACTTCTAACACTCGAATGCGCGTGCGGTGCGAGGGACTCGAGCGCGCCCATACCTGATGGCAAGATGCTTTGACAGTCGCTGCGACGTATAACCGGCGCCCTCGAGAAACCGCATGACTGGTCCAAACGAACTGCTGCTGGCTAGCCCCGTAAAGTATAATCCTGCCTCAGATCGATTCGAAATTGGCGGTAAGCGCTGGAATTTTATTCGCGTGCCGCAGGCGCAATTTAATGCGCTTGTCAAGGAATGGTAAGCGGTCAAAATCAAATTGATATCCCGTCGCTGCGATAACGTGATCCGTTTGAAATTCGCAAGTTCCCGTGCCGGCTGGATCAACCCGCAGCACCACACGGCTACTGCGCGCCTCGGCTTGCAGGACACGACAGCCCGTGAGGATCGGCACGCAGCCAACAAGCTGATTTTTAAGCCACCATGCTCCTGCCGGGCCAAGCACGGTACTTACCTTCCACAGGCGCGTGCTTTGGGGAAGCAGGCGGAAAAGATTGGGAGCATTGCAGTAGAACCACAATTGAAGGCTGTCCCCTAAAGGCGTCCTCGGGCGGCGTGCACGCTGGTACAGCGTGCGCCGGCTGGAGCTTGGTGTTGGATTCCAGGGTATCGGAGTCTCGAACGAGGAGACGAACCTCCGCGCCGCTTTGATGGAGCAGCGCGGCTGCTTCCAATGCGGACTGCCCACCGCCGATCACTGTGACATTCTTCCCAGAGAAACTAGTGAGTTCTGTATAGTCCGAACAATGAGACCAAAGATCTGAGGGCAAAGAAGCGATAACGGAGGGGGTCCGCGCCATATAATCCATCCCAGTCGCCACGATGACGAACTTGAGTAAAAGGTTTCGTCTGTCACGCTCACTTCAAACATATCGCGCGCCCGCTTGACAGCGGTAACGACTTGATCCTCAACGTTCGGGGACCAGTTTCCTTTGAAAACTTAGCGCATACGCCGTGAAAAGCTCGCGCGATACCGGCAAGCCATAGTCCGCATACTCTTCGGCCAGCTTCTGCGCAATAATGCTTTAGAGTGTACTGACGGGAAGCATCAAAGAGGTTGGACCCGCTGCCTTCCGACTTCAGGTGCATCGCTCTGTGCATCTTATAGCGCCACGTGTTCATTGGCCTTCCGAATATACGATAATTGACGCCAAGGGCTCGCAAATGTGCCGCGATGGAGATCCCATAGGGCCCTGCGCCGATGATGGTGACTGATGGATGTGATGAAGCTGACATTTGCATTTTCCCTCCGATTGTCGGGTGCAGCGCGTGGATTAAGCCCTGCCCAGCGCGAAGCTCGTCTGGGATAGATACAGGACGATCCGAGGAAGACCAGCTTCGTGACCTTGGTCTCGAAGGCGGAATGGATGATGTTCGCCTCGATCATCAGGTTGTCGAAGGAATTCGGCCGGCTGCGAGTTGTTAACCAGATGCCTCCCACCTTGTCCGCCGCCAGAAAGACCCCGTCGGGCCGCGCTTCCCGCATCCAGCGCTCAACCGCCTCTTGGCGCACTAGATCGACTTCCTTACGAGAGGCATCGCCCAGCAATTGCTCCACTTCGGTGGGACGGAAGTAGCGCGGATCGATGCATACCCTTGGCGATCCCGTTTCGATGTCGTAGCCCACCTCATCGACGCCTTGGCCGCGCCAAGCGACTGGTCGACCGACGTGAGCGAAGGCGCGCTCTACGAACTCGCGCACAGAGTGCATCTCGCCGGTTGCCAGCACATAATCGTCGGGCTGGTCCTGCTGCAGCATCACGACATGCCTTCGACGAAGTCCCGCGCGTGCGCCCATTCCCGTCGCGTCAGTCTGCTATAGGATAAACTTTTTCGAAATCATCCGAGGCACGCAATTGATGCTCAGTCCCCGCGGTGCGCCTCAAGCAGAGGCTAGCGCTAATGCTTCACCAATAACGTCGCTTCAAGCGCGTCGACGGCGCGCGCTGTTGATGATTGTCAGCTTCTGTGCAGCTGTGTGGATGGCTGTCGCTTTTCTCTTATGGTGAGGGCAACCCTGAGACCGCCGAACGGTTCCAGTTTTATTTTGCGGCTACGCTCTCCTAGGTGCGCGAGATCGCATCCTTTATTAGGCGACCGGGGTGCAGGTCGTCCGGAGAATTGTTCGTCGCCTCCGTCCCGTCACTGAAAAAAGCCGTCCGGTGTCGTGGGATCTTTCGTAATGCGTCAGGCAACCTTCCCGACGCATTAGTAACCTCTGGCATCGGCGACAGCTTCGCGGGCTTATTTTGTACTTGGTTGCGCGGTTAACTCCTTGAAACCGCGCATTCACCGGCTTGGGCGCAATCCCCTAAAAAACATTGGAACCGGTTCCGGGGGGCTGGGGTTCCGCTAGTGCGCGCGAAAAGCGGCATCCTCAAAAACAGTCCCGGAGAACCCCGTGCTAGGACTGGGGTTGGTGCTGCGACTGAGGTGCGGCGATTTGGCATTGCGTCCGGATTTGTTGGCTCAGATTTTTGGTAAGAGTAATGACGGACCCAAATTTTTGCATTCCAAAGGTCTTCATTCTTGGTGTGCCGATCGGGATTCTCGACAGCGGCCAGGCGGTTGAAGCAGTCGCCGTATGGATACGAGGGAGAAAAAACCGCCTTTATTTGCGCCTGCGATGTACACAGTATAATGCGGGCGCAAGACGATCAAAGCCATCACGAGGCACTGGTGACCGCTGCCCTGGTGCTGCCCGATGGAATGCCGATCGTCTGGTTCGGCCGGCTGCGCGGAGAAACGAACATACACAGGGTATGCGGTCCGGATTTCTTGTCTTCGGTGTGCCAGCGTTCTGTGAAAGAGGGATGGCGCCATTACTTTTACGGCGGCGCCCCGGGCGTGGCGGATAAGCTCTCCGTGACACTCGCCGAGAAGCACCCCGGACTCGTCATCGCCGGCGCCGACTGCCCGCCATTCCGTCCCTTGAGTTATGCCGAAAACGAGGTGGCCCTTGCCCGGATAAGACAGTCGAGAGCGGATATCGTCTGGGTCGGTCTCGGCTGTCCCAAGCAGGAACAATGGATGATCAATAACCGCGCTAAGCTCCCGGGCGTGGTGATGGTCGGCATCGGCGCCGCATTCGATTTTCATGTTGGGCGCATCAAGCGGGCCCCGGTTTGGATGCGCGCTAACGGCCTCGAATGGCTGCACCGCCTGCTCTCGGAGCCACGGCGGTTGTGGCGACGCTATCTCATCCTGGCGCCGCGCTTCATGGTCAAAGCGCTGGTCGAGACTGTGCGGTCGGTCGGGTCGATCCCGGTTAACGCCGAATTCATTACAGATGAGGCGGTTACCGGAAAGGCCTTGACCATCGGCACACCCGCCGATCTGCTCGAGAAACGCGGCGTCGAACCAGGTGGGGCCACGGGCTTGCCGTAGTAATCTTCCAGTGCGCCCTAGCCTCCGACTTGAACTCGTGTTTTTCACTGGCGCTGAGGCTGCCGTCAGCCTCAATCGAAGCGAGTGTCGCGTCGGGCGCCCTGAAAGCAACGAACACGGCATCATCGAACTGCGCGAACTTCTTATTGCGCTGAGAATAGGTGGCACTAGCAAGTGCTGACGAGTGCGACATCACGGCGGAATGAACCATTCCATGGGCGCAGGGAACAAACTTCCCGCCGTCCTAGTCACCTGAAAATCAAGTCCAGCGACTGATCGATTTGCTCCTGCTCGTTCGCCGGCCTCGGTGACCGGAACTGACGACGGGGTGGTCGGGGCCTCTGGAGAGCTAGTGGCGGTCGCAGGGATTTTGCGCAGCCAGATCTCGCGCCAGTAGATGGGGTTGGAGCGGGGGAGTTCTTCGCGCACATGCCCTGGCACGTCACGCCCTTCAGCGTGACCGTTTGGTCAGCGTCCGCATTTTGCCGGTCATCTCCAGGATGATGCGTTCTAGCGTCTGCTCGCCTCGAAAGGCCCCTGTAGAAACCCATCTCCGGATCGAACGTCAGTCCGTTGTTCTTGCCGTAGCGGTCGAGCGTCGCGGCGATCCCCTCGGCCGGGCGCACCTCCACTACGTCGCCGGGTTTCAGCCCGAGGTCGCCTTTCGAGCGTTCGGTTCCCGCTCCCCTCAACTGGCCGAGGGAACCGAAGCCGAGCGCCCACTTCACCTTGTGCACCAGCAACCAAGCCAACCATCCAGGCGAAGCGCATTGGCGCCAATCTCTTTGTGGCGGAGGTCGCCGACGAGAAGCCGAGAGTGCGCCCACCAGCGTCCTGCGGGCCGAGACGAATGGCTCGCTCCAGCTCCGTCGATTGGCAGTAGTAGCGGTCCCCTTGCTTTACGGGCTAGGGAAGGGCTCTGCGCTCGCGGAAGTGCAGCCGGCTCGCGCCTGTCCAATGCTTTCGGTTGGGCGAAGCCAACTCTCCTTCCAGAAGATCAAACAGCCGCGCTGACAGCCATCATGGGCCCTGCCCCTGCAGCGCACGTCCTCCGGGAAAACCGCGCCACATCCGCTGCTGCCCGGCCCCTCGATGCACGTCCGGTATTGCGCGCGACCGGGATCACTTTTCCTTCCGGCAAGGTCAGCCCGGCATCCTCATGCTCGACTGCGATCCGCGCCAGGGCCAGGAGCCTCGCAACTGGGAAGAGATTGACGGGATCATCGCCGAGATTCGATGAAGCGACCGGGCTGCTGTTGCGCGGCGGCGGTTGGTCCCACATTCCCGAGTGCCCCACCCGAGGCGACCTGGAGGCAGCCTTTGAGGCGTTATGGACGCCTTTTGCCGAGTTCCCTTTTGAGACCAAGGAGGACCGAGGCGTCATGCTCGCCTGTCTTCTGACCGGGATCGTCCGACACAGCTTGCCGCACGCCCCTGCCTTCAGCTTCGATGCGCCCACGGCCGGTTCCGGCAAAACGCTGCTTGGTCAATGCGCATTGCGGATTTGCGGTTCAACCCCCACCGTCATCCCCGAGTGCCGCGACGAGGAAGAACTGCAGGCCCAGGGAGGAGCCGAACGGCGAGGCGCGCAACCTGTCAGTGGCAGCTATGGCCGATGCCACGGCGCGGCCCCTCAAACTGCACGTCTGCTGGAGAACGTGCAGCGGAACGAGATCGCACCCGAAGCGCTGCTTGTAGGCATATTGCCCGGCGCCGAAGTCGAAACGCTTGTTTCCGTGCTCAATGAGCCATTTGATCGCAGCCGCGGCCAGCACCACGCTCGGCAGCGCCTGTCCCATTCGCCGCCCGCGTGCGAAAGCCGCACCATGGTGCCCGTCCCGCGATGAACCATCATCAGGGCGGCGGCAATAAGCTCGCCCCGGGCCTCGAGCACCCACACGTGAATCGAGCTGTCTGCGAGCCCCTGCAGGATGGCCCTGCGGTAGAAGTCTGGGAACGGCGCCCGGTCCAGTTTGAAACGTCTGCCCATCCCCGCCAGCCGGTTGCGTTGGAACGTGTCGAGTTGCCCCTGCACGGTCAGCGCCTCGCCAGGCTCGGCGACAATTCTCAACGCGGCTCCATCTTGCTCGGTGATCGCGCGGGTCTTCTGCTTAGATTCTTGCGGAACTTCCGCGAGCACGTTTCGAGATAACGGTCCCACGTCTCCGGCAGGTCAATGACGTTGCGAACCGCCGTCGCGGATTGGACACCCAAAAAGGCCAGCGGGTTAGGCCGGCCGTCCACGTTCGCGGGGAGCCTATCGAGG